>CAMBFG010000001.1 GCA_945865925.1 Dehalococcoides mccartyi
ATCGCGGGCTTCCAGTTACAGCCCGGTCGCCTCGCGCTCGAACGTTACGACGAGTTGGCGGCGGCGGTCGGGTTTGCACTCGAGGAGCGCTGGGCGACGTGGGATTGCGATCCGTGGGTCATGGGCGGCGACTACGCGGTGTCCGTGCACCGACTGGCCATCGAGGCGGCGCCGCAGCAGGGCTCAACCAGAATTCATGGCTGATCGACGACCGATCTATACCCGGTGCAGTAGACTCAGCTCGACGATGAATTTCCGCGGCTTCTTGTACGGATGGGCACGGTTACTGGGCGACGTGAACGCCGTTCAGAAAGGCCGTGTCGGCCAGCGTGTGGGGCGGCGCATTGTTGGTAAAATAACCGGGCGACTACTCGGACGGTTGTTCAAGTAGAGCGCGAGGCTCCGCAAGAAACCCCACGTTCCCGACACGCCTCTGCTGCCCCTGACCGCGCTAGAGTACGGGGCATGCAGCGCCCCTTTGTTACTCGGTTCGCGCGTCTCGCTCTTGCTGCCCCGCTGCTTGTTCTCCTCGTCTCCTGTATCGCTGAACCCACGCATCCAAGGGGCGTTACTTCAGCGCATGCAGGAGCAGCCGCGCTGACCGCTACCAAATCACCTGTATCAAGTTCAGTAACCGCGACCACGAGTAGTGGTGCTCGTGGCGCTCTTCAGACGATCACTGTGAGTGAACCGCATCGCGGTACCCCGGCGTACAAACGCGACCAGTGGGAGCACTGGATTGATGAAGACAGGGACTGTCAGGACGCTCGCCAGGAAGTGCTGATCGCCGAGTCTCGCCAGCCGGTGACGTTCACGAGTAGCAATCAGTGCCGTGTTGCGACCGGGCTCTGGTTCGACGAATACACCGGAACGACGACGACGAACCCATCCAAATTCGACATCGACCACTTTGTGCCCCTCGAGAACGCACACATCTCAGGTGGCTGGGGCTGGACGACTGAACAGAAGAAGGCGTACGCGAACGATCTCATCCATCCGGAACACCTGATAGCCGTTCTCGCGTCGGCCAATCGATCGAAGAGTTCCCACTCGCCGGACGAATGGAAGCCGTCCCGCAAGGAGTACTGGTGCGAGTACGCGGTGTCGTGGATTTCGGTGAAGAACCGCTGGTCACTAACCGTGACGGTGCGCGAGCGGGATGCACTAGGCTCGATGCTCGATACCTGCCCTGTTGAGGGCCCACCACAAACTGCTATGCCTGAGCTAGACACCGGAACTTGGGCACACCCCGCACTAACGCAGACGCCACAGCCGTCGGGTGATGTGTACTACGCGACCTGCGCCGCAGCGAAGGCAGCCGGTGCCGCGCGCCTACGCCGAGGTCAGCCCGGATATCGGGCAGCACTCGATCGCGACAACGATGGAATCGCCTGTGAGTAGGGCCCGGTTCCGCTCGGCCCCCGCTGCCCCTGAGCCGCGCTGTAGAATGAGGGGCATGAACCGGCGCCGCCGCCTCCCCATCCTCGCTGCCGTCGTATTGCCCGGCACCTGCGGGCAATCATTTGCCGCAACCGCGCCAGGAGCAGGGGGAAGTGATGACTGAATCAGCGATTCGAAACCACGCGGCGTTCATCTGGTCGGTGGCCGACCTGCTTCGTGGGAACTACAAGCAGTCCGAGTACGGGAAGGTCATCCTGCCGCTCGTCGTGCTGCGCCGCTTCGACAGCGTCCTTGAATCGACCAAGCAGGCCGTTCTGAAGCGTCAGGGCGAACTCGCGGGTCGCATCGAGAACGTCGAGCCCGTGTTGCAGGCCGTGGCCGGTCAGCAGTTCTACAACGTCTCCCCGCTCGACTTCCGCCGCCTCCTCGACGACCCCGCCAACCTCGCCGACAACCTCCGCGCCTACATCGGCGGCTTCTCATCCGCCGCCCGTGACGTGATCGAGAAGTTCGACTTCAACGCGCAGATCACGAGACTCGACAAGGCGAACGTGCTGTTCTTGGTCGTGTCACGTTTCGCCGACATCGACCTGCACCCCGAAACGGTCTCGAATCTGGAGATGGGCTACCTCTACGAGGAACTGATCCGCCGCTTCTCCGAACTATCGAACGAGACCGCCGGGGAGCACTTCACACCGCGCGAGGTGATCCGCCTGATGGTGAACCTGCTCTTCATCGAGGATGAGGACGCCCTCACGAAGCCGGGCATCGTGCGCACAATGCTCGACCCTGCCTGCGGCACCGGTGGGATGCTGTCCGTCGCCGAAGACCACCTCCGTGCCATGAACCCCGAGGCACGGCTCGAATCGTTCGGGCAGGAACTGAACGGCGAGACCTACGCCATCTGCCGGTCGGACATGATGTTGAAAGGGCAGGACGCCTCTCACATCGTCTACGGCAACTCGTTCTCGGAGGATGGGCACGCGGGCGCGCACTTCGACTACCTCATGGCCAATCCCCCGTTCGGGGTCGAGTGGAAGATGGTCGAAGACGAGATCCGAGGTGAGGCGGAGACGAAGGGGTTCGCGGGGCGCTTTGGGGCGGGTCTGCCGCGGATCAACGACGGGTCGTTCCTCTTCCTCCAGCACATGATCTCGAAGATGAAGCCGCCCAGTGAGGGCGGTTCGCGGGTGGCGATCGTCTTCAACGGCTCCCCGCTGTTCACCGGGGCGGCAGGATCGGGCGAGTCTGAGATCAGGCGCTGGATCATTGAGAACGACTGGCTTGAAGCCGTCGTCGCGCTGCCCGACCAACTCTTCTACAACACCGGCATCTCGACCTACTTCTGGATCGTGACGAATCGCAAGCGCATTGAACGGCGCGGCAAGGTGCAACTGGTCGACGCGCGCGATCTCTTCGTGAAGATGCGGAAGAGCCTCGGCAACAAGCGCAAGGAGATCGGCCCGGAGCAGATCGACGAGATCACGCGACTCTACGGTGAGTTCGCCGAGAGCGACCGCGTGAAGATCTTCCCGAACGAGGCGTTCGGACACATGCGGATCACGGTCGAGCGCCCGCTGCGGCTGCGCTGGGAGGTCACCACCGACACGGTGACGCAACTTGCCGAAGAGAAGGGGTGGCTCAAACTCGCCGCCACCGAACAGGCCGACATCGCGGCGCGACTGACTGCGCTCGTCGGCACCAGCACCACCGACAAGGCCGTGCTCACGAAGAAACTGGGCGCAATACCCAAAGGCGTCGATAAGCCGCTCTGGGACATCCTCGCGGTGCGCGACCCGGAGGCACCGGTCGTGGAGAAGCGCAACCACGAGCCTGAGCCCGACTCCGACCTACGTGACAGTGAGAGTGTCCCGCTGCCCCCGACACCATTGAAGTGGGAGCCTGACACCACCGCGCGCCTGGAGTCGCTTGAATACCGCAGCGCAGTCGGCGACTACATGCAGGCCGAGGTCGTGCCGTACGTCGCTGACGCATGGGTGGACTACGACAAGACGAAGATCGGCTACGAGATTCCGCTGACGAGGCACTTCTACAAGTACGTGCCCCCACGACCACTCGCGGAGATCGCCGCCGACATCAAGGCGCTGGAGGCGGAGATTCAGACGTTGCTCGCTGAGGTGACAGCGTGACACGCGCCTATCCGCGCTACCGAAGCGTCTGGCGTGGAGTGGCTGGGGGACGTGCCGGAGCACTGGGGCTTGGCGAGAGCGCGATTTCATACGCAGGTGAATCCCACAGGAGCGGTGACCCGCCTACTGCCACCGGATACTGAAGTCTCGTTCATTCCGATGGAAGCCGTCGGGGAGTATGGCGGATTGGATCTATCGCAGACCCGGATGCTCGATGACGTCGGTTCCGGCTACACCGCTTTCCGAGATAATGACGTTCTCGTCGCGAAGATCACGCCTTGCTTCGAGAACGGGAAGGGTGCACTCGCTTCGAGCCTGACTAACGGGGTCGCCTTCGGCACAACTGAACTTCACGTCCTCCGACCGCGAACCACGGTCGCCTCACGCTTCCTCTTCTACCTGACGATCTCTGATCCCTTCCGGAAACTCGGAGAAGCCGAGATGTATGGCGCGGGCGGGCAGAAGCGGGTGCCCACCGAGTTCGTTCAGGACTTCCGCCTCCCCCTCCCACCCATCGATGAGCAGGCTGCGATCGCCGACTACCTCGATCGTGAGACCGCCCGCATCGACACGCTCGCTGCGACCGTGTTACGAGCGATTGAAGGCCTTTCCGAATACCGAACCGCGCTGATCACGGCTGCCGTCACCGGGCAGATTGATGTCACCGAGGCTTCCGCATGACCAACCCGAATGAGGCCATGTTTGAGAGCGCGATCACCGACCATCTCGTCACCGTCGGTGGCTACCTTGCTTGCAAGTACGGCAACCGTCCGGAGTGGTCAGGCGACTTCGATGCCGTTCGCGGCCTCGACACCGCAGAACTCTTCGCCTTCATTGAGGCGACGCAAGCGCAGCCGTGGGCCGACCTCGTAAAGGCGCACGGCGGCAACCCGGACACCGCCCGCGCCCAGTTCATCCAGCGCCTCGCCGCCCAGATCGACGAGCGCGGCACAGTTGATGTGCTGCGCCACGGTGTGATCGACCAGAATGTGACGATCCGCCTCGCGTTCTTCAAACCAGCCCACGGCCTCACGCCTGAACTCGTTCAACGGTACGAGGCCAACCGCCTGACCATTACTCGCCAGTTGCCGTACGAGCCCAACTCGGCGAAAACGCTCGACCTCTGCCTCTTCGTGAACGGGCTCCCTGTCGCTACCGCCGAGTTGAAGAACCCGCTGACCGGCCAGACGGTCGACCACGCCATCAGGCAGTACCGGCAAGACCGAGACCCCAAGAACGTCACCCTCGGCCGCAGGGTGCTAGTCCACTTCGCGGTCGACCCTAGTCGCGTCGCGATGACGACGAAACTCTCTGGCGAGCAGACACGTTTCCTCCCCTTCAACCGTGGTCACGAGGGTGGCGCGGGCAACCCGCCGAACCCGAACGGGCACCGCACCGCGTACCTCTGGGAGCAGGTCTGGGAGCGCGATGGTTGGATGGACGTGCTCGCGCGCTTCATCCACGTCGAGCGCCCCGCCACGGGCTCCCTGGCGGCGCGTAGGGCCACTGAGACGGTCATCTTCCCCCGCTACCACCAGTGGGACGCCGTGCGGACGCTAGAGGCCGACGCCGCGGCTCACGGGGCCGGACAGAGTTATCTCGTGCAGCACTCGGCGGGGTCTGGGAAGTCCAACACCATCGCGTGGACGGCGCATCGCCTTTCCAGCCTGCATGACGCGCGTGACCAGAAGGTGTTCGACAAGGTGGTCGTGATCACCGACCGCGTGATCCTCGACCACCAACTTCAGGAGACCATCTACCAGTTCGAGCACGCGCGCGGAGTCGTGGTCAAGATCGACCAGAACTCGCAGCAACTCGCTGACGCCCTCACCGGCGAGCAGGCGCGCATCATCATCACGACCCTCCAGAAGTTCCCGTTCATCCTCGACAAGATCGGAGACCTCCCGGCTCGCCGGTACGCCGTGATCGTCGACGAAGCCCACTCCTCCCAGACGGGTGATGCCGCGAAAGACCTGCGCCTCGCTCTGGGTGCGATGGATGAGCAGGAACTCACCGTTGCTGAGGCCGAGGACGCGGGATTCATCGCCACGTCAGAAGACCCGGTAGAGGAGGCGCTCGCCCGCGCGGTCGCGGCCAGGGGGCGACAGCCAAACCTCTCCTTCTTTGCCTTCACGGCGACGCCCAAAGCGCGGACGCTCGAACTCTTCGGGCGTTTCGACGCGCCCGAGAACCGCTACGAGCCGTTCCACCTGTACTCGATGCGACAGGCCATCGAGGAGGGGTTCATCCTCGACGTGCTGAGTAACTACACGACCTACCAGACCTTCTGGCGCATCGAGAAGGCAGTCGCCGACGATCCTGCATACGAGGCGAGCAAGGCGCGACAGGCCATCGCTCGCTTCGTCTCCTTGCACCCGCACAATCTCGCGCAGAAGGCCGAGATCATCGTTGAGCACTTCCGCCAGCACACCGCGTTCAAGATCGGTGGGGCCGCGAAAGCGATGGTTGTCACCTCGTCGAGACTCCACGCTGTGCGGTACAAGCAGGCGCTGGAGCGCTACATCAAGGACAAGGACTACCGAGACCTTGCGGTGCTGGTCGCCTTCTCGGGCAAGGTGATCGACGAGACCGGATTCTCGTTCACGGAGTCCGGCATGAACGGCTTCCCCGAGTCGCAAACAGCGGAACGCTTTGGCAGCGACGAGTACCAAGTGATGATCGTGGCCGAGAAGTTCCAGACCGGCTTCGACCAGCCGTTGCTGCACACGATGTACGTCGACAAGGTGCTGACGGGCCTGAACGCCGTGCAAACCCTATCGCGACTGAACCGCATTCACCCACTCAAGACCGACACGTTCGTGCTGGACTTCCGTAACGACACCGACGACATCGTGAAGGCGTTCGAGCCGTACTTCGGGAAGACGGTCGCACCGCCGACCGATCCAAACTTGCTCTGGGATACTCGCCATCGCCTCGACGACTTCGATGTCCTGCGCCCAGACGAGATCGAAGCGACGGTCGCGCTGTTGGTGACCCTCGGCGCGCCACGCGGCCACGGGCAGGTCTACAGCGCGCTCGACGTTGCGGTCGACCGATTCAGGGCTCTGCCCGAAGAAGATCGGGCAGCCTTCAAGGACGCACTCGACAAGTTCGTGCGCACGTACTCGTTCCTGTCGCAGGTCGTCTCGTTCGGCAACAGCGGGCTGGAGCGCGATTACCGCTATTGCCGCGCGCTGGCCGCGTGCTTACGCGATAAGAACACGTTGGAGCGCCTCGACCTCGGCGCTGAGGTCGAACTGTCACACCTCCGCAACGAGGTCACGTTCGAGGGTTCCCTGGCGCTTACCAAAACCGAGGGTGAGGTGAAGACCATCTTCGGTGACGGGGCTGGCAGGCAGCACGAGCCTGAGGTCATCGCTTTGTCGCAGATCATCGAGATCCTGAACGAGCGGTTTGGACTAAACCTCGACGATGCCGATCAACTGCTCTTCGATCAGTTCGAAGAGGTCTGGGCGAAAGACCCCGAGTTGGCGGCGCAGGCCCGAGAGAACACCATCGACAACTTCCGCTGGGAGTTCAACCGAAAGTTCTTGAATACTGTCGTGACTCGGATGGACGCCAACGAGCACATCTTCCAGCAGATTCTGAATGATGAAGCGTTCCGCGACGTGCTCAGCGAGTTCTACCTACAGAAGGTGTACAGCAGGCTTCGCGGGGGCTGAGCGACTAGCAGTGGGGGAACTTGATGGGTTCTGTCAGA
Source organism: Dehalococcoides mccartyi (assembly GCA_945865925.1). GTDB lineage: Bacteria > Chloroflexota > Dehalococcoidia > UBA2979 > UBA2979 > SURF-43. The sequence continues at coordinate 7,273 of CAMBFG010000001.1, forward strand.
ACTCAGGGCTCATCTCCAACACGCTATGACCAACACACCGCGATCAAGAGAAGATAACTGGACATATTTTGGTCGGCGCGCCCCTCGTGGAGCACAGCGCTTCGGCTAAGATGCCTTCCAAGCAGGATGTCGCGGGTTCGAATCCCGTCCCCCGCTCCAACGCCCTTGATCGCTTGCGCACGTGACGGTTGCCGGGCGTCACGGGGTGCCTGACCGCTGTCGCCGAGCGGAACCGACGCGCGCGCGTCGAACTAGCCGGTGGCCTGCATCTCGGCCATCTGTTTGTTGAGCAAGGCCGAATCGATCACCACGAAGGTGATCACCCTCTCGTTGCCGCATTGCTCGGAGTAGAAGGGCAGTTGCCCCGCAGCCTGGTGGTAGCCCGCTAAGGCCGCAAGCAGCTCGGACACTGACGCTGAAGGATTCACTGCGACACCCTTTCCTTGCTCGGTGCTGACCGAGGATGGTTCGCGCTTCGATGACCCTCTACGGCTTCGTCGTCGACGGCGGAGAGGTGCCATCAGGCGCAGATCACACCTCGTTTGGTGGGCCACCCGTCGAGATCGGCGAGTGGAAGGCCTACGTCTAAGTAGGCGCATTACGGTTGCGGATGAGGCGTCACCAGGGCGTTACGGCGGACCTCGTGACCGACGGGAGCCGCGCTGCGGCGGCGTTCAGGAAGTGCGTCGAGCCGCGGCAATCCCATACAGACCTACGGCGGCGAGCGAAACAACCGCCGTGACGTACATGAACGCAGCCGGTGTCGCGGAGAGGGCTGTGTGGAAACGCGCGATTACGAGGAGCTGCAACGTCGCGAGCACGACTGCGCTCCAGAGCACCACGGAGATCCGCTCCCACGCATTTTCCCAGGCCGCATGTCCCACCACGAGTCCGAGGCCGATCAGCCATGCGGCGATCGCTTGAGCATCAAGCCCTTTGATGGCCCACGGCCAGAGTCCGCCAACCGTGTCAGCCCGAACGAGTAAAGCCGCACCGAGTCCCATCATGACCGCGGCCTGCGCTACCAAGACGGCGCGAAACGATCCGGGCAGTCGAGAGCGGCGCACGGCATCACTGCCCGAGGCGTGACGTTGGGCGATCCATGCGGCGAGGATCAGAAGCGGATCGAGTGCATACACGCCGATCCAGGCGAAGCTCACGATCCTCGCGACCGGTTCGTCCGAGGTGAACTGCAGGGCAGCGCGGTGGATGAGCGACACCACGAGTGTCACCAGCACGAAAGCGAACACCCCCAGCACACCGACTCGGGCCGCGCTCCACGAAGCCTGACGGAAGCTCAACCCGGCGAGCACACACGCGGTCCAATAGAACGTGCCGAGGAAGGCCGCGGTGATTGGCTTCTCGACCGTCCACGCGAACAGCGTCGCCGTGTGCGACGGGAAGCCGAGTAAGTCCGCGCCAATGAGGAACACGAGGAATGCCCCGAAGGCAAATACGACACGCATCAGCGGAGTGACCGGCTGTTCGGACGTGGATCTAGGGAGAGTGCTCATGCGTCAATCGTATCGTCGATCAGAACGAACTCGGGCCTACTCGGGTGGGCGGCATGGCAACCGGATCGTGAACGTGCTGCCGGAGCCCTCCGCGCTGGTGACCTCGATCGTCCCGCCGTGGGCGGTGACGATGAGGCTGACGGCGCTGAGGCCAAGGCCCGTACCGGAGATCTGTCGCTTCGTGGCCGTTGAGCCGCGGTAAAACCGCTCGAAGACGCGGCCGACCTCGGCTGCCGGGATGCCGATGCCCTCGTCGCGCACGCTGACGGTCGCCCAGCGAGTGTCCCCGACGAGGTCGCTCCGGACAGCGATGGTGACGGTGCCACCGTACGGGCTGAATTTGACGGCATTGCTGACCAGGTTGTCGAAGGCGCGATCGAGTCGGGCTTCATCCCACTCACCCTCGAGTGATGCGTCGTCGACCTCGATGGTCACCCGGTGGGTGCCGCCGTGCGCGTACTCGGCGGTGGTCTGACGCAGCATCGGCACGAGGTCGACCCGGTCGAGTTGTAGCCCCAGCGAGCGGCCGGCGCGGGCGAGCGACAGGTCCAGGATGCCGTCGAGTTCCCGTGTCACCTTAGCGATCGCGCTGTCGATCACCTGCACGGTGGAGAGGAGGTCATCGCTCTTGGCAGTCCCGGAGGCGACGCGTCGCTGAAGCAGTTGCGCGGCCGCCTTGATCGTGGTCATCGGGTTCCGCAGGTCGTGTGAGATCAGCGACAGGAAGTCGTCCTGTGCCAGCATCGCCCGTTCGACCTCAGTAGCGCGCGCGGCGACCTCGATGAAGAGGCGTGCGTTCTCAAGGGCCAGCGCCGCGCGGTCGCCGATCTCCTGGAGCAGGGCGACATCCTCTGGTTGGTACGCCTCTGCGGAGTCCCGCCAGACACCGAGGATGCCGATCACGCGACCCTGCGCCCGCAGTGGCACGCAGGCCAGACTCTGCGGTCCCAACCCTTCGATGTGTCCGATGAGGTCGGGCCCAATCGAGTCACGGAGCAGGGGCATTGCCTGGGGTAAGAAGAGCGGCTCGGCCTCACGGACGAGCCGCTCGACGATGCTGCCGGTTATCAGTACGGGCTCGGCGACCAGGATTCGCGCGAACTCCAACCGCTGCGGATCCGGGTGGTAGACGGCGCCGGTGGTGAGGAACTGCTCGTCCGCAGAGAGCAGCATCACGACACAGCCGTCACCGACGGCCTCTGCGACGCGTCGGGCGATCGTCGCAGTCTCAGCGTCCATGTCCGCCACCACCTCGGTGAAGGCCCGGGATGCATCGGCGAGCTTCTTCCGGCGGTCTGACTCCAGCCGAATGGCATCTTCGCGTACGGCGACGGCCGCGCTCATTGCCTGCATCGCGCCCGACAACCGGGCGACTTCTGGGCCGCCACCCTGGGCGGCCATCGGGCTGCGGTCGCCGCGGGCGACGCCCTCGGCTCCACGCGCCAGTTCCGCGAGGGGGCGTGTGATGCGTCGCGTGGCAAGGGTCATCAGGGCCGCGACGAGGAAGACGGCCACGGTCACCTGAATAATCTGGTTGATCAGGCGGTCGCGGAGGAGCGCATCCAGCGGGGCCGTCGGACGACTGAACGCCACCGCCCAGCCAGTACTTCGAATCGGCACGATGGCGCCGAACCGGTTCTCCGTTCCCAGCAAGCCAGAGACGTCGTCCAGCCGCACGGAATCACCAGCCAGTGCTGACCGGACGGCGGGCAGTGCGGAGAGGTCTCGCTGCTGGGGCGTGAGCGAGGCGTGTTGGGCGCTGTAGAGCACGAATCCGCGCTGGTCCATCAGGATCACGTTGGCATCCACAGGGATGCGCCCCGCCAGACGCTCCGCGAGCCGGGGTGGGTAGAACGCCGCGATGAGGTATCCACGGACGCCGCCGGAGGGGGCGATCATGGTCCGGCCGTAGGTGGCCGTGACCTCGCCTGACTCAAGCCCGGCGACACCCGGGCTCCAGACCTCCCTCGCACCGCCGACGAGCGTCTGCATGTACGGGCGAGACGCGAGGTTGACCCCGATCCCCACGCCGGAGTCCGTCGCGATGACTCGGCCGGTCGCATCGGTGACAAAGATTGCGCGAAGGAACCCGTACTCCTGGAGGAGCAGGTGGAGGTTCGCTCCGGCGATCGATTGGTCGACCGGCCCGGGTCGATCACTGAACTGGAGGGCCGTCGCGAGCATCGCCGTCTCGAGGTCGCTCGCGAATCCATCGACGATGCCAGCCACCGCCTGAGCGGTGTCGTAGGCGTTGTTCACCTCGGCCGTGCGGCGCTCGTCATTCGCCTGCTGGAAGTTCGTGACAACGATCACCAGGAGGACGACGAGCAGCGCGACCGAAGCGAGGGCTACTCGGGTCGCGAGGCTCCAGTGCGTCGGCCAATTCAGCGGGCGCTTCACGCGCTACCCCAGGTTCTCGTCGGTCAGTCGGAGTTTCCTCAGGCGAGACGGGCGGATTCTATCGACTTTCACGTCAACGGGAAGGTGGCGGGAAAGATTTGTCAGGCCGACGACATGCGCCCCATAGGGCCGCCCCCACGGGCGTGTTCAAACGTCCGAACGCCTACTCAAATAACTGAGTAGGCGTTCGTTTCGTTCGCCCCGATATGGGGACTACGTCGTGAGGATCGAGTCGGCCTCGGCTAGCGGTTCGGCAGCACCACGACGGCGTGCCCCGGGCACGTCGGCTGGCCTTCCTGGTTCACGACGTTCATCTCGAGGAACACGCGGTTCTCACCGTCCTCGACGCGCTTGTCGGTGATCTTGCCGGTCACGGTGAGCGTGTCGTCTTTCTGGTTGATCGCGCGGAACTGCAGGCCGACCTCTCGGATGTCGGCCTCGTCACCGATCCACTCACGCAGTGCGTTGAGCATGTACGTGTAGCGCAGGTTGCCCATCCCGAACGCGCCGCGCTCGTTGAGGGCAGCGCGGCCAGCCGCGTCGTCCATGTGGATGTACACGAACTCGTCGTTCACCGCGGCGTAGCGGTTCCAGTTCATGAAGTCGGTTGTCCGGGACCAACCGGGCATGTCGTCGCCGACCTTAACGTCTTCGAATCGAACGTTGATGGGCATGTGTGCCTCCCTGATGCGCCCGCGAGGGCTAGTAGCGGATCCCCGTGGAAATGCGCGTCTTCACGAGTTCGCCCCGCTGGTTGCGCCATTCCATCTCAGTCTCGGTGAAGAGCGTGAGACCGAGGCGCGTCGTGCGCTCGTTCCAGTCCTTGAGCCGTGTGCGAGAGGTGATGACGTCGCCCGGGTGCATCGCCACCCCGAACGTCTCCACCTGACCGCCGTTCATGCCTCGGCTGCCGGCCGCCGTACGAGGCCCGCTCGCCTCGCGTCCCGCCGGGCGCTCGATTGGCCAGGCGAAGGGGTTGAAGTCGTGAGGGGCGATGATGCCCTTCCAGCGGGTGCCGTTCGCATAGTCGGTGTCCCAGAACAGCCGAGGCGGCTTCTCCGGCCAGTACGAGGCGATCCCCCATTTCCGGATGTCCGATTCGGACACCGGCGGGGAGACGCGCTCGTTCTCCCAGACGCCTCGCTTCTCCTGCATATCAGCGGTGACGAGTGTCTCCACCTCGGATGTCATGGGCAGGTTCCCTTCATAAACGCTGGACCAAGCCGCTCGCTCGGTCAGGCGAGCACGAGTGTAATCAGCCTTGTCACGCGACTCCACTGGTCGCCATCGAAGAGGCTGCCACCCTCGGATCGGGTGAACCCCGATGCCGAGGCGAGGTTACCCGTCGCTAGCGTGATTGGCATGGACTGGCGACCTGGCCACCTGCTGCGCGCTGCACTCCTCCTCGCCGCCCTGGCGGTGGGTACCTCGACGGTTCGTGTCGTCGAGGCGGCCCCAGCGCCCACCGTGACGGCGGTGGCCCCGGTGAGCGGGCCGCTGGTCGGTGGTACCGCCATCACGATCACCGGGACTGGTTTCGCCGCTGGCGCGACCGTCGACCTCGGCGGATCGGCCGCCACCGCGGTGGTCGTGGTCAGCGCGACCTCGATTACGGCCACGGCTGCTGCGCACGCGCAGGGCGCTGTCGTGGTGACCGTCACGAACACCGACGGCCAGGGCGGGACGCTCAGTGGCGGCTTCACCTACCTCGGGCCGCCCCCCACGCTCACCGCCGTTGCACCCGCGATCGGCCCCTCGGCTGGTGCGACCACGATCACGCTCACCGGCACCGAGTTCGGTGCTGGCACGACTGTGACCGTGGGGGGCGTGGCGGCGACCAACGTGTCCGCCGCATCGTCGACGACGCTGACGGCTGCGGCACCGGCGGGCACCGCAGGTGTGGTGAACGTCGTGGTGACGAAGGCCGACGGCCAGAGTGCGACGCTGGTGGGCGGCTACACCTATACGCAGTCGCCGCCGCCCGCAGTCACCTCGATCTCACCGACCAGCGGCACGCACGGCGGTGGGGGCCCGGTGACCATCACCGGGACGGGCTTTGTCGCCGGTGCGACCGTGAAGTTTGGTACGACTGCGGCGACGAGCGTGGTCATTTCCAGCAGCACCTCGATCACCGCGGTCGCGCCGGCTGGGACGGCCAATGCGCTGGTGAACATCGTCGTGACGAACGCAGACTCTCAGACCGGGACGCTGGCGGGCGCATACCGCTTCGTGGATACCGGCACCGTCACGGTCACCGGGATTCTCCCGATCGCCGGGCCACTCGCAGGCGGCACGACCGTCACGATCACTGGCACGAGTTTCAATGCCGGTGCGACGGTGAAGTTCGGCGAGGTCGCCGGTACGGTGACCTCGGTGACGGCCAATGCGATCACGGCCGTGACGCCCGCAAAGACTGCGAGCGGCAAGGTCACGGTCACCGTCACGAACACGGACACGAAGGCAGGGACGCTCAGCAGCGGCTTCACGTACCAGGTCGCCCCCACGCTGGCCGCAGTCACTACCCCGACTCGCGTCTCGACGGCTGGCGGTACCTCGGTCTCGCTGACGGGCACCGGGTTCATCGAGGGCATGACCGTCATCGTCGGCACGTCAGCCGCGACCAACGTGGTCCTCGCGGGCGCGACGAAGGTCACATTTACGACACCCGCGCAGCCCGCTGGCACGCCGACTGTCGTCGTGCGAAACGCCGACTACCAGGTGGCGGCGATCACGAACGCCGTGCTCTACGTCGCGCCCCCGACCATCCTCGCGGTCGCACCATTGTTTGGTGACGAGGCCGGCGGTACCGAGGTCTCGATCGTCGGCGAAGGCTTCGCCGCGGGTGCCTCCGTGACCTTCGGTGGCAAAGCTGGCACCGCCGTCGCGTTCCCTGAACCCGGACGCCTGACGGTGAGGGCACCCGCTGGCGCCCCCGGGACCGTCGAAGTCGTGGTGACCATCGATGGCCTGACCGCCTCGAAGGCGGACGGGTTCATCTATACCAGTACGAAAGGGAAGGTGGTCGGGGCCATCTCCGCGAAGGGCATTTCCCTCGCGATGTTCGGCGGCGGCACGACGCAGGCCCTCGTCACGAGCACCACCGCCGCAGGCTGCCCCGCGACCGCCCTCGCGATGTGGGTGATCGATACCGGCAAGTTCATCGGCTACATCTCAGGCGCGCCAGCGATCGTGAACGCGGACTGGACGAAGAAGTTCACGACCAGCATCCCGGCGAACACACCAGTGATCGTGCGCTGCGGCTAGCGCACCTAGTCCCTCAGGGCCTCCGCCAGCAGTTCTGCTGTGTGTCGAGGGCGCCGTGTCGAGAAGTGCTCGACTTGCTGGCGGCAGGAGATGCCCGTCACCAGGATCTCGGCATTCGCGGGGGCACCGTCCACCGCGGGGATGAGCGAGCGCATCGCCATTGCGCGTGAGACGTCGTAGTGCTCCGCCTCGAAGCCGAACGAACCGGCCATGCCGCAGCACGCGGAGTCGACGAGCGTGGTGCTGAGGCCAGGGACGAGGGCGAGCGCGGCCAGCGTGGGCTCGGCGCCGACGATCGCCTTCTGGTGGCAGTGCGCGTGCAGCAGGGCGGGCCGCTCGATCGGGCGGAACAGCGAGGCGACACGCGGGTCCTCTGCGGCCAGCCGGGCGACGAGTTCGTCGAGCAGCACGGCGACACTCGCGACGGTGCGCGCGTCCTCGGTCGGTACGAGCGAGACGTACTCGTCGCGGAGCGCGAGGAGGCAGGACGGCTCAGTACCCACGATCGGGATGCTGGCGGCGGCGTACCCGCGCAGCTGTTCGATGTTGGCGCGGGCGAGGTCGCGCGCAGCGGCGAGTTGGCCGGAGGAGAGCAGCGTCCGTCCACAGCAGGCGACCTGCGCGACCACGCGCACGCGGTAGCCGAGGGCTTCGAGGACGCGCACGGCGGCCCGGCCGACCTCGGGGTGCTGGAACTCCGTGAACGTGTCGACGAAATAGACGGCGTCGCCTCGATGGCCGGGTGCGGACACCGCTCGGCTGGCGAACCAGCGGCGGAACGTCGCGGCCTGGATGCGCGGCAGCGGTCGCGCGTGGTGGATGCCGAGGCCTCGCTCCAGCGCCCAGCGCGCGGGCGGCAGCGCGCCCAGCGCCTGCAGCGGCGCGAGCAGCGGTCCGAGGCGCACCGCAAGCCTCGACAATTGGGGCATCGCACCGACGAGACGGGCGCGCAGCGGCACGCCGTGCTGGGTGCGGTGCGCCGCGAGGACTTCCTGTTTCAACTTCGCCATGTCGACGCCAGAGGGGCATTCCGCGAGGCATGCCTTGCACTCCACGCAGAGGTCGAGCGCACCCATCAACCGCTCGCCCGTGAGGTCCTCGGGCGGCAGCGCGCCGTCGAGCACGAGCCGCAGGAGGTTGGCGCGGCCTCGGGTGGACTGCTCCTCGTCGCGCGTGACCATGTACGAGGGGCACATGCCGCCTTCGTCCTTGCGGCACGCGCCCTGGCCGTTGCACTGCTCAGCGGCGCGCGCGAAGCCCTGCTCGTGCGACCAGTCGAGGAGGGTGGGCGGCTGGAGACTGTGTGTCGTCGGGCTGAGGCGGAGGTTGTCGCTGAAGGCGGGCGTGTCCACGATCTTGCCCGGGTTGAGGATGCCGAGGGGGTCGAAGGTGCGCTTCACCTCGCGGAACGCCTCGGTCAGCCGTGCGCCGAACATCCGCTCCGTGAACACACCGCGCAGGATGCCGTCGCCGTGTTCACCGGAGAGCGACCCGCCAAACTGCAGGACGAGGTCGGCCACCTCCGTGGCGATCGCCTCCATGGAGGCGAGGCCAGCCGCGTCCTTGATGTTCGCCATCGGCCGCAGGTGCATGCAGCCGACCGAGGCGTGCCCGTAGTACGCGGACTCCGTGCCGTGCCGGCGCACGAGGGCATCGAACGCCTCGATGAAGTCGCCGAGACGCTCGGGCGGGACGGCAGGGTCTTCGACGAAGGCGACCGGCTTGGCGTCGCCGCGCACGGACATCAGCAAGCCCAGGCCCGCCTCGCGCATCCGCCACATCCGCGCCTGGGAGCCAGCATCGAGCGCGAGGACGACATCACGCGTAAGACCGCGTGCGGCGAAGTCCTCGGTCAGCCGTGCGAGGCTCGCGGCGACCTGCTCGGTGGTGTCGCCGTACATCTCGACGAGTAGCAGCGCACCGGGGTCACCGATGACGAAGTCCACGAGGCGCGCGTAGCCGACGCTCTCCCGGCAACGCTCGATGATCGTCGAGCCGACAATCTCGACCGACGAAGGGCCGTGCTCAAGCGCCGCCATCGTGGCGCGGCAGGCCGAGGCGACGGTGGGGAAGTGCAGCGCGGCGACGCCCTTCGCCGTGGGGATCGGCGCGAGTCGCACCTTCGCTTCAGTGACGACCGCCAGCGTGCCCTCCGAGCCCACGATCATCCGGGCGAGGTCCATGCTGTCCGCGAAACCCTCGCCCGGTACGAACTCATCGAGGTTGTAGCCGGAAACACGTCGCTGGATCTGCGGGAAGCGCTCGGCGATCTCGTCGGCGTGCTCGGCGGCGATGCGCGCGACGCCTCGATAGATCGCACCTTCGAGGGTTTGCGCAGCCCGCTTCTCGCCGAGGGCGCCGCCGGTCAGCCGCTCGAACCGCGTCGTGGTGCCGTCAGCGAGGACGACCTCGAGCGAGAGCACCTGGTCGAGCGTCTTGCCGTAGATCACGGAGTGGGCACCGCAGGAGTTGTTGCCGATGCCCCCGCCGATCGTCGCGCGGTTCTTCGGTGACGGGTCGACGGCGTACATCAAGCCGTGTGGCCTCGCGGCCTTGCTCAGCGCGTCGACGACGACGCCGGGCTGCACACGTGCCCAGCCCTCGGCGGCGTTGATTTCGAGCACGCCGTCCATATGCCTCGACATGTCGAGCACGATGGCGTGGTTCACGCCCTGACCGGCCAGGCTCGTCCCACCGCCCCGAGGCAGGATCGGGACGCCTCGGCTGGCTGCGACGCGGACGACGTGCTGCACCTCCGCCGTCGAGCGGGGGAAGACGACGGCGATCGGTTCCATCTCGTAGATCGAGGCATCGGTGGCGTACAGCAGCCGATACGGGCGGTCCACCCGTACGTCGGCGCGACCGCCCTCAAGGCCAGCGGCCAGGTCGTTCGCGAGCGCCTCGATACCGCCTGGAGGGCCGTGGAGGATGTCGAGCGCACGCCGGACGGAGAGGTGGGCAGAGGCAGCCGCGCCCTCGATCACGGGCCGGATGGCGGGGTGCGGGGTGGCGGTGGAGGTCACGGCGCGAGGGTAGCATGGAGATTCCGGGCGTCTGCCGGGTTCACCTCCAGAAAATGTCCGCGGACTAGGGTGTGAGCCTGTCGATCTGGACGCAGCCGAGCGTCGTATTGATGAACGCGCCGCTGAGGCGTCGCACGAAAGGAACCATGATGAAGTACCTGTTGATGATCTACACGTCCGAGGCTGAGGACGCGAAGCGCGCCGCCGACCCGGCAGTCGCTGCCGCGGTCATGGCTGAATACATGACCTACACCGAGGACCTGAACAAGTCCGGCAAGATGGTCGCTGGCGAGGCGCTCCAGCCGATCGCCACCGCAACTGCTGCGGCACGACCTGGCGGCCGAGGCGATCCGCCTCGGGCGGCTGCTCGTCGAACTGCTCCCCGGAGAACCCGAGGCCGCTGGCCTTCTGGCGCTGATGTTGCTGCACCACGCGAGGCGTGACGCGCGGACGGACGCGTTGGGCGACCTCGTCGTGCTCGACGAGCAGGATCGTTCGCGCTGGCATGCGGCGGAGGTCTCCGAAGGGACGGCGCTCGTCGATACGGCGCTGCGCCGAGGGCGTGCGGGGTCGTATCAGGTGCAGGCAGCGGTCGCGGCGCTCCACATGGGAGCGGCCACCGCGGACGCGACGGACTGGGCTCAGATCGCCGCGCTGTACGGCATCCTCGCGAGGATGCAGCCGGATCCGGTCGTGCGGTTGAACCACGCCGTGGCCGTTGCGATGTCCGAGGGGCCCGCGGCGGGCCTCGCCCTCCTCGATCTCATCGAGGCCGAAGGCGGTCTGGAGAAATATCGCTTGTTGGACGCAGCGCGCGCAGACCTCCTGCGGCGGCTCGGTTCCACCGACGCAGCCGCCGAGGCCTACCGCCGAGCGCTCGACCTCACTGAGAACGAGGTCGAGCGCCGTTATCTTGAACGCCGCCTCCGCGAGGTCACGTTCGGAGGGCGCTAGGGTAGGAGTCCGAGCTTCCGATCTTCCGCCGGTGAGCGGTCCTGCTGGGCAACGACTGCACCAGTGGGGCTCGAGGTCCCGTCGACGGACTCACCGGCGTGCTCCGGCATCCGCGCGAGTTCCTGTTCGACCGGTTCGCCGACCTGGGCGTCGCCAGTCCGTCCCATCCGCTCGCGCTGCTCGGCCAATTCACGCAGCATGGCCGCGCGCTGCTCCTCGGCCTGGTCGGCGAGGACTGAGTGATCCGGTTCGGCGACCGTTCGTGGCTCATTCATGAGGGTGTCCTTCCGTGACGGGGTCGGCCTGCAGCTGATCCCGATGCCAGAAGTCTGAAGGTCACGCAGTCGAGTCCGGGTAACGCCTCACGCGGAGGCGTCACAACTCCATCACAAGGCGCCGGGCTCGAATACGAACCGGCCCGTCCGAGGTACCTCGGACGGGCCGTGGAACCCTCGGCTGGAGGGTCCGAAGGGTCGGTGCTTGGCGCTATGCGCCGCCGTCGCCCGCGACGCTGGCGGCCATCGCGGCGGACGGTCGCGGGGACTTCTCGACGCGGAGGTCGGGGAGCCAGTGCAGCCACGTCGGCAGGTACCAGTTCGCGTCACCCAGCAGTCGCATCGTCGCCGGCACCAGCACCGTCCGCACGATCGTGGCATCGAGGAACACGGCGACCGCGAGACCGAGGCCCATCTGCTGGAACATCACGAGGTCGCCGAGGGCGAACCCACCGAAGACCGCGACCATGATGGCCGCCGCGCCGGTGATGATGTTCGCTGTGCTGCGGAGGCCGAACGCCACCGACTCCGTGTTCTGGTGCGTCTCGTCGAACCGCTCGCGGATCCGGCTGATCAGGAACACGTGGTAGTCCATGCTCAGGCCGAACAGGATGGTGAACATCATCAGCGGCAGCCAGGCCTCGATGGCGTCGACTTTGCCGAAGCCGAGGAAGTCCGGGGCCCAGCCCCACTGGAAGACCGCGATGAGGATGCCGTACGAGGCACCGACCGACAGCAGGTTCATGATGATCGACTTGATCGGCACCACGATTGAGCGGAACACCAGCATCAGGAGGATGAACGAGAGGCCGAGGACGTAGGCGAACACGATCGGCGTGTACTGGCCGACCTGGTCGAAGAGGTCCATGTTGATCGCGGTCGTCCCGCCGACGTAGACCGTCGCCCCTGACCCATCGAAGGCCGCCGGGACGATCTCGTTCCGCAGCCGGCGGATCTGGTCCTGTGCCTGGGTGCTGGCGAGGTCGCCCGTCAGGGCCACGGCCAACGCGGCCAACTTGCCGTCGTCACTCAGGACGGGCGGGCGGCTCAACCGGATCTCCGGGTCCTGCGACACTTTCTGCTGGAAGTTCACGATCGCGACCTGGACGGACGCCGCCTTCACGTCCGGCGCCTGGATCACGATGTCCGTGGGGGCCAGGAAGCCCGACACGAACTTCTCGTTCAGCACGGTGAACGCCTGGCGCACCTCGTACTTTTCGGGGAGCGAGGAGGGGCCGGAGGAGCCGAGGTGGATGCGCGTGTACGGGATGGCGAGGACGATTAGCAGTGCCGCCGACCCGATCACCATCACCACGGCGTTCTTCATCACGAAGCGCGCCGTCCCAGCCCAGAAACCCGTGTTGTCGTCGATGGACATCGTTGCGGCGTTGGCCGAGGTCGTCCCACGACGGGTGACCTTCCGCACGATCGAGGGCACGAAAATGATGGCGAACGTGGCGATGGCCAGGACGCTGCGTGCTGGCCCCGGGACCGCGACGACGCCGACGCCACAGGCGAGGGCAGCCAGTCGCTGCCACTGCGCCGGGTGGACACCCTCGATGCGGTCGCCGAGCAGCCGGAGGCAGGCCGGCAGGAGCGTCAGCGTCGCCAGCACCGCGAACACCACGACGATCGAGGCGCCGATGCCGAAGGCGATGAAGATCGTGTTCGGGACCAGGATCAGGCCAGTGAGGGCGATGACCACCGTGGCGCCCGAGAACACGACCGCACGGCTGGCGGTGTCACCAGCGACGGCGATCGACTGCATCACATCATTGCCGGCGTGACGCTGCTCGCGGTACCGGGCCATCGTGAAGAGGGCGTAGTCGATGCCGACCGCGAGTCCGATCATCGTCACGATGTTCGTCACGAAGAACGACAGCGGTGAGATCTGAGAGATCAGCGTCACCGAGGCGATCGTCAGCATGATCGCGACGATGCCGAGGACGACCGGCGCGAGGGCCGCCACGACCGCCCCGAACACCACGATCAGGATGACGAAGGCGATCGGGAGCACGTACTGCTCAGCCTTCAGGTCCTCTTCGGATGCTGTCGTGAACGCCTCGTTGGCACTGATGAAGCCGCCGCGCAGGATGGTGAAGTCCTTGTTGTCGCGGAACGGCAGGATCGCCTCGTCCAGTGTCGCTACCGACGCGATGGCTGAGTCGACGTCACCGAGGACGCGCGCGTTTACCAGGGTGGTGTGGCCGTCGTGCGAGATGAGCGCGGCCTCGGCGCCCGGCTGGATGGCTGCGAGTTCGTAGACATTCGAGGTCTGGGCGGGGTCGATCTTGTCCGGGTGCTGGCGGAGCGCCGCGGTGATGTCCGTGACGAACTTCTTGAACTCCGGCGTCTGCACCGCGTACTTCTCCGAGGAGATCACGAGCGACTCGAACAGCGGTTCGCCCTGCCATTCTTTCAGCAGTTCGCGTGCCGTCTGCGACTCCGGGTTGTCGGTGAACGAGATGTCCGTGGTGAAGACACCGCCGACGATTCCCGAAGACACCATGAGCACCATGGTCGCGACCACCCAGATCCCGATCACCCGCCATGGATGTCGCGCGCTGACTGCCGAGAGTTTGCCGGTGAGCCCCAGGCCCGAGGTATTCGAACTAGCCACTACACGCCCACCCTTTCGGCGTCCCCCGACGCCTTCTGCTGAATCATCAGACTGGTTACGAGTTGCATCAAGAGACGCCACGCGGCGGATGCACGTTCGGTGTCGCGTAACGGCATCGAGAGCGCGGAGAGCCCGGCGACGGTCGAGTGCAAGAGGAGCGCCAGCGCGTCGGCGTCGACATCCGGGTCCGCCTCGCCGGCGGCCTGCGCCGCGCGGATGATCCCGGCGAGGTCGCCGAGGGTGTTCCGGAGCGGCTCTTCGAGGCGTTCGCGCAGCCCGTCATCACGACGACCTGCGAGGTACGACTCAAGGCGCAGGGTGCAGTCGTCCTGCCACTCTGGCATCGCGAGGCCATCAGCGACGTGTTCACCGAGCAGGCGGAAGCCCTCGCCGGGAGTCGGCGCGGCCTCGGTCACCTGCACCATGACCTCGTGGTACATGCGCATGCATTCGCCGACGACGGCGGCGATCAGGTCGGCCTTGCCGGGGAAGTACCGGTAGAGCGTGCCCGGTGCGAGGTCGCATGCGGTCGCGATCTCCTGCATCGTCGTCGTGGCGTAGCCCTTCTCGATGAAGGCACGTCCGGCGGCGTCCAGGATCTCCCGGCGGCGCTCCTCGAGGTAGCGGTCGGGGACCTTCGCCATCGTTAGCGGCGGTCCGAGCGCGCCGGCAGGGGCAACTGCGCGCGGAGTGCTTCTTGATAGTCGCGCCTGGCCTCGTCATAACGAGGACCACCGCGGCGGATGGGGAGGAGGGCGGAGTAATAGTCGCGGAGACGCATCGACGGTTCCTTTGGTGTGGGTTGATCCCACAATCACATTGAGCATGACTCGTTCATTCTGATGAATGAACGTTCAGCGTGATGAATCATGGTTCAGCATTGGCCAGCGGTCAAGGGGCGCATGGCACATCTGACGGTCTGAATCTGGGACGCCTACTTCGGACTGGCGAGGGTTTCCGCGTCCGGGTCGAGATAGGGGAGCAGCGCGTCCATCAGGTCGGTTTTCGACTCCAGCGTGCGCCCGAGGCCGGACAGCAGCCCCATCACTCGCGCGATCAGGATGACGTCACCGGGCACGTCGATGAGTGGGTTCGCGCGCAAGACCTTCCCCAGCCGCTGGTTCACCTCGGCGACCATTGCCTGGTCGGCGTAGGCCTTGCCGGAACGCAGCACGTCGCCGAGGAAGGCCTCGCCGAGGGCGGTGTAGGTCTCCGCGTTCTCCTCGCGAGTGCGGAAGCCCATGTCGCTCATGGTGGCTGAGATCGCCTCGGGCTGTTGGGCCACGATGGCGCTGGTGAGCACGATCATCTGCTGGCGGAACTCCTCCGGAATGCGCTTCGTCAGCCCGAAGTCCACGAGCGCGATCCGCGCCTTGCCGCCCGGCGTCTTCGAGGGCAGCACGAAGACATTCCCCGGATGCGGGTCGGCGTGGAACATCCCGCGCCGCAGGATCATCTCGTTGAACAGGTCGATCAGCGTGTCGGCGACCGTCGGTGGGTCGACTCCGGCCGCGCGCAGCGCCGCGACGTCGCTGATCTTGATGCCATCAATGAAGTCCATCGTGAGCACTTTGCGCGTCGAGAGCGCCCGATGGATCCGAGGCACCACCACGTCGTCGCGGTCGGACAGCATCACGCGGAGTTCCTCGGCGGCGTCGGCTTCATGGACGAAGTCGACTTCGTCGGGCGCGTAGCGGCGCATCTCGGCGGCGATCGGGCGGAAGTCGATGATGTTCTCGAACCTCGACCACACGTTCGCGAGGAAGGTGATCGCCTGGAGGTCCCACGCGACGATGCGGTCGATCCCGGGGTATTGCACCTTCACCGCGACATCGGTGCCGTCGTGCATGCGCGCGCGATACACCTGGGCCAGCGAGGCTGCGGCGATGGACTGGTTGTCGAACTCCGCGAACAGCGTGTCGACGGTGCCACCCAGTTCGCGCTCGATGACCGGACGGATCTCCGCCCACGGCCTCGGGGGTACCTGGTCGTGTACGAGCGACAGCGTGGTCACGTACTCGTCCATCAGCACGTCGGCGCGGGAGCCGAGGAACTGACAGGTCTTGATGATCAGCCCCTGCTGCTTGATCGCGCGATGTACGACCGCCTCGGCGGCATGGAGGTGGAAGCGATGCGTCGCCTCCGTCATCGCCTCGACGCCCTTGCGTCGGCGCTGCAGGCGCAGCCAGCGCCAGCGCACCCAGAGCCCGGCCACCGTCGCGCCCAACGACACGAGGCGTCGCAGGCGCCCGTACGGCGGGTGGACCGGTGTCTCGCGCATCTGGCGCAGCATGCGCTGCTCGCCGGGCGAGGGGGTCGAGGTCATCGGCGCGCTCCACCGAGGGCGTCCCGCAGGCTGGCGGAGTCGCACGCCCTTGCCCTTCCACGATAGCAGCGACCTCGGGTGAGCAGCCGTGGAACAGCAGCCCACGGAGAGGCATCGAGGTGTGCGTGGTAGCCTCCGCGCGTGGCGTTCTTCAACCCTTTTCGTCCGTCATACGTGCAGGATCCGTACCCAGCGCTCGCGCGCCTGCGGGCGGATGACCCCGTCTTTCGCAGCCATGAACTCGATGGCTGGGTGCTCACGCGGCATGCCGACTGCGCCTATATCCTGCGCGAACAGGCCCTCTTCGGCAACGACCCCACGACCGCCAGTGGCGGCATGCGCGTACACGTCCAGGACGCCCGCGCGAAGTCGCCTCTCGGCGCCGCGCCCACCCTCGGTGCGGCCGACCCGCCGATCCACCCCCGGCTGCGAGGGCTGATCGGACGGGCGTTCACGCCGCGGATGGTCGAGGACGAGCGCGCCGTCGCGGCCGAGGTGGCGGGTACGCTGCTCGACGAGGCGCCGGCCGGGCAGCCGTTCGAATTCATGTCGCACCTCGCTGAGCCGCTGCCCGTGATCGTGATCAGCGACCTCCTCGGCCTCGACGACGACGAGCGCGGGCCGGTACGGGAGTGGGCGCAGGCCCTCGTGCGTGTGATCGCCGGCGGCGAACTACCGCCCGAGGCGTACCGCGAAGGTGAGGCCGCCAAGGCAGCGCTCCTCGACTTCCTGCGGTCGTACGCGGAGCGTCATGCGGGCGACACAAGCAAGAAGGTGATCTCGATCCTGGTGGAGGCCGAAGCACAGGGCGACCGGCTCTCGCTGGACGAACTCCTGTTGTTCACCGTGTTCCTGTACACCGCCGGCAGCGGCCCCACTGCCTACATGCTCGGCAACGCCGTCGCGGCGCTCCTCGCGCACCCGGCAGCCCTCGCTGCTGTGCGCGCCGACCGCTCGCTCATTCGGAACGCCATCGAGGAGTCGTTGCGCTGGGACAGTGCAACGCAGGTGCTCCTCCGTTTCGCGCGCGAGGACTGCGAGGTCGGTGGCCGCAAGATCGCGCGAGGGGACACGCTCTACGTGATGGTGGGGGCGGCACATCGCGATCCGGCGGTGTTTCCCAATCCGGACGCCTTCGACATCGAGCGACCGATCACGAACACTCAGTTGCTCGCCTTCGGAGCCGGGCCGCACTTCTGCCTGGGCCAACCGCTCGCGTTCGTGGAAGGCGAGGCGGCGCTCGGCGCACTCCTCGACCGCTACCCGCGGCTGCAGGCCGTCCCCGGCGGCATGGAGCGAGGCGGCACGTTCCTGCTGCGCGGCCCCCGGCGTCTGCTCCTCGCCGGGCGATAGCGAGGCCGGGTGTGGCGTACTTCAACCCGATGCGCCCCTCCTACATCGCTGACCCGTACCCGGCCCTCGCGCGTCTGCGTGCGGAAGCCCCAGTCTTTTTCTCCGAACCGCACGAGGCGTGGATTGTTACCTCGTACACGGAGTGCCTCGCGATCCTTCAAGACCAGGGCACCTTCGCTTCCGACCCGGAGCGCTCGACGGGGCGCGTGGGCGAGCGGATTCGAGGCCAGCGCGCGAGCCAGTTGCTCGGCGACACACCGCGGATCGGCCAGAGCGACGCACCCATCCACGGCCGCCTCCGGGGCACCGTCGCCGCCGCCTTCACGCCTCGATACATCGAGGGAGCGCGTGCGTTCGTGGGCGGGGAGGTCGAGGCGCTGCTGGACGCGCATCTGCGCTCGGACGAGCCATTCGATGCGCTCAATGACTTTGCGGCGCTCCTGCCTCGTGCGGTGATCGGAGAGCAGGTCGGGGCACTCGAGGCTGACCGCGTGCAGGTCCTTGAGTGGGCGATGGCGCTGATGCAGACGGCCCACGCTGACCTCACGCCCGCACGCCGCACAGAGGCCGAGGCCGCCCGTGATGGCCTGCTGGGCTACCTCGGTCGGGTGGCCCGCGGCGAGACCGGCGACCCCGACTCGCTGCTGACACGGATGGCGCGCGCCGAAGGCGACCGCCTGACCACGGAGGAACTGCTCGCGCTCACCATCGACGTGGCGCTCGCCGGCAACGACACCACTGCGAACCTGATCGGGAACGGGGTGCTCGCGCTCGCCGCGAACCCCGAGGAGGAAACGCGCCTGCGTGCCGCCGAGGACTACAGCACCGCCGTCGACGAGATGCTGCGGTACGACCCGCCGCAGCAGGCGATCGCGCGCTTCACCACACGTGCATCGACGCTGCGAGGACGTCGGATCCCCACCGGCGCGACCGTCCTCGCGCATGTCGCCGCTGCCAACCGCGACCCGGCCGTCTTCCCTGACCCCGACCGCTTCGATGTCGCCCGTCACGGCGAACGGCACCTATCGCTCGGCATGGGCGTCCACTACTGCGTCGGTGCGCCTCTGGCGAAGGTCGAGGCGGAGGCCGCCTTCCGAGCCCTGCTCGCGCGCCTCACCTCGATCCGCCTGGTGCCACGGGTGGTACTCCCGCGCGGCCCGGACTGGATGCTGCGGAGCGCCGGCGCTGTGCCACTTCAGACCGGGGAACTGCTGAGGGGATGATCGCCGCGTCCTGCGGTAGGCTGGATCCATGGCCGCAGGCGTCCTCTTCAACCCATTTGTCCCGTCCTTCCGCACCAACCCGTACCTCCAACTCGGGCGGCTGCGCGAAGGCGATCCGGTCCATCGCAGCGAGGCGCTGCAGGCCTGGGTACTGACTCGCTATGACGACTGCCTGCGCGTGATGCGCGACGCCGAGACGTTCTCCTCCGACGTGATGCAGGCCGGCGGCTCGCTGGCGGCGGCGCTGCGCGAGCAGCGGCGTGAGACGCCCCTCGGTGAGACACGCACCGTCCTTGGCTCCGACCCCCCGACGCACACGCGGCTGCGCAGCATCGTGAACCGTGCGTTCACGCCGCGGCGGGCGGCGGCGCTCCGCCCCCACATCGAGGACGTGACGGCCAGCCTCCTCGCTCAGGCACCAGACGAGGGCGAGTGGGATCTCATGCGGGGCCTCGCGCAGCCGTTACCGGTGATCGTCATCGCCGAACTGCTCGGCGTACCGGCTGAGGATCGCGACCGCTTCCGCACGTGGTCGCAGGCACTCGCGGCGACCACGAACCTGCTCCAGGACGCGGCCACGAGGGGCGGCGCGGTTGCTGCCGCGATGGAACTGCGCGCGTACCTCGAAGCCGTGGTCGCGGAACGCGTGGCGGCGCCTCAGGACGACCTCATCTCGGCGCTGCTCGAGGCGGAGTCCGAGGGTGCCCGCCTCACGCGGGAGGAAGTGCTCGCGTTCGCCATTCTGCTGCTCGTGGCCGGGAATGAGACCACGACGAACCTCATCGGCAACGGGACGCTGCTGCTCACGGAGCACCCGGAGGCACTCGCCGCGCTGCGCGCGGATGCCGAGGGCATCCCGACGGCAGTCGAGGAGATGCTGCGATACGACAGCCCGGTGCAGGGCCTCGCCCGCTTCGTCGCCCGGGATACCGAGGTCGGCGGTCAGGCGATCGCGAAGGGCGATGTCGTCCTCTGCATGCTGGGTGGCGCGAACCGCGACCCGAGGCAATTCTCAGACGCTGATCGGTTCGATGTCGCACGCGCCGAGAACCGCCACCTCTCGTTCGGGCAGGGGATCCACTTCTGTCTCGGCGCGCCGCTGGCACGGCTCGAGGCGGACGTGGCCTTCCGCGCGCTGCTGGCGCGCTGGCCCTCGATGCGACTGGCGGACGGCGGCCTGGAACGCGGCGGGACGTTCCTGCTGCGCGGTCCCTCGCGCGTCACGCTCACCGTCGGACGCTAGGCGGCCGACGGCGCGGAAGTCGCTCGCGCGCGCCTCGTGGAGCGAATCGCGAGGACCAGCGTGACGGCAGTGGCGATCGCGCAGGCGACGCCCATCGGCCCGCTCGGCCCGTACATCTTGATGAGCTTGCCGAGGATCAGCGCCGCGAACGGCTGGATCCCGCCCGCCATCGAGTACAGCCCGAGCGCCCTCGCTCGGTGTGCGGGGTCGGCGTTCAACTGGATCAGCGCCTGGTTCAGCGTGCTGAACACCGAATGGACGACACCCGCGAACACCAGGCAGACCAGCGCTGGCGTGAACGCCGTCATCTGCGCGAACACGCCGACGAGGGCCATGTAGGCCGCTCCCGACCACAGCATCGAGCGCTCGCCGCCTCGACCGGCCGCCACGTACCAGAGTCCGACGAGTGACCCGATACCGACGCCGGAGAACAGCCACCCCTGCTCGATCGCCGTGCCGCCCATGTTCTCGCGCACGAACACCGGCATGAACCCGATGTAGGGGTAGACGAGGGCACCCGTCAGGATCGTGATCACGAAGGAGATCCGCAGTGCGGAGTTCTCCTTCACGTGCCGGAAGCCTTCGGCGAGTTCGACGAGGACGCTGGAGCGCTTCGCGACGGGAGTGTTCTGGCTCTTGAGCGCGGCGACGAAGAACACCGCGGTGACGAGCAGCACTGCCTGCACGGCGAAGGCGAGGTCTGCACCTCGGAGTCCCACGATGATGCCGCCGGCGCTCGGGCCGATGACGCGCATCGTGTTGCCGGTGAGGCCGTTGAGCGCGAGGCCGTTGCGGAGCAGATCGCGTCCGACAGTGTCGTAGACCAGCACGTTGCGGACGGTGTTGTTGATCGCCTGACCGATGCCGAAGCCAGCCGAGACGACATAGAGCAGCGTCAGCGACGAGTGGTCGGTAAACACCGCGCTCGCGATCACGATGGCGACCGTCGCCTGGCTGAATGCCGAGGCCATCAGCAGCCGCCGAGCGCCGATCCGGTCGGCCATCGGCCCCACGAACGGCGAGATCACGAGGACGAAGATGTCCGCGAGGAAGTTCACGCTGGCAAGCGCGAGGGCTGACCCGGTGATGTCGTAGACCACCCAGAGGAGCGCCACCCGCTGGATCCACTGACCGAGTTGCATCGCCATGCCCGCCGCCATGAGCAACCGGAACTGCCCGGAGCGCAGCGCCGTGAACCGTCCGACTGGCGGAGGTGGCTCGTCTGTGGTGGTATCGGTGCCGGCCATGTGGTCCGTCCCGCTTGCTGCCAGCCGCCCGCCGAGGTCAAGCGGGGAGTCGCCAAGCCTAGGCGTGAGCGGCCTCGGCGTCTCGCTACGATCGAGCCGAGGAGGCCTCCCGTGCCGATCGATCAGCGTTACGACCCTGACAATGTGTTCGCGCGCATCCTGCGTGGAGAGATCCCGAGCGACCGCGCCTACGAGGACGCCGAGTTCGTCGCGTTCCGTGATATTCAGCCGGCGGCACCAACGCACATCGTGCTGGTCCCGCGCGGCGAGCCGCCGACGTCCGCCGCGAGTCTGCGGGATGTTGATGCCGCATGGTTGGGTCGGATGGTCGTCGTCGCCTCGAGGATCGCGACAGCCGAAGGGCTGGACGGGGACGGCTACCGGCTCGTCGTGAATTGCGGGGACGCCGCCGGCCAGACCGTCGGGCACTTCCACCTGCACATCCTCGGCGGGCGCGCCCTCGGCCCCGTCGCTTAATACGCTCGTAACCGGCGGCGGCGCATGCTTGCGGCGCGCGCGCGACCGTCGCAAGATGGCGGCGCTGGGGATGCGCTCGTCGGTGCATCCGAGCGGGGTGACTGGCATGACGGGGGTCGCTGCCGTGTCAACCATTGAGCGACCACTCCCGCTGGCCGCTGCCGACACGTGGCAGTTGGTCGACGCGCTGCTCTACTCCGTGTCCCACGATCTCCGCTCGCCCCTGCTCAGCCTCACCCTCTCCGCCGACCTCCTGCGGGATGTCGCTGGTGCCGTGCCCGAGGGCAGCCCCGGTGAGGTCGCGATGGATGGCCTCCGCTACGGTGCGCGCGACATGGAACGCATGATCGAGGCGCTCACGGTCCTGTCGAGGGCAAGGCGTCGCACCTTTGACCACGACCGCGGGCCGCTCGGACTGATCCTCGGCGGGCACCTCGTCATGTCCGACGTCGATGACCTTGTGCGTCGCGTGGTCGCCGTCGACCCGATGGTCGTGCGGGAACTCCTCGATGAGGTGACCGGACAAGGCCCCGTCGAAGTGCGTGCGGTGATCGAGGGTGACTACGTGATGCTCTCGGCACCCGTGGCGGCGGACATTCCCTCGTTCGAGGGGAGGCCGCTCATCGCGCTGGTGTCCTCGCTTCAGACGTACGCTGGGAGCGCGGTGGAACGCCTCGCTGCCTTGCAAGTACTTCTCGATCGCCAAGGGGCGGCGTTTTCGATCGAGGCCGAACGTCTGGTGATCTGGCTCCCGCTCGGAGAACCACGTTGAGCGCAGGACAGACGGGATCGGGTATCCCGCTCGGACAGAGCGTCGTCATCGTGGATGACGAGATCACGCTCGCCGTGGTGATGCGGGTACTGGTATTGCAGGGGTGGCCTGACGCGCGGGTGAGCCTCTTCACAGATACCCGCGACCTGGCCCCCCGGTTGCTGGAGGTGCCCGTCGGCTCGGTCGTGCTCATGGATCGCCGTCTGGGTGGCGTGGAGTCGTACGGGATGATCGCCACGCTGATCGAGGCGCGCCCCGACGTCCGCGTCGCCATGCTGTCGGCGTCCCTGGGGCCGGAGGAGATCACGCGCGCCCGTCGCGCCGGGGCCTTCGCCGCGCACGAGAAGCCCGCGGCGCTCAGCGAGTGGCGCCAACTGCTGGCCCAGGTGATCCCTCCGCCGGCCGATCCGGCAGCCCGTTCGGGCCCTGCCGTCGCCTAGTCCGCTCAGTCGAGGGCACACGCTACGATCGAGCCGAGCAGGGGGCCTGTAGCTCAGCGGCCTAGAGCAGTCGGCTCATAACCGATCGGTCCCAGGTTCGAATCCTGGCGGGCCCACCACTCACGCCGGTTCGATGGCACACGGAGGACGCATGCGCGATCGGGTCAGGGATGCTGTCCGTGCTTACTCGGCACAGCCGATCGACCTCGAAGGCCGGCGGGACGCCGCTGTCCTCCTGCTCCTTCACGAGGTGGACGGCGAGGAGCACATCCTCCTGCAGGTGCGGACCTCCACCGTGCAGCACCATCGAGGCGAGATCTCCTTCCCCGGCGGCCGTCGCGACAGCACTGACGCCACACTCCTCGATACGGCGCTACGCGAGACGCACGAGGAGATCGGAGTACCGCCCTCAATGGTCGAGGTCTTCGGCATGCTGGATGACACGGAGACGCGCGTCTCAAACTACCGAGTGCGCCCGTTCGTCGGCGCGGTCGCTCCCGGCTTCGACGCCTTCCTGCACGCGGAGCGCGAAGTGAGTGCGCTGCTGCGGGTCCCGCTTACGTATCTCCTCGATCCGGCCTCGCACGTGTGGAAAGCCGTCGAACAGGACGGCGCGACGGTCGCGATGCCGGCGTACCAGTTCGGCGAGCATGTGATCTGGGGTGCGACCGCCCGCGTCCTGGCCCAACTCCTCGGACTCCTCGAAGGCGCGGCAGTCGAGGTGGTGCGCGAATGACGGTGATCCTTGTGCGCCACGGCGAGTCGGAGGGGAACCTCCGCCGCGTCATGCAAGGTCAACTCGACCTACCGCTGACCGAGGCCGGTCGAGAGCAGGCGCGCCTCGTGGCGGCCCGCATCGCCTCGATGCCAGTCGCGGCGATCTACTCAAGCCCGCTTTCGAGGGCGTTCGAGACCGCTCAGACCATCGCGAGGCAGCACGCGCTGACGGTGACTCCGGTGGCGGACCTTCAAGAGGGCGGTTGGGGCGAGGCGCAGGGCCTGACCTGGGCGGAGGTCTCCGCGCGCTGGGACGTCTCCGGCGAGCGCCCGCTGGCCGAGGTCATCCCCGGCGCCGAGACTCCCGATTCCCTGCGCTCACGCTCCGCAGCAGCGGTGGATGCACTGCTCGATCGCCATGCCTCGGATCTGGCGGTGTGTGTCAGTCACGCCGGGACCATCGCACAGTTGATCGCACACCTCATCGGCATGCCGGAGGGGCAACTCCCGCGCCTGAGCACCGGCAACACCGCCGTCACCATTATCGAGGGCTCAGCGGACCTCCCGATGATTCGACTGCTGAACGACATGTGCCACCTGGACGGGCACGCCCAGCCATATCACGCGACCAGCTGGCGGCTACGAGAGTAGTGAGCGGCTCGCGACGCGGATTGAGGCGGCCTCGGCGAAGTGGAGGGCCTCGGCAGCCTCGCGGATGAGGCCTTGCCCCGTGACCTCGTCGTCGGGGAAAGCAGCGATGCCAGCGCGCAGTTCACCGCCGCGGCCCAGCACCGGCCCGCCGACGTCCACGAGTTTCCCCGCGACGGTCTGCGCGCCCGTCATGAGCGTCTCCGGCAGCACCGCAGCGAAGGTGGCACCCTCGATGTGGATCAGCGTGTCCACGCTCCGCAGGCAGGTCAGGTACTCATGGCTCAGCGCCGTGATCGTCCGTTCCGCCTGGTCGTTGCCGTTGACGGCGACGAACTCGTCCCACTTGTCCGGGCCGATCATCACGACTGTGAACCGGCGGGAGTAGCGACGCGCGCGCTCTACCTCGGTGTTGAGGAGGCGGTCGGCGTGCTGGCGCTTGGTCGCGCCCGTGATGCTGTCGACCGCCTCGAGCTCCTCGATGATCTTCTGACGCGACTCAAGTTCTGCGTCGTAGCGGATGAACGAGTTGCGGAGCGTGTCCGCGACGATGGCGGTGATGGCAAAGGCGAACGCGCCGATTGCGGCCGCCTGCATGTACGGAGCGTTCGGGTCGGCGTCCGCGCCAACTCTTCGAAGCGCCTGCACTGCCCCAAAGATCAGCGCGAAGCTGCCAGCGATGATGAAGTGGCTCGCGCGGATCGGGCGCAGCACGCCTGTACCCGCGATGATCGCGATGCCGAGGGCGCCCGCGAACGCCGTGTCGCGATCGGGTGACACCATGGTGATCGCGCCGACCGCGAGGGCCAGCCAGACCATCATCATGCACGTCCGCACCCAGATCTCACGGGTGTACTCGGTCATGCCGCCCTCTCTGGCTCATCGTGATGGTATCGCCGGCCCCGTCACCAGGTAGATACGGCAATCCCAGTCTTCAAAACGCCAGCGAGATCGATGGGTGACGCAAGGATGAACCTCGTGAGGCCGTGAGGTCGAACGGCGTCGCTTCCTCGCTGCCGGCGATGCCTTCGGGGACATCACGCGGGTGCCGGCCCTCACGGCTTCGACAGCGTCCGCGCTGGGCCAGAGACTGAGATCAGCGAAGCATTCGGAGTGTCGAGGGCGTGGGGCGAGCGCGATCCCGGTGCTGACGACGCTTCGTTCGCCCGCGGGGACTACCCGTCACCCTCCACGGCCATCAACGTATCGGTGTCTTCCAGGAGCAGTTCGATCTCCTGATGACTCTCGGACACCACCTGCCAGCGGAAGCCGCGAAGATCCTGCAGCCGCTCCGCCAACGGGATGACGTCTTCGTAGTCCACCGCGAGGTGGAGGGTGCCACGATAGAACCGGCGGACACGGGTATCGGTGACGCCCCGAATCACTCGGATCGCGCCCTGGAACTCGTTCAGCGCGACAAAGGAGTGGAATGGGTAGACCACCAGCGTCAGGTGCGCCACCGGCGGTACCGCGCCGCCGGGGCGGCCGTCTACCGCGATCATGTCCGGCTGATGTACGGCTTCGACGAGATGCATCGGCGTCATGGGCTCGGCGGTGATTGACGCAAAGGCCGGCGCGGGGTGCACAGGCGCGGTCGCGATCAGCGCAGCCACCGGCATTTCGAGCGCGGTCTGAGCGGCCGGCAGCACCGGACGGTTGGGCTCCACGGAGCGTACTTCGGGCTGTGGGACCGGTGCCGGGTGCGCGGGCATGGGGAGCACCGGCATTGGCGGGGCGGTGTAGATCGGGCGTGCAGGCGCGACGTCGGCAGGTGCCACCATGGGCTGCATGGCGGCCGGACGGGCGATCGTGAAGCCAGCGCCGACGGGCGTCGTCTCGCGACGCGGACTGAATACGCGGAAGCGCGGGCGGTGCGGAAGCACCGGCTCCGTCTCGACCCGTGCAACCTCGACCCGTGCAACCTCGACCGGTGCATCCTCGGCCGGGGCAACCTCGACCGGGTCGCCCTCGACGCGGCCTTCCACGTAGGACTCGCTCGCGTGGGCGCTGATCAGCCAGCCGCGGACTTCCTGCAGGGCGGCGACCACCTGCTGCGTGGAGGCGGCGCGCACTGCAAACCACGCGTCAGCCGGCTCAGCGCGCGTCAGCGACACTTCCGCCAGCACGCCGACATCTTCGAGGGTGAGCGCGAACTCCAGAAGGTCACGCTGGTCACGGAAGCCGCCGAGGCGCAGAACGATGGCGCGTGGGCTGTTCTCGCGAGATGGGAACGGGATGGGGTCGCGCCCGGCTGTGGGCGCATCGGTGGACGCGCGGACCTCGACCGGCGCCCGGTCGGCCGGCGCAGCGGCGATTGGGGCGCTGTATGAGGGTGCCGGAGACGGCTGGTCGGCCTGATCGATGGACGGCGCCCCGGTTGTGGCAGCGGGCGCGTTCGAGGTCTGATACGTGCAGATGCAGGGGCCACCGACGATGCAGCCCGTACAGCAGTAGGCGCCGCCGTCGAAGAAAACGGGCTGCCCGAGGAGGGGTTCCTCGCAGTTTGCGCAGACTTCTGCGGTATTCATACGGAGAGGCTCGCACCCACGAGGAGTGGAGTCAGTCGAGCGCTCGTTGAGACTCGGTAAATGGGACGCAAATCTTTCGAGGGGCGTCATTCCGAGTTATGGTCAAGTCAGATTCGCAACGGCCTCGTCCCACCGATTTTGCATGACTACCGTCTCGAGGGGTGGGCGGTGGTTTGGCCCATACCGCCGGTCGGGCCATCCGAGGGGCACGATAGCCGCCGCCTCCCAGCCCTCCGGAATTCCCAGAATCTCGTGGAACCGGTCGCGCTGCAGCCGGAACAGCGTCGTCATCACCGTCCCGAGGCCCAGCGAGCGCGCTCGGAGCATCAAATTTTGCACAGCCGGGTAGATCGAGGCCCCCGTGGCGATGTTCGGGCGTCCCTGGACGCCGATGCAACACACGATCAGTACTGGTACCTGTGTCCACGGCTGACGTCCGTCGGCGCGGTCGGGAGCGCCCGCGCCGTACACCTGCAGGAAGCATTCCTCGTAGACCTCGGACATGACGGCTTTCTGTGCCGGATCGCGCACCACGATGAACCGCCAGGGCTGCGCGTTCTGCGAGGACGGCGCGTGCGTCGCGGCGCGAAGCACTTCGGAGACGATCGAGTCATCCACTGGGATGTCCGCGAACGCACGCACGGCACGCTGGTGCTCGAAGAGCGAGGCCACGTCGTTGATCGGCTGCATCCATGTCTCCCTGCTGCGGAACCTGCTCGCCTAAGCGCCTTCGAGGTAGGCGATGGTCACGCCCTCGCCGCCCTCGGGCTGTGGCGCGGTCTCGAACTTCGTGACGAGTGGGTGTTTGCCCAACGAGTCGCGTAGTACGCGACGCAGGGTACCGGTGCCCTTGCCATGGATGATCCGTACGCGGCCGCGTCCGGAGCGCGCGGCGTCGTCCAGGAACTGGTCTACCAGCGGTAGCGCCTCGTCCACGGTGCGCCCGCGCATATCGATCTCGACCGGCGCAGGTGGGGCGGCGCTCACGCCCATCCGCCCGAGCACGACCCGGTGTGCCTCGTCCGGGATCTCGGTGCGCTCGACCTGTTCCATGCGCACGCGGGTTCGGAGCGCGCCCAGTTGCACCTCGAACTCTCCGTCGTCGCTCGGGTCGGTGAGTGCCTCACCGGGCTGGGAGATCCCGCGCAGCCACACGATCGTGCCAGCCTCCACGAAGAGATCACCGCGCGCCATCGGCTCCGGACGCGTCTCGGGCAGCGCCTCGACCTCGCGCGCTGGGATCGGCTCCACGCGGGCCACTGCGCCCCGCACCCGCTCGAGGTCGGCCTTCGCCTGTTCCAGACGGGCGGACTCGACCTCGCGACGTGTGCGGTCGACCAGGCGTTCCACCTCGCGCAGTTGCCGGCGAGCGCGCTGTCGGGTCTCTTCGCGCACGTGCGTGAGGTCGTCCCGTGTCTCCCGGATCTGTCGTTCGAGGTCGGTGCGGAGTGTCTCGGCGATCGCGGCGTCCGAGGCGGCACGTTCGGCGCGCTCCTCGGCGGTCGTCAGTTGCGCGCGCAGGTCGCCGAGCAGCGACTCCATCTCACGCGTCTCGCTCGACAGCCCCGCGCGCGCCCGCGCGATCACGTCCGCCGGCATCCCGAGGTTGCTCGCGATCGCGAGGGCGTTCGACTGGCCGGGGAGCCCGATCGTCAAGCGGTAGGTCGGACGCAGCGTCTCGAGGTTGAACTCGACGGACGCGTTGCGGACGCGCGGCGTCTGGTGCGCGTACACCTTCAACTCAGAGTGGTGCGTCGTCGCGATCAGCGCAGCCCCCTGAGACACGAGCCGCTCCACGATCGCGATGCCCAGCACGGCGCCTTCGGTCGGGTCGGTACCCGCACCCATCTCGTCGAGGAGCACCAGCGAGCCCGCCTGCGCGCGTTCGATGATGTCGATGATCGCAGTGATGTGGCCGGAGAACGTCGACAGCGACTGTTCGATCGATTGTTCATCGCCGATGTCGGCGAAGACTGCGGAGTAGACCGGGATTTGCGAGCCCGGGCCTGCGGGCACGGGCAGCCCGGTGAGCGCCATCAGGCACAGCAGCCCGGCCGTCTTCAGCGCCACCGTCTTCCCACCCGTGTTCGGTCCCGTGATCAGCAGCGCGTCGAAGTCGCCTCCCACGCGGATCGAGGTCGGCACCACCGGCCCGTGCAGTAGCGGATGCCGCGCCTCCACCAGCCGGTACTCGGCAGGCGCATCGACCAGCCACCGCTGGTTCGGCCCCTGCGTCGCGAGGTGGGTGGCATTGAGGGCGACGGCGAGCCGTCCCTTTGCCTGGGCCACGTCGAGGTGTGCGAGCCGTTCGACCGCGTCGTGCAGATCAGTGCCCTGCTCCCCGGTCGCCGTCGAGAGATCACGCAGGATGCGCTCGACCTCGTGCCGCTCCTGCACCTGCAGTTCACGCCACTGGTTGCCGAGTTCCACGACGGCCAGCGGCTCGACGTAAACCGTGGCGCCACTCGCCGACGTGTCATGGACGACTCCGCGGACGGCGCCTCGGAAGTCTGCCTTGACGGGGAGGACGTATCGCCCGTCACGCATCACCACGATGGAGTCCTGGAGGGCGTTGCGGATGCCCGAGGCGCCCGCGATCGCCTCCATCCGCGTCTTCAGACGGTCGTGCGCGGCAATCGCTTCACGCCGGATCTGTGCCAGTTCTGGACTCGCCGAGTCCCGCACGCCACCGCGGTCGTCGATGGCCTCCTCGATCAGCGTGCGCAGCGGCCCGAGTTCTCCGATCCCCGCCGCGACCCGAGCGAGGCGAGGGGCGTCCTCCTCCTGTCGCAGCACGACCCGCCGCGCGGTCATCGCCGCCCGTGCCAGCGAGGCGATATCCAGCAGTTCAGCCGGCGTCAGCACCGCGCCGCGTGCGGCTGCGTCCGCACGGTCACGCACCTCACGTGCGCCGGCCAGCGGGATCGTGACCCCCAGCCGGTCGAGGGCGATCGCCTCCGCCGTCTCCTGTTGCCGAGCGCGCACGACCTCGATCTCACTCGACGGGCGCAGCGCGAGTGCCGCCTCGCGCCCCGCCGAGAACGCGGTCTGGCTCGCCAGCCGTTCGAGGACGGCAGGCAATTCCAGGACGGCGACGGTCCTATCGTCCACGGTTGGCCTCGGTCGCTTCAGCCAGCAGGCGGACGAGGGTCGCCTTGACGTGTGCGTCCTCGATCGCGTCCACCGTCCGAGGGTCGAGCCAGACGCGGCCCTCGTGGATGCGCGCGACGATCGGTGGGCTAGCCGCGCGCAGGGCCGCGGCGAATGCCTCCGCCCCCGAAGGCGCGTCGACTGCGCACGCGAACGATGGCAGCGACTCACCGGGCAGCGACCCACCGCCAACGGTGGACTCGCACGCCTCGACGCTCGCGTGGCCGCTGCAAGCGTCAGCCCAGCCGCGCGCGCGGCCCTCGATGGTGTCCGCGGTGAGCGCGATCATGCGCCACACCGGCACCTCGCGCTCCGCCTCGCCTTTCGCGTAGTGATCGAGGGTCGCCGAGAGTGCGGCGATGCTCGCCTTGTCGATCCGCACGGCGCGCGCCAGCGGGTGTCGCCGCATCGCCTCGATGGCTTCGGTGCGGCCCACGGCAATTCCGGCCTGCGGCCCGCCGAGGAGTTTGTCGCCGGAGAACAGCACGATATCTGCCCCAGCGCGGACGGACTCTTGCACCATTGGCTCGTGAGCCAGCCCGTATGCGCGGGTATCGAGGAGCGCGCCGCTGCCGAGGTCGTCGAGCAGCAGCAGCCCTCGCTCCCGCGCTAACGAGGCAAGGGCGGTGAGCGGGGCCTGCTCGGTGAATCCGACCACTCTGAAGTTGGAAGAGTGGACGCGGAGGATCGCGGCGGTGCGCTCCGTGATCGCCTCGGCGTAGTCGCGGACGTAGGTGCGGTTCGTTGTGCCCACCTCAACGAGGGTGGCACCGGACTGGCGCAGGACGTCCGGGATGCGGAACCCCCCGCCGATCTCGACGAGCTGCCCTCGGCTGATGATCACCTCGCGATCGCGGCAGAGCGCAGCCAGCGCGAGCAGGAGGGCGGAGGCATTGTTGTTCACCGCGATGCCCGCCTCGGCACCCGAAAGGAGACATAACACTCGGTCGAGATGCGCGAACCGTGTCCCGCGCTCCCCTGCATCGAGGTCGAACTCCAGGTTGGAGTACCCCGCCGAAACGCGCTCGACGGCATCGAGGGCCGCCAGCGAGAGCGGGGCACGCCCCAGATTCGTGTGGATGATCACTCCGGTCGCGTTCACCACGCGCCGCAGGGAAGGCCGCAGCGCCTCGGCGCGGGCCAGGACCGCCTCGATGACCGCCGGGCTATCGATGGGGGAGACGGCGATCGAGGCTCGGTAGGTCTCCAGCACCTCGCGCGCGATGCTGGCGACGGGCGCATGCCCCCGTTCGACGGCGAGCGCCGCCACCCGAGGGTCCGCCAGGACACGGTCCACCGAGGGCAGGTCGTGGTAGGGGTTCGGGGCGGTGTCGTTCACAGTGGATCCGGCTGAGCAGGCGAGTGGGGGGCGGCCCTCGAAACGCGCCCGGCGGCCCTCATCGATTGTAGGCGGGAGCACCGGAGCGCATCATGGGGGGCCCAGCAGTGCGGGTAGACGAATGTCGCTCGTTGACCGTACTGAAGTCGTCCGTAAGACTCTGGCTGGGCGCTGTTGAGGCGCCCGTCATCGATCTCTGAAGCACCTCGTCTCTCTCAAGGAGCCCCATCGTGGTCAACCTGCGTATCCCCGGCCCCACTGCTGTACCCGATGAGGTCGCGCAGGCCGGCGCCGCTCCGATGATCAACCACCGCGGCCCGGAGTTCGCTGCCATGGCCGCGCGCACCACCGAGGGTGTCAAGAAGGTCTACCAGACCAAGAACGACGTGGTCACGCTCTCTGCCTCCGGCACCGGCGCGATGGAGGCCGCCGTCGTCAACCTGATGGCACCCGGCGAGGAAGTCCTCGTCGTCACGATCGGCGAGTTCGGCGACCGCTTCGTCAACCTCGTCCAGACCTACGGCGGCAAACTGACCACGTTGAAGTTCGACCCCGGCATGGCCGCGGACGTCAACCAGATCGAGGACGCGCTCAAGAAGAACGCTGCGATCAAGACCGTGTTCATCACGCACAACGAGACTTCGACCGGCGTGACGAACCCGATCCTTCCCGACCTCGCGAAGGTCGTGCATGCGAGCGACCGCTTGCTCGTGGTCGACGCGATCTCGTCGCTCTCCTCCGTGCCGGTGAAGACCGACGAGTGGGACCTGGACGTCGTGCTCTCCGGCTCGCAGAAGGGCTGGATGACCGCCCCCGGCCTCGCGTTTGTCTCGATGAACGACCGCGCGTGGGCGAAGGCCGCGGCAAACCCGCAGCCGAGGTTCTACTTCGACATCAAGCGTCACCAGGACTCCCTGAAGTCCGGCCAGACGCCGTGGACCCCTGCCGTCTCCGTCTGGTTCCAGTTGGACAAGTCGCTGGAGTTGATGCTGGCCGAGGGCCTCGACCAGATCTTCGCCCGTCACCACCGCCTTGCCAGCAAGGTGCGTAACGGCGCGAAGGCGATGGGCCTCAAGCTCCTCGCCGCTGAGGGCGTCGAGTCCGACACCGTCACCGCCATCCGCGTGCCCGAGGGCATGAACGGCGATGACATCATCAAGACCGCGATCACGGAGTACGACACCGTGTTCGCCGGCGGACAGGGTGCGCTGAAGGGGAAGATCATCCGCTTCGGCCACCTTGGCCACATGACCGACGGGGACATCGACGCCGGCCTGGATGCCCTGAAGGGCTCCCTGGCGAAGATGGGGTTCAAGGCCTAGACAGCGCACTGAAGACGCCCGCGGGGCGCCGCCCTGCGGACAGGGATACGCAGCAGGGTGGGGCGGTACTCGTGGCAAAGATCCTGATCGCGGACTCCATCGCCAAGGAGGGGATCGACCTCCTCTCGCGTGACCACGAGGTCATCGTGAAGACCGGCCTCTCGGAGGACGCCCTCGTCGAGGCCGTCGCCGACGTGCAGGCGCTCGTCGTCCGCAGCCAGACCACCGTCACGGCCCGCATCATCGCGGCCGCCCAACGCCTCGAGGTCATCGCTCGCGCCGGCGTCGGCGTCGACAACGTCGATGTGGACGCGGCCACCGCGCACGGCGTCGTCGTCGTGAACGCCCCGCTCGCGAACACCATCTCGACGGCGGAGCACGCCTTCGGCCTCATGCTCGCGGTCGCGCGCAACATCCCGCAGGGGCAGTCCTCGCTGAAGGACGGCCGGTGGGAGCGCTCGAAGTTGCAGGGCGTCGAACTCGCCGGGAAGACCCTCGGCATCGTCGGCCTTGGACGCATCGGCGCTGAGGTGGCGAGCCGGGCACGCGCCTTCCAGATGAAGGTGATCGCCTTCGACCCGTTCGTCTCCATGGAACGCGCCTCGGCACTCGGCATCGAGATGATGTCGCTGGACGAAGTGTTCGCGGAGGCGGACTTCGTCACGCTGCACACCACGCTGACGCCGGAGACGCGGGGGATGATCTCTGCCGAGCGCCTGGCGAAGGCGCGCAAGGGCATCCGCATCATCAACGCCGCCCGCGGCGCTCTCATCGACGAGCAGGCGCTGTACGACGCCGTCGCCTCCGGCCATGTCGCAGGCGCGGGGATCGATGTGTTCTCCGAGGAGCCGGCCGTCGGCAACATCCTCACGACGCACGACAGGATCGTCGTCACACCGCACCTCGCCGCCTCCACCAACGAGGCACAGGACCGCGCAGCCGTCGACGTCGCCGAGCAGGTGCTCGACATCCTCGGTGGCAAGGCGCCGCGCTTCCCCGTCAACGTCCCGACCGTCGGCGCCGAGTCGATGGCGATCATCGCCCCGTACATCGAGGCGGCCCGGGTCGCTGGTCGCGTCGCGATGCAACTCGCCGAGGGCCGTCTCGAAAAGGTGCGCATCGAGTACCGCGGCGAGGTCGGAAACCACGACGTCACGCCGCTGAAGTCTGCCGCCGTCGTCGGACTGCTGTACGAGGCCACGGACGAGAAGATCTCTGCCGTGAACGCACTTTCCGTCGCGGAGCAGCGCGGCCTCCGTATCGAGGAGGAGAAGGGTGCGGCTCAGGAGCCCTACGGCAGCCTCGTCACCGTCGCCGTCCACACTGACACTGGCGTCGAGCGCGTGAGCGCCACGCACACGGCCGCTGGCACCGCCATCGTGGCGATCAACGACTACAGCGTGGACGTCCGAGGCGACTCCCAGACGCTCCTCGCCATCGAGAACGTCGACAAGCCGGGTTCGATCGGTCGGGTGGGCACGCTCATGGGGCAGCGCGGCGTGAACATCTCCTCGATGTCCGTCTCGCCGTCACCGGCCCAACACGGTCGCGCGCTGATGCTCCTGGGCGTCGACCGCTCGCTCGAGGTGGACGAACTCGCGCAGGTGCGGGCCCTCGACGGGATCGAGATGGCACGGCAGATCCGCCTGTAGGCGGTGCCGTCCGACTAGTCGAGCGGGTTGTAGACCATCCCCGTCGCCAGCTTCGGGTAGAAGTACGTCGTCTTCTGCGGCATCACCTCGCCGGCGTCCGCGACGTCCGTGATCTGCTGCGCGCGCGTCGCGTTCACCAGGAAGGCGAGGCGACACGCGCCACTCTCGACTGCCTCGTGCGCCTCGGCCACGCTCTCCGTGAACGCGACACGGTCGCCGCGCGTCATCACCGCACGGTCGATGCCAAAGATCGGCGTCAGCACCGTCTCCGTCAGGATCAGCGCGTCGAGACGCTTCGAAGGCTGCGAGATCCCCTGCGGCATTGCGTTGTCGATCGCCTCCTGCGTCCGTGCTGTGAGCAGATGCACCGAGTGGGGGCCCTCGAGGCCGAGCACGGCAAAGGTTGTGGGGCCGAAGGCGTTCGCCTGCACGCGCGCCCATGCCTCCTCGGCGGTACCGACCTGCTCGACGCGGTAGAGCGCGGACAGGCGGTCGAGGATCGCGTCAGGCAGCGGGTCGGCCTGCACCAGGCGGTGGATCGGCAGGATTACGAGCCCCGGGTCGTCCTGCGGGATCATCCCCATCAGCACGAAGTTCTCTGGTTCGTTCCCCGTCCAGCGCTTTCCTGCCTTCGCGGCGCATTCGTCGCGGTAGTCGAGCGCGGTGTGCGTGCGGTGGTGACCGTCTGCGATGGTCACGTTCGAGGCGCCGACCACGGCCGTCAGCGACGCGACCTCTGCGGCGACAGCCACGGCCCACAGTCGATGTCGATCGCCGAGGGCGTCCGTCGCCTCGAAGGTGGGTTCGCGCTTCGCGATCTCCGCGAGGAGGTCGCGGGCGGTGCGCTGCGGGTCCAGGAACATGCCGAAGACGGGCGAGATGTTGGTGTGCGTCGCTTTGATCAGCGCCAAGCGGTCGGCGCGCGGCCCGGCGATCGTCGCCTCGTGCGGCCGCAGGATGCCCTCGTCCGGGCGGTGGAGGCGGCAGCGTGCGAAGAAGGCGCGCCGCGTCACCCATGTCCCATCGATGCGTGCTCGCTGTTCGTAGGCGTAATAGGCGGGCTTTGCGTCGCGGGTCAGGGCGCCGTCGCGCTGCCATGTGGCGAGTAGCGAGGCCGCGTTGCGGTACTTCGCCTCGCCGTCACCGGACGGATTTTCGAGGTGTGCGGCGTTGTACGGCGACCGCGCGTGCAGTGTCGCCACCGCCTCGGCACCCACCACGTCGTACGGCGGCGCGATGACGTCGTCGCCGCGCACCTTGCGAGGGTCATAGCGCAGGCCACGGAAGGGTCGGATCTCGGTCATGGCGGCACCTCCGAGGCGGGAGTGGCGGCGGGGCGGTCAGGGCACGGCCGTATCGTCCTCGACCCCGGTCGCACGCGCCAGAGTCGGACGATAGACTCGCCCGATGCCTCGATACTGCGTGTTCTGCGAGATTGTGGCCGGGCGCGAGCCCGCCGAGGTGCTGCTGGAGACGGAGGACGTGATCGTCTTCCGGAACCGGTTGCGCTGGGTGCCGATCATGCTGCTCGCCGTGCCCAAGCGGCACATGACGCAGGCAGAACTCTGGGGCGACATGGGCCCGGTGGGTGCCGCCGCCGTGAAGGTGGCGCAGGAGCAGTGTCCCGGCGGCTACCGCTTCGTCTCCAACTCCGGCTACGACGGCATGCAGTCGCAGGACCACGCCCACGTCCACATCCTGGGCGGCACGTTCCTCGGCGAGTACGCCTGATCGAGGTCTAAGCGTCTGGCTCGATGGCAGGCGCGCTCTTCTTCGGCGGCATCTGCACCAATGCGACCAGCGCGTTCTGCTCCGCGCGATTGCCGAGGCGCCAGCCGCCTCGACCGGTCGTCTCGCAGCGCAGGGTGTCGCCCACCTGGAGCGCCACCTCGGTGCCAGCGGAGTCCCACACGACGAGTTCGCCGGACAGCACCACGAGGAACCCCGGCACCGCGCGATGCAGGCCCGGTCGCGCACCGACCTCGAAGCGCATCAGCATGACGCGGCTCGCGTCACCCATCGCCGCGCCACCCACCCCTTTGAACTCGCCCGGACCGTTCTCGAACGGCCACGCGAAGAGGTCCATCGGTTCGAGGTGTGTCTGGCCGCGCTCGTCGGCGGTCATGCGATAGCCGGCCATCGACGCTCCCGGGCACTGCTGTGAGGCTCACGTGCTGCCCTCGAAGGTGGGGCCGCGCTAGTCTAGCCGTCACCCCACCGACATCCGACTGCACAGCAATCGAGGCCCCATGCCAGAGCGTTCCTACGGCCGTAGCCCCCGCAACGAGCGCCCCGTCACCATCGAGCCCGGCTACACCAAGCACGCCGAGGGCTCCGCGCTTATCTCGTTCGGCGACACGCGCGTGATCTGCACCGCCAGCGTGGAGCCCGGCGTCCCCGGCTGGATGCGCGGCTCCGGCAAGGGCTGGATCACCGCCGAGTACGGCATGCTCCCTCGCGCCACGCACACTCGAGGCGACCGTGAGGCCGCCCGAGGGCGTCAGAGTGGGCGCACGCAGGAGATCCAGCGGCTGATTGGCCGATCGCTACGCGCCTGCCTCGACATGGGGAAGTTGGGCGAACAGACCGTCACCCTCGACTGCGACGTCATCCAGGCCGACGGCGGGACGCGCACCGCGAGCGTGACCGGCGCCTGGGTCGCCCTCGCGATTGCCGTGGAGCGCCTCCAGAAGGCGGGTGGCATGCCGACTTCGCCGATCACGGCGCAGATCGCCGCGCTCTCCGTCGGCATGCACGACGGCGCGCCGCTCCTCGACCTCGATTACCTCGAAGACTCCTCGGCGGAGGTTGACTTCAATGTGGTGATGCTCTCCACCGGGCGGCTCGTCGAGGTGCAGGGCACCGGCGAGGGCGGCACCTTCTCGCGGCAGGAGATGGGCGGCCTCGTCGACCTCGCCTGCGAGGGCATCGAGCGGCTATTCGTGGCCCAGAAGGCGGCACTCGCGGAATGGCGCGGGCGGTAGGCGAGTCGAACATCCGATCGATCCAATGATCAGATCACTTGACGTGTTCCGGCTCCGACCCTAGATTTGAGCCCAGCAACGCTACCGGACGTTCTCCGCTGTCTCCCCGGGCAGGCGGACGACGGGAGTGATGGATGCTGTACGGCGTGTTTTGCCGCCTCGCCCGCCCGGCTGGCGAGTACCCCACCCTCCTCGGCGCCGTACAGGCGGTGAGCGTTGTCTCGTGGCCATTCCCCGAGGCGTGCTGGGTCATCGAGTCCCAGCACTCAGCCGAGGCCGTCCGTGACGCCTTCCAGGGCGCCATCGAGCCGAGCGACCTGGCCCTCGTCTTCCCGATGCAGGTCGGGCCCGCACGCTGGACCTCGCTGAAGGACTGGCGCTTCGGCCGTCAGTTCCTGCAGAGCGCCCTCGCCCGCGAACAGTCGCCCGCGCCTCGCTAGCCCCGCCTACCTCGCCGTCCGCACCCACAACCGCGTCCCGTCGGTCGCGAGTGTGACCGTGCCTGCGAGGTCGGTGCGCAGCAGCCGTGAACCCTCGTACCGCGCGAGCACCTCGGCGACCGGGTGGCCGTACGGGTTCCGCGCTCCCACCGAGACGACCGCGACCGCTGGCGACACCGCTCGCGTGAACGGCACGCTGGACGAGGTCTTCGAGCCGTGGTGCGGCACCACCTCGACGTCCGCGCGGAGCGGCCACCCGGACGCCACCAGCCACGCCTCCCCGGCCGCCTCGATGTCCGCCGTCAGCAGGACGCGTCGTGTCCCAGACTCCGCGATGAGTACCAGCGAGCGGTCGTTCTCGGACGCGACTTTCGAGGTCTCCGGGGGTGGACTGAGGACTGTCATCCGCCACGTCCCCACGGCGATGCGGTCGCCGATATCGAGGGGGTCGCCCTCGACCTTGCGGTCGCGCAGCGTCTCCTCGCTCCCCAGCACTCGACCCACCTCGTACCGCTCCCGTAGCGAGGCGAGGCCGCCGGCGTGATCCGCGTCGGCGTGCGTGAGCACGACCGTGTCGATGCGCCTCGGTGCCCCAGCAGCATCGAGGGCGCGCACGACCGCTCCGTCCGGCGGCCCCGTGTCGACCAACAGCGTCGCGCCCTGCGAACGGACGAGGACGGCGAGCCCCTGGCCGACATCGAGCACCACAACCTCGTCGAGGGCCTGTGCCGGTGCGAGCGCGGCGCCCCAGACCGCGACGACGATCGCCGCGAGCGCGATCGTGCGGGCGAGGCCTGCGGGTGAGCCGCTCGGTGCGAGCGCTGGCGTTGCGCGCCGTCCCAGGTGTGCAAGCAGCGCCGTTACGGCGGCCAGCGCGACATACCACGCGAGTCCCGCCGATTGCGGCCACGCCCCACCCGCCTGCGTACCAGGAAGTCCCGCGAGTGCATGCACGGCGTCCAGGAACGCTTCCGGAGCCGCGCGCCCAGCGACACGCAGCACTTCAGCGGCTGGTGCCCACCAGCCGAGGGCCGCAGCGAATGCCGTCACGAGCAGCGCCGCCTCGTACAGCGGCGCGACGAGCACGTTCGCCAGGATCGACCACGGCGTGAACCGCTCGAACACAGCTACCTGCACGGGGAGGACGCAGGCTGCTGCGCCCGCTGCGGTCGCGACCGTCTCCGCGAGTGCGCCTCGCAAGCCTTCGCCCGGCCAGCGGAGCAGCGCGAGGAGTGCGTCCCGCAACGCGGGTGCGACGACGAGGACGCCCGCCGTCGCACTGGCGGAGAGCAGGAACGACACGTCGGTAGCCCTCGGCGGATCGAGCGTAACCATCAGCGCCGCGGCGAGCAGCAGCCAGAGCCACCCCGGCGTGCGCCGCCCGAGCGCGCCCGCAACCGCAATCCCCGCCGCCATCAGCGCTGCCCGCACGACCGGTGGGTCCCCACCGACGACCACGACGTACGCCGGCAGCAGCAGGAGCAGCAGCAGCGATGCACGTCGCCTCGGCAAGAAGAGCGTCAGCAGCGGGAGCAGCACGCCGAGGGTGATCGCCACGTTCTGTCCGGAGACCACCACGAGGTGCGTCGTACCGGTCGCACGAAGGTCAGCGGCCACATCGGACGGCAGTGCCGAGCGCTCGCCCACGAGGATGCCAGTCGCGAGTGCTGAAGCCGGCTCTGGTAGTGCTGCCTCGATGTTCGCGACTGTGTGCCGTCGCACCTCACGCAGCGCCAGGCGCCAGCGCGGCCATCCGTCTCCCAGCACCTCGACGCGCTGTGGGTAGGCGACCGTCGCGACGATGCCGCGCGAACGCAGATATCCCGCGTAGTCAAATCCATCGAGGTGCGGCGGCGGCTCCACCTTGCCGTTGATACGCACCCGCTCACCGGCGCGAATCGGCTCCGTCGGTGCCAGCATCGTCACGCGCAAACCGCCGCTCGTCGGCGTGCCATCTGCCGCTTCGACATCGAGGTCGATCCGCGCGAGTGCGCCCCGGACGCTAGCGTCTTCGCGTGCGGTGCCCTCGATGATGTGGGTGCCGCGGAGGGTGGCGACCGGTGGCGGTGCGGCCGCCTCGTGCGCTTGCCAGCGTGCATGGCCGGCGCCCGCAAGCGCGACCGCGGCCAGCAAGATGGCGGGCGAGGCGGGCGCGAGCCGTCCGAGGATCGCTGCAGCCGCCAGCATGCCGCCAACGACGACGGTGAGCCACCACGCGCCGCCGAGCAGCACGCCCGCACCGGTCCCGACGAGGTACGCACCGCCGAGGATCGCCAGTGGTGGCAGCAGCGGCCCCGCCGGGCCTCGGCGTCTCGCGGTCAGGTTCACTGAGTGGCGGTCACGAGGTTACGGACTGCCTCGTACGCCTTCGCGGAGAGCAGGCGGCGCGTGACGAGGTCGTCGCTGTTGCGGAACGGCGAGCCGGAGCGTGACTCGATGATCTTGTCGGCGGCGACTTCGCCGACCTCGGGGAGCGCGATCAACTGCGCCCTGGTTGCGCGGTTGAGGTCGAGGAGTGTGGTGGCGCCAGCGCCCTTCTTCGGGACGACGATCCGCTCCTCGTCCTCGATGCGGCGTGCGAGGTTGACCGCGTCCAGGTCTCCCTCCGGGAGCACGCCGCCAGCCTGCGTGACCGCATCGGCGACGCGCGCACCTCGAGGCAGGGTTACGAGGCCGGGTGCCACAACCGCGCCGCCGATATGCGCCGTCACGCGGTCGATAGCGGCGGGCGGATCCACGCGCTCGACTTCGACGCCTGGTGCGGGTGCGTCACGCGTCGCGAGGACGCCGAGGCCTGCCACGGCGGTGAGCGCGAGGGTGGTGTCCAGGAGGAGACGGGTGCCGGGGCGGCGCATGGGTGCCTCGGAAGGGTGCGGGCTAGGGTCGGCGGGATGGTAGCGGGCGTCGGGAAATCTGCGGTTTCCGCTACATAAGTCGGCGGCTATACTTTCGCTTCGTGGCCGCCGCGCCGAACGGCGTCCCCGATCGTCCGATGTGGCTCGGACGAGAGCAGTTTCCGGAGCCTTCCCCATGCTGGGCCGCGACTTTCTGTCGGTACTCGACCTATCCCCCGCGGAACTCGAGGGTGTCCTCGATCTCGCCCTCGGGATGAAGCGTGACGGGCCGGGGGCGCGTTCGCTGCGCGGGCAGACGCTGGCGCTGATCTTCGAGAAGCCGTCCCTGCGTACGCGTACCTCGTTCGAGATGGCGATGCACCGCCTGGGCGGGCACGCGATCTACCTCAACGCCCACGAAGTGCAGATGGGGGAGCGCGAGCCAGTCAAGGACGTGGCGCGCGTGCTCTCCCGCATGGTGCAGGCGATCGCCGCGCGGACCTACGCGCACCAGACGGTCGTCGACCTCGCCGAGTGGGCGAGCGTACCCGTCGTGAACGCGCTGTCCGACGAGGAACATCCCTGTCAGGCGCTCGCTGACCTCCTGACGCTGCGGGAGCGGTTCGGGAACCTCGGTGGGGTGCGCCTCGCGTATGTCGGCGAGGGGAACAATGTCGCGCGCTCGCTGGCGTACGCCTGCAAGATGACGGGCGCCCACCTCGTGGTGGCGTCGCCGCATGGCTACGAACTGCCGCCCGAGGTGCTTGCGCGGGTCGAGGCGCTGCCGGGCGAGGGCCGCGTGACGCAGGTGTTCGACCCGCACGAGGGCGTGCGAGGCGCCGCCGCCGTCTACACCGACGTGTGGGCCTCGATGGGCTTCGAGCACGAGATTGCCCAGCGCCGTGAGGACTTCCGAGGCTTCCAGGTGGACGCCGCACTGATGGCCTCCGCACCTTCGGACGCGATTGTGATGCACGACCTGCCGGCCCACCGCGGCGAGGAGATCACCGACGAAGTGATCGAGTCACCTCGGTCGGTGGTGTTTGAGCAGGCGGAGAACCGGATGCACGCCCAGCAGGCGGTGCTGGCGCTGATGCTCGGGGCGGCGCTGTAGCGCGGATCCGCCTCACCAGGCGGTGCGTTCCGGATCTGCTGAGTGCGGTAGCCTCCGACGTGTGACGAGGCAGGATGGGTGCGCGCTCGGCGCGCCCGAGGGGTAACGAATGCCGGACATTCCCGCTGGGCTGCGCGACGCTGTCGCCCGGTTCGACGCATCGGCCGTCGTCGACATCGTGATCGTGACGGTCTCGATCTACTGGTTGTTGCTCCTCGTGCGCGGCACCACGGCGATGACGGTGCTCCGAGGCGTGGGCGTCCTGCTGTTGAGCGCGTTCGTGCTGAGCCGGATCTTCGACCTCACCGTCCTCAACTGGGTACTGCGGAACTCCGTCGCCGGCCTGCTCGTCGGGATGATGGTGGTGTTCCAACCGGAGATCCGGCGCGCCCTCGAACGCCTCGGTCGTACCGGGTTGCGGACGGCGATGCGCCGGGCGGAGCGCGCGGGCGCGATCAATACCGTCGTGCGCGCCTCAACAGCCTTCGCGAAGCAGAGCCTTGGGGCGCTGATCGTGCTCGAGCGCGAAACGGGGCTGAAGGAGGTCATCGACACCGGCGTGCCCGTGGGCGCGACGCTGTCCGTCGAACTGCTCTCCAGCATCTTTCCGGAGCAGTCACCCCTCCACGACGGCGCGGTCGTCGTCCGGGGGGACCTCATTGTTGCTGCGGGATGCACCCTCCCGCTATCCGAGGCGCCGCTCCCCGGCGAGTTTGGCATGCGCCACCGCGCCGCCGTCGGCCTGACGGAGCGCACCGACGCGATCGTGATCGTGGTGTCCGAGGAGCGTGGCGAAATCGCCGTCGCCTCGAACGGGCGCATGGTCACCGGGCTTGACGAGGTGCGGCTGACGCGCCAGTTGCAGCGGCTGTTCGACCTCGACCCTGACATGGTCGCGGAAGCCGAGCGGGCGGCTGCCTCGTGAGGTTGGGCCCATTCAGCGACATGAGCCGCGGCGAGGCAATGGAGGTGGCGACGGCGACGTGGCGGCGCGCCCGTGCGTTGATGCGGAACACCCCCGGCCTGGCCGTCCTGTCGTTCATGCTGGCCATCGTGCTCTGGTACTTCGTCACTGACACGGAGAACCCGACGCTCATCGATGTCTACCCCTCGCCGATCTCCGTCGAATCGGTAAACGTGACCGAGGCGCTCGCGGTGGCGAACCAGTTGCCAGCCGTGCAGGTACGCATCTCCGCTCCCGCTGACCGCTGGGAGCGCCTCACGCCCGCGAACTTCCGTGCGC
Source organism: Dehalococcoides mccartyi (assembly GCA_945865925.1). GTDB lineage: Bacteria > Chloroflexota > Dehalococcoidia > UBA2979 > UBA2979 > SURF-43. Next base: position 50,375 of record CAMBFG010000001.1, read on the forward strand.
TCGTCGACCTCAATGGCTTCGGCGCGCGCTCACAGGAAGTCCCCGTGCGTGTGGAGGTTGAGGGTGTGCGCGGTGTGCGCGTGGTGGACGTGCAGCCTCGGACGGTGGTGGTGAACCTCGAAGACCTCGCGACGCGGCAGGTCTCAGTCGCCGCACGCGGGGTGGGGTCACCCCCGCTGGGTTACCAGATCGGCGCGATCACGCCGCAGACGGCGACCGCGCGCGTGAGCGGGCCGGAGTCGCTCGTGGCCCTCATCGACCAGGCGGTCGCCGAGGTGAACGTGACGGGCCTCACGGTGAACGTGCAGCAGAACGTCGTGCTGAAGGCCGTCGGCACCGGGGGCGCGGAGATTCGAGGCGTCCGTCTGGAGCCGACGAACGTGGCTGTGAACGTCGAGGTGATCCAGACCACGATCGTCCGTACCGTCCCGCTGGCCGTCGAGGTGGCCGGGGAACCCGATCCGGGCTACGCGGTGTCGCGTGTGGCATCGTCGCCGTCAGCGATCCAGGTTCAGGGGCCGATTGAACTGCTTCAGCAGATCGACCGGATCCGGCTGCCAGCCGTGAGTGTGGCGGGGGCGCGTTCGGACGTCGTCCGGTCGGTGCTGATCCCGCTCCCGGCGGGCCTCTCGTACGTGGACCGCGATCGTGCGACGGTAACAGTGACGATTACCGCCGCCGCCGGGTCGCGTCGCACCACGCTCGCCATCGAACCGATCGGCGTGCCGGGTGGGCGCATCGCGCGCGTGCAGGGCTCCGGCAGTGTCGAGGTGATCCTCGAAGGGCCGCTTCCCGTCCTGAACGCCATGGTGTCGGGTGATCTGCGTGCCACGGTTGACGTGGCAGGCGCGAGTACAGGGACATTCAGTTTGCAGGTGAACGTGAAGGCGCCAGACGGCGTCTCCGTGAAGTCGGTGCAGCCCGCCACCGTGACAGTTACGATCGGTGGCCCATGACCTCTCCAGAACCTCTGTTGCCGATCGTCGCGATCGTTGGACGCCCCAACGTCGGCAAGTCCGCGCTCTTCAACCGCCTGACGAGGCGCAACAACGCGCTGGTCGAAGACCTGCCGGGCACGACGCGTGACCGCATCTACGGCCTCGTCGAGTGGCGCGGGCGCAACCTCCGCATCGTCGACACGGGCGGCCTCGGTGACGAGGCGACCGACCCGTTCGGGACGCTGATCCGGGAGGGTGTCGCACACGCCCTCGCGGAGTCACAGGCCGTCGTGTTCGTCGTGGATGGCCAGTCCGGCCCCACGGGCGCGGACTACGAGGTCGCCGACATGCTGCGTAAGGCGAGGCAGCCGGTGCTGCTCTGCGTGAACAAGGGCGACACCGGTGCCGCCGAGCGGAACTTCGTGGAGTTCTACGCCCTCGGCCTCGGTGAGCCGATGTCCGTCTCCGCGCTCCACGGCCGAGGCGCAGGCGATCTGCTGGACGCCGTCCTCGAACTGATCCCCGAGGCGCCCGAGGAGCCCCCCGTCGAGCCGGAGCGCGTGCGGGTGGCCATCGTTGGTCGTCCGAACGTCGGCAAGTCCTCCATCACGAATGCCATCCTGGGCGAGAAGCGCGCGATCGTCTCGGATGTGCCAGGCACGACCCGTGACGCTATCGACACCTCCTTCGATTTCGGCGGACAGCCGATGCTGCTGGTGGACACCGCCGGAATCCGGCGCGCGGGCCGCATCGAGCGAGGCGTGGAACGCCACTCGGTGCAGCGTGCGGAGCGCGCGGTCGACCGGTCAGACGTGGTGTTCGTCGTGATCGACCAGCAGGAACTGCTGGTGGCGCAGGACACGCACATCGCCGGGTACGCCGCGACGGCGAACAAGGGCATCGTGATCCTCGTGAACAAATGGGATCTCGCGGAGGATCGGGCGGCGAAGCCCGAGGCGGCCCAGAAGGTGGACGCCAAGTACAAATTCATCCCGTGGGCCCCGGTGATCTTCACCTCGGCGGTGACGGGTGAAGGCGTACAAGATGCCCTCGAGCTGGCCGTCCACATCTCGGAGGTACGCCGCCGCCGTGTCCAGACGTCTGAGTTGAATCGGGTGCTGCACCGCGCGATGGCGGAACACGGCCCGCCGACGATCCGGCACAAGAAGTTGAAGTTGTACTTTGCGACACAACCCGAGGTGGCCCCGCCGACCTTCGTCCTGTTCGTGAACGACCCGGCGCTCGTCCATTTCTCCTACGAGCGGTTCCTGGAAAACACCCTCCGGTCAAACTTCGACTTCGAAGGGACCGCGATCCGGGTAATATTCCGCGGTCGTGCGGAGGGTACCGAGGAGCCGTCGTGAACATGCCCGTGGCCGCTGCGCTCGGAGCCCTGGCGGGGTATGTCATCGGTGGTATCCCCTTCGGACTGATCGTCGGGCGGCTGGCTGGCGTCCGCGATGTCCGCGAGTACGGTTCCGGCAAGATCGGGTTCACGAATTCGCTTCGTACCCTCGGCATGAAGTGGGCGATGCTCGTCGTCGCCGGCGACATCACGAAGGGTGTCGCGGCCGTCCTCGTTGGGCGGCTGCTGCTGGACGAGCCGTGGGCGGCGGCGCTCGCCGGCATCGCTGCCGTGCTGGGGCACATCTACCCCGTCTACGCCGGTTTCCGAGGCGGGCGTGGCGTGTCGACGGCGTTCGGTGCGTTCCTCGCGGTGAGTTGGCCCGCGGCGCTCGCGGTCGTCACGTTCTCACTGATCGTGCTGTACCTCTTCCGCTACGCCTCGTTGATGTCCGTCGTCGGCGTATTCGTCGGCTTTGTCGTGGTCATTGCGCTCGTGGCGACGGGTGACCTCGCGAATCCGTACGCCGTCTTCGCCATCGGCACGATGCTTGCCGTTGAGATCAGCCACCGAGGCAACATCCGGCGCCTGCTGGCCGGCACCGAGCCGAAACTCGGCCAGGGCGGCACTCGACGCGCCCCGGGCGCTTCCTAGCGCCACTGCGCCGACTCGCGCGCCCACCACCGAGGCGCGCTATAACCGCCGCATGGTCCTCGAATCTGTCTCACGCACCTCGGGCGACGCCTTCGGGCACGCTGCTGTCGTCGGCGCGACGGCCTGGGGCACCACGCTCGCCATCCACCTGTCGCGGAACGGCGTGCGCACGACCCTCATCGCCCGGCACGCCGAGGAGGCCGCGACGCTGCAGCGCGAGCGCACGAACACGCTTCGGCTCCCCGGTGCAGTCTTCCCGGACACCCTTGAGGTTGGCGCGGGGCCTTCCGGGGTTGCGCACGCAGACCTCGTGGTGTTCGCCGTGCCTTCGCGAACGCTGACCGAGAACGCGCTGAGGGTCGCGTCCGCGGTGACGGCGGACGCGATGTTGTTGTCCGCGACGAAGGGGATCGAGTTCGAGACCGGCCGTCGTATGACGGAGTTGTTGTCCGAAGCACTCCCGGGACGGGTGGTCGCCGCGATCTCCGGCCCGAACCTGTCTCGGGAGGTGGTGTCGGGCATGCCCGGGTCGACGGTGATCGCCTCGAAGGGTGGCCGCGTCGATGCGCTTCGGGCGGCGTTCCATTCGGCGTCGCTGCGCGTGTACACCTCGGATGACGTGGCGGGTGTCGAGTTCGGGGGAGCGCTCAAGAACGTGATGGCGATCGCGGCGGGGATGACGGACGCCCTCGACTTCGGGCACAACGCGAAGGCGGCCCTGCTGACTCGAGGGCTGGCGGAGATCACGAGGCTGGGCGTGGCGGCCGGGGCGGACCCGCTCACGTTCCAGGGGCTGGCAGGCCTCGGCGACCTGATCGCCACCTCGTACAGCCCGCTTTCGCGGAACCGCCGCCTCGGCGAACTGGTGGGCGGTGGCCAGAGCCTGGCGGCAGCCCTCGGTGCGCTGGGGGGCACCGCCGAGGGTGTCCCGACCGTCCCGGCGGCGCTGCGGCTCGCCTCGCGGCTGGGGGTGGAGATGCCGATTACAGAAGGGCTGCAGAGCGTCCTCAGCGGGGGCCAGTCGCCGTTGGAGGCCATGCGCGTCCTGATGGGCCGCTCGCCCCGGCCGGAGCGCTAGGGCGCCCTGGAGGGCGGCAGCCGAGGCGCCCGCGTAGAATGTCTCTCCTATGACGAACCTTCACGATGACGATGAGCCCGAGGACGACGACGAGCCGGTAGCGCTGCCGGCCGCGGGCACCGTCCTCGACGAGATCGAGCGCGGGATGCCGTTGCTGCCCGGGCAACTCCATGTGCTCTCCGAGCCGAGCCCTGACCTGCTTCTGCGCATCCTGCGCATGTGGCCCAAACTGACGCCCGAGCGGCGTCGGGACGTGCTTGCCGCGCTCGAGCACGAAGCGGCCGAGCACTCAGTGCTCGATTTCCATCGGATCTACCTTTCCGCGCTCCGAGATTCGGACACGGCAACTCGGATCCTCGCCGTGCGAGGTCTGTTCGAAGAGGACCGCCCGGAGATCATGCGGCTGCTGCTCCCGATGCTGGCGGATGACGACTCCACGGACGTCCGCATCGAGGTGGCCCGCACGCTCGGTCAGTTCATCCTCGCGATGGAGTTCGGCTTGGTGGCAGAGGACGACGCGGAGACGCTCATTGCCGGGCTGCGCGACGTCATCGACGACGTGGAGCAAGTGGACGAGGTTCGCGGGGCAGTCCTCGTGGCGCTCGGCGCGGCGAGCGACGAGGCGACGGCGGAACTGATCTCGGAGCAGTACGAGACGGGCAGCGGCACGATGAAGATCGCTGCACTGAAGGCGATGGGGCGAAATGCCTCGGACGGCTGGCTCGACCTGCTCATCTACCACTTCGACGACGAAGACCCCGAGGTGCGCGCGACCGCCGCCGAGGCTGCCGGCCTGTTGCTCCTCGACGAGGCGGTGAGCCCCCTTGTGATGCTCGCCACGGAGGACAAGGACAACGACGTCCAGGTCGCGGCGATCAAGGCCCTCGGCGAAATCGCCAGCGACGAGGCGGAGCGCATCCTGAATCGCTGGCAGCGTGAGCGCCACGAGCCGCACGTCCGCGAGGCCCTGCGCGAGGCCCTCGGCTCGGTACACCTGATCACGCAGGAGATGCGTCACGGGCAGGGGGGGCGCCCCGATTTCGCGGACGAGGATCCCCCGCTGTGACTTCGGGATCGCGTGACGAGTTCTCCGCCGGCGGCGTCGTCTATCGCCGTGGTGAAGAGGGCATCGAGGTCGTCCTCGTCGGACGGCGTCGCGAGCGCCTCTGGGCGCTGCCGAAGGGCAAGCCGGACGGCGACGAGGCGCCCGAGGAGACGGCGCTGCGCGAAGTGCGCGAGGAGACCGGCCTCGAAGCGCGCATCGAGCAGCCGCTGGGGGACGTGGCGTACTGGTACACCGGGCCGGACGGACAGCGCGTCCACAAGAAGGTCACGTACTACCTGATGCAGCCTGTGGGCGGCGATGTCGCCAACCACGACCACGAGTTCGACGATGTCGCGTGGGTCCACCTGTCCGAGGCGGAGCGACTGCTGACACATCGGAACCAGCTGCACATCTTGCGTCGCGTCGCTGAACTGACGGACCGCGCCGCGTGACCGCCACGCAGCCGCGTACCGTGGCGACCGGACGCCTCGTGCGGCTGCGCGAGAAGACGGTCGAGGACGCGGAGCATGACTATGCCTGGCGTACGGACCAGGAACTCGCTGCCTATGACGCGGCCCGCCCGCTCACCGTCCGTTTCACGAATTTCGTCGCCACGATGGCGGAGGAACTGAAGTATCCGACCGCCCACCGGCGTACCTACGGCATCGAAGACATCGAGACCGGCCGGCATATCGGCAACGTCATGTACTACGGGTACGATGCCAACCAGCGAGAGGCGGAGATCGGGATCACGATCGGTGACCGCGACTACTGGTCGCGTGGCTTCGGTGTTGACGTGGTGCAGTCGATGCTGGGGTTCCTGTTCGAGGAGAAGCGGCTACGCCGGGTGTATCTCCACACGCTGACGTGGAACTACCGCGCCCAGAAGGCGTTCGAACGCGCTGGCTTCAAGCGCATCCGCCAGGTCTCACGCGGCGGCTACGAGTTCCTCTACATGGAGGCCACCGAGGAGACACTCGCCGCCTCGCTGCTCCCGTTCGCACGCGAGGGTCGCGAGTAGTCGCAGCCCTCGAACGTTGGACGCAGAGAGGGCCGCCCATTGGGCGGCCCTCTCGTTCACACTCGCGTGTGGGTGACCTCGAGTGAGGCCCAATCGGTTAGGCGGTTGCCTTCGCGACGGGGCGACCCGGGAGGTCGAGGTCCGCCGGGGGCGGAGCGGGGTTGACGAGGCCCGCGAGCAGCTGGCTGGGGACGAGCGAACGGAGTTCGTCCGTGGTCCACATGCCGGCCTTCGCGATGGTGCGGTTCGGCGTCTCGTCCCATGCCAGCGACACGGAGCCGCCGGACACGTAGAAGATCTTGCCGTTGATGTTCCACGCCTGGTCCGAGAGCAGGTAGTTGACCATGGGGGCCACGTACTTGGGCTCCCGCAACTGCTGCACGATGGACTCCTCGCGGACCGCCTGCTGCGCGATGCCGGCGCGGGCCCGCATCTCACGAGCGCTGTCCGGCACGCTGGCCGTCATACGGGTCGCTGCGCCCGGCGCGATGCCGTTCGAGGTGACGCCGTAACGACCGAGGTCGCGGGCGAGGCAGCGGACGCCGCCGGCGATGCCGGCCTTGGCCGCACCGTAGTTGGACTGACCCGCGTTGCCGTTCAGGCCGGAGCCAGACGAGAACGCGATGATCCGGCCGTAGCGGTTCTGGCGCATGATCACGGACGCCGGCTTGGCCACGTTGAAGTAGCCAGTCAGGTGTACGTCCACGACCTCGTCCCACTCGGACTCGGCCAGGTTGAAGATCATGCGGTCACGCAGGATACCGGCGACGTGGATCACGCCGTCCAGCCGCCCGAAGGCGTCCACTGACTGCTTGATCATGTTCTCGCCACCGGCCTCGGTCGACACGGTGTCCATGTTCGCCACGGCCTTGCCGCCAGCGGCGGTGATCTCCTTGACGACTTCTGCGGCCGGGCCGGCGTCGCCGCCGGTGCCGTCCAGGTTCACACCGGGGTCGTTGACGACCACGGAACCACCGAGCGAAGCAGCGAGCAGGGCGATCTCACGCCCGATGCCGCGGCCGGAGCCGGTGATGACGTATGCGCGGCCCTCCAGGGGCTTTGCCATGTTCGGTTCCTCTCTTTCCGCGACTATGCCAGCGCTTTGGCTGGAACGTCGCGGCCGGGGACTTCAACGTCCTCGCGCGGCGGGGCCGGGTTGTCGATGCCCTTCATCAGGATGGAGGACACAGCGTCATCCAGTTCAGCCTGGGACCAGAGGCCCGGCTTGAAGATGGTGCGCATCGCCGTCGGGTGGTGCGCCACGGAGACGGTGCCTCCGGAGACGTTGAAGATCCAGCCGTTGACGTTCCACGCGTCGTCAGACGCGAGGTACCCGACCATCGGTGCGACGAACTCGGGCTCGCGGAGGCCGGAGAAGGCGCTCTGCGGGGCGGCGGCCGCGGCCTGAGCCGCACCCGCGATGCCCTGCGAGGCACGCAACTGGCGCGCGGAGTCCGGCACCGTCTGCGTCATACGCGTAGCGGCGCCCGGGGCGATCGCGTTGCAGGTGACGCCGTAACGGCCCAGGTCCTTCGCCACGACTCGGGTCATGCCCGCGATAGCGGCCTTCGCCGCGCCGTAGTTGAACTGGCCCGTGTTGCCGATGATGCCCGAGGTGGACGAGAAGTTGATGATCCGGCCGGAGCGCTGCTGTCGCATGAGGACAGACGCGGGCTTGATCGTGTTGTAGTGGCCCTTCAGGTGGACCGCGATGACCGCGTCCCATTCTTCCTTGGCCATGTTGAAGATCATGCGGTCACGCAGGATGCCGGCAACGTTGACCAGGATGTCGATCCGGCCGTACTCGTCGACTGCCTGCTTCACCATGTTTTCGCCACCGGCGTATTCCGCGACCGAGTCCGTGTTGGCCGAGGCGATACCGCCGGCAGCCTTGATCTCGTTCACGACCTGCTGAGCCGGGCCGGCGTCGCCACCGGTGCCGTCCACGTTCACGCCAGGGTCGTTCACCACGACCTTCGCGCCCTCTTTCGCGAACAGCATTGCGATGCCGCGACCGATGCCACGGCCTGAGCCCGTGACGACGGCGACCTTGCCGTCCAGTGCGCCCATATCCCTAGTCCTCTCCCGCCCCCTCCCGAGGGCACTTCACAGATGCACATCCCCAACGAAGGGAGATGCGGATCGCGCCTGTCCCTACCCGCGTGCCGGTAACGTCACCGTCCCGGTCCCCGGGGAGGTCTTCTGCCCGGACGGATTCTCCGTCCAGATCTCCAGGTCGACCAGGTGGTTCGACCCGTCGATGTACTTCTTCATGACGACGCCTTTGCAGACGATGTCCTGATTCGGATAATCCATGCCGCGGTACGTGCAGCCGAACTTCCGCACGGCGCCCCGCGGTGCCACCCAGTCGTGCAGCAACTGTCCCAGGAACGCGTTCTTCAGAGCACCGTGGACAATAATGGTGTCCAGTCCGGTCTCCTTGGCGAACGCCTGGTCATAGTGGATCTGGTAGAAGTCGCCGGAAGCGCCTGCCCAGACCACCAGTTGCTGCGTGGAACAGTTCTTCTGGAGCGTGGGGATTTCGTCTCCCACATTCACGTCGTCCCAGTAGACCTGCTCCGCCATCCCGCGCCCTCTGTCCGTCCTGCCTGCGCCCGCCTGCTCGAGGCGTTCTGCGCCTAGTAGTTGATCAGGTTGCCGTACATCTTCGCGACCAGTGTGCCGTCCTCCCGGACGTACGAGGTCTCACGGAACGTGATGAGCATCGGGCCGATCGAGCCCTGTCGCTCCTGGTACTCCGTCACCTTCGAGCGCGACCGGACGACATCGCCGGCGCAGATCGGCTCGAAGTACTCGAACGTGGTGCCGCCGTTCAGGATGCGCCGGTACGGGCTGCGGGCCATGAGCCTGTCCGTGTCGATGCGCTCACCGGGGCGGAACACCGCGCTCCCGAGGAATCCCGGAGGCGCCACCACGTCTCGAAAGCCACGAGAACGGGCCGCCTCGCGGTCGTAAAAAATTGGGTCCGTATGCCCGACCGCATGTGCGAAGAGACGGCAACCAGTCGAGGTCACCTCGGAGATGCTCTCCGAGCCCTCGACGCCGATGTGCGCCCGCATGTCGTCCGAGACCACAGACTCCGCCATCGACTCCCTCCTCGTCGTGAGTGAGTTGTCGGTTCTGGCGTGGCACGGTGAGGGTGACGCGATCGCGCCTGTCCCCCATGCCGCGCGCGAACGATATCGGCGGCCCTCTGGGGTGTCAAACCTCGCGTGGCCGTGATTCGACGGCGGTCGTTACGCAGCGCACGAGCCTCTTCTGGAGTAGGTCAGGCGAGGGCTAGAGATGTGTGACGGCAGCGACCGGGGCAGGGTGCTTGCTTCTTCATACCGGTTGTATGGGTGCTCGCAGCACCCTCGATCACCTCGATCACAGGGAGCCTGCTCTGCTTCCCTCGAGGTGCGGGGTGTCCGAAGCGGCCTAACGGACCTGTTTCGCGGCCAGCCGCGCGAGGTATTCGGCGCGACCCTCATCGAGGCCTCGCCAGATGGCGTGGACATCGTCCGGGAGGGCCAGGTAGCGCGGGTCGGGGCCGACGCCACCACCGATGAGGTCCAGGGGCCAGAAGCGGCCCGCACGCAGTTCGGTGATCAGGTCGCGCTCGTTACGCACGTCCCGCTCGAAGTAGGTCGCGCATTTGCCGATGTCAGTGGTCGCGTGCGAGTCGGTGCCGGCCGTGCCGTGGAACTGCAGGCGATCGGCGATGCGTGCCGCCATCTGGTTCTCGTTCTGCTTCCCGCGGCCGTTGAGGACCTCCATCGCGACGATGAGGCGGAAGCCCTCGTTCTCCTCGGAGCGGACGAGGGCGTCCTCCCACTCCTTCTCCTTGTCCCACTGCCACGGGTGGTGGCGGCGGTAGGGGTGGGCAGCCACCATCACGCCATCGACCTCGTTGACGTGGCCCATGAGTTCGTGGGCGCGGTGCATGCCGAAGACGTATTTGTGCATGCCGTAAACGAGCATGTGGCCGTCTTCAGTGTTGATCTCCATCGCGGGGATGACGATGAAGTTGTGGCGCTTGGCCAGCGCCTTGACCTCTTCGGGGTCCCACGCCCAGTCGTGCTCGGACAGCACGATGGCGTCCAGGCCCGCCTGCTTGGACCGCTCGACGAGTTCGTCGGGCAGCAGGTAGGAGTCCCAGGACCCCGGGTGGGTGTGCGTGTGGAGGTCGATCAGCATCGGTCCGCCGTCAGGTAGCCAGCATCCTCGCCGGGATAGCGTCTCAGGTGCTGGCGCGTACGGCGAGGGCGGCCCAGCGCGTGCCGGGCCGCCCTCGCGAGTGTCCGCTCGGGACTAGTCGTCCGAGGCCAGCACCAGGGTGCCGGTCACAGACAGCAGGCCGCCGGTGCCGTTGACGATCGCCGTCTTGGCGCTCGTCTGCTTGCCGGGGAGGCCGTTGACGCCGTCCTCAGCCGTACCGGACAACTGCCGGTAGGCCTCGATCAGCAACATCATGCCGTACATGCCGGAGTGGCTAAAGGACAGGCCACCACCGTTGGTGTTGACCGGGATGCCGGAGCCGCCCGGGCCAGCCTTGCCGCCTTCCCAGAGCGAGGGGCCCTCGCCGCGCTTGGTCAGGCCAAGCATCTCGGCGGTAATACCCGCCGTGACGGTGAAGGAGTCGTAGATCATCGCCATTTCCATCTCCCCGGGGCCCATGCCAGCCATCTTGTAGGCGGTGGCAGAGGACTCGGGAGCGGAGGTGCGAGTGAAGTCGCCCATCTCCAGCATGTTCTGGTGGCTCATGTTCTCGCCCGCGCCGGCAATCCACACCGGCTTGGTCTTGAACGAACGGGCGCGCTCCGCGGAGGCGACGATGACGGCGCCACCGTGGTCGGTCACCAGACAGCAGTCGAGCAACTTCAGCGGCCACGAGATGACGCGCGAGTTCATCACATCGTCAACGGTGATCTTGCCGCCGTAAGGGTTGGTCTCCTTGGAGTGCATGACTGCGCGCGGGTTCAGCCCCGCCCAGTCACGAGTGGTGACCGCGATCTGCGCGAAGTCCTCCTGGCGGGCACCGTACTGGTGCAGGTACCGCGAGTAGGCGTGCGAGTAGTACGACGGCGGGCCGGACGTGCCGTACGGGCCGTCGAACATCGCGGACGGCTGCCACGGGTCGCCGCCACCGGCTCCACGGTTACGGCCACGGCCACGGTTCTTGCGGCCACCGGAGTAGCCCGACTCGCCGTGCGAGACGACGGCGATGTCAATGATGCCGGCGTTGATCGCTGCGAGGGCGTGGTGCACGTGCATCTGGAACGAGCAACCACCGACGCCGGTGGTGTCGATGTACTTCGGGTGCAGCCCGAGGTACTCGGCGATGTTCGTGGAGTATCCGACGGAGAAGATGCCTTCGATCTCGGACGGGCGGATGCCGACCTGAGCGCAGACATTGGAGATCGCCTGGATGTGCAGGATCTGGTCGGTGGTGCCTTCTTCGATGTAGCCGATCTTGTCAGATTCGGCGGCACCGACGATGGCAGCGGCCATAGACGGATTGCTGGGCATTGTTCCGGTTCCTTCCTGTTCCCTAGACCACGCGCCAGAACGGGATGGACACGGTCTCGGAGGCTTCTTCAAACTCGATCTTCACGGCCGCGCCGATCTTGATCGACTCGGGCTTCGTGGCGTCCACGCCACGGAGGACGGTGAACATGCGGTCACCTTCCTTGAGGTCGATGTATGCGGTGACGAACGGGACGTCGTCCGCCCAGCCGCCGAAGGCGCGGTGCTGTACCGCGAAGGTGTGGATCCAGCCTTCGCCGGAGGCCTCGAACCACTCGATCTGCCGCGAGTAGCAGTGGGGGCAGATCATCCGAGGGTAGAAGTGGGCCTGGTTGCAGTTGGTGCAGCGCGGAAGCATGAGCTTGCCCGCCTTCGCACCGTCCCAGAAGGGCTGCGTCGTATACGGATCGGGATCCGGGATCGGCTTGTTGTACGCCAATGTCCGCTCCTCTTTCTGTCGCTCGGGAGGCAGGACGCCTCCACCACTCGATGGACAGTCACGTGGACCGGGCCGGCGTAGCGCATCCGATGCCTGCCGCGCCGCGCACCAGGGTGCTCGGCTGACCTCAGATCGAGGGCGGTGGGTGCCGGGTTCGCGCGTTCGTCGCGACCGCGGCGCACTCTACCGAGGTGCTGGCGAGGTGGTCAAACATCGTCGCGAATGTCGGCGTACGCCCGCGGAATCTGCTCGGGCAACGACGAGGGCGGCCCCATGGCCGCCCTCGCTGCTTGTCCGCGAGACGACCTTAGTCGTCGGCGACCAGCACCAGAGTGCCGGTCACGGAGAGCGAACCGCCCGTGCCGTTGACGATCGCCGTCTTGGCGTTCGTCTGCTTGCCCGGAAGGCCGTGGACACCGTCCTCGGCCGTGCCGGACAACTGCCGGTACGCCTCGACGAGCAGCATCATGCCGTACATGCCGGAGTGGCTGAAGGACAGGCCACCACCGTTGGTGTTGACCGGGATGCCGGAGCCGCCCGGGCCAGCCTTGCCGCCCTCCCACAGCGAGGGACCCTCGCCGCGCTTCGCCAGGCCCAACATCTCCGCCGTGATGGCGGCAGTGATGGTGAACGAGTCGTAGATCATCGCCATTTCCATCTCGCGGGGACCCATGCCGGCCATCTTGTAGGCGGCCAGCGAGGACTCCGGAGCGGAGGTGCGGGTGAAGTCATCCATTTCCATCATGTTCTGATGGCTCATGCTCTCGGCCGCGCCGGCGATCCACACCGGCTTGGTCTTGAAGGAGCGGGCCCGCTCCGCGGAGGCGACGATGACGGCGCCACCGTGGTCGGTCACCAGACAGCAGTCGAGCAGGTGCAGCGGCCACGAGATCAGACGCGAGTTCTCGACGTCGTCAATCGTGATCTTGCCGCCGTACGGGTTCGTCTCTTTCGAGTGCATGACGGCGCGCGGGTTGAGCGTCGCCCAGTCGCGGGTCGTGACCGCGATCTGCGCGAAGTCCTTGTGCGACGTCCCGTAGTTGTGCATGTGCCGCGTCATCGCGTGCGAGTAGTTCGAGGGCGCGCCGGCTGCACCGTACGGGTCCGCGAACATGGAAGCCGGCTGCCACGGGTCGCTGCCGCCAGCGCCACGGTTACGGCCGCGGCCACGGTTCTTGCGGCCACCGGAGTAGCCCGACTCGCCGTGCGAGACGACAGCGATGTCGATGATGCCCGCGTTGATCGCGGCCATCGCGTGGTGGACGTGCATCTGGAACGAGCAGCCGCCGACACCCGTGGTGTCGATGTACTTCGGGTGGAGCCCGAGGTACTCAGCGATGTTCGTGGAGTAGCCGACCGAGAAGATGCCTTCGATCTCAGACGGGCTGATGCCGACCTGAGCACAGACGTTGGAGATCGCCTGGATGTGGAGGATCTGGTCGGTCGTGCCCTCTTCGATGTAGCCGATCTGGTCAGATTCGGCCGCACCGACGATGGCAGCGGACATGGAGGGGTTGCTGGGCATTGTTGTTGCTCTCCTTGCCCTAGACCACGCGCCAGAACGGGATGGACACCGTCTCGCTGGCTTCTTCGAATTCGATCTTCACCGATGCCCCGACCTTGATGGTCTCGGGCTTCGCGGCGTCGACCCCACGCAGGACGGTGAACATACGGTCACCTTCCTTGAGGTCGATGTAGGCGGTGACGAACGGGACGTCGTCTGCCCAGCCGCCGAAGGCGCGGTGCTGCACGGCGAACGTGTGGATCCAGCCCTCACCAGAGGCCTCGAACCACTCGATCTGTCGTGAATAGCAGTGCGGGCAGATCATCCGAGGGTAGAAATGCGCGCGGTTGCAGTTGGTGCAGCGGGGGAGCATGAGCTTCCCAGCCTTCGCACCGTCCCAGAATGGCTGGGTGGTATACGGATCCGGATCCGGGATCGGCTTGTTGTAGGCCAACGTCCGCTCCTCTTTCTGTCGCTCGGGAGGCAGGACGCCTCCACCACTCGATGGACAGCGGTGGCCCCGGCGAGGGCCTCCGTGGAAGCGACGTAGCGAGGCGTGCCGCACTGAGGAGACAGTGGAGCGGTGGCGCCCGCCGCGACCGCGCGCACTCTAGCCGCGGCGTCGCCGAGGGGTCAACAACAAGTGTGAATCCGGTCAGCGAGGGATATCGCGCCCGCAACCAGATTCGGGCGGTGGGGCCGGGGAATCCGAGGTTTCATTGCACCCCATATGGGAGGGTGTTACGTTCCGCGCGGCCTCGGTCAGACTCTCTGGCGGGCGCGTTGGGCGGCGTCAGGGCCTGCCGCGAGAAGCGCGGCGCACCTGACGGCCTCGAAAGGACGCCGCGTGATCCCGGAGCAATTCGGTCGCGTCGCGGTTCTCCTGATGTTTGCGATCGGATTTCCGGCGCTCCCCCTTGCCATCTCCTTCCTCTTCGGCCTGCTGAAGATTCGCCCCAGCCACCCCGACCCCATCAAGAACGCCACCTACGAATGCGGCGTGGAGGCGGAAGGCTCGTCCTGGGGCCAGTTCAACGCCCGCTACTACCTGTTCGCCCTCGGCTTCGTCATCTTCGATGTCGAGGTGATCTTCCTGTACCCGTGGGCCGTGAACCACGCGCAGATGCCGCTGGACACGCTCCTGAAGGCGGCGCTGTTCATGGGCATCCTCGTGTTCGGGTTGGCCTACGCCTGGCGCAAGCGCGCTCTGGAGTGGCGCTGATGCCCGCCGGCCCGAACCAACTGCTCGGACACCGAGTCGCGGACGCCATCGAGGCGGCCCTGCGGGGCGCCGTCACCGGCCGCCACGTCGAGTGGGTGGAAGTGCGCTCGGACCGCGTCCGGGACGTCCTGCATTTCCTCCACGACTCCGAGGCGTTCGACGCCGCCCAGCTCTCCAACCTCACGAGCGTCGACCGCCACACCCACTTCGAGGTCGTCTACCACCTCCAGTCGCTCGACCTGAACCACCAGATCGTGGTGAAGGCCATCGTCGAGGACCACGAGAACCCGCTGCTGCCGAGCGCGTATCCCGTCTACAAGGGTGCGCTGCTCCAGGAGCGCGAGGTCTACGACCTCATGGGCATCCGTTTCGAGGGGCACCCCGACCTGCGTCGGTTGTTCCTGTGGGAGGGTTATCCGGCCTACCCGCTGCGGAAGGACTTCCTCAGCCTCGGCCAGATCACGGGCAAGGACGTGAACCCCGGCCTCGTGCGGTTCCCGTTCGAGGACACCGAGGATCCCGACCGCATGCTGAACGCCGGGAACATCGTCACGGGCGAGCGCGAAGCGGCGGCGGGCAATGCCGGCCAGGCGCAGGCAGGGCACTAACGTGAACTCCACCGTCGAACCGTACGTCCTCAACATCGGGCCGCAGCACCCCTCCACCCACGGCGTGTTCCGCGTCCGCGTGGTGATGGACGGCGAGGTCATCCGCGACCTCGACATGATCGTGGGGTACCTCCATCGCTCGATGGAGAAGCTCGCCGAAGAGCGCACCTACACCCAGAACATTCCGTTCACCGACCGCGCCGACTACCTGGCGGCCATGTCGGGCAACCTCGGCCTGGCGCTCGGCATCGAGCGGCTCGCGGGCGTGGAGGTGCCGGAGCGGGCGTCTTACCTGCGCGTGATCTTCGCGGAACTCCAGCGCATCGCCAGCCACGCGATGGCGAACGGCACGCTGGTATCGGACGCCGGCGCGTGGCAGACGCCGCTGCTGTACATGTTCCGTGAGCGCGAGAAGATCCTCGACCTGTTCGAGATGACCTGCGGCGCCCGTCTGACGACGAACTACATGCGCGCGGGTGGTGTCTCCTTCGAACCGCCGCCCGAGTTCTGGCCGGCGCTGAAGGAACTCGTCGCCGAACTGCCGGGCCGCATCGACGAGTACATGGAATTGCTCGCCGACAACGAGATCTTCCTCGGCCGTACGCGCGGCATCGGCGTCATCACGCCCGAGGACGCGATCAACGGTTCGCTCGTCGGCCCGGCGCTGCGCGGCTCGGGTGTCCCGTGGGACCTCCGCAAGGCGGAGCCGTACTGCGTCTACGACCGCTTCGACTTCGATGTCCCGGTGGGCATCCGAGGTGACGTCTACGACCGCTTCATGTGCCGCATGATGGAGACGCGTGAGTCCGTGCGCATCCTGCAGCAGGCGATCGCCCAGATCCCGGCAGGCCCCCACAAGAACGATATCCCGCTTGCACTTCGTCCCCCTGTGGGTGAGGTCTACAGCCGTGTCGAGGGCCCTCGAGGTGAGGTGGGCTTCTATCTCGTGTCCGATGGTGGGCCCGCGCCGTACCGCTTCCACCTGCGCGCGCCGTCGCTCATCAACCTCTCGCTCCTGCGCGAACTCGCGCGCGGAGCCTCGCTGCCGGACGCCGTGGTCACCCTCGGCTCGATCGACATCGTGGTCGGGGAGATCGACCGATGAGCGAGCAGCCGATGCGTCCCGCGACGCCGATGCTCCAGCAGATTGCGGAGCACCACTCGCTGCTGCAGCGCTTCATGGGCGTCAGCAAGGAGTGGAAGGGCTTCGTCTTCCTGCTGCTCGCGGGCTTCGGCCTCGCGAACCTCGCGATCGCGTACGTGGTCGTCGATGGCCGCCTCGACGGGCACTGGTACGACATCCGCGACCTCGGGAACGCCGTGGCGGGCCTTCGAGGCTGGATGCAGGACGAGGGCTTCCACCCAGCCGTCCCGTACGTCACCACGGCGCTGCTGGGCGCCCTCGGCATTCTGTCGGTCGTGGGTGGCTGGCTGCTGATCGGGTCGTGGGTGGAGCGGCGCGTCCTCGCGAAGTTCCAGATCCGCCAGGGCCCGAACCGCACCGGCCCGTTTGGCCTCCTGCAGCCGATCGCGGACGCCGTGAAGTTGATGCAGAAGGAAGTGGTGATCCCGCGCGCCGCGGACCACTTCCTCTACTACGCGCCCCCGGTGATCATCTTCATCCCGGCACTCCTCGGCTGGGGCCCCGTGCCCTGGGCCGAACGGATGTCATTCCTCGACCTGAACGTGGGCGTCCTCTACACCATCGCCATCTCGTCGCTGGGCGTCCTCGGCGTGTTCCTCGCAGGCTGGTCGTCGAACAACCACTACTCCCTGCTAGGCGCCATGCGCACGGTGGCGATGATGGTGTCCTACGAGATCCCGATCTCGATCGCGCTGTTGGCGGTGGTGCTCCTGACCGGCTCGATGCAGCTGTCGACCATCGTCGCGTGGCAGGCGAACTACAACGCCTGGCTCATCCTGCTGCTCCCGTTCGCCGCCTTCACGTTCCTCTTCGCTAGCACCGCGGAGATCAACCGCACCCCGAACGACATCGGCGAAGCAGAGTCCGAGATCGTCGCGGGGTTCTACACGGAGTACTCCGGCATGAAGGCCGGCCTCTTCATGGGCGTCGAGCTCGGCAACGCGATCCTCGTCGGCGCGATGATGTCCACCTTCTTCCTTGGCGGGTACACGCTGTTCGGCCTGGAGACGTGGATCCCCGGCTACCTCATCCTCACCACGAAGATCGGGCTCGTGTACTTCCTCTTCGTGTGGTTGCGGGGCACGCTGCCGCGTTTCCGCCTCGACCAGCTGATGGGCTACGCGTGGAAGTTCCTGATCCCGCTGTCCATCGCGCAGGTGATGCTCGTCGCGATCGAAGCCTCGATCTTCGCGCGCTGGGATGTGCCGGCAATCTTCCCGCTCGTCGCGTTCGCACTGGTGAACCTCGGCCTGACGGTGGAGATGGTGCGCCGGTGGGCGCGCGCCCTCGGCTACGCACCTGAGATCATGGCGCAGCAGCCGGTGATGGCGACGACGATCGGTGGCCTGAAGGCCGCGCAGAAGATGCGAGGGGGCTAGGTGGAGTCTCCCGGCATCATCCTTGCGTTCTTCGCACTCTCGGGGCTCACCGCGACCTCGGCGTTGCTCGTGCTCGTGGCGCGCAACCTGATGCACGCACTGGTGTTCCTCGTCGTCTCATTCCTGGGGATGGCGGGGCTCTTCCTAACGTTGAGCGCGGACTTCATCGCGGTCGCGCAGATCTTGATCTACGCCGGGTCGATCTCGGTGCTGATGGTGTTCGCCGTGATGCTGACGCCACTCGCTTCGCGTAATAACGGCTCGACGCTGTACGTCATCCCAGCGCTGCTCGCCGCCGGCGGCCTCTCGAACATCATCGGCTTCATCGCTATCGACACCGACTGGGACGAACGGAAGGGCGAGGTACTCGCACAGAGCGACTTCACCACGACGGTTGCCGGCATCGGCGACCTGTTGCTCGGCAAGTACATCCTCGCTTTCGAGGTCGCGTCCGTGCTGCTGCTGTTCGCGCTCCTCGGCGCCATCGTGCTCGTGCAGGAGCGCCGTCGAGCAGGGGAGGAGGCGTAATGCCACCGATCCCGGCGATCCAGGACCTGAGCATCACGCTGGCCCACTACCTCGGGCTGGCCGGGACGATCTTCGCCATCGGCACGGTGATCGCGCTCTCGAAGCGCAACGCCGTCGCCGTGCTCATGGGCATCGAGTTGATGCTGAACGCAGTGAACCTCACCGTCCTCGCATTCTCGCGCTTTGGCGCCGGCTTCGACCGGACCGGAAGCGCACCGCTCGACGGCCACGTCTTCGTGGTATTCGTGCTCACGGTCGCGGCAGCCGAGGCGGCCGTGGCGCTGGCGATGGCGGTGTTGGTCTACCGCCGTCGCGAAACGATCGACCTCGATCGCGTCAACCTGATGCGCTGGTAGCGGGCAAGGGCGACGCATATGTGGGTGAAGTTTATGGATGTGGCGGACGGCTATGCCGCGCTCATGTGGCGGGAAGTCTTCAACCAGGAGGCGCTGTCCGTGCGCATCGTCCCGCCAGTCGAAGTGGGTGGCATGAAGGACCCGAGGGAGATCTGGGTGCCGGACGGCAAGACGCACGTGGCACGTGAGGTACTGAACAAAATCTAATGCTGTTCCCCGACATTCCCGAGGCGGCCGTCTGGGCCATCTATTTCGCGCCGATCGCGTCCTTCGTCGCGATCGTGGCGTTCCTGCGTTCACGCCCGCTGCTCGCGGGCCGCATCACCATCGCCGCCGTCTTCGTCGCCTGGCTGCTCGCGGTCTGGGCGCTCGACACCGTCTCCGGGCACGACGGCGAGTCCGTCGGCTTCGCGTCGCACCACTGGATGTCGCTGTTCGAGTTCGAGGTTGACCTCGGTATCCGCCTCGACGGCCTGAGCGCCATGATGCTGTTCGTTGTCACCTCGATCTCGCTGCTCGTGCAGATCTACTCGACGGGGTACATGGCCGGCGACGGTGGGTACGCGAGGTTCTTCGCGTTCATGTCGCTGTTCACGGCGGCGATGCTCGGCCTCGTGATGTCGTCCAGCCTGCTCCAGTTGTTCGTGCACTGGGAACTGGTCGGCCTCACCTCGTACCTGCTGATCGGCTTCTGGTTCCACAAGCCGAGTGCGGCCGCGGCGGCGAAGAAGGCGTTCATCGTCACCCGCTTCGGTGACTTTGGCTTCATGCTCGCCGTCATCCTGATCTGGTCGAAGACGCACACCTTCGACATCTTCGAGATCAACGAGGCCGTCCACCACCTGCCGAGGGCCGTGGTCGCGGGCTTCGTGGTCGGGCTGTTGTCGGGTGCGGCCGGCAAGTCCGCGCAGTTCCCACTGCACTTCTGGCTGCCGGACGCCATGGAAGGCCCGACCCCCGTCTCCTCGATCGTCCACTCGGCGACGATGGTCGCGGCGGGTGTCTACCTGCTCGCGCGGTTCTTCCCGGCCGTCCACGCGGCGCCCGGTGGTATCCAGATGCTGATCGCGTACACCGGCGGGTTCACGGCGATCTTCGCAGCCTCGATGGGCATCGTTGCGACCGACATCAAGCGCGTACTGGCGTACTCGACGATCTCCCAGTTGGGCTACATGGTGATGGCGCTCGGCCTCGGGGGTTACCCGGCGGCGATGTTCCACCTCTTCACGCACGCCTTCTTCAAGTCGCTGCTTTTCCAGGGCGCCGGCTCGGTCAGCCACGCCACGAATACCTTCGAGATGCCGCTGATGGGTGGTCTGCGCAAGCACATGCCGATCACCTTCATCACCTTCGTGATCGGCGCACTCTCGCTCTCCGGTATCTTCCCGCTGGCCGGCTTCTGGTCGAAGGACGAGATCCTGCTCGACGCCTGGAAGCACGACAAGTTCCTGTTCGCGATCGCCACGACCGTCGCGTTCATGACCGCGCTCTACATGTTCCGCGCGATCTTCATGACCTTCTTCGGCGAATACAAAGGTGGCGCACCCGCCGAGGACCACGGCTCCTCGCACGATGCACCCGACGCTCACGCGACGGCCTCGACCGACGCGCATGGCGGCCACGGCGGCCTCCACGAGTCGCCACGCTCGATGACGTTCCCGCTGATCATGCTCTCGATCCCGGCGATCTTCTTCGGCCTGATCGCGCCGAGCGGATTCTTCGGCGAACTGATGGAAGGCGCCCTCGACCCGTCGCTCCGCCACTTCCATTTCGAGATCGAGCCGGTCGTGCTGGTCACCTCGACGGTGGCGGCGCTCGGCGGTATCGCGGCGGCGGCAGCGATCTACTACGCGCAGATGCCGTCCTCCTCGATGATCCGAAGCCGCCTCGGCCCGTTGCCGAGGGTCGTCGAGCGCCTCTACTTGGTGAACGAGATCGCTGAGACCGGCATGGTGCGCGGTGTGCTGCAGGGTGCCGGTCGTGGTGCTGCCCTGATCGATAAGTACCTCGTGGACGGTGCCGTGAACATGGCGGGCTACGCCACCCGCTTCGCGGGCGACATGCTGCGCCGAGGCCAGACCGGCCAGGTGCAGGCGAATACCTCGCTCATGCTCATCGGTGTCGTCGCTGCCGCGAGCA
Source organism: Dehalococcoides mccartyi (assembly GCA_945865925.1). Taxonomy (GTDB): domain Bacteria; phylum Chloroflexota; class Dehalococcoidia; order UBA2979; family UBA2979; genus SURF-43. The sequence goes on from CAMBFG010000001.1 coordinate 71,304, forward strand.
CGCTGATGGCACTGTCTGGTGGCCTGATCGAACGTGTCTCACCCGGGCTGCTGGATCGGCTGATGCCGTAATGCTGACGCTCTTCCTGCTGCTCCCGCTTGCCGGTGCGCTCCTCGCGATCGCGCTCCCCGCACACCGCGAGGGCGAGGCGAAGATCATCGCGCTCTGCTTCAGCGCGCTGAACCTCGCGATCGCCGTGGTGATGTACGTCGTCTTCGACCGTGGTGTCGAGGGTTACCAGTTCGTCGACCGCTTCGAATGGATCACCGGCGCGGATGCCGGGTTCTCGGTGCAGTACGTGGTCGGCGTGGATGGCTTATCGGCGCCGCTGATCGTGCTGCTGGGGCTGCTCTCGGTGGTCTCGGTCCTGGTCTCGTGGAACATCGACCTGAAGCCGAAGCAGTACTTCGCGTGGCTGCTGATCCTCGAGTCGGCGGTCGCCGGCGTGTTCCTCTCGCTCGACCTGATCCAGTTCTTCCTGTTCTGGGAACTCGAACTGCTGCCGATGTTCTTCCTGATCAGCCAGTGGGGCTCCGGCCGCCGCCTCTATAGCGCGACCAAGTTCCTGCTCTACACGCTCGCGGGCTCCGCGCTGATGCTGGTCGGTTTCCTCGTGATCGGCTTCGGCGCGCACACCTTCGACATCGAGGCGCTGACGAAGGCGCCGCCGCAGGAGACCGTCGTCCCGCTGGCGATCGTGTTCTGGGCGATCATGCTCGCTTTCCTCGTGAAGTTGCCGGTGTTCCCGCTCCACACCTGGCTGCCGGACGCCCACACCGACGCCCCCACGGCTGTCTCGGTCATGCTCGCGGGCGTCCTCCTGAAGATGGGCGGTTACGGCATCCTGCGCATCGTGCTGCCGCTGATGCCGAATGAGGTTCACGACTTTTCGAAGGTTCTCGCGACCATCGCCGGGTTCTCCGTCATCTGGGGCGCGATCATCACGCTGCGCCAGACCGACCTGAAGCGGTTGGTGGCGTACTCCTCGGTCTCGCACATGGGGTATGTGCTGCTCGGCGTGTCGGCGCTCGGCCCGGTCGGGCTCTCCGGCGCGGCGCTGCAGATGTTCACGCACGGTTGCATCACCGGCTTGCTCTTCGTGATGGTGGGCATGATCTACGACCGCACTCACACCCGTGAAATCTCGCAACTCCGAGGCCTGATGCACCACATGCCCCTCATCGGGACAGTGTTCATCGTCGCGGGACTCGCCTCGCTCGGCCTGCCGGCGATGTCCGGTTTCGTCGCCGAGATCACGGTCTTCCTCGGCTCCATGGGCCCGCACCCGGCTGCGACGATGGCCGCCGTGTTTGGGGTGGTGCTGTCCGCCGGCTACATCCTCTGGACTATCGAGCGCATCCTCCACGGCCCGAAGACGCACGACTTCCACGACCTGACGGACGCCCGGAAGTGGTGGGAGCTGACCGCGATGGGCATCCTCGTCGTCGCCATCATCGGCGTCGGCATCTGGCCGGCTGTCCTGACGGACACCGTGCGCATGGGCATCGAGCCCATCGCGAAGATTGTCGAGGCGGCCTCGTGACCTTCTTCGACCACGTTCACGCCATTGGCCCAGCGTTGGTCTGCTACGCCGGCGCAGGCGCGATCCTGTCCGCTGACCTGTTCCACGGCCGCCGTGCGGCGATCTGGGGCATCGCCGTCCTCGCAGCGGTCGGCGCGCTTGGCTGGACCATGGCGCAGGCGATCCTCGGTGCCGAGGACGGCGCGCTGAGCGGTGCAGTCCGCGTGGACGCCTTCTCGATCTACCTCGCGTTCCTGATCGGCGCCGTCCTGCTGGCGGTCGTGCTGGCCGCCCGCGAATGGGCCGCCACCATCGAGCAGGCTGCCGAGTTCTACGCGCTGCTGCTCGTCTCCGCGGGGTCGATGATCCTGCTGGCGCAGGCGGATGACCTCATCACCATCTTCGTCGCCCTGGAGACCACCTCGATCTCGCAGTTCATCCTCGCCGGTGTCACGCGGAACGACCGTTCGTCCGAGGCTGGCCTCAAGTACCTCCTGACCGGAGCGGTGGCCGCGGCCATCTTGCTCTATGGCTTCGCGTTCCTCTTCGGCATGGCTGGCACGACATCGCTCGAGGGCATCGCCGCCTGGGTCGCGACCGGGCCCGAGGCACAGCGCCTGCCGTTGATGCTCGCGTTCGTGCTGGTCGCGGTCGGTCTCGGCTTCAAGATGGCGATGGCACCCTCGCACGCCTGGGCCCCCGATGTGTACGAGGGTGCGCCGACGCTCGTCGCCACATTCCTCTCCGTCGCCTCGAAAGCGGCGGGCTTCGCGGTCGCGCTGCGGCTGTTCTACACCGGCCTCGGTGGTGGGGACACGATCATCTCGCAGGACTGGGGCATGATGTTCGGCGCGCTCGCCGCGATATCGATGATCGTCGGGAACACTGGCGCGCTCGTGCAGACAAACGCGAAACGGCTGCTTGGCTACTCCTCCATCGCGCAGGCGGGCAACATCGCCGTGGGCCTTGCCGCGGTCGCGGTGGGCAGCACCAACGGCCCGAGCGGGGTGCTGTTCTTCCTCGGCACCTACGCCGCGACGAACATCGGCGCGTTCGTGGTCGTGAGCTTCGTCACGGAACGCCTCGGTTCCGAGCAGATCGAGGACTTCGCGGGGCTGATTAAGCGGTCGCCGGTGGCGGCTGTCGTGCTCTCGCTCTGCCTCGTCTCGCTGACGGGCATCCCGCCGACCGCGGGCTTCATCGCGAAGGTCTACATCTTTAATTCCGCCGTGCAGGCCGGCGAGCGTTGGTTGGTCGCCCTCGTCGCGCTCGCCGTGCTGAACACCGCCATTTCCGCCTTCTACTACCTGCGCTGGGTGCGCACGATGCTCCTCGACGAACCGAAGGACACGACGCCGATCCGTGCGCCGGGCGGCACCCAGTTCGTCCTCGCGGCTGCGACGGTCGGCGTGCTGTTCTTCGGCCTCGACCCGTCTCCGCTGCTCCACGCCGCGCAGGACGCCGCCGCCGCGCTGCTGTAGACGAGCGCCGTGCCCGCCGCCCGCTACCCCCTCGATATCCGCGTCGCCTCGGCCCAGCGCGGCCAGGTCGACCTCGTTGCGCTCCGCCGCCTCGTGCGCGAGGTGCTGCGTGACGAGGGACAGCCCGCCGGCACCGCGCTCGCGCTTCGCGTGGCGGGTGACGAGTTCCTCCATACGCTCAACCTCGAACACAGGGGTGTAGACGCCGCCACCGACGTGCTCTCGTTCCCGTACGACGAGGGCGAGGCCATCCCTGTCCCGGAGGGTTTCGAGGACGAAGAGGGCCGTTACCTCGGTGATATTGCGATCTCGCTGGAGACGGCGGGGCGGCAGGCGAAGGCGGCCCGCATCACCCTTGACGAGGAGGTGCAGCACATCGTCCTGCACGGCGTCCTCCACCTCCTCGGTTACGACCACGAGACGCCCGAGGAGGCCCGTGACATGGAAGAGCGCGAAGAACGCCGCCTGGGCACTCACATCCACGGTGGCCCGCAGCGTCGAGGCCCCGCGCACACGGACTAGCCCGCTGTCGCGCCGCGCCTCGTCTGCCCCGTCCGAGGCCCGCTGATACACTCGCCTGAAGCGTGCGGAACTCCCCTCCGTCTCGCGGGAGCCCCGAGTGGCCCAGGAAGTCCTCTACCGGAAATGGCGGCCTCGTCGCTTTGCGGACGTGGCTGGTCAGGATCCCGTCACGACCACGATGCGTAATGCCGTGGCCGCCGGGACGCCTGCACACGCCTACCTGTTCTGTGGCCCTCGTGGCACCGGCAAGACCACCACGGGCCGCATCCTGGCGAAGGCCGTGAACTGCGCCAACCCGCAGGTGGGCGAGCCCTGCGAGGTCTGCCCCTCCTGCATCTCCTACAACGAAGGTCGTGCCATCGACCTGATCGAGTTGGACGCCGCCTCGAACCGTGGCATCGACGAGATCCGCGATCTCCGCGAGGGCACGGGGTACGCCCCCGCTGCGGGCCGCTACAAGGTCTACCTCATCGATGAGGTCCACATGCTGACCGATGCGGCGTTCAACGCGCTGCTCAAGACCCTCGAAGAGCCGCCCCCGCACGTCATCTTCATCCTCGCGACGACCGAGGCGCACCGCATCCCCGCGACCATCCTCTCGCGCTGCCAGCGCTTCGACCTCCGACGCATCTCCGTCACCGCTGCTGTCCAACGCCTCGAAACCATCGGGGCGGGCGAGGGGTTCACGGTTGCCGCTGGCGGCTACGAGTTGATCGCGAGGCAGGCCACCGGCTCGCTGCGCGACGCCGTCAACCTGCTCGACCAGTTGGTGGCATTCCACGGCACGGACCTGTCGCTGGACGATGTGCGCGCGGGCCTCGGTCTCGTGGTGGACGACCGCGCCGCCGGACTCGCGCGGGCTTCCGTCACACGTGACCTCACCGCCGGCCTCAACCTCCTCGCGGGCGCCCGCGACGACGGGGTCGAGGTGCGCGCGTTCCTGCGCGAGACCGTCGCGGTGCTTCGCAGCCTGCTGATGTTCAAAGCTGGCGCCGGTGACCGCCTCGGACTCGCTGATGCACAGGCAGACGAGATCGATGCGATCGCCGTGGACGCTTCGGTAGGCGACATCGTGGCGGCGCTCGAGGCGCTCTCCGCCATCGACTTCGCCGGTGACGCCTACGACTCCCTCCCCGCCGAGATCGCCTTCGCCACGCTCTGCACTGGCGTGACCACCCCGGCGGTCGTGACTTCCGCCCCTCCGAGTGCCGCTCCACTCCCCGCATCGGCCCGTGCGCCCTCGGCGTCCCCGGCTGGCGAGGCACCTCGGCCCGTCCAGCGCCCCGCCGCAGCGGCTCCACGCGCCGCCGCGAAGCCGATCGCCTCACGGCCAGTGCCTCAGCAGCCGTCGACGCCCCCGCCAGCCGCTCCAGCACCCCCCGCCCGCGAGTTCGCCCCGACCGGGGGCGGCGAGGCCACGCCCGACCTCGCGACGCTGAAGGAGCGCTGGAGCCAGGTGCAAGAAGCGATGCGCACCTATTCGCGGCCCGTGGGTGCGCTGTTCGCGATTGCCTATCCGAAGAGTGCAGATGGCCATCGAGTCGAGGTGGGACTGCCGCACCCCCCTCAGGTGGAGAAGGCGCAGAACCAGGACGGCGGCAAGGTGCTTCAAGCGCTGACAGCGGCCGTGACCGAGGCCCTCGGCCATGCGGTCGAGGTGATCGTGGTGCACTGGTCCGAACTCGGGAACACTGGCAATGTCCCCTCGGCGCGACCGGCGCGCAGTCACCTGATCGAAGAAGCGATGAAGCAGGGCGCGGAGCCGATCAGTGAGTGAGTTCCGTGACCCCTCGGGTGGTGGCGCGACACCGATCGCGCGGCTGGTCGATGCCTTCCACCGGCTGCCCGGCATCGGGCCAAAGAGCGCCCAGCGCCTCGCCTACCACGTCCTGCGCGCCCCCGAGGAGGAGGCTCGCGACCTCGCCGAGGCGCTGATGGAGGTGAAGCGCTCCGTCGTGCTCTGTGCGCGCTGCCAGAACGTCACGACCGAGAACCCGTGCCGCATCTGTTCAGACACCGGTCGTGAGCGTGTCATCATCTGCGTCGTTGAAGAACCACTCGATGTGGTCGCGATCGAGCGCACGGGCGGCTTCCACGGGCTTTATCACGTCCTCCACGGTGTCATCTCGCCCGCCGACGGCGTAGGGCCCGAGGACCTGAAGATCGCCGAACTCCTGACTCGCATCCGCGATACCGACCGCGACATCACGGAGGTGATCGTCGCCACGAACCCGAACCTCGAGGGCGAAGCCACCTCGATGTACCTCGGCCGACTGCTCCGGCCGCTCGGGATTCGGGTCACCCGGTTAGCGCGCGGCCTCCCGGCGGGGGCCGACCTCGAATACGCTGACGACGTCACACTCGGGCGGGCGCTCGAGTTCCGGCAGGAGGTCTAGCGTGCGTGATCTGATTGCGGCGGCGGCACGGCTGCCCTTGTGGTTCCGCTGGGCCATCGTCTTTTTCGCCATCTTCATGACGGCCACAGCCGTCCGAGGCAACCTGCAGGCGAATCCCGCCTACACCATCGGTGCCTGCGCCGTTGCCGGTGTCGTGTTCGGCGTGCTGGCCCAGATCGAGAAGAACCTCCCCGGCGGCCGCCAGAAGCGGCGCAACTAGCCGAGGACGGATCGGCCATGCCTGGCCGCGCCCCACGCGTCACCAAGACCGAGGCGATCGTAATTCGCCAGCGTCGCCTCGGCGAGGCGGATCGCATCGTCAGCCTCCTCACGCCGCTGCGCGGCAAGGTCGATGTGGTCGCGAAGGGTGTGCTGCGCTCGAAGAGCCGTATGGCTGGCCACCTCGAAGCCCTCACCCACGTTGAGGTAGTCCTCGCCCACGGCCGCTCGATGGATGTGGTGACGCAGGCCCAGGCCGTCGAGTCGTTTACAGCCCTTCGAGGCGACCTCGACCGGCTCTCGGCCGCGCTCTACCTCGCCGAACTCGCTGACCGCTTCACAGTCGAGCACGCGGACGCCACCGGGCTTTTCACCCTGCTGCATTCGGCCCTCGTGCGCCTGGACCGAGGCGACGGCCAGCAGGTCGTTACGCGCACGTACGAACTGGCATTGCTGGAGGCGACCGGCTTCCGCCCGGAGTGGACGCGCTGCCTCGGCTGCGACCTCGATGTCCCGGCGGAGGGTGCGCGCTGGTCAGCCGTCGAGGGCGGGGTCATCGGTGCGGAGTGCGCGGCGAAGTACCCAGCAGCCGTCCCGATCGACGCCACCGCGCTCCGCGTCCTGCGCGCCTACCAGTCGCAGCCCTACGAGGAGGCGGGCCGCATCCGCCTGACGGACGACCTTGCCGCACGCCTGGAGCAGATCATGCACTCGCTCATGCGCGCGGTCGCTGAGCGCGAACTGAAGAGCGCGGCCTTCGTCAGTGCCGCTCGCCATGCCCGCGTCGCGGAAGAAGCCGCCGAGGCAACAGGTGACGAGGACGATGAGGCCGAGGCGCTCGAGGACTAGGCGTGCTTCGGGAGGTTCTGGTAGTCCACGAGCGCCTGCGCGATGACCGCTAGCGCCCGCTCGCGGCCCTCGAACGGGTCGACGATCACTTCCTTCTCCTCGAGCACCTTGTAGTCGAGGAAAAAGCGCCGGACTTCGAGCATGATGTGGGCGGGGACGTCGTCGAGTTCGTGGATGTGGTTGTAGACCGGGTCGAACGTGCTCACCGCCAGCACCTTGTCGTCCGCCTTGCCCTGGTCGCGCATGTGCATCACGCCCACCGGCCGTGCGTACACCAGCGTCAGCGGGGGTACCGCCTCTTGCCCCAGCACGACCACATCGAGCGGATCGCCGTCGTCGCAGTAGGAGCGGGGGATGAAGCCGTAGTTGGCGGGGTACCGGACGGCGCTGTGCAGCACGCGGTCGAGTTTGATCAGCCCGCTGGCCTTGTCCAGTTCGTACTTGTTCTTGCTGCCTTCGGGGATCTCGATGACCACGGGGAGCATGTCCCCGATGTGCTCGGGGTCGACCTCGATGTCGTGCCAGGGGTGCATGCGGGATCCGATCTGCGGCGCTACGAGCGGCGCGTCATCACGTAGTCGATCAGTCCATCGAGGGTCTCGCGCGCCTCGCCCGCCGGGAGGGCGCCGAGGGCCTGTCGCGCCTCCTCGCCGAACTGCCGAGCGACGCCCATCGACTCCTCGATGGTGCCCGAGGCGAGGATCTCGCGGATCGCGCGGTCGAGGTTCGCCTTGCGGCGCACCCCCTCGAAGGCCTTCTTCACGGGGTTGTCGTCAGGCTTGCGCTGCATGTAGAGGATTGCGGGGAGGGTGAGCGTGCCGCCCTGCAGGTCGGAGCCGGCCGGCTTCCCCATGACCTCAGGGTCACCGGTGAAGTCGAGGATGTCGTCCACGATCTGGAAGGCGATGCCGAGGCGCAGGCCGTACAGCCGCATCGCCTCGACCTGCTCCGCGCTCACACCGGCGACCATCGCGCCACCCTGCGCGGCGGTACCGAACAGCGACGCCGTCTTGCCGATGATGCGATCGAGGTAGCGCTGGACGTCCTCGGAGTACTCGAAGACGGTGATGTCCTGTGTCAGTTCGCCCTTGGCGATCGTCATCAGCGTCTTGGCGAAGACGCGGACGACCTGCGTGTTGTCCGTCTGAGCGATGAAGTCTGCCGCGTGCGCGAACATGTAGTCGCCGAGCATGACCGAGGCAGCGTTGCCGAACAGCGCGTTCGGCGTCGGCTCACCTCGACGCTCCTCCGCGCGGTCGATCACGTCGTCGTGGACCAGCGTGGCCGTGTGCAGCAGTTCGACGCTCGCCGCCAGTGGCACGAGGTGGGCGAGGTCGTACGCGCCGAGGCGTCCCGCCAGCAGCGCGATCGCCGGGCGCATCATCTTGCCGGTGCCGGCAAGCGCGGTCTCCAGCATGCGCTGGAGGAACTCGAAGCCGACGTTCTGCGCGATCGACTGGATCTGCGTGCTGACGAGGTGAAGATCACCGGCGACGGGGCCGTACAGCTGCTGCGCGTCGATCGAGGCGGGGGACGTGCTGCTGTTGGTCATGCCGTCCCTGCCATTGCATCGAACGCGGCATCGAAGCCGAAGAAGCGCGCTGCGTTCATCGAGGTCGTCCGGGCGACCTCTTCGGGGCTGACGCCTCGGAGTGCGGCCACGAACCGGGCTGTCTCCACCACGTACGCCGGCTCGTTTCGCAGCCCTCGATGAGGCGCGGGAGTCAGGTACGGGCAGTCCGTTTCTACCAGCATAGAGGTCAGTGGGATATCCCTCGCCACCGCCTGGCCACGCTCGTTCCCCTTGAATGTCACCGTCCCGGGCACGGAGATCACGAACCCGATATCGATGTACCGCTGTGCGAGTTCGAGGTCGCCCGAGAAGCAGTGCATCATCCCCACCGGACGTTCTGACTCCAATACCGATCCGGCACGTTCTGCCCAGCCCGCGAGGATGGCGAAGCACTCCTCGTCCGCCTCGCGCGCGTGGATCATCACTGGCAACTTCACGTCGAGCGCGAGGTCGAGTTGCCACGCGAGCGCCTCGTACTGCTCTTCAGGCGTCGAGTGCTTGTGGAAGAAGTCGAGGCCGATCTCGCCGATCGCCGCGTAGCCGCCCGCCTCGATCGCGGTGCGGAACGCGGCACCGTCCCGCACCAGTTGGTTTGCCTCGTGCGGGTGGATGCCACCGACGGCGATGAAGCGGGGGTCGGCTTCAGCCGCCGCTTTGCACGCGAGCGTCGTGCGCAGGCTGACGCCGACCTCGACGATGCGCGTCAGGCCGGCGGCCCAGGCACGGTCGAGGACGGCGGGGCGGTCATCGTCGAACTCGCGCGACCACGAGGTGTGCGCGTGGGAGTCGATGATGCCGGGGAGCGGTTCGGGCGGCTCGCCGCGCTTGGGAGGCATCGAGTCGCGCCGGGCTAGAGCCCGAGGCGCGCCTCTTCCTCAGCGACCACCGAGTCATCGAGTTTGCGGTAGAGCGGCCCCGGCTCCGGGAGCACGGTGCCGGAGACGACCGGCATGCGCTGCCAGCCAGCCGCGCCCACCTCGCCGGTGTGGCCGAGGTATTCCCAGGCGCGCTGCGTGGTGAACGGCAGCACCGGGTTCAGGAGCGTCACGAGCCCCGAGATCGCGTTCAGGGCGACGTACAACGTCTCCGCCGCGTGGTCGCGGTCCGCCTTCACGGCCTGCCACGGCGCACGGGCGTCGAGGTACTGGTTCGCCCCCTGGGCGACCTCCATCGCCCCGGAGAGCGCACGTCGCATCTGCACGCGGTCGTAGTCGGCCCCGACAGAGTCGAAGGCCACGTCCACGCGGTCGAGGAGCGCCAGCGACTCCGGCGCCAGGGTCGCTGGTGCCTCGGGCACGCAGTCGTCGAAGTTGCGGCGGGTGATCGTCAGCACGCGGTTCACGAGGTTGCCCCAGCGCGCGACGAGTTCGTCATTGTTGCGCCGCACGTACTCCGCCCACGTGAAGTCGGCGTCGTTCGTCTCCGGCATCGCCGCCGCGAGCGAGTAGCGCAGCGGGTCGGGTTCGTACCGCTCCAGGTAGTCGGGAAGCCAGACGACGCCCCCGCGGCTCTTCGAGGCCTTCGAGCCGGACATCGTGAGGTACTGGTTGGCGGGGACGTCAGTGGGCAGGTTCAGGCCGCCGTCCGCCATCAGCATCGCCGGCCAGATCACCGTGTGGAATGGCACGTTGTCCTTGCCGATGAAGTAGACCGTGCGCGCCTTCGGATCGGTCCACCAGTCCCGCCACGCCTCGGGCGTACCGTTCGTGGCGTTCCATTCCTTCGTCGCGGACAGGTAGCCGATCACCGCCTCGAACCAGACGTAGATCCGCTTCGACTCGTACCCCTCGAGCGGAATCGGGACACCCCACGTGATGTCGCGCGTGATCGAGCGGTCGATGAGCCCCTCGCGCAGCATGCCGAGCGTGAAGTTCCGCACGTGGGGTCGCCAGTCGGCGTGTTCGGGCTGCTCGATCCACTGGGTGAGGCGCTCCGTGAACGCCGTCAGGCGCAGGAAGAAATGCCGCGACTTCCGCCGCTCCGGCGTCGCGTCCGACAACTTCGAGCGCGGGTTGATCAGTTCGAGCGCATCGAGGGTGGAGCCGCAGTTGTCGCACTGGTCGCCACGCGCGCCGTCGAAGGCGCACTTCGGACAGATGCCCTCGACGTAGCGGTCGGGGAGGAAGCGTCCGGCGGTGGCGTCGTAGAGCAGTTCCTGGTCGGCCTCGTACAGGTCGCCTTGCGCCAGCATGCGTCGGAAGAGGTCCTGGGTGACCTCGATGTGATTCGGGGTGTCAGTTGACGTAAAAAGGTCGAACGAAATGCCGAAGCCCTTGAACGTGTCGAGGAACGACTGGTGGTAGCGGTGGAAGACCGCCTCGGGAGTGGTGCCTTCCTGCTCGGCGCGGACGGTCACTGGCGTGCCGTGCGAATCCGAGCCGGACACCATCAGCACGCGCGCGCCGCGCATGCGCTGATAACGGGCGAAGATGTCAGCGGGCAGGTATGCGCCTGCGAGGTGCCCCGCGTGCAGATGGTTGTTGGCGTACGGCCACCCCACCGCGACGAGAATCGCATCGCCGGAGGTGTCGGAGGGGCTCACGGGGCGGTTCGGGGACATCGGCGGGATCGTACCGCGCACCCTCGCCAAGCAGCAGTGGCCCAAACTGTTCACTTATCCGAGCGGTAGAGGTTGACCGAGGCGCGACGCGCGGAGTAGGTTGTTTGGAACCCTTCAAGCGACCTCGATTCCCTGGGCGGGGAGCCACGAGATGCGGGTACACAGTTTCTGGAAGCGTCGGCCGCGCACCTCGCGGCTCCGCGTGCGCGCATGACCAACCCCCTCGGAGACGAGGGGGTTGTGCGTAGTTGGGGAGTGTCACAGATGGTCACAAGCGAGCGTACCCAGATCGATCTTTCGACGACGACGCTGCGTCCGAAGACCCTTGAGCATGCATACGGCTTCGACGATGTCGCCATCGTCCCCGGTGCCGTCACCACGAATCCCGAGATGGTGACTCCCGAGTTCACCCTCGGCGATCACACCTTCGCCATCCCGGTGATCGCCTCCGCGATGGACGGGGTCGTCGACCCCGCCTTCGCTGTCCGTATCAGCAAGCACGGCGGCATGGGCGTCCTGAACCTCGATGGTGTGTGGACACGCTACGAGGACGCCGACGCCATCCTGCAGGAGATCGCCGCCGCCGACCTCGAGACCTCCACGAAGATCATCCAGCGTGTGTACCAGGAGCCGGTAAAGGACCACCTCGTCGGCCAGCGCGTCGAGGAGATCAAGCGAGCCGGTGGCATCGCCGCCGTCTCCTGCACTCCCCAGAACACGAAGAAGTTCGCCCCGATTACCAAGGACGCCGGCGTCGACTTCTTCGTCGTCGCCTCCACCGTCACCACGGCCCGCCACGTCTCGCGTTCGCTCAAGGGGCTGCGCCTCGACGAGTTGGTCGCGAGCATGAAGGGCGTGCCGATTCTCGTCGGCAATACCGTCGACTTCACGGCGACCATCGAGTTGATGGAGACCGGCATCCACGCCGTACTGATCGGCGTCGGGCCGGGCGCTGCCTGCACCTCGCGCGAGGTCCTCGGCATCGGCATGCCTCAGGTGTCCGCCACCATCGAGACCGCCTACGCGCGTGACGTCTACTTCGAGAAGACCGGCCGCTACGTCCCGATCATTACCGACGGTGGCATCCGCACCGGCGGCGACGTGTCGAAGTCGATCTGTGCCGGCGCGGACGCGGTCATGATCGGTTCACCGTTCGCTGGCACCATTGGTTCACCGGGCCGCGGCTACCACTGGGGCATGGCCACGCCGAACCAGGAGTTGCCGCGAGGCGTCCGCGTCCACGTCGGCCAGGTGCATTCGCTGGAGACCCTGCTCTTCGGCCCCACGTCGAAGACGGACGGCACGGAGAACCTCGTGGGCGCCCTGCGCACCTCGATGTCCACGTGCGGTGCGCAGACCATCCAGGACTTCCACGAGTCCCGCATGATCATCGCGCCGTCCATCAAGACCGAAGGCAAGATCTACCAGATGGCGCAGACCCGCCCCGCCGGAATCTAGCCAGCGGGGTAGCCGACCCGCACCTCGAGCACTCGCCGGATCCCCCGCAGGTCGCGGTGGTAGCGCACATCGAGGCCGGTACGGCCGGCCTCGGTGAGTGCGTTCGTGACGAGTTCCTCCGCCCACGAGATCTGGCCGGCGCCCACCTCGAAGATCGCGGCGGCGACGGGGGCGAGGTGCGCGTCCAACTGCTGGGCCAGCCGCGCGATCAGTTCGACGCCCTGTGGCCCACCCTCGACGGCGATACGGGGCTCCCGCTCTCGGATCTGGGCGGGGAGTGCCTCGAATTCATCGGTTGAGACATAAGGTAGATTCGCGAGCAGCACGTCGATCGGTTCGCTGAGTGGTTCCGCGAGGTCGCCAGCGAGCAGCACCACGCGGTCCTGTAGCCCGAAGCGGCGCATGTTCCGGCCCGCCCACTGGAGCGCCTCGGTCGACACGTCCACGGCGTAGACCTTCGCGTTGGGGGAGTGCTGCGCGACCGCGAGGGCGATTGCGCCCGAGCCAGTGCCGATGTCCGCCACCCGCACGAGGCGGCGCGCGCCCGGATGCGCCTTCACGGCCTCGAGGGCGGCCTCCACGAGGGTTTCTGTCTCGGGGCGGGGGACGAGGCAGCCCGGGCCGACCTCGAAGGTCATGCCGAAGAACTCGCGCTTCCCGCGGATGTAGGCGAGGGGTTCGTGCTGGAGGCGGCGCTCCATCAGCACCTCGAAGGGCTCGACGGCCGCGGCCGGTAGGGTGTCACCCCCTGCCGCGATCACGTGGACACGGTCGAGGCCGGTCGCGAGGCCGTACAGCAGTTCCACCTGCAGGCGGGCGTCATCGATGCCGTCAGCAGCGTGGACGGTTAGGAGGCGCTGGGCGGCCTCGTGCAGCAGGTCGCGGACGAGGCGGGGGGACGTCACCCGCCGACGGCGGCCAGCAGGCGCGCCTGCTCCTCGGCGGCGACGGCGTCGATCAGCGCGTCGATTTCGCCGTCCATGACGCGAGGCATGCTGTGGATGGTGATGCCGACGCGGTGGTCGGTGATGCGGTCCTGCGGGAAGTTGTACGTGCGCACCTTCTCCGCCCGATCACCGCTGCCGACCTGCGCCTTGCGCAGCGAGGCCTGCTCCGCCGCCTGCTTCGACCGCTCGAGTTCGTAGAGGCGCGCGCGCAGGATGGCGGCCGCCTTCTCGCGGTTCTTCGCCTGCGAGCGCTCGTCCTGGCAGGTGACGACGATGCCGCTCGGGTTGTGCGTATAGCGCACCGCCGTCGCGACCTTGTTCACGTTCTGGCCGCCCGCGCCGCCTGAGTGGTAGATGTCGATGCGCACGTCGTCCCAGTTGATCTCCACGTCCACCTCGTCGACCTCGGGCATCACGGCGACCGTCGCGGTGGAGGTGTGGATGCGCCCCTGGGTCTCGGTCTGGGGGACGCGCTGCACGCGGTGGACGCCAGATTCGTACTTCATCCGGCTGTAGGCACCTCGGCCGTGGACCTCGAAGACGATTTCGCGGTAGCCGCCGGCCTCGTTGATCGAGGTGTTGAGCACCTCGGTCTTCCAGTTCCGGCGCTCGCCGTAGCGCTGGTACATGCGGAAGAGGTCGGAGGCGAACAGTCCCGCCTCGTCGCCGCCGGTACCGGCGCGGATCTCGATGATCACGTCCTTCTCGTCAGCCGGATCCTTTGGGAGCAGCGACATCTTTAGTTCGTCCTCGAGACTTGCGAGCAGCGCCGTCAGGCGCTCCGCCTCCTCCCGGCCGAGTTCGCGCATCTCCTCGTCGCTCTCGGTCAGCAGCGCCCGGGCGCCCTCGAGGTCGCTCGCCGTCTGCTGGTAGCGCCGGTAGATCTCCACGACGGCTTCGAGCGTGGTGCGCTCCTGCGCCAGCGCCTGGACACGCCGGTGGTCGGTCTGGACCTCAGGGTCAGACATCAGGCGCGTCAACTCGTCGTAGCGCGCGGCAATCTCAGCAAGCCGTTCGAACATAGGTCGAGGATATCAGCGGGCCAGATTACGGTCGGGGCGGCTAGTCAGCGGTGATCGGGCCGTTGTAGGGGAACGCTGGGTCCCCGGGGAACGGGTTGAGTCCACCCACGGCGGGGCCGATCAGTCCCCGCACGGCGTCCGCCAGCCCATCGAGGGCAACCGTGCGCTGTTCCGCGTCGCCGCGCAGCGGCTTCACCGTCACCACGCCCTCGGCTGCCTCGCGGTCGCCGATGATCACCGCGACGGCGGCGCCTGAGGCGTCCGCGCCGCGCATCGCCGCCTTCATCGAGCGGCCGGGGACGCCCGCCAGCACCGACAGCCCGGCGGCGCGCAGCAGCGAGGCCGCTCGGATGGCCGCGGCGGCGCCCGCCTCGCCGAGCGGGATTGTGACCACATCGACGGTGGCGGCTGGCGAGCGCACTTCCTGCGCCTTCATGTTCAGCGCGATGCGGTCGACGCCCGCGCCGAAGCCGACGGCCGGCGTGTGCGGGCCGCCGAGCAGCTCGATCAGTCCGTCATAGCGGCCACCGGCGCCGACGGCGCCCTGGGAGCCTGCCGCGTCGCGGGGCTCGAACTCCCACACCGTGCGGGAGTAGTAGTCGAGGCCTCGGACGATGCGCGGGTCGACCTCGTATGCGATGCCGAGGGCGTCGAGGTGTGCCTTCACCGCCTCGAAGTGCTCGCGGTCCGCATCGTCGAGGAAGTCGAGGATGCTGGGCGCGCCGGCGACGGCGGGGTGGGCGGCGTCCTCCTTCGAGTCGAGGACGCGCAGGATGTTCGTCTCGTATCGGCGCTGGGAGTCGCGCGAGAGCGTGGTGACGTGGGGGGCGAAGTGCGCTCGGAGCGCCTCGACGTACCGCGCGCGCGTGGCGGCGGTGCCGATGCTGTTGATGCGCGGGACGATGTTGGTGAGGCCGACCTCGCGGTAGATGGTGGCCTGCAGGTCGATCAGTTCCGCGTCCAGGGCGGGGGAGTCGCTGCCGATCGCTTCGGCGCCGAACTGCCACAACTGGCGGTATCGGCCGGCCTGCGGACGGTCGTACCGGAAGAACGGGCCGAAGTAGAACAGCCGCACCGGCTGGGGCCATGACCCCATCCCGTGTTCGAGGTAGGCCCGGCAGACCCCCGCCGTGCCCTCGGGGCGGAGGGCCAGGCGGTCGTTCCCCCGGTCCTCGAAGAGGTAGACCTCCTTCTGGACGATGTCGGACTCCTCGCCGGCGGTGCGCAGGAAGACCTTGGCGTCCTCCACGATCGGCGTCGCGATCGGGCGGTAGCCGAAGCGGTGGGCGACGGCCTCGGCGGTGTCGCGGATATGCGCCCAGAGCGCGGCGTCCTCCGGTAGCAGGTCGTGCATTCCCCGGGGCGCGCGCAGGTCATCGGCCATGGGGGGATGCTACGGGCGCCTCGATCGGCGGGCAACGAGGGCGGGCTCACGCTCCCGGATCAGTGCGTGAGGCGGGATATACTTGGCACACGATGGTGGTCACAACGGCCCAGCCGGCTGGCGCGCGCGAATTGCTGGAGGAGTGTGCCTCCTACCTGCCGCCTGACCGTGTCGAAGCCGTCCAGAAGGCCCTCGAGTTCGCCATCCAGTGCCACGAGGGCCAGGACCGCAAATCCGGCGAGCCCTACGTCACCCATCCCATCGCTGTCGCCCGCATGGTCGCTGACCTGCACATGGACCCGCCCTCGGTCATCGCCGCCCTCCTCCACGACACGATCGAGGACTGTGGGATCACCGCCGAGGACATCCGCCGCAGATTCGGCCCGGACGCCGCCACCCTCGTCGAGGGCGCGACGAAGATCGACCAGCTGCCCGACCGCCCCCTCGATGTCCAGGAGCAGGACACCGAGACGCTGCGCAAGATGTTCCTGGCGATGGCAGAGGACGTCCGCGTCGTCATCGTGAAACTGGCCGACCGGCTGCACAACATGCGGACGCTGGAGCACCTCTCTCCCAACCGTCAGCAGGCACTGGCCCGCGAGACGATGGACATCTACGCGCCACTCGCCTCCCGCCTCGGCGTATGGCAGTTCAAGTGGGAACTCGAAGACCTCGCCTTCCGCTGGCTCGACCCGGAGGCCTACCGTCGCGTGGCGAATTCGGTCACCTCGAAGCGCTCGGAGCGGGAGCGCTACGTCGCCGAGATCACGACCGAACTCCACGACATGCTCGCCGCCGTGGGTATCGAGGCGGAGGTGACTGGGCGCGTCAAACACCTCTACTCGATCCAGGACAAGATGAAGCGGTACGCCGCCCTCGGCCGGTCGTTCGACCAGATCCGCGACCTGCTGGCCGTGCGCGTCTTCGTGAACTCGGTGGGGGACTGTTACAACGCCCTCGGTGTCGTCCACCAGCACTGGAAGCCGATCCCCGGCACCTTCGACGACTACATCGCGAATCCGAAGGAGTCGCTCTACCAGTCGCTGCACACCTCGGTGCTCGGGCCGGGGATGCGCACCTTCGAGGTGCAGATCCGTACGAACGAGATGCACCAGGTCGCCGAGTACGGCGTCGCGGCGCACTGGCAGTACAAGGAGCAGGGCACCGGCCGCGACCGTCAGTACGAGGAGCGGATGGCCTGGCTGCGCCATCTCCTCGAGTGGCAGCAGGAAGCCTCTGGCACCGACGACTTCCTCGAGTCGATCAAGACCGATGTCTTCCGCGACCAGGTCTTCGTCCACACGCCCAAGGGTGACGTCCGAGTGCTCCCAGCCGGCTCGACGCCGATCGACTTCGCCTACCGGATCCACACGGACCTCGGCCACAACTGCGTGGGCGCGAAGGTGAACGGCAAATTGGTCCCGCTCCAGACGCACCTGCACAACGGCGATGTCGTCGAGATCGTCCGGTCGAGGGCGTCCCGAGGGCCCTCGCGCGACTGGATGATCCCATCGCTGGGCTACCTCGGCTCCTCGCATTCGCGCCAGAAGGTGCGCCAGTGGTTCCGCCGCGAGCACCGCGAGGACAACATCGATCGCGGGCGGGAGATGCTGGAGCGCGAGATCAAGCGCCTCGACATCGCCAAGATCCCGAACGACCTCCCGAAGCAACTCGGCTTCGAGGGCACGCCTGACCTGCACGCCGCGATCGGCTCAGGCGACCTCTCGCTGCAGAAGTTGATGAACCGCCTGGTCGAATTGACTCCGCAAGTACAGCCCCTGAAGCCGTCGCCCTCGACTGCCGCTGCCGCGCAGCCCGGCTCCTCCGGCATCCGTGTCCTGGGTACCTCTGGCCTGCACGTGCAGATGGCGCGCTGCTGCCGCCCGCTCCCCGGCGACCCGATCGTCGGCTACGTGACGCGCTCCCGAGGCGTCACCGTCCACCGCGCCGATTGCGGCAACGTCCACTGGGGCCGCGACGCTGAGCGCGTCGTGGAGTGCGACTGGGGCCCGTCTGGCGATGTCTACACTGCCTCGATCGAGGTGCTGGCGTGGGACCGTGTCGGCCTGTTGCGTGACGTCTCCACGATCATCGCGGACGACAAGGTGAACATGGTCGCCGTGCGCACCGTCGAGCATGACGACCGCACGACCTCCGTCCACGTGACGCTCGAGACGACGGGTGGCGAGCAGTTCGCCCGCCTGCTCTCCCACCTCGATGCCGTCCGAGGCATCATCTCTGTCCGTCGGACGTCTATCTAGCGACGCGTTGACGCAGCTAGATGCCGAGGCGCTGCCGCAAGGCCAGCCGCGCGGCCTCGGTGATCTTCGCGATCGCAACGGCGTCGTATCCCAGGCTGGTGAGGATCTCCTCGTTGTGTGCGCCCAGCGCTGGCGGCGGTGACTTCACAGGGCCCGGTGTGCCATTCAGTCGCACCGGGTTCGCCACGAGGCGACGCTTCCCGTAGGTCGGGATCTCCTGCTCGATGAGGTACTGGTTCGCCAGCACCTGCGGGTCGTCCAGTACCTGGTGGTAGTCCTGCACGACATCCCATACGAGTTCCGGCAGTCCTGCGAGGAACGTCGTCCACTCCGCCGTCGTCTTCGCCCTGAAGGCACCTACGAGGTACGGACGAACCTCGTTCGCCACTGCGGGCGTGCTCGGCGGCCTGCCCGCTCGCTTCGGCGGACTGTCGAACCGAGGGTCGACGATTAATTCGTGCAGGCCCCCAAACCCGCAGAGGGCGACCCAGGTCTCCTCGTCGTTCACGTTGGCGATCATGATGGCGCCACCGTCTGCGGTCTCGTAGAGGCCGTATGTCCCCTGGATGTTGTCGCTGTGCGCGCCACGGCGTCGCAGCGACTGACCCGTCAGGGAGGCGGTGTCGATCTCCCACATCTGCAGCCAGAGCTGAGCGCCCAGCGCGGAGACATCTACGCGCTGGCCGCCCCCGTGGCGCTCGCGCGCGGTCAACGCCGTCATGATCCCGAGCGCCAACTGCATCGCCCCGGCCGTGTCCGCGAGCGTCGTGCCCGGCATCATCGGTCCGCCATCGCTCGGCCCTGTGACGTGGTAGAGCCCGCTGCGGGCCGAGGCCGCCCCGTCCAGCATGCGCTTGGCTGCGTCCGGCCCGACCGGGCCGTAGCCATTCACCAGGGCGTATACGAGGTTTGGGTTCTCGGCCCGGAGGGACTCAAACCCCAACCCCATCGCGTCCAGCGACGGCTCGAGATAATTGCTCAGAAAGACGTCCGCACCGGCGACCAGTTTCCGCACGATCTCGATGGACGTATCCAAGCGGAGGTCGAGCCAGAGCGAACGCTTCCCTCGATTTGCGCTGACGAACTGTGTCCCGAAGCCGCCTTCGAACCCGTCGTCCGCGACGCCTCGGATCTGGCGATTCGCGTCGCCGAGCGCCGGCTCGACCTTGATCACGTCGGCGCCCATGTCGGCCAGGTACTGGCCAGCGACTGGCCCTTGCAGGGCGCGGGCCAGTTCGATCACTCGGATGCCCTCGAGCGGTTCCGGCACAGATCCTCCCGACTCCAGTGGCCTCTCGGATCGCCTTACGGGCGCATCGGTCGGGTCTTCCGACCGAGATCGGCGGGGAGCTTCGCGTACGCCATCTTGACCCACTTACAGAGGAGCTTCCTCGTGTCCCGCGGGTCGATGATGTCCTCGGCGTTGAACGCCTCGAGCGCACCGAAGGGGCTGCGGAGCGCGATCAATTCTGTCTCGATCTCTCCGCGTCGTCGTTTCGGGTCTTCTGCCGACTCGATCTCGCGGCGATACGCCGCCTGCACACCGCCCTCGATCGGGATCGAACCCCACTCACCGGAGGGCCATGCGACGCGGTAGACGTAGCGGTTGTACGGCTGGTGAGCCGCCCCAGCGACTCCGTACGCCTTCCGGACGATCACGGTTGCCCACGGAATGGTCGACGCGTCCATCGCGCAGAGCGCACGCGCCCCGAGGCGCAGTGTCCCGGAGGCTTCCGCCTGCGGCCCGATCATGAACCCCGGGTTGTCCGCGAAGTTGACGATGGGCAGATGGAACGTGTCGCAGAGGTCGATGAAGCTTTCGAGCTTCTGCGCTGACGCGGCGTCCGTCGCACCACCGGAGTGCATCGGGTCTCCGGCGAGGACTCCCACCGGGTGCCCATCCAGTCGCCCGAACGCGGTCAACTGTGACGGGCCGAAGTACCGTCCGATCTCGAACAGCGAACCCTCGTCGAGGATCAGATTCAGCATCCGGCGCGTGTTCTGCGGCCGGTTCCGCTCGCGAGGCACGATGCTGAGCAACGCCTCCTCGCGCCGCTCGATGGAGTCATCGCTGGGCTGGACCGGTGGGAGCTGATAGACGCTCGACGGGAGGTACGACAGGAAGCGACGAACCTGCTGGAACGCATCCGCCTCATCCTTCGCGACGTTGTCCACGAGCCCGCTCTGGTGGGCGTGGATCTTGACCCCACCGAGCTCCTCTTTCGTCACCTTCTGTCCGAGGCTGCGCTCAACGACTGGCGGCCCGGCGGCAAATACCTGGGAGATCCCGTCCACCATGATCGCGAAGTGGGCGATGGCGACCTGTGCAGCGGGGAGGCCAGCCACCGCGCCGAGTGACATCGAGACGACAGGAACCTCGCTCATCAGCGATGCGGCGAGGGGCCAACCGCGTAGCTCCGGGATGTAGGTACGTCCGATGCCTGCGGTCCCCCGGATGTCCGCGCCGAAGCCGTCGATCAGGCGGACCAGCGGGATCTTCATCTCAAGCGCGGTCCGTTCGTCGTGGCCGCTCTTGGAGACGGCCCGACCAGTGTTGACTCGAACGCCCTCGCTGCCGCTCGGCGGTCGCGCGGTGAAGTCGCCGCCGCCAGCGACGACCGGCCGCCCGTCGACCTCCCCGACGCCTGTGATGTACGCGCTGGGGAAGAAGTCGACGAGGTTGCCTTCCTTGTCATACGCGCCGGTACCCGCGTGCTTGCCGCGCTCCATGAAAGAGTCGGGATCGAACAGGAGATCGATCCGCTCGCGGATCGTGAGCTTTCCGCGCTCGCGCTGATCAGCGATTCGCTTCGGCCCGCCCATCGCCTCGGCGAAGGCGCTACGCCGCTGCAGTTCTTCGAGTTCCGGTTCCCAGGTCATTCGTGTTCCTCCGGCAACATGCACACCCTCGCGCGGTTGATTCGCATCGCGATAGAGACAGCCATTCGTTATGAGGGCGGCATCGTAACGCGCGAATGCCCGCGGATCGGCTGCGTAAGTCGCGTATTTTCGGGCGCGGAGATTCCTTCTGCGCCCCCGTCATCGGGTGCGTGAGTAGACATAAGCGGTCATCGAGGTGTGCCGTTTCCCTCTTCGTGATCGGAGGGGTATCGGCCAAACTGGGCGTACCCCAGAAGCGGAGCCGCTCGATGTTCGTACGTGTGTCCTGCCTGAGCCAGCGAGCCAGCCGATGACCCTCGCCACGACTCGCAGCGGCGCCCTTCGAGGCATCGAGGGCCTTCCGGTCGATGTCGAGGCCGACATCGGCTCCGGGCTACCCGCGTTCAACATCGTGGGGTTGCCGGACGCCTCGGTGCAGGAGGCGCGTGAGCGGGTGCGTGCGGCAATCCGCAACACGGGGTTCGAGTTCCCGCTCCGCCGGATCACCGTGAACCTCGCGCCCGCCGATGTGCGCAAGGAAGGCCCGCTCTACGACCTGTCGATCGCCGCCGCGGTGCTGGTGGCGAGCGGGCAGATCACCGACCGCTTCACTGACACGGCCCTCTTCGGCGAGCTGTCCCTCGATGGTCGCCTGCGCCATATCCCCGGCGTCCTCCCCTTCGTCGCGATGTGCGCGCAGAAGGGCATCGGCAGCGTGGTCGTGCCCATGGAGGACGTGGCCGAGGCGCGCTCCGTGGCTGGTGTCCGCGTCCATGGCCTCGACAGCCTGCGTCGGATCGCCGAGCCATTCGAGTCGTGGCCGGACGCGCCCGTCGTCGAGGCATCCGAGGGCGACTGTGCCGTCCTCGAAGCCCACGACCTCGCGACGGTGCAGGGGCAGGAGCACGTGAAGCGGGCGCTCGAGGTGGCGGCCGCTGGCGGGCACAACCTGCTCATGCAGGGGCCGCCGGGTTCCGGGAAGACCCTCCTGGCACGCGCGCTCCCCGGCCTCCTCGCCCCGCTGACCCCCGCCGAGGCGATCGACGTGGCGAAGGTCTACTCGGTGGCCGGCCTGCTCAACCGCGAGCGCCCGCTGATGCGTGAACGCCCGTTCCGCGCACCGCACCACACGATCTCGCATGCTGGGCTCGTAGGTGGTGGATCGCATATCCGACCCGGCGAAGTCTCGCTGGCGCATCGCGGCGTGCTCTTCCTCGACGAGTTCCCGGAGTTCGGCGCCACCGCACTCGAGGCGCTGCGCGAGCCGCTCGAATCCGGGTCGCTGACGATCTCGCGCGCACGCGGCTCGGTGACATTCCCTGCGCGGGTGCTGCTCGTCGCGGCGATGAACCCGTGTCCGTGCGGCTACTACGGCGACCCCGTGCGCGCCTGCACCTGCCCGGACGCCACCGTCACCCGCTACCAACGTCGCGTCTCTGGCCCGCTGCTCGACCGCATCGACCTCTTCATCGAGGTGCCCCGCGTCGAGTTCAAGGAACTGACGGGCGAGGCGACCGGCGAGCGTTCCGAGACCGTCCGCGCCCGCGTCGTCGAGGCGCGTGAGCGGCAGGCCGCGCGCTTCCACGGCACCTCGACCATCGCGAATTCAGAGATGGGCCCCCTCGACGTGCGGAAGTACTGTCAGGCCCAACTCGAGGCTGCCGCCCAGCCGCTGCTCGCCGCTGCGATGCAGCAACTCGGCCTCTCCGCCCGCTCATTCCACCGCGTGCTGAAGGTCGCGCGCACCATCGCCGACCTCGCCAGCAGCGAGCCGATCCTGACGCCCCACCTTGCCGAGGCCGTGCAGTACCGGCGGCGCGGGGCGGAGTAGCCGTGAGGCTGACGAGGTGGGTGTAGGCTCGCGCCATGGCGACGGTCACCGTGCGGCGTCGGGTCCTCGGCACCTTCGTGGTGCTGGTCGCAGTGTTCGCGCTGGCATGCTCCAGTGAGGCCCTCGACGAAGGTAATGCGGAGTACCTGAAGAACCGCCCAGTCAAACCGACGATCACGGCGGTCGACTATCCCCGCACGTTCCCCGCGGGGACTGCGCAGGTCATCACGGTCACATGGTCCGGTGATCTGCGACTCCCTACTCGGTTCTCGCTCGGGAGGCTCGGTACCGGACTATGCCCCTTCGACGGCTGCGGTCCGCAGTACACCCAGGAGGTCACTGGAGCCGCCGTGCAGGGCAACACGGCCAAGATATCGGTGCTGTACTGCCCGCCGGATGCGATCGGTCAGCATGAGTACGGCCTCCGAATCGTCGACCGGGAGGATGGGACACGTTCTGATCCGTATCCGATGTCATTCATCTGCACTCGGCCATCTGAGGGACCCGCGGCCGCTGCTTCGCCTGCGCCGACGGCAACCACTGGGGCCGGAAGCGCGACGCCTCGGGCGGCGGCGACAGCAGCGGCCGCGACGGCCAGCCCCACGCCGACTCGCAGCCCGAGCCCGACACCCACTCCGGCCGTGGTGCGGAACTTCACCATGACGATCTCCAGCACGACCGGGACCAACAAGACCCCCGGGAAGACGACCGTCGGTTGGAGCGGCAACCCGCTGTTCCCGGTGAGCCTCCGTGGCACCATCGTCAGTTGTCCGGTCGACTGCGGTTTCAGCATCCCGCGCATCGATCAAGGATCGAACCCGGTGACCATCGACGCGCCGTTCTGCGCCGTGAACCAGCGCCGCATCTTCGTCTTCGACGTGGAGATGGTGGATGCCACCGGGGTGAGGTCCCCCAAAGTGCGCCTGACTCAGACGTGCGATCCGTGATGCGCCCACCGGACGATCCGATGCAACCGCTCGATGCCCTGAAGGCGGAACTCGAACGCTTCGGCGCTGACAACGACGCGGTCCACGAGGAACGTCCTCGACGGATGTTGAACATCACGCGCGATACCGGCGAGTTCCTTTCCGTGCTCGTGCGGGCGACGGTTGCGCGGCGCATCCTTGAGATCGGGACGTCCAACGGCTACTCGACGCTGTGGCTCGCCGAGGCTGCGAGAGCCATCGGCGGCTCCGTCACGACGGTGGAGTACGCGGAGTACAAGGTTGGTCTGGCGCGCGCGAACTTCGAGCGCTCCGGTCTCGCGGCCGTCATCGACCTCGTCCACGACGATGCGGGGCGCCTGCTGGAGCGAACAGCCGAGGGTGCGTACGACCTCGTGTTTCTCGACTCGGAGCGACCGGAGTACCCCGGCTGGTGGCCGCAGATCCGGCGCGTCCTGCGCCCCGGCGGACTCCTCGTCGTCGACAACGCGACGTCGCACGTGGAACAGATGGCGCCGTTCGTGGCGCTCGTCGAGGCAGACGAGGCGTTTACGACGGTGCTCGTGCCGATCGGGAACGGCGAGTTCATGGCCGTGAAGCAGGGCTCGCAGGGTTCGGAATGAGTCGCCGACTCCTCGTCGCCGCGCTCGCCCTCGGGATCGTCGCTGCCTGCGGCGGTGACGAGGTTGCACCGCAGTCGCCGGATCCGGTTCCGCCCGCGGCGTCGCCAGCCGCGGCATCCGAGGCGCCTCAGGCGACCGCTCGACTCATCTTCCGCTCTGGATTCGAGGAGGGGGTGACGCTGACCGAGCCTGCTGTCCGGTTCGGCCAGCAGTGGCGGCAGGCTCTACGTGGCGCCGACGAGGGCTTCGACTGGGCGTCCGCACTCCCCGGCAGCCCGACGGACTTCCAGTACCTCGTCTCAGAGCGGGACGCTCCCGACCGCGCAGCCCTCGGGCGTTTCGTCGAGACTCGCATCGACGAGGTGGTGGGGCCGCACGGCACTCGTACGCGCGCGCTCTACCAGGCACTTCGGACGCGAGGCACGATCGGCGCGACGCAGAACGACTTCATCATCTTCAACATGCGTGACGCGCAACGCGGGTACGTCCGCTACTGGGTGAAGTTGCAGCCTGACCTGCTCGACGTGATGAAGGACGAATTCGACTGGCGGGTAATGCTGGAGTGGAAGGAGCAACCGTCCTTCGAGACGCCGCTGGACTTCCAGTACCGCTGGCTGGTCATGCTCTCTCGCTCAAAGGCCGACGGCCTCGTGTGGAAGGTTGAAGGTGACAGCGTCGCGCCCGGGCAGACCGCCACTGGATCGGCGTGGACGGACGACTGGACGATCTTCAACCGAGAAGTCCCGGTGCCGCTCGGTCGATGGTTTCTGTTCGAGGCCTCGTGGAACCTCGATAGTGGTGACGCGGGCCGGCTCGCGGTGCGCGTGGAGGGCACGCTGATCGCCGAGCGTCGCGGACGCACGCTGTTGAAGTCGCCGCAGGGCAAGTTGTACCTCTTCGAGGTCTATCAGGCAGAGACGGCGCTCCGCCAGGGCCCCGCCTACCAGTGGGTGGACGACGTCGAGTTGTGGTCGGACGTCCCCGCTGCCTACGCGCCCCGGCGATAGACTGCGGCCGCACGCGCGAATACCTCCGAGGGTCGTCTATGCCCTTCCTTCCCTTCCGCATCGGCTTCTCGGACCGCGCCATCGAGGACCTTCACCGGAGGCTCGAGGACACGCGGTGGCCGGACGTGGGGTGGGACACCGGGTGGGGGACGGGGACGAACGACAGCGTCCTGCGCGACCTCGTGCGGTACTGGCGGAACGACTTCGACTGGCGGACGCAGGAGGCGACGCTGAACGCGCGCGCGCACGTCCGAGGCGTGATCGACGGCGACGAGATGCACGCGATGCTGATGGCTGGGCCGGGCTCCGAGCGGCGGACGCCGGTGCTGCTGATCCACGGCTGGCCCGGCTCGTTCATCGAGTTCACCGAGGCGGGTGAGCGGCTGTCGAGGGGCGTCGATGGCGCGCCAGGCTTCGATGTCGTGGTGCCGTCGCTGCCGGGGTTTGGGTTCTCGGACACGCCTCGGGCGGCGGGGCTGCATCCGGGGCGGATCGCGGAACGGCTGCACCTGCTGATGCGCGAACTGGGGTACGAGCGATACGGCGTGCAGGGTGGTGACTGGGGCGGGATCATTGGCACCGCGCTCGCGAGGCAGCATCCCGAGGCGGTGATTGGCCTCCATCTCAACTTCAGCGCGGGCGGCCCGCCTCCGCCCGAGGGCGTCCAGCCGTCCGAAGCGGAGCAGGCCTACCGCGCCTTCCGCCAGCAGTTCGAGGTGGAGGAGACTGGCTACTCCCGCATCCAGGGGACCCGACCGCAGACGCTCGGCTATGCGCTCAACGACTCTCCGGTCGGACTGCTCGCGTGGATCCTCGAGAAGTTCTGGGCGTGGACGGACCACGGCGACGACCTGTGGGACCGCCTCGACCGCGAGCGGGTGCTGACGAACGTCACGCTGTACTGGCTCACCGGCCACATCCTCTCGGCAAGCCGCATCTACTACGAGATGTCCCATGCAACCGAGCGCGTCCTGGGCCGGATTCCGGACAGCGTGCCGGTCGGATACGCGAAGTTCCCCGCGGAGCCGTGGGGCGCGCCTCGGGAGGTCATGGAGCGCATCGGGAACGTCGTGCAGTACTCGGAGCCGGCGCGCGGTGGTCACTTCGCCGCCTTCGAGGAGCCCGAGTTGTTCGCGACCGATGTGTCGCGGTTCTTTGCGAGCCTGCGAGGCTGACGAGTTCCTGGGTTTAGGCCTCAGATTGCCCGCCCCTCGGGGCGTCCGTATCCTGAGCCTCGGTCGCGCCCTCGTAGCTCAGGGGATAGAGCACCGGCCTCCGGAGCCGGGTGCGCAGGTTCGAATCCTGCCGGGGGCACCATGACCGCCAGTTCGTCCGACTCCCCAGCCCCGATCTACGTCGAGGCTGTGCCCAATCCGTGGTGGCTTCAGGCGACGATTTGGCTGGGCCCTCCCGCGGTGCTGCTGGGCATCGTCTCCACCTGGCGCGAAGAGGCCGGCATTTCACGTGTGATTGGCGTCGGGCTGCTGCTCCTGCTGGGTGCAGGTCTCGTAGCCCTCGGAGTCTGGCTCGCCGCCCTGCGCATTGAGGTGACCGCCGAGGCGCTCCGCTACCGCTGGGGGCCGCTGGGCGCCACACGCCGATGGCCGGAAGTCCTCGACGCCGAGGTGGAGGCGTATCGCTGGCAGACCTACGGCGGCTGGGGGCTGCGCTTCGCCTCTGGCAAGCGGCGCGCCTACTCCGTCCCCGGGGTACGCTTCGGCGTAGCGGTGCGCACGCGGGATGGGAAGCGGACGCACCTCGCCAGTCGAAATCCCGAGGCGCTGTGTGCCGCGATCCGGTCGAGGCTCGCGCCCGCCTCGGATGGTGCAGGTGGAGGACACGAGTGACGAACGATCGCCACGACCGCCGGCAGCAGGAGAAGCTGCTGCGTCGCCGCCAGCGTCGGGCTCAACGCCTGGCGCCAGTTGCCGCTCGCGGCCCCGCCGAATCCATGGAGTTCCCCGGGATCATGGGCTGGATGCAGCGCAATACCAAGTGGCTGTTCCTCGGCGGCATCGTGATCCTGCTGATGAGCCTGGGCGCCGGCACCTTCTTCAGCGTCAACGACACCCGAACGCCGGACTCGACTCCTACCCCCACTCCGACGGCGTCCGCGACGCCCGAGGGCAGCGCGACACCAACAGCCACCGCCACGCCGCAGCGCAAGTATGCGGCGGCCCCTCCGATGACGATCAACGTGGCCAAGAAGTACGAGGCGGTCATCGCCCTCGAAAAGGGTGGCGAGGTCCGCCTCGAACTCTTCCCAAACGATGCGCCGAAGACCGTGAACAACTTCGTCTTCCTCGCGCGGGCGAAGTTCTACGACGGCCTCACGTTCCACCGCGTGCTCCCGGGCTTCGTCGCGCAGGGCGGTGACCCGTCTGGGACGGGTTCGGACGGCCCGGGGTACTACCTGGAGGTCGAGAAGAACTCGCTGCCGCTCGCCGCTGGAGTGATTTCGATGGCGAAGTCGGCGGCGGGCATCTCCGGGTCGCAGTTCTTCATCACGTACACCCCCCAGCCCGGCCTCGCACCGCAGGGGTTCATCGCATTCGGCCGGGTGACGGCCGGGATGGATGTGCTCGAGAAGATCACGCCGCGCGACCCCTCGAAAACCAACCAGCCGAAGGCAGACGTGATCAAGAGCGTCACCATCGTGGAAAAGGACTAGCCCCGTGGCCCAGCAGTACGACGCACCGCCTCCGATGACCATCGACACCTCGAAGACCTACTCCGCGGTGATGAAGACTGACCGAGGCGACATCACCATCGCGCTGCTCACGGACATGGCACCGGCCACTGTGAACAACTTCGTGTTTCTCGCGCGCGAGGGTTTCTTCGACGGTTGCACCTTCCACCGCGTCATCCCGGGCTTCGTCGCGCAGGGCGGCGACCCGACCGGTACCGGTCGAGGTGGCCCCGGCTACCGGTTCAAGGACGAACTGTCGCCCACGCCGTTTGTGCAAGGGATCGTCGGCATGGCGAACGCCGGCCCGAACACGAACGGGTCGCAGTTCTACATCATGCTCGGCGACGCGCAGCACCTCACCGGCCGCTACACCGCGTTCGGGCAGGTGACGGAGGGGTTGGACGCCGTCCTGGCCCTCCGCCCGCGCGACCCGGAGCGTGACCCGGCCCCCGGCGACAAGATTCTCGGTGTGACGATCAACGAGGCCTAACCCGACCCGGTCTCAGGGTTCCCCCGCGTACGAGCGCCGCACACTCCGCCGATGATCTCGGCGGGGAGGCCCGTGTCTTCAATCGCAGACAGCACTGTGATGGCTTCCCATCGGCGGATGGGAGGCGATGCCGCACGCGTGCGTGATGGGGAAGCGGGAATCTCGGGGCTGGTGGTGCGCCTCGGGCCAGCCGACTATCACCAGGGCGGTGATCCGGGCGGGGCTAGGAGGCGCTGGAGCGGGTCCGCTGACGTGCCGCGGAGGCCTTCCGCTCGACGTAGGCCATGAGGCCGAAGGACGGCACGAAGGCGGCGAAGGCGACGAGCGACCACGCGAACCAGCCGCCAATCAGCATGAGCAGGCCGATCGCGAGGGCGAACGACATCCCAAGGATCGAACCGATCCGGGCGACGAGCACATATGGAGGGATACCGTCTGGCATGTGGTTGCCCACGATGGTACCAGCGGGAGAATCCCCAAACAACGGACGTGATCCGCTCGTCGCGGAACGCGCTGTTGCGCTGCGTTCTATGTGGTGGCTCCGCCGCACGGTCAGCGTCGTGCTCCTGATCTTCCCCGTGCTGGCGCCCACGATCTTCCCTCGGTCACCCGTGCTGTTCTCAGCGGTCACCGCGTTCATGGTGATTTCCGAGATCGAGATTTGGTGGGCCCAACGCTCGCGGACGCCGACGCAAATGAGCGCGCGACTGTTGCTGTTCCGCACTTCTCATCTGGCGCTCATCACCTTGATTTCGCCGGAGCTCCCCGCCCTGTGGATGTATCCAACATTCATCGCCCTGCTGCTGATCGCCGCCCCCGGCCAGTTCGGCGGCCGAGGCCTCGCGTACCTCACGATGCTGACCTCTGCCTCGTACGTTGCTTCTACCTCCCTCACCTCGTGGGAGTGGTATGCCCGGTGGTCGGATGCCCTGCCGCTCACCCGGTCGACAGCCGAGGTCTGGGGCGTCGCGCTGGTCGCATTCCCGCTCGTGACGCTCGCGCTGCACATGCGCCAGCGCCGGGTCGACACGATCCAGCACCAGTTGAGGGCCACCGTCGCCCGCCTCTCTGCCACGCAGGCTGACCTCGGCGCCTCCAAGGAGCGCCTTGAGCGCTGGAACCACGCGCTGAACGAGGAGGTGGAGCGCCAAACGAGTGCGCTGGAGGAGCGCAACCGTTACCTCTCCATCGTGAATGCTGTCTCGTTCGCCCTCTCCGAGCCGATGGACGACCCGTCTGCCCTCGAACGCGCCGCGCGCCTCATCGCGCGGCTAATGGGTGCCCGTTCCGCGCAGGCCTATCACTTGCGCGGGGGCAAGTCTGGCGCGTTCCACCTCGTCGTCCCCGTCGACATCGCCGATGTGCATGCGCCGCAGGTCCCCGAGGCTGTGTTGCGCGCCGTCGCGCAAAGTGGCCGCCCGCTCTCCTCTGCTGATCCGGACAGCGTTGAGGTGCGCTCGGCCGTCGGCGAAGCCTTCGCGGTCGTGCCGTTGATCGCCAAAGGGCGGCAGCTGGGTGCCCTCGCGTTGTGCGGCACGGGAGCCGAGTGGACGGACGCCGAGCGTCATCTGCTCTTGATCATCGGACGCGATCTCGGTGTCGCGCTTGAGAACTCCGGGCTCTTCCGCGACGTCCTGGCGACCGCACAACGCGAGCGAATGATCGCCGAGATTGTGCGCATGTTGACTGAGGATGGCACCGGTAACCTCGGCGCCGACGCCGCGCTCGGCCTGCTTGCGGAGCAGACCGGGGCTGCCGAGGTCGCGTTCTTCACCGTCGATCGCAGCGGCCGGCGTGTGAGCACCGGTGCCTATGCCTCCGACCAGCATCACGGTGAGACGTGGATCCGCGACAGCGGCGCCGCCCTCGTTGGTCTCGTCCGCGACCGCACGACCGCGCTGGTGCTTGGTCCGGTGGGGGAGACCACACTGCCCGGGCGGCTCGCTGGCCTGGGAGCGGAGACGCTGGCTCTGGTGCCGGTGATCGCCCGCCGAGGCGCGAACGCCGCGGCTGACAAGGCCGGCTCCCAGACGCCGCGCTCGCTCGCGGGTGTCCTCGTCGCCGTCTCGCGCACCGGAGCGGGCTGGGACGAGGCGATGTCGGACACCTTCGCGCGCGTCGCGTTCGCACTCGCCCGGCAGGTGGAAGCGTTGGAGTTGCAGGCACTCCAACAGCAGCGCATTCGCGAACTCGCTGGCCTCGCCGAAGTCGCGCGGACGATGCAGTCGTCCGCAGACCCCGAGCGGTTGCAGGCCGGGTTCGCGCAGGCCCTCGGGACGCTCGTCCCCTATCGCAACGTCTACATCGCGCAACTGGACGAGGCGGGAGCGCTCACCGAAGTGCCGTCGTTCGGAGAGCGCGGTAAGGCGCACCCGCTCTACCCCGCCGATCCGCGTGACAGCGGCCACCACTGGTTCGCGCTTCGTGCGCCACGCCGCTGGGCACCCGCCGACGACGCCCCCGGGTTTGCGGAAGCCCCCGCGCGTTCCGGTCTGGTCGTCCCGATGCGGCCCAAGGGGCAGATGCTCGGTGTCGTCGCGATTGACCTGACGGGCGACCTCGACGACGAGCAGGTGCGCATCGTCGAGCGCGCGGTCGAGCAGTTGTCGCTCGCGCTCGACGGCGCCGCGCTCTACCAGCAGGCGACGGCGCGTGCTCAGCACATCCAGGCGCTCTCCAACCTCGCGAGGATCGTCGCTTCCGTGGTCAGCCTGCGTGAAGCGTTTGCCGCCTTCGCCGAGGAGGTGCGTTGGCTCATCCCCTTCGACCGTGCCTGCATGCTGCTGATCGATGATGACCAGCGGATCGTTGAGCCGTACGCCACCTACCCGGAACAGGAGACTGCCGCGCAACCCTCATGGTTGGAGACCTCGATCGTCTCCGTGCCGGTGGAGATGGGTGGTGCCGTCTCGATCCGCCGTGACGACCCGCAGTACGCCTACCTCGACTGGAGTGTCCTCGGTGACGACGCCGTCGAGGTGGCAGCTGTGCCCGTCCGCCAGGGCGCCCGGACGGCCGCGGTCTTCGTCCTGGTGAACTCCGGCGTGCCGCGTTATCGCAGGGGCGACCTCGACGCCCTCGAAGAGGTGGCGGGCCTGCTCGGCGTCACGATCGAGCGTCTACGGCTGTACGAGCAAGCAGCGCATGGTGCGCGTCACGATCTGCTGACTGGCCTCCCGAACTACCGCTACCTGCAGGAACGCCTGGAGAGCAACGTCGCCGGCTTTGATCGGGATGGCGAGAGCGCGTTGCTCGTCGTGGACATGGACAGCCTGAAGGCGTTCAACGACACCCTGGGGCACGAGGCAGGCGACCGCGTCATCCGCATCGTCGCCCGCGAGTTGCGCGCCGCCTGCCGCGACCGCGACTTCGTGGCGCGTACCGGGGGTGACGAATTCGCCCTACTCCTCGAGGGAGCGAGTATCGAGGCTGCCGAGCGCGTTGCGGAGCGGATCCATGCCGCCCTCACTGACGCCCACCTGGAGATCGAGGGCTCGCCGACGCGCGTGGCCGTCTCCATCGGTATCGCGGGCGCACCGATGGATGGCGCGTCGCCGCTGGAGGTGCTGCACGCCGCCGACCAGGCGATGTATGGCGCCAAGTTCGCGGGTGGGGCGCGCACGAGCGTGGCAGAGGCCGAGGGCGACCAATCGGTCGACCGCGCCCCCGCCTATGTCCGTGCCCGCAGCGGTCGCCTCGTTGAATCGCTCGCGCGTGCCCTCCTCGCGGGTGCGACGGCCGAGGAACGCGCCGCCACCGGGCTCGCGCAGCACTGGGTGGTCGCTGCCGGGACGCGCATGGGCCAGCGTCATGGTCTGCTCACGCATACCCGTTTGCTCGTCCCCCTTGAATGCTCTAACCGCATCGAGGCACCGCAACGGCATTCGGACAGCCGTCTTGCTTCGCACTTCGTCGGCAAACTGCTAGATGAGTGGGAAGCCGTCGACGCCGGCCGCTTCTGGGTGCGCTCCCTGATTCCGATGGCGATCTCCGCCGCGTGGGAACGGAAGTTTCTGGGCACCCCCCTCGAAGAGCTCGCCATTCGGGTGGAAGCCCGGGCCCAGGCGGCAGCCGGTGGTCCGACCGAGGAGGCCTGGCGCGCCCTGGTAGAGGCGATTCGCGAAGAGTCCGGCGACCGCCGCGAAATCGGCGCACCCAGGGCGGCGTAGCGCCGTCCTCGATGCAACTGGTCCGGCGCACTGCTGGGCGAGGAGTGCAGCGAGCGCTCGCTCGTGCCCGTCCGGGTCACCCTCTGATTATCATCTCCACAGTCCGGAGGAGAGGTGACGGCCATGGCAACCGAGACTGCGACGCTGGCCGGGGGCTGTTTCTGGTGCCTCGAAGCGGTGTACGAGTTGCTCCGAGGTGTGACCTCGGTGCAGTCTGGCTACATCGGCGGCCACGTACCAGACCCGTCGTACGAAGCCGTCTGCACGGGGCGCACCGGCCACGCCGAGGCAGTCCAGATCGCGTTCGATCCCGAGGCGATTTCGTTCCGCGACCTGCTCGACATCTTCTTCACGATCCACGATCCCACCACGCTGAATCAGCAGGGCGCAGACGTTGGTACGCAGTACCGCTCCGCGATCTTCACGCACTCCGACGAGCAACGTGCCTCTGCTGAGGCGGCGATCGCGGCCCTGACGAAGGAAGGCCGGTGGGGTGAGCCGATTGTGACCGAGGTCGCGCCACTCACGGTGTTCTATCCCGCGGAGGAGTACCACGCGCAGTACTACCGCCTGAACCCGCAGCAGGGGTACTGCCGGGTCGTCATCGCCCCCAAGGTGGCGAAGGCCCGTGCGAAATTCTTCGACAAGCTACACGCGGACTAGCGAGGCCCACGTCGTACAGGCCGGAGCTGCCTACTCGACCACCGGCGGGTCGAGCAGCACTCGCACTCGCTCCATCAAGTCGTCGATGTCGTACGGTTTGAGTACGACGCCCCGTGTGCCCAGCTCGGCCTGGACCTGCTTCACGAGCGGATCGCTGCGATCGCTCGCTGTCAGCGCGAGCGCCGCCCCGTTGTACCCGTGTTCCTTCGCTTCGCGATAGATCGCCAGGCCGTTCCCATCCGGGAGCCGTAGGTCGAAGATCAGCAAGGCCGGCGGGTCTGCTCGCATCTCCGCGAGTGCCTCGCGACCGAGGCTCGCGTAGTGGACGTCCTCGACACCCTCGTCACGGAACACCAGATCGAGCAAGCGTGTGCCCGCTTCGTCATCATCCAGTACGAGGATGCGTGCCATCGGCTAGTCCTTTCCTGCGGCATCGGGGGCCAGGAGCGCCTCGATCTGCGTGATCAGCACATCGATATCGAACGGCTTGCTCAGTGCAGCCTGGGCACCCAATTCGGTTCGCGCTGATTCTGCGCGGTAGGCAGACAAGATCATGACGGGGAGGTCGTGCCCGCGCGCGCGAAGCTCCCGGTACATCTCCCTGCCGTCCATCCGCGGCATCTGGAGGTCGAGGACCAGCAGATCGAACGTCTGCGCTTCGAGTGCTTCGAGGCCGCCAATGCCATCCGTCGCTTCGGTGACCTCGAATCCATCCGAGACCAGCGTCAACCGGATCATCCGAAGGAGGGCCGCGTCGTCATCGACGACCAGCACACGCGGCGCACCATCACGAGGGTTGGCCACAGCCTAGGATGCGTCCTGTACGAACGCTGGGAGCGAGAAGTTGAAATCGCTACCACCGCCCGATCTCGGTGTGACGTGGATTGAGCCTCCGTGAGCCTCGATGACCTGTTTGCATACGGCGAGACCAAGCCCCATGCCAGGTGCATCCAGTTTTGTTGTTTCTGATCGGAAGAATGGTTCGAACACCTTCGCCGCGTCCTCGAATGGCACACCCATGCCACGGTCGAGTACATGGACCTCTGGTCGGTGCGCAGGATCTCGAGTCACCACGACCTCGATGGGAGCGCCGGGAGGGCTGTACTTGTCTGCATTGCTCAGCAGATTTTGAAGGACGATCACCACACCGGTGGTGTCGCCGGACGCGGCGGGCAGGTCATCTTCTAGCGTCAATGAGATGGGACGCTGAGTCCTCCGACGCATCGACTCGACCACCTGTTCAGCGACGCCGCCGATATCCACAGGCATCAGAGCAGACGTGGCGTTAGCTCGGAGTCGTGTGAGGGCGAGCAAGTTCTCAACGATGCCCTGGAACCGTTCCCCCTCGGAGACGATGTCGGTCAGCGCCTGCTGTCGCGCTGGCTCTGGGAGTCGGTCGCCGCGTCGAAGCAACAACTGGCCGTTCCCAACGATCGTCGAGATCGGTGTCCGTAACTCGTGCGACACCAGACCGAGGAACTGGTCTTTGACGGCCATGGACTCCTGCATCACCCGTTCTGCTTCCCGCTTCGCGGTGATGTCGCGGGCGATCTTGGAGGCGCCCACGATTCGGCCAGACCGGTCCCGGACCGGTGAGACGGTGATGGAGATGGGGACGAGGCGCCCATCCGATCGCTGTCGCATCGTTTCGAAATGGTCGACACGCTGCCCGCTGCGTATCCGACGGAGGACTTCGTCTTCTTCGTCCTGATGCTCCGCCGGGATGATCATCCGAATTGAGCGGCCGATCGCCTGTTCCGCGGTGTATCCGAACAGCCGTTCAGCCCCGGGGTTCCAGGTGCGGATGATGCCGTTGAGGTCCTTGCTGACGATGGCGTCGTCCGACGAGTCGACGATCGCAGCGAGGTGAGCGAGTGCGTTCTCGGCCTCGCTGAGCTCGGGGACGTCCGTGATGAGGTCGCTCAGATCCTCGTCGGTGGGAACGTTCGGGGATTGGGCCTCAGGGTGCTGATCGTCGATGCGCGCGCCATTCGACTTTGAGCGCGGCATGAGGGGCTCCCGGATCGATCAGCCGAATCTGCTGAGCAGACTATCCCGGCTATCCCTCCAGGAGATGTCGAAAGTCTCGCAATCCGGGCTCCGGGTGGCGCAAGAGTTGCGCAAGGTGGTGCCGTGCAAGTGGTCGGGGCGCGCGGATTCGAACCGCGGGCCTCTGCGTCCCAAACGCAGCGCTCTGCCAGGCTGAGCTACGCCCCGACAGCCCGATCGTAACGGCTCCCGGCGTTCCGGCTACCCCGCACCTACTCGGGAGCGATCATCGAGGTCTCCAGCAGGGAGTTCACTCGCAGGCGCAGGCCGTCCCGGCCCTCGTAATACCGGTCAATCAGGTCGGCGGTCTCCACGGTCAGGTCCTGGCGGCGGCCGGTCTGCGTCGCGAAGCGGAGGGCGCGGGCGGCGAGGCAGGCGTCGCGGAGGACGCCCACCAGCCCCTCGCGCCGTCGCTCGACCAGCCCGGTGATCGCGTCGACCAGCAGCGGGGGCAGTCGCCAGGCACGCGCCATCTCCACGCTGAGGTCATACGCGGTGAAGCCGAACGCGGAACGCTCAACCTCGTGCCAGGGGATCTCACCCCGCATCTGGATCGAGCGCACGATCGTGAGCCCCTGGGGGTCGTCTTCTTCCATGATCAGGCGACCGACGTCGTGGAAGAGGCCGGCCGCGTAGGCGTACTCGCGGCCCTCGACGCGTCGGGCGTACGCCAGCGAGGTCCCGATGTACGCCACCGCCACCGAGTACCGCCAGAAGTCGAGGTAGTCGAACGCGGTTGTTTCAATGGGCAGCGCCTTCACCGTCGTGATCAACAGCGCGGCGGAGTGGACTCGACGGAAGCCAACCGCGTTCACGCCGTCTTCCAGACTGCGGTGCGCGGTGCGGTCGGCCCACGGGCCTGGCCCCCGCGATACCGTCCGCATCCGCTTCTCCAGGTCGGGATCCAGGCGGATGACGTCAGGCAGCGCCATCATCGCGCCCGGTACAGACTCGTTCAGGCTCAGCAACTCGTACATAACGGCGGGAATGGGGTGCCGTAGCACGGCCTGCGCGGCGATGTCCGAGGCCGAAAGCGGCATAGCAACTCGTTTCGGGGTGCGGGAACGCAAGCCAGATCGTGGCTCGCGTTCACCCTCGACTACGCGGCCCTCATCTTCGACCGCGATGGTCACACAGGGAACACCCCCTGCGTCCGTCCGAGAAGGTCGTTTTGGAAATCGTCAGGAACGCGGTGTTAGTCGCGACGGCGCGCAACCCCTCGGATCTCGTCGAGGCTCTTGAGGCCCTCAGTGGCGCACCAGGCCTCGAACTCATCGAGGATGCGCCAGGCGGCTGACGGGTCGAGGAAGGACGCCGTGCCGATCTGGACTGCGGTCGCGCCGGCCATGATGAACTCGACGACATCGGTGCCTGTCATCGCGCCGCCCGAGGCCACCACGGGGAACTCGACGACCGAGGACGCGAGCCAGACCTGACGCAGGGCGATCGGCTTGATCGCGGGGCCGGAGAGCCCGCCGAAGATGTTGGCGAGCACCGGACGGCGTCGCTTCACGTCAATCGCGAGGGCTGGGACGGTGTTCATCACCGTGATGCCGTGCGCGCCGGCTTCCTCGACCGCACGGGCGATCGGGCGGATGTCGTTCACGTTGGGCGTCAGTTTCACGAGGAACGGCAGCGAGGTGTTTGCTGCCACTTCACGGACGACGGCCGCCGCCGCGCGCGGGTCCTGGCCGAACTCCATCCCGCCGGCCTCGACGTTCGGGCAGGAGACGTTCACCTCGAGGCCGGCGACACCGGGGACGCCATCGAGGCGTGCGGCGAGGGTGCCGTACTCTTCCAGCGTCTCGCCCATGATGTTGACGATGGCGGGGACGGACCACTTCTCCCAGACCGGCGCGACCTGCGCGATCAGGGCGCTGACACCGATGTTCTGGAAGCCGATGGCGTTGATCATCCCGGCGGCCGTCTCGACCGTCCTCGGCACGCCGTTGCCACGTCGCGGCTTGAGCGTCGTCCCCTTGGAGACGAGCGCGCCGAGGCGTTCGACGTCGTAGTGCTTGGCGATCTCGACACCGTTGGAGAAGGTGCCGGACGCGGTCATGATCGGGTTGCGCAGGCGCAACTCGACTTTGTGGTGCGGGGCGAGGTTGACGCTGAGGTCCACCGCAGTCCTTACGCACAGTCCTTCGCTCGGCTGGGGTCATCCCATCATACGTGGGCTTCGCCGCTGTCACTCGAGGGTGCAAGAAGGGCGCCCATCGGGCGCCCTTCCGTGCTGCGACCGGAGACTTGGCTTACGCCTCGTCAGCCAGGGCGACGTCATTCTGCTTGGACGAGCGCCAGCCGCCTCGGTTGAGGTCGCTGCGGAGGGTGTTCGTCTGTTCCCACATCACGGAGTCATTCGAGTTCGAGAACGAACGGCGGACGCCACAGCGCTTGCAGACGCCTTCGCTCTCGCGGCCGTTCGGGGTCTCGATGGCCCAGTGGTGGACACACTTCGGTGCGCCCGTCGGCACCTCGACCTGGGGGGCCGGGGCGATGGCGGGTTGGGGTTGCTTCGGGCTCGCTACGCGCGGCATTCGCTCTCTCACTTCCAACGAGGGCGGCCCCCTATGGGTTCAGCCTGCCGTCTTCGTCACTGCCGTCCGAGGCGGGACTCCCGCCCCGGAGTGCCGGGTGCTGAACCGGCTGCTGGCTTACGGATCATGCCTCGGGTGCCATCTAAAGATCAAACCTTTTTGTGCTAAACAAGTGTAAAAGTGCATCAATCCCGGGGTGAAGGGGCTTCTGGCACTCCTCAGGAGTGGGATTTCCGCCGAATGGGCGGTATCGAGGCCTCCGCCTATACTCGGAGGACACCCGGTTCCAGCCCGGCGGGGTGACTCCACCCTACGCTGACCGTGGTTAGCAATTTGAACGCTGGCGAGCCGGGCAAGGTTCCCTTCGCGCCTTCTGGCGCGTGGTTCTGTCCGCTCCCAAGCCCGTAAGGAATGGCCAACTTGGCTGATCAGAACGCCGTGCTTGCGGCGCTCCGGACCGTGAACGATCCGGAACTGCACCGCGACATTGTTTCCCTCAACATGGTCCGCGACCTCGCCATCGAGGGCCCCACCGTCCGCTTCTCCGTCGTCCTGACGACACCGGCCTGCCCCCTCCGCGAGACCATCGACAAGGATGTTCGCGCTGCCCTGGGCGTCATCGGCGTGAGCGACATCCAGATCGACTGGGGTGCCGAAGTGCGCACCACCAGCCGTCCAGACGGCCCGAAGAAGATCGAGGGCGTCCGCAACGTCATCGCCGTCGCGTCCAACAAGGGTGGCGTGGGCAAGTCCAGCGTCTCCGTGAACCTTGCGGTCGCCCTCGCGCGGCTCGGCGCGAGCGTCGGGCTGCTCGACGCGGACATCACCGGCCCCAACATCCCCACGATGCTCGGCATCGAGGGTGGCCTTCAGGCCTCCGGACAGAACGGCCTCCGCGCCGTCGAGACGTTCGGGATCAAGGCCGTCTCGATCGGCTTCGTCCTGCCGAAGGGCACACCGGTCGTCTGGCGCGGGCCGATGATCGGCACCGGTGTCCGCCAGTTGATGCACGATGTCGACTGGGGCGACCTCGACTACCTCATCATCGACCTGCCGCCGGGAACCTCGGACGCCTCGATGACGATGGCGCAGGACGCGCTGATCGCCGGCGCCGTCGTTGTGTCGACACCATCGAAAGTGTCGATCGAGGACGCCCAGAAGGCCGTCAGCATGTTCGACCGCCTCGGCATTCCCGTATTCGGCATCGTCGAGAACATGAGCAGCGATGTCTTCGGCCGCGGCGGCGCCCGCCAGGCGGCGGAGGACCTCGGCCTCGAGTTCCTTGGCGAGTTGCCACTGGACGCGCGCATCCGAGAGGGTGGCGATGGCGGGGTGCCCGTCGTCGTGGGCCACCCGGAGTCCGAGATCGCGCAGTCCTTCATCCACCTCGCAGAGCAGGTGGCAGCACGTTGTTCCGTCCTTCAGTTCGCCGGTGAGGCAGGTGTCCGATGACCCACGAAACGTTGATGGTGCTGGCCGCAGCCGATGAAGGCGCGCCAGGCCGGACTCGTTCGACCCTCGCTGGCTCGATGATCGCGGGCCGCCGTCGTCCCGACACGACCGCGAAGCCCGCTGCCAAGCCCACCGCGGCCGAGAAGCCGGTCGTGAAGCGTCGCGCCGCCACGAAGCCCGTTGCCGAGGGCGAGGAGCGCCCGACGCGCACCCGTCGCCCTCGCGCGGCCGCCGCCGAGGCCGAAGCGCCAACTGAGGCCGCGCCCACCGCTGAGGCGCCTGCGGAGGCTGCACCCCCTCGCCGTCGTCGCACCACGCGTTCGGCCGAGCCGGAGGCCGCCGCAGTCGCCGCCGAGGCCCCTGCCGCCGATGCACCTCGTGTCGTCTCCCGCCGCCGCCGCACGACCAGCGATGAGCCCGCCGAGACTGCATCCGCGCCGGTTGCGGAGCCCTCCACTACTGCGCCCGTCGCGATCCCCTCGACCGGCATCCCGGATGGCACTGCGACGGAGATCGGTCGACTGCGCGCGCTCGTCGAGGCGCAGCGGGTCACTCTCGCGGAGTTGAAGGCAGGCATGCTGACGCTGGCGCAGCAGGTGGACCAGAGTGGGCACCGCCCGCGCCTCGCCGTCTTTGTGGACGTGCCGAACCTCATGTACGGCGTGGAGAACGGCCGCACGGTCCACATGGGCCGTCTCCTGGACATGCTGCGCGAAGGCCGCGAACTCGTGCGCGCCACGGCGTACTGCCCGATCTCGGACGACCCTCGTGAGCCGGTCCAGCAGCAGAAGTTCGTCGCGCCGTTCGTGCCGTTCGACTACCGGATCGTCACGAAGCCGCTGAAGCGCTTCGCGGACGGCTCGATCAAGGGCAACTTCGACGTCGAGATGGCGATCGACATGGTGCATATCTCAGAGCGCGTGGACATCATCGCGATCGTCTCGGGTGACGCCGACTTCGCCCGGGCTGTCGAGTCGGTGCAGGGCGAAGGCGTCCACGTCGAGGTGGTCGCGTTCCTCGGCTCTACGTCACTCGAGATGCGTGCGCTGGCCGACCGTTACCTGCAGTTGGACCGCCACGCGGAGTGGCTCGTCTCCTAGCCCGAGGCGTCCCGCTACTTCTGATCCTCGTCACCGCGCATCAGCCACTCGCGCTCCCGGCGGGTGCGCTTCGCGCCGCCGCTCGCGAGGGCAGTGCCGCTGGTGACGGCGGCGACGAACGCGCCCCCCAGCAGTCCGAGGCCGAGGCCGAAGACCCAGCCGAGCAGTGCCGGCTCCGTCTGCCAAACAAACCCGCCCACGATGATGCCGAGGATGGCGCCCAGCCCAACGATCAGGTGATGCGGTTTCACCTCGACGCTCGGCTACGCGTACAGGTCGCGGAGTTCGAACATCGGCCCGTCGTGACAGACGAGGCGGACGCCCCCGCGCTTCGGGAAGACGGCGCACGAGTAGCAGATGCCGAGGCCGCAGGCCATGCGTGCCTCCAGCAAACCCTGCACGGGCTTGCGGATGCCAGCGTCGGCGGCGACACGGTGAAGCGCCTCGAACATCGCGTCCGGGCCGCAGGCGAAGGCCTGGTCGCACCACGGCAACAGCCGCTGGAACGGCACCGTCACTCGTCCCGTCTCGCCGAGCGATCCGTCCTCGGTCGCGACGACGAGCTCGACCTCGGGTGGCAACAGGTGGGCGGGGAAGATCTGCGGTGTCCCGCGCCCGCCGAGGACCAGTGTGACCTCGCGGCCCTCACGGACGAGGTCGTCGGCCAGCCAGATCAGCGGCGCTGAGCCGATACCGCCACCGACCAGCAGCATCTTCTGCACGCGCTCCCGAGGCTCGAAGCCGCGCCCCAGCGGGCCGACCAGACGCACGGCGTCGCCCTCGCGGCGTCGGGCGAGCCAGTCCGTGCCGCGGCCGACGAGGTCGAACAGCAGCGCGAACTCGCGACGGCCATCGACACCCACGCGCCGGCGATGGATGGAGAGGGCGCGACCGAGCAGTGGATCCCAGCCCTCGCCGCAGTAGGCCATGACGAACTGGCCCGGGACAGCGGAGGCATACGCCTCGGGTTCCGCGAACCAGAGGATGTGCGTGTTGCCGTAGAGCCGCTGCGACTCGGTCACTTCGACGGTGGTGGACTTCACGCGACACCTCCGAGGAGCAACGTACCGACCTCGGCTAGGGTGTCGAAGACGTGTGTCGCGCCTTCCGCACGGAGGTGGGCAGCGGTTCGCGCGCCGGTGATGCCGATGACGTAGGCGAGGCCGGCGTCACGGCCGCAGTTCATGTCGAACTCGGTGTCGCCGACGAGCGCAGCCTCGGCGGGTAGGACATCGAGAGCGCGGAGGGCGAACAGCGCCGCTTCCGGCGAGGGCTTCGGATGCGAGGCAGTATCACGCCCGACGATCGAGCCGAAGCGGCCGTCCCAGCCCTGTACGGTCACCATCAGCCGCCCGCCGAACTCGTTCTTGTTCGTGACGACGCCGAGGGCGACACCGGCGGCGCTCAGCGCATCGACGAGGGCATGCGCACCGGGGTTTGGCGGCGTCCGCTGGATGTACTCGGTGTAGTAGAGGTCCTGGTACGACGTGTACATCGCCTGCGACTCTTCGGTGCCCACGCCCGTGAGTTCGCGCGCGACCACCTCCATCGGTGGCCCGATGCGTGGCAGGACGGCCTCGATGGTCACCGGGTGCCCGTGGCGGGCGAACGCCTCCACGGTGGCCTCCGCGATCGTGGGGAGCGAGTCGACGAGCGTGCCATCGAGGTCGAAGAGGGCGGCGCGGACGGCGGGCGTACCCACTAGCGGTTCGCCGGCGCGATCGTGGACGGATCGCGGTACTCGCTGAGCGGGCGGACGGCGTAGGAGCCGGGTGTCGCGAGCGAGGCGACCGCGGCACGTGCCGTGTCGATCGAGGTGAAGCAGGGGATGCGCGCCTCGGTGGCCGTGCGCCGGATGTGGAACCCGTCGCGGCGGACGTCGGCACGCCCGCCCTCGAGGGTGTTGATCACGGCCTTCACGAGGCCGTCACGGATGACGTCGACGACGTTCGGGTGCCCCTCGTTCAATCGCTTCGGGATCGTCTCCGCGGGGATACCGAGGGCGCGGATCAGGCGTGCGGTGCCGGGGGTGGCGTAGAGACGACAGCCCGCCTCGTGCAGCGTGCGGATGATCGGGAGCGCCTCGTCCTTCGTCTGATCGGAGATCGACAGCAGGAATGGCGTGCCCGGGCGTACCTCGAGGCCGGAGGCGATCATTGCCTTGCGGACAGCAGGCTCGAAGGTGTGGTCGACGCCCATGACCTCGCCGGTGGACTTCATCTCCGGTCCGAGGAACGTGTCCACATCGACGAGTTTCGACATCGAGAAGACAGGCGCTTTCACGGCGACCAGCGGCTGCTCCGGCCAGAGGCCACCGGGGAAGCCCTGATCCGCCAGCGAGCGCCCGAGCATGATGTTGACCGCGATCTGCACCATCGGCACGCCGGTCACCTTCGAGAGGAACGGGACGGTGCGCGAGGATCGCGGGTTGACCTCGATCACGAAGACCCCGGGGCCGTCCGGCTGGGCGGCAGGGGCGATGACGAACTGCACGTTCATCAGCCCGCGTACATCCATCGCGAGGGCCATGCGCGTGGTGTAGTCCACGATCGCGTCGCGCTGTTCCGGTGTCAGGTATTGCGGCGGGTACACGGCCATCGAGTCGCCCGAGTGCACACCGGCGCGCTCGATGTGCTCCATGATGCCGGGGATCAGCACCTCGACACCGTCGCAGATTGCATCGACCTCGACCTCGGCGCCAAGGAGGTACTTGTCGATCAGGACGGCGCCCGTGTTCTCCGCGAGCGCGAAAGCGAAGAACCGTCCGAGTTCCTCGGCGTCCTGGACCACCTCCATCGCTCGTCCACCGAGGACGTAGGACGGCCGCACGAGGACGGGGTAGCCGATGGCAGTCGCGGTCGACAGCGCGTCTTCGATCTTCGAGACGGCGGATCCCGGGGGCTGCGGGATGTCGAGGCTCGTGAGGATCTCGCCAAAGCGACCGCGGTCTTCGGCGATGTCGATCGCCTCGGCGGACGACCCGGCGATCGGGAGGGCGGCGCTCGCGAGGCGCGGGGCCATATTCACGGCCGTCTGCCCACCGAACTGCACGATGGTCGGTGGTGCCTCGCCGTCGCCAGCCTCATTCGCCAGGAGATCGCGGATCGATTCCTCGTCCAGCGGTTCGAAGTACAGCCGGTCAGAGGTGTCGAAGTCGGTGGAGACGGTCTCCGGGTTGGAGTTGGCGAGGATCGCCTGCACTCCGGCCTCCTGCAGCGCACGGGCGGCGCGCACGGAGCAGTAGTC
Organism: Dehalococcoides mccartyi; assembly: GCA_945865925.1. GTDB lineage: Bacteria > Chloroflexota > Dehalococcoidia > UBA2979 > UBA2979 > SURF-43. The sequence continues at coordinate 115,181 of CAMBFG010000001.1, forward strand.
GAACTCGATGCCCTGGCCGATGCGGATCGGCCCGGAGCCGATGACCAGCATCCGCTCGCGGCCGGACGGGGGCGCCTCGTTCTCCTCTTCGTAGGTCGAGTAGAAATACGGCGTGACGGCGTCGAACTCGGCGGCACAGGTGTCCACCATCTTGTAGACGGGACGGATGCCCCACTCCTCGCGCTGTGATCGCACGCGCTCGGGCAGCCAGTCGGCGAGAGTCGCGATCTCGCGGTCGCCAAAGCCGAGGCGTTTGGCCTGGTAGAGCAGCGCAGGCGTCAGTTCGTCGTGGAGCAGGACGCGCTCCATCTCCACGATGCGTGCGAGGCGTTCGACGAACCACGGGTCGATGCCGCTGCGTCGGGAGATCTCCGCGAGGGCCATGCCGCCTCGGATGGCGGCGAGCACGGCCCAGATGCGCTCGTCGGTTGCGTCGAGGGGTGGCTCGGAGGTCCACTCCGGCTTCTGCCAGAGGAGTGAGCGCCCGCCGACTTCAAGCGAGCGGATCGCCTTCTGCAGCGCGCCTTCGAAGGTGCGGTCGATCGCCATCACCTCGCCGGTGGCCTTCATCTGCGTGCCGAGGCGGCGGTCGCCGGTGCCGAACTTGTCGAACGGCCAGCGCGGGATCTTCACGACGACGTAGTCGAGGGCGGGCTCGAAGGCTGCGGTGGTCTTTTCGGTGACGCTGTTCTGGATCTCGTGCAGCGTGCGTCCGATGGCGATCTTCGCGGCGACGCGCGCGATCGGATAGCCGGTCGCCTTCGAGGCCAGCGCGGAGGAGCGGGAGACGCGCGGGTTGACCTCGATCACGTGGTACGGCAGGCGGGCGGCGGAGTCCGAGCCGGCCCAGGGCACGACGTCCGGGCGCGGCGCGAGGGCGAACTGGACGTTGCAGCCGCCCTCGATGCCGAGCGCACGGATGATCTTCAGCGCGCTGTTCCGGAGCATGTGGTACTCGCGGTCGGAGAGCGTCTGCGACGGGGCGACGACGATGGAATCGCCGGTGTGGACGCCCATCGGGTCGAGGTTCTCCATGTTGCAGATCACGATGCAGGTGTCGTTGCTGTCCCGCATCACCTCGTACTCGAGTTCTTTCCACCCGAGCAGCGACTGCTCGACCAGCACCTGACTGATCGGGCTGGCCGCCAGGCCGCTCTTGATGAAGCGTTCGTAGTCCTCGTGCGTATGGGCGATCCCACCCCCGGTACCGCCGAGGGTGTAGGCGGGCCGGATCACGGCAGGCAGCCCGACGACATCGAGGGCGGCGAGCGCCTGACCCCACGTCTCGACGATCTCGGAGGCGGGCGTTGGCTCGCCGATCTCCGTGAGGAGATCACGGAACAATTGGCGATCCTCGGCGAGGCGGATCGTGCGGATGTTGGAGCCGAGGAGCCGTACGTTGTACTTCTCGAGGATGCCGGCCTCGTCGAGGTCCATCGCGAGGTTGAGGCCAGTCTGGCCCCCGAGTGTGGGCAGCATCGCGTCGGGCCGCTCGCGGGCGATGATGCGTTCGAGCACCTCGACGGTGAGGGGCTCGATGTAGACGGCGTCCGCGACTTCCTCGTCGGTCATGATCGTGGCGGGGTTGGAGTTCACGAGGATGGAGCGGATGCCCTCCTCGCGCATGGCTTTGCACGCCTGCGTGCCGGCGTAGTCGAACTCGGCGGCCTGGCCGATGACGATGGGGCCGCTCCCGATGATCAGGACGGAGCGCGGCTTCGGCGGGCGTGCGAAGTCCCCCGACGTGGCCGCGCCGGGGGTGATGTCGGAGGCGCTGGTCAGTTGTGGTACCCCTTGCGGTGGTCTGCGCCGAGCATCTGCATCTCCGCGACGACATCGATCTCTTCGTAGTGGCTGTGCGGCTGGATCGGCATGCGCGCCATCTTCATGTGCGTGAGCGCGATGTCACCCACGACGACGTTGCGGAATGGCTCGAGAGCCTCGACCACGCGCTCACGGCTGCCCTTGCCGGTGAAGAAGGCGATGTCCACCTGGGGGACGAAGCGGTCACCGTCCGGGGTGATCAACGGGTCGTCCTTCATCACCTCGGACACTTTGGGGACGCCGAGGCGTGCCTGGCGTCGGGCCTCCCGGTACATCGCGCCGTCGTCGACACCGAGGTAGATCCGCTCGCCCTCGGCGACGGAGAGGCCGCCGAGGTGAAGGGTGGTTGGTGGGATGCGACGGAGGCGGGGACTGGAGGAGGCGTAGAACGACTCCACCTGGCTCCACATGATGTCCGCCGCACGCAAGAAGCCGATGCGGCACCAGTTGATGTGCAGCCACGAAATCGGCGCGACCTCGACCTCCTCCATGGAGGCGAGCTTGTCCAACAGCGGCTGGAGCGCCTCGAAGGTCGCGGGCGCCTCGATGCCGAGCGGCTGGATGTACTCGACGGGCACCTTCCAGTTGAACGAGCGCTCCTCCCAGAGGCCCCAGTAGTCGGGCAGCGCTCCGCGCCGCCCGAGGAAGTCGGACCAGTCGCGCTCACGCGCCTCGGCGTACTCAGCGGCGACATCGATTTGCGTGGTCATGCTCGATCCGTCTCCTGGTAGATGGGGAGTTCGAAGGTGGTGCCGGGGTTGGTCAGCGGCACGAGCGCGCCGATCGAGGACAGGTAGGACAGGGCGGCTTCGTTGTTCTCGGGGAGACGCGCGCGGATGCGCTTGTAGCCCTTCGACCGCGCGAACGCGAGGCACTCTTCCGCCAGCCTCGAGGCGTGCCCCTGGCGGCGGTTTACCGCGCGGATCCATGCACCAAACGAGGCCTGGTCGGGCTCTTCCGAGTTGAAGTCGATCGCAGCGAAACCGAGGACGCGACCACCTCGGTCGGTGTCTTCGATGACGAAGTAGGCGCCGGCTTCGCCCTGGCGCTCCATCTGCTGGAGCACGCGCGGCTCATCCCAGGTCCCGCGGAAGCCCACGGGCTCACTCTCGCGTTGGAGTTCGGTGATGATCTCGGCGATCGATCCGGCATCGGCCTTCGTGGCCTGCCGTGCGTTGAGTGCCATGTATCCCCTCCCACTATCCGTCGTCCGCAACCGGGCGCGCTCTAACGGGCGTGCCGGACGGCGTCACCCGATCGTACGGATGACATGAACCTGTCGAACAGAAACTCGGTGTCGTTCGGGCCTGGCGAGGCCTCAGAGTGGTACTGGATGGTGAACACGGGCTCACGGCGGTGCTGGAGGCCCTCCACCGTCCCGTCATTCAGGTGGACCTGGCTCGCGATGACGTCCGAGGCGAGGTGGTCGCCGTCGACGGCAAAGCCGTGGTTCTGGGCGGTGATGTAGACCCGGCCGGTGAGTTCGTCCCGGACCGGGTGGTTCGCGCCTCGATGGCCGAACTTGAGTTTGTAGCAGTCCGCGCCGAAAACCCGCCCGATGACCTGGTGCCCGAGGCAGATGCCCATCACCGGCGTGCGACCGATGAGACCTCCCGCCATCTCCACGACGTGGTCGAGCAGCATCGGGTCACCGGGGCCGGGGGAGATCAGCACGCCGTCCGGGCGCAGCGCGAGGATGTCCGCAGCCGTCGAGGTATGCGGGACGGCGGTGACGGCGGCGCCTCGCTGCCGCAACAGCCGCATGATGTTGCGCTTCACACCGAGGTCGACGACCACGATGCGCGGCGGCGGGCTCCCGTCCTCGGGCAGGTCGAGGATGACGCGCGGGTCGCGGAACTCGTACGGCGCGTTCGTGGAGACGGTCGCCACGTAGTCGACGGCGGCGTAGTCCGGTTCGCCATGGAGACGCGCGAGGGCTTCGTCGGTGGTCTCGTCGCGCGTGATCGTGCCCATCACGACGCCGCGCGAACGCAGGTGTCGCGTGAGCGCGCGCGTGTCCACCTCAGCGATGGCAGGGATGCCTCGGTCGGCGAGGTACTGGTGGAGCGTGCTGCGGGAGCGCCAGTGCGAGGGCAGGTCGGTCATCTCGCGCACGACGAAGCCGCGCACCTGGACCTCGCGACTTTCGTCGGAGATGTCGTCGATGCCGTAGTTGCCCTGGAGGGGGAACGTCGCCGTAAGGATCTGGCCTCGGTACGACGGGTCAGTGAGGGCTTCCTGGTAGCCGGACATCGAAGTGTTGAACACCACCTCGCCGTTCGCGTGACCGGCGGCGCCCACGCCCACGCCCTCGAAGGCCCGCCCGTCCGCGAGGACGAGGAGCGCGCGCGGGCGTTCCGTAGTGCGGAGCAGGCTCACAGCGTGACCACCCGTCCCGTTTCGTGTACCAGCCGCCCGGCGAAGACGGTGGCGACCACAAGGCCGCGCAGCGTCCGGCCGGCGATCGGCGTGTTCTTGCCCTTCGAGGCGAACGCCGCAGGATCGACCACCCAGTCCGCGTTCGGGTCGAGGATCGCGACATCCCCCGGCGCACCTGGCGCCAGCGTCCCGAGGCCATCGAAGCCCGCGCGGATATCGAGGCCCCATGCGCGGACTGGGCCGATGGTCATGCGCTCGATCAGTGTGGGCAAGTCGATGTCACCCTCGTGGACGAGCTTCATGCAGAGCCCGAAGGCAGTCTCCAGCATCGTCAGGCCCGGGGCTGCGAGGTCGAACTCGATCTCTTTGTCGCCCTGGCCGTGCGGGGCGTGGTCCGTCGCGACGGCGTCGATCACACCGGTGCGGAGGGCGATGCGCAGCGCGGCGAGATCAGCCTCCTCGCGCAGGGGCGGGTTCACCTTCGCGTTCGTGAGGTAGCGGATGCTGCGGTAGTCGTTGCCGAAGCCGACTTCCTCGTGGGTGAGGGTGAGGTGGTGTGGGGTGACCTCAGCGGTCACGTGTGCGCCTCGTGCCTTCGCCGCGGCGATGAGGGCGACCGAGCCAGCTGTCGACACGTGGCAGATATGCAGGTGGCCGCCACTCAGTTCGGCGAGGGCGATATCGCGCGCAACGAACGTCTCTTCGGCACTCGCTGGGCGACCGCGGAGACCGAGGCGGGTGGCGACCCAGCCCTCGTGCATCTGGCCGTCGCGTACGAGGTGTGGGTCTTCGCAGTGCTGCGCGACGGGGAGCCCCCAGCGCGTGGCGTATTCGAGGGCGTGGCGCATCAGGCTGGGGTCCGCGACCGCGTCCCCATCGTCCGAGAGCGCCACGACGCCCGCGCCGGCAAGTTCACCGGCGGGCGCGAGTTCTGTGCCCTCGCGGTTGCGCGTGATGCAGCCGATCGGGAGCACGCGGATCAGACCGGAGCGCTCCGCCTCGCGGAGGACGGACTCGATGGCGGGGCGACTGTCCATCGCCGGACGCGTGTTCGGCATCGCGCAGACAGTCGTGTAGCCGCCGCGCGCCGCCGCCATGGTGCCCGTGCGGATCGTCTCCTTGCCCTCGAAGCCCGGTTCGCGCAGGTGCGTGTGGAGATCGATGAACCCCGGCGTAACCACGAGGCCGGTCGCGTCGATCCGCTCGGCCTCGACGACCATGTCGCCCTCGTTCGGGCCGACGCGCGAAACGCGGCCGTCCACGATGACGACATCGGCAATGCCGTCGCGGCCGAGGGCCGGGTCGATCACCCGTCCGTTGTGGATGGCGAGGGTGGCCATTAGCGGTTCTCCTCGCCGGGCAACTCGGTGCGGCCAGAGAGCAGGTAGAGCAGCGCCATCCGCACGGCGACGCCGTTCGTGACCTGCTCCTCGATGATCGAGGAACTCCCGGAGGCGACCGTAGCGGCGATCTCCACGCCCTCGTTCTTCGGGCCGGGGTGCATCAGCAGGTGGCCCGGCTTCGCGCGCTTCAACCGCTCCGCCGTCACCTGGTAGAACTGCGAGTACTCATGCAGCGAGGGGAGCAGGCCGCCCTGCTGGCGTTCGCTCTGGAGGCGCAGCGCCATCACCACGTCGGCGCCTTCGATGGCGCGGTCGATCTCGGTCTCGATGATCACCGGAGGCAGCGCGGACTCGGCGTGCGCGGGACGGTCGCCCGGACGCAGGCCGCGAGGCAGCAGCGTCGGCGGGCCGCACACGACGACCTCGGCACCGAGCGCCGTGAGGCCCCACATGTCCGAGCGCGCGACGCGGGAGTGCGCGATGTCGCCCACCATCACCACGCGCTTGCCTCGGAGGTCGCCCACGCGCTTCCGGATCGTGTACAGGTCGAGCAGCGCCTGCGTCGGGTGGGCGTGCGAGCCGTCACCGGCGTTGATGATCGCGGCGTCCGTGTGGTCGGCGGCGAGATAGGCCGCGCCGGCCATCGAGTGGCGCATGACGATGGCGTCCGCGCGCATCGCCCGCATCGTGCGGACGGTGTCGATGAGCGACTCGCCCTTCACGACGCTCGAGGTCGCCGTGGTGATGGTGATGACGTCCGCGCCGAGCACCTTGCCCGCGAGTTCGAACGAGGCCCGCGTGCGCGTCGAGGGCTCGTAGAACAGGTTGACCACGGTGTAGCCGCGCAGCGCCGGCACGCGCGCTATCCGGCGGTCCAGGACCTCGCGCATGCGGTCGGCGAGCGTCAGCACCGTCTCGATCTCGTCGACATCGAAGTCGTCGAGGTCGAGCACATCGGTGTGCCGCCAGGCGGTCGGCTGAGTGCTGCGTGGGCGGGTCGGTGTTTCAGCGGTCATGCGGGCACCCTCCCGGAGACGACGATCACGCCGTCACTCCCGTCGAGTTCTTCCAGCATCACGCGCACATCGTCGTGGGCGGACGTGGGGATGTTTTTGCCGACGAGGTCGGCGCGGATCGGCAGTTCGCGATGCCCCCGGTCGACGAGGACCGCGAGCCGGACGGCGCGCGGCCGTCCGAAGTCAGTCATACAGTCGAGTGCGGCCCGGACGGTGCGCCCGGTCATCAGGACGTCGTCCACCAGTACCACCGTCTTGCCCTCGATGTCGGGGAGGTCGCTCGGCTGCGGTGTCTGCTGGAGGCCGCGGTGGGCGAGGTCGTCGCGGTAGAGCGTGACGTCGAGCGCTCCGACCGGCGGTCGCGTGCCCTCGATCGCCTCAATCTGGTCAGCGATGCGTTGGGCGAGGACCGCGCCACCGCGTTGGATGCCGACGAGGGCGAGGCCGCTGGCGCCCTGGTTCGATTCCACGATCTCGTGGGCGATTCGCCGCACGGCGCGGCGGATGCCGTCCGCGTCCAGGACGTTGCCAGTCGAGGGGCTCATGAGCGCACCTCGATCGCGGGGGTTGAGCGGAAGGGGGCCGGATACAACAACGCCTCCCCGGGAAGCGAGGAGGCGACAGCGCCGGCGAGCGCTTTCGTGTACAAGGTCGGGCCGGCGCCCGAGGGCGTCTGCGTGTGCATTCCGCGTTCCTTCCCGGCCTCACAGGACCGGACTTAAAGCAAACGCTGGGGCGTTTCCCGGAAGGATACGCGCCGGTCACAACTCGCTCAAGAGGCGGCGTGTCAGGAGGTCGTGACGAACTCGATCGCGTCCCGCAGCAACGGGAGGTCAGAGGTGTATCCCGCAGGGCTGGGGCGGGTGACGACGACCCACTCGGCCATCGTGTTCTTGCCCACCACGTGGGGCGAGAAGCCCTTGCGGCGAAGGAGCGTCTGAACCTGAGCGCTGGGGAGTTTGATGACCAGATCGTCGCCCCTGGCGTAGGCGAACATCTTGTCTCCCACCATCAACGACTGGCCTTTGATCCGCACGCCGGGCTGGTCCCTGAGGGCCTCGAACAGCATTTCGATCAGCCCCTCGGCCATCGGCTACGGCTGCCCCTGCTGGCCGCGCTGCTCGCGGAGGAACCGTTCGAGGTCCTCCACCATCGAGGCGGCGTCCGGGAGTTCCTCCGAGGTTTGTGGCTCGTCGAGGGCTTCCTCGTCGTCGTCCTCTTCCTCGTCCGCGATCGAGGCGACCCGGCGGGCGTAGTCCGCGACCTCTGAGTTCTCCTCGATGTCGCCCGCCACCTGGGCCTCGAATCGGGCGGCGAAGACCTCCAGGTCGTGGAGGTTCAGGCCGAGGCCGAAGCCACGGTTGAGCCGCTCGAGGAGGGCGAGCGAGCCCTTCGGGTTCGGGGTGCGCTGCACGTAGAACGGCATGTTCGCCCACAGGCTCGCCGTGGCGATTCCCTTGTCGCGCAGCGCCTGCGTCAGCACGCCCACGATCCCGGTCGGCCCCTGGTAGGTCGACCTCGTGCGGGTGGTGATGCCGAGGGGGCGCGCGAGCCAGTCGGCGGAGGCGGAACCGGTGATGCGCACCGGGCGGGCGTGACTCACCTCGGCCAGCAGGGCACCGAGGATGATCGCGCCTTCCACGTTGAACTTCTCGCAGACGGCCATGACGCATTCCACGTAGGAGCGCCAGCCGGCGTGGGGCTCGATGCCGGAGAGCAGGATCACGTCCCGGTCGAGGGCCTCGGCGTGCTTGGACGAGAACAGGTTGGGGGGCCATTCGACGATGCGTTCGCCTCGTTCGAGGCGGACCTGCGGACGAATCTGCGTGAAGTCGTAGAACTCCTCGGGGTCGATGTCGCCGAGGACGTCGCAGCGCCAGCGGCGGTGGACGAAGCGGACGGCGCTACTGGCAGCCTCCCCGGCATCGTTCCACCCCTGGAATCCGGCGATGAGGAGCGGACGCCGGAGCGTCGGTTCCGCCGTGAGTCGGAGGGAATCGGGCAGGGGGACGTCAGGCATACGGTCAGGATAGCGCGCACGCCTCGAACTGCCTCGGGCAGGCGGCGCTAGAGCCGAACCCCCGCCAGATCGATGTTCGGCGTCCCTTCGAGGGCACGTTCGACCGCCCGGTCGACCATCGCCATCCCACGCTCGTTCGAGAGGTCGAGGGTGCCGATGAGCAGCACGCCTCGGTGGATCACCCAGAGGCTCCCCAGCACGTAGTCCTCGCGGCATTGGGCCAGCGAGTAGTCCTGCACCCCGGCCGCGACCAGCGCCTCGTGGTAGACCTCGACGAGGTGCGCCTCGGCGGCGTTCGCGTCCGCGGGGGCCATATTCGGGCGGATGAAGTAGGCGACATCGATCATCGGACAGCCGATGGTCAGTGCCTGGAAGTCGAACATCGTGACGGTGCCCGCCTCACCCGCGGCGCTGTCGAAGAAGATGTTGTCCGCGCGGAAGTCGCCGTGGTTGAGCGTTCGAGGCGAGGCGAGACGGTGCAACAGCGCGAGCCCGTTCGCGTCCACCCATTCGAGCATCGCGCGCGACTCCGGTGACATGCGTGCGCCAAAACGGGCTTCGAGGATCGGGCGCGCGCGACGGAACATCAGGTGGGCGATCTCGGCGCCCGTGTCCGCCTCGGCGAGCCATGGCCGGTTGAGCGCCGGGCTCTCCCAGTACGCCGCGTGGAAGCGGGCGAGCGCGCGCAATGCCGCCTCCGCCTCCGGGACGCTGACTCCGCGTACCTGGTCGCCGATGCGCAACCCGCCGAGGTCCTCCAGCAGCAGCGCGAAGCGGCGCTTGCTCTTGCCCGCCTGTTTCATCACGCGGTCGAGGATGCGCGCCGTGAAACGCGGAGGCAGGCGCTGGATCACCGCCTCGGCTGCCCGGTCGACTGCCGACGCCTCATCCAACCCGCCGAAGTAGCAGCGCGGCATCGGCACATCCGACAGGCTGGCGAGTTCGCGGTAGAAGCGGATCTCGCGCTCGTAGGCGGTGAACATCACACCGAGCGCCCGGTTCTCCGGCAAGGGTGAAGGAAACTTGGCGACGAGGGTCACAGGGGCGCCCTCGGCCGGCCCCTCGTAGCGGGGAGTGATCCGGGCGAGTTCGCCGAGGAAGCCTTCGCCGACGCCCAGGGGCTCCGATGCGAACGAGGCGACACGACCGCCCAGAGACAGCGAGCCACCTTCGCGCAGGGCAGCGGTCAGCCACTCCGGCGTCAGGGCGGCGAGCGAGGTGGGGAGGGCGACGTCCGAGACGGTCATGGGGTCTCCAGCGCTGGCAAGGGGCGAGTATGTCGGGGCGAAGGTGGCGGAGGCAACTCGGAAACAGCCCCCGTTGCCGGGTGACGCCACGTGATGTCATAATGACGCCATTCGGAAGGCGGGCACCCGTGCGCATCGATATCGCCCCCATCCTCGCGGCTTTCGACGACGCCCTCGCCCTCATCGAGGACGGGGAGCAGCGGGCGCGCCTCGAGCGAGTGTTGCGGGCAGCCGCGCCCGCCGTGGAGGCTGCGGCGGTCGGACTCGTGCGCTCCGCAGCAGCCGAGGTGAACGACGCCTCCGGCGGCGCCGTGCGCGCCGAGGTGGTGCACACGGCCGACGGTCCGGAACTGCGCGTGGAAGCGTTGTCGCCCATGGAGCCTTCGAGCAGCGCGCCCGACCTTGAGTTCGACGCGAGCGAGATTGAACGACTGACGCTGAGGTTACCCGCGGAACTCAAGGAGATCGCGGCTATCGCGGCGGAACAGGCCGGGGTGTCGCTGAACGCATGGCTGACCCGGGTGGTCTCGCAAGAAGCGGGGCGTCGAGGGCGTTCCAGCCGCTACGGCCGCGATCGCGGAGACCACGACCGAGGCGACCATGGCGGCAGCCAGACCCTGAAGGGCTGGATCGGCTAGCCCGATGCAATACAGCCGATCGATCGAAGAACACGCGGCGACGCCTCGACGGCTGATCGTCGAGGACCGTGCCGGCGAACTCGTGATCGTCGGTGAAGATCGTCAGGATGTCCTGATCACCGCTCAGGTCACGGTGCACGCCGACGACGAGCGCGAGGCGCGCGAGCGGCTGGCGGCAGTGCGACTGCCAATCGCGGGCTCTCGGGACACGCTCACCGTGGGGCCTCCCGAGCTGCCGCCAGGCGAGCCACCCCTCATGCAGGTGCTGCGCCATTTCGGGATCCAACGCGGGACGCAGATCTCGATCCGGATCGCTGTGCCGCGGTCTGTCCTTGTGCGTGCCGTCCAGCGCGCCGGGAGCCTGCGCGTCAGCGGCGTCGATGGTCCGTGTGAGGTCGAGGTGCAGGCCGGGGCAGTGCAGGTCAGCGACATTCGTGGCGCCTTGCGCGTGGAGACCCGGCTAGGGAGCACTCGGCTGGCGGATATCGGTGGCGATGTCCTGGTGGACTCTCGCGCCGGTCGAGTGCTGGCCGACCGCATCGGTGGCGCATTCCGAGTCACGGCGCGTCGAGGCACCGTGATCGCGCGGGGCATCGGGGGCGCTGTAGACATCGATGCTCGCGGCGGAAAGGTCGTGCTGGAAGATGTGACAGGCGCCGCTCGCGTGCGGACACGTGCTGGCAGCGTGGAGTGGCGCGGCAAGATCAGCGCCCCGGTCGACCTCGAATCCCGTGCGGGCAGCCTCCGGGTCGCGGTGACGCCAGACTCTGCCTTCTGGGTGGACGCCGAGGCGCACGCGGGGTCGGTGCGGTCCGAGTTGCCCGTGGACTACCTGCGGAAGCCCGACGCCGGAGCCCCCACGGTGAAACTGCGCGCGCACGCTGGAGCCATCCGCATCGTCGCGGTCTGAACGACGTCCAACCTCGGTACACTCCGCCTCGTTCGGTGGCCTCGATTGCGGAGGGTGGGACTCGATGCCTCACGTCACGGTGAACGGCGCTCGGCTCTGGTACGAAGTGCGCGGGACGGGCGCGCCCGTCCTGTTCCACCACGGCTACACCGCGAGCCGCGTGAACTGGATGCCAGTCGTCGAACGTCTCGAAGACCGCTATCAGTGCATCGTGATGGAGTGCCGCGGGACCGGTGAGAGCGAGTACACCTCCGACGGCTACTCGCTCGAGCAGTACGCAGCAGACGTCATCAGCGTGATGGATCACCTCGGCATCGACCGGTTCACCTATGCGGGACACAGCATGGGCGGCGGCATCGGCTATGTGCTGGCGCTGACCTACCCACAGCGTGTCGAACGCCTCGTCCTGATGGCCGCGATCCCGGCGGACGGCTTCCCCGGTGGTCTCGGCCGTGAGGTGACCCAGCCGACTGAGGCCGACCGACCGACGATGCTCGCGCGCCATCAGGCACAGCGGTTCCGCCCGGAGTCAGAGACGGACGCATGGTTCGAGGACCGGGTGCGCCACGTGCTTGGCGTGTCGAATGGCCACTACGTGCAGGGGATGCAGACGATGTCCGGACTGAGCGTGGGCGATCGGTTGGGCGAACTGACGATGCCCACGCTGGTCATCGCCGGCGGGGCGGACGGCCTGCTCCCCGCCAACCTGAAGGATTTCGGCCGCTTGCCGAATGCCACGCTCCAGGTGTTCTCGCACGCGGGCCACGAAGTTGCGATCCATGAGCCCGAAGGCGTCGCGCACTGCATCGACGACTTCCTGTCGATGGGTGTCATCACCGCGAAGACGCTTGCGAAGCGCGTCGCCGACGCCGGTCTGCCCCCGAGGTAGACCAGCCGGCTACTCGCTTGGCGCGTGCGTCGTGGTGCCCTCGTACTCCTCGAACAAGGCGCGCGCGAAGGCCCGCTCGATCTGGTCGGGCGGTAGCGAGAGCAGTCCGAGGGAACGCCGCAGGATCGTCGCCGCGCCCTCGTACTCGGGGACGACCACCACGTTGACATCGACGCTGCGCAGCGCGTCTACCTCACCCTTCGAGTGCGCACGGGCCACCACCGCGATGCCTGGATTGAGCCGGCGCGCGTGTTGTGTAGTGAGTCGAGCAGACTCCGCGTCCGGGACCGCGAGGATGAGCAGGGCGGCGTCGGCGACACCCGCGGCAACCAGCACGTCCGGGCTCGCCGCGTCGCCCCAGTACGCGGTCAGATCGTGTTGCTGCATCCCGATCACCGTGTCGAGCGTCGCTTCGATGTACACGTGCCGGATCGCCAGGTCGTCGAGCGCGTGCCCCGCGAGGCGTCCGACGCGCCCGGCGCCGGCGATGATGACGTGGCCTGTGAGCGGCGCCGGAACATCAGGCACGGCTCCCTGGCGGTCCATCCAGCGCCAGATGCGAGGTCGACCTCGGAGCCTTGCCTCCACCATCGTGGTGAAACGGAAGGCAAGCGGGTTCACGGCGATCGAGATGACCGAGCCCGCCAGGATCGCGTGATAAGTGTCCGACTGCAGGATGCCCAACTGGCGTCCGGCCTCTGTGAGGATGAAGGAGAACTCGCCAGCCTGACCCAGCCCGGCCGCGGTGACGAATGCCACTCGCGCGGGGACCGGGAACGCGGCCGTGAGCAGGCCGCTGACGAGCGGCTTCGCGAACACGATCGCGAAGACCGCCACGCCGACGAGCAGCGGTCGGTCGAGGAGGGCGAACGGGTCGATCAGCATTCCAATTGAGACGAAGAACAGCACGGCAAACGCGTCGCGCAGCGGCAGCACGTCACTCGCGGCCTGGTGGCTGCCCTCGGTCTCGCTGACGGTCACACCGGCGATGAACGCGCCGAGGGCGAGCGACGCCCCGGCCACCTCGGAACCCACGGCGATTCCGAGGGAGAGGCAGACGACGACGAGGACGAAAAGTTCGCGTGAGCCGGTGCGCCCCACGAACCTCAGCAAGAGCGGGACGACGCGGGATCCGGCGGCGAGGGTGACGGCGACGAACAGCACGGCGAGCCCGGCTGAGACGAGGGCGCCCATGCGGCCGTCGCCGCCGCTGCTCGCGAACACGGGGAGCAGGACCAGCATCCCGATCGTCGCGAAGTCCTGGACGATCAGCCAGCCGATCAACACCCGTCCGGCGATTGAGGTGGTGAGGTTCCGCTCCTCCAGCGTCCGGACGAGCACCACCGTGCTGGAGATCGTGGCCGCCATCCCGAAGACCGCCGCCTCCAGGGGCGGCAGCCCCACCATCACGCCGAGGGTCCACGTCAGGCCTGCTACGACGGCGATCTGCAGGATGCCAGCCGGGATCGCGATCGCCCGGACCGCAATGAGGTCACGCAGGTTGAAATGCAGCCCCACGCCGAACATGAGGAACACGACACCCACCTGGGCCAGTTGGTGGATCGTCTCCGCGTCTGCGCGGTATCCCGGCGTGAACGGCCCGACGGCCATCCCCGCCACGAGGTATCCGACCACCGGCGACAGCCTCAGGCTGCGCGCGGCCAGCCCCCCGGCCAGCGCGAGTGCGAGCGCGATAGACACATCGATGAGCAGCCCAGGACCATGCATCCGTCGAGCATACCCGAGCGCTTCGAGCCGAGACGCCTATCGATTGCCGTTGCTAGCCCTCGCTGACGGCTCGGGTCAGCGGCTTGCCCGCCGCCCACAGTTCCAGTTGCTCCGCGAAGATCGCGTCGAAGCGGGCCGCGTTGCCGGCCGAGACGTTCGAGTCGTGCGGACTCAGGATCACGTTCGGCAGATCCCATAACGGCGAGGGCTCGGGCAGTGGCTCTACCTCGAACACGTCGAGGTAGGCCCCGCCGAGGTGGCGCGCTCGGAGCGACTCCACGAGCGCCGCTTCGTCGATGACCGCGCCACGGGCGACGTTCAGGACGTGCGCGCCTCGAGGTAGCAGCGCCAGCGCGGCCGCGTCGATCAGGTGGTATGTCTGCGGCGTGAGCGGGACGGTGAGCGCGAGCCAGTCGGCGCGCGGCAGCACCTCGCGCAGCCGGTCGGGCGAAGCCCATTCGTCGATGCCGTCCGCCGGCCCTGCTGGTGTCCGGCGCACTCCGATGACGTGCATCCCGAAGGCCCGCGCCAGCCGTGCGACCTCCGCCCCGATGGAGCCGAGGCCCACCACGACCATGGTTTGGCCTCGCAAGTCGGGCGGGGAGTGCTGCTGGCGCTGCCAGTCGCGCCGGCGCTGGAGATCACCCCAGCGCGGGAACCCTCGGCTGAGCGCGAGCATCCCGGCGATCGCGGTCACGGCGATCGGCTCGGACGCCGCGCCGGACGAGTTCGTGACGGTCACGCCACGCTCCATCAGTTCGCGGAAGATCGGCGTGTCCGTCCCCGCGAACCCGATGTGTAGCCACTCGAGGTTGGGCGCACGCCTCGCCGTCCCGAATCCCCGTCGTTCGAGACGCGGGTCGGCGATCACGTCAGTCGAGATGAACGCCGCCCGGATCGAGGCCAGTTCCGCCTCCGGCAGCACGCCGCTCTCGCCCTCGGGGATCGCCACCACCTCGATCGGGTCGCCGTTCGAGGCCGCCGGCTCGCGCAGCCGCGCGAGGAGGGCGGCGTGCCGCTGGGCCATGGTGGAGGAGAGCAGGATGCCGCGCATGGCGACGAGGATAGAGGCCGTGCGCTCACGATGGGTATCATCGGCCTCGGCGGGTCTGGAGGGCTGCGTGTCGAAGCCTGTTGTCGCGCGGACTCGCCGCGACCTGCTCGTCGATGTCGGGCAATTGCTGATGCCATCAATCGTGGCTGCGGCGATTGCGGGGTTCGTGATCGCCGGCGTCGGTGGGCGACTGGCGATGCTGATCCTTCGCCTGACCTCAGGGGCGCGCGTCATCGGGTTGGAAAGCGACGACGGCTTCACGATTGGCCGGGTCACCCCCGCCACCTTCGCGTTGGTCCTCGCGCTCACCGTCGGTGCAACGCTGATCCTGGGGCCGCTCTACGCGGTCGCGCGGCCGTGGGTCCCGTCCCGCTGGCGAGTTCCCGTCTTCACGCTGTTCTTCGGGATCGTCGGTGGCGCGTTGCTGGTGCATGCGGACGGCATCGATTTCACCGCGCTCTCGCCACGCGCACTCGCGGTCGGCCTGTTCATTGCGATTCCAGCGGCGTTCGGTGGGGCACTGGAACCGCTTCGGACGCTCGTGGAACACAGGACGCGACTGTTGCCCGAGCGCCTGCTGTTGGCGGTGCCGTTTCTGGCATTAGTCGCCGTGTTGGTGATCGGCCCGCCGGGCATCGTGATCGCCGTATTCGGCTTCGGCGCCGTGGCGCTCGGGCAGGGCGAGCGACTCGCAGCAGCAGTGGACTCGCGGCCGGTCGCCTGGGCCGGCCGGCTGGGGATGGTCACCCTCGCGGGAGTCGCCAGCGTCGACCTCGCCCGCGACCTCGGAGCGTTGTTCTAGGGGCGCTACTACGGCATGCCTGCCGGCGCTATCGCCCCGCGGTGCAGTTCTTCGAGACGTAGAGCGAGATGTTCTCGCTGGCCTTCTGGAGCTTCGGGTCGGACATCGCCTGCATGACCTTTTGGAAGTCGGGGTCGCTCGCGGCCTTCATCATGTCGTAGTTCGACTTCGCCATGATGACGGTGACGTCTGACCACGCCTTCGCGAAGAGTTGGAAGTCAGCCTTGACGTCAGCGGGGGCCTTGTCCGCCAGTGCCTTGAGGTAGGCGTTCGTGCTCTCCACGCTCGCCTTGACATCGGCGGTCGCTCCCGCCGGGGCGGCGAGTTTTGAGGTCTGCGCGGCGACGGCTGCCCAGTCCCCGCAGAAGCCACCAAGTGCTCCCGCGACGGCCGCGCCTCCGGCGGCGGCGCCTGCGGGCGCGCTCGCCGATGCCGCCGCGGCCGGTGAGGACATCGAGGTGGGGTTGGTAGTGGTGGCAGATGCGGCAGGCGTGGCTTCTTCGTCACCCCCACAGGCAGTGATCACCAGACCGACGACGGCGGCCGCGAGAATTGAACCGAGGTTGCGAGACATGGCGCTCACCTTCCACCAACTGCGATCCGACTATAGGCGCTGCCGCCGTCCCGGCTACCGCGACGCAATCCGCGTCGCGATCTGCCACGTGTTCCCGCACGGGTCGAGGACGATGCACCGCCGATCCCCGTACGGGACGTCGACCGGCTCCTCGATCACCGCCCCGCCGGCCTTCAGGGCCTTCGCATAGGTGGTATCAACATCCTCGACATACAGGTAAAGGATGGCGGGGATCGCCTCGCGTGGCCCGGTGCCGCTCACCATCACCATCGAGTCGCCCACGAGGATTTCCGAAGGGCGGAGCCGTTCCAGGCTGCCCGTTGCGCCGAAGGCCTGCTTGAGGAACTTCACCTGTCGCGCCGGATCCTCGACGACCAGTCGAGGCGTCACACTGTGCCAGCCTTTCGGCTTCCACCTGGGCATCGATGTTCCTCGGCTATCCGGGGCGCTTGGCGCGCGCCTCGATGCAGGCTGCAACGAACGCTTCGAACAGCCGTGCCGAGGCGGCCGCGTGCGTCGGGTCGGCGGACATCTCGGGCCGCTCCGGGTGCCACTGCACACCGAGCGCGAAGGGATGGTCCGGCATCTCGAACGCCTCAAGCACTACGAGGCCGCCGTGTTCTGTCCGCCCCGCCTCGACGAGACCGGGCGCGAGGCGTTCCGGGGTGATCGCCTGATGGTGACGTGAGTTCACCCTCAGCGCCCCCTTACCCGCGATGCGCGCGAGAAGCGATCCGGGGGTGACCTCGACGTTGTGCCAGCCCGACTCGTCGGTGCCGCGCGGGCCGTGGTGCGGCTCGCGCTCCTCGATGTGCTGGTGGAGCGATCCGCCACACGCCACGTTCATGACCTGCGCGCCACGACAGATCGCGAGAAGCGGGCGCCCCTCGTCGAGTGCCAGCCGCGTGATCGCAAGTTCGGCGGCGTCGCGCGCCGAGTCCGTCCGTCCGAGGCGTTCGTGAGGCGGCTCCCCGTAACGCACCGGATCGACATCGATGCCGCCGATGGTGACGACACCTTCGTGCGGGGGGACGGTGTCGGCGGCGTAGTCCTTGAAGAAGATCGGGATCGCCTCGCCACCAGCGGCTTCGACGGCGCGCTGGTAGTCGGCCGCGTAGTCGCCCCAGCGTCCATCGACGACGTCTTCGTCGACAGTGACGAGGATGCGTGGGCGCGGTGTCGTCGTACTCATGTTGGCATCGTACTGATCCGACCGGGGACGTGGTTCTAGTCCCGGTAGTCGACCTCGATCACCCGGACTTCCTTGTGAGCCGTCAGGCTGCCACCGTGACCGGCGCGGTAGCTCCCCGAGGTAGGCGCGACATCGCCGTAGTCGCGGCCGACCGCGACTGTGAGATAGGTCATATCGGCGGGGCGCCCGTGCGTCGGGTCGAGCGGCCAGCCAACGGCGCCGCCCGAACCGTCCGCGGCGGGAAGCACCACCTCGACCCAGGAGTGGGTGCCGCCTTCGCCGAGCATGTGGCCCGAGACGTAGAGCGTCGGCAAGCCCAGCCGCCGGCAGATGGCGATCATGACGTGCGAATAGTCCTGACAAACACCATGCCGCTCGGCGAGCGCGGCCGCGGCAGTCGTGTGAACGCCCGTCACGCCCGGGACGTATGCCATCGTCTCGTGGACCCACGAGTTGACCTGCGTGGCCAGTTCGAGGCCCTGCGCGCCACGGGCGCCGAGTACCTCAGCCGCCTGCTCGATCACGGCGTCGGGGGTCGTGCGGAGCGTGGGACTCAGGAATCGCGGGTCGTCCAACCACGCGCTTGGGACGACCCTCGGGGTGGGTGGGCCAGTCCGCTCGATCGTCACCCACGCCTCGAACTCGACCGCCCGTTCGACGAGCGGTATCCGCACGTGGATCACGGTATTCGCGAGCGAGTCCATCGTCGTGGTGACCTCGCCGGGTTCCGAGACCTCGAGGCTGTACACGGTTCGACGCTGATCCCCGAAGGTCTCCGGCGGGATCACCATCAACTGGTGGCGCAGTTCGCGGATCCGGGCCGGATATTCATAACTGAACTGCTGATGCACGAGGTACTTGGCCAGCCGCACGCGGTCCCAGCTCACGGTCGAGGGATCGATCGCGTCAGGGTGATATGTCGGATGCAGGATGTGCTCCATGCTAAGCCCCGGCCTGTGCAGCCTCGGGGCCGTCGACCTCATCGGTCCACACCTTGAACGACGTCAGTTTGGTCCGGCCGAATGTGTACGACAGCGGCACGTCTGCGGCGTCATGCCCTCGTGCGATCAGCACCCGCCCGAGGCGCGGGACGTTGTTGCGCGGGTCAAACGTGTGCCACCGCCCGTCGAGGTACGCCTCGAACCACGCGGCGAAGTCACCAGGCCCGTACGGCGGCTCCGTCCCCATGTCGCCGAGGTAGCCCGTGCAATACCTCGCGGGGATGTTCATCGCACGGCAGAGCGCGACCGCGAGGTGGGTGTAGTCCCGGCAGACGCCGACGCGCTCGTTGTAGGTGTCCCAGGCGGTCCTCGTCGACCGCGCGTGGTCGTAGCCGAACTTCACCCACTCGTGGGCGAAGTCGCAGATCGCCTGGACGCGTGGCCACCCCTCGGGCGTGCCGCCGAAGCGATCCCACGCCACATCCGTCAGGAGGTCGGTCTCGCAGTAGCGGCTACCCAGGAGGAACTGCAGCGTCTCGGCGGGCAAGTCTTCGACGGCATGCTGCCGGGCGCTTGGCACAACCGGGTCAACCAGCCCCGAGTCCCGCACGAGCGCGTTGGACGACAGTCGAATCTCGCCCGCCGGCGCCACGAGTCGCGAGCACCAGTTGCCGAATGTGTCGCGGTACGCCGTCACTGGCACGGGCGGACTCGTTACGAGGTGATCGGGGACGACGATGTCGGACGCCCGGCTGTGGTGGATGTTCAGTACCAGCACCATGGGCGTGGGTGCCGGGCAGTCGTATACGAACTCATACCCAACGCGGAGTAACACGGTCAGCCGCCATTCGGGCTTCGGAGGTCACGTCCGGGAGTGGAGAGGTGATCGAAGCGCCACCCCATGTTCGCACAGTCGGCGGGACCAGACGCTCGCCTGCTGCGAGGACCGCCAGGCATCGAACGATGCAGCAACGCCGCTCGAAAGGGCGGCGTTGTTGCGTGTGCTGAGGAGGAAAGAGTGGCTCCCCGACGTGGATTCGAACCACGAACCTACCGGTTAACAGCCGGGCGCTCTACCGTTGAGCTATCGAGGAACGTCCCCGCAGTTTGACGCCTCCTGAGGCGTCGGGCAAGCGCGGAGGAACCCTTCGATCCCGGGCCACGCCGCTCGGCGGTAGGATGGCGCGGATGCCCGCTGGTGTAGCGGTAGCACGATGGACTTTGGATCCACAGGGCGAGGTTCGAACCCTCGGCGGGCAGCCAACCTCGACCTCTCAGGCCGCCGAGGCCGCCGCCACACCCGCCACCGGAGGGCCGCGATGCCGGACGCCTTCTACATCGAGCCTGTCCAACCCGCCCTCCGGCACTTCGTCGAGGACTTCCGCAACATCGTCGCGCGCGACCGAGGCACGGACGCGCTCATGCCGAACCTCCGTACCGCCACCCAACGTCTGATCCTCGACGCCTCGTGGATCGACGAGACGTTCCGCCAACCGGTGCCGGGCACCACCGCGACGTGGGCGGTGTACCGCTCGCAGGATCCCGACCTCTGCATCTTCACGATGGTCGTTCCCCCGATGGGGATGACGAAGGTCCACAATCACCTCACGAGTGGCTGGGTCGGCCTCGTCCAGGGAGCGCAGATCGAGCGGAAGTTCGTCCGCCGTGACGACGGCTCGAGGCCTGGTTACGCGAAAGTCGAGTTGATCTCCGAAGACCCCATCCGCCTCGGCGAACTGACGCCACTCGAGCATCCCCACCACGACATCCACCAGGTCGTGACGGCGTCGGCAGAAGCCTCCGTGTCGCTGCACGTCCTGTGCAATGACCTCGGCACCGTCGAGCGCCAGACATTCGAGCCGGAGCGAGACGCCGTCACGGACTTCGTCTCGGGCTACACGAACGTGGGCGGGGGCTCGCTGATCGGACGATAGGCCGCTCTGTCTGTCCGTCCCGGGCCACCTCGCCCCCCCCCCCGCTCCTTCACACACAACACGACCGCCCGAGTCACCTCGGGCGGTCGTGTTCGCGATCCGTGGTACCGAAGGTGGGATTCGAACCCACACGAGGGGTTACCTCATCCGATTTTGAGTCGGACGTGTCTGCCGTTCCACCACTTCGGCGTGGTCATCGAAGGGTACGAGCGGGCCTCGGTCGCCGCAAACGCTAGGGCGCTCGTGTCTCGCGCTGGATCTGGCAGGTGGGGCCGGTACCGGTTGCCGAGCCCTTGTAGGTGCAGGTCGTGATGATGCGTGGGGTCTTGCCGGGGCCGCCGTCCCCTTCTTTCAGGGTGGCGACGATGGTGGCGTCGGTGTGGTCTGGTGCGTCCCCGCAGGGCGGGTGGGGGTGAATCCACACAAACGTTGGCTTGACCACCGTGCTGTCCGGGCGCTGATCCGAGCTGATCGAGAAGGCGTCGCCCTGGATCGTCCCGCAGTTCGGCCCGGACCATTCCACAAAACCGCCCTGAGGGAATGGCCCGGTCATGGTCAACGTATAGGTGGTGGTGAACCTGCTCTGGTCGAAGACTGCTGTGATCGGTGCGACCGTGGCGTAGCGCAGTTCGGCAGGGGGTAGCGTGGCAGTCGCCGTGATCGCCGGTGGGCTCGCGGCGCCCCCTGGGGTCACGGTTTGCGGAGTCCGCTGCGACTCATTGAAGCTGCGCGCCGACCGCGCCTCCCGCTCCCGGTCGTATTCGCTGTCGCCATCGTCGCAGGCCACTGCGAAGAGGGCGGCGGTCATGACCAGGATCGCGGTAACGGTTCGGAGGGCGGGTCGGGACATCGGCGGTTCCTCACGATTTCGAGGAGTGTAGCCAGCGCATCGAATCTGCAAGCAAACAGCCCCGGCATCCGCCGGGGCTGTTTTCGTACGATGGAGCGGAAGACGAGGGTCGAACTCGCGACCTCCTCCTTGGCAAGGAGGCGCTCTGCCACTGAGCTACTTCCGCAACTGGCTCCGCCAAGGTTAGCGGAGTCCCCGGAGTCCGCAACTCTGAGCGTCTGAGTGGGCTACGAGGCGGCGCCGCTCTCGGGCTTCGCCTGGGCAGCGGCCTTCTCCGCGGCAGCCTTCGCGAGGGCTTCGCGTTCCTCGCGGGTGTCCTCGAACCACTGGGTGTAGCGGATCGGGGCAAGCGTACCGGCGCGGAACTGCGCCTGCGTTTCGTCGACGACCGTCTCGATCTCGCGCTGAAGATCCTCGAGTGTGCCGTTGTTCATGAAGATGCGGTCGGACGCCGGGGCGCGGTCCTGCCACTTGCGCGCGGCATCGAGGCGCTGACGGGCCTCGGCCTCGCTGAAGTTGTTGCGGTTCATCAGGCGGGGCAGCGAGATGTCATAGTCCGCGCCGACGAGCCAGGTGTTGTCGCACCAGGCGGAGTAGCCCGCCTCGATGAGGTTCACCGCCTCCAGGATGGCGATCTGGTCCTTCGGGAGGGTCGCGCGCCACTCGTCGATGACGCGGTGCATCTCCCCGCCGATGTCGCCGATCGCCCGGGTGAGGGCACGCATGCGCTCCGGGTTGCCGAAGACCTTCGAACCGATGACCTTGCGGTCGATCATGCCGTCCGCGTCCACGACTTCCTGGCCGAACTCGGCGACGATGCGGTCCCAGCCGGGCTTACCCGGGTCGTACATGCGGTGGACGAGTTTGTCCGCGTCCCCGTGGACCGCGCCGTACTTCTCCACGATGTACTGGCAGAGGTACGACTTCCCGGTCGCGATCGATCCGGTGACACCCAGTACTAGCGGCATGCCGTCCTCCATCGTCGAGGCCCTCTCGGGCCGGTCTCGTGCCGTGGCGCAGGCTAGCCGAGCCCCCCGTCGGGCGTCGAGGCGGGCGCGCTCGGCGCCTCGGCCCCCGCGTACACTTCATCCGTGATGGACATCGTCAGGCCGGCAGCGGCGAGGAGCGTGCGATGGCTGAGATCAAGGTGACGAAGGACGTCGTCTACGGGCAGGGTGGGGGCCGTGACCTGCGCCTCGACTGCTACGAGCCCGGCGAGAACCGCCTCGGTACCGCCGTGGTCCTCATCCACGGCGGCGGCTGGAACCGCGGCGAGCGAGGCCAACTGGCCGAGCACGCTCGATTCCTCGCCCACGAGGGTTTCACGGCGCTCTCGATGGAGTACCGGCTCACCGGCGAGTCGCCGTTCCCGGGGATGATCCACGACGTGAAGGCCGCTATCCGCTGGGTGCGGAAGAACGCCGCCATGCTCCAGATCGACCCCGCCAACATCTGCCTCCAGGGGCACTCGGCGGGCGCCCACCTCGCGCTCCTCGCTGCCGGGACGCCGAATGACCCACGCTTTGACGCGCCGAACGTCGACATCAGCATCTCGACGACGGTCGCGGCGGTGGCAGCCGTCTACCCGCCGGTGCGCTTCCACGTTGGAGACGACCGCCCGTCCGGCAGCCTCCCCGCCCGCGTCCTCCTCGGTGACACGGCGACCGCCGAGATGGCGGAACTGGCGAGCCCGATCAACCACGTGACCCCGAACTTCCCACCGACGTTCCTCACGCACGGCGACATCGACAAGGTCGTGCCGTTCTCGGCCTCGCTGCGGATGTGGGAGACCCTTCGCGCCGCTGGAGTGCCGGTTGACGCGCAGTTACACGCTGGCCTGCCGCACGGCTTCGCGAGCATGCCCGAGGTGCTCCCAGCCCTGATGGCCTCGACCTCTGCATTCTTCCGACGCCATGTCGCGCAGAAGGAGCAGTTCCAGGCAGCCCTCGCCGCGCGTGCGGCGGCCATCGCGCCCGCTCGCTAGCCCTCGCCTTCGCGAGATCACGACGGGCGGCTGAGAGGCCGCCCGTCTGCGTTGCGAGGCGGTCGAGGGCTACTCGAAGGCGGGCATGACCTCGTCGGCAAAGAGGCGCATCGAGCGCGACGACTCCTCGTGCGTCAAATCGCCCCACTGGAACGACCCGACAAAGTAGTTCGCGCCGGTCGTCCGGTACTCCTGCGCGAACTTGCGCAGTGTCGCGGGCGATCCGGCGAGGAGCGCGCCCGCCTTCAGCGCGGACTCGGGGTCGAGGCCCGCAGGCCCACGCCCCGGGGCGGGCGTGCCTGGATGCGGCTGAGCCGGTGTCGGCTTGGCGTAGTGCGTGCGGTAGTTGTGATACGAGCGGATCGCGATCGCACGCGCTTCCTCGTCCGTGTCGGCAATAAAGAGGTGCTTCATCCCGCCGTACAGCGGCTCCACCGGCGGCGTGAGCCCTGCTGGGAGGTCGCGCGAGGTCGCTTCGCGCTGCCTGAGGTAGGCCGCCACGGCCTCGGTAACACCTCGGACCGAGCCGGTACCGATCCAGTTCGCACCTCGCTGGGCGGCGGAGTCCGGTTGACCGGCCCACCAGAAGTCGGGTGGTTGCTGGACGGGGCGCAGTTCCATCCAGAGGTCGTGGTATTGGAAGAACTCGCCATCATGGGTGAGAAACTCACTGCAGAGGCCCTTCCGCACGATGGCGAGGGTTTCCTCAAAGCGGGCACGGTTTTCATCCGAGTTACCGCCCCACATCGCGAGTTCCGTTCCACCACCCGTGCCGGGACCCACGCCGACCATGAACCGGCCGCCCGACATCTGGTCGACCATCGAGATCTCCTCGATGAGGCGGATCGGGTGATGCAACGGAAGCACGTACACCAGCGGCCCGAAGCGCAGCCGCTTGGTGCGCTGCGCGACGGCGGAAAGGTAGACCGCCTGGTTCGGCGCGAGGCAGAGCGGCGAGTGATGGTGCTCCGCGACGTGATAGCCGGTGAACCCGACCTCGTCCGCGATCTCCGTCAGCCGCAGGCGATCCTCGTACTGCTCGGCGAGCCCGACGTCTGACCGCCGCTCGAGGTGGTCGAAGATGCCGAAGCGCATGGTGTCCTCCGTTGGTGGGCCTGCCGTGATGGGCCAACCGGGCGGGACTATACGCGATTCGGGAACGCGAGCAATCGATCTCTGGACGTCCCTACCAGGTGTGCTCCTGCTCATGCGGCGGGTGCTTCGTCCGCAGGGCTGCGTCCCACTTCGGCAGCGCCGAGGCGTCGTGGACATCGAGTAGCCCCGCCTGTGCTGCCACGCTCGCCGACGTGTAGCCGAAGGCGAGGCGGGCGAGCGTGTCCACGGTCAGCGTGATGTCCGGGCTCGCCCCCTCTGCCGAGGTGACGCGAGCGCCCTCCGGCGAAGTCTCGAGCAGCCAGCGCCCCTCGTTCCACGGACAGACTGGGTCGACGAGTGCGAAGCGCAGGCCAGCGGCCTCGGCGTACGGGCGGAGCGGCAGCGCGTCGGCGACGGTGACGAGGCGCGCCATGATCCCGTCACGCCTCGACAAGTTGAGCCGTCGAGGCTCGACCAGCATGAGCGGCAGTGGGTCGTCCGGTGGGGCATTGCCCCATTCCACGTGGTCGACGTTGGCGTACCCGCCGATCACACGCCACAGCGCCTGGTGCGCGGCGGGCGTCAGCGCGACGAAGTCCATGATCCGGAGCACGTGCGATTCCGTGGTCGGGGCATGGACGTACACGACATAACCAAGAGGCTCACCAGCCTCCTCATACGCGAGGATGACCTGCCACTGACCGGGTGGGATCCGCAGTTCACCCGCATCCCACATCGCGCGGCCTCGGTGGATCAGACCGGTGCGGTCGTCGCGATAGCGGCGATACACCTCAACCAGCAGCCCAAACTCCTCGGCGATGTCGATCTCGCGGACACGTCCGGACGTCGGGACGGGGCGCAGGAAGGCGACATCGCGCGGTTCGAAGCGGTAGGACGTGCGGTCGGTGACTACGGCGTAGCCATAGCGCTCGTAGATGGCGGCCCACGCCGGATGCAAGAGGGTCATCGACGCCTCACCAGATTCGTGGAGGCGATCAAAGTGCCGCTCGGCGACCGCTCGGAGGTAGCCCTTCATCCGCGCGGCGGGATGTGTCGAAACGAACGTGATCCCAGGGACTGCGATCGCAGGTCCGTTGAACCGCATCAGCAGCGGCCACCACCCATAGGTCGTGACCAGCCGCCCGTCCTCGAAGGCGCAGAGTGTCGACCGAGGGTCGAGCGGGGCAACCTCCTCAGCCGTAGCGCCGAGTTCACGCCCGGCAACGCGCGCGAATTCCGGCATCTCGTCGAGGGTGGCCGGGCGAACCTCGACGTTCGCGGGCAGGGGACGACGGGTGGGGAGTGTTGTTGCCATGCGGCAGTATACAAACTGCGCACATCACGTCACCGGCTGGCTCCGCAGTCGACGGGCATCTGACTTGGCGCGCCCCTGATCAGGCGGGGCGCGGGGCGGCCTGGAAGAGTTCGATTGCGTTCCCTGACGGATCCTCGATAAGGACCTGTTTGCCGCCGTTGCCGGTGATGACGTCGCTTCGGAATGAGCACCCGGACGCCTTCAGCGTGCTGAACATCGCATCGATGTCCTCGACCTCGATCTGGATGCGGTTCCAGCCACCGGGGGCGGGCACCTGTCCATCGGGCATCGATGTCCCCGCACCACCGGCGCCGGGGCGGTTCAGCAGCAGTCGGAGTTCGCCACGCGAGAGCATCGCGAAGCCGGGTGCCGGATGCTGTTCCACCGCGAATCCGAGTCGTTCCGTGTAGAACGGGATCGCCGCATCCACATCGTTCACGATGTACCTGACGCTCACAGGACTCATGGCACTCCTACGACAGCAAGCGGCCGACCGTCACTCCGTCAGCCCGGAGTGCGTCCAGCCTCGTTTGGTCATAACCCAGGACTTCCGCCAGCACCTCGTCCGTGTGCTCGCCGAGGAGCGGGGAGCGTCCCTGCTTGACGGCGCCGCGCATGCGCAAGGGGTGGCGCATCAGCGGCACGCGGCCGTTCTCCGGGTGGTCGACGTACTGGATGAAGCCACGCGCCTTCAGGTGCGGGTCGGTAAACAGGTCTTCCGTATCGAAGACGTACGAGGCGGGACAGCCCGCCCCGGCGATGATCTCCATCACCTCGTGCTTGTCATGCCGCAGTGTCCATTCCTGGATCACCTCGCGGAACTCCTCGGAGTGCTCCGCGCGCGCGGCCGGTGTGCAGAAGCGCGAGTCTTCGAGCAGTTCGGGGCGCCCGATGGCGATGCAGAGCGCGTCGATCATCTGCGTGGTGGCCGGGAAGATGAACACCCAGTCGTTCGGCTGGTCGCCCTTGCACGGGTAGAGGCCGCCCCCCGCGCGTCCTCGGCGCACGCCATGGCGCTCGGCCGGATGCTGCTCCCAGAATGACGGGTCCAGCGTGCGCATGAACATCGTCACGGCTTCCTGCATCGAGATCTCGATCATCTGGCCCAGCCCGGTGCGCTGCTGCTCGACGTACGCGGCGGCGACGCCGAGGGCGGCCTGGATCCCGGTGCCGGAGTCGCCGATGGTGGGCCCAACGATCATCGGTGGGCCGTCGGGATCGCCGGTGGTGGAGAAGGAACCAGCCGCGGCCTGTGCCACCCAGTCGTAGGCGTTGTAGTCCTTGTAGGGTCCACTCAGGCCGAAGCCCTTGATCCGTACATAGATCAGCCGAGGGTTGAGCGGCCTCAGCACGTCATCGGTGAGGCCCATGCCCTCGATGACGCCCGGGCCGAAGTTCTCCACGAGCACGTCGGCTTTGCCGACCAGTTCGAGGAAAGCCTCGCGGCCCTTCGGCTGGCGCAGGTCGAGGACGACGCTGCGCTTGTTGCCGTTGTAGTTCATGAAGTACTGGGGATCGGCCTTGAACTTGCCGAGGCCCTTGCCGGTGTACCGACCGGCGTCCCCTGTGGGGCGTTCGATCTTGATCACATCGGCGCCCAGCCAGGCGAGGTACTGCGCGCACGAGGGCCCGGCCTCGTACTGCGTCATATCGAGGACGCGCATGCCATCGAGTGAAGCCACCGTCGCTCCCTCCAGGCTGGGGCACCGCGAGTCTACACCGACAAGGCGAGTGCGCGGATAGGATGGCGCCTCAGCGGCGAGTTCTGGGCGAGAGGCGCCCGATGTCGAATGTGCTGGAAGTCACAGACCGCGGCCACGTGCGCGTCACCGGCGCCTGAGCACAGATCGAGGGAGCGCGACCATGGACCTCGGACTCTTCACCTTCGGCTCACGCCTCGCCACCATCGTGGGCGACGCCGTCCGCGCGGAGGACGAGGGCTTCGCGATGTTCACGATGGCGAACATTGCGGGCCACGACGCGATCGGGGCGATGACCGTCGCCGGCACCCGCACCTCGCGCATCCGGCTCGCCACCGGCGTGGTACCGACGTTCCCGCGTCACCCGACGGCGATGGCGCAGCAGGCGCTGACCGCGCAGGCAGCGAGCGGTGGTCGGTTCACCCTCGGCATCGGGCTCTCGCACAAAGTCACGATCGAGGGCGGCTACGGGCTGTCGTTCGACCGCCCCGCCATCCACATGCGCGAGTACCTCAGTGTGCTGATGCCGCTTCTACACCTCGAACCCGTCCAATTCGACGGCGAGCAGTACCACGTCCGCGCCACGCTGCGGACGCACGACACCACGCCCGTCCGCTGTCTGATCGCCGCGATGGCGCCCGTCATGCTGAACCTCGCGGGTTCGATGGCGGACGGCACCATCCTCTGGATGACCGGCGGTCGAGCCGTCGGTGAGCACATCGTCCCTCGGATCACACGAGCGGCAGCCGCTGCCGGCCGGCCGGCACCTGAGGTCGTGTGCATGCTGCCGATCGCGCTCACCTCCGACCCGGTCGAGGCACGCGCTAGGGCTGCCGGCCAGTTCGAGAACTACGGCCGCCTGCCCTCGTACCGCGCGATGCTCGACAAGGAAGGTGTCGAAGGCCCGGGCGACGTCGCGATCGTGGGGGACGAGGCGACCCTGCGCGCCGAACTCGGTCGGCTGCGCGACGCCGGGGCGACGACCTTCGTCGGCGGGCTGTTCGACGCGGGTGACGGCTCGGCGGAGCGCACGCGTGCGTTTCTCGCCTCAGTGCTGGGGGAGTACCGCTAGCCCAGGCTGTCGAGGACGCCCAGCGCCCCCCGTGCCTCGATCGCCGCGCACAGCCGCTCGATCCCCTGCGCGTGGACGCGGTCCATCCGCGGGTTGGGCGACGGGGAGCCGGCCCCGATCGTGAACACCGCCAGTGAGGCGAGCAGCGCGATGTTGTAGTCGCGCTCGAACTCCGCCCGGTCGTATGTCGCTCCGCCTGCGGCCAGTGCCTCGAGGTACGCCTCGATGCCCGGCCCTTCGACGTCAGCGCGCGCCGAGGGCTCCAGGTCCAGCCCGAGGAAGTAGGCGAGGTCGTATGCGCCTCGCGTGCGGCAGGCGAACTGCCAGTCGATCGCCGCGACCTCGATGGGGGCGCCCTCGCTGAAGAACAGGTTGTCGAGGCGGAAGTCGCCGTGCGTCAGCGTCCGAGGTGGCCGCGCGATCGCCTCCAGCAGCGGCACGTACGCCTCGGCCAGCCGCCCGCGCGCGGCCCTCACGTCTGGCGTCAGCAGCGTCCCGGCGCCATCGAGGGCACGCGCGAAAGCACCGGCGACGCGTGACGCACGCGTGAGCCCCACGGTGGTGTCCGGTAGCCACTCGGCCGCCTCGATCTCGGGGGAGCCCCACCACGTCGCATGGTGCGCGCCGATGGCGCGGGCGACCGCGAGCGCCTGCTCCAGTGTGCAGGAGCGCTCCTGGTCACCATGCACGAGCGGGTCGAGGTGCTCCAGCAGCAGCACGCACTCGCCCGGCCCACCGAGTGCGACCGCGTGCGCCTGAGGCGTGCGGAGCGGCGTCCGCGTCGCGAACTGCTCGTAGAACCGCACCTCGCGCTCATACCAGCCCTGGAAGACGGCGACGCCGCGCACACCGGGCGTCCCGAATTTCGCGACGAGCCGCGCTGGCCCCGGTTCGCCCTCGTACGTGAGCGCGAGGTGGAACGCGTCGCCGTTGACCCCGCCGCGCTCGCCGACCGGCTTTGCCGACACGCTCGCAACGTGTGAGGCCGCTGGGAGTGCTCCGGAGGCATGCAGGGATGCATCGACCCAGGCGGTAGTGAGGCCCTCGATCCCGAACGGAGGTGCCTCGGAGGTCACAGCAGTGGCTCCAGCACCTCGCCGAGTGCCAGCAGTTCCTCGTCGCGCCCGAGGCGTGCCACCACCTGCATGCCGAGGGGCATCGAGTCCACGCGACCAGCGGGGAGGGTGAGCGCCGGCATCCCCGCGTGCGTCCACGGGAGGTTCATCGTCGGGTCGCCCGTCGAACGCAGCCCGAGCGGTGCGGGCCCGATCGCTGGCGGGCAGGCCCAAGCATCGATGCCATGCGCGTCCATCAGCGTTTCGAGGGCAGTGCGCAGCGCCCCGCGGCCCGCCAGGCCCTCGGCACGCTGGGTGGGGGTGACGAGGGCGCCTGCGTCAAACAGCGCGGAACTCGCCGCGCGCACGAGGCTGCCCCAGCGCGCGAACCGCTCGAGGTGCTGCTCACGGAACTCGGCCGTCGCGAGGTTGCGATGCCGCTCGTTGATCGCCTCGATATCCGCGAGCGCGGAGACGCGCCGGATCGTCACACCGCCGGCCGCGAGATCGCGCAGCGACTCCTCGAAGGCAGCACGCGCGGCGGGCTCGGTCTGGTCGAGGTAAGGCCCGTCTGGCACGCCGAGCGTGACCGCGGCAGACGCGTCGATCCCCTCGCGCCACCCATCGAGCAACACCGAGGCAACGAGGCGCATCCCGGGGGCGTCCTGTGTGAACGCGCCGACGTGGTCAACCGAGGGTGAGTAATAGAGGACGCCGTCGCTCGGAATGCGCCCATACGTTGGCTTGAAGCCGACCACGCCACAGAACGCCGCCGGACGGATCACAGAACCGACCGTCTGCGTCCCGAGCGCCACGAGGGCGTACCCGGCAGCCACGGCGGCGGCGGACCCACTACTCGATCCGCCCGGCGTCCGGAGCGGGTCGTGTGGATTCGTCGTCGCCCCCGGATCGAAGTAGGCGAACTCTGTGGTCACGGTCTTGCCGAGGATCAGCGCGCCGGCTTCGCGCAGACGGCGGACAGCGGGGCCCTCGGTAAGCGGGAACGCCTCGGCCGGCAGAGCGGAGCCGGCACGGGTCGGCATGCCGTCCACCGTGATGATGTCCTTCACGCCGACCAGGACGCCGTACAGCGGCGGTCGCGAGGCCGCATCCGGATAGCGCGCGGCGAGTGCGGACGCCTCGGCGATTAGGCGCTCGCGACGCCCCACCTCGGGCAGCAGGGCGCGCGTCGCCCCGTCGAAGGCGTCCAGGCGGTCGCAGGCCTCGATCACGTGACGCTCGACGGGCAGCGAGCCGCTGCGCAAGGCGGCGGCGACCGGCGCCAACGGCGCGTGAGGGAGCGAGGAATGTGGGCGACGTGGCATGGGCCCGATCATACCGGTCGCGTGCGCCTCGATGAGGGCTAGGCCGCAGCGCGGTGGGCGGTCTCCGCGCGCATCATGCCGGCCATCGTGGTCGCGTCCACGGCGGGCGAGTAGTAGTAGCCCTGCGCGAGGTCGCAGCCGATCTCGCGCACCAGGTCGAGGTCACGCTCGCGCTCGACGCCCTCGGCGACGACCGTGAGCCCGAGGGCGTGGCCCAGAGCGACGACCGCCTCCACGATGGCACGGTCGCCCACTGACTGGTCCATGCCCTGGATGAAGGAGCGGTCGATCTTCAACGTCTGCACCGGGAAGTGGCGCAGCCGCCCGAGCCAGGAGTGGCCGATTCCGAAGTCGTCGATGGCCGTCGTGATGCCGATGGCATGCAGTTCGTGCAGCACCTCGATCACCGCGTCCATCGTCAGGCTGGCGGTGGTCTCGGTCAGTTCGAGTTCGAGCAGTTCCGGCTGCAGGCCCGTGCGATCGAGGATGCCCCGCACGATGCGGCCGAGGCCGGGCACCATCAACTGGCGTGGCGACAGGTTCACGGCCATGCGCACGGGCGCCATGCCTTCGTCGATCCAGGCCTGCATCTGGGCACAAGACTGCTCCAGCACCCACTCCCCAACGGACACGATCAGGCCCGTCTCCTCGAGCAGGGGGATGAAGTCCACCGGCGACACCGAGCCCCGCACCGCGTGCCGCCAGCGCAGCAGCGCCTCCACGGCCCGCAGTTCCTGGCTGACCGGGTCGACCTGCGGCTGGTAGTAGACCTCGAAGGCATGCTGCTCGACGGCCTCTCGCAGGTCGGCCTCCAACGAGAGGCGGTCGCGCGCGCTGTCGCTCTCCGCGGCCGTGCCCATGCGGAAGCCGTCGCCGCCCTCGTCCTTGGCGAGGTGGATCGCGCCGTCCGCGATGCGGATCAGGGCCTCGGGGTCCTGGGCGTGCTGCGGGAACAGCGCCACACCAGCGCTCGCCGCGACCTTCAGCAAACGACCGTCGTGTGGGAACGGCTCGACGAGCGCCTGCAGGACGCGACGTGCGACGCCTTCGGCCGCCGCCGGGACGGGAAGGGCTGGTGCCAGCACGAGGAATTCGTCGCCGCCGAACCGCGCGACGACGTGCGGAGCGGGGAGGTACTCGTGCAGCCGGTCGGCGACCGCCTTCAGCAGGCGGTCGCCCGAGGCGTGCCCGAGCGTGTCATTCACCAGTTTGAACCGGTCGAGGTCGATCAGGATGACCGCCACGCACTCCTGGCCCTGCCGTGCGTCGAGGATCGCGCGCTGGACGTGCCGGTCGAACAGGTCGCGGCTCGGCAGGCCGGTGAGGCGGTCGTAGTCGGCCATCTGCCGGATCGCGTCGCTGGCGCGGCGGGATTCGGTGAGGTCGCGCACCTCGATCAGGACGACGGTACCGGCGTCTTCTCTGAGCGCGGACAACGCGATCTCCGCCTCTACGGTCGCGCCGTCGCGGTGGCGCAGGCCAGTCTCGAACAGTCCCCCGCCGACATCGGCCCAGGCGCGCGAGGCGACGAGGCCGGTCAGCTGGTCGAGCCGCTCCGGTGCCGTCACCTGGTCGAGGTGGATCGGGACCTCCCGGCCGTAGCCGAGCATCCGCCGAAGCGAGCGGTTCACGAAGATCAGCAACCCGTCGCGGTCGACGAGCATGATGCCGTTTTGCGCGGCCTCCAGGGCGCGGCGGAGGCGCTCCTCCGAGGCACGGAGCGCGGCCTGCGCTTCCTGCTGATCACCGGGGTCGCGGAGGACACCTCGAATGCTGAGGAGGTTGCCCTCGCTGTCGCGCACCGCGCGGATCAGGGCGATCTGGTGAATGGCCTCGCCGTTGGCATGGATCCACCGCCCGCTCCAGGTGCCGGAATCGCCCGGCAGGGCAGCGCCGTCAAGGAACGGGACGGGGTCCGGGCTGATCTCGCAGATCAGCCGGCCATTCAGATCCTCCGGAGCGCGTCCCAGGATCGATCGGGATGCACGCGACACACCGACGATGCGCCCTGACGCCGCGATCTCGAACATCATGTCGGGGAGTTCGCGGTTGACCATGCGCACCCAGCCATCCAGCAGCCCGATCTGGCGCTTCCGGCTGACCGCACCCCGGAACGCGAGGAGCGTCGCACCGCCTGCCAAGGCCAGACCAGGAGCGGCTGCGAGCGGCGCGATCGCCAAGTTCCCCACGAACGCGAGCGCAGCCCCGGCGAACAGCAGGACGTACGTCGCAACCTCCGGCCACCGGGGGCGCATCTCCGCGATCTGGTGCAGGCGTACGAGGGCGATCGTTGGCTCCACTCGTGATCTACGTGCGTTAGCGGCGACCGCGCAGGGCTCCCGTCACCACTATCGGCAGACCGACGCGAGGCTGAAGCAGGCGGCTAGCCGGTAGGCAGGGCAGCGGTACGATGCCGCCCTCGGATTCGGACAAGCAGTGCCCAGATTCGGCCCCGCGGGCACGAGGACGGCGATGGCCCAGGCAGAAGCCCCGTTCCGGCTGCGCTCGCTGGGCCTGTCTGTCTACCTGCCGACGGTGCTCTTCGCCATCGGTCAGGGCGCCGCGCTGCCAGTGATCCCCCTGTTTGCGAAAGACCTCGGCGCCTCGGTGGCGTTCGCCGCCACCATCGTCGGCCTGCGCGGGTGGGGCACGATGGTGTTCGATCTCCCAGCGGGCGCGATGATCGCGCGCTTCGGCGAGCGGCGGTCGATGCTCTTCGGCACGATCGCGCTGGCGGTGATGCCATTCATCATCCTCGTCAGTCGTTCGCCAATCGTCTTCGCGGCGCTCGTGTTCGTGATGGGCTGCTCGTTCGCCATCTGGCAACTCGCGCGCCTCGCCTACGTCACCGAACGGGCACCGCTCGAGGTGCGCGGACGGGCGCTGTCGCTCCTCGGCGGCACGAACCGCGTCGGCAACCTGATCGGGCCGCTGGTGGGTGGTGTGGCTGCCGAGGCCTACGGGCTGGAGACCGCCTTCTGGCTGCAGGCAGCGCTCTCCGTCGCCGCGTCGGCAGTGATGTATCTCCTCGTGCGTGCGGACGACCACGCCCCTGCCGAGATGTCCCACAGCGGTATCTACGGACGCTTCGCGACGGTGGTCGTGGAGCACCGGAAGGTGTTCCTCACGGCGGGCCTCGCCACCGTGGCGATCCAGGTGCTGCGCCGCTCGCGGGAGGCGGCGATCCCGCTGTGGGGCGACTCGATTGGCATGTCGCCGAGCCAGATCGGCTTCATCCTCAGTGGTTCCATCCTGATCGAGGTGCTGCTGTTCTACCCGACGGGGATCGTGATGGACCGCTGGGGCCGGAAGTGGACCGGGGTGCCGTGCCTCGTCTTCATGGCGATCGGCCTGATGCTGTTCCCCTTCGCCCATTCGTTCACGGGCCTGCTGCTCGCGGGGATGGTCACCGGCCTGGGCAACGGCTTTGGCGCGGGGATTGCAATGACCCTGGGTGCCGACTTCTCGCCCGCTGTGGGACGCAACGAGTTCCTAGGTGTCTGGCGGCTGGTGGGCGACATCGGCGGGGCGGCTGGACCGATGGTGATTGGGGGCCTCGCGGGCCCGATTGGGCTGGGTGGCGCGATCGTCGCGTCGGGCGGCCTCGGCGCGCTGGGTGCGATCGTGCTGATGTTCTTCGTCGCCGAACCGCTCAAGCGGAAGCGCGCCCCGGTGGAGCCGCGCCCCGGCTAGCCATCGACGACGACCCCGAACCGACCGAGGTCACCGCGCACCGCCTCGGCATCCCCGACGGCGACGATCGTCAGGCGCTCCGGACGCAGGTAGTCACGCGTCACGCGCCACACGTCGGCCGGTGTCACGCTGCGCACGCGCGCCTCGTACATCGCCGTGTAGGTGTCGTCGAGGCCGTGCAGCGCGAGGAACTCGAGGTGGTCGAGGAGTCCGTTGAGCGTGGCGCCTCGGATGGCGGAGATACCAGCGACGTAATTCGTAATGCCCAGCACCTCGGCCTCCGGTGGGGCGTCGGCCCGCAGGCGGTCGATCTCCCCGAGGATCTCGTCGAGCGCTGGGGCCGTCACGGCTGTGGTGACGTCCGCCGCCTCCACCCAGTATGCGTCGCGGGGACGGGTTGAGATCTGGCTACTCGGTGAGTACGTGTAGCCCTTCTGCTCGCGGATGTTCTGCGTGATCCGTGAGTTGAACGAACCGCCGAGCAGTGAGTTGGCGACTTCGAGGGCGATGTAGTCGCCGTGGCCCGGTGGTGGCACGGGGGCGCCGACGCGCAGTGTGGTCTGCTCCGAGCCCGGTCGCGCCACGAACCGCACCACGCGGCTTCCGCTCACGTGGGCGGGCTGCACCGATGCCACCTCGGGGGTTGCCCAGCCATCCGAGGCGCGCGCGGCAGCCTCGGTCACGGCACCGGCATCGAACTTCCCGGCCGCCATCAGGGTGGCGCGGCCAGCCCCGGTGTGACGCTCCCAGAATGCGCGCGCGTCGGCGGCGGTGAACGCGGCGAGCGTCTCCGCCTGCGGCAGGACCGTGCCGTAGGGGTGACCTCGATAGAGCGAGGCACGGAAGGTCGCGTGGGCCCGCCACGCAGGCTCTTGCGCCACGATCTCGGCCCAGCGCTGCTGGTCGGCGACGAGCCGCGCCGTCTCCTCCGCCGGGATGCGAGGCGTGCGCGCCAGCCCGATCAGCATCGATGCCGCCTCGGCGGCATGCTCGGCGAGCACCTGTGTGCGCAGCACCGTGGTGTGTTCGTCACCGTCGACGTCCAGTGAGCCCCCCATCGCGGCGAGGGCATCCGCAAACGCGGCACGGTCGTGTGTCGCACTGCCTTCGCGGAGGAAGTCGTGCAGCAGGCGATCGAGCCACGCCTGTCCCGGCTGGAGGTGTGCCGAACCCACATCGACGACCAGGCGCAGCGCGACGATCGGCACGCTCCCGCTCTGCACGAGCGCAGTGCTCATCCCCGAGGCCAACACCTCGCGCCGTCGGGGGGCCAGCACCGTGGGGCGCGGCGTGCCGAGGATCGGACGCGGCGGGAGTGTGGCCTCGACGGTCACGAAGCGGCTTCGCTCTCGGCAGCCACCGCGGCTCCGGCGTGGAGTTCGAGGATCACCCGGTTCTCCCGCTTCAAGTAGTCATGGGCGACCTGCGCCACGAGTTCCGGCGTGACGGCGGCGAAGCGAGCATCGAGGTCGTTCACACGGCTCGCGTCGCCCTCGATCAGTTCGAAGGAAGCGAGGAGGTCGGCGAGGCCGAAGCCGGGGATGTACCCGGCGACGGTGTTAAAGAGCGACGCGCGCGCCTTCGTCCGCGACCGTGCGAGCGCACCCGAGTCCAGGCCACGCTCGCGGACGCCCTCGATCACCGCGTCAAAGGCTTCGAGGATGGCGTCAGCGGTGACTTCGGCGTCGTGGACGAGTGTCACGCACCATAGCAGCGGCGTCCGCGCATTGTGCATATGGCCGAGGAAGTTGATCCCGCCATCGACCTCCGAGGCGTACCCACGCTTCGAGACGAGTTCGGCGTGCAGCAGCGCGTCGTCGCCCTCGGCGAGCGCCTCGTGCAGCAGGCCCAGCGCGTAGTACTCGGGCGTCCCGGCGGGCGGCGTGTGGTAGGCAATCGCGATGGCCGGTGTCGGCGCAAGCGGGTCGACGCGGGTGAAGCGCTTCTCTTCCTCCTGCGGTGGTTCTTCGATCTGGGCCTGCGGCGGAGTCGGCGCTGCGGGGATGCCTTCGAAGTAGCGCTGCGCCATCTCGAAGACCTCGGCTGGCTCGGCGTCGCCGACGACCACCAACGCGGCGTTCGCGGGCGAGTAATAGGCGTCGAAGAAGGCGCGGACATCCGCCATCGAGGCGGCGTCGAGGTCGACCATGTCGCCGTAGCCGTTGTGGGCGTTGTGCCAGTTCGTGTAGGCGCGCTCCTGCATGTCGATCCACGGGAAGGAGCCGTAGGGCCGGTTGAGCACGTTCACGCGGATCTCGTTCTTGACCACGTCGCGCTGGTTGTCCAGTTCGGCCTGCGTGATCACCGGGCCGCGCATCCGGTCGGCCTCCATCCACAGCGCCAGCTCGAGGGTGTGCGAGGGCATCACCTCGAAGTAGTTCGTGAAGTCGGTACGCGTGGAGCCGTTGAGCAGCCCACCGTTCGCCTGGACAAGGCCCACGAGTTCCATCTTCGCCATCTGCGGCGACCCCTGGAACATCAGGTGCTCGAACAGGTGCGCGAACCCCGTCCGCCCACGCGGTTCGAGGCGCATCCCCACGCCGTAGTAGACCGCGACGCACACCACCGGCGCGCTGTGCTCGGCGGACACGACCACGCGCAGCCCGTTCGCGAGCGTCATCCGCGCGACGGGCACCTGGAACGAGGCGGCGGTGTCGAGGCCTGAGGTCACGAGGACTCCTCGATGTGAGCCCAGCGAGGCTCCTCGAATCTGTGCGAGGGATCGTACTGCCCTCACGCGGTAGTGGTGAGGGCGGTCTGGCAGCCTCACTGACAGGATGGCCAGCCCGCCGAGCGCGTAGGATCGAGGCATGAACTCGCTCACGCGTGCTGCACTGCTGACGGGGATCGCCTCGGCTGCTGCCATCGCTGCGGCGACCGTCGCCCCGTGGTACTACCAGCCGAGGACGCTCACCCGTGCGATGCAGAAGCGCTGGGGCTACGGCGCGCTCTTCCAGGTGGACACGGACGAGCCGCTGTTCGCCCTGACGTTCGACGACGGCCCGCACCCCCCGTACACCGACGCCGTCCTCGATGCCCTCGCGGCTCACGACGCGAAGGCGACCTTCTTCTGTATGGGTGAGCAGATCGAACGCCACCCGGCGACGTTCGCCCGCATCATCGCGGAAGGGCACGAGGTGGGGAACCACTTCTGGGACGACCGCGCCGGCGTCACGCTCACCGGCGATGAGACGGTCACCTCACTCGAACGCACCGCGGCGCTGATCGAGGATGCGAATCCGGCGCGCCTCGTCCGCCCTGCGAGCGGGTTTATCCGTGCCGAGCAGCGCCGTCTGCTGGGGGAGCGGAACTACCAGATCGTCATCGGCAGCGCGTACACCTCGGACGCGACGTACCCGCCGGCTTCCTACATGAAGTGGGCGCTGAAGCAGATGCTGGAGCCCGGCCGCATCGTGATCCTGCACGATGGCCGGAAGCACCGCCAGCGCACCGTCGAGGTGCTGCCGGACGTCCTCGATGCAGCCGCGCGGCTGGGACTGCGTGCTGTTACCGTCTCGCAACTGATCGCCGCCGCGCGCCCGTAGACCTCTCCGAGCGCGCCACCACGAGGGGGTGGGGCATGCTCGCAGAGTTCAAGCAGTTCCTGCTTCGGGGCAACGTCGTCGACCTCGCGGTCGGCGTGATCATCGGCGTCGCCTTCGGCGGTGTCGTCACGGCGCTCGTCGAGGGCGTGTTCACGCCGCTGATCGCTGCTGTCGTTGGTCAGCCGGACTTCTCCTCGATTGGTTTCGATCTGAACGAGAGCCGGATTGAGGTCGGACTGCTCCTGAACGCGCTCTTCGCGTTCCTGGTGGTCGCAGCCGTGGTCTTCTTCTTCATCGTCACGCCCGTCAACCGCATGACGGCGCGCGCACGCACCGAGGCTCCCGTAGAGCCGACGCTGAAGAAATGCCCCGAGTGCCTGATGGATGTCCCGCGCGCCGCGAAGCGCTGTGGCCACTGCACGAGCCCACTCGCGGCCTAGGGGACGCCTCAGCGCGCCAGCACGGCCTTCAGGGCGGCCTCGACCTCTTCACGGGCGGCGTAGGCCTCGAAGCGGTTGGCCACGCGCCCATCTGACGCGACCACGAAGGTCCACTCATCGGTGCTGATGCCCCACTCCGCGAGGAGTGGAGAGCGGCGGGCACGTGACAGATCGCCCTTGATCTCGTGCGGGTTATCGTAAATGTCGACGTGGATGAACTCCGCCCGCCCGGCGTACTGCTTCGCGAGCGCGCCGAGGTCCTCCACCTGTGGCCCGCAGAGCGGCGTCGTGCAGAACGCCGGTGAGGCAAACACCACCACGAATGGCCGTCCGGCGGCGAGCGCGTCGGCGATGCGCGCCCGATACAGCGCCGGATCTGCTTCGGTCGATGTCGTCAGTTCGGCGAGCGACCCAACGTCCGAGGAGATGCGGTTGCGACTGGCGGGCGCCCGGTCACCGATGGCGGGCGATTTCGGCGTTGCGGCGACCTGCACCGGGAACGTGAGGCGTGTCGCCTTCCCCTCGATGGGTACAGCAACATCGAGGGTGTAATCGCCCGTCTTCGCGAACGTCGCTTGCGTGACGTAGACGCCTCGGGTGCCGGCCGGGAAGGGGTGGTAGCGGGCGCTCAGTGCCTGCCGCTCGCTGCCCCTGCGCACGATGACCTCGATGGCTGGTGCGCGCACCAGCGCGTCGCGCGCAGTGATGGCAAAGGCGATCCGCTGTTCCCCGGTGCCGAGGTCCGGCGTGCCGAAGAGGATGTCCAGGCCGCTCGCCTCGTCGCGGTACATCGGATAGCCGCCGGAGAAGGGATCTTGCACGCGCTTCATCGTGTCGCCGCCGCACGCCGCGAGGAGGGCGACGAACGTGGCGACGAGGAGCATGGCAAGGCGGTGCGGCACGGCGTCCTCGATAGGCGGTTGGGAAGGCGATCGTACCGCGCCGGGCGTTACGCTCCTCGCTGATTGGGAGGGCGCGATGCGGCACGTGCTGGCGGCGGACATCGGCGGGACGCACATGCGCGCCGCCGTCGTGCGGGAAGACAGCGCGATCCTTGCGCGGGTCAGTGCGCCCACCCTGCCCGGCGAGGGTTTCGATGCCGCCACGGAGCACCTCTCGCTGCTGTTCCAGCAAGTCGCGGCACGCGCCCTCGCGCCTGACCTCCTCGCCATCGGGATCTCGACCGCCGGCCCGGTCGATCCCACGGATGGCACCTACCGCCACCCGCCCAATCTCGAGGGCTGGGACGGTCGCTCGATGATCCCCATGCTGACCGACCACCTGGGGATGCCCGTGCGGGTCGGGCACGATGCCACGCTCGCGGCGCTGGCTGAGACGCGCTGGGGCCACCGCTCCGGCGCGAAGCACCTGCTGTACGTCACCGTCAGCACCGGCATCGGCGCGGGGATCATCGTGGACGGGCGGCCAGTCACCGGTGCCTCCGGCGGTGCGGGCGAGGTCGGCCACATGATCGTGGCGCCGGGTGGCGCCTCATGTGGCGCTGGCTGCCCCGGCTGCCTCGAAGGGAACGCCTCCGGCCGCGCGATCGCCCTCGCTGCGCGCGTCGCCATCGAGGGTGGCGCGCACACGATCCTCATGACGGATGCCGACGCTGCCGCCGTGTTCGCCGCTGCCGAGGCGGGCGACAGCGTCGCGGACGCGATCGTCGAGGGGGCAATGGGGCACCTCGCGGCGGGGATCGCGGGGCTGCTCGCGATCTTCGACCCGGAGGTGATCATCCTCGGCGGTGGGGTCGCGGAGGGATTTGTGACCCGCTGGGACGCACTGATCGCCGCGATCCAGGAGCGCGCGCTGCCGCGCTACGCCTCGGGCGTCCCGGTCGAACGCACCACGCTCGGGGACGAGGTCGGCCTGCTGGGCGCGGCGCTCTGGGCGCTGGGCGAGGAGTAGGCGAGGAGCGACAGAGCGGCGTTCGCCCTCGACGGCGGCGCACCGTAGCCTGTCCTCATGATCTTCTCGGAGTCCCTGTCCAAGTCCTACGGGCGAGCGCGCGTCCTGCGCGACGCTTCCTTCATCATCGGCGACGGTGAGCGGGTGGGACTCGTCGGCCCGAACGGCGCCGGGAAGTCGACGATCCTTGAGATCGTGGCGGGCGAGGAAGAGGCAGACAGCGGCAAGGCCGGCTGGCGTGGCGGCGACATGGGCTTCCACCACCAGGAGGCCCGCCTGGCTGCCGAGCGCACCCTCGTCGAGGAACTGTGGACCGCCTTCCCGGAGGCCCGCGCAATCGAGCGCGACCTCACCTCCGTCGCCGCACAGATCGAGGCGGGCGACGGCGACCTCGACGTCCTGATCGAAGAACAGACCTCGCTGTTCGAACGGTTCGAGGCGCTGGACGGGTACCGCATCGACCAGCGGATCGGGCGCGTGCTGGACGGCCTCGGGTTCGCGGTCACCGACCGGGACAAGTTGTGCGGCGACTTCTCCGGCGGCTGGCAGATGCGCGTCTCGCTCGCGAAGGTGCTGGTCCACCGACCGCCGAACATCGTGCTGGACGAGCCGACGAACCACCTCGACATTGCCGCGCGGGACTGGCTGGCGCTCGAACTGGGTGAGTACCGCGGCACCGTATTGATCGTCACACACGACACCGAGTTTATGGACATCGTCGCGACCCGCATCCTGGAACTGAAGGACGGCGCGATCACCTCGTACACCGGGAACTACACGGACTATCAGCGCCAGAAGGCGGACCGCATCTCGCAGCAGGACCGCGCGGCCGCGCGACAAGAGCGCGAGATCGATAAGCAGACGAAGTTCATCGAGCGGTTCCGCTACAAGCAGACCAAGGCGACCGCCGTGCAGTCGCGCATCAAGGCGGTCGAGCGCATCGAACGCATCGAGCGCCCCAACCAGCGCGAGCAGACCGTCTCCTTCCAGTTGCAGGCCACCGGCCGTACGGAACGCGACCTGCTCGCTGTCACCAACGTGGCCCACGCCTACGGCGAGCACCAGGTACTCACGGACGTCACGCTCCACGTGGAGCGCGGCGACCGTGTCGTGTTCATTGGCCCGAACGGCAGCGGGAAGTCCACGCTGCTCAAGATCGTCGCGAGGCTCCTCGAACCGACCGGCGGCGCCGTCGTGTGGTCGGACCGAGCGCGCCTCGGCTACTACGACCAGCACCAAGACGAGGCGCTGGAGTCCGGACGGACGGTGATCGAGGAAGTGCGTGCGGTCGCCACGGACGAACCGGACGAGCGCTTGCGCAACATCCTCGGCCGCTTCCTGTTCCGCGGTGACGATGTCTACAAGCCGATCTCCGTGTTGTCAGGCGGGGAGCGCAGCCGCGTCGCGCTCGCCAAGTTCCTGATCGAGCCCTCGAACGTCCTCCTGCTGGACGAACCCACCAACCACCTGGACGTGGGGACCCGCCGCCGCCTGCTCGATGCCCTCGAGGGTTACGACGGCACGATCATCTGCGCGAGCCACGATGCCACGATCCTCGAACGCGTGGCGACGCGGGTCTACGAGGTCGACGGTGGGACGGCCGTGGAGAAGGAAGACATGCGGCGCGAACTGCCGCCGGTGAAGCGCTCGCGGTAGACGCGACTGCTGCTTCGGTTGGACTGACCTCGACTACGGCGTGAGCACGAGGATCTCGGCGGTGTAGCCGACCTGGCGCCACCAATCCCCACCCTCGTCAGCACTGGCGAACCAGATGTCGCGATGACTCCTGGTGACCCCGCCGCCCGTGTCCTTGCAGATGTACACCCGGTTCAGCGGGTCTCCCACGATGAGGAATCGCTGCCCCATGTAGGCCGAGGCGCACGACGCGGCGCCGGCATGGACGCGTTCGCCGTTCGCCATGTAGCCACAGAAGCCGCCGCCGTCGCCCACAGCGCCGGAACGGACGCCCGGTGAGCAGTAGTAGAACGTGACGGTCGCGACTCCGTACGAAACGGTGTTCGATGCGCCTGTCGGGACGGGCGCCGCGACCGGCGCCGGGGGCGCGCTTGCGGTGGGCACAGGCGTGGAGGCCGCTGGGGTGATCGTGGCGAGAGCGCCCGTTCGCTTCACGAACACGACGCTATCCGCGGCCAGCAAGCCACTGGTCAGCGAGTTGGCGAAGCCGGGGGCACCCGCGATATAGGAGAGCCAGCGCTGGCTACCCGGCTCCCACATGCTGACTGACTCAACCGGGAAGGCCTGCGCGGCCACCAGAGCGGCGAGGTCGCTCGTCCCCGCCAGTCCAACTGTCGTGCCGCTAACCGCCGGTGCCGTGAAGGCGACAGCCATCCCACCGCCCGAGGCAGCCGCAACGGGCGCTGGGAGCGTCGTTGGGAGGTCGCCCTGGCGGCGGATGAAGACGGCGCTGTTCAGCGGCAGCGGATCCTCGCCGATGGTGTTGAACGGGGAACCGGGGATGTAGGTCAGGAAGCGCCGGGTAGCCGTGTCGTAGACGGCGAGCGAGGTGACCTCGAACGCCTGGGCCGCGACCACCGCGCGAGGTGACAGTCCGCTCACCAGGCCAACCGTGAGCCCTCCAGCCGGGGGTAGGCGGCTCGGCAGGGCGATGCTGGCCCGACTGGCGGTGACGGTCGCTGCCGGGATTGCCACTGAGGTTGCCGCTGTCGGGACGGGCGCGGCCACCGGGGTGCCGCTGTCCGTCGTCAGGTACTGCGCCGCGGACCAGCCGACCGTCTCGCCCCAACGGACGAGCGTCCACGCGAGTCCATCGGCCGTAGCCTGCTGCCCGGCGTCCACGACCAGCGTGCCGTCCGGGATACAGCCGATGGCGGGGCCAGCGAGGCCAGCGCTCGCGCGCATCCGCAAGCAGTCGCCCTGCGCGCTCACCCGGAGGTTCGAGGCGGCCTCGATGGCCGGTGGCGCGGCCGCCAGGGCGGCGACGAGGAGCACGGCGACAACGAAACCGGCGGAGATCCGCCGGTGACGGGGTGCGAACAGATGTACGAAGTTGTTTAACATCCCGAAAACCGTAGTCGCCCCGCTGCGGGTTTGGGAACCCCAGGCCGTCAGAAATCTTCACGAACTATGACCAAATGTGTTGAACTGATGATCCACCTGATCACGTTCAAGGAATCTGGCACGGACTTTCCTCCGACTCCGGGGTCGGATACGGTACGAGCCGAGCCGAGGTAGCTCAGTTGGTAGAGCACGCGACTGAAAATCGCGTGGTCGCCGGTTCAAGTCCGGCCCTCGGCACCAACCTTTCCTCGGTGGGAACGCTCCGAGGTCTGCGGATGGACGGCGGATGACCCGCATCCTGATAGCCGCCAGTACGCCCGGCGCAGGCGCGACCACGGTCGCCGT
Organism: Dehalococcoides mccartyi; assembly: GCA_945865925.1. GTDB lineage: Bacteria > Chloroflexota > Dehalococcoidia > UBA2979 > UBA2979 > SURF-43. The sequence goes on from CAMBFG010000001.1 coordinate 159,041, forward strand.
CGGCCTCGCGCATCGCCTTGCCTACGCTGGCCACGAGGTACGCCTCGAGCGCCTGTCGGGCGATGACCGTGCCCCGTCGGACGCCGCCGTCTTCGCCACCCTCGACTTTTGCTCGGCCTCCGGTTCGCCCGTGGACGCCTCCGCTGTGCCGGATGGCGCCGTCGTGGTGATCGAGGCGCCAGCCGGCGCCGATGCCGCTGCGCTTGCCTCACGCCTCGGGGCGAAACTCGTCGCTGTGGACGGTGGGTCCGGAGCGCCTTCGGGTGCCGCACTCACGATCCTGAACCGCGCCCGCAAGGGCGGCGCGCTGACGTTGCCCGAGGATCGCCTGCTGGCAGCGCCGACCGTCGGCCAGATCGCGGAGACCGCACGCGCGCGCGTCCTTGTGCGGTCGCAAGAAGGCGACAGCGCGGTCATCGAGCACATCGTCATCGGCGCGATCTCGCACGACTCGGCGGACACGTACTTCGAGCGGTTCCCGCGAAAGGCCGTCGTCTGCCGCGCGGAGAAGACCGACCTGGGCCTTGCGGCGCTGATCACGGGTGCTGAGGTGATGGTGCTGTCCGGTGGCAATGACCCGAGCCCGTACCTCCTCGACCGCGCCGGTGCGAGCCGGACGACGACGGTCCTGCTGGCACCGGAGGGCACGGTCGAGACCGTGCGTGACATCGAGGGCCTGTACGGCACCGCGCCGTTCTCCCACGCGGCGAAGGTGGAGCGCGCCGGCGAACTCATCGCCGCCGCCATCGACGACGCCTCGCTCGCCTCGCTGCTCGCCTGAGCAACCGTCCGAGCGCCACACACCCCTTCGAGGACACCAACCGCGGCGATACACTTTGCCTCGGTGTTCCATGTCCGATCGGATGCGTTTGAGGAGTGATCAATGGCCGTCGTGCGTGTGCTCGTGGGGACTCGGAAGGGTGCGTGGGTCTACACGTCGGACGCCGCCCGTACCTCCTGGACGATCTCCAAGCCGATGATCCCGGGCTGGAGCGTGTCCCACATGAACGTGGACACGCGGCGCGGCACGCCTCGACTGTTCGCCTCCGGTGGGCACTGGGCATGGGGCCCATAAGTCGCGCGCAGCGACGATCAGGGTGCGACGTGGGACCAGCGCTCGCCCGGCCTCGCGTTCCCGGCGGACATGGGCGCGACGATAGCCTCCGTCTGGAACGTGCAGCCCGCGATCGCCTCGCGGCCGGGGGTCGTCTATGCGGGCACACAGCCCGCGGGCCTCTTCCGCAGCGAGGACTGGGGCGAGACCTGGGCCCCGGTCGAGGAAGTCAACAACCACCCGTTCCGCCAGTTCTGGGGCGAGACGGGCGGTGGCGCCTCGACGCTCCACACGATCGCGATGCATCCGACCGACCCGGAGTGCATGTACATCTCCGTCGCGACCGGCGGGACGTATGTGACCCACAACGGTGGCAAGACCTGGGAGATCTGCTCCCACCGTGCCATTGCGACGAACCCGATGCAGAAGAAGATGTGGGAAGAGTTCGCGGTGAACTACCCGCAGTTCGCCAACCAGGACTTCCCGGTGCCGCCCGGAGTCGACCCGGAAGCGGTGAACGAGATGCACAAGATGCGGCTCGACACCACCAACCCGCAGCGGCTGTGGGCCCAGACGCACGTCGGCGTCTTCCGGTCGGACGATGGCGGTGACCACTGGGACGACGTGACTCAAGGCTTGCCCTCGTTCCACGGCTTCCCGATCGGCGTTTCGAAGACCGGCGACGGCGCCGCCTTCGTCGTCCCGCTGACCTTCGAGGCCGACAACTTCCGTGTGGTGGACGGCCAGTTCGCCGTCTGGCGCACGCGCGATGACGGTGCTTCGTGGACCTGCCTGACCGAAGGCCTCCCGGGGCCAAATGACTACCAGAGCGTCTACCGCGAGGGCATGGACACGGACGACGAGGGCGGCGTGTACGTCGGGACGACGAATGGCGCGGTCTACGCCTCAGCCGACGGTGGCGACCACTGGCAGCGCCTGCCGGGGACGCTGCCGCCGATCGTCAGCGTGACGGCCGTGCGGTACTAGCCAGCATCGAGGGTGATCTGGCGCCGGCTAGGCGCCACCCTCGAGCAGTTTCTTCATCTCGCCGAGCACCATCGCCCAGTTGGCGGCGGAGTGGTCGCGCGCTTCCTCGTTCGGGACGTTGTCCTGCGACATCGTGACGAGAGTCGAGCCGCCTCGATCCTCCACGCGCTGGTCGATGCGCTGGCGATTCTCCGGAGTGTCGGCGACCCCAGAGAAGTTGCTCCAGTACGAGAACGCGAGGTGGCGCTGCGGCTCGAACTCGAGCACGGTGCCGAGGTCCTCGTACGGTTTCCCCTCCCACTCGCCTCGGTAGGTGATCGGGCTACCGACCTTCCAGTCGGTCGCCATCTCCGTGCCGAAGAAATACTGCTTCACGAGTGCCGGCTCGGTCAGCGCCGCCCAGACACGCGCCACGGGCGCGGCAATCTCGATGCTGGCCTCAGCGATCAGGTCCGTCGCCATCAGTGGGATCCTTCCCGCACGACTCCGGTCTCTCCGAACGACCTCACGAGGTTCGTGAGGTAGCCGGTGACGGTACGGTCGTGCCCGATGATGAATTTGCTCACCGTGCGGAAGAGCGGGTGGTATACCTCGCCGGCTTCCGTCACGGCGACCTCGGTGCCACCCGGCGCCTGACGGAGCGTGACCGTCCAGGTGCCTCCAAACATCCTATTCGCCACGACCCGCCGTACGAGGCGTCCCGGTGGCACTGCCTCAACCGTTTCAAGGGCTATGTCCCCGGCTTCGCGCCAGACCTCATGCCCATCGTGATCATCGAGGCGGACGGGGCGCTTCACGTCCGGTCGCCACGCGGTTTGCCCGGCGAAGTCCACGATGCGTGCCCAGATCAACTCGCGCGGCTGCTGGATGACCACGCTGCGTGTGACGGTGTGGCGCACCGGTAGGAAGAGGCCGATGGCCACCGGTGACACGACCAGCACGATCAGGACGGTCAGGACAGGGAGGAGAAGCGGCGACACGGGAGATCCTCGGGTGGGGCGTGGGGTGCCGTACCATCGTATCGGGACGTCAGCGTGACGCGACGCACCGAGGACGCACATGAACCTGGGCCAGGGCCTTGTGATCGGGCGGATCCGCGGGATCGCGATCCGTGTGCACTGGTCGTGGCTCGCGGTCGCGGCCCTCATCTCCTGGTCACTCGCCACCGGCTTCTTTGCCGAGGAGTTCCAGTGGAGCGTGCCCAAGCGCTGGGCGTGGGCCATCGGCTGCGCGGTCGCCTTCTTCGTCTCTGTCCTGCTGCACGAACTGTCACACGCCTTCGTCGCCCAGCGGTACGCGATGAAGGTGCCCTCGATCACCCTGTTCATCTTCGGCGGCGTCTCGAACATCGAGGGCGAGATGAAGACGCCCGGCCAGGAGTTCCGCGTCGCGATCGCTGGTCCTGGGGATCACGCTCGTCGCGGCAGGAAGCGCCACGAGTCACGATGTAGGCAAGGTGGCGCTCTACCTCGGCTTCGCGAACGTAACGCTCGGGCTGTTCAACCTGCTGCCCGGATTCCCCCTCGATGGTGGCCGGGTGTTCCGCTCGGCGGCGTGGGCGCGCACCGGTGACCTTACCCGCGCGACGAGGATCGCGGCCGCCGTCGGCACCGGGATCGCGTGGATCATGATCGTGGGCGGCTCGCTGTGGCTGCTGTTCGTGGGGCTGGCGGGCGCCTGGTACGTGCTGATCGGCTACTTCCTGAAGTCAGCCTCGGAGTCCGCGCTGGGACAGGTGATCGCCGACCGCATGCTGGCGCCGCTCGTCGTGAGCGATGTGATGCGCGATCCGCCCGAGCCCGTCGACGCGGACACCTCGCTGCTCGCGATCATCGACGACCGCGTGGTGGCACGTGGAGAGCGCTGCATCTTGCTCTCGCGCGACGGCGCGGTCACCGGCCTGCTGACGGTGACCGACCTCATCCGAGTGCCCCGGGAACGCCTCGCCGAAACGCGGGCGTCCGAGATCATGGTGCCGGTCGCGGACGTGGTGACGGTGACACCGAAGACCTCCGTCAGCGAGGCGATGCGGCTGATGGTGGAGCGCGACCTGCACCAGTTGCCCGTCATCGAGGACGGGCGGCTGACCGGCATCATCGGGCGGGGCGACGTCCTGCAGCAGGTGGAAGCGCGCATGCGCTTCGGCCGGATCCCGAGTTAGACCCGGCTAATCGTGTGAGACGGGCTCGAGGCGTGCGAACGACTGCAGGAGTTTCTTCACCCCCTGATCGGGGAACGCGACGGTGACCTGCTGATCGCCGCCCTGGAGCGCGACGGCAATCACCACCCCGACGCCAAACGTACCGTGCCGCACCCGGTCTCCCGGGGAGAACCCCGGCTGTGCCTCGAAGTCCTCTTCACGGCGGGCGGCGGCGGCAGCACGGAGCCCGCGAGGCGACATCGTGTCGCCGCGTCGCGCCTCGCCACCCGGGGCGGAGACCTCTTCGTTCGGGATATCCGCGAGGAAGCGCGAGGCGGGGTGCGCGCGGATCGAACCGTACATAAAGCGACGCCGTGCGCGCGTCAGGAACAGCCGGTCGCGGGCGCGTGTCATCCCGACGTAGCAGATGCGCCGCTCTTCCTCCATCTGCGTGCGGTCGGGCATCGCCTCGATGGCGCGGAAGTGAGGCAGCAACCCCTCCTCCATGCCCGCGATGAACACCACGGGGTACTCGAGGCCCTTGGCGGCGTGGAGGGTGATCAGCGTGACGGCGTCTGGCGCTTCCGCCCCCGGGTCATCGATGTCTGAGACCAGTGCTACCTCTTCGAGGAACGCCGACAGCGAGGCCTCACGCTCGACCTCCTCGTACTGGGCGGCGACGGCACGGAGTTCCTGCACGTTCTCCCAGCGCGTCTCCGCGTGGTCACGGTCGTGCTTCTCCAGGTACTCCTTGTAGTTGATCCGCGCGAGGACGCGGTCGAGAAGGTCGGCGACGGAGAGGTGCTCGCGCTCGCGGCTGACCGCGTCCATCAGGTCGAGGAAGACCGCGAGCGCCTGCCGCGATCGGAGGGCGAGTTTCGGGATCGCGCTCGACTCATCATCGCCTCGGACGGTGCGGTGGGCGGCGGCGATCGGCGAGAGGCCGAGTTCGGCGGCACCCGCGACGACCTCACCAGCCGTCTTGTCGCCGATGCCGCGGTTCGGCACGTTCACGATGCGACGGAAGGCGACGGTGTCGTACTCGTTGTGGATCAGGCGGAGGTAGGCGAGCAGGTCGCGGACCTCCGCGCGGTCGTAGAACCTCGTGCCACCCACGATGCGGTAGCGCACACCACGGGCGAGGAACGCTTCCTCGATGGCGCGGGACTGTGCGTTCGTGCGGTACATCACGGCGACGCCCGCCGGCTTCACCTGCCCGCTGCGCACGAGTTTGTTGATCTCGCCCGCGATGAAGAGGCCTTCTTCTTCGCTGAAGTCGGCCTCGAACTCGATGACCTTGGAGCCCTCGGGGTTCTCGGTCCACAGACGCTTCTCCGGGCGGCCCTCGGCGCGCGCGATCACGGCGTGGGCGGCGCGCAGGATATGGCCGGTCGAGCGGTAGTTCTGCTCCAGCAGCACCGTGGTGGCGTCCGGGAAGTCCTCTTCGAAGTTGAGGATGTTGCGGATATCCGCCGCTCGCCACGAGTAGATCGACTGGTCGGGGTCGCCCACCACGGTCAGGTTGCGATGTGTCCCGGCGAGGATCCGCGCCAGCCGGAACTGCACGAGGTTGGTGTCCTGGAACTCGTCCACCAGCACGTGGAGGTAGCGCTCCGCGTACCGCTCGGCGACCTCCGGGAAACCATCGAACAGTTCGAGGGTGCGCCCGAGGAGGTCGTCGAAGTCGACGGCGCCGGCGCGGCGTAGCGCGGCCTCGTACTTCGTGTACACGCGCGCGACGATCTCTTCGTAGTAAGAGTCGGCCTGACGCTGGAACTGCTCGGGGCCGCGCTGCTCGTTCTTCGCCGTCGAGATCGCGGAGAGCACGGCCCGCGGCGGAAAGCGCTTCGGGTCGATGTCCAGTTCGGACTCGATGCCGCGGATCAGCGACATCTGGTCGTCCGTGTCGTAGATGGCGAAGTCGCGCGAGAGGCCGATCGGCTCGCCGTCACGCCGGAGGATGCGCGCGCAGATCGAGTGGAACGTCCCCATCGCGAGTTCCGAGGCAGCCGAGCCGAGGAGGTCCTCGACACGTTCGCGCATCTCGCGGGCGGCCTTGTTCGTGAACGTCACGGCCATGATCCGCCAGGGCGGGATGTGCTGCTCCTCGACGAGGAAGGCGATGCGGTGCGCGATGACGCGCGTCTTCCCCGACCCCGGCCCGGCGAGGATCATCAGGGGGCCGCCGGACGCCATGACGGCGCGGCGCTGGGCCTCGTTCAACAGATCGTGAGATGCGGGCATCCTGCGATTGTAGGCAGGCATCCGGTACACGGGCGCCGCCGTCCACACTCCTCTCCACGCTTCGTGAAACCTGCCGCGAACGCGTCCACGAGGCTCGCGTGATAGCCTTCCTGCTGGGTGGAGGACGGAGTTCCGATGCTGGATCGAGGCCTCGCAACCAGTGTGCTGATCGGCTGGCCGGGCGGAAGCCTGGAGTCGGCGATCCGCCTCTTAGCGTTCCTGTTCGGCTCCTACTTCCTCATCATGTGGCTCGCCTCGATCGCCTGGGTGTACCGCGACGTGCGCCAGCGCACTGACGATATGGCGACGCAGATCGTCGCAATCGCCATCGCGGTGGTGTTCCCGATCGCCGGACTCCCGGTGTACCTCGTACTGCGCCCGCGCGAGACGCTGCAGGACTCCTACGACCGGCAACTTGAGGAGAACGTGATCCTCACGGAACTCCACAACCAGAATGTCTGCCCCAACTGTCGTCGCCCAGCCCAGCCTGACTTCGTCGTGTGCGCGCACTGCGCAACGGCGCTGAAGCAGGCCTGCCAGCAGTGCGGCCGGCTGCTCCACGTGCAATGGCGACACTGCCCGTACTGCGCTGCACCGCGCGTCACCGCACGCCCCCGCAGCGAGATCGAGGGCGACCCGCCTCGGCTGCGTCGCACGGCCCCGGCCGCCGTCGTCGACGACGACGAGCCGCGCTCACGGGCGACTCGTGCCCAACGCTTCGACGAGGTGGACGAGCGGGACTAGACCTCGGATTCACCGGACAACGAGAGAGGCCGCCCGATGGGCGGCCTCTCTGTAGGTGCGTCAGCCGAGGGCTAGCCTAGGGCTTCCTCGATGAGGGCGCGGATCTCGGAAGCCTGCGCGTCGCGCCAGCCCTCCGCGTACTCCCAGGTCGCCACGTTGTACTTCGCGCGGGCCTCTTCCCAGGCGGGGGTGTCGCGTTCGACGCCCGCGAGGATCTGGCGCAGGGCCGGCATCTCCGCGTTCGCCTTGTCGGCGCGCTCGATCCAGTGGCCCAGGTACTTGTGGTCGCGGTCGTACAGGACGATCGCCGGGATGGACTCGAACTCACCGTTCTTGAGGAACTCGGACATCATGTCTTTGTTCTCGTCGCGCTTGAAGTAGCGCACCTGCATGCCGGTCAGTTCGCCGATGCGCGCCATGGTCGGCAGGCCGCGCCAGACGTCCGGGCACCAGTCCTCGCCGATGACAGCGGCCTTCACGCCGTGCTTCTCGACGGCAGCCTTGATCGCGGCGAGGTCGCCGGCGTCCGGGAGCCACTCGTCGTAGTGGCGCTGGAAGTTCTCTTTGTTCAGCTCAATCGCGGCCATCCACGCCGTAAACGAGTCGAACCCCTTCGTGAAGCGGTCCGGCGTCACCACCGAGTCGGCCTTGGGAGCCTGTGCGCGGCGCGTGATGGTTGAAGTAGCGGTCATCTCTCAGCCTTTCCACCCGTCACCCGGGTGCCTCGATCCAGTCGAGGGGTGCAATCTGACGGAATGCCGTCGGACGGAAGGGTAACACCGTTGCCCGTGGGCGCTGTAAAAACTACTGCGCGCTCTCGCGACCACCGGCGACCGCGTCCCAGACCGCCGCGTGCGTCCCCGCGTCCTGCGCTGCGACCTCGGCGTCCGAGGCCCGTGAAACAGTCTCCAGCGCCCGAAACGCCGAGGCGAACCGCTCCGAGGTCAGCCGCAGCGCCTCCTCGGCGTCCACATCGCGCTCACGCGCGAGGCGGACGGCGGCGAAGAGCAGCGCCCCCACGTCGCCGGCATCGAGAGCAGCGCGAGCAGCCTCGGTGGGTGGTGTCGACGATGGTGCGAGGCCGCCGGTGCCAGCACGACCGATCAGCGACTGGGTCCGCACCAGCGCCGGGGCCGCTAGCGGGATCGAGTCGAGAGCGCCCTCTACCGGCGCGTCCTCGGACTCACCCTTCGCGGCGCGTTCGGCGCGCTTGATCGTCTCCCAGCGGTCGAGGAGCGCCTCCATCGACCCGGCTTCCTCCTCGCCGAAGACGTGAGGGTGGCGGCGCACGAACTTCGCGGTCGCGTACTCCAGCACGTCTTCGAGGCTGAACGTGCCGGCCTGCTGCGCGAGCGCGGTCTGCATGAACATGTGCGCAAGCACGTCGCCCAGTTCCTCGCGCATACCGTCGGAGTCGCCCCGGTCGATGGCGTCGACGAGCTCGTAGGTCTCCTCGAGGAGATAGCGCCGAAGGCTCTCGGGGGTCTGTTCGCGATCCCACGGGCAGCCGTCCGGGGCGAAGAGCCGCTCCATCACCCCTCGCAGTCCAGCGAGGGCGCGCAGGTCCTCCTCCGGTGCGAGCGCGGGGAGCAGCCACGCCTCCGCATCGAGCGGCAGCGCGGCGACGGCACACGCCTCGACCGTGCCACCGCGCACCACACGCGCGGACTTCGAGGCCGCATAGCGGCGGCGGACCTCCGGGCGGGCCGCCTCGAATTGCGGCGGGAGCACGAGGAGCGGGCGCTGTGCGTCGAAGGTGGGGTGCTCGGGGTCGAACGCCTGCACGGCGTGCGGCGCGAGGTCGAGGGCCACGCAGATCGCGTCGAGTGAGAGGGCGGACATGCGTCGAGTATAGGCGGCGACTACGCTCGCCTCATGGACACGAGACCCCTCGTCCTCCCCGACTTCGAGGCCTTCCCGCACGCTGTAGTGCTCGACCTGGACGGCACGCTGCTCGACCCCGACGTCAAATTCCGACCTCGGAGCCGCGCAGCCGTCGAAGCATTGTTAGCGCGTGAGGTCCCGGTGATCGTCGCGACTGCGAGGCCGGTGCGGACGGTCCGGATGCTGCTCGGCGAGCCGCTGCTGGAACGCGTTGCCCTCGTGCAGATGAACGGCAGCGCGTTCCGGCACGCGGGGGGCTTGCATACCGCGGTCGCACCGTTTCCAGCAGAGATAGTGCGACGCATCGCCGCACTTGCCGCGGCCCACCTGCCGGCGGCTCGCGTGATCGCCGAGATCGAAGGGGACGCGTTCGGCTGCGACACTCCGCTCACGCCGGAAATGCTGTGGCAGACCAACTGGGCGACGCCAGACATGGTGATGCCCGTTCATGCGGCAGCCGATCGAGGCGCCGCGAAGGTCGCGATCAACGGTCTCAACCAGGCCGTGGGCGACCTCGTGGCACGGATCCGCGAGGAGTTGGGTGAACACGTCGAGGTCATCGCGGAAGGCAGCGGGACGTTCGCGAACGTGGTCCCTCGTGGGGTCTCCAAGCAGGCCTCGCTCCTGCGGCTGCTCGCGCATCCAGAACGTGCCGACCCGTGGCCGGGCATGCTCGCCTTTGGCGATGACATCGCTGATCTGGAGATGCTCCGACTCGCCGAGTGGGGCGTCGCGATGGCAAACGCGCATCCGGAGGTCCACGCCGCCGCCCGTTACCGCACCCACTCCAATGCCGACGACGGCGTGGCGCACGTCATCGAGGGGCTGCTGGCACAGCATGGCTGATCGAGGCTCGGAGCAGGTCGGTTGCCTATACTGGGCAGCATGTCATTCGTCCGGTACTTCGCGCAGACGGTCTTCCTGATCTGCATCCCGATCTTCCTCGTGACGACGAACGTGCGTGTCGCCACCTCGTGGGAGGCGACGTACCACTACGCCTTCTCGCAGTACGACGTGCCCGGGGTGACGGGGCTCGAGCGGAGCGAACTCGACCGCGCGGCGACGCAGATCGTGGACTACTTCCAGTCCGCCCAGCCCGGCACGCTTCTCGACATCCGCGTGAAGCAGGGCACGGAGACCGCGCCGCTCTACAGCGAGCGCGAGGTGCTGCATATGGCCGACGTCCTGGGACTGATGCGCTTCGTCTTCCGCCTCCAGGAGTTCACGTTCATCTACGTGGTGATGTACCTGGCCGGGATCTATCTCTGGAGCCGCGAACGCTCGCTCCTCCACCTCGCCAAGATGTCGATGTGGGCGGGGGCGGGAACGGCGGCCGTCCTCGGCGTCGCCGCGGTCGCGATGCTGGTGGGGTTCGATTCGCTGTTCCTGAAGTTCCACCAGTTGTCATTCGCCAACGACTTCTGGGCGCTCGATCCGGCACGTGACCGCCTCGTCCAGATGTTCCCGCAGGGCTTCTGGTTCGACGTCTCCTTCGCCGTCGGCATCGTCACCGTGATCGAGGGCGGCCTCGTCTTCCTCGCGGGCTACGGCTTCCTCGCCTGGAACGACCGCCGCCGCCCCGGCCGCGTCGCCCCGCCCCAGCGGCACATCAGGATCACGGGGACGAGCGAGTAGCGCGCATACGAAGACGCCCGGGAAACCGGGCGTCTCGTTCGGCCTCGATGTCAGCCTAGAAGTCGAAGTCGTCCCCACCGTCGAGGAAGTCCTCGGGTTCGCCTTCGCCGGCGTAGGCGTCCGGGCGGACACCCTGCATGATGGCGATGCGGTTGACCTGGGCGCGCACGGCCTTCGTGGCCTTGCAGTGCGGGCAGACGGTCGCGTCGTCACGTTTCGCGACGCTGCGCATTAACTCGAACTTCTTCTGGCACTTCGCGCAGCGGTACTCGTAATTCGGCATCGATCCCTCGGTCCTGTCGCCTGATCTCGATGTCGCCCCAGTGGCTAGTCCAGGTAATCCTTCAGTTTGCGCGAGCGCGTGGGGTGGCGGAGCTTCCGGAGCGCCTTCGCCTCGATCTGGCGGATGCGCTCGCGGGTGACGTTGAACTCGCGGCCGACCTCCTCCAGCGTGCGGGAGCGACCGTCTTCGAGGCCGAAGCGCAGTTCGAGCACCTTGCGCTCGCGGGGCGTGAGGGACGAGAGGACGTCCATCACCTGCTCCTTGAGCAACTGGTGGCTGGCGGCGTCCTGCGGCGCGAGCGCCGTCGGGTCCTCCAGGAAGTCACCGAGGTGGGAGTCCTCCTCCTCACCGATCGGCGTCTCCAGCGACACCGGCTCCTGCGAGACCTTCAGGATCTCGCGGACGCGCTCGGGCGGGAGCTCCAGTTCCTTGCCGATCTCCTCCGGCGTCGGCTCGCGACCGAACTCCTGGACGAGGCGGCGCTGGATGCGCACGAGTTTGTTGATCGTCTCCACCATGTGGACGGGGATGCGGATGGTCCGCGCCTGGTCCGCGATGGCCCTCGTGATCGCCTGCCGGATCCACCACGTCGCGTACGTGGAGAACTTGAAGCCCTTGCGATAGTCGAACTTCTCGACGGCTCGGATGAGGCCGATGTTGCCTTCCTGGATCAGGTCCAGCAGCGACATCCCGCGGCCGATGTACTTCTTCGCGACGGAGACGACGAGGCGCAGGTTGGCCTCGGTCAGCTGCCGCTCGGAGCGCTTGCCGTCGAAGATGATCTTCTGGAAGTAGTACTGCAGCCCGGAGCCGTGGGCCGTCATCATCTGCTCCGCCAGCGACTTCGGCGGCGGGAACAACTTCGACTCCGACTCCACGAACTCAGCGGCGCGCAGCAGGTGCTCCGGCCGCATGATGTGGGTGATGATCGAGAGGCGGATCAGGGCGTCCTTCGCCCGCTCCTCGTCCCACTTCAGATCCTTGCGCACGGCCTCCAGGGCGCCCTCGTCACGCTCGCCGTCCAGCGTGCGGCGGAACTTCACGTCCACGATCCGCTCGTGTACGGACTGCCGAGGCAGTTCGATGTAGCGGCTGACCGAGGCGTAGACGTCGCGCATGTGGTGGAACTGGCGGAGCAGTTCCACGTACACCTCACCCCAGGACGGCTCGTCACCGGTCTCGTCGCGGTACTCGTCGAGGATGTCCTCGATGTGCAGCCACTCCTCGATGGCGCGGGAGAGGCGCTTCTCGTCGTCCGCGGTGAGCAGCGAGACCTTACCGATCTCGCGCAGGTACATGCGGACGGGGTCATCGATGCCGGCGACTTCATCGACGAAGCGCTTGGTGGCCTCGTGGATGCCGCCTTCCTCGCGCGCGGCGATCGGATCCACCTTGACGGTGATCCCGTTCTCCGCGAGTTGCGAGATGATCGAGGCGAGTTTCTCCGCCGAGATCTCCGCGTCCGGGATCGCCTCCAACACGTCATCCGCGGTCACGGAACCGGAGCGGCGTCCCTTGTTCAGGAGCGCGTCCAGTCCGGCGTCCGCCAGCGTGGTCTCTTCAAATGCCTGTGTCATCTACTCCACCTCTTCCCGGTCGGAGTCGCCGACGCTTGTTCGACGCTCATCACGGACGATCTCCTGCATGCGTTCGACCGTCGCCACAAACTCTCCCGCGAGGGCGGCCGACTCTTCGGCAAGGCCCTCGGGTACTACCCCACCGTGGGCGGCGCGGGCGGCATCGAGCACCGCCGCACCCCCTCTACGTGCTTCAACGAATTCGGCGGTGCGTTGTTCCGCCGCAAATCTGGTGCGCGACTTCTGGCGGCGCAATCGAATCGTTTTCGCCATGTCGTCCACCATTGCAGGGACGTGACGGGCCTCGAAGTCGCGGAGCGGTACCGCAGCCAATTCTTCGTATTTCGTGCGCACGAGGTCATCGAGGTCGGCGAGGCGCTCACCGAGGTGGGCGTCCGCGACCCAGGCCTCCCAGAGCGCGCGGTTCACAGAATCCTCGAACACCTCGGGGGCGAGTTCGAGGCCGGCGGCGCGTGCCTCCGGGCGGGCAAGCAGCAGGCACAGCAATTGCCCTTCGCCATCGAGGACGGTGGGGGCGGCCTTCTTCGCCTGCTGGACCTCGCGCGGCGTCGCCACCGGGCGAGGGGTGACCGGCCGGCCGTAGGGGCCCTGTGTCCCCTGCGAAGCGCCTCCCGCGAGCAGCGCGAGCACGGTGCGCTCGTCCACCTGTCCGAGGCGTGCCATGCGCGCGACGTAGTGCGACCGCACGACGGGGTCAGCGATCGCGGAGACCGTGGGCGCGAGGGCTTGCAGCGCCTTCGAGCGCGAGCGGGGGTCGTTGACGTCCGTGCCGGCCTCGATGGCGCGGAACAGGTGGTCGGCGACCGGGAGGGCGGCATCGAGCATCGCGCGGAACGCCTCGGGGTCGCGACGGACCATTGAGTCCGGGTCGTCGCCAGCGGGGAGCGTCACAACGCGAATGTCGGCCTCCAGCACATCCTGGTAGGAGACGAGGCCGCGCCAGTCGACGACGGGCACGGCGGTGTGTTCCGAAACGCCCGTGGCGACCTCGATCCCGCGAAGCGCAGCGGCCGATCCGGCGGCGTCCGCATCCAGGCCCAGGATCACGTTGTGGCTGTAGCGCTTGAGCAGCGCCATCTGCTTCTCCGTGATCGAGGTGCCGTTGGAGGCGACGACGTGCTCGAAGCCGTACTGGTGGCAGGCGATCACGTCCATGTAGCCCTCGACCACCACGGCACGGTCGAGGCGGCGGATCGCGTCACCGGCCCGGTCAAGGCCATAGAGGTTGCCGCTCTTGTCGAAGAGCGGGGTCTGCGGCGTGTTCAGGTATTTCGGCTCGTCGCCGGGCTTCATCGCGCGGGCACCGAAGCCGATCAGACGACGACGTCCGTCCCGCGTGGGGAACATCAGGCGGTAGCGGAAGCGGTCGTAGATGCCTCGGTCACCCTTGATCGCCAAGCCGGCCTCGATCAGGTCGTCCTCGCTGAAGCCGCGGGCGACGAGGTGATCGGTGAGGCTGCGCCAGCCGTCCGGCGCGAAGCCGAGCTGCCACGCACGCACGGTGGCGTCGTCCAGGCCTCGACGCTCCGCGTAGGCACGGGCGTCTCCGCCTTCCGCGCCGGCGAGGGCGGCCTGCCAGAAGACGGCAGCCGCCTCGTTGGCGGCGAGCAGGCGCTCGTGCTGCTCTCGCTCCTCGCGCTCACGCGGGGACTGCTGGCGCAACTCGACGCCCGCGCGCTCGGCGAGGCGTTGGAGGGCTTCGCGGAAGTCGAGGTTCTCGACCTTGCGGACGAACTCGATGACGTCGCCGCCGGTGGAGCAGGAGCCGAAGCAGTGCCAGGTCTGGCGCTCCGGATCCACGGCGAACGACGGCGTCCGCTCACTGTGGAACGGGCACCGCGCCTTCCAGGTACGCCCGGCTTTTTTCAGCTCGGGTACATATCCGGAGACGACCTCGACGATGTCGAGGCGAGATTTGACGTCATCGATCACTGTCATAGGTACTTATTACGACACCGGATGGGGAGATCCGTTACGCCCAAATGGCACTGGAATCTGAGATTGACGTGTTATCGCTGGATCACGGGAATCTGGGGCGGCGGCGGTGGCGCCGGTGGCCGGTTCCGTATCCGTTCAACGGCCGCGGCCTCCAGCCGTTCGACTTCCGCGACCAACGCGGTCACCCGGGCCGCGTCAGCCTGAGGGGCATCGAGGGTGCGCACGATGCGATAGCGGGCGCCGGCGAGGTCGTGGACGACCTGCGGGGGCAGCGGCTTCTCCGGAGGCGCCCCGTGCGTGCCGGTGCCACCGGCCTCGACGACCGCGCGGTGCTCCAGGGCGGCGAGGTTGGCGAGGAAGCGCACGACGGTCTGCCCGTCTCCGAGATCGGCGGCGAAGTCGCGCTCGGTGAGGCCCTCGAGCGCGCCGAGCAGCCCATGGCGGGCGGCGTCCAGCCGGACGGTGAGGGCGGTGCGCAGGGCGGGGTCGATCACGCAAGTGCCTCATCAGCCTCGATCAGCGGGGGTAGGTGTTGTTGCCGAGGACGGCGTCCGCGATGGCATCCGTGGAGAGGCTGACGGCGATCAGACTCATGTCCACATCGCGCAGGCCAGTGAAGGGGATCGCCAGTGTCCCGTTCGGCTCGATGGTGCCCGACTGTTCGAGGCGGTCGAGGAGCCGTGTGCCCGGCAGTGGCTCCCGCACCGTGATGGTGTAGACGCCGCTGATCGGGATGCTACTGCGGTTGCGCACGGTCACCACGAGCGCGGTCGCACCGCGCTCCACGTTCGCAATTTCGAGGTCAGTCGGTTGATCCGGCTCGACGATGCCGGTGAAGGTGTTGTTCGCCGAATCGACTTCGGTTACAGCCGGGTTCGTGGTGATGGTGACGTTCACGGTGCCGCGGATCTGGACGTACACGCCTCGAACTGCTGCTTGCAGGCGCTGGCCGGCGCGCAGGCCTTCGTCGCTTTTGCCCTCGATGGGTGCGGGCGAGCCTCCGTCGACTGAGGCGAGGAGCGTGCCGCGGAGGTCGGCGGGGCCGAGGTTCAGCACGGAGACGTAGAGCCGGTTGTCCTTCACGTAGGCAGACTCGATGCGCAGGTCAGGGCGGTCGGATGGCCCAGCCGGTGCTGTCCGCGCCGTGGCCGCGTTCGGATCCGCCGTCACGGTGCCGATGGAGGCGAGGTCGATGCCCTCGACATCATTGCTCGGCAGCCAGCCGACGAGGTCAGGACGGTCGGCGGCGGCAGCAGCGATCCATGCACCGTCCGGGGACCGACCGACGATCCGCAGTTGCGTGCGTGCCGCGAGGCGGATGAGCACCGTGGCGTCTTCGCGGGGTTCTGCGCGGAGCGGCGCATCCCGCTTGAGCGTGGGGCCCCCAACGGTCGCTGTGGGCGTTGCGGGCGTGTTCGGCAGCTCGAAGGGGAACCACTCGGGGCGCAGCGCGATGACGGTCCCAGCGACCGCGATGACGAGCGTCCCAGCAGCGAGCAGGAGCCGTCCGCCGCGACCACCCCGATCGCGCCGAGTGGCGGCACGCGCGGCGTTCGCCACGACCTCGAGGTCACGGGCGGCGTCATGCGGCTCGTCGTCATGGAGGAGGTCGTCCAGCGGCTCGTCCGGGCGGCGCTCGGTCATCGCGCACCGCCCGCACCGACGAGGAGCACGCGGCGGATGTTGTTGACCTCGCTGGACTCTTTCACGCGGTTGCCGCGGTCGACCTCGATCACGAAGAGCCCGGTGCTGCGCACCTCCACACCCGTGTTCACTGAGGCGGAGCGCCCGGTGGCGAGGGGGCGTTCGGTCAGGTCGACTTCCAACACGCCGAGGATCTCGCCGTCGGCGCCCGCGACCTGGAGGCCGACGCGGCCCGCGAAGGCGGCGCGACCCTCGTTCGTGATCCGGACGGAGAGGTTGCCGTTGGGTTGGACGTCCGCGCTCGCGACTGTGAGGTCGGGCAGGGCGTCTGCCTCAGCGGCAGCCGAGCCAGTGGTACCGCTCGCGGCCACCTCGGCGGCAAGCGCGGGCACCGAGGCGAGGTCGGGGAGGCCGGCGGTGACGAAATTCGCGCGCGGCACCCAGCCTTCGAGGCTCGACTGCGGCGGGTAGACCACACGTAGCCAGACGGCGTCCTCGGTCCGGCCGGTGACGAGCGCATCGTGGCCCGCGGGGATCACGGCGACCAGATCCGAGGCGCGGGCCGGGCGGGCGTAGAGGTTCGAGGTGGTCGCGAGACGTGCGGTCGAGGCGGCCATGACAGGCGTCGCGGCGTCAACGGGCGCCGTGGCACCACGACCGCCGTCCGCGAGCAAGATGACAGCGATGGCGCCAGCGGCAACCAGAACGACGCCGGCAGCGGCGATGACGGGTGGGCGAGGGGTTCCGATCGTCCGTGCCTCCGGCCCCCGCTGCACTCGCAGTCTAGGCGCGCGGCTTGTCGGGCGGCCAGACCGCTAGCGGATGAGCCCGAGCGAGTGCGCCTGCCAGAGGGCGTAGCCGTCCGTCATGCCGGAGACGTAGTCGGCGGCCCGCCGCCACGCCGGATCGTCCGGGAGCGACCAGCCGGGGATCGCGGCAGGGCGTGCCTCGTAATGGACGAACAGCACCTCGACGACCTGCTGGCCGCGTTCGGCCTCCTTCAGGACGTCCGGGTGGAGGTACACCCGCTCGAACATGAACTCGCGGAGGGCGTCGGTGGCGGCCAGCACCTCGTCGGAGAGGCGAATGTGAGGGGCGGCGGCCTCGAAGGTCTCGACGGAGGCGAGGACGCAGTCGGTGACAAGGGCGGCGACGCGGTCGCTGTGAGTGCGTCCGAGGACAGCGTGGGCAGCGGAGGGCAACTGTGACTCGGCGATCAATTCGGCGCGGATCGCGTCCTGGATGTCGTGGTTGAGGTAGGCGATGGAGTCCGCCAACTTCACGATCTGCCCTTCCAGCGTCGAGGCGTTCCCCCACGCCTCGGAGGCGACGGAGTCGCGCGTCTTCGAGTGCTTCAGGATGCCCTCGCGGGTCTGGTCGGTGAGGTTGAGGCCGCGGCCGCCATTTTCGAGGAGGTCCACGATGCGGAGGGACTGCTCGTTGTGTCGGAAGCCCTCGGGCAGCAGCGTGGCAAGCTGCTCTTCGCCGGCGTGTCCGAAGGGGGTGTGGCCGAGGTCGTGCGCAAAGCCGATCGCCTCCGCCAGGTCCTCGTTCAGGTTGAGCGCGCGGGCGATCGTCCGCGCGACCTGCTGGACCTCGATGGTGTGGGTCATGCGGGTGACGACGTGGTCGGAGTCGGGATGCACGAAGACCTGCGTCTTGTGCTTCAACCGTCGGAATGCCCTCGTGTGGATGACCCGGTCGCGGTCGACCTGGAACGCGAGGCGGATCGGGTCGGGCGGCTCCGAGCGCCCTCGGGTGGCGGCGGTGTCGCGCGTGGCGAGCGGGTGCAGTGAGGCCTCGCGGGCGGCCATCTGCTCACGGAGACGCTGGAGTCGGGCGGGGTCCACGCTCATGAGGGCACCGTAACGAAATGGTTCATCAGGTGATACCGAACCAACGTTAACCCTCGACTCAATCCGCCTCCGACGTATACTCGATGCTGTCGACCCCACCGGTGCGGCCGGTCGGGCCCGAGACGATTCCTCCCCACGTGACCCAGATTCGGCGGCTCGCCCGCCGCATCGCCGGTGCCGCCGGGGATGGTGCTGTTGCCCGCGAACGGCCCGCGAGTGGAAGGTGCGCCTCAGATGACCACCACGACCAAGGAGAGCGACGCTCCGCGCCTCAGCGAGCGGATGGTCTACTTCTTCGGCAAGGGTCAGTCGTCGGACGGGCGCGGGCTGCGCGACCTCCTGGGCGGCAAGGGCGTGGGCCTCGCGGAGATGTCCAGCCTCGGCATCCCGGTGCCGCCGGGCTTCACCATCACCACCGAGGTGTGCAACGCGTTCTACGCGCTCGGACGGAAATACCCGGACGGCCTCGAACCCCAGGTGCTCGAGGGGCTGCGCCAGATCGAGGAGCAGGTGGGAGCGACCTTCGGGGACGCCGACAACCCGCTGCTGGTCTCCGTACGTTCCGGCGCCCGCGTGTCGATGCCCGGCATGATGGACACCATCCTCAACCTCGGCCTGAACGACGTCACGGCAGCCGGCCTTGCGAAGCGCTCCGGCAACGAGCGCTTCGTCTTCGACTCCTACCGTCGCTTCGTGCAGATGTACGGGGACGTAGTCCTCGGCGTCGGCAAGGCAAGCGACACCGACCACGACCCGTTCGAGGTGCTGCTGACCGCGAAGAAGAAGGCGCGCGGCGTCGCCGTGGACACTGACCTCGACGCGGCGGCGCTCAAGGAGCTCGTCGCGGAGTTCAAGGCGCTCGTGCTGGAGCGCACGGGCAGCCCGTTCCCGGAAGATCCGAAGGTGCAGTTGTGGGGCGCCATCGGCGCCGTGTTCAACTCCTGGGAGACCCCTCGGGCGTCGGTCTACCGGCAGATGCACGGCTACCCGGACACCTGGGGCACCGCCGTCAACGTGCAGGCGATGGTCTTCGGCAACCTCGGTGACGACTGCGCCACGGGCGTGCTGTTCACGCGCAACCCTTCGACGGGTGAGCGGCGCATCTTCGGCGAGTTCCTAGTGAACGCGCAGGGTGAGGACGTGGTCGCGGGAACGCGCACACCGCAGCCGATCCTGAAGGCCGACTCGAAGCCGGGCCTGATCTCGCTCGAAGAGTCGATGCCGCAGGCGTACTCCGAGATCGCCGCCGCGTGCGAGCGGTTGGAGTCGCATTTCCGCGACATGCAGGACATCGAGTTCACCATCCAGCAGCAGCGCCTCTGGATCCTTCAGACGCGTGGCGGCAAGCGCTCCGGCGCCGCGATGGTGAAGGTCGCCGTCGACATGGTGGACGAGGCGCTGATCTCGAAGCGGGAGGCGCTGCTGCGTCTTGACCCGGAGCAACTCGACGAGCTGCTGCACCCGGTCTTCCAGCCCGGTAGCAAGCGCGAAGTGATCGCGACCGGCCTCGGCGCGTCGCCCGGAGCCTCCGTCGGCAAGGTCGTATTCACGCCCGGTGACGCCGTGCAGTGGGCCGCGCGCGGCGAGGACGTCATCCTCGTGCGCGACGAGACCAGCCCGGAGGACATCGAGGGGATGAAGGACGCGCAGGCGATCCTGACGGCACGCGGCGGGATGACATCGCACGCGGCGGTCGTGGCGCGCGGC
The DNA here is from genome assembly GCA_945865925.1 of Dehalococcoides mccartyi. Lineage (GTDB taxonomy): Bacteria > Chloroflexota > Dehalococcoidia > UBA2979 > UBA2979 > SURF-43. The sequence continues at coordinate 178,755 of CAMBFG010000001.1, forward strand.
ATGGGCAAATGCTGCGTCACCGGCTGTTCGTCCCTCGAGATCGACTACGCGCACCGCGAGTTCACCGTGGACGTGCCGGGCAAGGGCCGCGTGATCGTGCGCGAGGGCGACGTGCTCTCGATCGACGGCACCACGGGCGAGGTCATGCTGGGCGCCCTGCCGCTCGAGGCGCCCTCGTTCCCGCCGGAGTACGACCGGCTGATGGGCTGGGTAGACGAGGAGCGCCGTCTGCGCGTGCGCGCCAACGCCGACACGCCCGAGGACGCCGAGCGCGCGCGCTCGTTCGGCGCGGAGGGCATCGGCCTCTGCCGCACGGAGCACATGTTCTTCGGCGCGGACCGTATCCTGGCCGTGCGCCAGATGATCCTGTCGCAGACCGAGGAGGAGCGCCGCGCCGCGCTCGCGAAGATCCTCCCGTACCAGCGCGAAGACTTCGCGGGCATCCTGCGTGCGATGTCGCCGTTCCCGGTGACGATCCGCCTGCTCGACCCGCCGTTGCACGAATTCCTCCCGCACACCGCGACCGAGATCGCCGAACTCGCCCAGGCGCTCAACCTGCGCGTGGCCGAGGTAGAGCGACGCGTCGAGGGCTTGCGTGAGGCGAACCCGATGCTCGGCCACCGCGGGGTCCGTCTCGCGATCACGTACCCGGAGATCTACGAGATCCAGGTGCGCGCGATCATGGAGGCCGCCTGTGCCCTCAAGAAGGAGGGCATCGACGTCCACCCCGAGATCATGATCCCGCTCGTGGGTGTCGAGGCCGAGCTGTCAGAGCTGCGTGCCCTCACCATCAAGACCGTCGAACAGGTGCAGCAAGAATGCGGCACGGAGGTCGCGTACACGGTCGGCACGATGATCGAGTTGCCCCGGGCGTGCATGGTCGCCGACCGGATCGCGCTGCACGCGGACTTCTTCTCGTTCGGCACGAACGACCTGACGCAGACGACCTTCGGCCTCTCGCGTGACGACGCAGGCCGCTTCCTGCCGTCCTACCTGAAGCAGCACATCCTCGAGCGAGACCCGTTCGTCGAACTCGACCGCGAGGGCGTCGGCGGCCTGATCCGCCTCGCGATCGAGAAGGGCCGGACGACGAAGCCCGGCCTGAAGGTCGGCATCTGCGGCGAGCACGGCGGCAACCCGCCCAGCGTCCACTTCTGCCACGAAGCCGGCCTCGACTATGTGTCGTGCTCGCCGTACCGCGTACCGATCGCGCGCCTCGCGGCGGCCCAGGCGGCACTCGCTCAGGGGTAGGTCAGTTCAGATCAAACGAAACAGGCGCCGATCTTTCTCGGCGCCTGCTTCGTACTCGTGGAACGATCTCGACTACCGCGCCAGCACCGGCTCGTCGACCTCGCGGAGCATGCGCTCGACGGTGGCGAGACGCTGCTCGACTTCCTCGAGGCGCGTGAGGGCCTGGGCGGTCTCGCGCTGGGCTGTCGCAAGTTCATCGGCGAGCCGGCGCTGCTCTCGCAGTTCCGCAAGCGTCGCGTTGGTCCGCGTGCGTTCCCGCATGATCAGCATGACCTGACGCGCCAGGACGGTGAACACGATCGCGAGGATCGCGAAACCCGTCATCGCGAAGATCATTCCTGCCAACTCGTGGTTCATCGATGTACCCCTAACTGTCCGTGTTCGTGCCCGTGGTGAGTCCGGCGCGCACCGCTGTTGCTACGACCTCGGGGGTGAGGTGCAAGGCGAAGGGCGTGGTAGCCACGTACCGCATCGCCTTGCCGTCTTCCGAGATCTCCATGCTGCTCCGCACGAGCCCGGCGGCTTCCAGCCGCTGAAGGTGCATGTGGAGCAGCGGCCGTCCGATCTGGAGGTCGCGCGCCAGCTGGCTCACGTAGTTCCGGCCGCCCGCGATCGCCTCGACGATGCGGAGCCGGTGCGGATGAGCCAGGGCCGTGAGCACGCGCAGCAGTCCGTCTCCATCCAGGGAGGCTCGGGCGGGATCTGCCGGTGCGTGGCTCACGTCGACCATGTGTCAGAACATACTGACACATGACGACTCTGTCAATCATCGATGACTAGCGGGGAGCCCTCGCGTCCGCGCAGGCGGCGGAGACGGCGGCCAGGGCACGGTCGGCGGGGCCCCAGGAGTTCGCACGGGCGAACTGCATCGCGACGGTGGTGCCGGTCAGACACTCGTTGAGGGACTGGATGCGCTGTTCGGCGCGAGTGGTGGCTTCCTTCGCGGCCTTCGCCTCCGCTGCGGCCTTCGTGACCTGCTCACGCAGGCCCTTCGCCTCAGTCTCGGCAGCGGTCGCGCGGGCCTCCACCTCCGCCTGAGTGCGTCCTCGGGCGGCTTCGAGGTCCTTCAGGCGCTGCTGCGTGGCGTCGAGGGCGGTCTGCAGTTCTACCTGCTTCGCGCCACTGGCAGCAGCCGAGGACTGCGCCGCTGCCAGTTCGGACTCGGAGGCGCCACTGGGCATCGTCACCAGGATCAGCGCGATGAGCGCGATGAGGGCCGCGCTCCCGATGACACCGAGCACCCTTCCGGACGGCCGGTCGAGATGTGGTACGCGCGAGAGATTGGGTACGTGAGGCCGCGCAGATGTCCGCGATGGGCGGGGCACGGCCAGTCGCAGGCCTCGCGCCTGTGTGAGCACACCGACGGCGGCGGCACGGCTGCGCTCGACCGCTTGTTCGAGGCCGTTGGGACGTCCGAGCGGAGATGCTGCACCACAGAAATCGCATTCAGCGCGCAACGGGTGCAACGGTCGGCCACATTCTGCACATTTCATCAGGCACCTCGCTGTCTCGAGGCCAATACGGGCCTCAGAAGGACAACGACGCGACGCCGTTCGCCGTTCCGTCCGGGCTCACAGAAATAGGACGGCGCCGGTTGCCCGACGCCGTCCCCCCCGAAGCCGCACGGGCTCTGGTGCGCGTGGCTACTCCACGACGACGGTCTTGGCGAGGTTCCGCGGCTGGTCCACATCAGCACCGCGTTCGGTGGCGATGTAGTACGAGAGCAATTGCAGCGGTACGACGCTGACGAGTGGGGCAAGGCACGAGTCGACCTCGGGCAGTTCGACGACCTCGGACGCGATGGCGTCCAGCGAGTGATCGCCGTGCGAGACCATCGCGATCACCTCACCACGACGGGCGCGCACCTGCTCGATGTTCGAGCGCATCTTGTCGAACACCTCGTCACGTGGGGCGATCGCGAGGGTGGGCATGCGCTCATCGATCAGTGCGATCGGACCATGCTTCATCTCGCCGGCCGCGTAGCCCTCGGCATGGATGTAGGAGACTTCCTTCAACTTCAGCGCGCCTTCGAGGGCGATCGGGTAGCCGAGGCCGCGCCCGAGAAAGAGGAAGTTCTCCACCTGCGCATACCTCGTCGCGATCGTCTCGATGTGGCCGGCGGTCTCGAGGGCTTCGCCAATGGCGCGGGGCAACCGGAGGGCCGAACGCACCTGCTCCGCCTCGACCTCGGGGTCGAGCGTGCCGCGCAGGCGGCCGAGGTAGAGCGAGAGACCGTGCAGCAGCAGCATGCTCGCGAGCATCGTCTTGGTGGACGCGACGGCGATCTCCGGGCCGACGCGCATGAGCAGCGTGCCGTCCGCGACTCGGGTGGTCTGGGCGCCCGGGGTGTTGCAGATGGTGATCTGCGGACAGCCGGCACGCTTCGCCTCGTCCATGGCGGCGAGCGTGTCGACGGTCTCGCCAGACTGGGCGATCGAGATGACGAGGGTGTGCGGGTCGAGGATGGGACGGCGGTAACGGAACTCGGCGGCGTTATCGACCTCGGCAGGGATGCGCGCGAAGCGCTCGATGTAGTGCCGTCCGACCATCGCGGAGTGCATCGAGGTGCCCATACCGACGAGGACGACGCGGTTGATCTGCTTCGCCCATGCGGCATCGAAGGGGACGCCGTCCGACATGTCCACGTGGCCGTCCGGGAAGTAGCGCCCGCGCATGACGTCGAGCACCGCGTCCGGCTGCTCGAAGATCTCCTTCTGCATGAAGTGCTTGTACGGGCCCTTCACGGCGGCGACCGGGTCATAGGGCAGCGTCTCCGGCGTCTTCACGAGGTCACGCCCAGCGGCATCGACGTAGCGGACGGACTCGGCGCGGATGTCCGCGAACTCGCCAGGCTCGACGAAGACGACCTGGCGCGTGTGGGGGAGCAGCGCGTTCAGGTCGGAGGCAGCGAGGTTTTCGTGCTCACCGACCCCGACGACGATCCCACCGGCGTTGCCGATGCGTGCGGCGACGAGGCGTCCCGGGTCATGCGAGTCCACCGCGATCAGCGAGTACGCCCCGGCCGCTTCCGCCACCACGGCGCGCACCGCATCGAGGAGATCCTCGCCGGACTCGATGCGGCCTGCGAGCATGTGCGCCAGCACCTCGGTATCGGTCTCGGAACGGAACACACCACGCGCGTACCTGCGGCGGAGGTCCTCGAAGTTCTCGATGATGCCGTTGTGGACGACGGCGATGCGGCCGTCCGGGTCGAGTTGCGGGTGAGCGTTGCGGTCCGCAGGTTCGCCGTGGGTGGCCCAGCGGGTGTGGCCCAGGCCGGCGACGGCCGGCGGCAGGGTGCCTTCGACGCGCTGGACGAGCGCATCGAGTTTGCCCGTGGCGTGGGCGACGTAGAAGTCCTGGTGTGTGCCGAAGAGGGCGATACCGGCGGAGTCATAGCCGCGGTATTCGAGGCGCCGTAGTCCATCGAGGATGATGGGGCCTGCCGGGCGACTGCCCGTGTAGCCGATGATTCCACACATGGGGTGTCACTCCTGAGTGCCACCCCGCCCGAGAGAAAGTGTACGGCACCAACGCCGACCCGTCTCGGGAATGTGGCAGGGACAGGCTACTCCTCTGCGGGAGCGCCCTCTGCGCCTTCGGCGGCCTCCGCAGCCTGGGCGGCTTCCGAGGCGGCATCGACCGCGGCCTCGTTGGCGTTCCGGTCGCGGACGCGGGCAACGACGATCGTGCCCTCGGAGCCGGCACCGTAGGCGCCTCGGTAGTCTTCCGGGAGCATGGCGGCGATGCGACGCATGATCGCGTCGGTCGCGGCTTCGGCGCCCTTGCTGTCGGCGCGGTGGCCCTCCATGACGAACGGCTCACCGAACTCGACTCGGATGTGGGGGCGGCGGCGGAGTGCCCACTGCCAGAAGACCGCGGGAAGTTTGATCCGCGAGCCGGTGATCGCGACGGGCACGATGGGGGACTTCGCGAGGACGGCGACCATCGCGGCGCCGGGGAGCGCCGGGCGCATGCCCGCACCGCGCGAGCGAGTGCCCTCGGGGAACATCAGGACGACCTCGTTGTTGCGCAGGTAGTTCCGAGCGACGCGCAGGGCGCCCATGTCGCCGGAGAAGCGGCGGACGGGGAAGGCGCCCCAGAGCCAGAACCACCAGCCAATCAACGGCACCTCGAAGAGTTCGCGCTTCGCCATCGGATGCACGCGACGGCGCGCCGAGGCTGCGACGAGCGGCGGGTCGATGATGTGGACGTGGTTGGAGACAAAGATGATGGGGCCGCCCTCGGGCACCCGGTCGCCGCCGACGACCTCCCAGCGCGCGAACGTGCGAAGGAGCATCCGCATCAGCCAGGTGCTCGCCACGTAGGCGAACGGGAGCAGGCGGCGCCTCAACTGCGCCATCGTCTACGCGCCGGGGTTCTGGCGGCGGTACGCCTCGATGCAGCGGGCGACGACTTCGTCGATGCCGAGGGCATCGGTCTCCACGAGCAACGCGCCGTCCGCCCGCTGTTCAGGGTGGATGGCACGATGGCCGGTGTTGTCCAACTCGTCACGTCGACGCGTCGCGACCAGCACCTCGTCGAACGTGGAGGCACGACCAGCCTCGCGCTCCTCGGCCTGGCGGCGTTGAGCGCGCACAGCGCTCGATGCGTCGAGGAAAATCTTCGTCCGGGCCTCCTTGAGCACGCGCGTACCGATGTCGCGGCCCGCCATGACCACAGGTTCTCGACTGGCGATCTCTCGCTGACGACGCACGAGTTCCGCGCGTACGTCCTCGATGCGAGACACGAGCGAGACCTTCGCTTCAATCTCCTGAGTGCGGAGGAGGGGGGTGACATCTTCATCGCCGAGGTACACGTGCGGCTCGGTGGGGTCAGGCCAGCGCATGTCGAGCGGGAGCGAACAGATCAGGTCCGTGACAGCGCGTTCGTCTTCGATTGCCGTCCCCGCCCGCATCACGGCGAGGGTGCATGCGCGGTACATCAGGCCAGTGTCGAAAAAGCCGACGCGCAACGCCTCGGCCAGTGCCTGCCCCACGGCAGTCTTGCCGGAGGCCGTTGGTCCATCGATGGCGATGCAGCGGGCGAGCGATTCCGCCCCGGTGATGCCCGGCATCAGGCGCTCCCTCGTACGTTCGGTGACCGGATCATAAGTACCGGCCAGCCGTCCGGCCAGCCACGAGGCGTCTTACCCCTGATCGAGGCCCGCCCGGTGGCGCAATGCGCGCTCCTCGGCGTCCGTGATCGGGCGCACCGCACCCTCCTCGAGCTCGCCGAGGCGAATGGGGCCGACGGCGATGCGGCGGAGCCGCCGGACGTGGTGGCCCACCGCCTCGAACATCCGGCGCACCTGACGGCTGCGGCCCTCGTGGATCGCGATGCGGATCAGGCCGCTCGACAGGCGGACGACGTCTGCGGGCGCCGTCGGGCCGTCCTCGAGATCCACGCCGCGCCGGAGGCGCGTCAGTGAGGCATCAGAGAGTTCGCCCTCGACGATCGCCTCGTAGACCTTCTCGACCTTGTATCGCGGGTGGGTGAGGCGGTTCGCGAGGTCGCCGTCCGTGGTGAGGAGCAGCAGCCCGGTCGTGTCGCGGTCGAGGCGTCCGACGTAGCGCAGGCCCGGCGGGACGGGCATCGACTGGGCCACGATGTCGAAGACTGTCGCCCGGCCGCGTTCGTCCGAGGCGGTGACGACGACGCCGAATGGCTTGTGCAGGACGAGCGTGACGGCTCGGGCGGTCTCGCCACCACGAGTGTCGAAGCGGATCGGGCGGCCGTCGACGGCGATGAGCGAGCGCGTGGGGTCGACCTTCGTACCGAGGGTGGCGACAACGCCGTCAACGGTGACGCGACCGGCGGCGATCAGCGCTTCGGCGGGACGGCGCCCACCGATGCCGGTGCTGGCCAGCACCTTCTGGAGGCGCTGCGGGCCGGCCTCGGGTTCAGGGGTGTTCGAGGGCATGGGCGACCGGCTAGCGGCGCTGGCGCATCCGCTCGACGACGGTCGTCTCTGTGACAACGACCGTGCGCCGGACGGCAGTGGCGCGCTCGCGCGGGGTGATCAGCCGCTCGCCCGCACCACCGACGGCGCGCATCGCGAGGCCGGCCAGCGCCCGCTCGGCAGCCATCGAGGCGACCACGGTGGCGGCGGAAGCGGCAACAAACGGCAGCAGGCGGCGGGCCACGGCCACGCCAACCTCCCGAGGTACGGGGAGGGAGCGGCGCTGCGGCACCAGGCTCCGGTTGGCAGGGATCAGGCTCACGGATGCTCCTCGATGGCGGCAGCGGACGCCGGACCGAGCAGGGAGCGTACCCCGACGGGCGGCGGGGCCGCTACCGATACCCGGTCACGACCCGCGAAGGCGCTCAGGAGGCATCGAGGCGGGCCTCGACCTCGTCGGTGAGGTCGAGCGGGACGCCGAGCCCCGAGCGGCCTTCGGCTTCCGCCTGGAGGGCGGCGACGAGGAAGGCGGTCTCACGACGTAATCCTGCGGCGCGGATCGCGGTGAAATGGGCGGACGCCTCGATCTCGGCGTCGGAGGCGTCCGGGGTGGGTTCGGCGACGTCGATGTCGTAGCGGCAGAACGCGGCGACCGGCCCCATGTCCACCTCCGGGATGGCGAGGTGAGCCATGACGCCGCTTTCGGAGGCGCCAGAGCGGATCAGGTCGCGGATCACCTCGCGCCAGGTGCCAGTCGGGCCGCCGGGAAGGGCGGGATGGAGGTTGAGCAGGCGGTGGGTGCGGACGAAGGGGGCGGTGAAGATCAGCATGTAGCCGGCCAGCACCCCGATCTCCGCGCCGTGGGGATCGACGAGGCGAGCGACCTCGGCGTCGTACGCCTCGCGCCACCCGGGGAGCGGCGCGCCGGGGCGCGAGCGGGTACCGCCTCGTTCCTTGCGAAAGCGCACCGAGGACAGTGTGACGAGCGGGATGCCCTCAGCGCGCACGGCCTCGAAGAAGGCGTCGGTCGCGGGGTCCTCGCCAGGCTCGCGGTTGCAGAAAACGAAGGCGAACGAGGCATCGAGGGTGCCCGCACGGATGGCGTCGCGCACCGCCTCGAACATCCCGCGCGAGCCAGCGCCGCGTCCGGTGGTGTACCAGCCGACCCGGAGTGTCACCTACTCGCCGCCCTGGCGGAGTACCTCGATGCGCTGCTCAGCCGCGTCCAGCAGCGCCTGCGCGCGGCGCGAGAGCGCGATGCCCTGCTCGTAGAGGGCGAGCGTCTGGTCGAGCGTTAGCCCGCCCTCTTCGAGACGCTTCGCGACGCCATCGAGGCGGCTGTAGATCGCCTCGAAGCCATCGTCGTCGCCAAAGGCGAAGGCGGCTTGCAGGGCGTCCTGGCGTTCGGACTCAGCGGCTGACGTCATGCCTGCGAGCCTACCGCGCCACCCGCCGAACCGCCGCTGTCCGTGGCACTGACCGTCGCGGATCGTGATCCGTCCGCCCAGCGCACCTCGATCTGATCGCCAATCGCCACCGAGGCGGCACGCGAGGCAGGTGTCCCGTCCGCTTTCGAGACGAGGGCGTAGCCGCGCGCGAGCGTGGCGTGTGGCGAGAGCGCCTGCACGCGCGCCGCAAGGCCCGCCGTCGCCTCGCGTGCCTCGCGTGCCGAGCGGTGGGCGAGGTGGGCGATGCCATCGGCGTGCGCGGCGACGCGCCGCTGCCAGCCGTTCGTGTCAGGCAGGAGCCGATCCATCCGATTCGCGAGCCGGTGCGAGGCCTCGCGGGCGATCCCCGTCCGCTGGCGCGAGCGTGCGTAGACGGTCGCCTCCAGCGCTCGGACGGCTCGGGCCACCTCGATCCGGTCGGGCGCAGCGAGTTCCGCCGCCGCCGAGGGGGTGGGCGCGCGCACGTCCGCGACGAGGTCGGCGAGGGTGACATCGGTCTCATGACCGACGGCGGAGATCACGGGGACCGGACAGCCGTGGATCGCGCGGATCACGGGCTCTTCGTTGAAGGCCCAGAGGTCCTCCGCCGATCCGCCACCACGGCCGACGATGACCACGTCCGGGCGGGCCTCCGGCTTACGGTGCAGGCCGATGCTCCGCACGGCCTCGGCGATCTCGATGGCTGCATCATCGCCCTGCACGGGAGTGGCACGGAACAGCACGGTCGCGAGCGGCCAGCGGCGTTCGAGGATCGTCGTGATGTCGTGATAGGCAGCACCGGTCTGGCTGGTGATCACGCCGATGGTGCGCGGGAACTGCGGCAACCGGCGCTTCCGAGCGGGATCGAAGAGCCCGTCCTCCTCGAAGCGTGCGCGCCGACGCTCGAACTCGGCCTGCAGCGCGCCGACGCCGGCGGGCTGCGCGAAGTCGACCATGCACTGGAGGGTGCCACCCTGCGGGTAGAACTCGATCTTCCCGTGGACGATCACGGCATCGCCGTTACGCATCGGCTCTGTGAGGCGGACGCGGACGTTGTTGTTGCGGAAGTAGACGCAGCGCAGGGCGCCACCCTGGTCCTTCAGGGTGAAATAGATGTGACCCGCCGAGGAGGTCGTGAGGTTGGAAATCTCACCACCGATCCACAGGTCGGCCATCGCCGGGTCACGCTCCAGCATCTCGCGCAGATAGCGCGCGACCTGCCAGACGGGGCGTGCCTCGGGTGGCATCGAGGGCTCCTCGGAGGCCTCGCTAGGCCTTCACACGCTCGATGTAGCGGGCGTCCGCAGTGTTCACCTTGATCCGGTCGCCGGGGCCCACGAACAGCGGGACGTTGACGATGAGGCCGGTCTCCAGGGTGGCGGGCTTCGTCGCGCCCTGGGCGGTGTCGCCCTTCACGCCGGGGTCGGACTCTGTGATCAGCAGTTCGACGGCAGCCGGCAGTTCGATGCCGAGCGCTTCATCGCCGTAGATGATCATCTGCGTGTCGTCGTTCTCCTTGAGGTACGGCAGCGCGTCCGCGATCGTCTCGCGCCGGACCAGGATCTGGTCGAACGTCTCGGAGTTCATGAACGTGTACATCTCGCCGTCGCCGTAGAGGTACTGCATCGTCCGACGCTCGACGCGTGCGACGGGCAATTTGTCACCCGCGTTGAACGTACGCTCGGTGATGTGGCCGGCGCGAAGGTCACGCAACTTCACACGGTAGACCGCAGACTTCTTCGTCTTGACGTGCTGCACTTCCTCCATGCGGTAGAGGTGGCCGTCCAATTCCACGGTAGCCCCGCGCTTGAAGTCAGAAGTCGAGATCACAGTCAGGCTCCCTCATACCGCCCACGCGGTTTCTCTAGCGGATCACCGCTAGATCGAACTTCGGCGCGGTGGAGATCGACCGCAGGCGGCCATTCTCCATCACGCACTGGTCTTCGATGCGTATCCCGCCCCAGCCGGGCAGGTAGATCCCTGGTTCCACGGTCACCACGTGGCCGTCCTGCAGCGGGATGTCGCCCGCCGGCGCCAGTCGAGGGTCCTCGTGGATGTCGAGGCCTACCCCATGACCCAGGCCGTGGCCGAAGTGCTCCCGATGCCCCGCCGCCGCGATGATCTCCATCGCGATCGCGTGGCCGTCACGGCCGAGCATCCCCGCCTCGATCCGCTCCTCAGCCATCGTTTGCGCCGTCAGCACGATGTCGTACACGCGGGCGAACTCGGCGGACGGCTTCCCGAGGAAGATCGTACGCGTCAGGTCGGAACAGTACCCGTCCACGATGACACCCATGTCGATCACGACTCCGGTGCCGGCTTCGAGGACGGCATCACTCGCACGCCAGTGCGGGAGGGCGCCGTGCGCGCCGCCGCCGATGATCGTGCCAAAGGACATCGACTCCGCGCCATGCGTCAGCGCGTACTCCTCGATGACCCAGGCCAACTGGCGCTCCGTCATGCCCGGCTCGACGCGGTCGAGGGCGTGGCGGAACGCCTCGTCACCGAGCAGGACAGCGCGGGTGAGCGCCTCGATCTCTTCGGGTTCCTTCACCATCCGCAAGTCCTCGATGGCGCGAGGAGCGGGGACGAGACGCGGGCGAGAGTGGGCGGGAACTTCCTCGATCGCGCGCATCCACTCGTGGTGCGCGGCGTAGGTGAGGTGGGCCGGCTCGAAGCCGAGGCGAAGACTCTCAAGGCCCTCGATGATTGCCGGGGTGACACCGGTCGTCGCTCCGGCCACCTGGACGAGGTGGAAGCCGGGGCACTGCTGCCCGACCTGCTCCCAGTAGCGCGAGTCGGTGGCGAAGCGCGCCTCGTCACGCAGGACGAGGACGACGCCTGCCGAGCCGGTGAAGCCGCTGATCCATCGTCGGTTGGACGGCGCTGTAACCAGCATGCCATCGATCCCGAGCGCCTCGAAACGTGCGCGCAGCCGGTCGAGGCGCGAAGGCAGGGTCACGCCGGCTGCTCGGCGTGGTAGCGGCTGTGCAGCAGGTCGAGCGCCGCGTGGTAGCCGCGGTAGCCGAAGCCGACCACCTGGCCCCACGCGACGGCGGAGACATATGAGTGCTGACGGAAGGCCTCGCGCTTGTGGACGTTCGACAGGTGGACCTCGACGACGGGGGCGGAGGCGCCAGCGATGGCGTCCGCCAGCGCAATCGAGGTGTGGCTATAGCCGGCGGGGTTCAGGATGATCCCGTCCCAATCGCGGTGATCATGGATCGCGTCGATCAGTCCACCCTCGTGGTTTGACTGGACGAACTCGATCTCGATGTCGAGGCCCTCGGCGTGACCGCGCATGCCTTCCTCGATGTCAGCGAGCGTTTCGTGACCGTAAATTTCGGGCTCGCGTGAGCCGAGGAGGTTCAGATTCGGACCGTTGAGTACCAGGACGCGCATAGTTCTCCCTGCCCGGCACTGGCGCCGCGGCGAACCTCGATCTTACTCGGCGGGGCAGTCAGACGGCAGGGGCGACGTCACGCCTATCGACGGGTAGCCCGAGGCCCTCGCTGCGGGCTGCCTCCGACGATCGAGCGCGGGCGAGGGCGTCGGAGATGAGTGTGCTCTTCCGACGGTGGGCGACAGCCGTGTAGATCTGCGTCGTGTCAGCCGAGGCGTGCCCCAGCAGGTGCTGCACGATGCGAAGGTCGGCGGAGCCCTCGATCAGGTGGGTGGCGAAGGTGTGGCGCAGCATGTGCGGGTGGACGAGGGCATCGAGGCCCGCCTGCATGCCGGCGTTCCGCACCATCGTCTGCACAGACCGGGCGGTCAGACGACCACCTGAGCGGTTGAGGAACAGCGCGGTCTGCGCGCCCGTCGCCAGCATCGGACGGCCGTCGTCGAGGTACCGGCGGATCGCCGTCCGGGCGGGGTTGCCATAGAGGCAGATACGCGTCTTGTCGCTCTTGCCGGTCACGCGCACCTGGCCGTTCGCCAGGTCGAGGTCGACGATATCGAGGCCGGCGACCTCGCTGACGCGCAGGCCCGCGCCCCACAGCAGTTCGAGGATGGCGCGGTCGCGCAGGCCCTTCGGGGTGTCCTTGTTCGCCTTCTCCACCAGCGCGGTGGCCTCCTCCTGCGAGAGGAAGTGCGGGAGGCGACGCCCAACTTTCGGGTAGCGCAGGCGAAGGATCGAGTCGCCCGGGCGATTGTGGAGTGCGACACCCTCGGCATCCAGCCAGCGGTAGAAGCCGCGCACGGTCGCCGCACGCCGGCGGATCGAGGCGTCCGCCAACTCCTCGTCACGCAGCCGCGCGAGGTAGCCGCGGACGTCCGTGCGCCCGGCCGCATCGTGCTCGATGCCGCGAGCGGCGAGGTGGCCGAGGTAGTGGGTGAGGTCGCTGCGGTAGTTCCGGACGGTGAGCAGCGAACGGCGGCGGACAGCCTCAACCTGCGAGAGGTAGGCATCCAGCGCAGCCAGCGAGGCGGGCGGTAGTTCGACGGGGGCCGCAGGTTCCTGCGCGCGTGCGGATCGAGGCATCGGGTCGCCCTCGGATTCCCCGCCCGAGGCTGTGCTCAGGGTACGCCGAGGGCGAACGCGGGGCTAGGTGAGGCTACGCCGAGCGGCGCGGGCTACGAGTGGTGCGGCTGGCGGCGGCGCGGGGCTTGGAGGTCGTCGCGCGGGGGCGGGTGGCCTTCGCTTTGGGCGCGCGCGGGTCCTTGCCCTCCGCGCGCAGGCGCTCCTCGCGGGCAGCGAGAAGGTCGAGGGCACCCTGTATGTCGAGGGACTTCGGGTCGCGTCCCTTAGGCAAGGAGGCGTTGACGACACCGTCCGTCACGTACGGACCGAATTTGCCGGAGCGCACGGTGATCGCCGCGCCGCTGTCGGGGTGGTTGCCGAGACTCGCGAGGGCGGACTGCGAGACACCAGCGCCTCGGCCGAACTTCCGAGGCTCGGCGAGCAGGCGGAGCGCCTCATCGAGGGTGATGGTCTTCATCGCGAAGTGGCCGCCCTCGATGCTGCGGCTGTTCGTCCCGGACTTCACATAAGGGCCGCGCGGGCCGTCCTGCGCGGTCACGTCGTCGCCAGTCTCCGGGTGCTGGCCGAGGACCTTGGGGAATGAGAGCACCGTGAGTGCGTCATCGAGGGCGAGCCCCTCGGGTGTCATGCCCGGCCACAGCGATCCGCGGCGCGGCTTCTCGGCCTTCGGCGACTCGGGATCCTCGCCCAACTGCACGTACGGGCCGAAGCGACCGCTCTTCACATACACAGCCATCCCGGTCTGTGGGTCGGCGCCGAGCGGGGTGTCACCGAGGGCCTCTTCGCGGAGGAGGCGCGTGGCACTCTCCAGCGTGAGTTCGTCAGGCGCGATCTCGGCGGGGACGCTGGCACGCTGGTCGGTATCGCCAATCTGGATGTAGGGGCCGTAGCGGCCGACGCGCACGGCGACCTCGTTGCCCTCCGGGTCGCGACCGAGGGGGATCGAGCAGACGGCGCGAGCGTCGATGGCTTCCCAGCCGCCCTCGATCGCCTGGTGGAGGCCCTGGTGGGCGACGCGGTCGCCCTCGGGGGCGTTCGGGTCGCCGAAGTAGAAGGACCGCAGCCAGGGCCTGGAGTCGCGTTCGCCATCGGCGATCTCGTCGAGGCGCTCCTCCATCTTCGCGGTGAAGCCGAAGTCCACGAGGTCGGGGAAGTGCAGTTCCAGCAGGTTCACGACGGCGAAGGCGACGAACGTGGGGATCAGCGCCGTCCCCTTCTTCCACACGTAGCCGCGGTCCTGGATCGTCTCGAGGATCGAGGCGTAGGTGGATGGGCGGCCGATGCCGCGCTCTTCCAGTTCGCGGATCAGGCTCGCCTCGGTCCAGCGGGCGGGAGGCTGCGTCTCGTGGCCACGTGCGTCGACGCTCACGGGGTCGAGGCCCTGGCCGGCGGCGAGCGGCGGCAAGACGCGCTCCTGGTCTTCAAGTTCGGCGTCCGGGTCGTCCGAGCCCTCCACGTAGGCGCGGAGGAAGCCGGGGAAGGAGATCACCTTGCCGGAGGTCTGGAAGACCGCGCGACCCTCGGCGCCCGCGTCACCGGAGAGGCGGACCGATGTGCGAAGGCCGTTCGCGTCCCGCATCTGGGAGGCGACGGTGCGCTTCCAGACGAGGTCGTACAGGCGATGCGCGTCGGCATCGAGTTCACCCTGCAGGCTCTCGGGCGTGCGGAAGGCGTCGCCAGCGGGGCGGATGGCCTCGTGGGCCTCCTGCGCGCCTCGTGCCTTCGCGGTGTACTGGCGAGGGGCGTCCGGGAGGTAGGTGGGGCCGTACAACTCGCGGATCTGGGCACGGGCGGCGGCGACGGCCTGTTCGGACAAGTTGGTGCTGTCCGTACGCATGTAGGTGATGTAGCCGTTCTCGTAGAGCCGCTGCGCGACGGCCATCGTGCGCGCGGCGGAGTAGCGCAGTTTGCGCGCCGCCTCCTGCTGGATCGTGGACGTGATGAAGGGTGCGGGGGGGCGCTGCGTGAACGGGCGCTCCTGGACGTCGTCCACGACGAACTTCGCACGGCTGAGTGTCGAGGCGAGGGCCTTCGCGTCGGCCTCAGCGAGCAGACGCGCGTCGCTCGCCAGGGTGCCTGTCTCCGCGTCGAAGTCGCGACCGGAGGCGACGCGGCGACCGCCGACTTCGACGAGGCGGGCGGGGACGCGGTCGGCTGTCGGGGTCTGAGTGGCGAGGACGGCGTCCAGGTCCCAATACTGCGCGGCCCGGAAGCGCATCCGCTGGCGCTCGCGCTCCACGATCAGCCGGACGGCGACGGACTGCACACGGCCGGCGGAGAGCCGAGGCGCGACCTTCTTCCAGAGCACCGGTGAGACCTCGTACCCATAAAGGCGGTCGAGGATGCGGCGCGCTTCCTGCGCGTGGACGAGGTCGAGGTCGATGTCACGTGGGTTCGCGATCGCAGCCTCGATGGCGGGGCGGGTGATCTCGTGGAACACCATCCGCTTCACGGGGACGCGGGGCTTCAGCACCTCGTTCAGGTGCCAGGCGATGGCCTCACCCTCGCGGTCTTCATCTGTCGCGAGGAAGAGTTCGTCGGCGTCCTTCAGCAGTGCTCGGAGTTTGGCGACCTGTGCGGTCTTCTCCGGAGAGATCACGTACAGCGGCTCGAAGTTGTTCTCGATGTCCACGCCGAGGCGGGCCCAGGCTTGCTTCTTCAGAGCCGCAGGGATCTGCGCCGCTGAGGAGGGGAGGTCGCGGATGTGGCCGATCGAGGACTCCACGACATAATCACTGCCGAGGTACTGGCTGATCGTCCGGGCCTTCGCCGGCGACTCCACGATCACCAGACGGCGGCTACCCCCGGCAGTGACAGGGGTGGCGCGGCGGCGAGCGGGGCGCGGGGCGGCATCGGTCGTCACAGGGCGCTCTCGATGGTTCCGGGCGGCCGTCCATCAGATTCGGAAGGGGTGTAGTCACCCTCATCCTCACGGACGCGGACGAACTGCATCCCGCCCACATCTCGGACGAGGCCCTTGAGTTCCAGTAGGGCGAGCGTACCGGAGACGGTGGCGGCGGCCAAACCGCTCCGTCGCACCACAGCGTCGATGTGCTGCGGATCGCGACTCAGCGCGGCCATCAGGGTGCGCTCGTCCGCGCTCTCCGGAGGGGCCGCCCGACCAAAATCGAGTTGTTTCCCAGCCACGCTCAGATTCAGTGCCTCCAGGATGTCCTCGGCGGTCGCGACCGGGGTGGCGCCGTCTTTGATGAGGCCAAAGGGGCCCTTCGACTGGGCGGAGAAGATGGAGCCCGGGACCGCGAACACGTCTCGGTTCTGCTCCGTGGCGAATCTGGCGGTGATCATCGCGCCGGAATCATGGTCGCCCTCAACGACGAGGGTGCCGAGGCTGACACCGGACAGGATGCGGTTGCGCCGGGGGAAGAAGTCGGCGCGCGGCTTCGTCCCCAGCGGGTAGTCACTCATGACCGCGCCACGCTCCGCGATCTCCTCGGACAGCCTGCGGTTCTCCGGTGGGTAGACCGTGTCCAGCCCGTTCGCCAGCACGGCGACGGTGCGACCACCGACATCGAGGGCGGCGCGGTGGGAGATGGTGTCCACGCCTCGGGCGAGGCCGGAGACGACGGTGATCCCGTTCACGGCGAGGCCACGCGAGAGCTCCTGGGCGGCCATCCGGCCATACGCGGTCGCTTTGCGCGTGCCGACCACGGCCACGCTCCATTCGTCGGCGTCCGTCCACGCGCCCTTCACGTAGAGG
Organism: Dehalococcoides mccartyi; assembly: GCA_945865925.1. Taxonomy (GTDB): domain Bacteria; phylum Chloroflexota; class Dehalococcoidia; order UBA2979; family UBA2979; genus SURF-43. The sequence goes on from CAMBFG010000001.1 coordinate 195,536, forward strand.
ACGGGCGGCGCGTCATCGATCTCGCGGAGGCGCGAGGGGTAGCGGGCGTCGTTCTGGGCGAGGGCGGTCACGCCGGCAAGAGCCAGCCGTTCGAGCTCGGCGTCCGGATCCGTCTCATCGCGCGCTCGGATCACCTCCTGCGCAGTGCGCTGATCGAGGCCAGCCGCCACGAGCGCCCCGGCAGGGGCGCGCCAGACCTCCTCCATCGAGGCGAAAGCGCGGTCAAGCAGGCCGAAGCGGACGGCACCCAGCCGGTGCACCCGATGGAGCGCGATCCGGTACGGGAGGTCGGCGGGCGCCTCGGCAGCGGGGTGGTCCATGGCAGGTAGGGTAGGGAGCGGGTCAACGTTTCGCGGTCACCAACTGGCACCGACGCCTCAGGCGGTGGCGCCGTCCTCGTCGCCCGGGGTCCAGCGCTGGGCGCGCACCTGCTTGGTGCGGCGGCCGAGGATCGACAGCACTCGCAGCGTCACGGCAGGCTCGCCAGCCTCGCGCGCGGCCTCGTCCGGGACGATGACCTGGTCGCCGGGGACAGCCAGGCGCCCGAGTTCGGTGGCGATCAGGCCGCCGACGGTGTCGAAGTCGTCAGATTCGATGGCGGTGCCGAAGAGTTCGTTGAGTTCCCCGATGGTGACCGAGGCGTCCACGATCACCACATCGTCCGATATCCGTTCGAACGGCACCTCGGGTGCGTCGTACTCATCGACGATCGCGCCCACGATCTCTTCGAGCAGGTCCTCGACGGTGACGACACCAGCGGTGCCGCCGTACTCGTCGACGGCGATCGCGAGGTGGACCTGGTCGCGGCGCATGTCCGCCAGCAATTCGTCCGCTCGCTTGGAGTCGGGTACGAGGTACGGGGGGCGGGCGACCTCGCGCAGGCGGGGCATGACCTGCCCCTGGGCGAGGTAGGCGAGGAGATCCTTCGCGTAGACCACGCCAACCACGCGATCGAGGGACTCCTCGTAGATCGGGATGCGCGAGTAGCCCGTGCGGGAAATCACATCGGTGGCCTCGCGCGCGGTGGCGTCCGCAGAGAGGGCGGTCACGTCCAGCCGAGGCGTCATCAGTTCGCGCACGGTCTGTCCGGACATCTCCAGCAGGCCGCGCAGCATGCGCCGCTCCTCCACGAGGGCGGCGTCCTCACCCTCGACGGCCTCGAGGAGGCGCACGAGTTCCTCGGCGGGGTCGACGTCCTCGCTCGTGCCGCGGAGGCCGAGGGTGCGCATGGGGATGTGGACTGGCGCGCGGAGCAGTCCGGCCGCGGGCGCGAGGAACACCTCCGCGACGCGTGCGGGGCCCTCAAGACGTCGCCCCCAGACGCCCGGCGACGAGAGCACGAGGACGCGCATGGCGGTGCGCACGAGCGAGACGAGGACGAGGCCGACGAGGGCGACGAACAGCAGGCGGACGATGGACCAGTGGCCCCCCGGCGTCGCCATCACGGCCAGCGCGGCTACGAGGAGCGAGGTGGCGAGTGTCACGCCAGCGCGCATCGCCCGAAGCAGGCGCTGGCGGACTCGGACGTAGTCGCGAAGCAGATGGGATAGGGAAGGCGAGACCTTGCCGTCGATCATTCGACGGCGGGCAAGCGGGACGGCAGCGGCCTCGATGGCCGAGGTGAGGGCCAGGAGGAGCAGGGCGGCGGCGGCCAACGCGATGAGGGCGGGAGGGCTGGTATCCACAGGCAGGCGATCGGCCGGGCGGCCTACGCCTGACGGCCTCCTTCACTCGCAGGAGTGTGCAGACGTGCAGGCACGCCCTTCACGGTGACGCCCGGCGCGACATCGTGCGTGACGACGGCACCCGCAGCAGTGTGGGCGCCGGGGCCGACCTCGACGGGTGCCACGAGGACGGTGTCGGAGCCGATGAAGGCACCGGCACCGATGACGGTGCGGTGCTTGTCTACGCCGTCGTAGTTGGCGGTGATGGTGCCCGCGCCGATGTTCACGTCCGCGCCAATCGTCGTGTCACCGATATAGCAGAAGTGGTTGACCTTCGTACGCGCGCCGATGGTGGACTCTTTCACCTCGACGTAGTTGCCGAGTTCGGCGTCGTCACCGATCACGGCGCCGTGGCGCAGGTGACAGTAGGGCCCGATCCAGACGCGCTGCCCGATCATGGCCTGCTCGATCGTGCTCGCGCCGATCGAGGTGCCCGCGCCCACGGTCGTATCCACGAGGACGGCGTTGGGGCCGATGCGACACCCGGCGGCGATCTTCGTGCGACCGCTCAGGGTGGTGCCGGGGAGGAGTGTGGTGTCCGGGCCTACCTCGACGCTCGCGTCGACGTAGGTGGTGGCGGGGTCGACGAGCGTGACGCCGTCCAGCATCAGCCGCTCGCGCACGCGGTCGCGGAGGATCCGTTCGGCGCGGGCGAGGTCGATACGGTCCTTGACCGGCTGCACCTCAGCGGCCTCGGCGACCTGGTACGCCTCGACGCCGTCGCCACGCACAGCGATGCCGATGAGGTCGCCCAGCGGCATTTCGCCGACGGTGTTCGGGGTGACGGACGGAAGGGCCCGCCACAGCCAGTCCGCCTCCACGGCGTACATGCCCGCATTGACCTCGGGTGCGCCGCGCATCGCCGGTGACAGGTCCGCCTCGGAAACGACGCCATGCACCTTGCCATTGCGACGCTCGACGCGGTTGTAGCCCTTCGGGTCGGGGACGTAAGCGGTGAGGAAGGTCAGCGCCGTTGGAGCGCTGACGTGACGCCCGGCCATCTCCAGCAGCGTGCGCGCGGTCAGCAGGGGCATATCGCCGTGCACCAGGAGCACCGGGCCGCTGTCGCCGACACACTCGCGGGCCGCGCGGGCGGCATCAGCAGTGCCGAGGGGCGCGGCCTGCTCGACGACCTGAGCGCCCGGGCCGACGACGCCACGGATCGCCTCGGCGGATTCGCCGGCGACGACGACGATCCGAGGGCAGCCGACGGAGCGGAGCAAGTCGCAGACCAGGCGGATCATGGGGACGCCGGCGACGGGGTGCAGCGCCTTCGGCAGGGTGGAACGCATCCGGGTGTTGCGGCCGCCCGCGAGGACGACGGCAGTCCAGCCGACGAGCGAGGACGCCGCGCTGGTCATCGGTGTTGCGAGTGCGGGCGCGGCGGCCTGGCGGGGCGTCATCGTCCTCAACCCTTGAGCAGGCAGCGGAAATTGACCGGCCTGCGAGGGCCATCCTACACTCGCGCAGCCGTCGACCTCCAATCTTCAGACGTCAGCGAGATTCGGCGACTAGATTCGGCCGCCTCGACCGCTCGAACTCGGAGACGCCGCTCGTGACCGTCGACGAACTCCGACGCGCGTTCCTCGCCTACTTCGAGGAGCGCGGGCACCGACGCATTCCGTCCTCCTCACTCATCCCGCATGGCGATCCCACGCTGCTGTTCACGACGGCCGGGATGGTGCAGTTCAAACCGTATTTCATGGGCCTGGCAGAGCCGCCCGCACGCCGCCTGACCTCGATCCAGCGGTGTTTCCGCACCACCGATGTCGAGTCGGTGGGGGACGCAACCCACCTGACGGCGTTCGAGATGTTGGGGAACTTCTCCGTCGGGGACTACTTCAAGCCAGAAGCCATCGGCTGGGCGTGGGAGTTCCTGACCGATGTCCTGAAGATCGACGCCTCACGTCTCTGGGCCACGGTGTTCACCACGGACGACGAGGCCGCTGCCCTCTGGGCGAAACAAGGCCTCCCCGCCGACCGCATCCTTCGGTACACCGCCGAGCAGGGCAACTGGTGGGGCCCGCCGGGCGACACCGGGCCGATGGGCCCGTGCTCCGAGATGCACTACGACTGGGGCAAGACCCCCGGCTGCCGCCACTGCGAGGCGGACACCTGTCACCCGGACATCGGCTGCGGGAGGTTCCTGGAGATCTGGAACCTCGTCTTCATGACCTACTACCGGGAGGAGGACGGCAGCCAGACCGACCTCCCGGCGGCGAACATCGACACCGGCGCGGGCCTCGAGCGGCTCGCCTCCGTGACGCAGGGCGCACGCACGCTGTACGAGACGGACGAACTGCATCGACTGGTGGCCGTCGCGGAGCGCGTCTCCGGCCGGAAGTACGACGCCGAAGAATCACCCGAAATCGCCTTCGCCCTGCGCGCGATGACGGAACACTCGCGCGCCCTCGCATTCCTCGCGACGGATGGCGTGCTACCGAGCAACGAGGGGCGCGGGTACGTGCTCCGGCGCCTGCTGCGCCGCGCGATCTACTTCGGGTACAAGATCGGCATCCGCGAGCCGTTCCTGGAGCAGATGGTGGACGCCGCCATCGACCTCTCGCACCAGATCAACCCGCAGATGCTGGAGCAGCGCGAGTTCATCAAGCGCCTCGCACGCGTGGAGGAGGCCCGCTTCCTCCAGACGCTCGACCGAGGGCTCACGCTCCTCGACGAAGTGATCGTGCGCGAGGCCGGGACGAAGCGGATCCCCGGCCGTGACGCCTTCACGCTGTACGACACCCACGGCCTTCCGCTCGAACTCACGGTCGAGGTCGCTCAGTCGCACGGGTACGAGGTCGACCGCGCCGGGTTCGATGCGGAGATGGACCTTCAGCGGGAGCGCTCGCGCGGGGATGAGACGTTCACCTCCAACAACGACGACCGCGCCCTCCGCTATGCCGCGCTCGGCATCGAGACCGCGTTCGTCGGGTACGACGGCCTGGACGCGCGCAGTGAGGTGTTGCACCTCGAACGCGACGGGGAGCCCGTCGCTCGCCTCGACACCGGCGAGACGGGCGAGGTCGTCGTGCGCGAGTCGCCAATGTACCCGGAGGGCGGCGGCCAGGTGGGTGACCACGGCCTCGTCGTGACGCCGACAGGCCAATTCCGCGTGCGCGACACGCAGCGCTACGGCGAGACGATTGTGCTCACCGGCGAGGTCGAGCGGGGCCACATTGAAGTCAGCGCTGCCGCCGAGGCGCGCGTGGACGCAGTGCGCCGCTCCGACACTGCGCGGAACCACACGGGGACGCACCTGCTGCACGCCGCGCTGCGCGCCGTCCTTGGGACGCATGTGCGGCAGGCAGGGTCGTACGTGGGGCCCGACCGGCTGCGGTTCGACTACACCCACCCGGAGGCGCCGACCGAAGCCGAGATGGCGACCGTGCAGCGGATGGTGAACGTGAAGATCCGCGCGGACATCCGCTCGGAGACCTTCGTCCTCGGCTACGAGGAAGCGATCGAGCGGGGCGCCATCGCGTTCTTCGAAGACCGCTACACGGACACGGTGCGGATGGTGGAGTACTGCGACACACGGGGTTTCGACCCGGAGCACATGCACACGTCCGAGTGCTACAGCCGCGAACTCTGCGGTGGCACCCATCTGCACGCGACGGGCGAGGTCGGCATGCTGATCGTGGTATCCGATGTCAGCATCGGCGCCGGCCTGCGACGCATCGAGGCGGTCACGGGCGCCTCGGCGGAGCGGTTCGTGGAGGACCGTGCTGGGCTCGTGAACACGCTCGCGCGTCGCTTCAAAGTGCCGGCTGCCGAGGTGCTGGGCCGCATCGACGCGCTCGAAGAGTCGCTGGCCGCAGAGCGGAAGCGCGTCGAGGAGGCGGACCGCCGCGCCTCGGCTGGGCTCGCGGACGACCTCGCGGCGCGCGCGGAGCAGATCGGTGGGGTCTCCGTGGTGATCGCTCGGATCGAGGCGGAATCACCGGACGCGCTACGTGGGATCTCAGAGCGGCTGCGGAAACTCGGCATCGCCTTCGTGTTCCTCGCGGCCAACGCCAACGGTCGCCCGGCCTTCGTCGCCGCTGCCTCGGAAGATGTGATCGCCCGAGGGCTGCGTGCGGACGAGGTGGTGCGGGCTGCCGCAACGCTGGCCGGTGGTGGTGGCGGCGGGCGACCGAACTTCGCACAGGCGGGCGGCAAGGACGCGTCACAGATCGACGCCGCCGTCGAGGTCGCTCGCAAGGCTGTCCTCGAACGCCTCGGCGGCTGAGCGAGGGCGTTGATTCTCGCGATGCAGACTCCGACAGGGCGCCCAGCAGACGCACGCGGTAGCCTCGGGCCTATGCGATGGCTTGCGGTTGATGCCGGGACGGTCCGTGTCGGGCTCGCGATTTGCGATCCCGAGGAGCGCCTCGCTGTGCCGCTGGAGATCGTGTCCGCGTCCGCCGCCTACCCTGCCATTCGCGCGATTGCCGCACGCGAAGCCGTCGAGGGCATCGTGATGGGCTTGCCGCTGCACATGGGCGGTGGCGAGGGTGACTCCGCCGCGATGGCGCGCCGCCTTGGCGAGCGGATCGCGAAGGGCCTCGGCCTCCCCGTGGAGTACGAGGACGAACGGCTGACCTCGTCGGAGGCGGAACGCCTCGGAGGGACGGGGAAGCCATCGGACGACCTCGCGGCGGCGCTGATCCTTGAACAGTTCCTCGCACGGCGGCGGTCCGAGGCACGAGACGCGGGGCGCGCGTGAGTCTGCGGCGAGCCGATGCCCAACTGGCCCTGCTGGCGGTGGCGATCACGGTGATGATCGCGTTCGCGTGGCGCAGCACGCCCGGCGTGGTCGCTCGTGCGCTCGCCGGCCAGGAGCGCGCGGGAGCCTCCACCGACCAGACGATCGTGCGTGTGACGATCCCGAGCGGGGCGAGTGCGGCGCAGATCGTCGAGGCCCTCGATGTTGCCGGGGCGATCTCGGACGCCGGAGCGCTTCGGGTGCTGATGCGGCTGACGGGTGAAGGTTCCGACCTGCAGGCAGGGCGCTACCAGTTCCGCACGGCCTCGGGCCCTGCCGAGGTGCTACGCATCCTCCGCGGTGGCCCGAACGGCGTGCAGCGGGTGACGATCCGCGAGGGGCTGCGCGTGGAGGAGATCGGCGCGCTGGTCGTGCACGAAGGCCTCGCCACCCCAGAGGAGTGGGCCGCGGCCGTCGCGAAGCCGCGGCCGGAGGCGTTCCTGGCGCAGCGGCCGCCAGGTGCCGACCTGACGGGCTACCTCTTCCCCGCCTCGTACGACATCGATCGCACGACGACCGCCGAGGCCCTGGTCCAGATCATGCTGGACACCTTCGCCGAACGGGTGCTGCCGCTGGCCGCGGAAGCGAATGCGAGCGGGCTGTCGCTGCACGAGGTGCTGGCGCTGGCCTCGATCGTGGAGCGCGAGACGGCGTTCGCAGAGGAGCGCCCGACGGTGGCGGCGGTGTTCCGGAACCGGCTGCGCGCCGGCATCGGCCTGCAGGCCGACCCAACAGTGCAGTTCGCCCTGACGCGCGGGCCTCGAGGCGCGGCGAGCATCGCGGAGTCGGGGTACTGGAAGCAGATGCTGACGCCGGACGACCTGCGGATCGACTCGCCGTACAACACCTACCTGTCCCCGGGCCTCCCGCCGGGGCCGATCGCCAACCCCGGCCTGGGCGCCATCGAGGCCGCGGTGCGGCCAGCGGCGGTGGACTACCTCTATTTCGTCGCTGCGCCGTCGTGCGACCGGAAGCACCTCTTCGCGACCACCCTAGATCAACACAACGAGAACGTGGCGCTCTTCCGTACCTCGCAATGCGCGCGCTGACCCCCAACTGAGGCGCGCAGTAGGCTAGCGGCATGACGAAGCGGATCGCACTCCTGGGGCACCCCGTCGCACACTCGATCTCCCCCGCCTTCCAGCAGGCGGCGCTGGACGCGTGTGCGATCGACGCGCGCTACGAGGCCTGGGACACGTCGCCGGAGGATCTGCGGATCGCCGTCGAACGGCTGCGCTCTGGAGACCTCATGGGCGCGAACGTGACCGTCCCCCACAAGGTCGAGGCGATGCGCCTCGTCGACCGGCCGGACGCGTTGGCGGAGCGCGTCGGCGCCCTCAACACGATCGTGCACCGCAACGGGCTGCTAGAAGCGACGAACACCGACGTGACCGGCATCCTGCGCGCCCTCGAGTCCGCCGAGGTCGAGGTGCGCGGGGCCGAGGTGCTGCTGATCGGGGCTGGCGGTGCGGCCCGGGCGGTCGTGGTGGCGATGCGGCATGCCGGGGCAGCGCGCGTCGTCATCGCCAACCGGACGCCGGGGCGCGCCGCAGCGCTCGCCTCGCTCGGCGGGGAAGACCTCGACCTGCGGTACGCGCCGCTGGATATCGCCGACGCGACCTTCCGAGGGGCGGCGAACCGGGCGCGGATCATCGTGCAGTCGACGAGCCTCGGGATGCGCCACGGGCCAGATGAGCGGGCGAACCCGGTGCCGGCGGAACTGATGCACCCCGGTCAGGTCGCGTTCGACCTCGTCTACGTGCCAGAGGAGACGCCGTTCCTGCGGGCCGCCGCCGAGGCAGGCGCGCGGCCAGTCGGCGGCCTCGCCATGCTGGTGCATCAGGGGGCCGAGGCGTTCCGGCTCTGGACAGGCGCTCCGCCGCCCATCGATGTGATGTTCGAGGCTGCCCGTGAGGCGCTCGCCGCCCGCTCCGCGGGAGCAGGCTCGACGGGAGCGGTGGGCGGGCCAGAAGATGGGTAAGCCTCGACCGGCGCGGACCATAGGGGCAGAGGGGGACCGCTGATGGGCCTCGGGCTTGGGATCGTCGCGTGCCTCGTCACGTTCATCATCGTCGGGATCATGGTGATCCAGGCGCGCTTCGCCGCGCGCGCGTGGCGACGGACGATTGCCGCCGGGGACAACCAGGCGCTGCACGCCCTCCTGGACCAGACGTTCGAGGCTTGGCGGAACGGCCGCCCGCCCCGCCGGACACCGCCGGCCGACTGGCGCGCGCTGCACACAGCAGCCGTCGTCGCCGCCGACCGAGAGCGCATTCGCGTCTCGCTCCTCGCCGAACCGGACGTCCGGGTCGTCGAGGGCCAACGGGTCGAGGCCGCGGGTGCCCAGGAAGTCGCCCGCCGCGCCGCCGTGCGCATGGTGGAGCGGTTGATGTATGAAATGCCGCACGTCTCCTTCGGCCACGCTCAGGTGGACGTGCTGACCGAGTTCCGTCGCCCGGACGGTGGTGTGACCTCGCAGTGCCTGCTCACGACGCGCGTGACGCGCGACCAGGCGGCAGACGCCGACTGGGACGGCAACGACCACATCGCGATGCTGGCGGAGTGGGAGACGCACGAGGTCGCACCCGGCAGCCCGGTCGACCCGGACGCCGGCGCGGTGATCCTCGCGCCGGCGATTGATCCGGCAGAAGCGGTGCGAGCGGCGGAGGCAGCGCTTCGGGCGCAGCGCGAGAAAGACGGTGACGCATGACTCAGTTCCGCTGGCTCACGGCCGGGGAGTCCCACGGCAAGGGCCTGCTGATGATCGTGGAAGGTGTCCCCGCCGGCCTCGAGGTCAGCGAGGCGCAGATCGCTGCTGACCTGAAGCGACGGCAGGCAGGCTATGGCCGCGGCAAGCGCCAGCAGATCGAGTCCGACTTCGCCGAGATCATCACGGGTGTCCGGCACGGCTTGAGCATGGGCTCGCCCATCGGGCTGCACATCGTGAACAAGGACCACCTCAACGCCAACTGGCAGGTCCGTATGTCCCCCGGCACCATCGACGAGGACGTGGAGCGGGTGACGTTGCTGCGTCCCGGCCACGCCGACCTCGCGGGCACCCAGAAGTACGGGTTCGACGACGTCCGCCCGATCCTCGAGCGGTCGAGCGCGCGTGAAACGGCGGCACGTGTGGCCGTCGGCGCGATCGCGCGCGCCCTCGTGCGCACCGTGGGCATCGAGGTGCGGTCGCACACCGTGTCGGTTGGGCCGGTCCACGCGAACGTCGGCGATCGGGTGGACTGGGCGGCCGTCGAGGCATCGCCCGTACGCTGCGCCGACCCCATCGCCGCCCAGCGGATGATCGAGGAGATCGACGCGACCAAGGAAGCCCTGGACACCATCGGCGGCATCTTCGAAGTGCGCGCCTCCGGTGTGCCGTTCGGCCTCGGCAGTCACGTGCACTGGGACCGGAAGTTGGACGGGCGGATCGCGCAGGCGTTCATGTCGATCAACGCCGTGAAGGCGGTAGAGATCGGCGACGGCGTGCAGAACGTGGAGAAGCGCGGCTCGCTGGTGCAGGACGTGATCCTGCCGCAGTCCGCCTGGGAACGTCGGAAGTGGGAACGCGCCTCGAACCGCGCGGGCGGCATCGAAGCGGGCATGACGAACGGCGAGGAGATCGTGGTGCGTGGCTTCATCAAGCCGATCGCGACGATCCCCCAGCGCATGCAGACCGCTGACCTGCTCACAGGCGAAGAGACACAGTCGTTCTACGAGCGTTCGGACGTCGCGGTCGTGCCGGCCGCCGGGGTCATCGGCGAAGCGATGCTGGCGATCGTGCTAGCCGAGGCCGTCCTCGAGAAGTTTGGTGGCGACCACGTGGCTGAACTGCGGCGCAACTTCGAGGCCTTCGAGGCGACCGTTGGCCCCCGGGAGCCGCGCTCGTGACGACGACATCCGTGTCGCCAGCGCCCAAGCAAATCGTGCTGGTCGGGCTGTCCGGCGTCGGCAAGAGCACCGTGGGCAAGGCACTCGCACAACGCCTCGGCTGGTCGTACGTCGACACGGACGACCTCGTCACCGCGCGCGATGGCAAGACACCCGCCGAGATCATCACGGCGCGTGGTGAGCCCGCGTTCCGTGACATCGAGGCGCGCGCCGTCGTGGAGGCGACGAAGCAGGAGTCGGTGATCATCGCGACGGGTGGGGGCGCGTTCCAGCGCGGCGCGAACCGACGGGCGCTCGGAGAGCGCGGGCTGATCTGCTTCCTGGATGCCACGCCTACGGAGATCGCACGCCGCCTCCGTGCCGACACGACGCCACGCCCGCTCGTCGATGGTGACCTGGAGGTGAACCTCGCACGGCTCGATGCCGAACGGCGGCCGACCTACAACCACGCGGACGTGTGGGTGCCCGTGCAGGGCGCACCGGCCCAGCGTGAGCAGACGTGCGACGCGGCCGTGGCACGGATCCTGCGCGCCTGGACGACCGATGGTGCTTCGCTCCTCGCCAAGCCGCGCCGCCTCGAGCGGTTGGGGCTGGAGGAGCCGGCGCGAGGGCCTGCCGCGCTCGTGGACACCGGAACAGAGCGCTATCCGATCTGGGTTGGCCAGGGCGAACTGCGACGGCTACCCGATCGGCTGCGCCAGGTTGGCCTCGAGGGGCGGCGCGTGTTCCTGATCTCAGACACGTCCGTGATCGACGCGCATGGTCGCGCTGTCGCGGAAGCCCTCGACACTGCAGGGATCGCAGGCGCTTCGTATGTGATCCCCGCCGGCGAGGCCTCCAAGTCGCAGCGTACGGCGAGCGAGTTGTACGCCTGGCTCGCGAGCGAACGCGCCGAGCGCCGTGACGTGATCCTGGCGTTGGGCGGCGGCGTCGTCGGCGACCTCGCGGGGTACGTCGCGGCGACGTACCTGCGCGGGATGCCGGTCGTGCAGTTGCCGACCTCGGTACTCGCGATGAACGACGCGGCGATCGGTGGGAAGGTCGCGGTCGACCTGCCGGCGGGAAAGAACCTCGTGGGCGCGTTCCACCAACCGGCAGCCGTGATCTCGGACATCGAGACACTGCGTACGCTGCCGCGCCGCTCCTACATCGAGGGGTTCGCGGAAGTGATCAAGCATGGACTGATCCTCGACCCGACGCTGCTTGCGCTGCTGGAGCGGGAGTCGGCACGCATCGCATCGCCCGCGCCAGACCTCGACCTGGTGGCCGAAGTGGTCGGTCGCTCATCGCGGGTGAAGGCGCTGATCGTCTCGAGTGACCCGGAGGAGCGCGGTATCCGCGCGATCCTCAATTACGGCCACACCGTTGGACACGGCATCGAGCAGGCGACGGGCTACACCGAGTACATGCACGGCGAGGCGGTGTCGGTCGGCATGATGGCCGCGGGGCGCCTCGGCGTGGAACTCGGCACGATGGACCAGGCGCTGCTGGACCGCCAGGCCGACCTGCTGCGCGCGTTCGGACTGCCGACGGCTGCTCCGGGCGTGAACGTGACGGCCGTCCTCGATGCGATGAAGCGCGACAAGAAAGTCGAGCAAGGCCGCATGCGCTTCGTGCTCCTCGAAGGGCCGGGGCTCGCCACCGTCCGAGGCGACGTGCCGGAAGACCTTGTCGCTCGCACCGTGCAGTCCGTATTGCGAGGCTAGCGATGGTCACCAATCTGGTGGTGATCATGTCGTGGGGTGGGCAGGGTCGCGTGGCACTCGACGCAGCGGTCGCTGCTGGCTTCGCAGTCTCAGCGGTCCTCGACGATTCCGCCCCCGAGGGCATGACCGAACGCTCCGGCATACCAATCGTGGGGACACCGGACGACTGGCGGGCGCAGCCCGGCGGTACGTCATTCCTTGTCGCGATGGGCAGCACTCAGCGCCGGTTGGAGATTGGTCGCGCGATCCTCGAAGCGGGTGGCAACCTACCGACCGTCGTACATCCGGGCGCCTGGGTGTCGCCCTCGGCGTCGCTCGGGCGCGGCGTGATCGTGATGCACGGGGCGACCATCCATGTAGACGCCTCGATTGGTGATTTCTGCATCGTCAACGCGAACGCCAGCCTCGACCATGACGTACGCCTCGAAGCCGGCGTGAGTATCGGTCCTGGCGTCACCTTCCCCGGAACAGTGACGTGCCTCGAGGCCTCATCGATCGGGGCTGGGGTGGTCGTCCTGCCCGGCCGGACCATCGGACGAGGTGCGACGGTCGGTGCGGGTGCCGTTGTCACGAAGGATGTCGCGGACGGAGCGACGGTGGCAGGGAACCCAGCCCGTGTGCTCGAGCCGAGGGGGTAGTCGATGCCAGCGGGGAAACAGCGCCAGATCGTCGCGTTCGCCAAGGGGCGAGTGCAGGGCGTGGGCTACCGCGCCTTCTGCGCGGACGAGGCGACACTCCTCGGCGTCACCGGCTACGCGAAGAACCTCGCGGACGGGCGCGTCGAGGTGGTGGGCGAGGGCGACGAGTCTTCGCTGCGTCAGTTCGTGGAGCGGATGCGCGAGGGCCCTCGATGGTCGCGCGTCGAGGACGTCATCTACCGCTGGGAGGAGCCCGCTGGCCAGTTCGCGGGTTTCGAGGTGGTGATCTAGCCGCGCCGGAACCAACGGCGGAGCACACCTGTCACGCCCGAGGGAGCTCCCTCGGGCGTCTTCGTGCCCGGCATCTCGCCCAGGACACGCTGCTGGATGGCGCTCGCGACCTCTGCGGCAAGGCCTGCATCCTTCGGCCCGGTGCGCTGGAACTGCCGGAGCAGCGCCGCACCGTCGACGCTCGCAACGAGCGCCGCGGGTGGGGTCGATGGGCCAACACCCCACATCAGCACCTCCACGGTCGGCGGCAGCAGGCCGTCCTCGGGCGCCGGGTAGCCCTCGGCAAGCAGGAGGCGGGCGGACGGGTCGAGCGAGCGCAGCAGACCCGGCAACTCGTTGAGCGTCAGCGGGCGGTCGAGGGTGGCGCGTCCGCTGTTCGGCATCACGAAGACGGTGGCGCCGTCCGGTCGCCGTTCGGCGGAGGCCGTGCGGATACCGCGCGCCCGGAACGCCTCGGTCAGCGCGGTGACAAGGAGCGTCTTGCCGGAGCCCGGTGCCCCGGCGATCCGTACGAGGTGGGCGAGCGGGGCTGGGGAGGTGTCCGGCATGCCTCGGATTCTCGCATGAGCGGCCGCTTCTTCGTCATGCACTACGGGGCAGTACGGGCATAGGATCGGCGCATGGCTGACGAACCGACCTACTCCGCCACCAGGACCGGCGATCGCGACATCCTGCCCGCCTCCATGATGAGCGTGGAAGAGGCGCGCACGCGGATCCTCGATGTCATGGAGGTACTGCCGAGCGTCGAGACGCCGCTGCTTGAGGCGCTGGGCCTCGTGCTCGCCGAGGACGTGCGCGCGGGGTTCAACATCCCACCGCTCGCAAACACGGGGATGGACGGCTACGCCGTCCGCAGCGAGGACACAACGGGCGCGACGTACGAAACGCCTCGGACGTTGCGGGTGACGGGGTACCTCGCGGCGGGGACGGTCTTCGAGGGGCGTGTGGAGGCTGGCGAGGCAGTGCGCATCATGACCGGCGCACCGATCCCGGATGGCGCCGACACCGTCGTCCCGTTTGAAGAGACCGACGAGTACGACTGGGCGACACGTGAGTCCGCTCGTGAGGTGGGCGCTTGGCAGGAGTCGCCTCGGGAGGTCGTGCGCATCGATGTGGCAGCACAACCGGGCGCGAACGTCCGCGTGGCAGGCGAGGATGTGCGCACGGGGGAACTGGTACTGCCGCGCGGGACGGTGCTGGGCGCAGCACAGGTGGGCGTACTCGCTTCGCTGGGCCTCGCGACGGTGCGCGTACATCGACGGCCGGTGGTGGCGATCCTGTCGACGGGCGACGAACTGCTGCGGCCCGGCGAGCCGATGCGGCCGGGGATGATCTACGACGCAAACGCCTTCAGCCTCGCAGCGCAGGTGCGCGCGTTCGGCGGCGAGGCGCGCATCCTCGATGTCGCACGGGACACCGTTGAGGCCCTCACCGCGCGGATCCACGAGGGGCTCGCGGACGCCGACCTGCTCGTGACCAGCGCCGGAGTGTCACGCGGGGACTTCGATGTGGTGAAGACGGTGCTCGCTCAGGAAGGCGAGGTCGGCTTCTGGACGGTACGGATGAAGCCGGGGAAGCCACTCGCGTTCGGGGTGTTCCGACGTCCGGACGGACAGCGCGTGCCGCACCTCGGCCTCCCGGGGAATCCTGTGAGCGCGATGGTGACGTTCGAGTTGTTTGGACGGCCCGCGTTGTTCAAGATGGCGGGCCGCCTGCAGCACGATGCCTCCGCGTGGGAGCGGCCTCGAGTGCGTGGGGTCGCGCTCGACCGCATCCGCAACACCGATGGCCGGCGCTTCTACGCACGGGCGATCGCGGAGCAGACGTCCGAGGGCTGGACGGTGCGCCTCACCGGGCCGCAGGGCTCCGGCGTGCTGACCTCGATGGCGTTCGCGAACGCGTACGCCGTCTGCCCCGAGGACATCGAGGAGATCCCCGCTGGCGGCGAGTGCGAGGTCATCCTCCTCGACCGCGAAACGCCAATACCACCGCCGAGTCGTTAGCCCTCCGCTCTCGCAGGCCGCGGTTGCGCTGGTATGCATGAGCCTTGGGAGCACCCGCCATAGACGGGGCACCCGCGTTCTGAGGCCGGCCAGTCGAGATTGCAAAGGTGTAGCGAACCTCAGAATGGGGCGTTTTGTCGTTGGATGCAGGTCGTGAGTGTCGTAGTGTCTGATCCAGGTAGGTGGGGATTCAGGGATCGGATCGCACGCATGCAGCCGAGCTCCGAGGGTCGTCCCTACTCACCCTCTACCCCTGTGCTCGTGAGTCCTCCCGACCTGATCGCTCCGCACGTCGTCCATTTCTACGAATCGGACGCCGTGCTCAGCGATCACCTTCTGGCGTTCATCCGCGACTCGATGGCGAACGGGGGCGCGGCAGTGGTCATCGCCACCGAGGCCCATCGCGCGACCCTCGAGCTCCGGATGCATGACGCAGGGCTCGACCTCGTCGCCCTGAGGCACTCTGGTGCCTACGCAGCGCTGGACGCCGCGGAAGTGCTGTCGCAGTTCATGGTCGATGGCATGCCCGACGCCCACCGATTCGAGCAGGCGATCCTGCCGCTCCTCGAAGTGGCGGGCGCGAACGGGCGACGGGTCCGGGCCTTCGGCGAGATGGTGGCGCTGCTGGTGGCCGACGGCCGCGGCGATGCTGCGCTCGCCCTCGAGGCGTTGTGGAACGGCCTGCAGGTGCGGTACCCGTTCGTGCTGTTCTGTGCGTATTCGCTCGACCTGATGGCGGACGCCCGCGACGACACGCTGATCCGCGACGTCTGCCTGACGCACGGGCAAGTCATCCCCGGCGAAAGTTTCCTCCAGCTGTCGGACGAAGAGAGCCGCGACCGCCTCGTCGTGGAGTTGCAGCAGCGCTCGCGCTGGCTGGAGGCCGAGATCGCGGCGCGCGAGCGGGCCGAGGACGAACTCGGGCGGGCGCTGGTGACGGCGCAGGAAGCGCGTGAGGCGGCCGAGCAAGCCCTGCGTCTACGCGAGGACTTCATCGCCATCGCGGCGCACGAGTTGAAGACGCCTCTGACGACCGCGCTCGGGAACATCCAACTCGTCGCGCGTCGGATCGCGCAGGAGGGTGCTTCGGCGAGTGTTGATCGCGCGCTGGCCGAATCGATCATCGGTGTGAAGAAACTGGCGAGCCTCGTCGCGCAGTTGTTGGATATGTCACGGTTCGAGACTGGCCAGTTGCCGCTCGAACTGGAACAGGCCGACATCGTGGCGTTCGTCTATGGCGTCGTCGGCTCGGCTGCTGGGCGGTACGAGCTGCACCCCTTGAGCGTCAGCGGCCGAGGCAGCGCGATGTGCCGCTTCGACGCGCTCCGGTTGGAGCAGGTGCTCGCGAACCTCATCGACAACGCGGTGAAGTACAGCGCACCGGGCAGCCCGGTCGAGGTGCGAGTGGACGTGGTGGAGGACGGTGGCACGTCCTGGGCGCAGGTCGCCGTGCGTGACTTCGGGTACGGCGTAACGCCGGAGCAGCGCGAAATGATCTTTGACCGGTTCTTTCAGGCGGACTCGCCGGTCCACAAGCAGGGCCTGGGCCTCGGGCTGTACATCAGCCGCGAGGTCGTTGAGCAGCATGGCGGTCACCTGTTCGCGGAGTACCCCGAAGACGGCGGCTGCCGGTTCGTGATGCGACTGCCGCTGACGTAGGCACCCCCACCCGAATCCGTCGTCGAGGGTGATCGGGAACCGCGAGGCCCGTCTCGACGTCTCCCCTGCATGAATACGGACATCACGGCGTGTCCTGATGTTCGGTTTCAAGCGCGGAGGTTCCGATGACACACACATCTTCGAGGTGGCTGGCCGGCTGGTTCGCTGCTCTGGCGGCAGTGATGCTGAGCATCGCGCTGATCGCGCCACACCGGGCGGAGGCGCAGGTCGCGCCGGTGCCGCCAGTCCAGGCCCCACCGTTCGTAGGCACGGCGCCGAAGCCGGGTGAGGTCGCACTGCTGCAAACGTCGAGAGCAGTGACGCCCTCGGAGCTGTCGGCGGGGCTGACCTCGGCTGGGTGTACGCCGACGGTGCTGGCGGTCACGGTGGGCGGGCAGTGGCTCGTCTTCGTGACGGCGGCACCGACGTTCGTGAACGCGCCATTCGCGGCTGCGCTGCCCTCGCTGGCGGCTGGCACCGGGTTCTTCGTACGTTGCGCGGACGGACCGAGGACAGACGGGCTGTCGCTCGCACCGATCGAGCAGGTGGAAATCGCACGCGGTGACACAGGCACCTCGACCTATGTCGCCGTGGTGCGCTCCGGGTTGCCGAACGGCTGCGCGAAGTTCGAGCGTGTCGACGTGACGCGCTCAGGTGACACGTTCACCGTGACGGTGCTCAACCGGATGCCGCAGACGCTGACGCCCTGCACCGCCATCTACGGCATCGTGACGAACCGCGTGGCACTGAGCGGCGACTTCATCGTCGGGCGGCAGTACTCGGTCACGGTGAACGGCCAGACGACAACGTTCACGGCCGGTACGAGCGTTCCGGTTGTGGGTCCGCCGGCGCCGACCAACGTACGTCTGACGGGCTCGCTGCCCGACTTGATGACGACCGTCCCGGCCGGCGAGGGTGAGCGAGGGCGCGTCACGGTGATGTGGGACTCGGTCTCCGCCGTGACGGGGTTCCGCGTCTACCAGCGCGACTGCGGTGGTGTCCTGACGGGCACGCCGATCGAGGTGCCGGGCGGCGAGCGTCAGTACGGGCCGCTGCAGCCGTGTCGCCCCGGCGGAAACATTGGCGTCTCGGCGGTGAGCTCGACTGGCGAGTCAGTCATCACCTGGGTGAAGTAGTACCTCTGAGGTGGCACTCGAGCCTCTTCAGGGATCTGCGTTCAGGGCCTCGTACTCACAAGTGCGAGGCCCTTTGCGTTGCCAGTGGGAGAAGGGCGTTCGAAGGCGCTAGGGGACCGGCTGGCCCCAGCCCATCGTGGCGAGGCGGCGCTGCGAGGGCTTGTCGAGCAGCGGGACGAGCGCCTGCATCAGCACATGGATATCAGCGCGCCACATGCCTCGGGGAGTGACTTCGAGGTGGGCGTCCTTCAGGCCGCGGGTCGAGGCCGCCGTAACCATCAGCAGATTGCGGTCGCGGGCGTTCTTGCCGTTGTCCGTACACCACTGCTGGAAGTCAGCGTTGTTGAACGCGACGACGGCCGTGACGCGGCGCGATTCGACGGGCGTCTGGAGGGCCTCGTCGTCCAGGCCTCGCTGTACGTCCTGGTCGATCTCTTTCTGGGTCTTGGGCATCGATACCTCCGGAGGGCGCTCGGTGGCCCGTGACCACGGTAGCGCCCTGCCTCGCCTGCCATCGAGGGCCAAGGGGGCACTTCGTCACTCGTCCGTAACGCTGGGCGAGGGTTCGGTACCGCGAGCGCGATGCGGCGGCGGGTAGATTCGACCTGTAGTGACGCCCGACCGCGGAGTGCGGCAATCGAGGCGCCCACGAGAGGATTCACAGATGCACAACAGCATGCACCGAGGCGATATCGCCAAGTGGTGGATGATCCTGAGTGGCGTGGCGATGGTCGTCATGGGCGGCCTCGCCTACGTGGACTCGAACCTCGTGGGGAGTCGGCCGGACGCCGTCCTCGCGATGACGCCGATGCACGGCGCGGTCCACGCAGTGGCGGGCCTGGTGACGATCGGTATCGGCTTCGGGCTCTCGGGCCGCACGAGGGCCGCCGCGACGCTGCTCACGGGCGTGGCGTTCATGGTCGCGTTCGCGCTGAACATGGCGAGCCCGGACTTCTGGGGCCGCATGGACATGCCGGTGAACAACGCCGTCCACATCATGCACTTCACTATGGGCCTGCTCAGCCTGGCCGCTGGCTTCGTTGCCTCGACCGAGGCGGTCCACCGCCAGCCGATGCTGATCCACGGTTCGCCGCTGCGCTAGCCCGCGACGCTCGAGGGCGTCCCACAGTCCCCACGCGGAAGCCCGCCGTCCCAGGCGGGCTTCTCGTGTGGGCGCAGGCGTGGCCAGCGACCGCACCATCCGACGTGTCCGAGATCGGGGAGTCGAGCCTCCTCGACCTCAGTCAAAAGCGCCTTCATTCCTGCGAGGGAGTGAAGGCGCCTTTGTTGGTGCCCCGGTCTACCGGAGGTCGATCAGCGTGTGCCGCCGCCCCAGTAGCGCCCTCGGCCGCCGACGCCCGCAACGGCCGCCACGACGACCACCACGAGTACGACCAACAGGAGGTTCGAGGTGAGTGCCCAGGCACCACCACCGAATAGGAGCAGCAGAACCAGAAGGATGAGTAACAGACCCATGCGGAGTCTCCATTCGTCGACGCGTTTTTCGAACACTCAGAGCATGCCCGAGCACTACGCGAGGTTGAGTAACGACACCGGGTCAGACCTTGCAATCGCCTATCGACCTGAACAATTCACCGACAGATCTCCCGGAATCAGGCGTTCTTTGCCCTCAGTTGAATCTGACTTCGGGGCTCCGGACGAACGGAGTCTGCCCGAGGACGTTCTGGGTACAGGGCAGCTATTCCGGCCCTGGATGGGACGAACCATGACATCGAATACACCACAGGCGAGAACCCGCGGCATCTTCCGCAAGGGCAGCACGAGCCTGTTCGCAACTGCGGGCGTCGTGGGCGCGCTGCTCCTCGGCGGAACTGCGTACGCGCAAACCGCGAACACCGCTCCCGTAGCGAATGCGGACGTAATGACCGTCGTCGAGGACACCTCGACGATCTTGACCGTGCTCACCAACGACACGGACGCGGACAGCAACACCCTCACGATCAGCGGCTTCACGCAGCCGGCCCACGGGTCGTTGATCTCAAACCTGGGCGTTTCGCTCACGTACGTCCCCGCCGCCAACTACAGCGGGGCCGACTCGTTCGGCTACACGATCAGTGACGGCAACGGCGGCACTGCCACCGCGACCGTCGCGGTGACGGTCACCCCGGTGAACGACGCTCCGGTCGCGGTCGCCGATGTGAACAGCTTCGTGATCGGGGCCACCTCGATCGCGGTGCTGACGAACGACACGGACGCCGACGGCAACACGTTGACGCTCGTCTCTGCGACACCGGGTGCCCACGGGACCACCTCGATCAACGGCGCGAACGTGCTCTACACGCCGGCCACCGGCTACGTCGGGGCTGACAGCTTCACCTACGTGGTGTCGGACGGTCAGAGCGCCACGGCCACCGGTACGGTGACGGTCACGGTCGTCCCCGCTGGCACGAACGTCCCACCGGTCGCGGTGAACGACACGGTGTCGGTGAAGGTGGACACCGCGAAGACGATCACAGTCCTCGCGAACGACACCGACGCGAATAGCGGCGACACCCTGGCCCTGGTCTCGGTGACGAGCCCGGCGCATGGCACGGCCGTGGTCAACGCGACCGGTACGGTCACGTACACCCCGGTGGCGGCCTACCTCGGTAGCGACTCGTTCACCTACGTCGTCCGTGACGCGGCTGGCCTGACGGCCACCGGCACGGTCAACATCACCGTCAAGGCCGCCACGAGTGGCGACGATGACGATGACGACGGTGACCACGCCAACAAGGACGACAAGGACGCGTGCAAGAAGGGCGGCTGGTTGGCCTTCCTCTTCCGCAACCAGGGCCAGTGTGTCTCTACCGCAGCCCGCGGTGGTGACATCCGCGCCAACGTCGACCACCAGGACGACGACCGTGACCACGAGGACGACCACGACGGCGACGATGAGTCGAACCGTTCGAGCGACTCCCGCGGGAAGAGCGGCGAGAACCACGGCAACGGCCATGGCAACAGCCAGGGCAAGGGCAAGGGCCGCAACTAGCCCCCTGCTCCTCACCTGACAGTCGAGAAGCCCGCTGTGAAGCGGGCTTCTTGCTGTCCGTGACGCCCGAGGGCCTTACGACAGGTCGACGCTGAGGCAGGTGGTGGTGCGGGAGACGCCCGGCGTGGTGGCGATGTCTTCCGTGATCGCCTTGCCGAGGCGGTTCAGGTCCTCGGCTTCCAGCGTGACGATGACGTCGTATGGCCCAGTGACAGTGTCCACCC
Source organism: Dehalococcoides mccartyi (assembly GCA_945865925.1). Classification (GTDB taxonomy): domain Bacteria; phylum Chloroflexota; class Dehalococcoidia; order UBA2979; family UBA2979; genus SURF-43. Next base: position 216,544 of record CAMBFG010000001.1, read on the forward strand.
CGGTGACCGAGGCGTTCGCGCTCCGGCCGCCTCGGATGGCGTCCGCGACAGCGCGCGTCTGCCCCACGCCGGTCTCGATGAGTACGTAGCCTCGGATTGGCATGGGGATCGCTCCTCTGAGCTGGAGGTCGAATGTCAGGATGTTACGGCCCGGGCATGGAACGTCTGTGCTATAAGACAATCTGGGAGACGGTATGTCCTATTTGAGCACCCATGCACAAAAGCCCGAGATTCTGGAACAACTCCAGGTCGTCTCCGACCGAATCGGATTCTCCGACGCCGCGATCCCCGCTGAACGTAGGCCGGACTTCTCCGAGGCTCGAACCGCCCTTGAAGCGATCCATCTCCGGGTCTCGCTGAGCCCTGCGTTCCTAATCCCCCAGTCGACAGCAGACGACATCCTACGACAGGCTCAGGCGGCGGCGGCCTTCCTGACCCAGTTCCGAGAAAGCCAATCTGTTGAACTCCTCGACGAAGTGCTGAAGAGCGTCGCGATGATCGTTGAGATCGCGGTCGGCCTCCCGGTCGTTGTTGATGAAGAACGGGGATTGGGGGAGGCGATTCGTCGCCTACGCCGGACGGCACGGACGGGTGTGACTGCCGGACAGAATGCTCAGAAGACGCTGGGCAACGAGGTTGGCGCTCTAAAGGCGGCGATTGAGGTTGTACGCAACGAGTATGCCACGGAGAAGGAGGCTGCCGTTGCTGAGCTACTAACCCAGCTCGCCGAGGTCAAGAGCGAAGCTTCAGGGGCAACGACAGAGGTCGAGGAGTATGTCGAGACGAAGCTAGGTCAGTTCAGCGCGGAAGTCGCAACGCGCGTGGAAGAGTCGCTCGCAGCCGCCCGTATTGCAATGAATTCCTCCATGAGCGCAGTGGATACGCGGACAACGGAGGCGGTCGCGGTTGTTGACGCGGCCATCGAGAAGGCGAACGAGGATCGCGAGACGCTCGAAGAGGCAGTGGCCGAACTCGAAAAGCAACTCGATACCGTGCGCTCCGCCATGACCGAGACGGAAACGAACGACCGCGTCGATCGAGAACGGCGTTTCAATGACGAGTTGACGAAGCTTTCTGACAAGAGCAAAGACGACACGGAAAGTCGTCGCACGGAGTTCGAGGTGTTGCATCGGGCACTCAGTGAAGACGCTACCGGTCTCCTCGGGCGAGCTCGCAAGGTGCTCGGCACAAGTGCTGCATCTGCCGTCTACGAGGCCTTCGACAACGAGGCAAGAGCACAAGAACGCCTCGCCAACCAATTCCGAAACGGGGCAGTCTGGACACTGATCATCACGGCGGCGTTGGTGTTCGCTCTATTCCTTGGTGAGGCTTTTCAACAGACGCACCGCACGTACTCAGGCTTCTGGGAGGTCGTCGGCAACAACTCGTCGCGGACCATCCTGCTAGCGCTCCTCGTCGGTGGAGCGGCTTATGCTGCCCGACAATCAGGGCATCATCGGAAGCGCGAACAGGCCGCCCGGCAGCTAGCCAATGAGTTGGCCGTGTTCTTCCCGTTCGTGGCAGACCTCCCACCCGACCAGCAGCAGGCGCTCGCGATCACCTTCTTTACCCGAGCATTTCGCGGCAACATTCAGACAGACGACTCCCCGGGCACGCACGATGTTCCCCTTGGAGGCCCGCTCGGGGATCTCGTAGGCCAACTGCTAAAGCGGCAATAGAACTGCTCTCTCGCCTAACCCCGCCTCCCGCTAAACTCCTCCCTCATGACCGCCATCGACGACATCACGAAGATCGAGGCTGAGGCGCGGGCGTCGCTGGGCGGGGCTTCGGATGCTGGTGCCCTCGACGCGTGGGCGAGTGGGGTGTTCGGGAAGGCTGGCGCGCTGACGGCGGTGCTGCGGAGCCTGGGGACGCTGCCGGCGGAGGAGCGGAAGGCCGTGGGGGCCGCAGCCAACCTCGCAAAGGCGGCGCTCGAGGGGGCGCTGGCGGAGCGGCGGGAGGCGCTGAAGGCGGCCTCGCTGGCGGCTTCCGCGGCGGACTCGCTCGATGTCACGCTGCCGGGACGGCCGCTGCGCCGGGGCCGGCTGCACCCCGTGACGCAGGTGCGGCGGGAGATCCTCGACATCTTCGCGCGCCTCGGCTTTGCCACGGTGGAGGGGCCCGAGGTCGAACTGGACGAGTACAACTTCGGGCGGCTGCGCATCCCGGAGCACCACCCCGCGCGCGACATGTGGGACACCTTCTGGCTGGACGAAGAGATCGACGGCCGCCAGCCGCTGCTGCTGCGGACGCACACCAGCCCGATGCAGATCAGGCACATCGACACCCACGAGCCGCCGATCCGGGTGGCGGTGCCGGGGCGCTGCTATCGCTACGAAGCCACCGACGCCACGCACGAGTGGATGCTGGAGCAGGTGGAACTCCTCGCGATCGACGAGGGGCTGAGCCTCGCGAACCTCAAGGGGACGCTGCAGGAGTTCGCGCGGCAGATGTTCGGGCCGGAGCGGCGCGTGCTGATGCGCAACTCCTACTTCCCGTTCGTCGAGCCGGGCGTCGAGTTGGCCGTCGACTGTTTCGCCTGCCCGGGTGACAACCCCGCGTGCCCCGTGTGTCGAGGCGCGGGGTGGCTGGAGATCATGGGCGCGGGGATGGTCCACCCGGAGATCATCGCGGCGGCGGGGTACGACCCGGAGCGGTACACGGGCTTCGCAGCCGGGATGGGCGTCGAGCGGATCACGATGCTGAAGTTCGGCATCACCGACATCCGCGACCTGCACGCGAACGACCTTCGTTTCCTCTCGCAGTTCTAGGTAGGGGCCGAACCAATGCTCGTCTCCCTCAAGTGGCTGCGCGACTACGTCTCGCTTCCCGCCGACCTCGACGTTGACGACCTCGCGCACCGCCTGACGATGGCGAGTGCCGAGGTGGACGGCATCCACCGCGTGGGCGGGGAGTGGGACCGCGCGCTCGTCGTCGTGGGCCACGTCCTCGAGGTCGCCCCGCACCCGAACGCCGACCGCCTGCGCCTCGCGACCGTCGACTTCGGCGGGGACGCCCCGCAGCAGGTCGTCTGCGGCGCTCCGAACCTCGCGGTGGGCCAGCACATCGCGTTCGCGCGCGAGGGCGCGAAGGTCATCGATGGGCACTCGGGCAAGCCGTCCGTGTTGAAGAAGGGCGTGATCCGCGGCGTCGAGTCCGCCGGGATGGTGCTCTCCGAGATGGAACTCGGGCTCTCCCAGAACCACGAGGGCATCATCGTGCTGCCCTCGGACGCCCCGGTGGGCACGCCGCTGGTCGAGTACCTGGGCGACGTGATCCTCGATGTCCACGTCTGGCCGAACCGCGCCGACATGATGAGCATGACGGGCGTCGCGCGCGAAGTCGCCGCCATCGTCGGTGGCACCTCCTCGATGCCCGCCAGCGAGTACCCAGAGTCGGGCGGCGCGGCCTCCGAGGTCGTCTCGGTCCGCATCGACGACCCGGCGCTGTGCGCGCGCTACATCGCGACGGTGATCGAGGGCGTGACGGTGGGCCCGTCGCCGGAGTGGATGCAGGCGCGGCTGCGCGCCGCGGGCCAGCGTCCGATCAACAACGTGGTGGACGTGACGAACTACGTCATGCTCGAACTCGGCCAGCCGCTGCACGCGTTCGACCACGACCGTGTGTCAGGCGAAGTCGGCGTCCGCACGGCGAAGCCCGGCGAGACCCTGCGCACCCTCGACGGCGTCGAGCGGGCACTGACGCCGGACACGCTGCTGATCACGGACGCGCGCGGCCCGATCGCCCTCGCGGGGGTGATGGGCGGCGAGGCGACCGAGGTGACGGGGAGCACGACGCGGATCCTGCTGGAGTCGGCGCGGTTCGACCCGGTGAGCATCCGCCGCACGGGCACCCGCCTCGCGCTGCGGTCGGAGGCGAGCGGCCGGTTCGAGCGCGGCCTCTCCGCGGAACTGGCGCTGGCGGCCTCGAAACGTGCGACGCAGTTACTGGTCGAGGTGGCGGGCGGCACCGCGCGCTCCGGCCGCGTGGACGCCTACCCGACGCCGTATGTCGCACCCGAGGTGAGCATCACCCGCGCGCGCCTCGACACCGTGATCGGCTTCCACGTCACCACGCGCGAAGTCGAGACGATCCTCACGACCCTCGGCTTCGAGGTGCTCGCCAACGACGCCTCCAGCAGCGGGTTCACCGTGCGCGTCCCGTGGTGGCGAACCGATATCAGCATCCCCGACGATCTGGCGGAGGAGGTCGTGCGCCTCGCCGGGTTCGACCGGCTGCCGGCGACGGCAATGGTGGGCGGCATCCCGGCGTGGGAGCCGGCGCCGATCCTCGACCTGCGCGCACGCCTCTCGGACGCCCTCGTGGCCGCCGGGCTCCAGGAGATCATCTCGTACAGCCTGACGACGACGGCGGTACTGGAGCGCGTGATCGCACGCGAAGACCTCGAGATCATCCGGCCGCTGCGGTTGAAGAACACGCAGTCGTCCGACCGCGAACTGATGCGCCCGACGCTGCGCCACTCGATCCTCGAAACCGTCGCACGCAACCTCAACGCGGGCGCCGAGCAGGTCGCGATCTTCGAGGCGGCACGTGCCTTCATCCCCGTGCGCGAGTCGGGACGCGTGCTCCCCGAGGAGCATGAGCAGGTCACCGGCGCCCTCGCGGGCTTCGAGGTCGACCGCTGGAGCCGCGCCACCGCGCGCCGCCTCGACTTCTTCGACGCGAAGGGCGCGCTGGAGGCTGCCCTGGGCGCCCTCGGCGTCACCACGACCTACGCCAGCCACGACGAGTACGGCATGCTCCCCGGCCACGTCGCGCGCCTCGAGGCCAATGGTGAGCCGTTCGGCACCCTGGGGGAGGTCCACCCGGACACCCTCGACGCCTTCGGCATCGACCAGCCCGTGCTGCTCTTCGAGATCGAACTGGCGCGGCTGCTCCCGCACCTGCCTCGACGCCGCGCCACGAAGTCGCTCTCCCGCTTCCCCGCCGTCACGCAGGACCTCGCCGTCGTCGTGGACGACGCGACCACGGCGGGCGCGCTGCAGGCGATCATCGAGCAGTCCTCGCTGGTGGTGTCCGCCTCGGTGTTCGACGTGTTCAAGGGCGGCCGCCTGCCCGCCGGCAAGAAGTCGGTGGCCCTCTCGATCCGCTACCAGGCAGCAGACCGCACGCTCACCTCGGACGACGCGAACAAAGAGCAGGCGCGCATCCTCAAGCGCTTCGAACGCGAATTCGGCGCGGAGCAGCGCACGTAGCCCTCCCTCGGAGGCACGATGCACCCTCGATGGTCCTCCGGCGACGCGATCGTCCTGCGCTTCGTGGGGCACGATGACGGCATCGCGCAGGGCTGGCCGCAAATCGTTGTGGAGGACTCCGAGGCGCACCTGGTGCTGTTCCAGCCGGCGGGCGTCACGATCGAGAACCGCCGCTTCACCGACGTGAACCTCCGCGCCGCCGCGATCCCCCTCGGCCAGTTGGGGAACCTCGGTGCCCTGCCGGCGACGTACACGCCGCGCGCTCCCGTCCTGCGTGTCATCCCGCATACCGCCGAGCACGCCGTCGAGATCCACTACGCAGGCCTCGATGGCGCGCGAAGCCCTCAATGGCACGCGCCCGAGGGCTACCTGCGCGGCTACAAGGTGAACATCCAGTCGCGCTACGTCCGCACCGCGATCGGCATCGACACCACCGACAACCGCCTGGACCTCGTCATGGCACCCGACCTCGTCTGGACACGCAAGGACGTCGAGCAACTGGCCGCCGCCGTCGCCTCGGGCCTCACGTACGAGTGGGAATCCGCGCTCTTCCACGCGGAGGCCGAACGCCTCATCGCCACCATCGAGTCCCGCGCCCACCCCTTCGATGGCTCGTGGGCCTCGTGGCGTCCCGATCCGGCATGGCCACACCCGGTGCTGCCGGACGGGTGGCATCGAGTGGCCGGTGTGGAGATCGACCTCAACCGGGCGAGGCCGGTGGGGGAAGGGACATAACGAATCGACTACTCGGTCAGGCGACCGTTCACGATCGAGAGCGTCTTCGAGACACCGACAGAGGGCTGGGCCGTCATCGCCTCGCCGGGCTTCCGGTCGGCGTAGGTCACGACCAGTTTCGTCCCGGACACGCTGGTAGACTGCGGAGCGATCCGATCCCCCAGGAGGACGGCGTTCGTGCCTCTCCAGCCATCCGCGGTACGGAGCGCGACTACCGCGTAGTAGAACGTCCCGCTGCCACCGGGGCTTTGCGTCAGCACGAAGCCGATGTCCATCAGCCCGTCGCCGTTGAAGTCGGCGGTCGCTTCATTGCCGAAGTAGCGCGTGGTGACCTTCGAGGCAGAGCCCGGTGCGGCCTCCACTTCGGAGAGCCCGTTCTTCAACGTGACGGGCTTCCCGGCGACCTCGTACGTCGCGTCCTTGTAGCCGGTCGGTGAAACCGCGGCTGTGGGACTCGCTGTGGCCACCGAGGTTGCGGTGTTCGTTGGAGTGGGGGAGGCGGAAGCGGACGGCGTCGATGTCGACGTGGGGACGGGTGTGTCGGACTTCGAGTCGCACGCGGTTGCGAGCGAAAGCGCCAGTGCGATCGAAGTCAGGGCCAACAGGGTGCGGTTCATGGGCAGCTCCGGGAACACTGAGGCCGCCCATAAGGCGGCCTCGCGCGTACACCTCTCGATGGTGGGGGGGCTACTGACCGAGGGCGGTCTTAGCCTGGGCGACGACCTGGGCGAATGCGGCGTCATCGCGGACGGCGAGGTCGGCGAGGATCTTGCGGTTGAGGTCGACGCCGGCCTTCTTCAGGCCGTCCATCAGGCGGCTGTAGGTAAGGCCGTGCAGGCGGGCGGCGGCGTTGATGCGGACGATCCACAACTCGCGGAAGTCATTCTTCTTGTCGCGACGGTGGATCGTGGCGTAGCGCAGCGCGTGCATCATCGCCTGGTGGGCGACCTTGATGTTCGTGCGCTTCTTGCCTCGGTGGCCCTTGGTGACCTCGAAGATCTTGCGGTGGCGTTCGCGGGTCTGGACGCGGTTACGAGTTCGAGGCATGGAGTCAGTCCTTCGTGCTGGGGGTCAGAGTCTGAGCCGGGCTAGCCGGCGTACGGGAGGTTGCGCTTCAGGGCGCGGACGAGCGTCGGGTCCGCGACGGAGTCACGACGGTTGTCGTACATGTGCGGGCGAGAACGCTTGGCGCGCTTCGGGTTGGACGTACGGAGCATCAGCTTGCCGGTGGCGGTGACGCGCACGCGCTTCGCGGTGCCCTTGTGGGTCTTCATCTTCGGCACGGAAACGCTCCCTCAGGCCTCGGTCGACCGCACCTACTCGGCGGCGACCGGGGTGGCCTCCACGGCCACGACTTTCTTCTCTTCGCGGGCCCGGATGAGGGCAGCCGCGGCTGCCTTCTTGCTCGGGTCCAGCACCATGGTCATGAAGCGCCCTTCGAGTCCGGGGGACTTCTCCAGGTCGGAGACGTCTTTCAGGGCCTCGTGGAACTCCGTGAGGAGTGCCTGGGCGACTTCCGGGTGGGTGATCTCACGCGCCCGGAACATGACGGAGACTTTGACCTTGTCGCCCTCCAGCAAGAGTTTGCGGGCGGTGCGGATCTTGAAGTCGCGGTCGTGCCTGTCGATCTTCACTTTCATCCGGACTTCGCGCAACTCCACCTGCTTGGAGCCGCGGCGGCCGTCCCGTTCCTTTTTGGCCTGTTCGTACTTGAATTTGCCGTAGTCCATGATCTTGACCACGGGCGGCGAGGCCGTCGGCGCAATCTCGACGAGGTCCATTCCGGATTCCTCGGCGAGGCGCAGGGCGTCCCAGCCAGACATGATCCCGAGCTGTTCGTCGCCCCGGATCACCCGAGCCTGGGGGACTCGGATCTGCTCATTGATGCGCAATTCCTTCGGGATCGAAGCGCTCCTCTTCCGGTGCAGCGCCAGCGGCAGCCGCGTCAGGTGGACATTCTACAGCACGCGCGCTCGGAGACGGCGTTCCTGCGGCACCGGCCCGGCTCTCAGGCCTTCGAGGGCCTCGTGGGGACTCGGGACGCCTCGGCGGGCGTCAGGGGCCGAGGGTTATGCGGTGGCGTCCGGGGTATACTCCACGAGGAGTTCACCCTTCTCCGCGCGCTCACCCTGCTGGGCCTTCACAGCCGTCACAATGCCCGCCAGGGCTGCCTGAACCTCGTTCTGCATCTTCATCGCCTCGACGACGGCCACGACCTGACGAGGCTCGAGGCGGTCCCCCACCTTCACACGCACCTCGACGACCACGCCGGCGAGGGGGGCGGTGATCTTCCCCGGAGGGTCAGCCAGACCGCCGGCTGCACCGCGCTCGCGGTTGCCGGTGCCGGGGGCGAAGACGAAGGAGCGCCCGTCCACGATGACGCGGAGGTTCTTGCCGTCCCGGGTGACGTAGGCGCGGCTTGGGCGGCCGTCCCGGACGATCGAGAACAGGCCGGGGACGCCTTCGGTCGTCGCGTCTACCTCGATGGGGTCGCGGTCGTCGATGCGCACAGTGATCCGGCCGCCGGCTTCGTCGACAGAGACGTTGTGGAGGGTGCCGTTTAGCGAGAAGCGATGCCGCGTCGCCATCCTTGCACCCCCCCTTCGACTCGAATGCCGCGTCGTGCCTGAGAGCGGGAGGCCTGCACCCAGCGGTTGGGCGCCTTTGCTGCCCCACCGACTTCGGATGACCCGGCAAGCAGGCTGGCGGCGAGGGCAGCGGCGATGAGGGCGGTCTCCAGCCGGGGGTCGTCCTCGGCCGGGGTGGGCATCGTGAACTTCGACTCCAGCCACGAGGTGCTGAAGTCGCCCGAGCGGAAGTCCGGCTCATCGAAGAGCGCGAGGTGAAACGGGATGTTGCTGTCCACGCCGGAGACGATGAGGTCCTTCAGGGCGCGCTTCATCCGCTCGATGGCCTGAGGTCGCGTCTCCGCCCAGACGATCAACTTCCCGAGCAGGGAGTCGTAGTAGACGGGGACATCGAGGCCCTGGAAGAGCATCGAGTCAAAGCGGACGCCGGGGCCCGAGGGCACCTGGAGGTAGTCGATGAGGCCCACTGACGGGGCGAAGTTCGCATACGGGTTCTCGCCGTTGATGCGGCACTCGATCGCCCAGCCGGTCGGCTCCAGGGGGGCATCGAGGTCGGGGAGTACCTCGCCCGCAGCGACGCGCAACTGCAGCGCGACGAGGTCGACGCCGCCGTACACGAGTTCAGTGACGGGGTGTTCCACCTGGAGGCGCGCGTTCACCTCCAGGAAGTAGAAGTTGCCCTCACGGTCCATGAGGAACTCGACAGTGCCGGCGTTGCGGTAGCCGCAGGACTTCGCCGCTGCGACGGCGGCGTCGCACAGGCGCTTGCGGATCTCGGGGGTGACGGCAACCGAGGGCGCCTCCTCCACGAGTTTCTGATTGCGGCGCTGGATCGAGCACTCGCGCTCGCCGAAGGCACGGACGTTGCCGTGCGCATCCGCGATCATCTGCACCTCGATGTGGCGGGCGGGCGAGACGTACTTTTCGAGGAAGATCGTGGCGTCTCCGAACGAGGACGAGGCCTCCGATCCGGAGGCGCGCATCGCGTTCTCGAGGTCCTCGGCACGCTGGACGAGACGGATGCCTCGGCCACCACCACCAGCCGAGGCCTTCACGAGCAGGGGGAAGCCGATGCGCTCGGCCTCGCGCTCTGCGGTGGCGACGTCGTCGATGCTGATGTTGTCGGCGCCGGGGACGACGGGGACGCCCGCCTCCTGCATGAGGCGGCGCCCGGAGATTTTGCCGCCCAGCGCGCGCATCGCGTCCGCGGAAGGGCCGATGAAGGTGATCCCGGCGAGGGCACAGGCGTCCGCGAACCTCGGGTTTTCGGAGAGGAAGCCGTAGCCCGGGTGGATCGCGTCCGCGCCGGTGTCCTTCGCGGCTCGGATGATCTTGTCGATGTCGAGATAGGACTGCTGCGCGGGGCCGGGGCCGATGTGGACGGCGTAGTCGGCGTTGCGGACGTGCAGGGCGTTCCGGTCAGGGTCGGAGTAGACCGCGACGGTCTCGATGCCCATCTCGCGACAGGTGCGCTGGACTCGCAGGGCGATCTCGCCACGGTTGGCGATGAGCACTCGCTGGAACACGCGCGACCCTCTCCCGCGGAACCCAGATTCGGAACACCAGCCCGGCGCGGTGCCGGTCAGCGAGTCAGACTGTCACGGCGCCCCATCGGCGGCAAGCCAAGCGGCGGGCCACCTCGATTGGCGCGGCTAGCCCTCGACCTTGGTGATCTGCCAGCCGCCTTCGCCCTTCACGAGGGTGAGGGTGCGCACGGGTTGCCCCTTGACCGCGTCGAACGCCTTGGCGGCATCCGCCGGTTGGACCTTGCCGGCCTTGATCATGTTGTTCACGGAGTCCACGGAGTACTTCAGGCGCACCTTCACGATGGCGCCGGTCTCGCCCTGTTTCGTGCTCTCCAGGGTGTCGAAACCAAGGTCGGGGGGGAGGGGGGTTTTCATGATCTCGTTGAAGACTTCCTCGACCGGCTTCTGGCCGCTGGTGCCGCCGGTGCGGACACCGACGACGAGCGGAGCGAGTTCACCACCGATGAAACGTCGAGTTTGGCCGGCTGCGAATTGGTCCGGAGTGGTCCCGGATGCCTGAACCCAGCCCTCGATAAAACCCTTCACCGCGCCCTCGGCCTCGGGGGCGCCTTTGTTGATGTCGAACTTCTCGTCCTCGGCTCCGCCACCGCACGCGACCACCAGCGCGAATGCCATCGCGAGTCCTGCTGTGATGGCGAAGCGCCCCGCTGTACGTCGCATGTCGTCCCCTCCGTGAGTCCTCGGCCTATGGCCGTCCCCTGGACGGGGTGGACTGTACAACGGAGTTTCGAGCGCCGCACAACCTGTGAGCACCCCATTCTGCATGTGATGGCGCCGCGACCTGCTTGCTAGTGCGCTTGAATACTCCGCGAATCTCGCTCGTCGACGAGGCGATCACCGATCTGGAAGATCGGGAGGGCACCGAGGTCGTCGCCGGTACGGTCGCGGACGGCGGCCGCGTCCGCCTCGGCCTCCCGGTCACCGACGACCAGCATGTACGGCACGCGCTGGTTCTGGGCCTTGCGGATCTTGTTGTTCATCCGCTCGGAGGCGTCGTCTACCTCAACGCGCAGTCCGCGCGCACGCAGGATCGAACGCACGCGGTTCGCGTAGTCCACGTGCCGGTCTGCGATCGGAATGATGACGGCCTGCACCGGCGCAAGCCAGAGCGGAAAGTGTCCGCTGGTGTGCTCGATGTAGACGCCGATGAAACGTTCGAGCGACCCGAGGATCGCCCGGTGGATCATCATCGGTCGGTGCTCCGCGCCATCCTCACCGATGTACGTGAGGCCGAACGACTCCGGCATGCCGAGGTCCACCTGGACGGTGCCCAGCTGCCACGCCCGCCCGATCGCGTCCTTGAAATGGAACTCGAGTTTCGGGCCGTAGAACGCGCCTTCGCCGGGCGCGAGTACGTACTGCTTGCCGGCGCCGGTGACGGCCTCCCCCAGCAGGCGAACGCCGCGCTCCCAGTCCTCGTCGCTGCCGATCGCCTTCGCGGGCCGCGTGGCGAGGCGGATCGTCGGTTCGCCTAGGCCGAGGTCTGAGTAGACGCGTTCGAGCATGCGGAAGACGGAGAAGATCTCGCCATCGAATTGCTCTGGTGTGCAGTAGATGTGCGAGTCGTCCTGCGAGAACGCGCGCACGCGAGTCAGGCCATGGAGGACGCCCGAACGCTCGTTCCGGTGCAGCCGCGAGAACTCCGCGAGCCGAAGGGGCAGTTCCCGATACGAGTGGTGGCCGGTAGAGAAGTAGTGGCAGTGGCCGGGGCAGTTCATGGGCTTGATACCCATCTCCTCGTCCCCGCTTTCGAAGAGGAACATGTCCTCCGCGAAGTTCTGGTAGTGCCCGGACGTCTTCCAGAGTTCGACACCGAAGACGAGCGGCGTAATCACCTCGCGGTAGCCGTACTCCTCGTACAACTCGCGCATGTAATCGACGAGCCCGTTGTAGAGAATCGTGCCTTTCGGGTGCCAGAACGGTGAGCCGGGCGCGATCGGGTCGATGTGGAAGAGGTCGAGTTCGCGGCCGAGCCGACGGTGATCTCGCTTCTCGGCCTCCTCCCGCATCTTCAGGTAGTCATCAAGCTCTTGCTTCGTGGGAAACAGCGCGCCGTAGACGCGCTGGAGCATCGCGTTCTTCTCGTCGCCTCGCCAGTAAGCGCCGGCGACGTGGGTGAGCGTGAACGCACCGATCTGGCCCGTGGACTCGGTGTGACCACCTCGGCAGAGATCCTGAAACTCGCCGTGGCGGAAGTGGCCGACCGTCGCGTCCTCGATGCCGTCGATCAGTTCGAGTTTGTACGGCTGGTCGCGGAAGATCTCCCGCGCCTGCGCCTTCGGAATCTGCTCGCCACGGATCGCGTGGTTGGCGGCGACGGACTGTTTCATCCGCGCCTCGAGCGCCGGGAGGTCTTCTGGAGTGAGCGGGCGAGGCAGGTCGAAGTCGTAGTAGAAGCCGTTCTCGACGGGGGGACCGATGGCGTACTTCGCGTCCGGGAACATCTCCAGCACGGCCTCAGCAAGCACGTGGGCCGCCGAGTGGCGCATGCGGAACAGGCGCTCCTCGGGCGGAAGTTGGGCGAACGGGGCTTCGTGTTCAGCCTGGTTGGTCATCTTCGGAACTCCTCGACTCCCCGGGCGTCCGGGCAAACAAAACGCGCCTCCGTCCTGCAGGGACGAGGCGCGCTCGTGGTTCCACCCGGCTTCCCTCGGTAGCGCAGGCATGCGCCGTCGAGGCTCAAACGCCCGTAACGAGGGCGGGGACGCCGCAGGTTCGCCTGCGGGCTCCGAGGTGGTATCCCCAACCGCTTCAACACCCCGGGGCTTACAGCCGCTGGCCCCGGTCTCTGGAGGTGCGAGTCGTGCGGGAGGACGTGTCCCCATCAGCACTCATCTGTCGCGCCTCACGGCGCAAGGTTGTCCGAATCATAACGCGGTCGGGCGAGAAAGGTTCCGTATGGGGACGCAGGCACTCGAAGCCACGCTCGCGAAACGCGGGTGGCGTGAGACACTGCGAGGGTGAGTGGTGGGCGGTACTGGGTTCGAACCAGTGACCTCAGCGATGTCAACGCTGCGCTCTAACCAACTGAGCTAACCACCCCGGCCGGTGTCGAGGTCGCTCACGCGAACCTCGAAGGCACTCCCGCAGGCTATGTCAGCGCTGCGAGGAGGGTCAATCGGACGGTGGCAGTCAGTTGCGGCGCAGCGGTGGTGTGACATTCGATGTCTGAGCGTGAGCAGCGTGTGATGTACGTCAATGACGTACATCCGGGTTGTCACATCAGCCGGAGCGATGTTCCAAATTCGTTGACACGGGATCGGGCCATTGCTACCGTCCTGCTGCTGCGCGGGCCTCTAGCTCAATGGCAGAGCAGCTGACTCTTAATCAGCCGGTTCTGGGTTCGAATCCCAGGGGGCTCACCACAGCACAGAATCCGGACACGTGCCGGGGTGGGGTGATGGAGAGTCGGAGAGGCGCGGTTCGGGCACCGGGGAAGTGTCGGAATCGGCAGACGAGCGCGGCTTAGGACCGCGTGCCGCAAGGCGTAGGAGTTCGAGTCTCCTCTTCCCCACCAGCCCGAAGCACTCGCGGGGGAGTGCAGCGGGGGACCAGTCAGGACTACCGAGAGGGGCGCGCCCTCGGGCGCGAAAGGTGATCCATGGCGACACTGCTTGAGGTGAAGGATCTCAAAACTTACTTCTTCACCGACGACGGCGTCGTCCGGGCGGTAAACGGCGTGTCCTGGCACCTGGACGAAGGCGAAACACTCGCCCTCGTCGGGGAGTCCGGATGTGGCAAGTCCGTCACGGCGATGTCCATCCTGCGGCTCATCCCGAACCCGCCTGGGCGGATCGTGGACGGGCAGATCATCTTCGAGGGGCGTGACCTGCTGAAGGCCACGGACGCAGAGATGCGTTCGGTCCGAGGCAACCGCATCGGCATGATCTTCCAGGAGCCGATGACATCGCTGAACCCGGTGTTGACCATCGGCCAGCAGATTCGGGAGTCGATCACCCTGCACCTGGGCCTCGGCGAGCAGGAGTCCACGGCACGCGCCGTCGAACTCCTCGAACTCGTCGGTATCCCGGAGGCGCCGCAGCGGCTGAAGGACTACCCGCACCAGTTCTCTGGCGGCATGCGCCAACGCGTGATGATCGCCATGGCGCTGTCCTGCAACCCGAAGCTCCTGATCGCGGATGAGCCCACCACGGCGCTCGACGTGACCATCCAGGCCCAGATCCTCGAGATCATGGCGCGCCTGGCTCGGGAGTTCGGCACTGCTGTCCTCGTCATCACCCACAACCTCGGCGTCGTCGCCCGTTACGCCGACCGCGTGAACGTGATGTACGCCGGCGAGATCGTCGAGACCGGCTCGGCCGTCGACGTCTTCAAGCACCCGCGTCACCCGTACACAGTCGGCCTGATGGCCTCCGTGCCGCGACTGGACGAGACGGAGCATGTGCGCCTGGCCACCATTGAGGGCCAGCCGCCGCTGCTGATCAACCCGATCCCCGGTTGCCCGTTCCAGCCTCGCTGCGACTGGGCCATCGAAGAGTGCGGGACCACCCACCCGGAACTCGAACTCAAGGAGCCGGGCCACATGGCCCGCTGCATCCGCAACCCGCAGACCGACCAGAAGACGAAGATGCCGGCCAGCGCCGGTGTCGCGTAGTCCGGAGGGGGAACAGCCATGACGACTCAAACCGCTCCGACTGCCGGCTCCAACGCACCTGGTGGCCAGACGCTGGTCAAGGTGAACGGCCTGAAGATGTACTTCCCGGTGACGGCCGGGCTCTTCATCCAGAAAAAGATCGCGGATGTCCGCGCCGTGGACGGCCTGGACTTCGAGGTCAAGAAGGGCGAGACGCTCGGCCTCGTCGGTGAGTCCGGGTGTGGCAAGTCCACCACCGGCCGCGCCGTGCTGCAGCTGTACCGCCCGACCGCCGGCACCATCGACTTCGACGGCACCCAGCTGACCGAGCTCAAGGGTGCTGACCTCCGCCGGTTCCGCCGGCGGATGCAGATGATCTTCCAGGACCCGTACTCCTCGCTGAACCCACGCATGAGCGTCGGCCAGATCATCGGGGAGCCTATGGCAATCCACGGCCTGTACAAGGGCGCGGAACGCACGGAGCGGATCCAGTACATCATGCAGGCCGTGGGCCTGAACCCGTTGTTCGTGAAGCGCTTCCCGCACGAGTTCTCGGGCGGCCAGCGTCAGCGCATCGGTATCGGACGCGCCCTCGCCGTCGAGCCGGACTTCATCGTCTGTGACGAGCCGGTGTCCGCGCTGGACGTATCCATCCAGGCGCAGGTGATCAACCTGCTGGAAGACCTCCAGCAGCAGTTCGGCCTGACGTACCTGTTCATCGCCCACGACCTCGCGGTCGTCAAGCACATCTCCGACCGCGTGGCCGTGATGTACCTGGGCAAGATGATGGAACTCGCGGATTCCCGCGAGCTGTACGACAACCCGCTGCACCCGTACACGAAGGCCCTGCTCTCCGCTGTGCCGATCACCGACCCTGAGGTCGAACGGAAGCGCGAGCGCATCATCCTGACCGGCGACGTGCCGTCCCCCCTTCGCCCCCCTCCGGGCTGCGTGTTCAACACGCGCTGCCCGATCGCGGTGGACGAGTGCCGCGAGCGCGTGCCGGAGTGGCGCGAGGCCGAGCCCGGCCACTGGGTCGCCTGCCACCGCGTCTAACCCTCGACCTTCCGAGGATCCAGCGAAGCCCCGCCTTCACCGGCGGGGCTTCGTCTTGCCCGCGTCGAGCCTCGACGCGCCTACCCGCGACGCCGGATAGGATGGGGGTGTGGAACAGGCACGCATCCGCAACTTCTCGATCATCGCCCACATCGACCACGGCAAATCGACGCTCGCCGACCGCATGCTGGAGGTCACGGGCGCCGTTGACCCGCGGGACATGCGCGACCAGATGCTCGACTCCATGGAACTGGAGCGCGAGAAGGGGATCACGATCAAGGCGCAGGCGGTCCGCATGGACTTCGCTGCCGCCGACGGCTCCCACTACCAGCTGAACCTGATCGACACCCCCGGCCACGTCGACTTCACCTACGAGGTTTCGCGCGCCCTGGCGGCCTGCGAAGGCGCCGTGCTGGTGGTGGACGCCACCCAGGGCATCCAGGCGCAGACGCTCGCCAACGTGTACCTCGCGATGAACCTCAACCTGCGGCTGATCCCGGTCGTGAACAAGGTGGACCTGCCCTCGGCCGAGCCGGAGCGGGTGGCGAAGCAGCTGATGGACATCATCGGGTTCGACGCCAACGAAGTGCTGTTCGCCTCCGGCAAGTCCGGCATTGGCGTCCGCGAAGTCCTCGAGGCCGTCGTCGAGCGCGTGCCGCCCCCCGAGGGCAGCCGGGCCGCGCCCCTGCGCGCGATGATCTTCGATGCGAAGTACGACACCTTCAAAGGCGTGATGGCGTACGTCCGGGTGACGGATGGCCGCGTCGATATGAGCCGTCGGCTACGCCTCATCCAGCACGGCTCGCGCTTCGAGCCCGTCGAGATCGGTTACTTCCACCCGGCACTGACGACGACCGGGTTCCTTGAGGCAGGTGAGGTCGGCTACATCGCTACCGGGCTCAAGGGCGTCCAGCAGACCCGCGTCGGCGACACGATCACCTTCGATGTGGACGGGGCGAGCGAGGCGCTTGCCGGTTACAAGCCGGCGAAGGCGATGGTGTTTGCCGGGATCTATCCGACCGACCCTGACCAGTACAGCGACTTCCGCGAAGCCCTCGAAAAGTTGTCGCTGAACGACGCCGCGCTCCAGTGGGAGCCGGAAACGAGCACCGCCCTGGGGTTCGGTTTTCGCTGCGGGTTCCTCGGACTGCTGCACATGGAGATCGTCCAGGAGCGCCTCGAACGCGAGTTCAGCCTCGACCTCATCGCCACCGCGCCGTCCGTCGAGTACCAGGTGACGAGGACGAACGGTACGGAGATGGAGATCGACTCGCCCGCTGAACTGCCGCCGACCACCGAGATCGAGGAAGTCCGCGAGCCCTGGGTGAAGGTGTCCGTCACCGTACCCGCGCGCTACATCGGCAGCGTCATGGGCCTGGTCGCCGAACGCCGCGGCGAGTTCGACCGCACCGAGTACCTGGACCATGCGGAGGACGAAGGCGAGTCGCGCGTCCTGACGACGTACCACCTGCCCCTCGCGGAGATCCTCACCGAGTTCTACGACCAGTTGAAGTCACGCACCGCCGGTTACGCGGCGATGGACTATCAGTTGGAGGCCTACCGCGCCGCCCGCGTCTCCAAACTCGAAATCCTCGTGAACGGCGACCCAGTCGACGCGCTGTCCTCGATCGTGCCGACGGAGAACGCGGCGCACCAGGGGCGGAAGCTTGTCGCCGCGCTCAAGGAGCTGATCCCGCGCCAGATGTTCGATGTGCCGCTGCAGGCCGTCATCGGTGGCCGGATCGTCGCGCGCGAGACCGTGAAGGCGATGCGCAAGAACGTGCTGGCGAAGTGCTACGGCGGCGACATCACTCGGAAGCGGAAGCTGCTGGAGAAGCAGAAGGCTGGCAAGAAGCGGATGAAGATGCTCGGTTCCGTCGAGGTGCCTCAGGAGGCGTTCATGGCCGTCCTGAAGATGCACGACTAGCGCCAGGACAGCGAGAGCGCCTCCTGCGTTAGCATCGCCGCCGGTGAGGGAGTGCGAGGGGGCACGACATGCCGCAGATCGTCATCGAGCCGCGCATCCGAGGGTTCATCTCGCTGACCGCGCATCCCGAGGGCTGTGCCGCCAACGTGCGCGAGCAGGTTGCCATCGCCCGCACCGGGATCACGCCGAATCCGGACGCCCCGATCCGCTCCGTGCTCGTCCTCGGATCTTCCACCGGCTACGGCCTCGCGAGCGCGATCGTCGCCTGCTTCGGCTACGGCGCGAAGACCCTCGGCGTGTGCTTCGAGAAGGCGCCCGAGGGCGACAAGGTCGGGACGGCCGGCTGGTACAACCTCGCGGAAGCCCACCGACTCGCGAAGGAGTCCGGTCTCACCTTTCGCACGATCAACGGTGACGCGTTCTCGCCGGAGGTGAAGGCGGAGACGGTGCGCGCGCTGCGCGATGGCATCGGGCCGGTCGACCTCGTGATCTACTCGCTCGCGGCACCGAGGCGTAAGGACGCGCAGGGGAACATCTGGAACTCCACGCTGAAGCCGATCGGCGGCCGGTACGACGGCAAGGGCTTCGACCTGCGCAACGAGGCCGTTACCGAGTCCTCGATCGAAGCGGCCACCGATGACGAGATCGCGGGCACCATCAAGGTGATGGGCGGTGAGGACTGGCGCGAGTGGACAACGCTGCTCCGCGACGAGGGTGTGCTCGCACCCGGCGCGCGGAACGTCGCCTACTCCTACATCGGGCCTGAGGTGTCGTCCGCGATCTACCGGCGTGGGACGATTGGGCGTGCGAAGGAAGACTTGGAGCGCACGGCGCACGAACTGCACACACTCCTGGCTGACGGGCGCGGCGGCGGTTCCTGGGTGAGCGTGAACAAGGGCCTCGTGACACAGGCATCGAGCGCGATCCCGGCGGTGCCCCTGTACCTCAGCATTCTCTACAAGGTGATGAAGGCGCAGGGCAGTCACGAGGGCACCATCGAGCAGATGGTGCGGCTGTTCCGCGACCAGATCAGCCCGGGCCGCACTCCACATGTGGACGCGGAAGGTCGTATCCGCCTCGACGACTGGGAGATGGCGGCCCCAGTGCAGACCGTCGTCGAGGAACTGTGGGAGGCAACGACGACCGAGAACCTCGCGAACACGACGGACTACGCGGGGTTCAAGTCGGACTTCTACCGGCTGTTCGGCTTCGGTGTAGACGGCGTCGACTACTCCGTGCCAGTCGAAATCGATCGCCCGCTCGTCTAACCCTCGCTAGCCCTCGCCCAGCAGGTCGTCGAGTTCCACCAGCCCGTTCGTGGACGCAATACGCGCGCGGATCGCCTCCAGGCGCTCCTGCGGGGCGCCGTTGAGGGCCGCGAGGGCACAGCGGTAGAGCGTCCTCGCTGGCAGCAGCGCGTACCCCACGGCCTCCGAGGCGACACGGAGCGACTCCGCGATCTCACGGGTGCGCTCGTCCGGCCGCGTGAGGCGCTGGCCGTTCACCACGATCACGCCGCGCGGGGCGACGGCCCGGCTCGCGATGGTGGCCTCGATGCGCTGGCGGAGGCGGTAGTGCGGCGCCATCTCCACGGCGCCATCGCTTGAGGCAACCACGACTTCCACCGAGCGCTCGCCGTCGAGCCACACCGGCTCGCCTTCCTCGGAGCGGGCGGCGTCGAAGCCGATGGTCTGGGCGCAGGCGGCGGCGGCGGTGGCGAGGGCGCTTTCGCTCCCGGCCCACAACACCTGGCGGACCCGCGCGAGGTTGTTCGCGATGCGTTCGGCCATCGCGCGCTCTTCCTGCGCCTGGTCGACCGCAAAGTTGAGTTCCCGCACACGGCTCTCCTGGGAGTCGAGGCCTGGGACGGGCATCTCCTTACCCCAGTACGGCGGCTCGTCGTCCGGAAGGGCCAGGGCGTCCGCGAAGGCGTCCATCATTGCCTGACCCTCGAGCGGTGGCAGCCACTCGTTTTCGGGGTTGCTCGCCGTGGGCAGGAAGACGAGGCGGCCCGCTGAGACGCGCACCTCGACGCCGATCGCGGAGCCACCGGCCGAGCGCAGGAAGACGTGCGCGTGCTGCCCGATGCCTGGCGCGCGGTCGTCGATAGCGGCGCGGTAGAGCAGTTGCGACTGGTAGGTCTCGTACACCTTCACGAAGGGGTGGCCATGGTCGACGACTGCCCCGCGGGAGCCCTCGGACGGGCGGATGGTCGAGGCGTCCCACGCGATGCCGAGCGGGGCCGGCAGGAGGAAATAGCGGTCGAGCCCCTGCTTCTCGGTGACGCCCGTGATCCTCGACTGCGGAGCGAGGTAGACGACGACGACCGCGCCACGCTCAAGGGCGCGCGCGAACTCCTCGCGCCGGCGGTCGAGCAGGGCGGCGAGCGGGGCTGCGCCGTCGGCGCCGTCCCCGTTCACGATCGGGGCATCGCCGTGGGTGAAGAGGTAGCCCTCGCCCTCGGCCGCATGGTGGATGACGTCCGCCGTGGCGCGAATGTCGAGGACAATCGCGTCGTAGTCGGCGATGTTGGGGGCGTTGAGGATGGTGTGGTTGTCGATCTGGTGGTGCTGCAGGCGGTGACTCAGCGACAGGATGCGCACGCGCTCCTCCGTCCTCGGGACGTCAGTGGTAGCAAGGGTCGAGTGTATCTCCGGAGCCGGTGAGGAGCCCTCGGCAGATGCACCACGGGGAGATGCCCCGCTGCCGCCAAGGGAGACGGCTGCTACGCTGGGATTGGTCGTGCTAGACGGGGAGTTAGCGGCGCCCTCTACCCGCAATCCGCTTTAGCGGGGTTGAATGCCCGCCATAGAACGGCTGCGAAGGGACTGCGAGCGCCGGGCAGTGTTGAGAGCCTGGTCCCGTGCGGCGGCGCGCGGCGAACCCCGCCAGGGCCGGAAGGCAGCAACGGTAAGTCGATGACGTCGGGTGCCACGGGATCGCCGGGCTTGAGCCAGCCAGCAGGAGTAAGCCAGCGCAACCGAGCGAAGGCGGGGCACGGCCACCCCCAAATCCACTCAGCGCGCCGCCCTCGAGGCCGCGCGTGAGCCCGCGCAAGCGGTCCTCTGTGCCGTCTCGGCGGCGGCCCTCGGTGCCCAAGGCGCTGCGGCCGAAGCCGGAGATCCCGGAGCCGCCGGAGTACCTCCGCCGCATCGGCGTGAAGCCGAGGAAGTCGCTCGGGCAGCACTTCCTCATCGACCAGTTCATCCTCGCGGACATCGCGCGCGCCTGCTGTCCGCAGGGGGGCGAGACCGTTCTGGAGATCGGCGCCGGGCCAGGCGGACTGACGGAGGAACTCGCGAACCTCGCCGGCCGCGTCGTCGCAGTCGAACTAGACGAGGAACTCGCCGCCTCAACGCGGGAGCGCCTAAAGCGGTTCAAACACCTCGAGGTGATCGCCGCCGACGTCATGGACTACGAGCCAGACGAGTTGCTCAGCGAGGGCGGCGCAGAGCCGCCGTACACCGCCTGCGGCAACCTGCCGTACTACATCACCCAGCCGATCGTGCGCCGGATGCTGGAGGCCCAACCTGGCCCCCAGCGCGTGGTCGTCCTCGTCCAGCGCGAGGTGGCACAGCGCATCGCCGGAGGGCCAGGGCGCGAGTCGCTCCTGTCGATCTCGGTGAAGGTATACGGCGCGCCTCGAGTGCTGTTCGAGGTGCCACACACGGCGTTCTGGCCACCGCCGAAGGTGCAGTCGGCGGTGATCGCCATCGAGAAGTTCGCGGCGCCGGCCCTCGATCTACCGGCGGAGGAGATCGAGGCGTTCTTTTACCTCGTGCGCGCGGGGTTCGCACAGCCGCGGAAGCAACTTCACAACGTGCTTACGGACGAGTTCACACTGGAGCGCATCCCCGTCCTCGCGCTCCTCGAAGAAGCCGGCATCGCGGCGACCTCGCGCGCCCAGCACCTGCAGGTCGCGGACTGGGAACGCCTCTACGGCGTGATGAAGCGCCGCCACCCCGCGCTCCTCGAAGCCATCGAGGCCGATGCGCCCGAGGACGAGGACACCAACGACGACTTCAACCCGGACGACTTCGAGGACGAGTCAGACGACGAGCCGGACGATGAGTAACGGGACGGGCCTGCGCCTGCTTGCCCCCGCGAAGATCAATATCGCGCTCGAGATCATCCGGAAGCGATCCGACGGCTTCCACGAGATCGCCACGGTGATGACCACGCTCGACCTGGCGGACCGCGTCTCGATCTGGCCGCGCGAGGCTGGCGCAGGCCTTGAGGTGGTGCTGACCGGCGCGTACGCCGCCGACATCGACCCCGCGAACGACCTCGCTGGCCGTGCCGCAACGAAGATGGCGGAGGCGCTCGGTCGCTCGCCAGACCTACGCATCGAGGTTGAGAAGAAGATCCCGTCGCCGGGCGGGCTGGGCGGCGGGTCCTCGGACGCCGGTGCCGTCCTCCGAGGGCTAACGCGGCTGTGGAACGTCGACTGGCAACCGCACCGGCTCGAGGCTCTCGCGGCGACACTCGGGTCAGACGTGCCGTTCTTCCTGCACGGGGGCACCGCGTTCTGCTCGGGCCGTGGCGAGGTGGTCGAACCGCTGAAGGACATGCGACCGATCCGAATGCTGCTGCTGGTGCCGCCGGTGCCGCAGCGCGCGTCCAAGACGGCGTTCCGCTACGCCTCGGTGCATCCACACGACTTCAGCGATGGCCACCGCACGCATCGCCTCGCTCAGCGGATCGCGCGCAACGCCCCACCACCCACCGCCGACCTGATCAACGCCTTCGAGGCGGTGGTCGAGCGCAGCGAGCCGGAACTGATCGCCCACTACGCGAAGTACCACGCAGCGGGCGCACCTCGGCTGCACCTCTGCGGGTCAGGGCCGGCGGTCTTCATGCTCGTGCTCGATGGCGCGAAGTTGCGGGAGTTGCGCCAGGACTTCCGCACGCAGGGTGCGGCCGTCTTCGAGGCGCACACACTCTCCCGCACCGCCGCGCTCGCGATCGAGGAATTGCCGGCGAGGGCCGGCGCGTGATCGCGCTGATCGAGGCGGAGCAGGCGCTGTTCGCGGCCGTGCTCGCCGGGTGGGTCTGCGGCTTCGCGGTCGCCCTCGCCAGTACCGGGTACCTGATGTTCGGGCTGTCGCGGGCGACGATCCGACCGCTGCCGAATCTCCGCGTGTCGCTCCCGATCTTCGGGATCGTGGCCGTGAACGCCCTCGTGGTCGCGTGGACGCTCGCGGGGATCGGCGCGGGGGTGGGGTACTACCTCTCGGGGGGGCCGCGATTCACGGCTGGTGTCGCTGCCATACACGCCCTCGCAGCCCTCGTCTACTCCGTCGCACGGGGGCGACCAGGGAGCGGGGAGGCCCGCGTCGTCTGGGCGACCCTCGCGACCTCGCTGGTGGCGTTTGCCGGGGTGCTGCCGTTCCTGGCAGCGCGCGCCTGAGGGGTACGGTGACGGAAGCACGGGGGCTCGGTATC
This sequence comes from Dehalococcoides mccartyi, assembly GCA_945865925.1. GTDB lineage: Bacteria > Chloroflexota > Dehalococcoidia > UBA2979 > UBA2979 > SURF-43. Next base: position 239,652 of record CAMBFG010000001.1, read on the forward strand.
CTCGGGCATACCCACCGCCGCCACCCGTAGGGGCGGACGGACGAGGAGGACCCGCTGGAACTCCACGACGGACTGCGCGGCTCGATCATCGAGATGCACGTCCATACCAAGCCGACTTCGTCTGACTCCATGCTCGACCCGAGCGAACTCGTGCAAATCGCACGGGACATCGGGCTGTCCGGCGTGAACATGACCGAGCACGATAACGTGCACGAGTCTCACCATCAGGCCAACTTCCGCGCGCTGCACCCGGACTTCTTCGTGAACTTCGGGATGGAAGTCTCCACGGACATGGGGCACATGCTGGCGGTGGGCCTGAAGGTCTACCTGCCCGGCATCCGGAAGGCTGCGAAACTGCGCGAGGAACTCGACAAGGTGGGCGGCTTCCTGATCGTTGCGCACCCGTTCCGCCGCCTGTTCGACCCGGTCACGGCGATGCGCACTGGTGTGAAATTCGAGATGACCCCCGCCGAGGCGGCCGAGCGGATGCCCGTCTTCAAACTCGTCCACGCGGTGGAAGTCGCCAACGGCGCCAACACCCCGCAGGAGAACGAATTCGCGCTGGAGGTGATCCGGCTGCTCGGCATCAGCGGGACGGGCGGCTCGGACGCCCACTCCACGAGTGGCATCGGCACCTTCGCCACCGGCTTCGAGAAGGCGATCGCCACGCCTGAGGAGTTCCTGGAGGAACTGCACAAGGGCCATTTCGAGGCCGTCCACAAGACCAAGGACGCCCGCTGGGTGCGATTCGAGCAGGGCTCGAGCGAGGCAATCTCCGGTCGTCAGGAGTAACCTCCTGTCCATTCGTGGAACCGCGGCCAGAGTGCCGCCTGGGAAGCCGGGCTGATGCCCGCCGAGGACTACGTTGCGCTCGACCTCGAAACGACGGGGTTGAGCCTCGATTCTGACGTCATCATCGAAGTCGGGGCGACACGGTTCGACCGCGAAGGTCGTGCCGAGACCTTCACCACGTTCATCGACCCAGGACGTCCGATCCCGCCTGAGATCCGAGCGCTCACCGGCATCTCCGATGCTGACGTCACCGGCGCACCTCGCTTCCACGAGGTCGCCGACCGCGTGCGCGAGTTCATCGGCGACCGCGCGGTCGTCGGGCAGAACATCGCCTTCGACCTCGCCTTCCTTGCCGCGGAGCATGTCGTCCCGCCCGGGCCGTCCTACGACACCTGGGAGCTCGCGTCCGTGCTGTTACCGACGGCGCAGCGGCTGAACCTCGGATCGCTCGCGGAGGCCGTGGGCGTCTCGATGCCGGTCGCGCATCGCGCGCTCGCGGATGCCGAGGCCACGCGCGACATCTTCCTCGCACTGCTGAACAAGATGGACGGCATGCCACGCTCGATGCTGCTGGAGATGCGCATCTTCGCGGAGCGTGCCGGCTGGCGTGCGACACGGCTGATCGACGACACCCTCGCCCGCCGCCACGACGCGCCACCGACCGAGGCCGAGGCACGCGAGATCCTCGCGCGACTGCCGCTCCCGCCCTCGACGATCGCACCCGCCACGCTTACGCCGAGCATCGAGCGACGCCCGGTGACGGCGGCTGACGTGGACGCACTGTTCGCGGCTGCGGCTGCCCGCACCGACCTCTTCCCCGGCTACGAGCGCCGGCCGGGCCAGGAGGCGATGTCGCGCGCGGTCGCGGAGAACCTCGCCCTCGGAGGCCACCTGGCTGCCGAGGCGGGGACAGGCACCGGAAAGTCGCTCGCCTACCTGCTGCCCGCGCTGCTACACGCACTGCGGAACAGCGACCGCGTCGTGGTCTCCACGCACACCCTCAACCTGCAGGACCAACTCGCGACGAAGGACCTGCCGCTCGCCGCCGCGATCGTGGAGGGGTACGAGGGTGTCGCGGAGGGCACGCTGCGTACGGCGCTGCTGAAGGGACGCACGAACTACCTCTGCCTCGAGCGATGGGCGGCGATACGCCTCGACCCCTCCCCACGGACTGAGCCGGAGGCGCGGCTGTTCGCGCGGATCGCGGCGTGGCTGCCTGACACTGAGACGGGCGAGCGCGGCGAGTTGTACATGACCTCACCGGAGCAGCCCGCATGGGATCAGGTCTCCGCGGGTGACACCGACTGCCTGTCGCGCCGCTGCGCTTACGTGCGCGACGGCTCGTGCTTCCTGCTGCGCGCCCGCCAGCGTGCCGCTGCAGCCCACGCCGTGGTCGCGAACCACTCGCTGCTGCTCGCGAACGCCGCGCGCGGCGACCAGGTGCTGCCGCCATTCCGCCACCTCGTGCTGGACGAGGCCCACCGACTCGAAGACGTCGCGACGCAGCACTACGGCGCCATGCTCTCCCTGCGCGAACTGCGCGAGCGACTCGATGCCCTCGGCGCGCAGGACCGGCATGGCGCGGCGGGACTCGCGAGGCGGGTGCAGGGGCTGACGCGCGGGCCCGTGCAGGCGCTCGCGCCGACCGCCGGCCTCGCGCCGGCAGCGGCCAACCTCGACACGGCCGTGACCGGCGCGCGCGAACACATCCGCGAGATGGTCGAGGCGGTCCGCCACTTCATCGACGATCAGGAAGACATCCGCCCGGGTGGGCGCTCAGAAGTCTCGCTCACCTCGGCACGACGGGCGCAGCCGGCGTGGGAAGAGGTGGAGGGCGCCGCACTCACGATCGACATGGGCCTCACCGTGACCCTCGAGCGCCTGAGCACGATCCGCGACGGCCTCGCTGGCATCGAGGACTCCCCGGAGGTCGAGGTGCTGCGCGGCGAAGTCGCGCACGCCGTGGAGGCACTCGTGGGCGCACGCGACTCACTGAAGCGCACGGTGCTCCGCCCGACGCGAGACGACATCGCCTGGGTAACCTCGGGCGAGGGGGACGTGCGGCTGAATCTCGCGCCACTGGAAGTCGCGGGACGGCTCGCGGTGGACCTCTACGCTGGCCGCGAATCGGTGATGGTGACCTCGGCCACCCTCACGACCGCCGGTTCGTTCGACTTCGCGGCGCACCGCCTGGGCCTCGACGACCCCCAGACCATCGAGGTGCCATCGCCATACGACTACCGGCGTGCCGTGCTGGTACTCGTCGCCAATGACCTGCCGGAGCCGGGGATGCCGGGGTACGACCGCGCCGTGCAGGAGACAATGGCCGCGCTCGCGCGCGCGGCGCAAGGACGCACCCTCGGCCTGTTCACCTCCCACCAGGCGGTACGTTCCACGGCCAACGCGCTGCGCGAGCCACTACAGGCGGACGACATCACCGTGATGGCGCAGGGCGTCGATGGCTCACCGGCGCGGCTCCTGCGGCTGCTCATGGAGCGCCCTCGCACACTCCTCCTCGGGACGGCGGCGTTCTGGGAGGGTATCGATGTGCAGGGGGACGCCCTCTCCCAGATCGTCGTCGCGCGACTGCCGTTCCCGGTCCCGAGCGACCCCGTCTATGCGGGCCGTGCGGAGCAGTTCGACAGTCCGTTCGACGAGTTCGCGCTGCCACAGTCGATCCTGCGCTTCCGCCAGGGCTTCGGGCGGCTGATCCGCGGCTCGCAGGATCGAGGCGTGTTCGTGGTCCTCGACAGTCGCCTCACGCGCCGCGAGTACGGCCCATCGTTCCTCGATGCGCTGCCGGACTGCGAGGTGCGCCGCGTGCGTGCCGACGACATGGCTGCGGCCGTCACACGCTGGCTCGAACGCTAGTGGCGGCCTGGGCGAGCGGCCACGGCGTCACGCTGGTCGAGGTGCGCGATGCCGCACGCGCCGCGCTGCTTGCCGAAGCGGGCATCCGGCAGGCCCTCCTCGATGGCGTCGACCGAGGGCTGACGGGCGACCCTCCGGATATCCCCACCACCGCCTCGGTCTTCGCGTTGCGCGAGGGCCGCCGCACGACCGGCACCGCCGAGGGCATCGTGGTGGTCGCGCGTGACTCCTCGACAGCGGGCGAGGCGGCGCTGCTTGCGCTTGCCATCGCGCCCGCCTCGCGGGGCCGGGCGCTGGCGACCAAGGCGCTCCTGATCGCCGAGCGACGGCTGATCGAGGACGGCGCGACACGCGTGCTCGCGCGCGTGCCTCGGACGAACGGGCGCGGGTTGTACTACATGCTGCGCTGCGGGTTCACGCCCGTGACAGGCGACGGCACACCATACGACGAGAGCGACGCGACCTGGTTCGCGCGACGGATGCCCGCCTAGCGATCGGGTCTAGTGCTTTGCGCCCGCGCGCCGCTGCTGCTCGAGCCGCCTCGACTCCATCGCGCGGCGCGCCCAGCGTCGCCACATCAGCGTGACGGAGACAGCGAGCAGCGCGGCAATACCGATGTCGAGCAGGCCGGTGGCGCCGTCCGGAAGGCCAGAAGCGAACCGCCCCACGAGCAGCCCGAGCGCGAACACCAGCAGCGTGGACATCGTGCGCAGGCGCGGGTTGGAAGGCGCCTCGGTCACCGGTCGATCCGGCGGAAGCGGCGGCGGGGGCGCTCGCCGGCGTCAGGCTTCGAGGATGGGCGGGGCGGGGGAGTGATCGCGGACGGAGGGAGTGGCAGCGCGTCGCCAGTCATCGCCGCGAACATGCCCATCATCCCGGTCGGCCCGGACGGCTCTCGGCGCAGCGCAATGCAGTTGTTGCAGATCATCTCGATGCCCATCGCATCGCCGAGGATCGCGTCGCCGCAGTCCTTGCCCGGGCGGTCGATCCGAGGGTTGAGGTGGAACATCGTCCCGCACTCGATGCACTCGACGAGCGGGGTCTCCTCGACCTCGTTGCAGACGCCGCAGATCGCTCCACTGCTCATCGTGACCCCTCGTGCGCTACGAAGTGGCGGACCGCTGCGCGTTCGGCCGACTTCGAGGTCAGCGTGCGCTCGTACCGGGCGCGGCGCAACTCGCGCAGGATCTGGCCGACGTGCGGCCCTCGCGTCACACCGAGGGCGATGACCTCCTCGGCCGTGAGCACGGGTTTGGTGCGTGTCCAGCGGTCCAGGGCGCGCCAGTTGGCCGTCCCGTGTGGCGCGAGCCAGCGCGCTGCGAGCCGAGCCTCCTCGCTGGTGCGCTCCACCGTCGCGAGTTGGTCCGGCGAGGGCGACTCGGGCAGTGCCAGCAGGCGCGCGGCGTCACGCACGACCTCACGCTCCTCGCCGGAGGCAGTCAGGCGCGTGAGGATGGCGGGGTGCTCCCGGAGCGGCGCGAGCAACAGCGCGGCGAAGCAGGGCGAGGGCATCGGCTCGGGGTGACGGGTGAGCGCGCGCAGGGTGCTCGGGTCCACCGCCCATGCCGGATGGATCGCACGCAGCACACCCCAGCGGTCGAGCAGACGCACCGCGCCCGCCGTGTGACCTCGACGCGCGGTGAGGTCGAGTTCCCCGAACCACCGGTCGCCGGAGACCGTCGAGGCCCAGTGCGTGCCGTCCTCGATCAGCCGAGCCGTCTCGGCGTCCGGGCGCAGGCGACGCGCTGCCGCGACGCGCGCCCCACGCCAGAGGCGGGTCGCGTCGTCCTCGAACGAGCGCGGATGGAGCACGCAGAGCCGGCGCGCCGTTGCATCCGCGAGGCCGCCGAATGGATCGACCACGCGCCCTCGATGTTCACCCGTCAAGCCGAGGGCGATCGCGTTCACCGTGAAGTCACGCCGTGCCAGGTCGCGCTCGATGTCGCGTGTCCACCGCACCGTTGGGAGGGCGCCTGCACGCGTGTACGTCTCCGAGCGCAGCCGGGCGAGATCGAGGCGCGCAGAACCCTCGGTGGTGGTCAGGGTGAGGCCAGCCGTGCCGAACGTGGAGACTGCGCCCACAGAGACCTCGGGCAGACGGGTGGCGAGGTCGCGAGCGAAGCGGCCGACGTCACCGTCGATGACGAGGTCGAGGTCGTTGATCGGTTCACCAAGGGCGAGGTCGCGTGGGGCACCGCCGACCGCCCAGAGCGTGACGTTTCGGGCGGTCGCGGTCGCCTCGGCGGTCGCCAGCAGCCGGCGGAGCGGCGGGGGCAAGACGCGGCGGAGGGACGCGGCGGAGATTCGCGGAGTAGACTGGTTGTTGACAGAAGTCGAGGCCCGGACGTTATCCCGCGTAGGCGGTTGAACAATTCTTGACACTGTTCAACGGTCTCCCTAGGATTCGCAGACCCGGCTGACTCTCCCCAGTGTCAGACCGTTTGCTGGGCTTTCAGGGCGCACAGCGTCGACATCGTACGCGCGGCGGGGCGTGTCCGATGGGAAAGGCTCAGGCGTGGTAATCGTGACCGCGGAACCCGCCCCCACCTCCCGCACTCCGGACTCGCTGACGTCGCTTGAGACGCGTCTTGGCGTGACCTTCCGTGACCGCGCGCTCCTCCTCGCTGCGCTCACGCACCCGTCCTACGCGAACGAGCACCCCTCCGACCCCGCACCCACGAACGAACGCCTTGAGTTCCTCGGAGACGCGGCGCTCTCGCTCGTCGTCGCTGAGACGCTTTACCAGCGCTTTCCAGAGGTGCAGGAGGGCCGCCTGACCGAATGGCGCTCCTACGTGGTCCAGGGGCCCACGCTGGCACGTGTGGCGAGCGAGCGCGTCGACCTCGGCCCCGCGCTACGCCTCGGGCGCGGCGAGGAGCTGACCGGTGGCCGCGAGCGCGACGGCAACCTCGAACGTGCCTACGAAGCGATCGTCGGCGCGCTCTACCTCGACCAGGGGGTCGAGGCGGTGCGCAGCCTCGTCGAGCGCACGCTGGGCGACGAGTTCGACCGGCTCGCGAACGAGGTGGGCGTCCTCAACGCCAAGGGCACGCTGCAAGAACTGGCGCAGGACGGCGGCCTTGGCCGGCCGGACTACGTGGTCGTTTCACAGGACGGCCCCGACCACAGCCGCCGCTTCGAGGTGGAAGTGCGAGTCGGTGGCACGGCCTTCGGGCGCGGCCGCGGCAGCAGCCGCCAAGAGGCTGAAAAGCAGGCGGCGTTGCAGGCGCTACCCGGACTTCGGGCACGCGCCACGCAGGTGTCGGGCAGTACATCGACAGGCAACGCGGGCGCTTCGGGCGCTGGAATCGGGGCGTAGGTGTACCTGAGGCGACTCGAAGTCCATGGCTTCAAGGCGTTCGCGGAGCGCCAGCGGTTCGAGTTCGGGCCGGGCATGACCGTGATCGCGGGGCCGAACGGCTCTGGCAAGTCGAACGTCGCGGACGCGCTGCGCTGGGCCCTCGGCGAGACCTCCGCGCGCCAGATCCGCGCGCGCAAGACCGAGGACATCATCTTCTCCGGCTCGGACAAGCGCCGTGCCATGGGCCTGGCCGAAGTCACGCTCACCCTCGATAACGCCGAGGGCTGGATGCCGATAGACTACACCGAGGTCGCCGTCACACGTCGCGCGCACCGCTCTGGTGAAAACGAGTACGCGATCAACGGATCGCAGTGCCGCCTGGGCGACGTCCTCGACCTCTTCCGACAGGCACAGGTCGGCCAGAACTCGTACGCCCACATGTCACAGGGCCTCGTCGACGAAGTGCTGGCGCTGCGCCCGCAGGAGCGCCGCGAACTGATCGAGGAGGCCGCGGACCTCCGCCGCCACCGGCACCAGCTGACCCTGTCCGAACGCCGCCTGGTGGAGACGCGCGACAACCTCGGGCATGTGCGCATGCTCATCCGTGAGGTCGAGCCGCGGATCAAGGCGCTGCAGCGCCAGTCACGTCGCGCTGCCCGCTACCGCGAACTTGCGCGCGAACTCGCGGATGCCCTCGAGGTCTACTTCGAAGCCGAGCTCCGCACCGCACGCGAGGCGCAGACGTCCACACAGGCACGCCATGACCAGCGAGCGCAGGCGTTCAACGTCGCCCGCGAGGCGATGGCCGGCGTCGAGACACGGCTACGCGAGGTGGAGTCGGTCGTGCGCGAGCGTCGCACCGCCCTCGAAACCGCGCAGGGGCGTGAGCGCGAACTATCCGAGGAAGGGCTCCGGCTGGAGCAGGCCGTCGCCCTCGCCGAGCAGCGGCTGGAACTGCTGGCGGAGCGCCGCACCGAACTCGAAGCCGCCCTCGCCGCGACGGACCTGCCCGCCGACGACGCGAGCGCGATTGATGCCACGATCGCGGCGTTCGACGCGCGCGTGGTGGAGTCGCAGACGGCCCTGGCCCGCGCGCGCGAGGCGCTGACGTCCGCCGACGAGGCAACGCGCGGTGTGCTCCGTGAGCTCTCCGAGGCCGAAGCGCGCCGCGCACGCCTCGAAGCCGAGGCGGACGACACCCAGCGCCGGATCGTGGAAGCGCAGCGTCGAGCCGAACAGCGCGCCACCGACCGTGCCGCCGCCGGCGACGAGCGCACGACGCTCCTCGCGACGGCCACTGAGCAGGAAGCGCTGCTGGCGCGCCACCAGCAGGAGGCGCAAACCCTCGACGACGCGCTACGGCTGACGCGCGAACGGCGCGAGTCAGCAGAGCGACGGCTCGAGGAAGAACAGCGCGCGCAGCAGGCGGCGCAGGACGCCCTCGTCGGGCTCGAAGCACACCTTGCCCAGGTGGAGGACCGCCTCCAGCTGATCGAGATGCTGCGCGACTCTGTCCCCGCCGGGAGCACTGGCACCGAAGCACTGATCGAGGCTGGTCGTACGAAGTTCCTCAATCCCGAGGAAGGGCTGTCGGGCATCGTGGACGCGGTCTCGCGGCTGATCCGCGTGCCCGAGGGCCTCGAGGCAGCGATCGAGGCGGCGCTGGCGGAGTTCCTCGGCGCTGTGGTCGTCGAGTCCTACGACGACGCGATCGCCGCCGTCGCCTACCTGCGGGAACAGGGCGCCGGTGTCGCCACCGTGCTGCCACTGCAGGGCATGGAGCCCAAGTACCCGCTCAACCTGTTCAACGAGCGTGGGGTCGTCGGCATCGCGTCGCGCCTCGTGCGCTGCGACCAGAAGATGCGGCCGCTGGTGGACACGCTGCTGGGCCGCGTGATTGTGGTGGAGGACCTGCGCGTCGCGGAGCAGATGATTACGCGCGGCCTCGGCTCCGTCGTGACACGCGACGGCATCCTGCTCCGCCCGGGCGGTGCCGTGTACGGCGGACGCACGGGCGCCGACGGCACCGAGCGCTTTTCGCTCCAGCGTGAACTCGACGCGCTCCCTGCGCAGATGGACGAGGCCCGGGCGGCCATCGGGCCCGCACAGACGCGCACGGCACATGCTGCGGAGATCGTGGCGGACGCCCGCGACGCCGTGACGCAGGCGCGGCGCGCCGTCGACGAAGCCACCGAGCGGCGCCGTCAACACGACGTCGCACGGAGCGCGATCGAGCGCCGCCAGACCGAGATCACGGCGGAACTGCGCGCCGTAGAACTGCGCCTGCAGCCGCAGCCGGACGAGGCAGATACAGGCCTCGCGGAGCGGCTGAACACTGCGCGCGCCGCCGTCACCGAGGTCGTCGCACGCATCGCCGAGATCCGCGACCGCTCCGAAGCGGTAGGCGCGGAGCGTGACGCCGCCGCCGAGCGCGCGACCCTCGCCACACAGTCCCTCGCAGGCACGGAGGCGGAACGTCGTGCCCTCGCCGCCCAGCGGGACGAGCGGGTGGCGGCACGCCGCAATGCCCTGGAACTGGTCACGAAGCAGCGGGAGTCGCTCGACGCGATCCGGCGCGAGCAGGAAGACCTCGCCCTCACGTTGCGCGACCGGCGCGAGCGCCTCGCGAATAACCGCTCGTTGCGCACAGAGGCGCAGGCCGCTGTCGGGCCCGCGCACGCTGCGGTCGCCGAACTCGCGGAGGAGGAACGTACCCTGTCTGCCGCCCGCGGCGACCAACAGCGCGCGCTCCTCGCTGCCGAACGCGAGATGCTCGAGAGCGAGCACGGCCTCCGCCAGACTGCCGAGCGCGTCACCAAGCTCCTCGAGGAGATCGAGGCGGAGGGAATGGCCATCCAGCCAGATGGCACCGTGACTCCGCTCAACCCATTGTCCGTGCCCAAGTCGATGATTGACGACGACGATGGCGTTCAGGGAGGCCTCGAATTGCCGGTGCCGCTACGCGGTGGCGCAGAACTCGTCCTCGAAGACGTGCGCACCCGCATCGGCGACCTGCGCTCGGAGATCCGCTCGCTCGGCCCGGTCAACATCGAGGCCGTCGAAGACCTCGTCTCCGAGGAAGAGCGATACACCTTCCTGTCGACACAGGTCGCCGACCTCGAAGCCGCCGAGGTGGAGCTGCGCGAGGCGATCCGCGACCTGAAGAAGTTGATCCGCGTGCGCTTCATCGAGACCTTCGAGGTGGTGAACGAGCGCTTCGGTGAGTACTTCCGGCGCTTCTTCGGCGGCGGCCAGGCGGAACTCCGCCTGATCGTCCCGGAAGAGGTCGAGGGCGAAGAGCAGGAGCGTGAGGCGGGTGTCGAGATCGTGGCGCAGCCACCGGGCAAGCGGATCAGCAACCTCGCGGTGCTGTCGGGCGGCGAGCGCTCGATGACCTCGGTCGCCCTGCTGTTCGCGCTGCTCTCGGTCAACCCGGCGCCCGTGGTCGTGCTGGACGAGGTGGACGCCGCGCTGGACGAGGCGAACGTCGGCCGGTTCGTGGACACGCTCCTCGAACTGCGCGAGCGCACCCAGTTCGTCGTGATCTCGCACAACCGCCGCACCATCGAGGCCGCGGACGCCATCTACGGCATCTCGATGGGTGACGACTCGACGAGCCAGGTGCTGTCGCTGCGGCTCGCGGACCTGCCCAAAGCGGGATAGGCCCGGGCCAGACCGCCGGATCGCACCGGATGAACAGGTGAGGGCCGCTCAGGTACGATCCCTGCGCGGCCCTCACCATGTGTTGCGAGCGCACTTCGGGTCCTCGGAGGTCAGATGCGGCTGTTCGGACGACGAGACAAGGACGGCGGCGGCGAGGCCGACCGCGAGGCGCAGCAGGCGACCGAGCAGGCCCTGGAGCGCACACGCACTTCGATCTTCGGACGGGTCACCGGCCTCTTCGGCGGGTCGGACGTCACCGAGGAGCTGTACGAGTCGCTCGAAGAGGTACTGATCGGCGCTGACGCTGGCGTGCAGACCGCCCTCGATGTGATCGGCAAGGTGCGCGCACGGAACCCCCGGCGGTCTGACGAGGTGCGCACCGCGCTCGCCGAGGAACTCACCGCCATCCTCGAGAGTGCGGACGTGCCGCGCGGGCGGCTCTGGGGGCTGGCGGACGACGTCGCGCTGCCGGAACGGCCATGGGTCGTCCTCGTCGTCGGGGTGAACGGCAGCGGCAAAACGACCGCGATCGGCCGCCTCGCGTACGCCTACCAGCAGGAGGGGCGTCGCGTGATCGCCGCCGCGGGCGATACCTTCCGCGCCGCCGCCATCGAGCAGATCCAGTCGTGGGGTGAGCGCCTCGCCTTCGACGTTGTCGCGCAGGGGCCTGGCGCCGACCCGGCCGCCGTCGCGTTCGACACGATCGAGGCAGCACGGGCGCGCGGACACGACGTCGTGCTGATCGACACGGCTGGGCGTCTTCAGAACAAGCAGAACCTCATGGACGAACTCGCAAAGGTGCGCCGCGTCATCGAGCGCCACGTGGAGCGTGGGCCGGACGAGGTGCTGCTGGTGCTCGACGCCTCCACGGGGCAGAACGGGCTGTCACAGGCGCGCCACTTCGCGGAGTCCGCGCAGGTGACGAGCGTGATGCTCACGAAACTCGACGGCACGGCAAAGGGCGGCATCGTCTTCGCGATCGCTCGCGAATTCGGCCTGCCGGTGCGCTTCGTCGGCGTGGGCCAGCGCGAGGGCGACCTGGCCCCGTTCGACCCGCGCGCCTTCGTGCAGTCGCTGCTCGCCGACCCCACGGCGGCGGGGGCGTAGCAGCCCCGGTGGCCGCACTCGGGTCCGTCACGTCCTGGTACCTCGCGTCGCTCGCCGTGCTCGTCGTGGGGCTGATCCCGGCGGCGCACCTCTTCGACCGCCTGCCGACGCGCGGTGTGTTCTACGCGCGTGCCCTCGGACTCCTCGCCACGACGTGGATTGCGTGGACATTGGCCCGCTACAACCTCGTACCGTGGAGCACACCATCGGTGGTGGGGGCGCTGCTCGTCGTCCTCGTGGGTGGCGTGCTGCTCGTGCGGCGGAAGCCCGAGGTGCTACGAGGGCTGCGTACGCAGCGCGGCCCGCTGCTGGCGGGCGAGGCGGCATTCCTTGCGCTGTTCGCGTTGATCGCGTTGATGCGCGCACAGACGCCCGCCGCCTACGCCACCGAGAAGCCGATGGATCTCATGCTGATCACCGCCGTCCATCAGGCGAGCACGATGCCACCCCCTGATCCGTGGCTCGCCGGACACGACGTCTCGTACTACCACCTCGGCCATGCGAGCGCGGACGTGCTGGCGCGCCTGTCGCATCAGCAGCCGGGCGTGGCGTTCAACCTCGTCACCGCGTCCACGGGGGCAACGGCCGCTGTCGCAGTCGCGGGCCTCGCGATCGACATCGCCGGGCTCGCAGGACTGCGACGCCGCGCGTCGCGCTGGGCGGCGGGGGGCGTCGCCATCGCCTCGTTCGCTTTCGTGGCGCCGCTGGCCGGGCTCGCGAGCATCCTCGGCGCGCACGGCGTGGCGACCGGCGCGATCACGAGACTGGGGATCGAGGCCGTCCCACCGGCTGGCGGGACGGCGGGGCTCGTGCCAGACGCTTTCTGGTGGTGGTGGAGCACGACGCGCGTGCTGCCAGGGACGATCTCGGAGTACCCCGCCTTCACGCTGCTCCTCGGCGACCCGCACGCGCACCTGCTGGGGATGCCGCTCGCAGTCCTCGCACTCGCGCTGGCCGCGCAGGTGTTCGAGGGCGGGCGACCGCTGACGTGGCGCGGCTGGGTGCGCGACCCCGCTCGGCTGGCGCTCACGGCAGTGCTGTTCGCCGGCATCGTGATGACGAACGCGTGGGACGTGGTGACGCTGGGCGTGATCTGGGCGACTGCGGCCGTCCTCGCGGCTGCGAGGGCCGGCTGGCGACCGCCGACTTCGCTCGTGCTCGTGGCGCGGTGGGGCGGGATTCCGGCAGCGGCGGCGCTGGCCCTCGCGTGGCCGCTGCTCGGCCAGATCGACCCACCGCCCGCGAGCCTGCAGGTGGTGACCGGGGAGCACTCGGACCCCGCGCGGTGGCTGGCTGTGTGGCTCGCGCCGATGCTGTCGTTGGCCGCCGCCTTGCTGGTGCTGCGGCCGAGACTCGATCGTGCCGCCTCGATCATCGGAGGCACGCTGGCCCTCCTCGCAGTCGCTGCCTGGGCAACCGGCGCGGCGATGGAGGACGGCGAGGAACTCGCGGCACGCGGCAGCGGCTGGGTCGTCCTCGGCGGGTTCGTCCTCGTGATCGCGCTGCTCGCCGGGTGGGGGCGGGCAGCAGACCAGGCGCGCGATCGAGGGCTGTCGACGGCGCTGTTCCTCGCCGGTGCGGCGGCGGTACTCGTCCTCGCGACAGAACTCGTGCGCGTGGACGACGCCTTCGGGTACCGGCTGAACACGGTGTTCAAGATCTGGCTGCTCGCGTGGGTGGCACTGGCGGCCTCGGCGGGCGCGGCCGTGGGACTCGCGGTCGAGCGCTTCGCGGCGATCACGGCCCGATCGTGGCGCACAGGCGTCGCGGTCGCTTGCGCCGCGGTGGCGACGGCCTCGATCCTCACGCCAGCGGCGATGGCGATCAGCCGCATACGCGAGGGGCAGACGGCAGGCCTCGACGCGACCGCGTACCTCGACGCCGACCTGCCCGGGGTGCGCGAGGCGGCAGCGTGGGCGCGCGGGGCGCTCGACCCGGGGCACGCGGTCGTGTTGCAATCGATCGGTGAGTCATACAGTGACGGTGACCAGTTTTCCGTGCTGAGTGGCGTCCCGACGCTCCTCGGCTGGCCGAACCATGAACGACAGTGGCGCGGCGCGGTCCCCGAGGACACACGGCGCATCCAGACGGATGAGATCTACGGCGGGGACGGCGATGCCGCCGAGGCGGCACGCGCGGCGGGCGTGACGCACGTCTTCGTCGGTGTCCTCGAACGTGATGCCTACGGCTTTCGCGTCAGCGCGCGCTTCGCGGCATGGCGCGCGGCCTACAGCGACGATCATGCCACGATCTTCGAGGTACCGGAGGGGCCACGATGACCGACGAACAGCCCCAGCCGGACGTGATGCCTGAGGTGGTGCAGGACGACGACGCGCTCCGCGCGGAGTACGTGCCGCGCCGGACGACCGCCTCGCTCCTGCGCGACGCGGTCGTCGATGGGCTGAACTGGCGGCCGGACCGCGTCGAGGGCATCGTGCTGGCGATCGCGCTGGTGGCGCTGCTCACGCGGATCATCGGCCTCGACGTGCGGGCGCTGCACCACGACGAGTCACTGCACGCGACGTTCTCCTGGTACCTCGTGGAGGGGAACGGCTACAAGCACGACCCGCTCACGCACGGGCCGTTCCAGTTCCACATCACGGCGCTGTCGTTCCTGCTGTTCGGCGACTCCGATACCACCGCACGGATTCCGGCCGCGCTGTTCGGGACGGCGCTCGTGCTCGTGCCGCTGCTGCTGCGCCGCACCCTCGGCAGCGTGGGGACGATCGCGGCGGCCGCGCTGCTCACGGTCTCGCCGGCGCTGATGTACTACGCGCGATTCGCGCGGGAGGACTCGTACATCGCGCTGTTCCTCTTCCTTGCCTCGGTCGCGGTCTGGCGGTACATCCAGGAAGGCGGGCTGCGCTGGGTCGTGACGCTCGCGGCAGCCCTCGCCTTTGCCTTCTGCACGAAGGAGACCGCCTACATCTACGTGTCGATGCTGCTGCTGTACCTCAACGGCGCGGCGGCGCACCGCCTCTTCTGGCAGGCACACGAGGGCGAGACCGTCACGAGGAAGCAGTTGCTCCTCGGACTGCTCACGATCCCCGTCACCTGGTTCATCCTCGCCCTGTGGGACACCTTCGCAACCGTGCGTGGGCGCCTACGGTGGCATGATCGCCCACGCGAGGGCGAACTGCTCATCCTCGTCGGGACGCTTTCGCTGCCGCTGCTGGCGGCGCTGATGAGCATCCCGGCCGAATGGCTGACTGGCGTGCCACTTGAGGGCGCCTTCGAATACCGCGTGCGCGTACTGACGGTGGGGCTGCTGTTGATCGCGGCGGCCTGGGTGGGGACGGGCTGGCGACCGGACTGGTGGCTGATCGCGGCGGGGACGTTCCTCGCGATCACGGTGCCGTTGTTTACCACCGGGTTCACGCACCCCGAGCGCATCTGGGGGCTGCCGTGGGACGGCCTGCACTACTGGCTGGAGCAGCACGGCGTGCAGCGCGGCCAACAGCCGTTGTTCTACTACGTGATGATGTTGCCGCTCTACGAGATGCTGGCCCTGCTACCTGCGCTCACCACGGCCGCCTGGCTGATCTGGAGACGCGACGGCTTCGCGATCTTCGTCGGATGGTGGTTCCTCGGCACGTTCGTCTCGCTGTCGTTCGCGGGCGAGAAGATGCCGTGGCTCACGGTGCACCTCGCAGTCCCGCTCGCGCTGCTCGCCGCCTACGGCCTGGGCCACGCCATCCCCGCCGCAGCGAGGGCGGCCCGCGCCGGGCGAGGTCGCGCGTGGACGTGGGCGGGGAGCGGGTTGGCTGTGGCGGTGATGCTGGTGCTGTTCGCGTTCACCGTGGACACGGACATCGGGCTCAACCACCGCCATCCAGACACGGCCGTCGAGCCACTGATCTACGTGCAGACGACGCCACAACTCGTCGAGGTCAACAACGAGATCCACCGCTGGATCGCGGACGGCCGCGCGACGGCAGTGTACGTCGACCAGACCGACTCGCTCACATGGCCGTGGGCGTGGTACCTGCGCGGCGTCAACGTGCGATACGCCGACCCGGCATTCTTCCAAGCGGGCGAGCGCGAACCCGGCGCGATCCTCGTGATGGCGCGCGGGACGATGCCCGACTTCGCGCCGACGCGGAAGCAGTACGAGGGCGCCGTGCTCTACCTGCACCGTTGGTGGTTCGTGGAGGACGGCTACCGCACCACCACGTGGAGCAACTTCGCCTCCGGGCTCCTCGATGGCTCGCTACCGAGGCGCTGGCTGGAGTTCGCCCGTCACCGGACGTCAGCCGACTCCCTCGGCGCGCTCGAGGGTGAAGTGCTGTTCCCGCTGCCGGAAGGCTCTGTGCCTGCGCTCACGCCCTGACGTCACCTGAACGTGACGGGGCAGGCGGGATGGCGGAGACTAGATCTCGCGCCCGCAGCGGGCAGAGGAACGCCAATGCGCCACGCTCGCACCTGGATCGGACTCGGCGTCAGCGCGCTCTGCCTCGTCCTCCTGCTCGTCCGCGTCGACCGTGACGACCTCTTCGACGCGATGCGCGAGGTGCGCCCGGCGTGGCTGCTACCGGCGCTCGCGCTCCTCGCCGCCGCACTGTGGGCGCGCGCGGCGAGGTGGGCGGTGATCCTCCGGCCGGTGTATCCCATCAGCACGCGCAACGCGGCTTCGCTCCTCGTGATCGGCTACGCCGCGAACAACGTGCTGCCAGCACGGGCGGGCGAGGTCGTGCGCAGCGTGCTGTTCCAGAGGCGGCACGGCGGCTCTGCCGTCACCGCGCTCGGGACGATCGTGGTCGAGCGCGTATTCGACGGCGCGATGCTCGCGGTGTTCCTCGCGGCGGCACTCGCCTCCGGCACCTCGAGCGGGCCGCTGCGCGCGCTCGCGCTGCTGGCAGGCGCCGGGTTCGCCGCGCTGCTGCTCGGACTCGCGGCACTCTCCACCTGGCCGGGCCCCGTCCGAGGGCTGATCGGTCGCGTGCTGGCGCTGGCGCCGGGTGGCCTGCGCCCACGCATCGAGTCGCTCGCCGCGCGCTTCCTCGACGGGCTGGTGCCCGTGCGCGGGTTGCGGACGTGGAGCGTCGTCGTCGCGCTCACGGGTGGTTCATGGGCGCTCGAGGCGGGCTGCTACTGGATGGTGGGCGAGGCGTTCGGCCTCGGTCTGTCGCCGTGGGCGTACGCCGGCATCTGCGGCGCAGCCAACCTCGCGATCGCCGCGCCGAGCACCGCGGGCGGCATCGGGCCATACGAGTTCTTCGCGCGCGAGGTGACGGTCGCACTCGGCGTGGCAAGCGCCCTCGCCACGGCGTACGCGCTCGTGCTGCACGCCGTGGTCCTGATCCCAGTCGCGCTTGCGGGCGTCGTGCTGCTGTGGCGCGAGCAACTCGGGCTGCGCACACTCACCACCACCGAGTTGCCCCCGGAACCTGCGAGGTCAGCGTGAAGATCGTTGTGATCGGCGCGGGCGTGGCGGGTCTCGCCGCTGCGTACGACCTCGCCGGCCGCGGGCACGAGGTCGACGTCGTCGAGGCCGGCCCGATCCTCGGTGGCCAGGTGCGCACGTTCGAGGTGGGCGGCGGGCGGTTGGAGTCGTTCTACCACCACCTCTTCCTCTCGGACACGGAGATCGTCGCGCTCCTCGGCGAGTTGGGCCTCGGCGATGAGTTGCAGTGGATCGACTCCAACGTCGGGCTGCACGCGGACGGCAAGGCGTACCCGTTCGTCGGCCCCCTCGACCTGTTGCGGTTCGACCAGGTCTCGCTGCTCACGCGCGTCCGCCTCGGCCTCGCCGCGCTGTGGCTCAGGCGCCAGTCCGACTGGACGAAATACGAGGGCCAACGCGCCGCGACGTGGATCCGGAAGGCCGTCGGCAAACAGGGCTACGACCATGTGTGGGGCCCGCTCCTGCGCGCGAAGTTCGGGCAGCATGCCGAGGACGTCGCCCTCGTGTGGTTCTGGGGCAAGATCTACCTGCGCTTCGCCAGCCGGCAGGGCGGCCTCTTCGCGAAGGAGCAACTCGGCTACCTGCGCGGCTCATTCGGCCGGATGGTGGGCGCGCTCGCCGAGCAGATCGAGGCGCGCGGCGGCCGACTGCACCTCGGTACCCCCGTCGAGCGGGTGGTCGTCGAGGACGGCCGCGTCACCGGCGTACGCCTCGGTGGCGCGCGCAGCGGCGACGTGATCGCCGCCGACGCGGTGATCGCGACGGTGCCCAGCGGCCTCTTCGCGCAGATCGCGCCCGAGGTGGGTGAGGCGTCTCCGGAGTATGCGCGGATGCTGCAGGCGGTCGAGTACCAGTGGGCGACGGTGCTCGTGCTCGCCCTCGACCGCCCGCTCTCACCGATCTACTGGCTGACGATGACGGAACCGGGCTGCCCGTTCGTCGTGGCGGTCGAGCAAAGCAACCTCGTCCCCGCCGCGACCTACGGGGGCCTGCACCCGGTCTACTTCTCGAACTACGTCGACCCCGGCGACCCGATCATCGAGGAGGACGCGGACGCCGTCCTCGACCGCTACGAGGCGCACATCAAGCGGATTAACCCGGCGTTCGACCGCTCCTGGATCAAGGGCCAATGGCTCTTCAAGGACCGCGCCGGCCAGCCGATCGTCCACTACCGCTACCACGAGAACATCCCGCCGCACCGCACCCCGGTCGCCGGCCTCTACCTGGCAAACACCACGCAGATCTATCCGGAGGACCGAGGCCAGAACTACTCGATCCGCCTCGGGCGGCGGGTGGCGCAGTTGCTGGAGGCTGACCTGGGGGCGGAGGGCTCAGCGCCCGCGGATTCCGCCCAGATTCGGCCCGTTTGAGCCCTCTCCCGCTCGCCGATATAGTGCGCGAGGGCGCTGTCCGAGGCGTCCCGGGTGCGAGGAGTCCTGCATGCCGCTGGAGACCGAGGCACGCGCTCAGATTCGCGCTCTCGTCGCGGAGTTCCGCCCCGAGCACGGCGACCTGCTCGCCGCCATGCACAAGGTCCAGCACCACCTCGGCTACCTCTCTCGCGAGGCGATGGAGGTCATCGCCGACCAACTGAACCTCTTCGCCGCCGAGGTCTACGGGGCCGCCTCGTTCTACGAGGAGTTCCGCTTCGCACCGCCGGCGCAGACGAACATCCGCTGGTGCTCCGGCCCTGCCTGCCGCCTGAAGAACGGCGGCGGCATCCGTGACGCGCTCCTCGCCACGCTCGGCGTCAGCGAGATCCCCGCGGACACCGAGGACGGACGCGTGGGCGTGATCCTCGGGCAGTGCAACGGCACCTGCGAGATCGCGCCGATGGTCTGGCTCGAACAGCACAGCACGCACCGCATCGAACCCGTGGGCAGCCTCAACGCCGCACGCGCAATCCGCATGGCGCGAGCCCTGCGCGACGGCTCTACCGTCGAAGCGAGCATCGAGGAGGCCCGTCGTGCCTGATGCACTCGAACGCTACGACGTACTCCGCACCGCCGCCGATGCCGAGTACGCCGCCTGGCGCAACCCGGAGCGCCCGCGCATCGATGTGGCCCTCGACCAGTCGTCGATCACGAACGGCGCGCTGAAGACACGGGACGCCCTCGAACGCATCGCCCGCGAGCGCAACGCAGTGGTCGACTTCGGCCGCGTCCACGGTTACGGCATGCAGTGGGTCCACCCCACCGTGCAGATCACCTTCCCCGACGGCGCGACCGTCCTCTACGGCCCCGTGCGCGAGGCGGACGCCGCCGCGATCATCGATGAGGCGACCGGGCGCTGGGGGGCGGCCGCCGCGCTGCGCCTCGGCACGATCACCGGCGAGCGGCCCGGTGTGCCCTCGATCCGCGAGCACCCCTTCTTCGCGCTGGAGCCGGAGCGCCGGCTGCTGAAGAACATCGGCCTGACCGACCCCGAATCGCTGAACCACTACATCGCGCAGGGCGGCTACCGCGCCTCGGCGCGCATCTTCGGCCGACACCTCTCCGAGGAGATCGTGCGCAACACGCTGAACGACGCCGGCCTGACCGGCCGCGGCGGCGCGAACTTCCCCGCCGGCACCAAGTGGGGCTTCCTCTTCGGCGCGCCGGGCACCGAGCACTACCTCGTCTGCAACGCGGACGAGGGCGACCCGGGCGCCTGGGTGAACCGCGTAGTGATGGAGGGCGACCCACACCTCCTGCTCGAAGGCATGCTGATCGGCGCCTACGGGACGAAGTCCACGGCTGGCTTCATCTACCTGCGCGACGAGTACCCGTTGTCGATCGCCCGCATGGAAGCCGCGATCCGTGACGCCGAGCAGGCCGGGCTCCTCGGCGACGACATCCTCGGCACGGGGATGTCCTTCCACCTGCGCGTGATCCGTGGCGCCGGTGCCTACGTCTGCGGTGACGAGACGGGCCTGCTCGCCTCGATCTCGGACGAGCGTGGGATGCCGCGCGTGAAGCCGCCGTTCCCGGCGGCGCGCGGTGCGCTGAACAAGCCGTCCAACGTGAACAACGTGGAGACCTTCGCCAACGTCCCGCTGATCGCGACCCACGGTTCCGAGTGG
This sequence comes from Dehalococcoides mccartyi, assembly GCA_945865925.1. Classification (GTDB taxonomy): domain Bacteria; phylum Chloroflexota; class Dehalococcoidia; order UBA2979; family UBA2979; genus SURF-43. The sequence goes on from CAMBFG010000001.1 coordinate 259,851, forward strand.
TACCGCGAAATGGGCACGAAGGCGCAGAGCGGCACGAAGATCTTCTCCTTCTCCGGCGACATCGTGCGCACCGGCTTCATGGAAGTCCCCTTCGGCGTCTCCCTCGCGAAGGTCCTCGAGGCGTGCGGTGGCATCGAGGGTGGCCGCGCGCTGCACGCGATCCAGCCGGGCGGGCCGCTCGGCTCGCTCGTGCCGGCGAGCGCGCTCGACAAACTGATCCTCGAACCGGCCTCGTTCCTCCCGTACGACGCGATGCTCGGCGGCGGCGGGATCGTCTTCGGCTCTGACCGCAACAACGTGCTGGTGCTGGCGGAGATGTTTGCCGAGTTCGTGGAGGAGGAGTCGTGCGGCCGCTGCACGACCTGCCACGGCGGCAACCAGCGCAAGACCGAGATCATCCGGCGGGTGATGGAGGGGGACGGCCGTCGTGACGACGAGCCGAACCTGATGCTGATCGACAAGACGATCCAGTTCTCCAACTGCGCCCACGGCCAGTTGAGCCCGAAGTCGATGCGCAACGTGCTTCAGCACTTCCACGCCGAGTACGAAGCGGCGATGCGCGGCGAGGACGCCACGCTCTCCCTGAAGGGCGCGACCCGCTTCCGCGTCGCGCAGCCGCGCGACCCGCGCGTCGAGGAGGCCGTGGCGATCTGTCCGGTCGCCGCGTTCCGTGGCACCCCCGGCGCCCGCACCATCGACGAGGCCACCTGCATCCACTGCCAGGCCTGCACCGACGTCGCCCCCGGCGCGGTGGTGCGCGAAGCGAAGCCCCGCGCGCCTCGCATGGTGCCGATCGGCTAGGCCGAGGATGGCGAGCCGCTTCCCGGCCCGCTACATCCCCTCACCACGCATCTGGGTGTTCTTCGCGCTGCTCGCCGTCATCGGCTACGTCGCCTGCGGCTCCGGCGCCGTCGCGTGCAACGTCGCGCGCCCGGCGGCGATCGTGGCGACGGTGCTGGCCACGGTGATCTCGTTCTTCGACAACCCGCGCCCCGCCTCGGACGTCACGCCAGACTGAGTCCTAGCGCCCTACGCCTCGCGGCGCTGCGGGAGGATGAAGCCGGCGAAGCGGTACTGGCCGCGCTGCGCCGCCTCGTCCCAGGTGAGCGAGGTGTGGCCGACGATCCCCCACATGGAAGTGCGGAAACGGGAGCCGTTGGGACAGCCGTAGCCCCAGTTCATCTCGGAGACCGTGAAGCCTTCCGGCCAGACGGACTCGACATAAGCGACGTGGCCGTTGCCCCAGCCGGGGCCGTTCCAGTCGAGGCCGTCGCCCCAGACGATCACCATGCCGGGCCGGGCGCCGCGCAGGTCCTCGCTGGTCACCCAGCCGCGAGCAGCGGCGTTGCGCACCCATGAGCGCGCGTGGCCGTTCCAGTTCACGCCCGGCTCGGGGGCGACCGTGTCGAACCGGCGGGCGGCGTGCGTGGTGCATTGGCCGCCAGAGCCCTCGCGCACGCTGGCGAAGCCCTTGTGCGGCCGCGAGTCGCGCCCCCAGGACATGTCACAGTCGCCGCCGTACTCCACCGCCTCGGCGGGCGCCCGGCCCGCGAGGGCTGCGGCTGACGCGGCAGCGCCCAGCAGCGCTGTGCGCACGAGGAAGCCGCGCCGGGAGAATCGAGTGGTCACGCTGGTGCCTCCGCCGCTCGGGGAAAGCATAGAGGGAAGCGGGCAAGACGCTCCGGGGGGAGCGCCCGCTACCGGGTAATGGTGGTCTCGCAGCCCTTGTACTTCACGGCGGGAGCACCGATGCACACATCGGTCCCGGCGCCGCCGTCGATGTCCGTCGCGTCCGCGCCGCCGACGATGCAATCATTCCCGCCTCCGCCGGTGATCTTCGCGGCCCCGCGCGCAGCCAGGATCAGTTCAGCGCTATTCGACCCGCTGATGTTCCCGGTGCCCTTCAGCAGCACGGTCAGCGTCATCGTCGAACACGCCAGGGGACGGAGCTCGGCGATCCCGGTTGTGACCGTGCGCGAGCCGAGGCGCGAGACCGCGACGGTATTCGACGCCGTGGTCACCGACAGCAGGCCCAGCAGCACCACGATCGCCGCCAGCGCCACACCGCCCACAACCACGCGTCGTCTCGAGAACCACGCAAAGTCGTCGTTCATGTGAGCGGGACGTCGTGGGCGTACGTCTGGTCGCCGTACCGCACGAAGTAGCGGTGCCGGTCCGCCGCGATCGTCACGAGGATCGGCGCGTTATGGATGTGCGCCAGTCGCAGCAGGTCGTCCATGCTGGCCACCTGCATCCGCAACCGCGGCGACGCCACCTGGTGGTCGTCCCCCTCGACAAGCACCAGGTGGCGCCCGTAGAGCGCGTGGATCATGAAGATCTCACCCCGCTTCTGCGCCTCCCGCTGCAGCGTCACGAGGGCAGCGACGCCCAGTGCGGCCAGGGCAATGACGACTGCTGAGGCCATCCGCAGCGAGCGCACGCCGACGTCCGCACCGAGCATCGGGACGCTGTGCGCCTCCGTCCGCGACCTGGGGATCACGCCGGACTGTGAAAAAGCGAACGGATCGTTGGCTTCGTTGGTCGCGATCGCCACGCCCGCGGCCTCGAACTGCTTCGTGCTCTCGGTCTCGACGTAGATCTCGTTCGGGGGGACCACGCGGAATTCCAGCGATGGCCGGAACGTCTCGTGTACGCCGACACCGTCCACCACGGTGTCTGTCTCCACCACCGCGATGAGCGTTGCCAGGTAGTACCGCGGCGCGTGCCCCGTAATCGCCTGATAGGGAAGAAATGCAGTCATCAGGAGCGCCAGGTCGACGTCTGGAGCGGAGATGTCCGCCGTATTGCCAGTGAACGCCTGCTCGGGAGCGAACGGAAACGCACGCTTCCACCCGGTGACGTCTGACAGCACGACATCCAGCCGGATGGTCCCCGACACGGCAGCCTGGGCAGGGGCGCGCAGCTCATAGTGGAAGGCGAAGTTCGCCTTCGGATGCACGTTCATAAAGAACGGCTGTCCGGTCGTGACCGGGACCAGCAGGAGCGCGGCGAGCGTCGGATCCTGAGCCATCGTCGCGAGGTCCGATGGGGCGTCGACAATCCCCGGCAGTGCAGCCACGGGCGCCGGGGGCAGGATCGTCTCAGCCGAGTACTCGAAGGAGCCGCGATGTCGCAGCCCCAGTGGCGCGTCTACCGGATGGGTCGCCGGGATCTGCCAGACAATAGCGGTGGCACCACAGGCCAGCACCACGACCCCCAGCAGGAGCCCCAGCAGCGTCTGCCCGGTCGGGCTGGCCGCGCGCTGGAGCACATCCGCCCACGTCCCCGCCCCCTGGCGTCGAGCCATCTCCCGGGGCAACTTCCGCGGTTCGGGCTTCATCCCCTGGTACGTCGCCATGGCGACCATCCCTCCCGCCATCACCGCCGCATGGAGAGGTGACCGCAACCATTCGAGATACGTCCCCACCCGCGGTACGTGGAACCACAACTTCCCAATCAGGTCAGCCTGCGTCGGCTGCGAGGAGTCGACCCAGGAGTTGTTGTCGCCCTGGAAGATGAACCGGCCGTCCACCATGCCGATCACCCGGTGCAGTACGTGCTGGCCGGTCCGGGTGCTCCGGTATGCCACCGCGTCCCCGACCGCGGCCGAATCGCCGGTGCGCACGAAGACCATGTCACCACGATGGAGGCCCGGCTCCATGCTGTTCCCGCTGATCACCATGTAGACGACCGGCCCGCCGATGTTCGCGGGCCCGATCACCAGGAACGCTGCGATTGCGATCCCCGCCAGCACCGTCGCGGTAATGGCGGGTGTGGCGATGCCGACCCGCATCGACGGACGGGGATACGTCGCGGACGTCATGGCGCGCCTACTGGGCGACCACCACCTGCAACTGATTCGCAGCCGTCGCTGTCGCGGCTGGAGATGTTGTGTTGCAGGTCACATTCACGCCGGTGTTCGTACATGTGTACCAGGTCGAGCCGGCCGAATCGAGACGGACCTTGATCGTCGAGCCAGCCACTGGTTCGGAGTCGAGCGTGAAGGTGGTGCTGTCCACTTTCGTGGCGTCGGCGGCGTTGAGCACGTAATGCACTGAAGCGATGTTGTAACCGGTGATTGTCCCCACGCCTTCACCGGCCTTCGAGGCGGGGACAGTATTGGCGGCGGTAAAGGCGAATCCGGCGCCGACGATCAGCGCGGCCAGGACGCTGAACCCCGCGACCATCCACACCTGTTTTCCAGAGGACATACGAAACTCTCAGCCCGCCGCGCTCACACGTCGGACGCCTGTCGCACGACAAGACCGGGAGTGATCACGCCGGATGCGGGAGGGTGCCTCAAACATTACGCCCCGTGGGCTGCCCGACACCGAGAGCGTCCTTGCAGAACTGTCCCAAACGGGGATGACGCACGCGCTGGCGGGGGCCGCAGGGGGGCGCGTAGACTCGAAACTGCCGACAACCCACCCCGCGCCTCCCCGCGCACAGGCGGCATGCCGCATGGCCACCCCGGCCCGCCAGCAGTGGCTGGACCTCAAGGCGCAGCACCCTGACGCGGTGCTGTTCTTCCGCATGGGCGATTTCTACGAGACCTTCGAGGACGACGCCGAGACCGCCGCGCGCGTCCTGGGCATCGCGCTGACCTCACGGCCAATGGGCAAGGACGAGGGGCGGATGCCGCTCGCGGGGATCCCGTACCACCAGCTCGACCGCTACCTCGACGTGCTGGTCGCTGCGGGGCACCGGGTGGCCATTGCTGACCAGGTGAGCCTGCCACCTTCCAAAGGGGGCGCCCCGGGGCTTGTGGAGCGTCGTGTGGTGCGCGTGGTCACCCCGGGCACCGTGGACGCGGGGGATCTGCTCTCCGAGCGCGGCCACAACTGGCTGGTGGCCCTCGCGCCCGCACCGGGCGCGGGACGCTGGGGGCTCGCGGCGTGCGACGTCACGACCGGCGAGATCGAGGTGATGGTGGTCGCGGGGGAGGCACTGGCGGGGGAATGGGCTCGCCTCACACCGCGTGAAGTGCTCGTACCCGAGGGCGGGGAACTCCCGTCAGCGCTGCCATCCAGTGCCCGACTAACGCGACGCTCGTCGCGTCAGTTTGGGATCGATCGAGCCCGCGAGCGGCTGCGCGAGCGGCTCCGCGTGGGAAGCCTCGACGGGTTCGGGCTAGAGGGCCTCGACGCCGCCGTGGGGGCCGCCGGGGCGCTCGTGGCCTACCTCGAGGAGTCGTGGCCACAGGCGCTCGCCAACCTCCGCCCGCCGCGCGCGGTGCGCGCCGCCGACACCGTGACGCTGGACGCCCAGACGCGGCGGAACCTCGAACTCTTCGCGACCACCCGAGGCGAAGGCGCGTCACTGGTGGATGCGCTCGACCGCACGCTCACCCCAATGGGGGCGCGGCTGTTCCGGCTGCGCCTGGGGCGGCCGCTGCGCCGCGTGGCGGAGGCGGAGGCGCGGCTGGACGAGGTGGAGGCGTTCATCTCGATGCTCCCCCGGGAGGCGCTACGGCGTGCATTGCGGGGCATGCCTGACCTCGAACGGCTGCTGGGGCGGGTGCGGGCCGGCACGGCGCATGCCAAGCACGTGGTGCAGGTGCGGCAGGCGCTCGAACGGCTGCCGGCCGCGCGGGCGGCAGCGCGCTCAGCGGGCCCGGCAGGTGAGGCGATGGCCACAGGCCTCGCCGGCGCGGAGGAGGCCGCCGCGGTGATCGCGGCAGCACTCGACAACGACCCACCCGCCGAGGTCGGCGAGGCCCCCACGGTGCGCGCGGGGTTCGACGCGGAGGTGGACCGGCTGCGCGGGCTCGCGACAGATGCGCGGAGCGCGCTCGCCGCGCTGGAGAGCCGCGAGCGCGCGCGCAGCGGGATCACGTCGCTCAAAGTGGGGTACCACCGCGTCTTCGGGTATTACCTCGAATGCCCGCGCGGGCAGGCCGACCGTGCGCCCGCGGACTATGAGCCGCGCCAGGCGCTCTCCAACGCGCAGCGCTTCTTCTACGCGCCGCTGGCCGCCCTGGAGTCCGAGATCCTCGGCGCGAAGGACGCCCTCGCGGCCGCCGAGCGCGGCGTGCTGGAGCGTGTGCTGGCACAGGTCGCCGCCGCCGGGCCCGCCGTCGAGCGGGCGGCCGACGCGGTCGCGCGCCTCGACGTCGCCTCCGGGCTCGCGGCGCTGGCAGCGGACGGTGGGTACGTGCGCCCGCTGCTGGCCGAGGGCGGCGCGATCGAGATCGAGGGCGGGCGGCATCCGGTGGTGGAGCGGCGGCTACCGGCCGGCGCGTTCGTCCCCAACGACGCACATCTCGGCGGTGCGCACGCTGACCTCGTGCTCCTCACGGGCCCGAATATGGCGGGAAAGTCCACCTACCTGCGGCAGGTGGCGCTGGTGGTGCTGCTCGCGCAGTGCGGCTCGTTCGTACCGGCCACGCGCGCCCGGATCGCGATGGTGGATCGCATCTTCAGCCGTGTCGGCGCGCAGGACGACATCGCTTCCGGACAGTCCACGTTCATGGTGGAGATGCTGGAGACGGCGACGATCCTGCACAACGCGACCGAACGCTCGCTCGTGATCCTCGACGAGGTCGGCCGGGGGACATCGACCTGGGACGGCCTCGCGATCGCGCGGGCGATCGTGGAGCACCTCCATCACCGTCCGGGCGGGACGCCGCGCACGATCTTCGCCACGCACTACCACGAGCTCACCGCGCTCGCGCGCACGCTGCCGCGCGTCGCGAACCGCTCCGTCGCCGTACGCGAGGAAGGCGGCGAGGTGGTGTTCCTCCACCGCATCGTGGAGGGCGGCGCGGACCGCTCGTACGGCGTCCACGTGGCCGCGCTCGCGGGACTGCCGCGCTCGGTGGTGGCGCGGGCACGCGAGATCCTCGCGGCGCTGGAGGCGGGCGCACTCGATGCCGGGGTGCCCTCGGCTGGTACGCCGGGCGCGGCAGAGCGAGGCGCACAGTTGAGCCTCGCGGCGGCGGAGCAGGACGCGCTGCTGCGCGACCTCGCCGCGCTCGAACCGGACGCGCTCAGCCCGCCTGAAGCGCTGCAGCGGCTGTACGACCTGCGCGCGCAGGCCCGCGCACGCCTCGGTGCCGAGGGTTAGCGTGCCGCCTTGCCCACGCGGTGACTCACTGGCCGGTCCCGGGGCCGGGACGGCCGAAGGTGGCGTCCGGCGCGCGGCTCGTCCCCGGCACGCCGACCTCGAACAGCCGTGCCTGGACGGCGAGCGCGATGTCGATCAGCCCCGCCTCCCCCGGCAGCGCCGGGCGATGGGCCGCACCAACGATCCCGACGACAAAGGCGGGCGACAGTTCCGGGTGACGCGACCAGACGAGGGCGACCGCGGCCGCCACGATCGGCGTCGCGAACGACGACCCGTCGCCGCGCGCGTACGGGCCGCCCTCACAGATCCAGCCATCGAGGCCGCAGCGCTTCACCGGGAGCGCGGACAGCAGGTCGACCCCGGGCGCGAGCAGGCCGACACCGCTGCCGAAGTCGGCAAACGGGGCCACGCGCGTGTAGTCGATCGTGCCGTTTACCACGACCCCGCTCGCTGCGACCGAGAGCACGGCGGGGTACACGGCGGGGTAGGTGACACCACGACGGCCGTCGTTCCCGGCGGAGGCGACGATGATCGCGCCGCGCCCTTGGGCGTCCTCGACGGCTGCGCGCAACGCGGGGGAGTCCGTGCGGGTGCCGAAGGAAAGGTTGATCACCTTCGCACCCATGCGCGCGGCATAGCGCACGCCAGCGGCAGCTTCCGCGATCCGGCCCGTGCCCGTGCAGTCCAGCACCTTCACCGGCAGGATCCGCGCACCCGGCGCGATCCCGGCGACCTCTGCGTTCGGGCCGGCCGCGGCGATCAGGCCGGCGACGAAGGTCCCGTGGCCCTCGTCATCGTTCGCGCGCCAGTGGGGTGCGGCAAACAGCGGGCCACACGAGGGGTCGGCCGTCTCCGGCGACACGAAGGAGCAGCCAGCGATGTCGTCCGCGCAGCCGTTGCCATCGTCGTCGCGCCCGTCGAAGGTCGCGTCGGCCAGGTTGACGGCGATGCGCGAGACGAGGGCCGGGTGATCCCAGTCCACGCCGGAGTCCACGACGGCGACCACGATGCCCTGGCCACCGTCAGGCGACCACACGGCAGGCAGCCGCAGCGCCTCGAAGACGCGCTGCTGACCGCTCGCGTAGCGCGGCGCGGACGGCACGCCCGTCGCGTGGACGAGCGCGTCCTCCTCCACGCTGGCGGCGAGGCCGGTCGCTGCGATCCGCTGGGCGAGGTCGCGCGAGTCCTCATGCGGCGGGACGCGCACCTGTACCGGGTCGTCCGGTCCGCCCGTCGCGCGCGCCTCGAGCTGCATGCGGGCGAGCGCGACCACGAGCACCTGGGCATCGAGGCCTGCACGAGGTTGGAGTGCGAGGTGCGACGCGGTCGCGGGCGGTGGGCGCAATTCTGTGGGACGCATGGCGACTCCGCGCGCCGGAATATCGCGCGCAGAGAGCAGCGCCAGGCCGACGAAGAGCACGACGGCGGCGGTTGCGAGGGGACGTGTCGGTCGGGGGAGGTGCATCCGTCCCTTCGGTGTGCTGCCGCCTGCGCCATGCTACGGAGCGCCCGATCACGCGGCAACCAGATTCGACGCGCAGCCTCGATTCTGTGTGTAAGCACCTCGTCATGAACGACCGCCCGCCGATCCGCGTCCTGCCGCCGGAGGTCGCCGCGCGCATCGCCGCCGGCGAGGTGATCGAGCGGCCCGCCTCCGTGGTCAAAGAATTGGTCGAAAACGCGCTCGACGCGGGCGCCACGCGTATCGAGGTCGAGATCGAAGGCGGCGGCGCCGACCGTATCCGTGTGAGCGATGACGGCCACGGCATCCCGCCGGAGCAAGTCGCGGACGCCTTCGAGCGGCACGCGACCTCCAAACTGCGCTCGGAGCACGACCTCTACGCGGTGCGCACGCTCGGCTTTCGCGGCGAGGCGCTCGCGGCGATCGCGGCGGCGGCGGACGTGGACCTGGTCAGCCGCCCAGCGGCGCAAACGGCAGGCGCGACGCTACGGCTGCGCAACGGGCGTACCGAGCGTCAGGGGAGCGCAGCCGCTGCCCCGGGGACCAGCATCGAGGTGCGCGACCTGTTCGCCTCGCTGCCCGCACGACGCCGCTTCCTGCGCGCGACCCGCAGCGAGACGCAGGCCGTCGCGCGCGTGGTCACTGACTACGCCCTCGCCTACCCGGAGGTCGCCTTCCGGCTCACGGCGGACGGCCGTAACGCGCTGGCGGCACCGGGCTCCGGCGACCCGCGCGACGCCGTCGCCGCCGTCCACGGCGCCGAGGTCGCGGCCGCGCTGCTGCCCGCACACGCGGAGCGTGCCGCGGTGATCGAGGGAGAGGTGGAGGCCGCGCGCTGCGAGGTCGTCGGGCTGGTCGGGCCGCCCTCGCTCCACCGCGCCAGCCGCGCGGCGATCCACGTGGTGGCGAACGGGCGCGCGGTCGTGGCGCGTGCGCTGCTGCCGGCAGTGGAACTCGGCTACGAGGGCCTGCTGCCAGGTGGGCGCCATCCGGTCGCGCTGATTCGCATCACCGTGCCGCCCGATCAGGTGGACGTGAACGTACATCCCCAGAAGGCCGAGGTGCGCTTCCGCCACGAGCGCCTGGTATTCGCCGCTGTGCAGGCTGCCGTGCGCTCAGCCCTCGCGGGGACGCCACACCTCGTGCCCGACTCGCCTCAATTCGCCTCGATGCCGGTATTCACTCCGAGGCCGCCCGGGCAGGAGGTCGAGCCGCGTGCGTGGCCGGGCTTCGACTTCGATACGACCGCTGCGAGCGCACCCTCGGACGTCGAGGGCCTGACGGGCCGCGACGTGATCGCGGGGGCACGCGTCGCGTCGATGGTGGAACGTGAGGCGCCACCACCGCGCGTCGACGGTGGTGTGCCGCTGCTGCGGCCGATGGGGCAGATCGAGAGCACGTACATCGTCGCGGAATCTTCGGACGGGATGGTGCTGGTCGATCAGCACGCGGCGCACGAGCGCGTGTTGTACGAGGCCGTGCGGGCACGCCTCGCGGCGGGGGAGCGGCCGAGCCAGCCGTTGCTGCAGTCCGTGCTCGCCACGCTCTCCGCACCGCAGGCGGCGCTCCTCGCCGGCGGCGCGAGCGACCTCGAGGCGATCGGCTGGGAAGTCGAGGCGGCGGACGGCGCGGCCGTGATCGTGCGCGCGGTACCCGCTGCGCTCGCCGGACGCGACGTGGCACGCGCGCTCACGGACTACCTCGACCGGTTGGACGCGGAGGAGCGGCTCTCCGGGCCCGACCGCGCGGCGGCAACGCTCGCCTGTCGAGCGGCGGTGATGGCCGGCGACCGGCTGGATGCCACACAACAACGAGCGCTGCTCGACGCGCTCGCGCGCTGCGAGACACCACACACCTGCCCGCACGGGCGGCCAACGATGCTCCACCTCAGCCGCGCGTCGCTCGAGCGGTCGTTCGGGCGGCGCTAATCGCTACAGCACGCCCGGCGTGTTGAGCGGTCGGTCCGCGAAGAAGATCAGGCGCGCGGCCTCCCGGTACTCCTCGGGCGCCGGCGGTAGCACTTCGTTGTCGCGCGTCCAGGCAGCGACGGAGCACAACCACATCTCACCAGCGTCGGCGGGTTCGACCTCGCCGAGGGCCAGGCGGACAGCGCGGACGCAGGCAGCGTCCTCCACCGGCAGGATCAGCGCGCGCGCCCCGGCGCCAGTGGCTGCGGCGGCGTAGACCACCCGCAGCGGTACCGCGACTGACCGAGGCGCCCCGTAGGCAACGTTCCCGACCGCCGCGAGCGGCACCACGTCCTCGCGCCGTCCGTACACGCGCAGGAGTGCGAGCGAACGGCGCACGCCCTGCGGGTCGAGCAGGGCGGGGTATGCGAGCGCGTCGAAGAACAGGGGTGGCGTGACGCCGAGGGCGAGCGCACGGTCGGCCGCCAGGGACGCCTCGTGCATCACCCACTCGACCTCGCCGTTGGCGATGCCGTCGCGGTCGACGCGGCGCGGCGAGATGACGAGGCCTGCGCCGGCTGCCGCAGCAGCAGCGACGAGTGCCTCGTCGGCGGGACTGCTGCCGGTTCCCGCAGGGAGCGAGTTCGCAACGAGCGGGCCGGGGATGCCGTCGCGCGCGCACACCTCGAGGGCGGCGGTGATCGCGGCGGGGCGGCCAGCGTCGATCCAGAGTGGGACGTCGGGCGCGGCGCTGCGGGCGGCGGCGATGGCCCACGGGATCTCGTCCGGCGGCGGATCGATGCCGAAGTTGAGGTCGAGTGCCTGCGCACCCGCCTCGACCTGCGCACGTGCCGACTCGGCGACCAGCGCGCGGTCGTCCCGCGCAAAGGCACCGGCAAGCGCGCTGCGGCGGAACTGCAGCGACTGACCGACGAGGAGCATGGGACAGGCCGCTAGAGGACGGCCGGAAGGCCCTCACGGCGCTCGCGCCACTTCAGCATGAGCGCGATCGCCCGTGCGGCGCGTGCGACCGTGGGGTAGGCCGCGATGCCGGCGGCGTAGGCCTCCTGCTGGAAGAGGTCGAGCATCTCCGGGCGGGCGGACCGGTCGCGCAGCAGCGCGACGATTGGGATGCCGGTCTCGTCCTGCGTCTGCTTGTACGTGTCGATCGAGGTCTTGATCTGCTCGCGGATCTGCCGCTCGCGTTCCTCGGTGTCCGGATCCGGGGCGCCCTGCACCGCGCGCTGGCCAATGTTCGGGGCGGCGATCACCACGTCGTTGGTCGGGGCGGCCGCAACGATCCGGAGCGTCTTCAGGGCGACGTCGGGCGTGCCCATGTTCGTATCGATCGGGTTGTTCACACTGGTGCCGGCGACGGGGATGAACTCGTTGAGGAGGCGCTTGGTCTCGTCGGGTGTGGGCGGGACCTCGAGGCCCGCCGTCGCAATCGCGTCGGAGGAGAGGACGGCGAAGCCACCACCACCCACGATCAGGGCGACGCCCCGGCCGCGCACGCGCTTCACCGAGGTGTTCACCGCGACGACGAGGTCATGCAGGTCGTCCATTGTCTCGGCGCGCATCGCGCCGGTCTGGCGGCAGAGCGCCTCGAAGATGTCGATGGAGCCGGCGAGCGAGCCGGTGTGGGAGTGGGCGGCGCGGGCGCCCGCGCTGGTGAGGCCGCCCTTCAGCAGGATGACGGGCTTCACGCGCGCGGCGGCCTTGACCGCCTCGAACATCTTGCGGCCGTCCTGGACACCCTCGATGTAGGCGGTGATCACCTCGGTCTCGGGGTCGGCGGCGGCATAGTCGAAGAGGTCGTGGGCGCGGATGTCGATGCCGTTGCCGAAGGAGACGACTTTCGAGAAGCGCACGCCGCGCCGTCCGAGGCCGTGGACAACATCGCCGGCGTTCGCGCCGGACTGGGAGATCATCATCACGTTGCCGGACTCCTTCGGGAACCCGTTCATGAACGCGATCCGCTCGGACGGCACGTACAGCCCCATGCAGTTGGGGCCGACGGCACGGATGCCCGCCGCCTTCAACTTACCGATGACTTCCTGCTCCATCTTCGCCATCTCCGGGTCGCCGGTCTCGGAGAAGCCGGCGGTGAAGAAGTGGATCGAGCGCACCTTCTTCTGGATCGCCTGGTCGACGAGGGTGGGGACGGCGCGCGCCGGGATCAGCGAGATCACATGGTCGACCGGGTCCGGCGTGTCGAGGAGCGTCGGGTAGCACTTGAGCCCGCGGATCTCGGTTGCCTTCGGGTTGACGGGGTAGAGGCCGCCCTTCTCCCCGAACCCCTGCTCGATCAGCGAGGAGAGGAACCCGCTCGAGCCGCCACCGGCGCCGGGCACGCCGTCGCTGCTGGGCACGCCGACGAGGGCGATGCCGCGCGGGTGAAAGATCGGTTCAAGGGCGTGGTCGGGCACGGCGGTCTCCTGCTGCGCGCTGGCGCCTGGGCCGAGTCGCGGGCGGTTGAGGTCGCTCGGATGGTAGCGCGCGGCTCGGGGTGAGTCTTGGGCGGCCTCGGATGGGCCGTCCGGGCCTACGGGAGCGTCGTCGAGGCCCCGGCGGCGGCATCGACGGGCGGATGCGTCGCGATGTAGTACATGAGCGCGACCACCCCCGCCCGATGCGCGGCGAAGCCGGTGTCGTCTCGCCCCACCATTTCGATGTCCATCGCCGCGATGCCGTGCTCTTCCATCGAGTCAATGAACTGGCCCGTGACCGGGTACGCCTTCCACTCCTCGATGTATCCGAGGCTGGCGCCCGCGGCATATACCGCAGCGAACTGGGCGGCTCCCGGCGCTTCGTTCGCTTCAACCAGCCCCCCGCAGCAATGCAGCATCAGGACGACATCGGGGTTGGTCCCCAGCGCGTAGTCGTAGAGCGCGCGCGTCTCGGGTTCAGAGAGTGGCTGTGCCCCGGCCCCGACGGGGCCGCTGTGGAAGGCCTCCGCCTGCCAACTCGCGGTCGGCCAGTTGCGGTTCAGATCGACATCGTTCCCATTAGTGCGTTGGCCCAGCGCCAGACCGTCCATGTTCAACGTGGGTAGCACGCAGAGCCGGAGTGCTGCGGGTACCGGGAGGTCCCCTGTCTGCGTCGCTACCGCGATCTCCTGCGCCAGCGTCGAGGTAATGACCTCCGGTCCGGTGTGCATGCCGCCCACGATGAGCACCGTCTGGGTGCCGGTCCCCACACACATCACGTCCAGGGGTCGGTTCTGGAGTGATGCTCCGATGCGGACGGCCACGGCAGGGGCCGTGATGTATGACGCGGCAGCACGACCGAGGGGCAGTCCGACCAGCACAGCGAGGAGCATCGCGAAGGCGAGAAGACGCGGTTTCGAGGGGTGTTGCGGCAACCGATCGCCTCCCGCACCCCTCGATATGGGGTGCAAGATCAGCGTCTGGCTTGAGCAGTGACAGATCAGTCACACACGGGGGCGGTGCGGTGAATCTCTGCGACGATTGGTGACGCGAGTGGGACAACGAAGTGACGCAGGCACCGCCAGTCGCGGGCAGGGTCAGCCTCGTCGGCCCCACAGCAGCACGCGCGGGAACGGGAAGAAATACGGCCGCCGGTCGCCCTCGATAGTGAGGAGCGCGGCCTCGTAGGTCTCGAGGTAGCGCGGCCAGAGGTCGGCTGGCAGCCGCGCCTGGTAGGCGGTGAGCAGGCTGCCCTTGAGCCACTCGACGGCGCCGTGGGTGGACTCCATCACGTGGGGGTAGATCTGCAGCCGGACGTGTTGCTCCACGAACCCGAGGTCGCTCAGCAGCCGCGAGTAGAACACCGCGTCGCGGACGGGATCTTCGCGCACCCAACCCTCGAGGGCGGTCGCAAAGGGCTCCTGCTGCGCGATCTCGGCGGTGAGGCGGTGGGGGATGCCCTGGTTGGCGGGCATCTGCACGGCGATCTGCCCGCCCGGCCGCACGAGTTTCACCAGCTCCGCGAAGAGGGTCTCGTGTCCGGTCACCCACTGGAGCGCGGCGTTCGAGAAGACGAGGTCGAAGCCCTCGGGATAGCGCTCCGGCGTGGCGCGGATGTCTTCGCGCACAAAGGTGAGGCCGGCGCCGGCGTGGGGAGTGGCCTTCTCCAGCATCGCGTCCGAAGAGTCCACGCCGATCGTCTCGGCAGCCTGGAGTTCACCGTGGAGCCAGGCGGTGAGGTCGCCCGGCCCGCAGCCGAGGTCCACGACGCGCATGCCGGGGCTCGGCTGGATGAGCGCAGCGAGGTCGTAGAAGGGGCGGCTGCGTTCGTCGCGGAAGCGCCCGTACTGGCCGGGGTCCCAGTTGCCGCGACTGACCGCCTCGTTCGTCACGCCTGCGCCTCCTGCAACCTGTGCGATATGTGCCGGGTTTACCATGCCGCCCACGCGCGCGCAGGGATCGCCTCGATCCCCCGAGAGGTCACACCCATGCCCGACGCCACCGAGATCCCCAACGCCGCCCGCTGGGCCTACCTCCGCTCGCAGGTGCCAGCCATGGAGCGCACCACCTACCTGAACGCGGGCTTCATCGGCCCGATGTCCAACTTCGTCGCGAAGGCCTTCCGCGACCGCTTCGACCTCGAAGTCTCGCTCGGGCCGACGACACGCGCAGTGTCCGAGGACCGGATGGCGATCACGACACGGCTGAAGGAAGCCGGCGCGAAGATGCTCGGCTGCGACGTCGACGAACTCGCGATCACGGGCAACACGACCGAGGGCGTGAACATCGGCGTGAACGGCGTGGAGATGCGCCCCGGTGACCGCGTGGTGACCACGAACATCGAGCATGGCGGCGGGCTCATGCCGGCCTACCGGTTGCGCGAGCACGGCGCAGACCTCGCGTTCGCGCGGATCGAGGCGGAGGACGGCCCCGGCGCCATCGTGGAGCGGTTCGACGAGGCGTTGGGCGACCACGCTCGCCTCGTGATCCTGAGCGAGATCTCGTTCTCCACGACGCAGTTGCTGCCGGTCAGGGAGATCGTGGAGATGGCGCACTCACGCGGCGCCACTGTGGTCGTCGACGGCGCGCAGACAGCGGGCCATCTGCCCCTTGACATGCACGCGATGGACGTCGACGCGTACGCCATCCCGAGCCACAAGTGGCTCTGCGGGCCCGGTGGCATGGGCTTGCTGTATGTGAAGCGCGACCGCATCCCTGACATCGAGCCGGTGAAAGTGAGCGGCCGCTACGCCGCGTCCTACGACTACGAGGGGAAGTTCGAACCGAAGCGCGACTCCGTGCTCAAGTTCGAGGTCTCCACGATGTCGTCGCCCGCGGCAGCCGGGATGGCGGCCGCGATGGAGCAGTACCTGGAAAGCGGCCCGCAGGCGCACTGGGACTACGTGCGCTGGCTGAACCTCGAGGCGGAGCGCCGGATGGCCTCGATCCCGGGGGTGGAATTGACCGGGGCGCGGCAGGAGGCGACGCGCAGCGGGCTGTTCCTCTTCAAACTCAAGGGCACCGACCCCGCACACCTCGCGTACTACATGCAGGCAGCAGGCGGCATCGTCTGTCGCTCGGTGAAGCAGATGGACTCGGTGCGGCTGTCGCTCAACGCCTACAACAACACCGCCGACCTCGACAAGGTGGCGGAATACGTGGAGCGTGCAGCGACGAAGGGGATCCCGACGGACATCCTCGAAGCCGCGCGCGCGGTCGCAGCGCCAGTCGAGGCGTAACGCTCCAGCAGTGGTTAGCCGGCGGCGGCGTCGAGCGCCGGGCTGGCCCAGCGGGACACCGCATCCACGAGGCGAGCGTGGTCAAAGGGCTTCGGAAGGAGCGCCTTGGCGCCGTGCTTGAGCACCTCGTCCTCGTTCGCGTGGCCGCTCATCATCACCACCGGAGTCAGATAGCCACGGGCTCGCAACTCGCTGATGGTGGACCAGCCGTCCATCACGGGCATCTGCACGTCCAGCAGCACGAGGTGGAACGGGGGGTGCTGGGCGACGCGGTCGAGGGCCTCAGCACCGTTGCGGGCGGACTCGACCTCGTGGCCTGTGCCGCGAAGCACCGCGATCACGACTTCGCGCACGAGGTCGTCGTCGTCGACGACGAGGACGCACGGGGCAGCGGTCGAGCGACGGAGCGGCGCAACCACGGGCAGTTCTCCCTGAGCTGGCGATATGCGACAGCGTGTCCAATTATCCGTCACGGGAGCGTCACGCACGACGGTGCGAGAGGTCGACCGCTGGTAGTCCCGCCTGACAAAGCTGTCAGGGGCGATCAGCATCGAGTCACGCTCCTGCACTCGATGCCTGGGTAGACGAAGCAGAGGCCCGGGTCGCCCCGGGCCTCGTCCGCGGATCGCCTACCGGAAGCGGTAGGCGATGAGACGGTGTTCCACCGCCCGGCGATAGTCCTCGCCGGCCTCGCGGTGGGACGGGCGGCCCGGCCGGCCGTCACGCACCACCTGGCGGTAATACTCGTCCAGTCGCATCTGTGGCTCCTTCCACGCCCGTCGGGGCCGTGCCCTCGACGAGGTGCTTGGTGCTCGCTGTTGGCGAACGCTGGGTGGCCGATGTCCCCCTGAGCAGGGGCCCCTCGGAGGGTCTGGGAGGAGAAACAGGAAGGCTGGGAGGCTCATCACCTCTGCGGCCTTGCAGGTACTCACTCGTTAGATGGGTCAGCGTGGCGCCTCGCTGGGAAAAGGAAAACGCGCTGGGAAGAGAAAGGTAAACGAAGTCGACGAGAAATCTTTGCCCTGTTTGGCACACCCTCGAGTGAGCCTGACCCGCGCCTACAGCAGGGCGATCTGGCGCTCCGGCGGCGGTGCTTCGATCGGCTGGGCGCGCCGGTCCGCGATGCCCACCTCCGCCACGAGGCGCTTCACGCGCGCACGGATCGGCTGGTCCACGGAACGGTCGAGGTACGCGCCGCGGTAGAGCGAGGCGTAGCGCGCCGCCTCCTCTGGCCAGACACGGGCGAGGCCCTCCAGGAAGTGCTCGCGGGTGCCGCTCTGGAGGTAGAGCGTGCGCGTCCAGAGATGCGTCGCGCCCGCATCTCGAGCGGCGCGGACGACCTCCAGCAGTTGCTCCGGACGGTCAGAGAGGCCGGGCAGTACGGGCGCCATGCCGACGCCAGCACGGATACCCGCGTCCACCAGCATGCGCACGGCACGCAGGCGCTGCCTCGGCGGCGCCGTCCCCGGCTCGGTATTCCGCCAGACATAGCCATCGAGGGTGGGCACCGAGAGGTTCACCGACACCTCCACCCGCGCTGAGGCCTCCGCGAGGACGTCGATGTCGCGGACGATCAGCGGGCCGCGGGTGATGATGTCGAACGGTGTGCGGGAACGCGCGAGCACCTGGATACAGCCACGAGTCAGGCGGTACTGGCCCTCCGCCGGTTGGTATGGGTCGGTCGCCGAGCCGATCGCGACGCCCTCGTGCTTCCACGAACGACGGCGCACCTCAGAGTCGAGGACTTCGACGACGTTCGTCTTGACACGGACGGAGCGGCCATAGGCCTCGCCCGAGGGGCGATCAGCGCGCTGCTCGAAACCGCGGACGTAGCAGAAGGTGCAGCGGTGGGCACAGCCCATATACGGGTTCAGCGACCACGCGAACGCCATCCCCTGCACAGGCGAGAGCGCCGTCTTGCACGGCTCCTCGCGGTAGGCAGTCCTCGGCGCTGCGAGGGCAGTCAGGGTGCGGTCTGGCATGCACCCATGATGGCTGACGTCCCCTCGAAATCGAGGGGGCAATGGCACTCCGGTGACCGCGGGCTAGCCGTCGCCCGTCCCGCGCGCGAGCGGCGGCAAGCGCATCGCACGCTGCAGGCGTGGGTAGGCCACCCCGAAGGCGCCAGCACCGAGGAGCGCACCCGCGAGGGCCGCGAGTGCGTACACCTTGCCCTCGCCGACGTTCACGAGGATCGGCCCCGGGCACATCCCCGTGATCGACCAGCCGACGCCAAAGAGGATGCCGCCGACCACGTTGCCTCGATGTCCCGGCTTCGGTGTGACGACCAGGGGTGCCCCGGTGAGCGTCTTGCCATAGCGCTTGAGCAACCAGAGGGCGGGTGCGGTGACCACCACCGCGGTGCCGATGATCCCGTACAGCTGGAACCGTTCCAGCAGGAACATTCCCTGGATGAAGTCGTAGTCAGCGGCGCCGGAGCGGCTCAACACGAACCCGAAGAAGGTGCCGAGGACCAGGTAGACGAGGATCATCGCAGCCCCCTTCCTAGAGGATCACGCGGTAGATGAGGTTGGTCGTCACAAGCCCTGCCGCCATGAACGACATCGTCGAGACGAGGCTGGGCAGTTCGAGGTTCGAGAGGCCGAAGATGCCGTGGCCGCTCGTGCAGCCTCCGGCCAGGCGCGTCCCGAAGCCGATCAGCAACCCGCCCGCGAACATCCAGACCACCTTCCCGCCCGGCCCCCAGCCGATGCGCTCGTCGAACATCCCGAGGTCCCAGGTCGGCGACCAGCCGCCGCCGAGCACCGCCGAGAGCACCCCGCCGAGGACGAGCCCACCAAGCAGCGGCAGCCGCCAGCCGCCCTCCGACTTGAGTGCGTCACGGTGGAAGTACGGCGCGCGCAGGACGAGGGCACACACGTCCTCGAAACCCGTGGAGACACCGAGGCGGCGGTTCGCGATGACGAGCAGCGCGAGCGTGACGGCGCTGATGCCGAGGCCCGCGACGGCCCAGTGGATCGCCTGCATGTCATGGAGGATCAGCATCGAGGGCTCCTTCTCACGATCTGGGCGCAGAGTACGCGCAGGCACGGGTGACTTCGCCCGGTGCTTCACAAACCAGCCTCGGCGGCAGGTACCATCCCGGCGCAGCCCGGGAGGTTCCCCATGCCATCACCGAACGTCCACTGGGGTGACCGCGCCCGCCTCGACGGCGGCATCGAGGAGCGCTCGATCACCGTCGACCGCGGGGCCGGCCCGGTACCGGGACTGCTGTGGACGAAGGTTGGTGCGGGACGCTCACCGCTGGTGCTGGTCGGGCACGGCGGAAGCGGGAAGAAGGACGCCGCGAACAACCTCGCCACCCGCGATTTCCTCACGGGGCAGCACGGCATCGCCACGCTCGCCATCGACGGCCCGGCGCACGGCGACCGCGGCCCGGTGACCGACACCAGTCACCCCGCCTACACCGAGATGTGGAAGAACCCGCGCATTATCGATGAGATGAACGAGGACTGGGGCGCCACCCTCGACGCTGCGCTGGCGCTCGGTGAGTTCGACCCAGGCGCCATCGGGTACTACGGGCTGTCGATGGGGACGATGTTCGGGCTGCCGCTCGTCGCATTCGAGCCGCGGATTGCCGTCGCCGTCCTCGGCCTCTGCGGCGTCCGAGGTACTTCGATCGACCGGAGCGGGATCGCGGCGCGGCTGGCGGCGGACGCACCGCGCGTCACCTGTCCGCTGATGTACCACGTGCAGTGGGACGACGAACGCTTCGAGCGCGAGAGCGCCTTCGAGTTGTACGGAATGCTCGCGTCCACCGACAAGCGGCTGCAGTCCACACCCGGCCCGCACGCCGGCGTGGGCATCGAGGCGCGCGACACGATCCAGTCGTTCCTCGCGGCACGCCTGGAAGCGCTCCACGCCACCTCGGCTGTGAGCACGCGATGAAACGGGCGCGGGTCGGGAACGTCGAGGTCGTCGCGCTGGTCGATTGCGTCGAGGCGTACGACGCGAACATGGTGTACCCGGACGCCGCGGAGGCGATCGCGCCGCTGCGCGGCTACCTCGACAGCGAGGGCCGCGTCGCGCTGAACTTCGCCTCGTTCCTCCTGCGCGAGGGCACCCGCACGATCCTCGTCGACACCGGATGGGGCCCCGAGCACCACGGACTGCTCCCGGACGAACTGCGCGAGGCCGGCGTGGGCCTCGACGAGATCGACACAGTGATCTTCACCCACCTGCACGGCGACCACACGGCGTGGAACCTCGACCGGGCGAACGGGACGCCGATGTTCCCCCGCGCGCGCTATCTGGTGCCGCGGGCAGACTGGGATCACTACAGCGCGGAAGCCTCGGCCTCCTTCGTGCGAGACGTGGCACCGCTGGAGCGCCTTGGCGTCCTCGACCTGATCGAGGGCGAGCGTGTGCTCACACCCTCGATGACCACACTCCCGACGCCGGGACACACGCCCGGGCACACGAGCGTGGTGATCACCTCGGCGGGTGAGCGCGGGTTCATCCTGGGTGATGTCGTGTTCTCCGAGGTGGATGCGGCGCTACCGGATCTCCTCAGCACGTTCGACGGCGACCGCGAACTCGCACGCCGGACACGCAAGGCCATCGTCCAGCGCCTCGTCGAGGACGGATCACTGGTCGGCGCGAGCCACATCCGTGCGCCCGGCCTCGGCCGATTCGTGCGCGACGGCGCGGGCACACGCTGGGACGCGCTGGCGTAGGAGGTTCGCGTGGTGCTACCAGCGTTCACCCTCGATGCCGCCGATGGGTCACGGGCCTTCCCCACGGGGCGGCCGGCGCTGCTGTGCTTCGTCAAGGAGGACTGCCCGACCTGCGGGCTCTCGATGCCGCTGATCGAGGAGGCGCACCGCGCGTTCGGCAACGAGGTAGACGTGCTGATCGTGGGACAGGACGCCGAGGGGAACGCGGTGCTGGTGGAGCGGCATGGGCTCACCGCGCCGATACTGGATGACTCCGCGCTGCACGTCTCCTTCGCGTACGACCTCGACACCGTGCCGACGGTGATCCTGGCCGACCCGACGGGGGAGGAGCGCACGCGGTTCGTGGGGTTCGGGCGAGACGACTGGCGGCACCTCGTGTCATCGCTCGCGGAGACCTCGGGGCTGCGGGCGCCCGCAGTGGACTGGGACGCCTACCCGGAGTCGCGCCCCGGGTGCGGGTCGAAGTCCGTGGAGCCGGGGATCGCGGAGCGCCTGGAGGCCGAGGCGAGCGGGAGCCCACTGCGCGCCCGTCGGATCGAGATCGCAACACAGGACGACGAGTTCGAGTTCATGTTCGACCAGGGGCTGACGGACGGCCTGCCGGTCGTCCCGCCGACGCCGGAGCGAGTGCTGCGGATGCTGCGCGGGACTCGCCGCGACGCTCAGGAGGTGGTCGCGACCGTGCCGCCGAACATGGCGCCCGCGACCATCGAGAAGATCGCGATCAACGCGGTGATGGCCGGGTGTCTTCCGGAGTACCTCCCGGTGGTCATCGCGGCCATCGAGGCGGTGTGTACTGACACGTTCAACGCACACGGCATCATGGCGACAACGATGGGCGCCGCGCCGGTGCTGGTGGTGAACGGCCCGATCCGGCATCGCATCGGGATGAACATGGGCCTCGGCGTGCTGGGGCAGGGGAACCGTGCGAACGCGACGATCGGGCGCGCGCTGATGCTGGTGCTGCGGAACGTCGGCGGGGCGAAGCCGGGCGGGACGGAGCGGTCCACCTTCGGATCACCGATGAAATACACGATGGCCTTCGCAGAGTGGGAGGAGCGCAGCCCGTGGTCGCCGCTCCACGTGGAGCGCGGCTTCCGCGCAGAGCAGAGCGTGCTCACCGCGTTCGGCATGACCGGGGCACCGCACCTGATCGTCGACCAGACCTCGAGGAGCGCGCGCGCCCTCGGGGGGAGCATCGGGGTCGGCCTCGAGTCGGCAGCGCACCCGAAGGCCCACCGCTACGGCGACGTGTTGCTGGTGGTCGGCCCGGAGCACCTCGACACCCTCACGCACGATGGGTATGCGACGAAGGAGCACCTGCGCGCACGGGTGCAGGAGGTGACGGCACGCCCGTTTGCGGACGTGGTCTCGGACGACGAGGTCGGCGGTGGTGCCTCGGCCGACTCGCTCACCTCGATGACGGCCGAGCAGCGGGCGCGGCTGGTGCCGAAGTTCGACACGCCGGCGAACATCCACATCGTGGTGGCGGGCGCGGACGCCGGGAAGTGGTCGGCGTTCTTCGCCGGATGGACGACTGGAGCGGGCGGCACGATCCCCACCAGCCGGGTGATCGAGGAGTAGACTCCCGGTTAGGAGACGTGCCATGACGCTGATCCTTGACCCCACTGACGAGCGCGTCCCGGTCCGGCGGCATCTGACGCCACGGCCAGAGCACCTGCGCGGGGTCATCGGTCTCCTCGACATCTCGAAGCCGCGCGGCAACGTCTTCCTCGACCGCCTCGAAGCGCTGTTCCACGAGCGGCTGCCCGAGGTGGAGGTGCGTCGCTACCGCAAGCCGACATTCACCAAGCCGGCGCCCGAGGACCTGCGGCGGAAGATCCTCGAAGAGTGCGGCTATGTGATCGAGGCGCTCGCCGACTGAGGATCCTGCACGACGTGCAGTGTGCACGACACCGTCTATTTCGAAACGCAGGGCCGGCCCTCGGTCTTCCTCGCCTCGACCGAGTTCGTGGACGCGGCGACGGCCCAGTCGGTCGCGCTCGGGCTACCGGAGGTGCGACGCGTCTTCGTGCCGCACCCAATCCAGGACGCGCTGGATCCCGAGATGTGGGCGAAGGCGGAGGCGGCCTTCGAGGCGGTGGTCGCCGCCCTTCTCGACGCCTGAGACCGCACATAAGTCTCGTTTGAGGCCAATAATCACTCGTTTTCACCTACCCGATGAGGCCTCAAACCTGACGGCCTCCTCATGCTGACGCGCGTTCTGTCGAGGATTCAGGGGAACGTGATGCCGAGGCGGCATCACGGGTAAGGGATCGCGGTGCCGACCACGACACTCTCCGACGTGGAAGCCGTCCTCGACACGCTAGCGACGCCTGTAGTGGTGTGGGACCTCGAGGGGCACAACCTCGCGAGTAACACTGCCGCGGCGGCGCTGTTCGGGTACTCCCGCACGCAGATGCACGCCATCAACCGCTCGATGACCGTCCACCCCGAGGATTTGCAGGCGGTGCAGGCGCGCGTGGCGACGCGGCGTGCAGGCGATCGCACCCGCCGCCATTTCGCGCAACGCATCGTGACGGCGACCGGCGCAATCCGGGAGTGTGCCTGCTCAGGCGCGGCGTACGAGTACGATGGCCAAATCATCGGCACCGTGGTCGAGTACTTCGATGCGGGACGCCTGGAGCAGGTCGGCGGCGCCTTCGCGCGCAACGCCGCGCTGTTCCGTGAACTGTTCGAGTTGAGCCCGGTCGCCGTCTTCAGCACCGGGCCCGACCACCGCTTCGAGATGGTGAACCCGACCGCTCGGCTGCTGCTCCAGCGCCCGATCGAGGAACTCGAAGCGCTCACTCTTGCAGACATCGTGGCGCCCGAGCATCGGATCGTGCTGGACAGCGAGGTGGTTGCTGGTGGCGCACCCGAGACCGTGGAACTGGAGATGCTGCGTCCGGACGGTTCCGGACGATGGGTACACCTCTCGCTGCGGACGCTGGCGGACGCCCAGGGCGCGTTCGCCGGGCAGGTGGGCCTCGCGCAGGACATTACGCAGCAGGTGGCGGCCCGCGACGCTGCTGTGGCTGCCGCGCGCCATGACGCGCTCACGGGCGCGCTCAACCGCCGCGCCTTCGAGGAACGCGTTACGCCAGCCGCGGAACGGAACACGGCGGTCGCGGTCATCGACCTCAACGACTTCAAGTCGATCAACGACCACCACGGCCACGGCGTCGGCGACGAAGCGCTCCTCGCGGTGGCCACTGCCCTTGGCGAGGTCGAGGGGGTCGAGGTGTACCGCACGGGTGGGGACGAGTTCGTCGCCGTCGCAACCGGCTGGACGGCGGCACGCCTCGAGCGGGCGCTCCCACGCATTGTGCCGATCCCCGGGCGAGCCATCCGCGCCTCACTCGCTGTGGGCGCGGCCGTCGCGCCGGCGGGCACTCCGCTCGCCGCAGCGGTCGAGGCGGCCGACCAGCGGATGTACCGCGCCAAGCGCGCGCGACAGGCGGCGACGCGCCGCTCGGCTTAACCACCAGCGCACTCGATGAACCCACCGGGTGCCGGGGGTAGAGTCGAGGACATGGAGACGACGCTGCAGGGGAGCGAGCGGCGGGCGGGGCCGGCACCAGTGGTGTCGTACGCATGGTTCACCCTCGGCTGGACGCTGCTGACGATCGTCCTCGGCGCGGTGGTGCGTGGGACATCCTCCGGGGACGGCTGCGGTGCCTCATGGCCTTCCTGTGACGGCGCCTTCCTCGTCTCCTCCGCCAGCGATTCCGCGCGTGTGATCGAGTTCACCCATCGCGCGGTGAGCGGCCTCGACCTCGCCTTCATCGGGGGGCTGCTCGTGGCGGTCTGGCGAGGGCTCCCGGCGGCGCATCGAGCACGGCGCACGGCGGTATGGGCGCTGCTCTCTGTGATTTCGGAGGCAGGCATCGGGGCGATGATCGTGCTCTACGGGTGGGTGGCGGACGACCGCTCCACGCCACGCCAGATCTCCGTGCCCCTGCACCTCGTCAACACGTTCGCGCTGACGGGATTGCTCGGGCTGCTCGTGTGGCAGATTCGAGGCGGGCGCGCGCTTGCTGCGACTCGTACACGAGGCGTGCGCGCGTTCGTCGGGCTCGGGGCGCTGATCGTGCTCGTCGCGGCGACGGGGGCGACGACGGCGCTGGCGGACACGTTGTTCGCGCCGGAATCGCTCGGGCACGGGCTCGCACAGGACCTCGATGCCTCGTCCGCGCTGATCGTGCGGCTGCGCGTGCTGCATCCGCTGGTGGCGGTGGGCGTCGCGATGCTGCTCGCCTCGTACGTGTGGCGACGCCTCGATGACGGAGTGGGGAACCGGGCCGGGCAAGCGGTCCTCGGGCTGCTCACGGTGCAGGTCGCGTTGGGAGTGCTGCATATCGCGCTGCTGACGCCGCTGGCGACGGCGCTGCTGCACCTGGTGGTCGCACAGGCGCTCTGGGTCGCGTTCCTGTTCTTCGCCTTCGACCGCCTCGAGGTACGCGAGGGCTAGGCGGGCACGTCTCCGGTCGCGCGCATCACGTGCAGATCGGCCGGGGGGATCTCCACGAGCCAGTCCTTCTTCGTCGCGACGCCGAGGACCTCGTAGGGACGGGCGGGCATGTCCACCTCGATGGTGGGGCCGCCGACCTGCGGACGCAGGTGCAAGAGGTGGTTGGCGCCATACGCCTCTTCAGCCTCAATGGTGGCGTCGAGTCCGTTGACGGCCGGACGGTCACCGCGGCGCAGGACGACACGCTCCGAGCGCACGGCGACATCGACGGCATCACCCACGGCCAGACCTGCCTCCCACGAGGCGCAGCGCCAGCGCAGCGGCCCGATCTCGACCTCGATGCTGTCGGGAGCCGTGGCGAGCACCCGGCCGCGGTAGAGGTTGCGCACGCCGAGGAGTTCCGCGACGCGCCTCGAATGCGGGCGGGAGAAGATCTCGTCAGGCGCGCCAGCCTGCAGCACGCGGCCGGCATCGAGGACGACGAGCCGGTCGGCGAGCAGGTACGCCTCGCGCAGGTCGTGCGTCACGAAGAGCGCACCGCGACCGAGTTCGCGCTGAAGCCGTCGCAGTTCGAGGCGGAGCGCGCGCCGGATCGCGTCGTCGAGCGCGGAGAAGGGCTCATCGAGCAGCAGGAGTCGCACGTCGCGCACGAGCACGCGGGCAAGCGCGACGCGCTGGCGCTGGCCGCCGGAGAGCGTGCCGGGACTGCGGTCAGCCACACCTTCGAGGCCGAGCGCGGCGAGGGCGACTCCTGCCCGCCGGCGACGATCTGGTCGGGTGCCGGCAAGCGCGAAGGCGACGTTCTCCCAGACGGGGAGGTGCGGGAACAGCGCCAGTTCTTGCACGACATAACCCATCCGCCGTGCCTCGACAGGGATGTCGACACCGGCAGCGGCATCGAACAGCACCTCGCCGTCGACGGTGATGTGACCTCGATCGGGACGCACGAGGCCGGCGATCGCGCGGAGCGTGAGGCTCTTGCCCGCGCCGGACGCGCCGAACAGCACCACGATCTCGTCGGCCGCCTCGATGGCGACATCGAGGGTGAAGCGACCGGCCGTCAGCGTGAACGCGGCGTCGAGGGTCATGCGAGGCCACGCTTCGCGACGAGGCGGAGGGTGCCGAGCAGCAACAACGCGACCGCGAGCAGCACCAACGACAGCGCGACGGCGCCGGGCAGCCCCAGCGGCCCGCCCTCGAACGCCGCGATCACGGCGAGCGGCAGCGTCTGCGTCCGGCCCGCGAGGCTACCGGCGAAGATCAGCGTCGCGCCCAACTCACCGAGGGCACGCGCCCAACACAGCACCGCGCCCGCCAGCAGCGGGCCGCGCGCCAGCGGGATCGTGATGCGACGGAAGACGTGCGCACGGGACGCTCCGAGGGTGCGCGCGATCGCCTCGAGTTCCGGGTCGACGGCCTCGAAGCCGGCGCGCGCAGCACGGACGTAGAGCGGGGCAGCGACGAAGGTCTGGGCGACGATGACAGCGAGCATGGTGAAGGGGAGCGAGAGGCCCGTGAACGCCTCGATCGGCTCGCCGAGCAGGCCGCGGCGCCCGAAAGCGGTGAGCAGCGCGACGCCCGCGACGGTGGGCGGCAGGACGATCGGCAGGTCAAGCAGGGCATCGAGCACCGCGCCACCGGGGATCTGGCGGCGGGCGAGGAGGTAGGCGACGGGTGTGCCGAACAACAGGCTCAGCGCGACCGAGATGAGCGTCGTGATCAGGGAGACCCGCAAGGCGGTGCCGACGGCGGGATCGCCGAGTGCCTCGCGCGCCCTCGGATCCTCGATCGCCCGCCAGATCAGGCCGGCGAAGGGCAGGAGGAAGAACAGCGCGAAGACGGTCGCCAGCAGGACGACGGCGAGGGTGATCCCGGAAGGACGGCGGAGCGTCATCGAGGCGGGCTGGTAAAGCCACGCTTCGTCAGGAACGCCTGGCCCTCGGCGCCGCGGACAAAGGCGACAAAGGCGGCGGCGGTCTTGGCGTTCTTCCCGCCCGTGAGCGGAGCGATGAAGTACTCGGCGGTCACGTTGTAGGCATCCGGAATCGCGACGGGCTCCACCTCCGGTGCGGTCGCGATGTCCGTGCTGTAAACGATGGCCGCATCCGCCTCGCCGAGTTGGACCTTGGTGAGGACAGCGCGGACATTCGCCTCGCGGCTCTTCACATTCGCCATCACCTTCGTCTGGAAACCCGCACCAAACGCGACGGACTTCTCGGCGGCCGCGAGCGACTGGATGGCGTAGTTCCCGACGGGCACGCCGTCAGCGGCCAGGACCAACTTCAGGTTCGGCTTCGCGAGGTCGGCGTAGGTCGCGACCGCAGTCGAACCCTTCGGCTTCGCGATCACGAGACGGTTCAGGGCGAAGACGGCACCGGAAGCAGCCTTCCGCTCCGCCTTCACGTTGTCCATTTGCGCCTTGTCAGCGGAGGCGAAGACATCGGCCGGAGAGCCCTCGTTGACCTGGGTGGCAAGCGCGGCCGAGGACGCGAAATTCAGCGTGACTTTGGTACCGGCATACTTCGCCTCGAAGGCCTTCACGGTGTCGGTGAACGCTTCAGTCAGTGACGAGGCGGCCGAGACGATGATCTCGCCCGTGACCGGCGGAGCCGTCGGGGTCGTCGCCGCCGACGCGGTGGTGGTCGCGCTCGGAGTGGCCGGTGCTGCGGTGTCGCCACCACAGGCCATCGCGGCGAATGCGGCAAGTGCGACCGCGAGGACTACGAAGCGGCGCGTGAGCGCGGGCGCGTGTGCGTGTCGAGCCAAGCCAGTACCCCTTCAGCGGCGGTCAGCCGCGACTCCCACACCAAGCGCTCGAAGCCCTCGGCGGTATCGAGGTGCGCGCGGGCGTCGTCGATGTAGGTGCGGCAGACCTGCGCCTGAGCGCGGATGAGCGCCCGCTCGGCGGCGGGATCGATCTGGCGGAGGAAGAACCACTTCAGCAGGAAGTCCTGGCGCACCTCGCGCATGCGGGTGACGGGCTGCTTCAGCCAGGCACGTAGGACGGACCAGCCGTCCTCGTTGGGGGCGTAAATCCGGCGCGGGGGCCGGCGACCAACGCGCACCTCGTCCCAGTCGACCAGGGCGCGGCGTTCGAGGCCGCGCAGGTAGGTGTAGACGGTGCTCTGGTCGGCCGGCGCGATCAGCGCGAGCGGTGACGCATCCCAGCGGCGGGCGACCTCGTACCCATGGCCAGCCTCAATCGCGAGGAAGGCGAGGGCGGCGTATTCGCCGGACTGGAGGTCGGTCGGTGCTGCCATGCGCCGAAGGTACTCACCTCCTGATTACTTGGCAAGAAAGCATTTCGGCGGCAGGCCGATTAGGTTGAAGCCCCGGATAGCCGGCGGTGCGGCGCCAACCTCGTACCCGCCAGCGGAACGTACGAGCCGGCGTACGCGCCGCCCGACATCGCGAGGGCTATGGATCGTGAACAGTCCCGCCATCGACCGGAAGGCGAAGGGCAGTGGCGGGCACGGGCTCGTGCCCCCAGTCCCGCGACTGTCGAGGGGTATCATCCGCCCGCAGCCTGAGGGGCCCTGCTGACAGGGTGGGCTGCGGAGGGCCGAGCAATGCTCGAAGGCGTGCGCGTGGTGGATCTCTCGCGAGAGCCGGGCGCTGCCTACGCGGCGCGCCTGTTCGCGCTGCTGGGCGCCGACGTCGTGAAGGTCGAGCCGCCCGAGGGCGACCCGGCGCGGCGGCGAGGCCCTCGACGCGGCGACGACGGCGAGACGAGCGCGCTGTATGCCTACCTGAACGCAGCGAAGCGCTCGGCCGTCCTCGACCCGAGCGACGAGGCACAGCGCGGGACGCTCCTCCGCCTGATCGGGCGCGCCGACGTGGTATTCGAGGACGGCGCGCCGGGGTGGTGGAAGGCTCAGGGCATCGACCTCGACGCCCTCGGGGAGGCATACCAGCGGCTCGTGGTGGTCTCGGTCACGCCGTTCGGGCAGGACGGGCCGCGCGCGGGGTGGCGGGCGACGGCGCTGACGGCGCATGCGTCCGGCGGGCAGTTGATGCTGTGTGGCGAGACCGACCTGCCTCCGCTCAAGGTCGCCGGGCAGCAGGCGTACTACCAGGCCGGGCTGCACGCGTTTTCCTCCGCACTCACCGCGATGTACGCCGTGCGCCGAGACGGCCTCGGTGACCGCATCGACCTTTCGATTCAGGAGGTGCAGAACGCCAGCCTCGAAGGTGCGGGGCCGGGTGCGATGGTGCGCGGGTTCGACCTCGAACGGGTGGGGAACCAGGCGCGCGCGGTATGGGGGATCTACCCGTGCGCGGACGGCTACGTGGGTGTGGCTTCGATGGCGCGACAGACGGGATCGGTCTACCGCTGCATCGAGCACCCCGAACTGGCCGAGGACCCACGGTTCGCCGACCTCATCGGCAATCCGGAGATGAACGAGATCGCCACGCTGCTGATCAACGAGTGGACGATGGCCCGCGGCGCGCACGAGATCTTCGAGGAGTCGCAGCGACACCGCGCGCCCTTCTCGCTGATCCCGACGCCGCGCGACCTGCTGGAGTGGGAGCCGCTCCGTCAGGCTGCGTTCTGGACTGAGGTCACTCACCCACGCCTCGGGAAGCACGCGCTGCCGGGCGCCCCGTTCACGCTCAACGGCGAACGTGCGCGCACCTCGGGCCCCGCGCCACTCCTCGGCCAGCACACCGCCGAGGTGGTGGCGGAGGCTGCCGAGCCGGTCGCGTCTATCCGTGCGGCCACCGGGAGTCGCGCGCGCCTGCCGTTCGAGGGGTTGCGCGTCCTCGACCTGTCGCAGGTGTGGGCAGGGCCATACGCCGCGCGCTTCCTCGCAGACATGGGGGCGGACGTCATCCACATCGAGGGCCCGCAGTTCCCGGATGCCGTGCGCGGCGTTGGGCGCGGAGACGACCCGCGGGCGTTCAACAAGGCGGCCTACTTCAACGAGTACAACCGCAACAAGCGCGGACTGGCGCTGGACCTGCACCGACCGGAGGGGATGGAGGCGTTCAAGCGCCTCGTCCCACTCGCGGACGTGGTGCTGGAGAACTGGAGCGTGGGCGTCGCGGAACGCCTCGGCATGGGGTACGACGATCTGCGCGCGCTGAACCCGCGGATCTCCCTCGTGCAGATGCCAGGCTTCTCGAAAGAACTACCAGAGTCGGAGCGCGTCGGCTTCGGGCCGACCATCGAGCAGATGGGCGGGCTTGTGGCGTTGCAGGGATACGAGGGCGGGCCACCCCACAAGAGCGGGATCTCGTACGGTGACCCCATCGGCGGGATCATTGCGGCAGGTGCCACGGCACTCGCGCTGTGGCGTCGCGAGAGCGGCGCAGGCGAGGGCTGCCACATCGTCGTCTCGCAGCGCGACAACGTGATCGGGATGGTGGGGGAGTTCATGGTGGCCGAGTCGTTGGGCCTCGACTATCCCGTACGCGAGGGCAACCGCGACCGGGACGCCGCGCCGCACAACGTCTACCGCACCCGCGACGACGAGGGCCGCTGGCTGGGCGATGTGCTGTTCAAGCGCGTGTCGGAGTACCACGACACCTGGGTCGCGATCGCCGTCGACTCGGACGAGGCGTGGCAGGCACTTCGAGGCGTCGTACGAGACGCGCGCCTCGATCTCCCGGCGTACGCGACGCTCGCCGGGCGGAAGGCGGCGGAGGCCGACATCGATGCTGTGCTCAACGAGTGGGCGCGAGACCGCGATGCGACCGAGGTGGCGACCGCGCTGCAAGCGGCGGGGGTGGCCTCAAGTCCCGTGCTGTCCGCGTTGATGCTGGTGTCCGACCCACACATGATCGCGCGCGCGAACTTCCCGACGACCGTACACCCCGAGGCGGGTGAAGTGCTGACGGCCCGCCCCGTGTGGCGGATGGCGCGTCGGCCCACGCCTCGACCGAACGCGGGGCCGACGTTCGGCCAACACAACCGTGAGGTGATGCGTGACCTCGCCGGGTACTCGGACGCCGAAGTGGACGCGTTCGAGACGAACGGGCTGCTCGCGACCGTCCCGACGCGCGCATGACATCCGAGACGCCTCGGGAGCAGACGCCCGAGGAAGCCGAGGAGTACCGCCGTTCGCTGCGGAAGGAGAACCGGAAGAAGGGTCTCCTGATCGTGAACACGGGCACCGGCAAGGGGAAGACGACGGCCGCGTTCGGCCTCGCGATGCGCGCGCGCGGTCGAGGGATGCGCGTCGCGATGATCCAGTTCATTAAGCCCGGGACGGCGAACTTCGGCGAGATCCGCGCGGCGCGCGAACTCGGCATCGAGGTGCAGGGCATGGGCGACGGGTGGACGTGGCGCAGCAAGGACCTCGACGAGTCGGCCGAACTCGCCCGGGTCGGTTGGGCGCGTGCACAGGAGGTGATCGCCGCCGGCGAACACGACCTGGTGGTGCTCGACGAGTTCACCTACCCGATGCACTACGGCTGGCTGGATACCACCGAGGTGCTGGCGTGGATCGCCGAGCACAAGCCTCCGATGTTGCACCTCGCCATCACCGGCCGGTACGCGCCGGAGGCACTGATCGAGGCGGCCGACCTGGTGACGGAGATGCGGCTGATCAAGCATCCGTTCAAGGAGCAGGGCATCCGCGCCCAGCCCGGCATCGAGTTCTAGCGAGCCTTCGCGTTAGCCCTCGCGGACGCCGGGGGCCTCCGGGCCGGTGGCGGCGAAGCCGGCAGCGATGAGGGCATCGATCTTCGTCTGGTCGACGCCGGCCTTGCGCAGGAAGTCGACGGTGTCGGCGCCGGGCTTCGGTGCGCCGCGCTCGGCCCCGCCGGGGGTGCGTGAGAGTTTCACCGGCGTGTTGGCGACCTTCAGGGTGCCACCGGTCCACGTCGGCAGGTCGCGCAGCATGTCGCGAGCGTTGACCTGAGGATCCGCCACGGCCTGCGCGATGTTATTCATCGGGCCGATCCAGCAGATGTCCGCGAGGATCTCCAGCCACTCATTCATGGTCTTCTTGCGGAAGGCCTCGAACATCAACGGTTCGAGTTCGTCGTAGTACGTCGTGCGGTCGGCGGCCTTGAGGAAGCGCGGATCGACGGCGAGATGGTCGGCGTCGATGCTGCCGCAGAAGAGCGCCCAGTTGTTGTCCTTCACCCCGGCGATCACGACCCAGCCGTCCGAGGCGGGCACCGCCTGGTGCGGCGTGCCGATCGGGTGACGGAAGCCAACGGGTTCGGGGATCTCGCCGGTCGAGGTGTACCGCACGATGGCGTTCTCCAGGAACGCGATCTGCGCGTCGAGCATTGCGACGTCCACGTATTGGCCTTTGCCGCTGGTGTTGCGTTCGACGAGTGCGCTGAGCACACCCACGGTCGTCCAGAGCCCGCCGCCCATGTCGCCGATCGAGTAGCCAGCACGCGCCGGCGGGCCACCGACGTGGCCAGTGAGGCTCATCACGCCAGAAATGCCCTGGGCGATGATGTCGACGGCACCACGCGGGCTGTACGGGCCGGTCTGGCCGAAGCCTGAGGTGGACGCGTAGATCAATCGCGGGTTGAGTTTGCTGAGCGTCTCGTAGTCGAAGCCCAATTTCTTCATGGTGCCGGGCTGGAAGTTCTCGTTCACCACGTCCACGTGAGGGACAAGGTCGTAGATGATCTGCCGGACCTCGGGCGACTTGAGGTCGAGCATCACGCTCTTCTTCCCTCGGTTCACAGAGAAGAAGTAGGTGCTGACGTCGTGGACGTAGGGGCCACCGCCTCGGCGCTGCTCGTTCTGGAAAACGGTCTCGATCTTCCAGACGTCCGCGCCCATGTCCGCCATGACCATCGTGCCGTAGGGACCGGCGAGGGCCCACGTGAAGTCCAGGATCGTGATTCCTGAGAGCGGTCCAGGCATGGTGGGCTCCCCTCGTGCGGCTGCCGGCTACGAGCCGGTGATCTTCGTGCGCATCGCAGCGGCACGGGCAGCCTGCTCCGGGCTGTCGCGCAGGCGCTTGTTGGCGTCCGCCTGCATGCGCTCGGCCTCGACGGTTGCGAGGTCAATGATCTGCTTCGCCTCGCGCATGGCGGAGGCAGACCCCTTCGCGATGGTCTGGGCCATCTCGAGGGCGCGGGGGACGAGTTCGTCGGGCGCGTAGACCTCATTGACGAAGCCCCACTGGTAGGCCTCCTGCGCGGAAAAGGCGCGGCCGGTGAAGATCAGTTCTTTCGCGCGCGCCGCACCGACGAGCCTCGGCAACGCGGCAGCACCGACGACCAGGCCCATCTCGGAACCCGGGAAGCGGAACGTCGCGGTCGAGGACGCAAGGCGGATGTCGCAGTTCGTGGCCAGGGAGGCGCCGCCGCCGTAGGCGACGCCATTGACGGCGGCGACGACAGGCAGGGTGGTGGTGCGGAGGCGATCGGTGGCGAGGCCGGCTTTCCGGGAGTCCTCAGGGCTCTTTGGTTGGGGACGAAGGGTGGGGTCGGTCATCTCCTTCAGGTCACCGCCGGCGCAGAACGCCTTCTGGCCGGTGCCCGTGAGCACGATGGCCCGCACCTCCGAATCCGCCTCGGCGCGATCCATCGCCTCGGCGAGTTGGAGGCGGAGCAGGTAGGAGAGGACGTGGTAACGGTCGGGCTGGTTCAGGCTGATGAGCGTGACCGAACCGTGGCGCTCTTCGAGGACGAACTGCGGGGTGTCAGTCATCGCGATGTCTTTCGGATGGACCGGCCTCGGACCAGAGACACCGAGGCGGGACGACGTGTCCACGGTGTCTACTCCGACGCCGTTCGGGGTGTCAACGGCAACCGGTTGCCCTCGTCCGTCTCCTGCGTCCCGCGGGCCGCCCCGCCATGGCCTGAGGGCCGCCGTCCCATGCCGGAGGTCGACCCGTTCCACACCATTGCGAGGGGTTACAGGCGGGCGTAGTGTCCGGCCCGCCCTCGATTCCCAGCCGTCGAGGCAGGAGCCACCGCCTGATCAACAAAGTGGTCGCCACGTTCGACGAGGCCGTCGCTGACATGCAGGACGGCGCCACGATCCACTTCGGCGGGTTCGCATCGCCGTTCAACACCCCGTCCTACCTCGTCGCTGCCGTCGCGCGACGCGGCGTCACGGGTCTCACGGCGATCTCGACCTCGATGGGCCGCGGGGTGAAGCACCGCGACTCGCAGTCGCCGTGGTTGCCGCCCGAGTTGCGCCCGCTCGACTTCTTCGACGTGGCACTCATGGCGGAACTCGGGCAGTTGAAAAAGGGGATCACTACCTTCGCCGTGGGCGCACGCCACGACCTCATTTACCCGTTCGAGGAGCGTCTGACCGAGGGCAGCGTCGAGGTCGAGGTGCTCGGCCAGGGCTCGCTCGCCGAGCGGATCCGCTGTGCGCGTGCCGGAATCGCCGCGTTCTACACGCCGGTCGGGCCGGGGACGGACGTGGCGAACGGCAAAGAAGTCCGCGACTTCGACGGCGTACCGCACGTCCTCGAAACCGCGCTGCACGCGGACTTCGCGCTGATCCGGGCGTGGAAGGCGGACCGCTACGGCAACCTGATCTTCCGAGGGCCTCGGTCGTTCAACGAGACGATGGCGGGCGCCGCACGGATCACCATCGCGGAGGTGGACGAGGTAGTGCCGCTGGGTGACCTGAAGCCCGAGCAGATCCATACCGCTGGTATCTACGTCCAGCGCGTCGTCGTCCGGCCCTCGGCGCCGGTCACCTCCTGGGAGGTGCCGCAGTGAACGCCGGCGAGCCAGAGCGGCTACACCCGACGGTCATGGCAATGATCGTGACGCGCGACTTCCAGGACGGCTTCGCCGTCAACCTCGGCGTCGGGCTGCCCCTCGAGTGCGCGAACGCGATGCCGGCCGGGCGCGAGATCCTGCTGCACTCGGAGTTGGGGCTGCTCGGCTTCGGCCCG
This sequence comes from Dehalococcoides mccartyi, assembly GCA_945865925.1. Lineage (GTDB taxonomy): Bacteria > Chloroflexota > Dehalococcoidia > UBA2979 > UBA2979 > SURF-43. Next base: position 294,963 of record CAMBFG010000001.1, read on the forward strand.
GTCATTAGCGATCACACGAAGGCCGACCCCTACGTGACGATGGTGGGAAATCTGCCGGTCGAGGCGCTCCCCGGGATGGTCTTTCTGAGCCACGATGAGTCGTTCGCGATGATCCGCGGCAAACACCTCGACGTCTGCGTCCTCGGGGGTCTGCAGGTGGATGTGGAGGGGAACCTCGCGAACACACAGTTCGAGGGGAAGCCGGCCGGGAACCTCGGCGGCGCGCCAGACCTCGCCTACGGGGCGAAGCGGACGGTGGTGATGATGCACCACACGACACACGACGGTACGCCGAAGGTTGTGACGCGCTGTACATTGCCGCTCACGGCGCCTCGATGCGTGTCCCGCCTCGTGACGGACGTGGGGGTATTCGACATCGCGGGCGGGCGTATCGTCCTCCGGGAGTTCGCGCCGGGCTGGGATCCGGAGCGGATCCAGCGGATCACGGCGGCGCCCCTCGAAATCGCCGCAGACCTGCACGAAGTCACCCTCATAGAGACCGCCCTGATGTAGGGTGCGGACGCCGGCCGGCTCCGGCGAGGCAACGAAGACGGACAGAGAGGCACAGCATGGGTCACCTGGACGGAAAAGTGGCGATCATCACCGGCGGCGCCGGAGGCATCGGCACCCAGATCAGCAAAATGTTCGCCGAGCAAGGCGCGAGCGTCATCGTCGCGGACACCGGCGCGGACGTGGAAGGCCGCATGGGCGTCGACCCCAGCCGCGTGAACGCGGTGGTGGACGACATCAAGGCGAAGGGCGGCACCGCGATCGCAGCGGTGGGCGACATCGCCGAGATGGACGTGGCCGAGGGCCTCGTACGCACGGCGCTCGACACGTTCGGGAAGCTCGACATCCTGGTGTCCGCGCACGGCATCTTGCGTGAGCGGATGATCTTCAACATGACCGAGGACGACTGGGACGGCGTCGTGCGGTCGCACCTCAAAGGGTGCTTCACGATGGCGAAGTTCGCCTCCATCCACTGGCGCCAGACGCGCGCCGGTGGCCGCATCATCTTCTTCACCTCTGGTGCAGGCGTCCGAGGCAGCGCGGGCCAGCCGAACTACGCCGCCGCGCAGGCTGGCAAGATCGGCCTCATGCTCTCGTGCGCGAACGCCCTCGGGCGGTACGGGGTGACGGCGAACTGCATCTCGCCCAGCGCATCGACGCGCATGACGGACCGCTTCCGCGAGGAGAACCAGGCGATCCAGAGCGGTTCGAGCGAGGGCACCGACCGCGACCCGAAGAACATCGTGCCGCCGATCGTCTACCTGGCGTCGGACGCCGGTGCTGACGTGACGGGCCGCGTGGTGCAGGTCCAGGGCCACCGGATCGCAATCTGGCGAGAGATGTACGCCGAGAAGACGATCTACTCGCGCACACCGGTCTGGGACATCGACACATTGTTCGAGGTCATGCCGGAGACGCTGGCCGCGGAGCCGGACGTGCTCATGCCGCCCCGTCGCGGGTAGGCAGCGGTTCAGGTCACATCCTCCCGCCGCGGCGGGATCAGTACGAGGAGTAACTGGCATGGCCCAGCATCTGACAGGCAAGGTCGCAGTGATCACCGGCGGCGCCGGTGGTATTGGGACGCAGATTTCGAAGGTCTTCGCGGAGCAGGGGGCGAAGGTCATCGTCGCCGACACCGGCGCGGACGTGGAAGGCCGCATGGGCGTCGACCCGACGCGCGTGAACGCGGTCGTCGATGACATCCGCAAGGCCGGTGGGGAGGCCGTCTCCGCCATTGGTGACGTGTCCGAAATGGATGTCGCCGAGGGCATCGTCCGGCAGGCGATCGACACGTACGGGAAACTGGACATCGTCGTCGCGGCTCACGGCATCCTGCGCGAGCGGATGATCTTCAACATGACCGAGGACGACTGGGACGGCGTCGTCAAGGCACACCTCAAGGGGTGCTTCGCGATGACGAAGTTCGCCTCGATCCACTGGCGCGCGGAGCGCAACGGTGGGCGGATGATCTACTTCACCTCCACGGCCGGCATCTTCGGCTCAGCCGGACAGCCGAACTACGCCGCCGCGCACATGGGCAAGATTGGCCTCATGCGCTCGACGGCGCAGGCACTCGGCCGCTACGGCGTGACGACGAACTGCATCGCCCCGGGCGCCAGCACCCGCATGACGGACCGAGGCCGCAACGCGGTTGAGAACGCCAGCGCGAGCGCGGAGGGCACCTCGCGTGACCCGAAGGCGGTCGTGCCGGTGATCGTGTACCTGGCCTCTGACCAGGGCGCGAACATCAACGGCCGCGTCTTCGGCGCGTCCGGGCACAAGATCACCCTCTACAAGGAGCCGACCCTGGAGCGCGTCATCTTCAACGATGAGCCGCTGTTCAACGTCGACGAGTTGTTCGAGGAGTGGCCGAACAGCCTCGGCGTCGGCGGTTACGAGATGGAGCGGCAGCCTGGCCAGCCGGTTCAGCCAACTCAGTAGCACGCACGGCCTCAGTAGTCCTCAAGAGGCGGGCCTTTTGGCCCGCCTCCTCTGATCTCACCGGGGTGGCAACGGGAGGCCGTGAACGTTCGGGGGAGGCCTCCGGGAATCTAGCCGCCGAGGCGTCCGGTTCGCCCGGAACAACTGCCGCACCGCCAGCGTTCCATTCACAACGGAAGTCGTAACGCCGGGGGGCCATATGTTCGGTCAACTCATCCGCCAGATTCATTCCCGCGTCGGATGGCCGGTGGCGCTCGCCGTCGCCGTCACCGTCCTCGCCTTCGGCATTGCCACCGCGTTCGTCGCGCAGCGCTCGGACGAAACGTCGACAATCGGCGTGGCGACCTCCGGCGGTCGCGCGGGCGACATGGCGGGCGGCCTCGTCGCACCCGAGGAGCGGATGAAGGCAGGGACCTCTGCCGTCGCTCCGGCACCCAGCCAGTCGGCGAACGGCGTCGACGGCGGCACCGGCACCTCGATCCCCGCGCTCGAAGCCGGTCGCGACGTGGTGCGTACCGGCTCCGTCGACATCGAGGTGCGCTCGGTGACCGAGTCGTTCGAGCAGGTGCGCACGATTGCGACCGGCGCCGGCGGTTTCGTCGCCGACTCGATGTTCGTGGGCGGTGGGGACGACCACTCAGCGCGGCTGACGCTCCGCGTCCCGGCCGACCGCTTCGGCGAGGTGGTGACCCACCTGCGAGGGCTGGCCACGGACGTCCGTTCGATCTCCAGCAACTCGCGCGATGTGACCGGTGAGACCAACGACCTCGAAGCGACGCTCAAGAACCTCCGGGCCGTCGAAGCGCAATACGCGACGCTGCTCGGCCGGTCAGGGAGCATCGGCGACATCCTGCAGGTGCAGGAACGCCTGAATCAGGTGCGACTGCAGATCGACCGCACAGAGGCTCGACGCGCGCTCATCCAGTCCCAGACGGAGATGTCGACGCTGACCGTGGCGCTGTTGCCGGAAGGCACTGGCGTGAGCGGTACGGGGCCGCGCGCCGCGGCCGTCGAGGCGTGGGAAGCCTCCCTCGACACCCTGGAGAACATCGCGACAGCGGCGATCGTGGTAGCGGTCTACTCCTGGTGGATCGTGCCGCTGATCGTGGCGGGGGTGGTTGTCCTGCGCCGCCGGACCAGCCGCCGACCCGCGATCGAGGCGCCACCGGCGGTCTAGCCCTCGCTCGATCGTCCACACACCGAGGCGGGTCCCAACAGGCCCGCCTCATGCGTTGCCCGCAAGGAAGTGGGCGGTACACTCGCGCCACCTCGCGGATTCCCGGCGAGCCTCTGGCGCATCGAGGAAGGTCGACCCGAGTGGGCGACGATCCCCCGCAGTCCGGCCTTCGCCGCTCCGTCGATCGCACCATCCGGCCGCAGGGTCGGGTGTTCTACGGCTGGTGGATGGTCGCGGCGGGCGCCGGGGCCCAGGCCGTCATCGGCGTGCTCTTCAACCAGGCGTTCAGCACGTACGCGGCCGTCCTCCGCAGCGAGTTTGGCTGGAGCCGGAGCGAACTCTCCGCCGCCTTCGCGATGGCACGCGTGGAGAGCGGCCTGCTCGGCCCAGTCGAAGGGTGGTTGCTCGACCGGTTCGGGCCACGGCGGGTGATGATCCTCGGGATCATTCTGCTGGGGACGGGGCTGATCGCCTTCTCGTTCATCAACTCACTGCTGTTCTTCTACCTGTCGTACTTCCTCATGGCGATCGGGGCGACGCTCGGCGGCTTCCTCGCGATCACGGTCGCCCTCGTCAGTTGGTTCAACCGCCACCGCGCGAAGTCACTCGCGATCACCCAGATCGGGTTCGCGACCGGCGGCCTGATGATCCCCATCACGGTGGCCGCCATCGAGCAGTTCGGGTGGCGTCCGACGGCGTTCGTCTCAGGCTTCATCATCTGGGGCCTCGGCATCCCGCTCGCAATGCTGATGCGGCACCGGCCGGAGACGTACGGCGAGACGCCAGACGGCCTCCCCGTGATGGCCGCGGGTGCCGCAGGCGGCGCCGGCCACCATTCCCGCCACGCGGTGGCGATGGACGGCTCCGAGGACTTCACGGCGCGTCAGGCAGTCCGGACATCTGGCTTCTGGTTCATCTCGCTCGGACACGCCTCGGCGCTGCTCGTCGTGTCGGCGGTGATGGTGCATGTGGTGCTCCATCTGACCGAGGGGTTGGGATACACCCTGGGCGGTGCGAGCCGGGTGATCGCGCTGATGACGGGGATGCAGATCGTGGGACAGATCAGCGGCGGGTTCCTCGGTGACCGCTTCGACAAGCGGATCCTCGCTACCGGGTGCATGGTGCTGCACGCCGTCGCCCTGGTGCTCCTGGCCTTTGCCACGAACGTCGCGATGGTCATCGCGTTCGCGATGCTGCACGGCCTCGCGTGGGGTACCCGAGGCCCGCTGATGCAGGCGATCCGCGCCGACTACTTCGGCACGTCGAACTTCGGCAAGATCATGGGGCTCTCGTCGATGATCGTGACACTCGGGAACACGACGGGGCCGCTGCTCGCCGGGATCGTCGCGGACAAGACCGGGAACTACGAGGTCGGCTTCACGATTCTTGCCGTGGGCGCACTCCTCGGATCACTGTTCTTCGTGGCTGCCCGCAAGCCGACGCCGCCGCAGCGGGCGCCCGTCGAGGCCATCTAGCGGCCTAGCGGATCACGTAGCCAGCGCCTCGGATCGTTGCAATCAGGCCAGAGGCGCCTGCGCGGTCGAGTTTCGCGCGCAATCGGGAGATCTGCGCCTGGACGAAGTTCGGCGAACCGTACGTCTCGTAGTGCCAGACCTGACGGGAGATCGTGTCAGCGCTCAGCACCTCGCTCCGATGGTCGAGGAGCAGACGCAGCACGGAGAACTCGGTCGCGGTGAGATTGAGCGCGGCTCCCTGGATGGTGACCTCGTGCGCGGCACGCTTCATCACCAGGCCGTACGGCTCTCCGATGTGGTGCGCCTCCTCGCCTGGCCGCGCCCGACGCAACAGGATCGCTACTCGCGAGGCAAGGTCGGCGGGCGCGATGTCGCCAGTGACGACATCGTCCGCACCAAGGTTGAAGCCGCGGTCGAGGATAGCGGGGTCGCCGCCGGTGATGACGATGACCGGGACGTTGCCGAGCCGGCGCGCCTCGGACAACACAGTCATGCTGGACACATCCGGCAACCGCTCGCCCAGAACGACGAGGTCGAATGAGGAACGCCGAAGCAGTTCGATCGCGCCTCGACCGGAGCCAACACTGACGAACTCGGCGCCGTCACAGCGCATCGATTCGCGAAGCGCGGACCAGTAGCGGTCAGGGGCGCCTGCGAGGAGCACCAGGGCTCCACCGAATCGCACGATGGCCGGCAGCGCAGGACGTGTAGACACCTCGAGGGTCATGGCGGCTACTTCCTTGTCACGGAAACGGGTGGGCAGTACCTCGGCGGCCGGAGTGCGTAGGCGGTACGCACCCCGGCCGTTCGAGGCGGGAGCGTGCTCGCCTAGACGAGCACCTCGGTCTGACGGTGTGGCTGATACCACTGCGCCTTGCGGCCAGCGACGTGGGCCACGCCCAACGTGACGCACTCGGCGGTCACGTCCAACATGAACCGCACCTGGCGACGACGCGCGAAGGTCAACGGACCCTCCGGCGCTACTGACTCGAAGGCAAACGTCTTCCCGCCGGCCTCAGCCAGCGAGAACGCCATCACGATCTGCGCGCCCATGATGGACGGGAGCTCGCGGAACTCATCGCGCAAGTCCGCCGCCGTGCCCTCGTCCAGGTACGAGGCGAGCAATTCGCACACCTCGGCACCGTCGACGGGCCGCGTGGCCAACTGCAACATCCTCAGCCGAAGGTCAGACTCCGTGCTCAGAACCCTCGTGACCTCGGCAGTAATCTTGCGACACTCAGGAGCACCCATTTGCCACCACCTTTTCTGACCTAAGGATTAAACTCTTCTGACGGCGTCGCAATCTGCCACCTGACTTAGGTACCGATCTACGTATGCAGTCGTCGACCGACCCTGTCCATCTTGCCTGGGGCGTCCTCAAAGAGAATCCGAACCGGCTTCCCGATTTCTGGGCAACGGTCTATCGGAACGCGCTTGAAGCCGCCTTCCGGCAGCAAGACGTGAAATCCGGTGTTGGCCTGGCGATCTTCGCGGCGATCTCGCTCGAGTCGCAGGGACGACCAACGGTGGCCATCACCCATCTCGAAGATGCGCTCGCGATCTTTGGTGGTGACCTACTCGCCCGCGCCCGTTTGATTGCACGCCGATCGCTCGTAGAGGCACTTAGCAGTGATCACGCCTCCCTTCAGACCCTAGCGCGAGCAAGGCGCGGTATCCGTTCACTCGATGCCGAGACTGTGCTGGACATCGATATATACACGGCAGTGATCCGGGCGATCATGCTTCAGCCAGACTGTGTCGAGCGAGGCGAACGAATCACGGCGAGCAGCAACCCGTCTCCTCCGCCGGGTATGGTGGCCGGGACCAAGCCATGGATCATCGCAGCGATGCATGCATTCGGCATGGCCGAACGATCTGAAATCTGGATCACTTCGCTTGGCGCATACGCCGAGGCAACAGGCGATGTGTTCCGCCGCGCGGATGTCGCCGCCCTCGGGTATGCCACACAGACACGGTCTTCGTTCCTAGAACCCGACGAGGGCGCCCTGGATGCAGCGCCCCGAAACACCATCGCGCGGTGGCGGGTCGAGGTAACTCGGCTGTACCTCAACCTGCTCAAGCGCGACCGAGATGGGGCGAAGGCCTCGATTGGCGCGCTGCAGAGCCTCGGCGAGCGGATGAACCCGATCTGGCGGGCGGGCATCCCGTGTTACGAGGCGGCGCGCGCGGCGTGGTTCGAGGATGGTACTGAGGTGGTGTTCCCGTCTCCGCCTGAGTCGGTGTCGGCGATCACGTTGCCGGCAGGCCTCGCCGGGTTGAACGCATCGAGTCAGGCGGGGAGCCAGGACGACGCAGTGCTATGGCGGCGATGGGCGGACGCGAGCCTGCCGGCGCACATCCAGTCATCGCTCGGCTGGCCGGTATCCATCGACCGGCTGATGGGGATGAGCGACATCCGGCTCGGGCGCGTCGAGCGCGCGCGTCAGCGTTTCCAGCGAGCGGCGCGCTGGGCGGAGGCCGGCGGTTACACCATCGAGCGGGCGATCGCCCTCCTACAGCTCGCCGAACTGGCGACGCTCGCGGGGCTCCAGCCCACGCGCGAACGCTGGCAGATCCTGCGGCGGCGCGGTCGTGACGAATTGAGCGCGCTGGGCCTCGACCCCGACCCGCTCGCGTACCAGGTCGCGCGGGCGCTCGCGCTGGGCCGTACCTCGGACTTCTCGCCGAAGTTGACGCCGCGTGAGGTGGAAGTGCTGTCGCTGTTGGCCCGCGGGCTCACGCACCGCGAAGTCGGCGCCAGCCTCGGGATCTCGTGGCGCACGGCGCAGGTCCACGCCGCGAGCGCCTACGGGAAGCTCGATGCTTCGACACGCATCGGCGCGATCACGCGGGCGCGGGAACTCGGTCTGATCGCCTAGGCATCGAGGTCAACCGCCAGCGATCTTCACGCGGTGGCCGAGGGCGGTCAGCTTCGCCTCGATCTTCTCGCGGTGGTCGCCTTGGATCTCGAGGGTGGCACCCTCGCGCGTGCCGCCGGCCCCGCAGTGCTGCTTCAGCACCTTCAGCAACGCCTCCAGGTCGCGTTCGTTGTTGGGCAGTCCCGCGACGATGGTGACCGTCTTGCCGCCTCGACCCTTCGTCTCGCGCAGCAGGCGGACGAAGCCGTCGGCAGGGAGCGGTGGCCGAGCCGCCGGACGTGCAGTCGGGCGGGGCGCACGCGAGGGCTTCGCGGCGACGCGACCGGCCTCGGAGCCGTCGGTGGAATAGACGAGGCGGGAGTTGGGGTCAGGCACTCGGCACCCTCCTGCGGCACAATCGTAGCGGGCGAATCACTTGAGGTTCGCGGGCGTGATTCCCTGCTATCGTCCGGCGATTCGAGTTCGGAGTTGCACGTGACCCAAGCCGACGCCTACCTCCCCATCACCGCCAGCGACGAGGAACTGCGGACGGCACTGGAGACGGCGCACGTGCCGTCGCTGATGAACGCGCTGGTACACCTCAGCGGGGACATCGGCCACATCCGAGGCGACATCAAGCCGATCGCAGCGCTGTTCCAGGACCCACAGGGCGGCATCCCGCCGGCCGATCAGGCACGCGCCCGCGCGATCGCCCTCGACGTCCTCCGCGCGTACCGCGACGGGGGTAGCCGCCTCCCGGCTCGCCCTTCGGACGAGGCGATCGAGGAAATGACGGACTACCTCATTGGCGAGGGTGTGCCGCGCGACTACAAGGACTTCCTTCACGCCGAGCTCGGCATGGAGGAGCAAGACCCGTATGCGCATGCCTCGTTCGACGGAATCCCGATGGCAGCGCGGGCAGCGTTCCACGTCGTGATCATCGGTGCGGGGATGTCCGGCATCCTCGCGGCGATCCGCCTCGACCAGGAGCACATCCCGTACACGATCATCGAGAAGAACGCCGAGGTCGGCGGGACGTGGTGGCAGAACCAGTACCCCGGCTGCCGCGTGGACAACCAGAACCACATCTACTCGTACTCGTTCGAGCCGTACGACTGGCCATTCTGGTACTCCAACCGTCAGGTGCTGTTCGACTACTTCAACCACTGCGCTGACAAGTACGGCATCCGCGCGAAGATCCGCTTCCACACGACGGTGGACTCGGCGCGGTTCGATGAGGCCTCGGGCCACTGGACCGTGGCGGTGCGCTCGCAGGGCGGCGCGCCCGAAGAGATCGAGGCGAACGTCGTGATCAGCGCCGTCGGGCAGCTGAACCGGCCACGATGGCCCTCGATCACGGGCCGCGAGTCATTCGAGGGGGTCGCGTTCCACTCCGGCGAGTGGCGGCACGACATCGACCTGACGGGGAAGCGGATCGGCGTCGTGGGGACGGGCGCGAGCGCGTTCCAGTTCGTGCCAGAGATCGCTCCGCTGGCGAGCGAGGTGGTGATCTTCCAGCGGACGCCACCGTGGATGGCGCCGCAGCCGATCTACCGGCAGCCGATCCCGGACGGGAAGCACTGGCTGCTCACGCACGTGCCGTTCTACCGACAGTGGTATCGCTTCTCGCTGTTCTGGCGGAGCAGCGAGGGCATGCTGAAGTCAGTGACCGTGGACCCCGAATGGGTGGAGGCCGGTTCGGTGAGCGCCGCGAACGAGCGGATGCGCGCCACGCTCACCTCCTACATCACGCGCACGCTGCAAGACGCACCCGAGGTGCTGGAGCACGCGATCCCGGATTACCCACCCGGCGGGAAGCGGATGGTGGTCGACGACGGCAACTGGCTGCGCGCCCTGCAGCGCGACAACGTGCGCATCGAGGTTGACCCGATCGCCTCGATCACCCCGACGGGGATCTCGACGGTGAGCGGCCACACCGAGGCGTTCGACGTCATCATCTACGCGACGGGATTCCAGGCGAGCGCGTTCCTGATGCCAATGGCCGTCTACGGCCTCGGCGGTGTCGAACTGCACGACCAGTGGGCGGGGACAGCGCGCGCCTACAAGGGCATCAGCATCCCCGGGTACCCGAACCTGTTCACGCTCTACGGGCCGAACACGAACATCGTGGTCAACGGGAGCACGATCTTCTTCGCGGAGTGCGAGATGCGCTACGTGATGGGCTGCCTCCGCTTACTACTCGCCGAGGGCAAGATCTCGATGGATGTCCGCCGCGAGGCGCACGACGCCTACAACGAGCGGATCGACCGCGGGAACGCGCTCATGGCGTGGGGCACCTCGGGCGTCACGTCCTGGTACAAGAACGTGGACGGCCACGTGACGCAGAACTGGCCGTTCACGCTTCGGGAGTTCTGGACGCAGACCCGCGAGCCAGACCGCGGTGACTACGAATTCGTCGAGCGGCGTGCAACAGCGAGGTAGTCGTCCAGCAATGAGGAGCGTCTGGAGCGGGCCTTCAACGGACGGTGAACGTCCATCTGTGCCAGCCTGCGACTCCGAGCACAGGCAACATCCGGTTCCTCGCCAGTGACGGCGACGGTCACTACAGTCCGTCGAGCCGGCACCCGCGAGCCCGGTGAGTCAGGAACGAGGGGAACGTGCCATGGAGGGACCACTGACGGGCACTCGTGTGGTCGATCTGTCGCAGTACATCGCCGGCCCGTATTGCGGCCGGGTCCTCGCCGGGTTTGGCGCAGACGTGATCAAGGTCGAGCCACCGGATGGCGACCCCGTCCGGCGGTGGGGGCCGTTCACCGACGCCACCCCGAATCCCGAGACTGGCGCCCTCCACCTGTACCTCAATCAGGGGAAGCGCTCAGTCACCCTCGACCTCCACACTGAGGACGGGTGCGCCGTGTTGCGTGAGTTGCTCGCGACGGCCGATGTGCTGATCGAGAGCGACCGCCCAGGTGCGCTTGCCGACCTCGGTTTCGGCTACGACCAACTGAAGGAAGAGTTCCCCGCGCTGCTCTACGTCTCGGTGACGCCGTTCGGGCAGACCGGGCCGTACGCGCAGTACCACGCGTGGGAGATCACCACGTATGCACTCAGCGGGTTGATGTACATCACCGGCGAGCCGGACCGGGAACCGCTGAAGAACGGCGGCTACCTCGGACAGTACGGCGCTGGCCAGAACGCCTACATCGCGACGCTGGCGGGACTCTGGGAGCGCGCGGCGTCCGGCCTCGGCCAGCACGTCGATGTCTCGGTGTTCGAGCACGCGACGTCACTCCTGGAGATGACCGACATGGCGTACATCTACGCAGGTCAGGTGTATCCGCGCACCGGCAACGGATCCCGAGCTGCCTGGGGCATCTACCCCTGCGCAGACGGCTTCGTGGGTGTGGTGTCCGGGCCGCTTCGTCGCTGGGCGAACGTCGCGACGCTGATGGAGGAGCCGATCCTCAGCGACAGCCGCTACCAGCAGGCCAATTCCCAGAGCGAGCTCCGCGACGAAATCGACGCGCTCATGCTGCCGTGGCTGATCACGCACGACAAGGAAGAGATCTATCAGCGCGCGCAGGCGCTGGGTCTGCCGTTTGGGTATGTCGCCACCCCTGCGGACCTCTTCAAGAATGAGCAACTCGAGTACCGCGAGTTCTTCCACACGGTGGATCATCCCGTCGCCGGAACACTCCGCTACCCCTCCGTCGCAGCGCACTTCTCGGATGGCCTCTGGGAGTCCCATCGTGCGCCGCTTCTCGGTGAACACACGGACGAGGTTGTCGAGTCACTCGGCCACGATGCCGCCTCGCGCGCTCGACTCTCCGCAGCAGGCGCGTTCGGTGGTGCGCCCTCAGACGCCGGTGTCCGGAAGGGCGGAACCCGATGACCACAGGACAAGCGCTGCCACTCCGGCCAGGCCAGCAGGGCCCGCTGACCGGGCTTGTCGTGCTCGACTGCTCGATGGTCTGGGCCGGGCCGTACTGCACCAAACTGCTGGGCGACCTCGGCGCCACGATCATCAAGATCGAGGCGAACCGCCAACTCGACTCCATCCGAGGATCGGCGATTCCGCCGCCGTCGTCCTCCCCGCTCAGCCTCTATGCGGGCAACGATCCCGGGATCGACCCGTGGAACCGCAACGGCTACTTCAACAAGTACAACCGGAACAAACTCGGCGTCTGCATGAACATCCTCATGCCCGAGGGGCGTGCCGTCTTCATGGAACTTGCCGCGATCGCCGATGTCGTCGTGGAGAACTTCGGTGGCGGCGTCTTCGAGCGCATGGGCTACGGCTACGACGTCATCCGCGGTGTGAACGAGGATGTGATTTTCGTCTCCATGCCTCCGTCCGGGAACGGTGGACCGGAGGCGAAATACGTCGGCTACGGCGTCGCCATCGAGCAACTCGGAGGGATCGTCGCCCGCACCGGCTACCTCGGCGATGACACGCCCATGAAGACGGGCATCAACTACGGCGACCCCATCGCGGGGATGCACACCGCGAGTTACATCATGACCGCCCTCATGCACCGCCGGAAGTCGGGGCGCGGCCAGTACATCGACCTCTCCCAGCGCGAGGCAACGATCAACTGGACCGGCGAGTCGGTCCTCGCTTACCAAATGACCGGACAAGATCCCGAATGGATCGGGAACCGCGATGCCTACATGGCCCCCTCGGGTACCTACCGTTGCGCGGGCGACGACGCATGGATCGCGCTCGCGGTTGGCTCCGACGCGGAGTGGCGCGGCCTGTGTACCGCCCTCGCGCGGGCCGATCTGCTCACGCAGTATCCGACGCACGATCTGCGTGCAGAGCATCACGACGCCATCGATGCCGCGATCAGCGCCTGGACGGCCCCACGCGACGCGGACGAGGCGATGACGACGCTTCAGCAGCACGGCGTCGCCGCAGGCGTCTGTGCAGACAACCGGCGAGTCGTCAACGACCCACACCTGAACGCGCGGGGCTTCTGGCCAGAGGTGCAGCATTCCTCCGTCGGCCCTCACATCATCGCTGGTGAGGCATGGAACTACAGCCGCACTCCGGCCGCCATCTACGCGGCGGCGCCCGCATTGGGCGAGCACACGGAGTACGTGCTGCGGGAAGTCCTCGGCAAGAGCGACGAGGAGATTGCCGGGCTCCACGCGGCCGGCGTCATCGAGAACACACCCGAGGTCATCCTGGAACAGCGCGCCCGAGCGCAGGCGTAGCCCTCGCTCCAGAATCCAGCGACGCGTTTCCGAGCGTCCGCGAGTAGGAGCGCAGGTTCTCCGCGCGATGAACCGTCGCATCCACAGAAGCCCGCCGCTGCATCTCGGTTGATCTGGTAACGCGAGCCGGTAGTGCTCTGGTTCACATATCAGGATGTAGGCCGAGGCACCCATCGCCACGCCATACAACGAATACAATCCGCCCGCCGGGAGGCCTTCACCCTCGCGACGCAGACGGATCCACGTCAGTCATGAACCCTGGAGCGCACGACATGGCCATCAAGCACCTGGACGGGAAAGTCGCAGTCGTCACGGGCGGTGCGGGAGGTATGGGAAGTTGGATCTCCCGCATTTTCGCGGAGCAAGGCGCGAAAGTGGTCGTGGCGGACACGGGCGCGGACGTCGAGGGGCGGCTGGGCGTGGACCCCACTCGCGTCGACGCGGTCGTGAAGGAGATTCGCGACAAGGGCGGCGAAGCCGTCTCACACATTGGTGACATCGCCGACCTGGCCGTGGCCGAGGACCTGCTTCGCCTGACCCTCGACACCTACGGGACGATGGACATCCTCGTCTGCGCCCAGGGCATCCTGCGCGAGCGGATGATCTTCAACATGACCGAGGACGACTGGGACGGCGTCATCCGCGCCCACCTGCGGGGCTGCTTCGCGGTGACGAAGTACGCGGCGATCCACTGGCGTTCCACTCGACAGGGCGGACGAGCGATCTACTTCACGTCCGTCGCAGGCGTCCGCGGTTCGGCGGGGCAGCCGAACTACTCGGCGGCGCAGCAGGGCAAGGTCGGGCTGATGCTGGCCGTCGCGAAGGAACTCGGGCGCTACGGCGTCACCGCAAACTGCATTTCACCGCTCGCGTCAACACGTATGACCGACCGCGGGCGGGCAGTCGATGCGGGCCAGGCGCCGAGCCTGACTGCCGATGGAACCCCCGGCGACCCCAAGAATGTCGTGCCGGCCATCGTCTACCTCGCCTCCGACGAGGGCCGCGAGATCACCGGACGCGTGGTGGGCGCGACGGGACACAAGATCACGATCTGGCGAGAGCCCGCGTGGACACGGACGCTCTACAACGAAGAGCCCTACTGGGATATCGACACGCTCTTCGAGCTCATGCCAGAGACGCTGGGTGCCGGCGGCTTCTCGATGGCGCCGCCCCAGAGCCCGTAGCCAACACCGGTCGATCCTCAGCATCGCGGACGGACGGAGCACAACATGGCAACGAAGCATCTTGAAGGTCGGGTCGCGATCGTCACCGGTGGTGCAGGCGGCATGGGCAGTCATGTCAGCCGCGTGTTCGCCGAGCAGGGCGCCAAGGTCGTCGTCGCAGACACGGGGGCAGACGTCGAGGGCCGAATGGGCGTCGACCCGTCGCGCGTGGACGCAGTGGTGGACGACATCCGCAAGGCGGGTGGCGAGGCGGTCGCCTACATCGGCGACATCGCCGACATGCAGACGGCCGAGGGGTTGATCGCGGCCGCACTCGAGAACTTCGGCACCCTCGACATCGTCGTCGCGGCTCACGGCATCCTGCGCGAGCGAATGATTTTCAACATGTCGGAGGATGACTGGGACGGCGTCATCCGCGCCCACCTGCGGGGCTGTTTCGCCGTGACGAAGTTCGCCTCGATCCTGTGGCGCACGCAGCGCAACGGCGGCCGCATGATCTACTTCACCTCCGACGCCGGGATCAGCGGCGGGCCGGGCCAGTCGAACTATTCCGCGGCGCAGGCCGGCAAGATCGGGCTGATGCGTTCGAACGCTCGCGCGCTGGAGCGCTATGGCGTCACTTCGAACGTCATCGCGCCGCTCGCGTCCACCCGCATGACCGACCGTGGGCGTGGCGTCGAGCCGGGCGCGGAGGGCCCGCCCAGCGCCAACGCTGCGGGCAAACCGATGGACCCGAAGAACGTCGCGCCACTGCTCGTCTGGCTCGCCTCGGAAGAGGGTGGGGCCGCGAACGGCAAGATCTTCGGGGTCAGTGGCCACCGGATCAGCCTGTACGAAGACCCGGTACAGGAGCGCTACCTGCACAGCAAAGACCCGTACTTCGACATCGACAAGCTCTTCGAGCTCTGGCCAACGACGCTGGGACTACAGGACTACCCGATGCCCGAGATCGCGGGAATCCAGCGTCAACAGGAACCAACCACTTAGCCTGTCGATGCGGGACAGGGCGGGGCTCCCACCGCGATATCGAGAAAGGGACCGCCAATGACGAGTCCGAACGATCGGAACGCCCGAATTATCGACGAGTTCCGGAACAACAACGGCAAGGTCGGCGGACCCTTCCAGGGCATGCCGATGCTCCTCCTGCACACCACTGGCGCGAAGAGTGGCATCGAGCGCGTCAACCCCGTCGCTTACCAGCACATCGATGACCGAACCTGGGCGGTCTTCGCGTCGAAAGGTGGTGCACCCACCAACCCGGACTGGTACCACAACCTGCTCGCGCATCCGGACGTCACTGTTGAGGTAGGCGTCGAGACAATGCCGGCCCGGGCACGTGTCGCGACAGGCGACGAGCGCGAGCGCATCTGGTCGAAGCAGAAGAAGAACGTCCCGACGTTCGCGGACTACGAGGTGAAGACTGACCGCGAGATTCCGGTCGTCGTCATCGAACCTCGCTGATGTCCGGTACTGAGCCGGCTCGGTAGCGCCGAGCGCCCGTCCTACCGCGCAAAGCGCCGGACGGTCCGCACGCCGAGCACGATCCCGCCAACCACGAAGGCGGCACCAAGGAGCTGCCCGCCCGGCGAGTCATCGGCCCCGCCGTAGACGATCGCCATCACGCCTATCACCACGGCGAGTACAGCGATCAGTGCGAGCACGTACTTCATCATGGTGTCTCCTTCGAGGTCGCGGAGGCCGTCGGCGGATCGGCGAGGGGGTCAGGGGGCATCGTCCACCCACTCGAGGAGGTCGCCTGGCTGACACTCCAGCACTCGGCACATCGCCTCCAGTGTGCTGAACCGCACGGCCTTGGCACGGCCGTTCTTCAGCACCGCCACGTTCGCCGGGGTGAGCCCGACGCGCTCGGAGAACTCGCCGACGCTCATCTTGCGCCTGGCCAGCTCGACATCGATGCGCACGACGATGGGCATCAGATCACCGCCTCCATGTCGGTCCGCAGCGCCGTAGCCTGACGCAGCAGCGCACGCATCACGACCATCAACAGGCCCACGACGGCGACCGCCATCACCAGAAGGAACAGCAACATCGGCATCCCGGGGTCATCCGCGTTGAAGCCGACAAAGCCGAGCAGGCCGACCAGCACCAGCCACCCGGTCGCGATGGCCCACAGGATCGCATCCACCCAGACGAACGCGGCGTTGCTGAAGATCCGGTCCTTCTGGACGAGCCCCAGCAGTTTCCAGGTAGAGACGATGACGACCTGGGCGCACAGCACTAGGAACACCGCGACAGCGGTCAGCGGCCATCGCAAGTGCGCGTCATCGGGCGACTCCTTCGCCATGTACGCGAACTGCCCGGGCAGCGAGAGAGTCTGGAACACGACCAGAATCCCGAAGAGCCCCAGCAAGAAGAGTTTGAGCGGTAGAACCGCGCGACTATCGATGACCATACATCGACTATCACTGTTTGACTATCGAATGTCAATAGAAATGACCGGGGCGTTGGGCGAGTAAAGCAAGAGGCCCGCCTTGCGGCGGGCCTCACTTCGGTCTGGTGGAGACGGGGGAGAATCGAACTCCCCGTCCAGAGCGGACCTGATACGGACGTCTACGGGCGTAGCCACCAGGAGTTCTTCTCGTCGGACCCCTCCTATGGCGGCAGGTAGTTCCGACCAGTCTCAGTAGTCTTAGGCGGAGCGTCCTGAGACGCGGCATTCCGCAGCACCCCGGCATTGCGTCGCGGTTCAGCCACCCGTCGGGGCGAGGTGGCTGGCCACGTCACGGCTTAGTTAGGCCGCGAGGGCGAGTTGTCGGTCGCCAGTTACTTTTTTGCCGCCTGATTAACGAGGTTGACGACACCTCGGCCCGCAATCCGCACCCGGCTACGCCTGTCGAGTCCTGTCGTCCCCGAAAGGCAGGGCGTGTGCGTCCTGCATTCCCACTATAACGCCGCCCCACCCGTCGAGGTTCCCTCGGTGGCGCTACTCGAAACGCCGGCCGACTGGGCGAGGGAGCCACGCCATCTTCAAGGTGTGCTAGGGCTCACCGCTGGGCGTGTCGGATGGCGCGCTGCATCGTGCGGTCGGCCTCGCGCTCACGGATCACCTCGCGCTTGTCATAGGCGCGTTTGCCATGGGCCAGAGCGATGTGGACCTTGATCACGCCGTGACTCAGGTACATCCGGATCGGGATCACGGTGCTTCGAGGCTGCACTTCCATCTCGTGGCGGAGGCGCTCAAGTTCACGGCGGTGCAGCAGCAGTTTCCGCGTGCGCATCGGTTCGTGGTTCTCACGCGCTGGTGCATACGGCCCGATGTGGACGTTGTAGAGGAAGAGTTCCGGGCCCTTGAAACGCGCGTAGCCCTCGCCGATCGTGGCGTGGCCGGCACGCACCGCCTTCACCTCGGAACCGAGGAGCGCAATACCCGCGTCGAACGACTGCAGGATCTCGTAGTCGAAGCGGCCTCGGCGATTTTGCGCAAGGGTTGGGCCGGCGTCGGGTACGACCGGCTTCGCCTTTGCCTTCGCGGCCCGCAGGACCACGACCCCTTGCTTCGGCATGACCTCAGCCCTTCACGGACGGGCTACGGACGAGGCGTCGCCGTCGGCGTCGCGGTGGCCGCAGGCTTGGGCGGGGGCAAGGTCTTGCCACGGAGCATGTCGACCGCGCGCTGGGCGGGAATGTCCTTGCGCGCCTCGATCTCTTCGAGGGTCATTGTCACTTCGTAGTCGGGGGTGATGCCCTTGCCCTCGATCTGGTTGTGCTTCGGCGTGAGCCAGCGACCGATCGAGACGTAGACAGCACCGCCGTTGGAGAGGTCACGCGCGTGGTTCACGGTGCCCTTGCCGTACGAGCGGGTGCCGATCACCTTCGCGCGGCCGTTCTCCTGCAGCGCGCCGGCGAGCAGTTCGGCACCTGACGCAGAGAACTCGTCCTGCAAGATCACGATCGGCAGGCTGGTGAGCACACCGCTTCGGGCGATCGCGCCCGTCTCGCGGCCGGAACGGTCCTGCTGGAAGAAGATCTGGCCGCTGTCCAGGAACATATCTGCGATCTGGATCGTCTCCTGCAGCAGCCCCCCCGGGTTGCTGCGCACGTCGACGATGATCCCCTTGACCCCGGAGCCGCTGATCTCCTTCACCACCTTCTCGATTTCTTGTGGAGTCGTACGAGAGAAGGAGCGGATGCGGAAGTAAGCGATGTCCTTCACTTCCTCGCCCGCAGAGTCACGGAGGACGCCACCGAACAACGGCGTGCGGTTCACGCTCTCCACCGCGATCTTGTCGCGCGAGATCGTGAACGTCTCCTCTTTGCCGTCCCGGTGCTTGACCTTGATCGTCACCTTGCTGCCGATGGGCCCGCGGATCTTCGTCACCGCGAGTTGGACGCTCCAGCCCTCAGCGGACTGACCATCGACCTCCAGCAGTTGGTCGCCGGCCTTCACCCCAGCCCGCTCGGCGGGTGTATTTGGCAGAGGGGTCGTGATCACCACGAACTCGCCCTCCTTGCCCACGGTCGCACCGATGCCTTCGAAGGCACCCTCGAAGTCATCGCGCGCTAGGGCGTAGGAGTCCGGGTCGATGTAGGAGGAGTGCGGGTCGAGGGAGTCGAAGAGGCCCTTGATGGCGGCGTTGCGAAGCACCTCCGGGTCGCCCTTGTCAGGGTCGACATAATCCGTGGCGATGATCTTGGCCATCTCGGCGAGCAGGTCGTAGTTCCCGGGATCGTCCTTACTCGTGCTGCCAGCAGTCGTCGCGGCGGCGGCAGGCACCGAGGCGTCGCCCTCGGTCAGCACCCGGACGAGGAACCCGGACATGACCAGGAGCCCCGCGACCAGGACAGCGATCACGCCGACCAGGGAGTTCCGCAAAAGATTGGACTTCACGACGCAACCCTCCGGCCGGCATTCGCCGAACCTCGCTGATTTTCGACCGCGGTGGGGGGCGGCGACGGCACGAGCGGTACAGATCGGAGTCTATCGCCCACACGCGAGACCCGCGCGAAGCCTCGTTGCCCACGAACGACATAACGAACACACGGGGTTGCCTCGGCGTTGCGGGCGCTGGTACGGTTCCCGGGTTGCTTCGGGCTAGCGCTGCGGCACTGGTCCCGAGGCGGGGGAGCGACCCATATGACCCTCACTTTTGCCGCCCTGGCGGTCTTGCTGTTGCTCGGCGTTGGCGCGAGTGTCGTGTACCTCGCGGACGACCTCACTCGATGTCGTCGCCGTCGTGTGCAGGGTTCGCCCGCTGACGTCGGCCTCCGCTACGAAGAAGCGCAGTTCCTCACCGCCGACCGCCTGACGCTCCGTGGGTGGTTCCTGGAGTCACCCGGCGCCCGCGCCGTCGTCGTCCTCGTCCATGACCTCGAGGCCACGCGCACCGACATCGATCGCCGCCTGCTCGACCTCGCGCGCGACTACGTCCGCCGGGGCTACTCCGTCTTCACCTTTGACCTCCGTGGACACGGCGAGTCCGGTGGCACCCGCGACACGCTGGGCCGCGACGAGAAACTCGATGTGGCAGCCGCCGTTGCGTGCGTCCGGCGCCGGATGGTGGGCGTCCCGGTGATTCTGCACGGCTTCGGCTTCGGCGCTGCGGTCGCGCTGGCGGCCGCCGCCAACCGCGCTGACGTGACCGCTGTGGTGGCCGACTCTGCCTTCCCGACCATGCGCGAGTACCTCCACCGCCGCTGGCGCTGGTTGCCCTCACCTGCGCTGACCCTCGTCGGCCGCGTGGCGCGCCGCCTCTACGGCGCGGACATCGATGCACTCGAGCCGATCGCGATCGTGAACCGTGTCGGCGTGCCCGTGCTCTACATCCACAACCAGGGCGACACGCTGTTGCCGCCGTCCACCACGCTCAACCTGGCCGCTGCCTCGCTCGACGCGCGCGACCAGGTCTGGATCTCGGCCGGTCGAGGCCACGCCACCGGCTACCGCGAGGCGCCCGAGGCGTATGTGCGGCGCGTGGTGGAGTTCTACGACCAGGTGATCCCCGCGCGCGTGCTGGCCGCTCGCGCCGTCTAGCCGGTGCCTGCCCGGCGCCGCCCCTCGACCCCGCCCCTGCTCGATGCGATCACGGACATCGCCGGGATTCGCGTGGGGCACTGGACCGACCGGCGCGCTGCCACCGGTTGCACCGCCATCCTGGCGCCCTCGGGGACCGTGGGAGGCGTCGATGTGCGGGGAGCCGCTCCCGGCACACGTGAGACCGACCTCCTGCGCCCTGAGAACGCAGTGCAGGAGGTACATGCCGTCCTGCTGACTGGCGGCTCGGCCTTCGGCCTGGAGGCTGCGAGCGGCGTCGTGCGGTTCCTGCACGAACGAGGGGTCGGCGTCGCCTACGGGGGCTTCGTCATCCCGATCGTCCCAGCCGCCGTCATCTTCGACCTCCCCACCGGGAAGCCGACGTGGCCCGACGTGGCCGCTGGCTACCGCGCCGCTGCCGCCGCCCGAGGCGGGCGGGTCGCGGAGGGGACGGTGGGTGCCGGCACCGGCGCGACCCTCGCGAAGGGTGGCGGGCGCGAACGACTGCTGAAAGGCGGCGTCGGCACCGCGTCGGAGCGCCTCGACACGGGCGTCATCGTGGGCGCCTTCGTCGTGGTGAACGCTGCTGGCTCGGTGCGCGACGCTCGAGGGCGTTGGGTGGCTGCACCTCGGGGCGACCGCCCGGGCACGTTCCTTGACCCCGAGCGGTTGCTGCGCACCGGACGTCGCTACCCACCGCCCGAAGACGCTCCAGCCGCCGAAGACCTCGCCAAGCCGGGCGGGAACACCACGATCGCCGTGATCGCCACGAACGCCCGCCTGACAAAGGCGCAGGCCAACCGCCTCGCCACCGTCGCCCACGACGGCTTCGCGCACGCGATCTGGCCCGTCCACACCCACGCGGACGGTGACACCGTCTTCGCGCTCGCCACGGGCGCGGTAGAGAGCCCGCCCGACGGCATCACCGCCCTCGAGGCGATGGCCGCGCTCGCGATGTCGCGCGCGATCCTGAAGGCGACGCGGGCGGCGACGGGCCTCGCCGGTGTGCCGTCCGTAGGGGAGTGGCAGGGCTGAGCCAAAAGGCCCTAATCACGGGTGCGTTGACGTGCTCCGTGGGTTTTCTATACTGGCGGTGGAGCGAGTCCGGCAGCCGAGCCCTGACCCCTTCGTGGGCGGTTCATCGGTGGACGGCCGGGACGACTCCCCCAGCGGTGCCTGAGCCTGGATCGTCGTGACGACCGGGACTGACAGGGGCCTCTCACATGTCCAAGCAACCCACAACCCGTGCGATCTCGGTGCTCGACATCCAACGGATGCGCGAGCGCGGCAAGCCGATCACGATGGTGACGGCGTACGACTACCCGGCGGCCAAAGCCGTGGACGAGGCGGGCATCCCGATCATCCTCGTCGGCGACTCCCTCGGCATGACCGTGCTGGGGTACGACTCGACCCTCCCGGTGACGCTCGAAGACATGATCCACCACGGCAAGGCCGTCGTCCGAGGGGCCAAGCGTGCCCACGTCGTCATCGACCTGCCGTTCGGCACCTACCAGCTGGGGTGGCAGCAGGCGCTTGAATCGGCCACGCGGCTGATGAAGGAGACCGAGTGCGGCTCGGTGAAACTCGAGGGCGGCCAGCGCTCGGCGGAGGCTGTCGCGCGGATGGTGGAAGCCGGTATCCCGGTCATGGGCCACATCGGCCTGACACCGCAGAGTGTGAATGCACTCGGCGGGTGGCGGGTGCAGGGCAAGACTCCGCGCGAGGCGGTACGGCTGATCGCGGACGCGAAGGCGCTGGCGGAAGCCGGTGCCTACGCCATCGTCCTCGAACTGGTGCCCACGGCGCTCGCCCACATGATCACGCAGCGGGTGAGCGTCCCCACGATCGGCATCGGCTCCGGCCCGTTTACCTCAGGCCAGGTGCAGGTGTTCCACGACATCCTGTCGATCCAGCAGGATCGAGAGATGAAGCACGCCCGCCAATTCGCGGACGTTGGCACTACCACGGTCAACGGGCTCCGTGCCTACCGAGAAGCGGTCGAGGACGGTTCGTTCCCGACGGCGGCGGAGTCCTCCTACATGGACGAGCGTGCTCTCGAGTTGATCCGCCTCATGACGCCTTCGGACGAAGATGACATGAGTCACGCCGAGCGCGTCCTGCGCGAGGCGCACAGCGAGGCGCCCGCGGCCCGCGTCGACCAGCCGCTCGAGCAACATGTCGAGCAGCAGGTTGCGGACTAGCCCCCGCCGGCCGGCGTATCTGACTCGGACGCCTCGATGATCGTTACACGGACGGTGGCGGAGTTCCGCGCGGCGCGCGACGAGTTGCTCGCGGGCGGACAGACTGCGCGTGAGGGCCTCGGACTGGTACCCACGATGGGCTACCTCCACGAGGGGCACCGTTCGCTCATGCGACGCGCGCGCGCCGAGTGCAGTGCCGTCGCCGTCACGATCTTCGTGAACCCGACCCAGTTCGGCCCCAACGATGATTTCACTCGTTACCCCCGTGACGAGGCGCGCGATCTGGAGGCCTGTGCGGCCGAGGGTGTCGACCTTGTGCTTGCGCCGTCCATTGAGGAGATCTACCCCGAGGGCGCCTGCACGACGGTGTCGGTCGGCCCGCTGTCGCGTGTCCTCGAAGGTGCCGCGCGGCCCGGGCATTTCGATGGCGTAGCGACCGTGGTGACGAAGTTGTTCGCGATCGCCGGCCCTTGCCGCGGGTACTTCGGCCAGAAGGACGCCCAGCAGTTGATGGTGATCCGCCGCCTCGCGCGTGACCTCGTCCTCCCGGTGGACGTCGTCGGGTGCCCGATCATCCGAGAGCCAGACGGCCTCGCGATGTCGTCCCGCAACGTCTACCTCTCGCCTGAGGAGCGCTCGCAGGCCCTCGGCATTTCTCGCGGCCTGCGGCAGGCGGAAGCGGCCTGGGTGGACGGCGTGCGCGACGCGGATTCGCTGCGCGCCCTCGTGCGCTCAGAGATCGAGGCACAGCCGCTGGCGCGGCCTGAGTACGTCTCGCTCGCCGACACAGAGACGCTCGAGGAACTCGCAGGCCTCGCTGGTCCAGGTGCCCTGCTGTCGGTGGCCGTGCGGTTCGCGGGTACGCGGCTGATCGACAACGTCGTGCTCGGCGGCTAGGGCGGACCGTTCCGCCCCTCCCCCTCCCGAACCCCTGTGCTACGCTCGCCGACGGGTTTCGTCAGACTCGACACCCTCTATCCACCACCACCTCGATCATCTCGCGCAGGGGGTCCTGAGTGTCCGGTCACTCCAAGTGGTCCTCGATCAAGCACAAAAAGGCCGCAACGGATGCCAAGAAGGGGCAACTCTTCACGAAGTTGGCCCGTGACATCACCATGGCCGCGCGCCAGGGCGATCCGAACCCGGACGTGAACGCTGCGCTCCGCCTCGCCGTCCTGAAGGCCCGCGCTGCCAACATGCCTAGCGAGAACATCGACCGGGCGATCAAGAAGGCGGTCGGCGCAGGCGAAGGTATCAACCTCACCGAAGTCACCTACGAGGGCTACGGCCCGGGTGGCACTGCGGTCATCGTGCAGGCCGTCACTGACAACCGGAACCGCACCGTGGCAGAAGTGCGCTTCGCGTTCTCACGCGGCGGCGGCAACCTCGGCGAGGCGGGTGCGGTCGGCTGGCAGTTCGACCCGCGCGGCCTCATCACCATCGACGCGACCGGCAAGGATCTGGACGAACTCCAGATGCAGGTGATCGAGGCGGGCGCTGTCGACATCGACATCAGCGACGACTCGATGGACGTGATCACGGAGCCGGCTGACCTGCACAAGGTGCGGGAGGCACTCGAAGCCCAGGGCATCACGGTCGAAAGCGCCGAACTCGCCCCCATCCCCAAGAGCCGGGTCGAACTGAACGAGAAGGACAGCGAGGCCGCGCTCCGGCTGTTCGAGAAACTGGACGACCTGGACGATGTCTCCCGCGTCTACTCGAATGCGGTCATCAGCGACGCGATCCTCGCTGCGGCGGACTGACCGCCTGTGCCGGCGCAGACGCCGCCAACCCGACGAGTCCTCGGTATCGACCCCGGCCTAGCGGTCACGGGCTACGGCATCGTGGAACCACGCGGTTCCGGGGGCACCCTGGTGCATTCCGGGGCCCTCCGCCAGCGCTCGACCGTCTCTCGTGCCAACCGCCTCGCGCGGATCTTCGACTGTGTTCGCGGCTTGATCCTCGAATACCACCCGGACGAGGTCGCGATCGAGCAGCAGTTCGTCGCTGAGAACGTGAAGTCGGCGCTGGCGATCGGCGAGGCACGCGCCGCGGCGATGGTCGCTGCAGCCACCTCGGGCCTGCCGGTGTTCGAGTACACGCCGTCGGCCGTGAAGGAATCGGTGTGCGGGTACGGTGGAGCGCCCAAGGAGCAGGTGCAGCAGATGGTGCTGCTCCACATCGGGCTGACCGAACTTGCCGGGCCGCTGGACGTCACCGACGCGATCGCGATTGCACTCACGAGGCTCGCGGATGCACGACTCGAAGAGGCGATGGCCCGATGATCGCCGCCCTCCGCGGCACGGTGACCCGCTGGGACGAGGCGACCGCTACCGCCTGGCTGGAAGTCCTCGGCGGCGTGACCTACGAGGTGCGTGTGCCCCTCTATGCCGCGGCGTGGGTGGCCGCCGCCCTCGATGTGCCTGAGACGACCCTCTACACCTACTACCACGTGTCGGAACGCAACCCACAGCCGCTAATCGTGGGCTTCCGCCACCTGGAGGAGCGCGACTTCTTCCGCAAGTTCATCGAGGTGCCGGATGTCGGGCCGGTGAAGGCCGTGCGCGCGCTCACGTATCCAGTCGCCGAGATCGCGCGCTGGATCGAGGCTGGCGACGTCAAGGCGATCCAGCAGCTGCCCGGCATCGGCGTGCGCCTGTCGCAGACGATCGTGGCGCAACTCGCGGGCAAGGTCACGGCGGAGGCCGCCCTCGACGGGGACGACATCGAGGCATTCGCTGCCGCCGGTGTCGCCTCCGACCTGCGCGACGACGCGGTGGAGGCGCTGATGGCACTGCAGTACGCGCGCCGTGAGGCAGAGCGACTGGTGCAGGCGACGATGTCGGCCCGTCCGGATGCGGACACGATCGAGGCGCTGGTACGGGCTGCCCTGGAACAGCAGGGCCGCCGCGAGGTGAGCGCATGATCTGGCGAGCGAAGTTGCTGATCCGGACGCGGGCGGCACTCGTCGCGGGCACGCTCGTCGCCCTGGCGCTGGCCCTCGTGTTCATCGCCGTGGGACGCGGGCACACTTCACCGGCGTGGTTCGTCCCGCTGATCGCGCTGCTGCTGGCGCTCATCGCCCAGTTGATGCTGGACAGCCGAGAGGCACTCCGGCGGGAGCGACGCCTCGTGCGGACCGCAGCGGCGTTGCGCGAGGCGACGGCGCAACTGGAGAAACTCGCGGCGACCGATCCGCTCACCGGCATCTGGAACCGCCGCGCCTTCTTCGAGGCCTTCGGGGTCGAGTTCCGGCGGGCCCAACGGTACGACCGCAATCTCTCCGTCCTGATGATCGACCTCGACAACTTCAAGCAGGCGAACGACCTCGGGGGGCACGCCTTCGGCGACTACGTGCTGTCGGCGACCTCAAAACTGATCCGCGACAACCTCCGGGAGTCCGACATGGCCGGTCGGTATGGTGGCGAGGAATTCGCGGTCGTGCTCCCCGAGACTGACGGGGAGCGCACGGCTCCAGTGGCGGAGAAGCTGCGTGTCGCGATCGAAGCCTTCGAGTTCAGGACGACTCGGTATCCGCCCCCCAGTGAGCCAGCGAGGCATTTCACGGTGTCGATCGGCGCCGCTTCGCTACCACTCCCGAAACCCGGTGAGTCTGAGACGTTGATTGCGCAGGCGGACGAAGCGCTGTTTGAGGCGAAGCGGGCGGGCAAAAACCGCGTCCACCGCTTTGGTCTCGGTATGACGAGCGCAGGGGTTCCATCCACTCAAGCCCACAGGTAGGCCAGGGCACCCGTACATCTGTTCGAAATCCTTATCTCGGCGTAAACTGGCTTATCGCGTCGCGGCGTCGAGCGATGCCAGCCGGGGAGCCTTCGTGACCACCGAATCGACCGAAACCCGACCGCCCGAGGTGCCTGGGAAGCCGTTCGAGATCGTCTCGGACTTTCGTCTGATGGGCGACCAACCGACGGCGGTCACGTCGCTGATCGGCGGGCTCAACCAGGGGCTGCGTGCGCAGACGCTGCGCGGTGCCACCGGCACGGGCAAGACGTTCACGATGGCGAACGTCATCGAGCAGTACCAGCGGCCGACATTGATCCTCGCCCCGAACCGCACGCTCGCCGCCCAGTTGGCGCAAGAGTTCCGCGAGTTCTTCCCGAAGAACGAAGTCGAATACTTCGTCTCCTACTACGACTACTACCAGCCTGAGGCGTACGTCCCGCGCACCGACACGTACATCGCCAAGGATGCGGACATCAACGAAGAGATCGACAAGATGCGCCACGCCGCAACGCGGGCACTCTTCGAGCGCCGCGACGTGATCATCGTGGCGTCCGTGTCGTGCATCTATGGCCTCGGTGAGCCGGGGGAGTACGAGTCGTTCGTCCAGCAGTTGTGGGTTGGGCGGCACGTCAACCGGAACTCGCTCGTGCGTCAGCTGGTGGACATGCAGTACGCCCGCAACGACCTCAACCTCGTACGCGGCACGTTCCGCGTTCGCGGAGACTCGCTCACGGTCTATCCGGCCTACGAGGACCTGGCGGTGCGCGTCGACTTCTTCGGGGACGAAGTCGAGCGGATCAGCACGTTGGACCCGCTGACCGGCGAAATCCTGAAGGAATCGGACCACGTCGCCATCTACCCGGCGAAGCACTTCGTCACGTCGAAGGACCGGATGGAGGCGGCGATCGCCAGTATCCAGGCGGAACTTGAGGGCGAACTCGCGAAGATGAAGGGCGCCGGCCGCATCCTGGAAGCCGCGCGGCTGGAGGAGCGCACGCGCTATGACCTCGAGACACTGCGGGAGGCAGGCTACTGCTCCGGCATCGAGAACTACTCGCGCCACCTCGCCGGGCGGGCGCCGGGGTCGACACCCTGGACGCTGATCGACTACTTCCCATCGGACTGGCTGTTGTTCATCGACGAGTCGCACATCGCGGTGCCTCAGGTCAGGGGAATGTTCCTGGGCGACAAGGCGCGGAAGGAAACGCTGGTCGAGTACGGGTTCCGTCTCCCATCCGCCCTCGACAACCGTCCGCTGAACTTCGAGGAGTTCAGCAACCACATCAACCAGGTGATCTACGTGTCCGCGACCCCCGGCCCGTATGAGCTCGGTGACTCCGCGCAGATCGCAGAGCAGGTCATCCGTCCGACCGGCATCATCGATCCTGAGATTTCAGTTCGCCCGACCAAGGGCCAGATCGACGACCTGCTGGCCGAGGTGCGCGAGCGCATCGAGCGGCACGAGCGCGTCCTCGTCACGACGCTCACCAAGAAGATGTCCGAGGATCTGAACGACTATCTGCAGGAGATGGGCGTCCGCTCGATGTACCTGCACTCCGAGATCGACACCCTGCAGCGCATCGAGATCCTGCGTGACCTCCGCCTCGGAGTGCATGACGTCGTGGTCGGGATCAACCTCCTGCGCGAAGGCCTCGACCTGCCCGAGGTATCCCTGGTGTGCATCCTCGATGCCGACAAGGAGGGCTACCTGCGGTCGGGCGGGTCGCTGGTGCAGACGATCGGTCGCGCCGCCCGGCACCCCCGCGGTCAGGTCATCATGTATGCCGACCGCGTGACCGACTCGATGCGGTTCGCCCTCGATGAGACCGATCGGCGCAAGGTGATCCAGCGCGCCTACAACGAGGAGCACGGGATCACTCCGGCGGGGATCGAGAAGACGATCCGCGACATCGGCGACCGCCTCCGCGCCGCGATCTCCGAGGAACCGGGCACCTACGTCACCGCAGCTGACCTCCCGAAGGACGAACTCGCGAGGATGATCGTGGACCTCGAGCGGCAGATGAAGACCGCCGCGAAGGAACTCGACTACGAGCGTGCCGCGCTGATCCGCGACCAGATCGTCGAGTTGCGCCGGGAGCAGAGCGGTGACGGCGTCCCCGAGGGACTCCGAGGCCTCACCCAGGAGGCAAAACAGGCGCGGATGCGCGACGCCACTCGACGCCCGGACAAGCGCCAGCAACGGGGCGGGCGGACGCGGCCGGGTCACAACTAAATGTGGTGCCCCCCTTGTGGGGCCCCCGAGAGTGATGTATAGTTACATCACTATGAGCCACAGAACACAGATCACCCTCACGGACGAGCAGTACACACGCCTTTTGGACGAGTCCAGCACCACTGGACTTGGCTTGGCGGAGTTGGTACGCCGCGCGTTGATCCGCTGCTATGGAGAGGTCACGCCGAATGAGCGTGTCCGCATGCTCAGGGAGACCGCGGGCACGTGGTACGACGCTACTGAAGGCGGTGAGCAGTACGTCGAGAGCCTCCGCCGCGGCATGGAACGCCGCCTCGCTGAGTGGGAGTAATCCTGCTCGACACCTCGGTCTTGATTGACCACCTGCGTGGCCACGCGCCGGCCGTGGCCGCGCTCGACGAGGCAGCCGGTCGTGGGCACCGTCTGATGGCCTCCGTCATGACGAGGGTCGAGGTGCTGGCTGGCATGCGACCAGCCGAGGAGCGGGCCACACGGAGGCTCCTGGACATCCTCGACTGGATCGTCGTGGACGAGGAGATCGCAGAGAATGCGGGGCGCCTGGCAAACCACTTCCTGCGGTCTCACGGGGGTATCGATCCGGTCGACTACGTCATCGCTGCTACGGCCGACCGGGCCGACGCCATCCTGTGGACGCGTAATCTGAAGCACTTCCCGATGTTCCCCGACTTGAAGGCGCCTTACTAAGGGCGCTCGATTGCGCCTCCGGCCCCAGCCCGGTAGACAGGTGCCATGTCCATGCGTGTCATGCTCCACGGCAAGATCCATCGCGCCACGGTGACCGAGGCCGACCTCCACTACGTGGGGAGCCTCACCGTCGACACTGACCTGCTGCGGGCGGCAGACATCCTGCCGAACGAGCAGGTGCTCGTCGTGAACCTTGCGAACGGGGCGCGCCTCGAGACCTACGCGATCGAGGGACCGGCGGGGAGCGGAATGATCTGCGCGAATGGCGCGGCGGCGCACCACATCCATCCGGGTGACCTCGTGATCATCATGTCGTACCACCTGGTCGAGGACGCCGAGGCGCGATCCGTCCGTCCGCGCGTCGTCTTCGTCGACCAGCACAACAAGATCACCGGCAGGGCTGACCACGAAGAGCCTGGGACTGTCGGCTAGTCCGAGTCGAACGGTCGAGGCGGCTCGCGGCGCGCCTCGGACTTCGCGTCAGCCTTCGAGGCCGACTTCATCGTGATCGAGGCGGCATGCGCGGCGAGACTCGCCCCCTGCCGTGCGTCAGCGCCACCCAGCGGGTCGCCGTCGCGGGTCAGCAGCACCTCGCGCGCCTTCCCGCCGGGCTCGGCGGGCGCGACCACGCCTCGGTCTTCCAGCAGGTCCATCAGCCGAGCCGCGCGCGGGTAGCCGATGCCCAACTTCCGCTGAAGCATCGAGGTCGAGAGCGTGCGGCTCTCCTGGGCGACCTCGATCGCCTTCGCCATCATCTGGTCGTCACCACCTGAGACAGCCTCGGGAGCGTCGCCCTCGGTGAGGCCGGCGGCCTCCTCGATCGCAGCCGCGAGGGCTTCGTCGTACTTCTCAGGGACGAGGCGATGGAAGCGGCCCTGCGTCCAGAACTTCACGACCGACTCGATCTCGTCGTCGGACACGTAGACACCCTGGACGCGCTTCGGTTTCTGCGCCTCAGGCGGCACGTACAGCATGTCGCCCTTACCCAGCAGTTTCTCCGCGCCACCCTGGTCGAGGATTGTGCGCGAGTCCACCATCGAGGACACCGCAAAAGCGATGCGAGTGGGGAAGTTCGCCTTGATCAGGCCGGTGATGACGTCCACCGACGGCCGCTGCGTCGCCACGATGAGATGGATGCCAGTTGCCCTGGCAAGTTGCGCGAGGCGCACCAACTGGTGCTCAACCTGGTACGGCACCGCCATCATCAGGTCGGCCAGCTCATCGATGACAACGACCCAGTAGGGGAGGCGGCGCGTCGGGTTCTTCTCGTTGAACCGCTCGATGTTGCGGACGCCCTCCTGTGCGAAGCGGCGGTATCGCGTGTCCATCTCGTTGATCACGGCCTGCAACGTCCCGACGACGCGATCCATCTCCACCACGATCTCGGAGAACGCAAGGTGTGGGATCTGGCCGAACGAGGTCAGCTCGACGCGCTTGGGGTCGACCATCACGAAGCGGAGTTGCTCCGGTGAGTAGTTCATCAGCAAGCCGGTGATGATCGTGTTCAGACACACTGACTTGCCCGAGCCCGTCGCGCCCGCGATCAACAGGTGAGGCATCTTCGCCAGGTCGGCGAACACCGGCTCGCCAGAGACCCCCGCCCCGAGGGCGACCGGGAGCGCTGCCTTGGCAGCGAACTTCTGGAACGCCGGTGACTCCATGACCGAGCGCAGCGACACGATCGAGGTGCTCCCATTGGGTACCTCGATGCCGACCATCGCCTTCCCCGGTACCGGGGCCTCCACGCGCAAGGCGGGAGACGCGAGGGCCAGTGCGAGGTCGGTCTGCAACGCCGTGATGCGGTTAACACGAATCCGCGTACGAGAGACCTCGACCTCCGAGACCCGAGGGGTACCGTCCGCCTCGAAGATCGGGCGGCCGGTCGTGTCACGCTCAGGCACCATCTTCGTTTTCACGTCCCACCCGGGCTCGACGCCGAACTGCGTGATGGCGGGGCCCTCGTTCACCTCGACGACGATGGCGTCCACGCCGAAGGAAGCGAGCGTCTGCTCGATCAGTCGGGCGCGGCGATCGTTATCGAGCGTGGCCGACTTCTTTGTCTCGATCTTGGCGAGCATCTTGATCGGCGGTAGTTGCCAGCCGCCGTTCGTGTCGCGCTGGTCTGCGACCGGAGTCTCGAGGTCCATCCCGAGTTGTGCAGCCGCCTTCGCGGCTGCAACCGCATCAACAGCCGACGCTTCCGCCTCGACGGAACGAGGACGGCGCGAGGGTTTCGGGGCCGGCACATCGTCCTCGGCGGCCTCGGCGGCAATCTCCGCAGCCGTACGGCGGCGGAGCAGCAGGGTGGCGAGCGCCGAGGCGACCCGGCGATGTAGTCCGAGCGACCACAGCCACTTCAGCGTCTCCCAGGTGGCGGGCGGGGTCGCCCGTGCGATCACCCAGGCGGTTCGTGGCCACAACATGGCGTAACCGGCGGGCGCGAGCAGCAACCAGCCGAACGTCTGCCACAAACCTCCGGTGAACAGTCGCCCGAGTGAGCCTCCGGCGGAGACCTCGTGCAGGTCGACGCCACCGACGCGGGTCTCGGGATGCCAGCGGGCGAGGAAACCCGCGACGAACAGCAGCAGGAGCACACCACCGGCGATGTGGCGCATGTGCGAGCGGAGCAGGTCAGCACGGCGGAGCGCGAGGAGCGCGCCCAAGGCCGCGAGCAGCGCGATGGTCGTGAAGACGTGGAGGCCGAGGGTGCTGATGACGCCATCGCGGGCTTCGCCGATCACGCCCGTCAGCGGGATGACCGAAGGCACGGCCGCCGCGGCGAGTACGACAAGCACCGTCCCAATGACTTCGGGGCGAAGGAGCATGCGCCCGACGTCCGTGATGTCGGGGACACCCCCGGCAGGACGCGCGCTGCGGGCACGACGGGTCGCTCTAGTCCGAGCCATCGCTCGCGTCTCGATCTTCCCGGCCATCCGCCCCCGCCAGGCGTCCGACCGTTGCTTCCAGTGTCGCGCCTCCGCGGCGCTCGCGCACCTGCGCTATATCTCCAACATCACCGGGATCACCAGCGGACGCCGATGCGTCTTCCGGTGAAGTAACCCGGCGATATCGTCCTTCAGGGAATCGTGCAGCGCACGCCAGTCACTAGCGCGCGACTCCCCGCCAAGGGCATCGGTCAGCAGTTGGGAGACCGCTTCCATGAGCGCCGGCTCCTCGTCAGGGCCTGCAAAGCCGTGCGACATCACTTCGGGCGGTCGCGTCAGTTTGCCGGTATGCCGGTCAACCGATGTCACATAGACGACCATGCCGTCCGCGGCCAGGTGCTGACGGTCACGCAGCACGAAGTCGTCGATCTCGCCGACGCCGAGCCCGTCGATGTAGATGTAGTCGGCCTCGACCTTGCCATTGAGCCGCGCGCCGTCGTCGTCGATCTCGAGGACGTCGCCGTCGGTAAGGACGAAGGCGTCCTCCGGGGGCATCCCGAGGGAGATCGCGAGTTCACGGTGCAGCACCAGGTGGCGGTATTCGCCGTGGATCGGGACGAAGTGCCTCGGCTGTACCAGCCGGTGGATGATCTTCAACTCTTCGCGCGCGGCATGGCCGTGTACGTGGACAGCGGCAAGGCGGCTGTAGACCACCTTCGCGCCGGCCTCGTAGAGCATGTCGATGTTCTTGTAGACGGCCTTCTCGTTCCCGGGGACGGGGCTGGACGACAGGATGATCGTGTCCCCCGGGGTGATCATGATCTGCTGGTGGGAACCGCTCGCCATCCTCGTCAGCGCCGAGGTGGGCTCACCTTGTGACCCGGTGCAGACGATCACCGTCTTCGCGTCCGGGTGGTCGCGCATCTGGTTGGGCGTCATCAGCATGTTCCCTGGCACCCGGAGGTAGCCGAGGTCACGCGCCATGTTCACGTTGTTGACCATCGAGCGCCCGGTGACGAAGACACGGCGCCCGTATTTTTCGGACGCGTCGATCACCATCTGCACGCGCGAGATCAACGAGGCGAATGTGGTGACGATGACCCGGCCCTCGGCCTGCCCGATGATCCGATCGAGGGTCTCGGCCACCACCTGCTCAGACGGGGTGTAGCCCTCGATCTCCGCGTACGTAGAGTCCGCACAGAGGAGGAGCGCACCCTCCTCGCCGACGGCGGCGAGGCGCCCGAGGTCGGTGTGCTGTCCACCGATGGGGGTGTGGTCAATCTTGAAGTCGCCCGTGTGGACGATGGTCCCGACAGGCGTCTCGATGATCAGGCCGGCGGAGTCGGGGATCGAGTGCGATACCGAGAAGAACTCGACCGTGAACGGACCGACCTCGATCGCGTCACCGACCTCGACGACCGTCACGTCCGCATCGATGCGGTGCTCCTTCAACTTCACTTGGACGAGGCCACGCGTGAGTTTGAGGCAGAACACCGGCACGTTGATGTCGCGCAGGAGGAACGGCACAGCGCCAATGTGGTCTTCGTGTCCGTGGGTGAGGAAGACGGCGCGCAGCCGCTCCTTGTGGTCGAGGATGTATTGCCAGTCCGGGATGATCAGGTCGACGCCGGGGTGCTCGACATCGGGGAACATCAACCCCACGTCGACGGCGATCATTGTGTCGCCGTACTCGTACACCATCATGTTGCGGCCGATCTCCCCCAGGCCGCCCAGAGGGATCACACGCAGCGGAGTAGTGGTCGTGGCCATTAGACGGCGCCCACAAGCAATGCCGGAAGCTGCGCGAAGTCCTGCTTCATCACGGCGCGCAACGAGCCGTCTCGCAGCGCCGCCGCCGGGTGATACATCGGCACAATCCACCGCCCATCACGCTCCACGGCGCGACCGTGGATCTGGCTGATCCGCTCGCCCGGGAACCACTTCGCCATCGAGAACCGCCCGAGCGTCGCGATCACACGCGGCGCGACCAGCGCGATCTGCCGGTCGAGGTAGTCCGCACAGGCGGCCATCTCGTCCGGATTCGGGTCGCGGTTTGCCGGCGGGCGGCACTTCACAACATTCGTGACATAAACGTCGACGCGCGCTCGCCCGATCGAGGCGAGCAGGTCGTCCAGAAACTGGCCCGAGCGACCGACAAATGGGAGTCCCAGTTCGTCTTCGCGCTGGCCGGGTGCCTCGCCGATAAACATCAGGTCGCAGGTGGCCGGGCCCGAGCCCGGGACCGTCCGTGAGCGGGTCTTGGCGAGGACGCAGGCCGGGCAGTCCGCGATCTCGCCGTAGAGGGCGTCACAGACCGGGGGGACCTCGTAGAGAGGGAGCAAGGCATCGGGCGGGCGGACGCCGTCAGGCACGGATGTGCGCGGAGCCGGCGCGCCGGGGGACAGGCGAGACTGCGCCACCATGGTCATGGATGGAGGGTAACAAAGCGGACGGGTGGGGGCAATGCATTGGTTTGCGTGCGTATGCAGATTCGCAGTTTCGGCTATTCACGCCGCACGAGCCACGCGAGGCCGATCCCCACGAAGTAGAGGATCACGATGGGGCCTCCGACGAGCGACTGGGTGATCGGGTCAATCGTCGGCGTCACCACCGCGGCGACCAGGAACGCCCCGACGACGGCGAACCGCCACCACTTCAACAACTTGCGGGCGGTGACCACTCGCGCCTTCGCGAGGCCCATCACGAGGAGGGGCGTCTCGAACACAAACCCCATCACGAGCAGGATGCGCGTGACGAAGCCGATGTAGTTCCCGATCCGCCAGTCCGCCTGCGCCACGTCGCTACCGAATGAGAGCAGGAAGCCAAGTGTGACCGGCAGGACGATCCAGTAGCCGAAGGCCAGCCCTCCGAGGAATGCGAGCGTTGCGAGGAACACGATCGGGAAGAGCCAGCGCTTCTCCGACTTGGTCAGGGCCGGCGCGACGAAGCCGAGCAACTGGAAGACGAGCATCGGCATCGCGACAGTGACGCCGCCGAGCAACGCGACGCGGAAGTAGACCGCGATGTTCTCCATCGGCTCGATGTACTGGGGGGTGAAGTCGGTCACCGTCTCGCGTGCCGGCGCGAGCATCCAGCCGATGACGCCGAACCCGATCTTCGGGATGAAGAACGCGATCATGCCGACCATGATCGCGAGCGCACACCACACGACGCGGCCGCGCAGTTCCAGCAGGTGCTCCAGCAGCGTCATCTCGCCGCCGGACTCCTCCGAGGCCTGCTGCTTGGCGCGGTCGAGCGAGGTGGTCACGCACCACCGCCGGTAATACGGGCGGCGGCCTCACGAGCCGCTTCCTCCCGACGCTTCACCTCAGCCGCCTCGAACGGATCGCCGTAGGTGCCATTGGCGGATTGCGCGGGCGGCATGGAGGTGACCGCCTCGGCCGGTGCCTCGACGGCAGGCTCGGCTGAGACCTCAGAGAGCGGGATCGCCTCAGACGGCTGGGGATCCGAGGCCTCAATGGTCGTCGTCGCCTCGGGCGATTCGTATGCGGCCTGAGCGGAGGAGGTGGCGGCCTCCAGGTCTGTGCGGGCTTCCTGCAGGATGCTGGTGCTGGAGTCGGTGAGTTCGCGGATCGACCTCAGGCCGCCGCCAGTGGTGGCGTCGACTTCAGCCTCGATCTCTTTCACGGCACCCTGCACGTCCGCCATCACGTCAGCTGTGAACGCGCGGGCGACGCGATACCACTTGCCCGCCTGAAGGGCGAGTTCAGGGAATTTATCCGGGCCAACAAGAATGAACGCGATGACGCCGACAAGCAGCGCCTCCAGCGGGCCAACGCCAAAGAGTTCCATTGGGAAATGATACGCCCCGGGCCGTCAGACGGACTCCGGGGCGCCCATGTTCACAGCCGACAACAGCGAGGTCTACTCCTCGATGCCCTGGTCGCGCAGGTAGTCGATGGCGTCCTGGACGTTGCGGATCTTCTCCGCGTCCTCGTCCGAGATCTCCATCTGGGTGCCGTCCTTCGAGAATTCCTCCTCGATGGACATGATCAGTTCGACGAGGTCGAGCGAGTCGGCATTGAGGTCATCCACGAACGAAGCGTTCGCGGTGACTTCCTCTTCCTCGACACCCAACTGTTCGACGATCAACGCGCGAACGCGCTCAAATACGGTTGCCACTGGCAGTCCTTTTCCTGTCATCCGCCCTCGGGCGGTCCGGGTTCCCCCTGGCCGGCAGACCCCTGTCGTTCCGCCGCCTCCAGGGCGACCGCGCCCAGCACGCCATTGATGAAACGGCCAGACGACTCCGAACCGTACCCCTTGGCGATCTCCACGGCCTCGTTGATCGCTGCTCGGAGCGGAGCGCGGTCAGTATCGAAGAGCACTTCGTAGACCGCAAGGCGGAGCACATTTCGGTCAACCGTGGCCATCTCCGCCAGCGGGAAGGCGGGAGCGTGGCGCTGGATCACATCGTCGATATCGGCCAGGTGGCTCTCCACCCCTCGGACGAGGCTCCGGGCGAACTCCCGGCCTTCCGGCTCCAATCCGGCCTCCTCGAGGTGGCGGGCCAGCACCGGCTCGAACGGGCGGCCACCCAGGTCAGCCTCAAAAAGGGCCTGGAAGGCGGCGATCCGGGAGCGGCGACGGCTGCTAGCCATAACGGGAACCTCGATGTGGAGCGAAACGGAGGGTAGGCGACCAGCGGGCCAAGCGGGCAAGCGCCGCGCTAGGCCATCACCATCCCGCCATCCACGTTGATCACCTGGCCCGTGATGTACCCAGCGCCCTCCGAGGCAAGGAAGGCCACGATCGGGGAAATCTCCCCGGCCTCCGCGTACCGCCCGAGCGGGATCCGGCCTTTGATCGCGTCCTTCTGGTCGTCCGTCAGGCCCGCGGTCATGTCCGTGAGGACGAATCCCGGCGCCACGGCGTTCACAGTGATGCCTCGGGAAGCCACCTCGAGGGCAAGCGAGCGGGTGAACCCGATAATCCCGGCCTTCGCGGCGGCGTAGTTCGCCTGGCCAGCGTTCCCGGCCACCCCGACCACCGAGGTGATGTTGATGATGCGGCCCCAGCGCTCACGGAGCATGTGCCGGATCGCGGCCTTGCTCGTGAGGAACGTGCCTCGCAGGTTCGTCTCGATCACGTCGTCCCAGGCCTGCTCGGACATCCGCATCACGAGGTTGTCGGCGGTCATCCCGGCGTTGTTCACCAGGATGTGGAGGCCGCCGAGATCGTCCTTCGCCTCGTTGATGAGCCGCTCGACGTCGGCGGCCAGCCGGACGTCGCACTGCACCGCGCGGACGCGTACCCCGTGGGTGGCGGCGAGGTCGGCCGCGACGCCCTCGGCCTGCGCGGGGTCGGAGCGGTAGGTGATAGCCACATCCGCACCGGCGCGCGCGAGGTCAGTCGCGATCGCGCGACCGATACCTCGACCGCCTCCGGTGATGACGGCGACGCGCCCGCGCAGCGAGGCCGAAGCCTCGGTCATGCGCGCACTTCCTCGACCGTGCCGATATTCCTGACGTCGAAGGAACGGTCGATCCGCTTGAGCAGGCCGGAGAGCACCTTGCCTGGCCCGAACTCGATGAACTTCGTGACGCCGGCAGCCTGCATCGCCGTCGCCGAGGCGAGCCACAACACCGGCTCGGTGATCTGCTGCTCAAGTTCGGCTGCGAACTGTGCGCCGAAGGTGAGCGGGGTTGCGGTCACGTTCGACATGACCGGCATCGAGGGATCGCGAAAGGCCGTGTTGCTGAGCGGCACGTGCATGCGCTGCGCGGCGCCGGCCATCAGCGGCGTGTGAAACGCACCAGCCACCGTCAGTGGCACAACGCGCGAGGCGCCTGCCGTCGTCGCAGCAGCGGATGCCGCTTCAACAGCCGTGACGGTGCCGCCAA
The DNA here is from genome assembly GCA_945865925.1 of Dehalococcoides mccartyi. Classification (GTDB taxonomy): domain Bacteria; phylum Chloroflexota; class Dehalococcoidia; order UBA2979; family UBA2979; genus SURF-43. The sequence continues at coordinate 332,889 of CAMBFG010000001.1, forward strand.
TAGTGATGTTGCCCGGGGCATTGATATTGCAGAGCGAAGCGCCGTGCGGGGTGATTGCGGCGCGGAGCGCGTCTGGTTCCATGCCGAGGATGGCCGCCATCGTGCTGGGTTGCGCGTCGCACGCTGCCTGCATCGCCTCGCCACGTTGACGTACGAGACGTACGCCTTCCTCGAAGGTGACGGAGCCCGCCGCGATCAGCGCCGCGTACTCGCCAAGCGAGTGGCCGGCAACGAACGCGGGGCGGTGTGTCAGCGTGCCAGCGTCGAGTGCCGCGACCAGCGCCGCGATCGCGTGAGTCACGAGCGCCGGCTGCGTGTTCACGGTCTGGGTGAGGTCGCCCTCGGGCCCGGTGAAGCACAGCGTCGAAAGCTTGATGCCGAGCGCCTCGTCCGCGACGTCGAAGACAGCGCGCGCAGCCGGCAACTGCTCGTACAGGTCGGCACCCATCCCGACGGCCTGCGCACCCTGCCCGGGGAAGACCCAGGCGGTATCAGCGGCCACCGGTAGCGATGCGATGCGGGCGAGTGTCACCGCGACCGTCTCGGCTGAGGAGGGCACCGGGGACTAGGCCTCGCCGCGCTCGATGAGGCGGCCCTTGGCGTCACGTGCGCCGCCGGCCGTGTGGTTGATCTTTACGCCGCCGGTCGCGGGGTCGCGGACGAGGTTCGGCAGGATCACGTGGTCGTGACTCTGGCGCGTCTTTCGCTTCGACACCGGGGTCCTACGCTTTGGGAGAGCCATCGCCATCCTCCGTCTGAAGCCGCTCGGCCAGTGGCCGTAGCGCGCCCCATGGGTCAGTCCTGCCCACCGGAAGGCAGGCGCAGGTCTCAAGGTTCAAGTTGCGCCCGCACGTGACGCACAGCCCTTCACAGTCCGGCCGGCAAATCGGCTGGATCGGGAGAGCCGACTGTTCATATTGCCGGACGGCCTCGCTGAGGTCGAGGTGCCGCTTGTCGTCGATGAGGAAGTCGTCCCCGTCGACCTGAGGCGCTTGCCCCGTGACCGGGTCCCGAGGCAGCACGTACTCCTCGTCAAAATCGAGGTGTACCGGTGTCTGAAACGGCTCCAGGCACCGGCCGCACTCCAGCGTGACCGGTGCCAGCTCGAAGGTGGCCATCACGAGGATGCCCCGCTCCGAGCGGATCAGCCGGATCTCGCCCGTCACTTCCTGCTCGAACCCCTCTTCAGGCACCGAGCAGCGCTCCCGCTCCGCGTACAGGCGGCGAGCGTGACCCACGGGCTCCGTGAGCAGCGTGGAGACGTTGATGAGCACTGGAGTCCTCCGGGAGCCTCGGCTGAGGCCTCCTGATCGTACCTGACCGGCCCGTGAGGCGGCGTAGACTCGACGCATGCCCGCGAATCTGGCCGAGGGCCGCCCAGCGCTCGTCTACCTGCGTCCGGTGCCGGACGCCGACCCACCGCTGGGCCTCGCGATCCAGCGCGCCGCCACCTCCGCCCTCGTCGCCGCTGAGGGCTATCGAGCCCTCGCCACGTTCCAGGACACCTCCGACGCCGCGAGCGGGTTCCCGCGCTTCTCAGCGCTCCTTGATGCCATTGCGAAGGCCCCCGCACGCCCCACGGTCGTCCTCGCGAGCGCGCACGTCCTCGGCGACCGCGCTCTCGACTGCGCTCTCCGCCTGCTGGCTCTGGCGGCGGCTGGGGCCCCCGTGCGCCTCGCCGACGCCTCCACACCCGAGGCAGCCCTCCGCGCAGCGTGGCTCGGCCGCCAGCCGGACGAGCGCCGCCGGGAGCGCGCACGCGAGTCGATGCGGAAGCGTGCCCTGCGAGGTCAGGTGCTGGGCCGCGCCCCCTTCGGCTATGCCGTCGAGGAGCGCGCGCTCGTGGTCGACGACACCGAGGCCGCCGTCGTCCGTCGCGTCTTCGCGATGTACCTCGAAGAGCACGAGGGCGTGCGCCGGATCGCGCGGGCGCTGAACGAGGACGGGATCCGCAGCCGGCTCGGGAAACCGTGGAGCGCCGGGTCGGTCCGCGCGGTGTTGCGAAATCCCGCCTACACCGGCACTTACCGCCGCCTGGGAGTCGTCGTGACGGGCGCACACCCGGCGCTCCTCCGACGCGGTGAGTTCGAAGAGGTGCAGGCGAGGATGGCCCGACGACGCACCGCACCTGCCGAGCAGGAACGCCACGCCTACCTCCTCGCCGGCCTCGCGCGCTGCGGCTACTGCGGAGGACGCCTGTTGGGGGCCCGACGCTCCGTGCCGAACGGTGAGCCGAGGACGTACTACCGCTGCGCGTCAGCGACGAACCAGGGCCGCTGCGAGTACCACTCGCAGCGCACGGAGGTACTGGAGACCGCCGTTCACGATGCCCTCGCCTCCGAGCGCTTCACCGTGGCGAAGAAGCCTGCCGTAGCCCAACCGACTGAGGCCCGCCGTATCGCCCTTGACCGGGCGGTGGCCCGCACCCTCGAGCGGTGGGTTGCCGGTGAACTGACCTATCGCGACGTGATCCGTTCGGCGACCGAGCCAGCCCTCGAAGCGGTGCGGCTGCGCTCCGGCAAGCCGGAGACGCCGCGGCTAACGCCGGCAGCCGCCTCCGCACGCCTCGCGGCTGAGTGGGACGACCTCGACTTCGCGGGGAAGCGCGCGCTGCTGCTCGACGCCGTGTCTGAGGTCGTTGTGCGGGAGCAGCGGATTCGAGTCGTTCGGCGGGCGTAAGTTAGGATCGAGCCGTCAGGGGGCCGGACGGCCGCCGGTCACCTTCGGGTGGCGGGAGGAAAGTCCGAACTCCAACCGGACAGGGTGCCGGCTAACGGCCGGGCGGCGCGAGCCGATGGACAGTGCCACAGAAACATACCGCCGGGGGCCTTCGGGCAGCCCGGTAAGGTTGAAATGGTGCGGTAAGAGCGCACCGGCGTCGCGGTAACGCGGCGGCCGCGGTAAACCCCACTCGGAGCAAGGCCAAATAGGGGAGCGTGGGCGTGTCCGGCGCTGCTCCCGGGTAGGCTGCTGGAGGCGTCCGGGTAACCGGCGTCGTAGATGGATGGCCGTCGCCGCACCTCGTTGGGCACGAGGCGCGGTACAGAATTCGGCTTATAGGCCCCCTGACAGCCCAACCCTCGCTAGTCGGCCGAACCAGTGTCGCCGTCGCGGGCCATGATCACGGCTCCACGCTGGATCACGCGCGAGATCTCCACGATGACAGCGGTGCCAAGCCGCTCCGGGTCAGTCTTCTGCTCGACCTCGGGCGCGGCGTCGTAGACGTGCTTCTTCACGGCCGGATCGTCCACTCGGCGGGCTTCGCCGTGGATCTGGAAGGCCAAGCGCGCGGGGCCGTTGCGGTACATCATCGCGACCTTCGGATTGTCCTCGATGCGCGCGAGGAACCCCCGGTTGGTGGTGCGCATCCAGATCGCCAGTTCGTGGTCGGAGTACGCCTGCGTCGTGCCGAAGAAGGCGAGGGTGGGCTGGCCGTCCGCGCCGGTGCTCGTCCACATAATGGGGCAGGCGTCCGCCAGCGCGTTGTTAATCGCGGTCTGGAATTCTTCGGTCAGTTCGACGGCCATCAGGCACCTCGATCGTGTGAGCGCGGGATCGGAGGGTGGAGGTTAGAACGCGGAGGGGGCGCGACGCGAGGCCGGCCCCTCCGATGTCCTTCGATGGACGCCTCGGCTAGTCGCGAGAGGCGATCACCTGGCCACGCTGCGTGACGCGGACGATGTCCACGATCACCGGGACGCCAGCCTTCGCCTCGTCCATCTTCCGCTCGGCCTCGGGCGAGTCGTTGTAGATCTGGTCACGGGTCGCCGGGTCGTCGACGCGGCGAGCCTCGCCGACGATCTGACAACCGACGTTCGTGGTGGTGTTCCGGAACCAGCCGAACACCTTCGCGTTCTTGCCGGTGCGGCTCAGGAACCCTCGGCCCTCGGTGCGCAGCCAGATGCCGAGTTCGTGGTCAGAGTGGACGTGAGTCGAGCCGTAGATCGCGATCGTCGGCTGGCCGGTCTCGTCGACCGAAGCCCAGAGGATCGGGAATCCGTCCGCGCGGGACGAGTCAATCGCAGCCTTCAGTTCGTCGGGCAGTACAACCGCCATAGTGCTCCCATTCGCAGGTCTCTCCGGGCCGCCCAGCGGCACCGGCGCTTCTCTTTCGTGAGGCGCTGGAAAATATACAGCACCTCCCCGGAGGCGCATCCAGCCTCACCACGTAGGATCGACGCATGACCAACCCCTCCAACCCGGCGCGTGGCGACTGGCGGCGTGGCCTCCCGGCCGCCGTCACTGCCGAGGCGCGGGACGCCCTGCCGCCCGTCCGGGCGATTCAGTTCGACTCGCGCCAGGTGGAGGCAGGCGACCTCTTCGTCTGTATCCCCGGGGGACGCGCGGACGGGCACGCCTTCGCAGGCGGAGCAGTCGAGCGTGGTGCGGTCGCCCTCGTCTGCCTCGCGGGCCGCGAGGCGGAGGTCGGCGGCCTCGGTGTCCCCGTGGTGGGAGTGGCGAACCCTCGGGCGACGCTGGCGCAGGTGAGCGCAGCGCACGAGGACTACCCGGGGAAGAAACTCACCGTCATCGGCGTGACCGGGACGGACGGTAAGTCCACCACCTGCTTCTTCGTCCTCGCAGCCCTCGAGGGCGCGCGGCTCAAGGCGGGCCTCCTCACCACCATCGAGTGCCGGATCGGCGGCACGACGATCCCGAACCCGACGCGCCTCACCTCGCAGGAAGCACCGTTCATTCAGCGACTACTCGCGGAGATGGTCGACGCCGGCTGCACGCACGCGGTCGTCGAGGCGACCTCGATCGGTCTCGAACTCCACCGGCTGGACGCCTGCGAATTCCGCGCCGCAATCTTCACGAACCTCACGCCCGACCACCTCGACTACCACGGGACGCTCGACGCCTATCGCAAGGCGAAGGGGCGGCTGTTCGAGATGCTGCCCGCAGCGAGCCACGGCCGCTCGCCCGGAGTCGCCGTGATCAACAGCGACGACAAGGCAGGCCGCTACATGGCGAGCCGCACGAAGGCGCGCGTCATCACGTACTCGCTCCACGATCAGGAAGCCGACGTCGTCACCGAGGACGTCATGCTGTGGGACGACGGATCGACGTTCGCGCTGACGGCGGATGAGGAAGACGAGTCGGTGGAGTGCAGCGTCCGCCTCCCCGGCGACTTCAACGTCGCGAACGCGGTGGCCGCGATCACCTGTGCGACCGCGCTCGGCCTCGATGTCGGCGCGGTAGCAATGGGTGTGGCGGCGTGCGCCGGAGTGCCGGGCCGCATGGAGCGCATCACCGGCGCGCCGTTCCCCGTCGTCGTCGACTACGCCCACACGGGCGAGGCGTTGCGCAAGGCCGCGGGCACGCTGCGTGACGTGACTCATGGGCGGCTGATCGCCGTCTTCGGGTGCGCCGGTGAGCGCGGCAAGGAACGCCGCACCGGCATGGGCGCGGCAGCCGCGACCACGGTCGACCTCGCCATCCTCACGGACGAGGACCCGCGCTCGGAGGTGCCCGAGGCGATCATCGACGACATCGCGCAGGCGATGCTGGCAGCGGGCGCCGTCGAAGGCGAGGGGTTCGAGCGCATCCCCGACCGCCGCGCTGCAATCGCGCGCGCGTTCGAAGTGGCCCAACCGGGCGACCTCGTGTTGATCGCAGGCAAGGGCCACGAGACGACCATCGAATACGCGAGTGGGGCCGTGCCGTTCGATGACCGCGTCGTCTCACGCGAGGAGATTGCGCGGCTGTTCGGCTAGACTCGGCGCTCCCCAGCCTCGGTAGCGTCGAGGCCCTCGAAGGAGTCGCCCCGTGGCCGTCGATCCGGAGACCTACGCCGACCTCGCCCGCGAGGACCTCGCGCACCTGTTGCACCCGCAGTACTACGCGCCGGACCACCAGCAGCCGGTGATCTTTGACCACGGCCAGGGCGTCTGGCTCACCGACCTCCAGGGGCGCCGGTACATCGATGGACTGTCCTCACTGTGGAACGTCGCCGTCGGTCACGGCCGAAGCGAACTCGCGGACGCTGCGGCAGAGCAGATGCGGAAGGTCGCGTTCACCAACAACTACGTCGGCTTCTCCAACGTCCCCGCGATCAAACTCGCGTCGAAGGTCATCGACCTCTGCTACGACAACATGGAGGCCGTCTACTTCACGAACTCCGGATCGGAGTCGAACGAGGGTGCGTTCAAGACGGCGCGGTTCTACTGGAACCTGAAGGGCCGTCCGACCAAGGTGAAGATCATTGCGCGCGAGCGGTCGTATCACGGCGGCACGCTCGCAGCGTCCTCGATGACCGGGTTGCCGGTGTTCTGGAAATACTTCGGGCCTCTCGTGCCCGAGGTCGTCCACACGAAGAAGCCGGACAACCTCGAATGTGACTGCACGCCCAACACTGACGGGGAGTGCGCACACTGGCTCGAGGAGGCGATCAAGCACGAAGGACCGGACACGGTCGCGGCATTCATCGCAGAGCCCGTGAAGGGCGCCGGCGGTGTGTGGACGCCCGCCGCCGACTACTTCGCGAAGATCCGCGAGATCTGTGACCGCTACGACGTCCTGCTGATCACCGATGAGGTGATTACCGGTTTCGGACGGACCGGGTACTGGTTCGCGCTCCAGCGCTGGGGAGTGAACCCGGACATCGTCACCGTCGCGAAGGCGATCACGTCTGGCTACATCCCGATGGGCGCATTCATCGTCTCCGGCGAGATCCGCGACGCCCTCCACGACCTGCCGCCCGACGCCCGCTTCATGCATGCCTATACCAACTCGGCGCACCCGACGGCCTCGGCGGTCGGTCTGCGCAACCTCCAGATCTTCGAGGACGAAGGACTGCTCGCGAACGCGCAGGCGATGGGCGACCGGCTGGGCGAAGGGCTGCAGGCCAACCTCGGCGGCCACCCCCACGTGACGAACCTGCGCTGGCTCGCGCTCATGTCCGGGTTCACGCTCATGCGGGACGCTGCGACCAATACGCCGTACGAGGCGTCCGAGGGCATGGCGATCAAGGTGCAGCGGCACATGCGAGAGCAGGGCGAACTCATCACTCGAGTGGTGGGAGACAACGTGCTGTTCGCACCACCGCTCTGCATCAACGCCGCCGAGGTCGACCAGATGGTGGCCTCCGCGACCGCTGCAGTGAAGGCCGTGACTGGCTCCTAACGAGACTGAAATAAATGCTCACCTTGCCTATCGAGTGCTGTTGACAAGCGGATCGCGGATCTCTAGTCTCGGCTACAGGAAAGGGGGTGATGCGCGTGACCGATGACAGTAGTCACCAACCGGGCCGGCCACACGTGGAGGTGGCCGAAACGTAACCCCCGGTCCTGAGTGGCCACAAAACGGAGGGGCGTCTCAATGAGACGCCCCTCACGCTTTCTTGTCTGAGTTTGGGTCGGGGCGTCACCAAGGTGGCGCCCCTCACGCTTTCCGGGGCCGAACCACTCGCCCTGACCCGTGTACCTCGCTACGGTGCGGGCATGCCGTTCGACCTCGCCCGCTACCACGCACTCCGCCGCTCCTCACGAGTCGGCGGGGAGGTCGCGTACCTCGAAGCCACCACCTCGACGATGGATGACGCGCGGGCAGGGGCAGCCGAGGGGCGCCCATGCGGCACGGCATATATCGCGGGCGAGCAAAGCGCCGGTCGAGGGCGGCAGGGTCGATCGTGGATCTCCGCAGCCTCGGCGGGGCTGTACGTGACCTACCACCTCTGTCCCGAACAGACCGAGGGTGCGCCGCTCCTCGGACTTGCTGCGGCGGTCGCCGCTGCCGAGGCGGTGCAGGCCGCGTGCGGGCTCTCGGTCGACCTCAAGTGGCCGAATGACCTGCAGGTCGGCGGCAAAAAGTTGGCGGGCATCCTGGCGGAGGCACGGCCACGCGGGACGGGCCTCGATGTCTTCATCGGCATCGGCATCAACCTGCGGACGGCGGCGGAACTCCCCCCCGAGGTCGCCGCCATCGCGACGAGCATCGAGGGCGCCGGGTACCCCGCCCCGACCCGCGAAGTGCTACTGGCAGCGCTCTCGACGGCATTCGACGCGCGCTCCGCGCAGGCCGAAAGCGACCCGGCAGCGCTGGTCGCCGAGTGGCGTTCGCGGCTGGTGACCATCGGCCAGCAGGTGCGCCTCGCGACCCCGTCCGGAGAGGTCGAGGGCGAGGCCGTCGACGTGACCTCGACCGGTGAACTCGTGCTGGCGCTGCCCACGGGGGAGCGCCGGTCGTTCGCGGCGGGGGACGTGACCACGGTGCGGCGGTAGGTTGCCGGTAGCGGGGGCCGCCCGTAGCCTCGATTCCATCATGCAGCAGACGCACCTCGTCCACTCGCACGCCAGCCACGCGCACGCCGCCCACGCGGAGCATGCGCATGGCACGCCGTCGTGCGCGCGTCTGCACCGCTAGCGATCCAACCGATCCCCAGCACGCAGAGCGCCACGACGGCAGGCCGTCGCGGGCGCTTTGTCGCGCCCGTCGGCGACCTCGATGTCTCGCACCCGCCCGAGAAGTGAGGCCCGTAGAATGACCGCGAACCCAACCATCGACACCCCACGCACCGCAGCCGAGGAGCCGCCCATGCCTGATCGAGGCCTGCACAGCCCCGGCATGCGCGACTTCGGGCCAGCCGAGATGCGGCGCTTCCGCGAGATCGAGCGGCGGTTCCTGGAGGCTGTCGAAGGCTCGGGCTACCTCGAAATCCGCACGCCCACGATCGAGCCGCTGCACCTGTACACGGCCGCCGGGACGCTCTCACCGCAGGCGCTGGAGCGTGTCTACTCCTTCCTCGACTGGGACGGGTGGAGCGGTGAGCGCGTGGTGCTGCGCCCGGACGCGACGGTTGCCGCGGCTCGCTGGTACGTGGACGCCACCCGCATGGGGGCCGCACCGATCGCGCGCGTGGCCTACGTCGCGCCGGTCTACCGCTTCGCCGTCGAAGGTGACCGCGAAGTCTGGCAGTGCGGCGTCGAACTGTTCGGCCCCGCGGCCGCCGAGGGCGATGCGGAGCTGCTCACCCTCGCCTCAACATTCCTCCGTGGACTCGGTGTCGCTGACGCAACGGTTGACCTCGCGCACGCGGGACTCGTCCGCGCGGCGTTCGCGGCGGCGGGCCTCACGCCGTCCCAGCAGGCCGAGGCGTACGACCTGATGCTCGAGGGCGACGCGGGCGTCACCGAGCGGCTCGCGCAGGCCCACCCTGACCAGGCGACCAGCCTGCGGCTGCTCGCGGGCGTCGATGGGTCGTCCGGCGGCTACATCCAGAACCTGCGCGCGTCGTTGGTCGCGACCGTCCCCGCTGCCGCCGGGCCGCTGGACGATCTGTCGAGGGCTGCGGCAGCCCTCGATAATGCCGGCGTGCCGTATCGCGTGCTGGCGGCGACGGCGCGCAACTTCGAGTACTACAGCGGCGTGACGTTCCGCTTCCAGCAGGGCACCGGCGCCGAGGCGCGCACGCTGCTCGCGGGCGGGCGCTACGACGGGCTGACACAGACGCTGGGGGGCGAGGCTGCGCCGGCATGCGGATGGGGCGCTGACCTCCTGCGGCTCATCGAGGTGGCGTCGTGAGCGGCTCACCAACCGCGGGGCGGCCGGTTCGCGTGGCGGTGCCGCGAGGCGATCTGCGCACGCCCGTCGGTGAGCGCCTGGTGGCGGCCGGGTTCCGCGCGGAGGGCTACCTCGAAGGCTCGCGCACCTATCGCTTCGACGTGGACGGGATCGACGGCGTACAGGTGCGCGTCTTCTCCGATCAGGACATCCCGATCCAGGTCGCCCTCGGCCAGTACGACCTCGGCATCGCCAGCGGGACGTGGATCGACGAACTGCTCGTGCGCTACCGCCACGACTCGGTCGTACCACTGCGCCCCCTCGACATCGAGGGCGAGACGCTGGTCATCGCGGGCGCGCCGGGCGCCGACCTCGCGAGCCTCGCGGGGGCCGGCGTTGTGCGGGTGGCGACGGAGTACCCCCAGATCGCGCACCACTACCTGACGCGGCTGCGCGTCCCGGACTACCGGCTGTACGAGGTGTGGGCACAGGCCGAGGCGTGGCCGCCGCGCGACGCCGAACTCGCCATCGCGTCGGCCTCGGCTGTCGCGAAGGAGGGGCTTGCCGTCCTTGGGACCGTACACCGAGGCGGCGTCTGGCTGATCGCGAACCGCGAGGCGCTCGCGACGCGCGATCTCTCGGCCGCGCTCGGGCCACTGCTCTCGCTGACGCGTGCGACGACTGAGGGCGGCCTCGTCGACCCCGCGCCGCTCGCGGTCACGCGTGGGATCTCGAAGGCTGCGCTGCCGCGCGAGCGGTTCCGTATCGCTGTGCCGGACGGACACGCACAACGGCACACGGTCGCCGCGCTCGCCGACGCTGGCATCGCCTTCCCGGGGTATGAGGCGACCTCCTCCGTGCGGTACCCGGAGTCGGGTGACCCGGAGGTCGAGGTGAAGGTGATGCGGCCGCAGGACATGCCTCGCGCCGTCGCCCTCGGCCACTTCGACCTCGCGATCAGCGGGCGGGACTGGCTGCGGGCGTTCCTTGCCACATTCCCGGCGGCGCCGGTCACGGAACTGTGCGACCTCAAGCGTTCGAAGTATCAGATGGGCGCCGTGATCAGCGAAGACCTGCCCGTGGACAGCATCGAAGAGGCGATCGCGCTCTGGCGGCGCGACGACCCGGAGTTCCCGATTCGCGTCGCTTCGGAGTACGCGAGCCTCGCGGACGAGTACGCGCGGACGCGCCACCTCGGCCGGTACCGGGTGATCCCGATCTCCGGTGCGTCCGAGGGCTTCGTGCCAGAGGACGCGGAGATTCTCATCGAGGGCACCGAGACGGGCACCACGCTGCGCGCCAACCGGCTGCGTATGATCGACATCATCATGGAATCGACGAACTGCGTGATCGGCCACGCGACGGCGCCCGAGGGCGCTCGCGGGGCCCGACGGGCGGAGTACGTGGCGCGGCTGCGGACGGCAGCCGAGGCCGTCGCCTAGGCAGGCGGAGAGGGAGCGCGGAGATGCCTTCGCTCGGGTCGCACCTCGCACGCGCACGGCAGGTCGCTGCCCGCCTCGCGCTGCCCGAGGTGGATGCCGACCGTGGTGCGTTCTACCTCGGTGCGACCGCGCCGGACATCCGCGTGATCACACGCCTCGACCGCTCGGTCACGCACTTCTTCGACCTGCGGGACTTCGGCGACCAGGACGGTGTGGCGCGCATGTTCGAGGCGCACCCGGCACTCGCGACGCCGTCCGGCCTCGACGCCGCGACCACGGCGTTCATCGCGGGGTACCTCACACACCTCGTGCTTGACGAGGCGTTCATCAGCGAGGTGTACCGGCCGTCGTTCGGCGCGCTGTCGCTGCTGAAGGAAGACGCGAAGGCGAACGTCCTCGACCGTGCGCTGCAGTACGAGATGGACCGCCGCGACCGCCAGGATGAGACCGCGATGGCCGAGGTGCGTGCCGCCATCGAGGCGTCGATGCCGGTGGGAGGTATTCCGTTCATCGCGGACGAACACCTCGTGCAGTGGGTGACCGTCTCGGCGGACGTGGCGGGGCAAGCGGCGGACTACTCCCGCTTCCGGCGGATGATGATGCGCCACCTCGAAGGGGCGGGGTACGACCCCGCCGCCCTCGATGCCGCCTGCGAGGATCCCCACGGCCTGATCCGGGAAGCGTTCGGCGTGGTCTCCGAGGAGCGCATCGAACGGTTCTGGCGCGACGCGACTGACCGAATGGAAGCGCGCGTGCGCTCGTACCTGCGATGAGGCTCAACTGATGACCACTTCTTCTGTCCGCTCCCTGCGAGTGGTGACCGACCTCGATCTCGCGCGTCGCACCGTGCTGGCCCGCGTGCCGCTCGCCGAGCCGGTGCTGGCGGACGCCGTCCAGCGTGGCATCGACGAACTCTGGGGTACACCCACCACGCCTGCCGATCACGTCCGCCAGATCATCGAGGCCGTACGCACCGAGGGTGACGCCGCCGTCGTGCGCTTCTCACAGCGCTTCGATGGCTCGTCATACACCTCGATGGAAGTGACCGACGACGAGGTCGGCGATGCGTTCGAGGCCGTGAGCGCCGAGGAGCACGACGCGATCGCCTTCGCAGTCGAGCGCGTGCGGCGCTACCACGAGACGCAGATGGAGCACGCGCCCACCTCGTTCAGTGCGCGCGGGACGGGCATGCTCGTCCGGCCGCTGCGCAGCGCCGGCATCTACATGACGGGCAACGAGGCGGTACTGCCGTCCTCGGTCGTCCACACCGCGGTGCCAGGCGTTGTCGCCGGGGTGACCGAGGTGATCGGGGTCACCGCGGCACGGGCGGACGGCACAGTGAACCCGCTGAAGTTGGTCGCCGCTCGACTCTCCGGAGTGACGCGGATCTTCCGCGCGTCCGGAGCCCAGGCGGTGGCTGCCCTCGCCTTCGGCACTGAGACGATCCCGCGCGTCGACAAGATCTTCGGCCCCGGGGGCATCTTCGTGACCATCGCCAAGCAGCAGATGTACGGGCGCGTGGGGATCGATTCGATCTACGGGCCCACGGAAACCCTTGTGCTGGCGGACGACCGAGCCGACCCCGTGCTCTGCGCCGCCGACCTGCTCGCGCAGGCGGAGCACGATGTCCTCGCGACGCCGGTGCTGATCACGACCTCGCTGGCACAGGCCGAGGCGGTGGCCGCCGCCATCGAGGAGCAACTGCCGTCGCTGGAGCGCAACGCCATCGCACGCGCAGCCATCGAGCGCGGGGGTGCCGTCGTCGCGCACGACCTCGAGGAGGCCATCGCCCTCGCGAACGAGTTCGCGCCGGAGCACCTCTGTCTGCTCGTCGAAGATCCCGAGGCGCTGCTGCCGCTCGTGCGGAACGCCGGTGGGGTGTTCCTCGGCGAGTCGTCGCCCGAGGTCCTGGGCGACTACACCGCCGGACCGAGCCACGTCATGCCGACCGGCGGTGCCGCGCGCTTCGCCTCGCCGCTGAGCATCCTCGACTTCCTCAAGATCACCTCGGTCATCTCGCTGTCCGAGGCCGACCTCGCGCGGCTCGGGCCGTACGCCGCGAGCCTCGCGCGCGCCGAGGGACTGACGGGGCACGCCCGCAGCATCGAGCGCCGGCTGGAAGGCCGTTAGATGGCCACCGTGCGTCGCTTCGACCCGCAGAAGGCGCTGCGCCCCGCGCTGCGCCAGATCCCCGAGTACGCCGCACTCGAGGACCTCGACGCTGTCGCGCGTGAGTACGGCGTCGACCCGGCGACGGTCGTGAAGATCGACGGCAACGAGAACCCGTACGGCCCGTCACCGAAGGCGCTGGAGGCGCTGCGCGGCGACTACCAGCCGCACCGCTACGGCGACGCCGACCAGCGGCGCCTGCGCGCCGCCATCTCGACGTACCTCGACGTGCCGCCCGAGACGATCGTCTGCGGGAGCGGCAGCGACGAGATCATCGACCTGCTGTTCCGGCTGTTCATCGGCGAGGGCGACCGCATCGTCACCGCCTCGCCGACCTTCGGCATGTACGCCTTCGACGCGGCGCTGCACGGCGGCGAGGTCGTCGATGTCCCGCTGCTCGAGGGCTGGGCGTTCGACACCGAGGGACTCGAGGCGGCCGCGCGCGAGTCGAAGGTCGTCTTCATCCCGTCGCCGAACAACCCCACGGGCAACATCCTCCCGGTCGCGCTCGTCGAGCGGCTGCTGAACACGGGCGCGCTGGTCGTCGTCGACGAGGCGTACATCGAGTTCTCGCAGACGCCCTCGCTCGCGCGCCGCGCGGCGACGGAGCCGGGGCTCGTCGTGTTGCGCACACTCTCGAAGTGGGGTGGGCTGGCAGGGCTGCGCTTCGGCTACGGCGTCATGCACCCACAGGTCGCGGACCTGCTGATGCGCACGAAGCAGCCGTACAACGTGAACGCCGCCGCCGAGGCCGCCGCGCTCGCCTCCTACGAGGACACGGCCGTCCTCGATGCGCGGGCGCAGACGCTGGTGGCGGAACGGGAGCGCGTGAGCGTCGCGCTCGCCGGCCTCGGGTGGGTCCACCCGTACCCCTCGGAGGCAGTCTTCGTCCTCATGCGCCTGGGCCGCGAGGGCCAGCAGATCGAGGGCAAAGCAGTCCGTGATGGCCTGCGACGGCGCGGCATCTTTCCTCGGTTCTTCGACACGCCGAGGTTGCGCGACCACATCCGGATCTCCGTAGGGACGCCGGAACAGAACGACCGGGTCATCGCGGCATTCCGCGAGATCGGTGAGGAGCAGGCCCGTGGCTAGTCAGACAGACCGCAGTGCAAGCGTGTCACGCGAGACCTCGGAGACGAATATCTCCGTAACCCTCAGCGTGGACGGCAGCGGCCAGGCCGATGTCGCCACCGGCATCGGCTTCTACGACCACATGTGGACCGCGTTCGCGAAGCACGGCCGCTTCGACCTCACGATCCGCGCCGCCGGCGACCTGCACATCGACGCCCATCACACGATGGAGGACGTCGCGCTCGCCGTCGGCCAGGCCTTCAACGAAGCCCTCGGCGACCGCACGGGCATCGTCCGCATGGGCGATGCGCTCGTGCCGCTGGACGAGGCACTGATCCAGGCCGTCATCGACATCTCCGGCCGGCCGTTCGCCGCAGTCGACCTCGCCTTCATCGGCGAGCGGATGGGCGACGCGCCGACCGAGATGGTCGCGCACGTCCTGCGCTCCTTCGCCACCGCGGCGCAGATCACCCTGCACGTCCGCATGCTCGCCGGCGCCAACGACCACCACGTCGCCGAAGCGACGATGAAGGCGCTCGGCCGCGCCCTCGACGCCGCCACCACCCTCGACCCCCGCATCGCCGGCACCGTGCCGTCGACCAAAGGCACGCTGACGACGTGAGTGACACCCAGCCACTCCTCGCCTTCGCCCTCGAACTCGCCGACGAGGTGGACCGCGTCTCGATGGGGTTCTATCGAGGTGAACTCGGGACCGAGGCGAAGGCGGACGGGTCGCTCGTCACGCTTGCGGACAAGGCTGTGGAGACGCGGTTGCGCGAGTTGATCCTCGCGCGGTACCCGGAACACGCCATCCTCGGCGAAGAGCAAGGGCACACGCCTGGGGCCTCAGGCACGCGGTGGATCATCGACCCGATCGATGGCACGCACGGGTTCACGCGCGGGCTGCCGGTCTGGGCCTCCCTGATCGCTGTCGAGGTGGACGGACGCATCGAGGCCGGGGTGGCCTCGGCACCGGCGCTCGGCACCCGGTGGTGGGCCGGGCGCGGGCTGGGGGCGTACCGAGGTGTGACCGGGACTCGGTCCCACGCGGGCGAACGCATCCACGTGTCGTCTGTCGCGCGCCTCGATGCCGCCCAGGTGCTGTACGGCTCATGGAGTTACACCGCGAAGCGCTGGCCGGGCTTCGAAGCGCTGCTGCGCTCGGCGTGGCGGACGCGCGGCTACGGCGACTTCTGGCAACACTGCCTCGTCGCGGAAGGCGCAGCCGAGGTAGCCCTCGAAGGCGACATCAGCCCGTGGGACATCGCCGCCCTCATCGTCATCCTCGAGGAGGCGGGCGGCAGCCTGACCGACGACCGAGGCATCCCCACCATCGACGCCGGGCACTGCGTCACCTCGAACGGCGCACTGCACGAGGAGACGCTGCGTGTGCTCCTCGGCGGTGCGGCGACGACCGGGGCGGGGTGGTAGTTAGGCCGTCGCCAGAGCAGCGACCTCGAACTCGAAGTCTTCGATCACGGCGTTCGCGAGGAGCTTCTGGCACATCTCGCGGACGGCAGTGGTGGCGTCGGCCTCGGAGGCGGCTTCGAGGGTGATGTCGATGCGCTTGCCGGCGCGGACGGTCTGGACGCCGGTGAAGCCGAGCGACTGCAGGCCGCCAGCGACCGCAAGGCCCTGCGGGTCGTTCACGAGCGGGCGGAGCATCACGTTCACGTGGGCGATGTAGCTGGGCATCGGGACTCCTCGGTCACTGATTAGGCTGCGGGCGGCGGCAGATCGTCGCCGGTGATGCGTCGGTACGCCTCGATGTAGCGCGCGGAGGTCGAGGCGACGATCTCCGACGGCAGCACGGGGGCAGGAGGCGACTTCGGCCAGCCGGTGGCTTCGAGCCAGTCGCGCAGCGGCTGCTTGTCGAATGAGGGCTGGTCGTGGCCGGGCTCGTACTGGTCAGCAGGCCAGAAGCGGCTCGAGTCGGGCGTCATCACCTCGTCGATCAGCACGGGCTCGCCATCGAGCATGCCGAACTCGTACTTCGTGTCAGCGACGAGGATGCCGCGCTCGGCACAGACATGCGCCCCATACCGGTAGAGGGCCAACGAGCGCAGTTTCACCGCGTTCGCCGCCGCCTCGCCGATCAGCGCCTCGACTTCCTCGTAGGTCATCGGCGCGTCGTGGGCGGGCGGCTCAGCCTTCGAAGAGGGCGTGAACAGCGGGTCCATCAGGCGGTCGCACATCTTCAGGCCCGGCGGGATCACGTTGCCGGACACCGCGCCGGTGGCGAGGTAGTCCTTCCACCCGCTGCCGGTGATAAAGCCCCGCACAACGCACTCGACCGGCAGCACCTCGGCGCGACGCATCACCATGCTGCGCCCGAAGTAGCGAGGGTCGGTCACGCCGAACTCGGCGGCGTTCGCGGCGTCGAGGATCGCGACGAAGGCATTCGGGACGACCTCGGAGGTGCGCGCGTACCAGTAGGCGGAGAGGCGGGTGAGCACCTCGCCCTTGCGCGGGATGCCGTTCGGCATCACCACGTCGAAGGCGGACACGCGGTCGGTAGCGACGAGCAGCAGGCGGTCGCCGGGCAGCGCGTACAGATCACGCACCTTGCCCTGGTGCACCTTCGGCAACGGCAGGTCCGTCGTGAGCATCGGCTGGGCAGACGTCGAGTTCATCTAACGCGCTCCTTTGCTACCCATTGATTGCTATCGGGCCGCCTTCGCGGGCTTCTTCGGCGCGACCGGTTCGAGCAGGCCGATGCGGCGGAACGTGTCGTCCACCCAGGTGAGGAACGCCTGCGGGTCGAAGATCGCGTCGAGTTGCTGCGCCGTGAGCCGCTGGCCCACCTCGGGGTCAGCGTCGAGCAACGCGCGCAGGGGGCGCTCGTCGCGCCACGCGGTCATCGAGTTGCGCTTCACGATGTTGTAGGCAGCCTCGCGAGTCATGCCGGACTCGAGCAGCGCGTTCAGCACCTTCGAGGAGTAGATGAGGCCCTGCGTCCGCTCCAGGTTGCGGGCCATCCGCTCCGGATAGACCACGAGGCCGTCCATCACGCCGGTGAAGATGTGCAGCGCGTAGTCAAGCAGCCCGCAGGCGTCCGGCAGGATGATCCGCTCGGCACTCGAGTGCGAGATGTCGCGCTCGTGCCACAGGGCGACGTTCTCGAGGGCGGTCACGGCGTGGCCGCGCAGCACGCGCGCGATGCCGCAGACACGTTCGCACAACTCGGGGTTGCGCTTGTGCGGCATCGAGGACGAGCCGGTCTGGCTGCCTTCATCGAACGGCTCCTCAGCTTCGAGGATGTCCGTGCGCTGCAGCCCGCGGATCTCCGTCGCGAACTTTTCGAGGGACGCGCCGACGCCGGCCATCACCTCGACGTAGAAGGCGTGACGGTCGCGCTGGATGATCTGCGTCGTCACCTTCGCCACTTCGAGGCCAAGCGCCTCACAGGCATACTCCTCGACACTCGGCGGGACCGAGGCGTGCGTCCCGACGGGGCCAGACATCTGGCCGACCGCGATCTGCTTCCGCGCCAGCGCGAGGCGTTCCTCCTGGCGGCGCAGTTCCTCGACCCACACGGCGAGTTTCATGCCGAAGGTGGTCGGCTCCGCGTGGACGCCATGTGTCCGTCCGATGCAGACCGTGTCCTTGTGCTTCAGCGCCTGCCGCGCGATGACCTCGCGCAGCCGCACCACACCAGCGGCGATCAGGTCGAGCGCCTCGACCATCTGCAGGCAAGTTGCGGTGTCCCAGACGTCATTCGAGGTGAGCCCGTAGTGGACCCAGCGCGACTCCGGCCCAAGCGACTCCGCAACGGAGCGCAGGAACGCCGTCACGTCGTGGTGGGTCTCCTCGATATAGCGGTTCACGGCGGCCACATCGACCTTCGCATTCGCGACGACCTTCGCGACGTCCGAGGCCGGGACGACGCCTTCGACGCCCCATGCCTGCACGGCGGCGACTTCGACCTTGAGCCACAACTCGAACTTGCGGTCGTCCGACCAGATGTAGGTCATCTCAGGACGGGAATATCGAGGGATCATCGGCGCACCTCCGGGAAGACGGGCGCAACCCAGCACAGATCGAGGTTAGTCGTAGTCATGCGCGAACTCCTCACGGACCGGCGCGAAGACTTCGATCAGTCGGGACGCCTCGATGGCGCGCACGAAGTGCAGCGCACCACCGGGGATCAGGTAGCCACCGCCGGGCGCGACCTCGCGCTCCGGGGCGTCCTCGCCGCCGACACGGAGCACGATGCGCCCGCTGACGACAGTGCCGGACTGCTCGTGTGGGTGCGTGTGCTCCGGCACGATGGCACCGGCCGCGACATCGAACTGGCAGAGCGTGAGGTTGTCACCAGACGCCAGCGTGCGGCGCGTCACACCGGGGAACACCTCGACGGCGCGCATCGCCTCGGCTGGTCGGACGAGCGACTCGCTCACAGGGCTTCGCCTCCTCGTGCGGCCGGGATGGCCGAGGCCGCGCCGAGGATCGCGTGCGCGAAATCGAAGGCGACACGGTTGCGCTCGTGCTGGTCGCCGAAGAGCGCCCCGGCACCATCGCCGGCGTCCACCTCATGCGCGAAGCGCGCCGCCGCGACATCGAGGGCGGCCCGCACCTCATTGATGCGCGCGAGGTCAACGTCGGCGGCGCGGAGGTTGCGGATCCGGAACTCGCGGTTGCCGTCCAGTGCCCACAGCACAGCCGTCGCGCGGTCACCTCGGCTGGCACCCCACGCGGCGATGAAGTGCAGGCACGGCGGGCGCTGGCCCGGCACTTGGGCCGACGGCAGCGCGTCGAGGTCGATGCGCTTGCGGCATTCACGCATGGGGCAGCGTACTTCGGTGGTCATCGAGGGCTCGCGATGGTGAGCGGCTCGTCGGCGCGCGCGGCAATGTCGGTGCGGTAGTAGGCGCCCTCGAAACGGATGCGGCGCACGTTGTCGTAGGCGTGCGCGCGCGCCTCGGCGACCGTCGCACCACTGGCCACGACACACAGCACGCGGCCTCCGGCAGTCACGAGGCGGCCCTGCCGGTCGTGCTTGCCGCCAGCGATGAACACCTGCACGTCGTCATCGATGTCACCGATGCCCTCGACCGGGTGACCGGTGGTGTAGGTGCCGGGATAGCCGCCCGAGGCCATCATCACGCCCACGGTCGCGACGTCGTCCCACTCCACGGGCACCTCGGCGAGGCGGCCGTGCGCGACGGCGTCGCAGATCGCGAGGAGGTCGCTGCGCAGTTTCGGCAGCAACACCTCGGCCTCCGGATCGCCGAAGCGGGCGTTGAACTCGACGACCTTCGGGCCGTCCGAGGTGACCATGATGCCGGGGTAGAGCACACCCTTGAACGGCCGGCCGGCAGCGCGAAGTGCATCGAGGGCGCGCTCCGTGACCTGTGTGCGGATCGCCTCGGCGACCGGGGCATCGAGCCAGCCCGGCGGCGAGTAGACGCCCATGCCGCCGGTGTTGGGGCCACGGTCGCCGTCGAGCGCAGGCTTGTGGTCGCAGGAGAACGGCATGTGCCGCACGATCACGCCGTCCGAGAACGCGTGCGCCGAGGTCTCCCGGCCATACATGCGCTCCTCGATCACCACGCGCGCGCCCGCGGCGCCGAAGGCACTGCCGCGCATCGCAGCATCGATGGCAGCGACCGCCTGCTCGGTGTTGTCGCAGACGGTCACGCCCTTGCCGAGCGAGAGCCCGTCCGCCTTCACGACGCACGGCCCGCGGAGGCTCCACGCGTACTCGATGGCGCGCTCGGGGTCATCGAAGGCCGCGCTTGCGGCTGTCGCGATGCCAGCGTCACGCATGAGCGACTTCGCGTACGACTTCGACCACTCGATCTCGTCAGCCGCCTGTGTCGGGCCGAATGCGGCGATCCCGGCGGCCATCAGGGCGTCCACGACGCCCGCAGCGAGCGGGTCGTCCGGCGCCACCACGACAAGGTCGGCCTTCACCCGTTCGGCGAGTGCAACGACCTCCGCGGATTCGGTGATACGGACGCCCTCGACACTCTCGCCAAACATCGAGGTGCCAGCGTTGCCGGGGGCCACCCACAGTTTGCCCATAAGCGGGGACTGCGCGAGCCGCCAGGCGATGGCGTGCTCACGTCCACCCGACCCCAGCAGGAGGACGTTCATTCCCACTCGATCGTCCCCGGGGGCTTCGAGGTGATGTCGTAGACGACGCGGTTGATCTCCCGCACTTCGTTGGTAATACGGTTCGAGATCTTGGCGAGCAAGTCGTACGGCAGGCGCGCCCAGTCCGCCGTCATCGCGTCCTCCGCCTCGACGCAGCGGATCGCGACGGTGTGGCCGTACGTGCGGAAGTCGCCCTGCACACCCACGGACTTCGTGTCGGTGAGGACGGCGAAGGCCTGCCAGAGGTCGTAGTAGACCTGTGCCTTCTTGATCTCGTCCATCACGATCCAGTCCGCACGGCGGAGGATGTCGAGTTTGTCGCGGGTCACTTCGCCGATGATGCGGATCGCAAGGCCCGGGCCGGGGAACGGCTGGCGGTACACCATCTCGTCCGGCAGGCCGAGTTCCTTGCCGACCCGGCGCACCTCGTCCTTGAACAGATTGCGCAGGGGCTCGATCAGTGTGAGACGCATGTCCTTCGGCAACCCGCCGACGTTGTGGTGCGTCTTGATCTTCGCCGCGGCGTTGTTGCCGGTGGACGCCGACTCGATGACGTCCGGGTAGGTCGTCCCCTGCACGAGGAAGTCGACCTGCCCGAGGGAGCGCGTCTCATCCTCGAAGAGGCGGATGAACGTCTCGCCGATGCGCTTCCGCTTCGTCTCCGGGTTGGTCACCTCAGCGAGCTGCGTGAGGAACCGGTCGGTCGCGTCCACGTGGCGCAGTTTGATCGCCATGTGCTTCGTGAAGGTTTCGACGACGCGTTCGGCCTCGCCCATCCGAAGCAGGCCGTTGTCGACGAAGATGCAGGTGAGTTGGTCGCCGACCGCGCGATGCACCATCGCGGCTGCGACGGCAGAGTCGACGCCGCCCGAGAGCGCGCAGATCACCTGGCCGCCGCCAACCGCCTTCTTGATGGCCGCGACGGATTCCTCGACGAAGTTCCCGGCGGTCCACTCACCTCGGCAGCCCGCGACCTCGAAGAGGAAGTTGCGGATCAGGGTGTCGCCCTGCGGGGTGTGGACGACCTCCGGGTGGAACAGGATGCCGAAGTATTTCGCGCCGTCGGTCATCACGGCCACGGGGGCGTTGTCCGACTGCGCGATGCCTCGGAACCCGGGGGGCAACTGCGTCACCTTGTCGCCGTGCGAGGCCCAGACCGGCAGCGAGGCGGGCAGTCCCTTCAGGAGCGGGTTAGCCGCCTCCGTCAGGTTGAGGATCGCGTGCCCGTACTCACGCTCGTCCGAGGGCTCGACGCGCCCGCCGAGGGTGTGCGTGAGCAGCTGCATCCCGTAGCAGATGCCGAGGACCGGCACGCCCGAGTTGATGACGTAGGCAGGGAGCGTCGGCGCACCGTCGTCGTACACGGAGGACGGGCCGCCGGAGAGGATGAACGCCTTCACCCGGAGATGGTTCAACTTCGATGCCGGGGTGTCCCAGGGGACCATCTCGGAGTAGACGTTCGCCTCGCGGATTCGGCGGGTGATGAGCATCGAGAACTGGGAGCCGTAGTCGAGGACCACGACAGTCTCCGGCGCATTCGGGGCGGGGGTAAGGAGAGCGCCCGGCTCGCGTGCGCCTGCGACTTCGAGGTACGTTGCGACCTCGGTATCACCGGAAGTGCGAACCCGATCCGCCGGGGCGGAGATATCGGTCGTATCGACCATCAGACTTGCCTGACCGGGGAGAGCGCCGCTAGGGACAGATGGTACCGGCGCCCCCTCCGAGGGGTCAACGCGAATCTGCGAGGGCTCATGAACGATTCGCTCGCCAGCCTCCCTCGCAAGGTTGTCTCCGGCGCCATGCTGCTGCTGGACGAGGCCGGCCGGCTGCTCATCCTCAAACCCACGTACAAGGACGGCTGGGAGATCCCCGGGGGGCTGGCTGAGGCCGGCGAATCGCCCTGGCAGGCCGCCCACCGCGAGGTCCTCGAGGAAGTGGGCCTCGACCGGGAGGCCGGCGCGCTCCTCTCCGTCGAGTGGCGCCCCCCGATGGAGAACGTCGGCGACGGGGTCCACTTCATCTTCGACGGCGGGCTCGTCACCGCCGCACACGCCACCTCGCTGCGCCTCCAGGCCTCCGAGATCGCCGAGGCCCGCTTCCTCCCACCCGAGGAGGCATGTGCCCTGCTCCCTGACCGCCTCGCCGCCCGCGTCCGCCCCGCGCTCGCTGTCCGCCCGCACGGCCCGCCGGTCTACCTCGAAGCGGGGCACATCCGAGGCGGCCCGGGCTACGTCGGGGCACCCGAGGCGGAGCGGGCCCACCTCGACGCGCTCGTCACGCCGCACGGCGACCCGTTCGCCCATTTTGACGCGTGGTACGCGGCGGCCGCTGCGGTCGACCCGCAGGCGCAGGCCGTGAACCTCGCGACGGCGGACGCGCGAGGCCGACCGAGCAGCCGAATGGTGCTCGTCCGCAACTGGTCGCCGGCCGGCTTCGAGGTCTACACCGACACCGAGTCGCGCAAGGGGCTCGACCTGACGGCGAACCCGTTCGGCGCGCTCTGCTGGCACTGGAAGGCGCCACTGCAACGACAGGTGCGCGTCGAGGGACGCATCGAGCGGTTGCCGGAGACCTCGGCGGACGCGTACTGGCAAGCCCGCCCGCGCGCCCAACTGATCGGCCGGGTGACCTCGCACCAATCACAGCCGGTAGGCAGCCGCGAGGCACTCCTCGGGGCCCTCTCCGTCGACGCGGCGCTCTATCCCGGTCCCGACCGTCCGCCGCGCCCGGCACGCTGGGGCGGCTACCTCCTCATCCCCGAACGTTTCGAGTTCTGGGTCCACGACGATGACCGCTTTCATCGCCGCCTTGAGTACGCGCGGACCGGCGAGGGCTGGGCGACACGAGTGCTGCAGCCGTAGGACCCGGGTGGGGGCGAGCAGCGCACCCCTGCGATACGATTTGAGTCCACCTCGAACCTTGGAACGCACGGCGGGAGGCCAGCACGATGCGGATCGCCATCGGCAGCGACCACGCCGGCTTCGACCTCAAGACGCTGCTCGCGGACGAACTCCGCGCGCTCGGTGACGAGGTCGTGGACTTCGGCACCAACTCCACCGAGTCCTGCGACTACCCGGACATCGCGCTCCCACTCGCCGAGGCGGTGGCGGCCGCGAAACACGACTTCGGCGTCCTGATCTGCTCGAACGGGGTGGGGCCCTCGATCGTCGCGAACAAGGTGCATGGCGTCCGCGCGGCGGTCTGCCACGATGTCTTCTCCGCCAAGCGCGCGCGTGAGCACACGGACGTGAACGTCCTCTGTCTGGGCGCGTGGGCCATCGGGCGGGGGGCGGCCTCCGAGGTGCTGCGTGCCTTCCGCGACGCGCGCTTCGAAGGCGGGCGCCACGAGGCCCGGCTCGCGAAGGTGCGAGCGATCGACGACCAGACGCGCGCGGGCCAGCGCGCAGGCGCCTAGCCATCACCCTCGTCACCCGAGACGCCTCGTGAACCGCGCCTCGAAGCAGGCCACCCGCGTGCTCAGCTCGTTTAACGCGGTGCGAGGACTCGCCCAAGCGGGCGCACGCGTCGCCGCAAAGCGCGGCTTCCCACGCGTCGAGGGCCGGATGGCCGTCCGCGGGCTCTCCGCAGAGGTCCAGATCGTCCGCGACCACCATGGCGTCCCACATGTCTTCGCCGTCACGGAGGCGGACGCCCTCTTCGGGCAAGGGTTCGTCCACGCGCAGGACCGCCTGTTCCAGATGGCCGGCGCGCGACGCCTCGCATCCGGACGGCTTGCCGAAGTCCTCGGGCCGATCGCCCTCGGCAGCGACCGGTTCATGCGCCGTGTCGGCCTGTACCGCGCCGCAGCCCTCGACGCTGCCGGGCTCGACGCCGACTTCCACGGCCTGCTGGCCGCGTACTGCGCCGGCGTGAACGAGGGCGCACGCACGCTGCCGGAACTCCCGCCTGAGTTCTCCGTCATCGGCCCTTGGACACCGTGGACGCCGCAGGACGCGATGCTCGTCGGGCGGCTCGTCCTCTTTGGCTTCGCCGGAAACTGGGACAGCGAGCTGCTCCGCGAGCGCCTGCTGCACGCTCTCGGGCCGGAGCGGGCCGCACAGGTCGATCCGACGCACCCCAACTACGGCACGGTCACCGGCGAGCCGCATATGGAAGGCGGCGCCGTCGAGCGCCTTGCACGCGCATATCGCGACGCGGTCGCGCACGGACTACCACACGGAGGCGCCTCGAACGCGTGGGCGGTGGACGCCACACGCTCCGTCTCCGGCGCGCCGCTGCTCGCCTCCGATCCGCACCTGGAGGTGCGTATGCCGGGACTGTTCCACGTCACGCACCTCCGAGGCGGGGTGCTGAACGCCATCGGCGCGGACATTCCGGGCGTCCCGGGGATCGCCATTGGCCATACCGCCGAACTCGGCTGGGGGATCACCGCCGGGATGGCGGATGTCGCTGACTGCTACCTCGAAACGTTCGACCCCGCCTCGCCGAGCCGGTACCAGACGCCCGAGGGCTGGGTCGATGCCGAGGAGGTCGTCGAGCGGATCCACGTGCGTGGGGCCTCGCCGGTGGACGAACACGTCCTCGTCACCCGTCACGGTCCGATCGTCGGCCCGGCCGTTGACGGCGAGACACGCGCCATCGCATTGCGCTCGACCGCCCTCGAACCCGGTGACCTGATCGAGGCGTTCTTCGCCGTGCTGCGCTCGCATTCGGTCGAAGAGTTCTCGGCGGCCCTCGACCAGTGGCCAGGGACGACGTTCAACTTCGTCTATGCCCATCGAGACGGGCGCACGGGGTACCGCTTCGCGGGCCGTGTCCCTCGCCGCGCCGCAGGCGACGGCCTGCTCCCCACGGACGGGGCGCGCTCGGACGGGCCGCCGGCGCCGCTGCCGCCAGAGGCGATGCCGCGTGTCACCTCGCCGAGCTCGGGGTACGTGGTGAGCGCGAACCAGGCGCCGGGCGGGCGCTACGAACTGGGCGAGGAGTGGTGCCAGCCGGTGCGTGCGGAGCGCATCGCAGCGCTCATCCAGGCACAACCGATGCACGACCCCAGCTCGTTCCAGGCGATCCAGACGGACCGGTACAACGCGAACCTCGTGCGGTTGCGCGACCTGCTGATCGAGCGGGGTGCGGTCGCGCAGCCCGAAGGCCCGATCCTCGAACGCTGGGACGGACGCCTCGATCCCGCGAGCGCAGGGGCGGCAGTGGTACAGGCGACCTACCGCGAACTCGCCCGCGCGATGGCGCTGCGTGCCGCCGGGCCGTCGGCTGACACGGTGCTCGGGCGAGGATTGTCAGGCGTGAACGGCCTGGGCTCGTTCCACTTCCGCATCCAGGGCGAACTCGTCGCCGCCGCCGAGGCCTCGAAGTCACCGTGGTTCGACGGGTCTGCCGATCGCGACCGCCAGCTCGCCGGAGCGGCCGCGCGCGCGGTGGAGCGTCTGCGTCGCGATCTGGGCGACGACCCCGGCCGCTGGCGCTGGGGTGCGCTCCACCACATCGAATTCACCCACCCGCTGCGCTCAGTGCCCGGCCTCGGAAAATGGCTCTCGCGCGGCCCGTACCCCTTCGGCGGCGATGTGAACACGGTGGCCCAGAGCGCCGAGGCGATCTGGCGCGACACTGGCGAGGTGCTGGTCGCACCTGGCTATCGGCAGGTCCTCGACCTCGCGGACTGGGACCGCGCGCGCTTCATCCTGCCCACCGGAAACAGCGGCATCCCCGGCCACCCGAGATATGACGACTGCGTCGCCGATTTCCTCGCCGGACGGTACCGACCGCTGCTCTACACACGCGCCGCCATCGAGGCCGCTGCGGAGACGCGTCTCATCCTCGCGACCAGCGGCACACCACGAGTCGTGGAGCCCGCATGACCATCGACGGCACCCTTGCAGGGCGTGCTGAGCGTTACCGAGCCCTCGTGCGCGACGAGATGCGCGCAGTCGTTGGCGAGTCCTCGGACGGGCTGTACGCCTGGATGCGCTACCACCTCGGCTGGGAGGACATCGAGGGTCGCCCCGAGCAGGCCTCCGGCGGTAAGTTGATGCGCCCCGTGGCCGTGCTGCTGGCCGCCGAGGCTTGTGGTGGGCGCGCCGAGCAGGCGGTCGCCGCCGCCGCCGCGGTTGAGCTCGTCCACAACTTCTCGCTGCTCCACGACGATGTGGAGGACCGCAGCGACTTCCGGCGTGGGCGTGCCAACCTCTGGACGTTCGCCGGGGTGGCGCAGGCGATCAACACGGGCGATGGGATGTTCACCGTCGCCCGCCTCGCAACCTACCGGCTGCTCGATGCTGGCATCCCCGCCGAGCGCGCCGTACTCGCCATGCGCGAACTCGACGAAGCCTGCCTCCGCCTCGTCGAGGGCCAGTACCTCGATATCTCCTTCGAGACGCGGATCGATGTCACTCAGGACGAGTACTGGCAGATGGCTGCCGGGAAGACCGCCGCGATGTTCGCCGCACCGTTCGCGATGGGCGCGATGATCGCCGGCGCCGAGCCGCGCGTCGTCAACGCGTTCCGGGAATTCGGCCGGCACATCGGCCTCGCGTTCCAGGCCGTCGATGACATCCTGGGCATTTGGGGGGACTCCGCCGTCACCGGAAAGCCGGTTGGGGACGACCTGCTCTCCCGCAAGATGACCTGCCCTGTGATCGCCGCCCTGGACGCGGGTGGCGACGCCTCGATGTTGCTGCGGCGCGCCTACGAGCAGCCGTCGCGCACCGGCGAAGACGTCGCACCGCTCGCGGCGCTGGTCGCGGAGACCGGTGCGCGCGCCCTGACACAGACGATGGCGGAGCGTGAGGAAGCGGCGGCGCTACAGGCGCTGCATGATGGTGGAGTGACCTCGGACGTCATCGCATGGTGTACGGAGTTCGCGCACGCCGCCGTGGTAAGGGTGACGTAGTCTCGTCTACATAACGCATCGAGACATTGCCGCTCGAATCCGGCGGTCTCTATGATCGGGCGGCGCCGCGCGCTCCCCGCGCAGCCGTGAGGGAACTCGTGCAGAAGCAGACCATCCGCGACATCGACGTCTCCGGGCAGCGGGTCTTCCTGCGCGTCGACTACAACGTCCAGTTCGACGACGGCACGATCCTGGACGACTACCGCCTCCAGGAGTCGATCCCGACGATCCACCTCCTACTGGAGCGCGGCGCCAAGGTCATCATCTGCTCCCACCGAGGCCGTCCCGGCGGACGGGTGGTGGAGGAACTCCGGAACGAACCCGTGGCCCGTCACCTCTCCGCGCTGCTCGGTCGGGCGGTGACCTCCGTCCGCGACTGCGTAGGCCCCGAGGTGGAGCGTGTCGTCGCGGCCATGCAGCCGGGCGATGTGGTCCTGCTGGAGAACGTCCGGTTTTACGCCGAGGAGGAGGCGAACGATCGCGAGTTCTCACGCAAACTCGCCTCGCTGGCGGACGTGTTCGTCTCGGACGCCTTCGGCACTGCCCATCGCGCGCACGCCTCAGTCGTGGGGATCGCCGAGTTTCTCCCTGGGGTCGCCGGGCTGCTGATGGAGCGAGAACTCGAATACCTCGGCAAGGTCGCGATGAATCCGGAGCGGCCATTCGCCATCATTCTGGGTGGGGCGAAGGTCGCCGAAAAACTTGCGATCCTGAAGAACCTCTCCGACCAGGCCGACCTGATCTGCATCGGCGGCGGTATCGCGAACACCTTCCTCAAGGCCCAGGGCATCGACGTCGGCGCTTCGCTGGTCGAGGACGACCGGATCGAGGACGCACTGGAGGTCATGCGTATGGCCGCCATGAGGAAGGACCTCCGGCTGCTCATGCCGACGGATGTCGTCATTGCGAACGCCGCGGGCGAGCGCATCAACACGGTTTCCGTGAACCGCGTCCCACCGGAGTGGCGCATCCTCGACCTCGGCCGCCAAACACTCGATGACATGCGCGACGCGCTCTCCACGATGAAAACCGTCGTGTGGAACGGCCCGATCGGCTTCTTCGAGCGGCCGCCATTCGACAGGGGCTCAATTGACCTCGCACGGATCCTCGCCGACCTCGTCAGTGCCACCACCGTTGTCGGCGGCGGCGAGACGGCTGCGGCCGTCGCCCGTGCGGGCGTCAGCAACCGCATCTCTCATGTCTCCACGGGTGGCGGAGCCTCCCTCGAACTGCTCGAGGGGCGGGTACTGCCCGGTGTGGCTGTGCTCCGCGACCGTGCCGATCAGGCGTAGGCGGTCAGGCGAGCGCACGCGTAGGATCGGGCGATGGAACTCGACCTGATTCGCCGCCTCTCCCAGCCCGCTGACACCAAGGTGATCCTCTGCGTCCTCGATGGGCTGGGCGGAATGCCCGGCCTGCGTGGTCGCACGGAACTCGAAGAAGCCAACACGAGAAACCTCGACCGGCTGGTCGCGGAAGGCAGCATCGGTCGGACGCTGCCGGTCGGCTTCGGAATCACGCCGGGCTCCGGGCCGGGTCACATGGCGCTCTTCGGATACGACCCTCTCGTGTACGAGATCGGCCGGGGCGCCCTCGAATCCACGGGCATCGGCTTCGAGATCGGGCCGGATGACATCACCGCACGTGGCAACCTCTGCAGTCTCGATGGTGCGGGCCTGATCACCGATCGCCGAGCCGGCCGCTTGCCCACCGCGCAGACCGAGGCGATCTGCGCGCAGCTCCAGACGATCACGCTGCCCGGTGTCCAGACCTTCGTGCAGGCAGTCCAGGACCAGCGATTCATCCTCGTCCTCCGCGGGCCGGGCCTCTCCGATCAGATCGCCGAGACCGACCCCCAGCGCGAGGGCGTCACACCCATCGTCTGCGCCGCGACGGCGCCCGAGGGCGACCACACCGCCGCCCTGGTCCGCGAATGGGTGACGAAGGCGACCTCGATGCTGGCGGGGCAGGAGCGCGCCAACGGGGTGCTGCTGCGTGGCTGGTCGGGACGCCCGAACGTGCCGCCGTTCCCTGAACTCTGGAAACTCCGGGCCGCCGCCGTCACCGTCTACCCGATGTATCGAGGCGTCGCGCGCCTCGTGGGGATGGACGTCGTCGATGGTGGCCACAACCTCGACGAGCAGATCGCGGCGATCCGGGCGCACTGGGACCAGTACGACTTCTTCTTCCTGCACTACAAGTACACGGACTCGGCCGGCGAAGACGGCGACTTCCAGCGCAAGTCGGACGCCATCGAGGCATTCGACCGTGCGGTACCGGACATCCTCGCGCTCGGGCCGGATGTCCTCGTCGTGACCGGAGACCACTCCACGCCCTCCGCGAT
Source organism: Dehalococcoides mccartyi (assembly GCA_945865925.1). GTDB lineage: Bacteria > Chloroflexota > Dehalococcoidia > UBA2979 > UBA2979 > SURF-43. The sequence goes on from CAMBFG010000001.1 coordinate 362,380, forward strand.
GGCGGCGCACTCGTTCCACGCGGTGCCGATCGTGGTGTGGGGTAAGGATGTCCGTCGCGACCACCTCAGCCATTTCAACGAGGTCGCCGCACGCGAGGGCGAACTCGGTCAGTTCCCCGCGAAGGAAGTGCTCCCGATCGCCTTCGGACACGCGGGACGCCTCGCGAAGTTCGGCGCATAGCAATGGCACGCCTGCCCGTTGTCGGCGGGAACTGGAAGATGCACACGGCCCGCGGGGAGGCCGTCGCGCTACTCTCCGCGCTTCGACGCGAACTCGATGGACTCGCGGGCGCTCAGGTGGTGATCTGCCCGCCCGCGCCCTGGCTCGGCGACGCCGCCGACGCTCTCGCTGGCACGACCCTCGAGGTTGGCGCGCAGGACGTGCACTGGGAGCCGAAGGGTGCGTTCACCGGAGCCGTCAGCGCGCCAATGCTGGCGAGTGTGGCCTCATGGGTGATCGTGGGGCACTCCGAGCGCCGATACCTTTTCGGTGAGACCGCCGAGGAGACCAACGCGAAACTGCGCGCTTCACTCGCTGCGGGCCTGAGCCCCATCCTCGCGGTCGGCGAGCGCCAGGAGGAGATCGGGCGCGTCGCTGACGTCCTGGCCGCCCAACTGACGGAGGGCTTCCGCGGCATCGAGCGGCTACCGGCAGACGTCGTGATCGCATACGAACCGGTGTGGGCCATCGGAACGGGCCTCGCGGCCACGCCGGATGACGCCCAGGCGCGCTGCGCCCTCATCCGCACGATGCTGGCCGAACGCTTCAACACGGCCTCCGCGGACGCCTGTCGCATCCAGTATGGCGGCTCGGTGATCACAGGGAACATCGAGGACTACGCAAAGCAGCCGGACATCGATGGCGCACTCGTCGGTGGGGCGTCGCTGGACGCGGCCGCGTTCGCCACGATCTGCCGCGCGGTCGCCGCCGCGTAGCACCCGCGATGTCCCACCCGCACCACCTCGTCGTGCTCGTCGGGCCGACGGCGTCCGGCAAGACCGCCGTGGCCGTCGAGGCGGCGCGACGCCTCAATTGCGGCGTGGAGATCGTGTCAGCCGACTCGCGACAGGTGCGTCGGGAGATGGTCATCGGCACCGCAGCACCCACCAAGACCGAACTGGCAGCGGTACCGCACCACGCCGTCGCCACCGTCACACCGGACGCGCCCTACGCGGTCGTGGACTGGCTCGTCGAGGCGCGAGCCGCCCTCGACTCAATCTGGTCGCGCGGTGGTCTGCCGCTACTCGTCGGCGGCACCGGCCAGTACGTATGGGCGCTGCTCGACGGCTGGTCGATGCCCGCGGTGGAGCCGGACGTGGCGCTGCGCGCAGAGTTCGAGGCGTACGCCGGCGAGCACGGGGCGGACGCGCTCCACGCACGCCTCGGTGCGCTGGACCCCGCCTCCGCGACCCGGATCGATGCGCGGAACATCCGGCGCGTGGTGCGCGCACTCGAGGTCGTCACGGTCACCGGGGCGCCCGTCCCAGCCCTCGAGCCGCGTGACCCGGGCTTCACGTGGGGTGGCGTTGGCCTCCAGTGGGAGCGGGCACCGCTCCACGCTCGGGCTGACGCGCGCGTCGTCGCGATGTTCGAGGCTGGTCTGGTGGCCGAGGCCCGAGGGCTCACCGAGCGCTACGGGCGCGGGTTCCCGGCGCTCTCCTCGATTGGGTACCGCGAGGCACTCGCAGTCCTCGACGGCACCCTGAGCGAGGCGGAGGCGGTGCGCCAGACACAGATTGCCACCCATCGACTCATCCGGATGCAGGCGGCGTGGTTCCGGCTGGACGATCCACGCATCGAATGGGTGCCCGGGGGCGACATCGCGGCCGCCGTGGGCGCTGTTGAGCGGGCAGCACGGCCGCCCGTACCATGATCGACCACACCCACACGGAGGGCTGACGATGCCGAACCCCACGGGGCGGCCGTTCCCATTCTGGAAGATGCACGGTGCCGGCAACGACTTCGTCGTCGCCGAGACGGATCGCCTCGACATCTCCGATGAGGCGTGGGGCGCCCTCGCGATCGAGGTCTGCGACCGCCACCAGGGCATCGGCGCGGACGGCCTGATCCTCGTGCAGCCCTCGAAGACCGCGGACCGCAAGATGCGCATCTTCAACGCGGACGGATCCGACGGCGAGATGTGTGTGAACGGCATCCGCTGCTTCACGAAGTTCTGCCTTGACCGTGGCCTCGTGACCGCCCCGGACGGGCGCGTCCTCGTGGAGACCGGTCCCGGCCTGATCCCCACCACCGCCACCCGAGGTGCGGACGGCCTCGTCTCCCACGTCCGCGTGGAAGCGGCCGTCCCCAACCTCGACCCGCGCGCCTCTGGCGTCATGATCGACCGCCCGGCGCCCGTCCTCGACTTCGAGGTGACGACGAAGGACATGGCCGGTGCGAGCGTGCAGCACGTTGCCATCGTCTCGATGGGGAACCCGCACGCTGTGCAGTTCATCGATGGCTCGCCGGCGGACTACCCGCTGGAGCGCATCGGCCCCCAGATGGAGCATCACCCCGTCTTCACGCAGCGCACCAACTACGAGGTCGTCCACGTCCTGGACCGTGCGAACATCGAGATGCGCGTGTGGGAGCGTGGCGTCGGTGAGACGCAGGCGTGCGGCTCCGGCGCGTGCGCGGTGATGGTGGCCGCCCGCGCCCGAGGCCAGGCAGACGACGACGTGCAGATTCACCTTCCGGGTGGCACGCTGCGCATCCAGTGGGGGGGCGAAGGCCCGGTGATCCTTACCGGACCCGCCACATTCGTATTCGAAGCGGAGTGGACGAGATGAATGAGCGCCAGCGAATCGCCGACGCGCAGCCGTTCCTCCTGCGGAACATGCCCATGCGACCTCGACACCGCGAGGGTCTGCTGGCCACACCCGGCACCGTCCACCTGACGGACACCCGAGGCGAGATGATGCTGGTGCCGCAGCGCGGCCAGTACCACCTCCACTGGGCCTACAACGACATCGAGTCGATGCGACTGCTCTTCCCGAAAATGTGGAACCAGGTCCGCCGGCAGATCGACCCGGACCGCGCGGATCATGTCCACCTCGACCTAGTCGAAGTGCAGAACCGCGACTGGTTCGACGCCATGCTGAACGACGCCGACTTCTTCTTTTTCGCGGAGTGGATGGAGATGATCCACCCCGACCTCAATCCCGAGCACGTCCCGGAGTTCCCGGACGGCGTGAAGATGCGCCGCGCCACGGACGCTGACCTAGACGCTTTCTCCGAGATCTGGTCGGACGCATACGGCGACCTGAACGATGGCGAACGCACCTTCGAGGCCATGGTCGAGGCGGTCACCTGGGCCGGCGCGCTCGAGGTAGACGGCAAGGTCGTCGCGTTTGCGATGAACGGCCCGGTCGAGGCGACCGAGGGCGAGATCCTCGCCGCCTGTGTCGCGCCGGACGCGTGGGGGAACGGCTACGGTCGGCTCGTCCTCGGTGCGGCGGCGTACCGTCACGCCTCGCAGGGTGCCGTGCGAGCGCGCATCCGCGTGCGGCCGGACATCAAGCCGGCGCTCAAGACCTGTGCCGACCTCGGCTTCCGCTTCCACCGTTCGGGCGTCGAGTTCCGGCGACCGGTGGACGAAGCAGCGATCGCGCTCGCTCGCGAGGAGCGTCGCGTGGTCGGTGTGAAGGCGCGCTTCGGCGGCTGGCGCTAACGCCGACCTCGGACGTCCCCGACGACAGTTGAGAGCAGAGAAAGGCCCCGCCGTGAGGCTTGCGCAGCGCGTCGAGCAGTTGCCCCCGTACCTCTTCGCCCGCATCTCCCAGTTGATCGCGCAGAAGCGCGCGGAGGGTGTGGACGTCATCTCACTGGGCATCGGCGACCCGGACGTCCCGACGCCGGAGTACCTGCTGGACGTCCTGCGGAAGGCCACCGCCGATCCCGCGAACCATCGCTACCCGGAGTCAGACGGCCTGCCGCAGTTCCGTCAGGCGATCGCGCGCTGGTACCAGACGCGCCACGGCGTGACCCTCGACCCTGACAAGGAAGTCGTGCCGCTCATCGGCTCCAAGGAGGGCATCGCGCACCTCCCGTTGTGCCTCATCGACCCGGGCGACACCGCGCTGATCACCGACCCCGGCTATCCGGTGTACGAGGTGGCCACCATGTTCGCGGGGGGCGTCACCGTGAAGGTGCCGCTGCGCGAGGAAGACGGCTGGCTGCCGCGCCTCGACGAGATCCCGGCGGAGACCGCACGCGCCGCGAAGGTGATCTGGCTCAACTACCCGAACAACCCCACGGGCGCGATCGCCGACCGAGGGTTCTACGAGCGCGCGGTCGCCTGGGCGAAACAGTACGACGTCGTCATCGCCCATGACCTCGCCTATGCCGATGTGGCCTACGACGGCTACATCCCGATGAGCATCCTGGAGATCGACGGCGCAAAAGACGTGGCGATCGAGTTCAACTCGCTCTCCAAGTCGTTCAACATGACGGGGTGGCGCCTCGGCATGGCTGTGGGCAACGCCACCCTCGTGAACGCGCTGACTCGCGTGAAGACGAATATGGACTCGGGCATCCCGCAGGCGATCCAGCAGATGGCGATCGCGGCGCTCGATGACCCTCGTGACACTATCACTCGACATAACGACATCTACTCGAAGCGCCGCGACCGCGCGATTGCCGTGTTGCGCCAGTTGGGCCTCCGCGTAGAGCCACCGAAGGCGTCCCTCTACATCTGGGCGCGGCTGCCAGAGGGCGAACGCTCCTCGGGGGAGTTCGCGGCACGGCTCATCGACGCGACTGGTGTCGTCGTGACCCCAGGAGCCTCCTACGGGCCGGCGGGGGAGGGGTACATCCGCATCTCCCTCACCACCCCGGACGACCGCCTGGACGAGGCCCTGAGCCGCCTCACAGCGTTCGCGCAGCAACCGAGGTAGGCGTCGATCACCCATCGTCGAGGGATACACTGGATCGCAGATCGCACCCAGGAGCAGCCGTATTCCTCGACGCCGCCCTCACCTCGACACCGCCTCCAATGGGGCCGCTCGCTACTCCCTCGCACCTCCCGACGACTCCGATGACGAACGCGTCGAGTTCATCGACCTCGCCTTCGAGCCGGCGGACCCGACGCCGCCCGCGCGCCGCGCGCCACGCCTCGCCCACTCGACTGCACCCCGCGAGGAGCGCGCGTACCTCGTCGGCCTCGACTCGGGGCGGCGGACGGCGGGCTTCTCGGCGACGGAATCGCTCAGGGAACTCGGGCAACTGGTGAACACGGCAGGCGGCCGCGTCGTCGGCGCCACGCTCCAGCGGCGTCCGCACCCGGACCCCGGCCATTACATCGGTACCGGCAAACTCGAGGAGATCACGGCACGCAAGGAGGAAGACGACTACTCGATGGTCGTCTTCGATGACCCCCTGTCTCCTTCGCAGCAACTCAACCTGGAACAGACGCTGGGCGTGAAGGTGCTGGACCGTTCGGCGCTCATCCTCGACATCTTCGCGTCGCGTGCGAAGACGCGAGAGGCCTCGCTCCAGGTCGAACTCGCGCAGCACGAATATCTGCTCCCGCGCCTCCGAGGCCAGTGGCAGCACCTCGAACGTCTCGAAGGCGCTATCGGCTCGCGCGGCCCCGGCGAGACGCAGTTGGAGACGGACCGTCGGCTGATCGGCACGCGGATCACGCGGCTGAAGAAGCAGATCCAGCAGGTGCGACAGCAGCGCGAACTACAGCGCAGCCGCCGCCGCGCCACGGGCATCCCCGTCGTCGCGCTCATCGGCTACACCAACGCCGGGAAGTCCTCGCTGATGCGCGCGATCGCCGGCGCGGACGTGCTGGCGATGGACGCCGTCTTCGCAACGCTCGACCCGGTCACGAGGCGGGTCGGGTCGCAGAGCGGGGAGTGGTTCCTGCTCACCGACACGGTGGGGTTCATGCAGAAACTCCCCACTCAGTTGATGTCCGCGTTCCGCGCGACCCTCGAGGAACTCGACACGGCAGACCTGCTCCTGCACGTCGTGGACGGCACGGCCCGCACGATCGAGGCGCAGATCGCAACCGTCGTGCAGACCGTCGCCGACCTCGGTCTGGCCGACACGCCGATGCTCACCGTGGTGAACAAGGCAGACGGCCTCACGATGCTCGATGGGCGCCCCGTGGCTTCCGAGGACGATGTGGCAGCGCTGATCGGCGAGCACGCCCTTCCGATCGAGGGCGAAGCGATCTTCACCAGCGCCACGATGGGACTCGGCATCCAGGCGCTGCGCCAGCGGCTGCTGTGGGAGTTCTACGGAGAGTCCGGCGTCACGCCGCGGTTCACCGGCAGCGCGCTGCCCGAGGACGACGACCTCTAGCGGCTAGCCCTCGTCCCGCTCGCGCTCGCAGACCAGCGCGGTGTGTACGCCATCGACACGCGTGAGCGCCACCGTGAGTACCTGCCCGTTCGCCGACAGCATTGCGTTCAGCCGCTTTTCGAGGGCGTTCGTGTCGACCGGCGAAGCGCGGCGCATCACCTCGACGCGTGACGCGCCGAGCGCGCGCACGACATCGCGCAGGTGGCGCTCCGCAAACGGCATCGACTCGATCACCCGGAACCGCCGCGCGAACGGCGTGGCGATGGGTGCATCGCCCGAGAGGTACGCCGTCCGCTCGTCCAACCGCCAGGCCTCGATGGTGGGCGCGACGACATCGACAAGCGACGCGCGGCCGACGGACGGGTCGAGGTCGTAGAGATAGCGGCCAGGACCGGCGATCGGGGTTGCGCCGGTATCGGGCTCCCCGCTGACCGAGACGCCCTGCGGGAGCACCGTGGCGCGACGCGGTGCGCTCACCGCCTTGCCCAGCCAGAGCACTGCCTCGACGAGTCCACCGCGGTGCGAGATGAACTCCACCTCGCAGCCCTCGGGGGCATGTACGAGATCGAGGCCGGGGGCAGCCTTGATGCCCGCCCGCGCGACGGTCGAGGCGACACGCAACGCCTCGGACAGCGGCGGCGACCAGGCGTCCGGGTCGAGCGTGCGCCCGCCCTCGTCGCGGCGCGCGGGGTCGAGCCAGACGGCATCGACCTCGGACGGCAGGGGGTCGAGGGCATCACCAACATGCACGTCGAGGCGTGCCGTCACGCCTCGGAGTTCTGCGTTCGCACGGGCCATCGCGACACGGCTCGGGTCACGGTCGACGGCGATGACGCGGGCGACCTCAGCCAGCGCGAGCGCGTCGCCACCGGCGCCACAGCCGAGGTCGGCGATGAGCCGTGCGCCCTCGAAGCGACGGGCGGTCCAGCGGGCGACGGGCTCGGCGGTGGCCTGCTCGGCGGCCTCACGGTCGAAGATCAGGCGGGCGGCGTCCTCGAACTTGGCAGAAGCAGAGATCCGCCCGGCGACGAGTGCGAGCGCGGCGCGTGACTGCGCCGCGCTGTAGGTGCCGCGCAGGCGGTCGGCGATGGTGTGTGCGAGCACGCCGGCATCGAGGTTCGCGCGCGCCTGCTGAGTGGCGCGCACACCGTCGGGCGTGAGCAGCCAGGCAATATCTACTGAGTCCATAGGACGAAGGCTAGCGCGGCGCGCGGAGGGCGTAGGCCTCTGGGTCGCGCCACCACGGCCGGCTGCGCCAGCGCTCGCCGACGACATCGCTCACCTCGGCCAGCGCCTGCTCGCGGCTGGCGACCACGCGGCGGGCGGCAGCGCCGTCACCAGCGACGGCCGCACCGAGGTCGTCCAGCCAGACGCCGAGACGCTTCCCGATACGCGTCTCGCGTGCGGCGCGCAGGAGCAGTTCCACGGGCGGGTAGGCGCCTTCCTCCAGTGCGACCGCGAGACGCGCCACCGCAGCAGCAGCCTCGCCGGCGACCGGCAGCGCGAAGCGTGGGTGTGCCTCGATGGCGTCGAGGCCGGCGGCGGCGGCGTGGAGGTCGAGCCAGAGGGCGCGCACGATCCGTTCGAGTGCGTCCTCCGGGAGCATGTTGGCGCGCACGTTGAACTCGTCCAGCCGGTGCAGGCGGTCGACGATCGCCTCGGCGTGGCGGACGCGCCAGCGCGCCTCGACGGACGCGCGTGAGGTGCCCTGGAGCAGGCGGTGAAGCGAGGCGTCGCTCATCGCGACGAGCGTGCCGGGGCTTCCCGGGCTCTGCTCGATGATGACCTCTTCACGGGTCAGCGCGGCGTACTCGTTCGGGAGGGAGCGCGCCGCTGGCACATCGATGGTGAGCCAGAGCGTGATCGTACGGGCGTCATCGTCGTAGCCCGCGGCGGGCGAGATGGTGAGCAGCGTGACGCGGTCGGGGACGTCCGACCACTGAGGCGCGTCGAGGAGGGCGCGGCCCCACTCGCGCGCCTGCTCACGCAGCGCGGATGTGGGGCCGGTCGTCATTACTCGACGACTTGCTTGATGGCGGTCAGGGCCGCCTTGACCTCGTCGGTGCTCTTGTACATGACGCCTTCGCGCAGTGCATCGAAGCCGTCGATGACATCGTCCGAGATGTCGTTGGCGTAGCAGATGTCGAGGAAGTCGGACCGGGTCGGCGTGGCCTGAGGGGCAACGCGGAAGATGTGCTCGACCACCTCGGCGTAGGCATCCCACTTCGCGGCCATGGCGTGCTCCCATCAGTCATCGGTCATTCGAGGTCGCGCGATGGCGCGGGGGCAACCGTACCAGCGCCATCGTTTGCGGGCTACCCAAGCGCCCTCATGACGCCTCGGAAGCCCGCAAGCGCACCGCCAGCCGTGCCACGCGCCGCCCGAGGGCCTGCGCCTGCTCCCGGTCGTCCTCGGACAGTTCCCCGTGCGCCGTCGCCCCGTAGTACGAGCCGGAGCGGCGCATCCGCTCCGACCACGGGAGGCCGACGAAGATCATCCCGTGGCCCACCAACAGATGGAACAACTGGAGCAATGTGGCCTCCAGGCCGCCGTGCATCGACCAGCCAGCGGCGAAGGCGGCCCCCGGCTTCCCCGCCAGGTCGCCGCTCTCCCAAAGGTCGCCAGACTCGTCCAGCCAGGTCTTGAGGTGGCCCGTGACCCCGGACCAGTTGGGGCTGCCGAGGATCAGCGCGTCGCAGCGCAGCAGGTCGGCCGGCACCGCGTCGTCCACCGTCCGCTCGATGACCTCGACACCCGCGACCTCGCGTGCGCCGGCGCAGACGCGCTCGGCGAGCCCTCGGACGAGGCCCGCGCGCGAGTCGTACAGAACCAGGACGGTGACAGGTGACGTATCGGACACGGGAGCGACGCTAGCCGCTGTGGTCGACGATGGTCTGGCGAGTGTGCGTCACCCGCTCCACCTCGACATCCCCGGCGCCCTCGAGGCCCTCGCGCACGCGTTCGAGGAGCGCCGCAGCGCCGCCGTAGGCGACGAACCATTCGAGCGCCTGCACGGCGGCGAACATCGGCGCGCGGCCGTCACGGCGGTGCCGCAGGTAGCCCCACGCGAGGCCGGCACCGGCCGCCGCGAGTGCGAAGCGGATCGATTGCTTCACCTAATCGCCCAGTGCCGTGTCGTACCCGAGCGCGCGGATCTCCTCGATGTACTCGGAGCGCCAGCCGGGGCTGGGGATGCGGCGGTTCCGGTCGCGGAACTCGCGGTGATAGCGGAGGTATTCCTCCTCCAGCCGCTGACGCCACTGGGTCTCTTCCTTGAAGACATCGGGATCCACCTCTTCGAGGTTGGAGTCCAGTTCGTCTGCGGTCAGTTCGTAATCGTCCCGCCAGTATTCGGCGAGGTAGTCGAGGGACTCCTCGAGGTCGCGGCGGCAGTCGAGCATGTAGGTCTCGAGGGCCTGGACGGCGTCCATCGGCTGGCCCGGAAGGCCTTCGAGGCGAGCGCAGCCCTCGCAGAGCGTGATCAGTTTCCGGGCGTCGCATTCCTCACCACGCGGACAGTTCCGGTGGCGCGGCGCGAAGCCGTTCAGGCTGGGCTTTCGGGAGTACCCCACGATCAACGATTCCTGCGGCTTGGTGCAGCGAGGGCACGTCAGCACGTCATGTAGGATCTTGTTGATCGTGTCTTCCCAGTCGATCTGCATGCGGAAAGCCTCTCCGGGAATCTCCATCGATCGTAGCCGGGGGCGGTGGGGTGTCAACGCGCCGAATCCGGCTCGCGCCGGGCCTCACACAGCCTGTGCGACCTCGACGCCTGCGTGTCAGTCGAGGTCGCGCGCGTAGCCGCCGGCCTGGCCCGGCATCTCCTCTACCTCGATGGCGAGGCGGGTGATGTTCGTGTGGCCGTTCGCCTTCAGACGCCCGGCGACCTGTTCCGCGATGTACTCCGCGAGGAGTTCCGCCGTGGTGTTCTCAAGCGGCAGGGCGCGCACGTCCGCCTCCGGGAAGCGGTAGGAGCGCCCGCGAAACGTGACGGACCAGGTGTCACCCTCACGGGTGATGGCAAGCAGCGGCGAGCGCTCCTGGAGCAGGAAATGGTGGTCGAGGAAGTCGCAGACCTCGCGCACGTACGTCTTCAGTGCCGAGAAGTCGATGACCCAGCGGTCCGAGGTGAGCGCGCCGTCCACGCGGCATTTCACGAGGTAGTTGTGGCCGTGCAGGGGCTCGAGTTCGTCGCCCAGCGTGGCCATGTGCGCGGCCGCGAACTTGAGACGCAGCCGCTCCACGCTGACATGCCGTTCGATGTTCATCGGTCAGCCCTCGGGGGACGCGAAGGGCGGCTCATGGCCGCCCTTCCGTGACACCGGCATTGCTGCCAGCGAACTAGATCACCATCTCGCGCAGCAGCGCGTCCACGGACTTCTGCTCCACCTTCGTCCGGATCTTGGCGTCCGTGAGGCGCTGGTCGGAGGCCACGCTGTCGCCCTCGCGACGGTAGATGAGGCCGATCGGGATACGCTCACCCTTGACCAGGTCCATCGCGGCGTTCAGGTTCGTCACGTCGTGCGAGTCCGGGATCGGGTAGGCGAGGGGCTCGATGCCCTTCTTCTCGTCACCCTTGAGGAGCGCGTACGTGTCGTTGTACGTCGTACACGGCGACTGCACGTGGATGATGGAGAACCCGGGGTAGTCCATCGCCGTCTTGATCGCCTCACCGAGCGGCTTCACCCGCGACGACAGTTCCGAGACGATGTAGCCGACGCCGAGGCCGAGGTAGGCCATCAGCGGGTTCAGCTTGTCGTCCAACTTGCCGTAGCGCGTCGTGCTCGTGACCACGTCGACGTTGGTCGTCGGCGAGGCCTGGCCCTTGGTGAGGCCGTAGATGCCGTTGTCCATGACCACGAGGGTCACGTTCAAGTTGCGGCGCGCCTGCGGGCCGATGTGCTCCGCACCGATGGAGAGCATGTCGCCGTCGCCGCCTACAACGAGGACGTTCAGGTCGGGGCGGGGGGCCTTCACGCCATAGGCGATCGGGAGCGCTCGGCCGTGGATGCCGTGCAGGCCGAACGGCTGCGGGCCTTCCTGCAGGTGGACGAGGTTCCCGGAGCAGCCGATGCCGGCCACGATCACGGTCTTCTCGACCGACTCCTGGTTCTCGACTGCGCGACGGGCGAGGGCCTGCTCGATGGCGACCTTCACACCGAAGTCACCACAGCCGGGGCACCACTTGAAGTCGTACGTCGGGTTGCGCTTGCTCATCGTCGATCCCTGACTTCCTGCGCCGTCCCGAGGACGGGACGGGACGCTCGACTGACTCGGACTACTTGGCGGCGAGGGCGCCCATGCGCTCGCGGATCGCGGACTTCAGATCCGCCTCCTTGAAGGGGAGGCCGGTGTACTGCGTGATCGCCTGTGCGTTCACACCCATCGAGCGGAGCCGCGAAGCGAACTGCCCGAGGTAGTTCAACTCCGGCACCAGCACGAGCCGCTTGGCCTGCAGCGCCTCGAGGAGTGCGGGCGGCAGCGGGTTGAGGAACATCGTGTAGTACCAGCCGATGTCCACGCCCTCCGCGATGAGTTCGTTCCAGGCAGCCAGTGCTGCACCCTTCGAGCCACCCCACGGGAGCAGGGCGATCGAGGCGCTGGTGCGCTCCGCCTCGAAGGTGCCATCTTCGAGCACTTTCAACTTGGCGAAGCGACGGTCGGTCATCGTGACGTGGACGTCCGGGAGGTGGGTGGTGTCACCCTCCTCGTCGTGCTCGGAGCCGTTGGCGACGTACGCGCCTGGACCACCCGGGACCGGGAAGGGAGTGACGCCCTCGCCGGCGTAGCGGCGGTTGCCCATCTTGCCGTCCGAGACCAGGCGGTGCTCAATCAGCACCTTCGAGGCATCCGGGATCGCGATGTCCTGCGCGCGCTCGGCGATCGACGCCTCCGACAGCAGGATGACCGGGCCCTGGTAGCGCTCGGCCCAGTTCACGGCGTGCCCGGCGGCCCAGAAGGCCTCCTCCGGGTTACCGGGAGCGATGACCGGGACGCTCATGTCACCGTGGCCGGGGTTGATGGCCGCGAAGAGGTCGGACTGCTCGGTCTTCGTCGGCAGGCCGGTGGCAGGGCCACCTCGCTGCACGTCGCAGACGACCAGCGGGATCTCCGCCATCCAGGCGAGGCCCAGGCCTTCGCCCATCAGGCTGAGGCCGGGGCCAGCCGTCGAGGTCATCACCTTGCGGCCTGCAAAGCCCGCGCCCACGAGCGACGCGATCGATTCGATCTCGGACGAGGCCTGGCCGACGAACTTGTCCAGGCCGACCAGGTTCTGCTCCATGTACGTGAGCATCGTGGTGGCAGGAGAGATCGGGTAGCCGATGAATGTGTCGAGGCCGGCCGCGATCGCGCCGAGGCATGCCGCCTCGAACCCACGGATCATGACACGCGGCTCGGAGTGCGTCGGCGGCGCGTCGAGCGGGGTGACGGTGAGGCCGGACTTGCGTCCTTCTTCCGCACCCATCCGCAGCGCCGCGATGTTGCCGTCGATGATCTGCTTGTCGCTTGCGCGGCCTCGTGTCCAGCGCTTCACGATGAACGCCTCGATGGCCTCGATGTCGATGCTGGCCATCTGCGCGACGGCGCCGATGAGGATGATGGTGGACGCGAGGGGGTTACCGGCTTCGCGCGCCATCTTGTCGGCGGCGATGCCGTACGCGCGGGTGTTGCCCGCTACCTCGAACTCTTCCGAGTTGTAGACGACGATGCCGCCCTCACGCAGGTCCGGCAGGTTGGTGTCGTAGGCGTACTGGTTCTGCGCGACGAGCACATCGAGCCAGTCACCTGGCGTGAGGATGGGCTCGCTCGATACGCGCGCCTGGCCCCACGCGGGGCCGCCCTTGATCTGCGAAGGGAACGTCGAGAACGTCAGGACGTGATACCCGCCCGTGGCCGCCGCGGACGCCATCAGGTCCGCACCACCGACAACGCCCTGCCCGCCTTCACCCGCGAAGCGGACGACGAGGTTCTTGCTGCTCATGTTTGGTGTCCGACTTCCCTGCACTGCGTCGCGCCCGACCAACCCCCGGTCGATGCGCGTACGTCAGGCCCGCGTGCGCGGGGGCTCCATCTGATACGGCTGCGCGACTGCGTCGCGCTTGGGTATCGCGTTCATTATTGGCCGCACCCGCACCTAGACTCAACGGCGCGGGGAGGCGGCCATCGAGCGAGGGGCGAATCAGGTCTTCCGGGGGGTCATGGTATCAGCGACCGGCATACCGCGCACGGGATCAGCAATTGGGACTCCGCCGGTATCGCGACCGCGCCGTGAGCCCGTCCGGCCGACTCCTACAATGGGGCGCTTCCCCCGATGGCTCGGTATGTGTTTCGCAGTTCGCTCCCCCGGAGGCCTCGTGATCAAGGCGTTTGTACTCGTTGTCACACAGCCCGAAGCCACGCGGAAGGTCGCCCAGCAGATCCGGGCGCTCCCTCACGTCCTGGAGGTCCACGAGGTCATGGGGCCCTACGACCTCGTCGCGATCATCGAGACGGAGACACTCCAGCAGGTGCCGGGCATCTTGGCGGACCGCATCCGCACGTTGGACGGCATCCAGTCGACGACTTCGCTGGTGGCGTTCCCGCAGTAGTTTCCGAGCAGGGAGTCGAGGGGGCTATCCGCCGCCAGTCGCTCCGGCTGGCTCGGCCGCCATCGTGGACATCCCCCGGAGCGCCGGAGCGGACACCAGCACGATCAGCGCGAACGCTGTGACTGACAGCGCACCCAGCGCGACCGCGGCAGGCGTCCCGAGCCACTGAGCCATGATGCCCGCCGGCAGGCCACCGAGTTGGGCCATGAAGTACGTCATCGACCAGACGCCCATCACGCGCCCGCGAAGTTCGTCCGGGACGCGCAACTGCAGCGTGGTCATGCCGAGGTTCAGGTACATCGAGGAGACGAAGCCGCCGGCGAACAGCAAGATGAGCGAGAGCGGGAAGTTCCGCGAGTACGCGAAGCCCGCGATGAACAGCCCGAACAGCGCAGCCGCCAGCGACATCGTCATCCCCGCGCGCCCCCCGGTACCGATGCGGATGATCGCGAAGGTCCCGAGGAACCCTCCGATACCGGCCGCGGCCTCCATCCAGCCAAAGCCCGTCGGCCCGACTTTCAGGATGTCGTCCGCGAAGATCGGCAGCAGCGCCTGGTATGACCCACCGAAGACCGATGTGAAGAACGACAGCCCGATCGTCGCGAGGAAGATCGGCTCCCGCGCGATGTGCCGGATACCTTCGAGCATCCCGCCGTCGGGCCCGGGCGGTCGAGGTGCAATTGGCTTCAGCGGGACGAGCTGCACGAGCACGGTGGAGATCGCGAACCCCGCTGCCGTCACGAAGAACGCCTGGCCGATGCCGATCACCGCGATGAGGACGCCAGCGAGCGCCGGCCCCACCACTCGCATCGTGTTCCATACAGTCGAGACCATCGCGACCGCACTCGCCATCGTGCGCATGTCGATGAGCCTCGGCAGGATGGCGCTGTAGGCAGGGTTTGCGAGCGCGGCCAGCGCCCCCGTGAAGACGCCCCACGCGATCACCATCCAGATGTTCACGGCGCCGCTGATAACCGCCAGTGCCAGGGCCAGACTGGAAATGGCTGTCAGGCTCTGCGACCAGAACAGGATCTTCCGGTGGTCGTACCGGTCAGCGAGGATCCCGGCCGGCACACTCAGGACAATCGTGGGCAGCGCCGAGGCGACGGCGACGACGCCGATCCAGAACGGGCCCTTGTCGAGCCCATCATTCGAGGCGACAAGCCAACCGGTGCCAATGAAGCGGAACTGCAGCCCGAACACGCGCGAGAACATCGCGACCCAGTAGACACGGAACGGGCCGGACGACAGCGCGCCCCAGCGCGACCCCTTGGTCGCGGGCGGTCCACCTGGCTTCGCGCCTGCCCATGCCATCGATATGCCTCGTCTGTCCCGCTACGCCTGGGCGTGCGAGGCGAAGAACGCGTCGGCGATCGTGATCCACTCGCGCTCCATGTCGTGGTACGTGGAGTGGCCCGCCTTTTCGAGGGTGACGGAGCGAGCGGTTGGGATCGCCATGTCCATGTCCTGCAGGGCCTGCGCAGACAGCACCTGCGAGCGACCGCCTCGGATGAAGAAGATCGGACGCGTGATCGTACGCGCGACATCCCAGAGGTCGGCGGGCGACCAGTGCATCTGCGCATTCGGGTCGAACTTCGGCGAGTAACCGCCGGACACTTCCTTCAGCGCTTCGCGCTCCATCAGGGAGTGCGCCCATTCCGGGGTGAGCGGTGCCGTCGGGCGGCGCGTCTCCGTCCACTCGGCGGGCGTTACGAAGACGCGCTGCTTCCCGCCCGGGAATGCCTGGTCCGAGCCGGCTGGCTGATAGTCGAGGGCGGGCGGGATGTCATTCGCGAGGGCGCAGATGATCCGCTCGGGGTGCTTCGCCGTGTACGCGATCGTGTGGTGGCCGCCCATCGACTGACCGACGAGCACGAACCGCTGGAACCCCATCTGGTCCACGAATGCTTCGAGGTCGGCGATGTAGTCCTCCGTGCGGTAGCGGTCGGCCGGCACGTGCTCGGAGTCGCCGTGGCCGCGCTGCTCCAGGAGGTAGACGTGGTAGTCAGCGGCGAAGTGCTCGGCGACACGGCGCCAAGAGCCCCAGACGCTGGTCAGCCCATGCAGAAAGAGCATGACCGGAGCGCCAACGCGAGGGGAGGGGTACTCGACATAATGGAGACGTAGCCCGTTGACGGTCGCCGTCTGGTGCGCCGGCTCAACAGCAGTGGTCATCGCAGTCCCCTCTTCCCATGACACCTCGATCCCCGCGAGGCGCGGACACCATACCGCTCGACCTCGCGCGGCGTCGCCCGTCGGTGGCATGCTGCGCAGACACCGTGATGGCGTAACAAAGATGGCCGATGAGCAGGGGAGAGCCAACGTGGGAGTGACACTTGAGGCAGGGGAGAAGGCGCCCGCGTTCGCGCTGAAGGACCAGGACGGGAAGACCCACCGCCTCGCGGACTACAAGGGCAAGACCGTCGTCCTGTACTTCTACACGAAGGACGAGACCCCCGGCTGCGTCAAGGAGGCCTGCTCCTTCCGCGACTACCACGACGAGATCCTCGCCACAGGCGCGGTCGTCCTCGGTGTTTCGACCGACGACGCGGCCTCCCACCAGAAGTTCGCCGAGCACTACAGCCTGCCGTTCCCACTTCTCGTCGACGCCGGCTCGAAGGTGTCGACCGCCTACGGCTCGTGGGGCGACAAGGTGCTGTACGGCAAGCACAGCATCGGGATGACGCGCTCGACCTTCGTCATCGGGCCGGACGGCCGCCTGACGAAGGTCTGGAAACGCGCCACCGCCGAGGGCCATGGGGAGCAGGTGCTGAAGGTGCTGCGAGGCGAGAAATAGGGGGCACCTCGTCGCGTCGATCAGGTAGGACATCGGCCAGACTTGATGTCTTTACTCAGGACGTAACTCGCGATGTCTAGATTCATCGGGTGCGTCAGTTAGGCATCGAGAGGTGACCTACGAGGAGAGCGGCACGAGCGATGTGCAGGCGCTCCCATTCGCCGCTTGGTAGCCTCGCAGGAATGCGTCCCGCCGCTGCTGCGACGAGCCGTGGGTCCAACTCTCGGGATCCACACGGCCCTGCGTCTTCTGCTGGATGCGGTCGTCACCAACGGCAGCGGCGGCGTTGAGGGCCTGGTCCAGTTCGCGCTCCGAGATCGAGAAGTTGCCGGCGCGGTTCGCGAGGGCGCTCCAGGCGCCGGCGTAGCAGTCCGCCTGCAACTCGACACCGATGGACAGCGCCTGAGCGTCTCCGCGGCCCTGGGCGGCCCGTACGCGCGCCTCCGTCCCAGTCAGCGTCTGGAGGTGGTGGCCGACCTCGTGCGCCACGATGTAGGTCTGGGCGTAGCGGCCCTGCGCGCCGAATTGCTTCTGCAGCGCCGCCAGGAAGCCGAGGTCGATGTACACGCTGCGGTCAGCAGGGCAGTAGAAGGGCCCCACGTCCGAGGAGGCGTTCCCGCATGCGGTGCTGGTGCCTTGCTCGAAGAAGACGAGGCGCGGCGCCTCGTAGGTAGAGCCGGAGAACTGGGTCGCCCAGACCTCGTTGATTTCGTTGTAGGACTTGATGACGTAGCAGTCGTCGTCACGCTCGATCGCGCCCTCGGCGTTGCAGCGGGCGCTCAGTTGGGCGGTGGTCTCGCCCGTGCCCTGGCTCGAGGTGTTGTCGGAGAGCAGGGACGCCCCACCGCCACCACCCAGAACGTTGATCAGCAGCACCACAATCACGCCGACGATCCCGAGCCCGCCGCCGCCGAGCGCGATGGGCGACCCAAACCCGCGCCCACGCCGGTCATCGACCCCGGAGACATCGACGTTCTGGTTGTCGAAAGGCATCGGGGCTCCTCAGCAGCAGCGCGGGCTATAGCGGAGGGCCTCCGTCGCCGGAGGCCCTCCTTTGGTTGGCGTCGCCGCCTTCCAGTGAGATCAATCTACCGAGGGACCGCTGTCGAGCCCGTCACCAGACCGGCGGACGATGTTGCGGTTTTCTATCGGTGCCTTCCGACCCTTCCAGAACCCTTCCGCGGCCCCGGGGAGTAGATCGACGATCATTGTGTCGAACTTCGCACTATCTCTGTTATGTCTGATTAAGCACACTACTTCCGCTGGCAACGGGGGCAGAAGTGGGTACCTCGGCCAGCGACTCGGGCTTTCAGGATGATCCCGCCGCAGCGCTCGCACGCCTGACCCTCGCGGCGGAATACGTGGACGCGCACGTGGTGGAGGCCAGCCGCGCCGAGGCCGTCGCGGTAGTCGCTGAAGGAGGAGCCGCGGTTCGCCAGCGACGCGCCCAGCGTCTCTAGCACGGCGGCGTGGAGCCGCCTGGCGCGCACCGGGCCGATCCGAGACGCCTCCGTGCGCGGATCGACCGAGGCGATCCAGCACGCTTCGTCGGCGTAGATGTTGCCGACGCCGGCGCAGACGGACTGGTCGAGCAAGACGGCCTTCACGCTGGTTGAGCGGCCTCGGAGGCGCGAGAGCAGCCATTCGGGCGTGAACGCCTCGGATAACGCGTCCGGGCCGCTGTGTGGCATCGCCTCGGCGGCATCCTCCACGAGGTGCCACGTGCCGAACTTCCGCAGGTCGTTGAAGCGCAGCGTGGAGCCGTCGTCGAGGTCGATGCGGGCGCGTTCGAAGCGGCCCAGTGGCGCCTCCGCCGGTACGTGGACGATCGAGCCGGTCATGCGGAGGTGGATGACCCACGTCCAGCCGTCGTCCAGGCGCAGCAGCAGATACTTGCCCTGGCGGTCGATGCCGACCACTCCCCTGCCCTGCAACCGTCGTTCGAACACCCTCGGCGGGTCGGTGATCGCGAGGCGTTCACCCCCCGCGTGGATGCGGACGCGCGTGACGCGACGGCCGACGAGGAGCGGCGTGAGGTCGCGGCGGATCGTCTCGACCTCGGGTAGTTCAGGCACGACCCACCCGCCTGCCTACTCCAGTGCGCCCCAGTTCGTGCCGACCTTCTCTTCGAGGTCGAGCGGGACGGCGAGGTCGAGTGAGGGCATCAGGCGATGCGCGATCTCACGCATGTCGTCGAGTTCGGCCCGCGGCAATTCGAAGATCAATTCGTCGTGGACCTGCAGGATCATGCGCGCCTTCGCGCCCTGCTCGCGCCGCGCGGCGAGTTCGAGGTCGATGCGGTTCATCGCGATCTTGATGATGTCGCTGGCGGTGCCCTGGATCGGCATATTCATTGCGATGCGCTCGGCGGCCTGCCGGACGACTCGATTCTGCGAGCGCAGTTCCGGGATGTAGCGCCGACGGCCTGTCAGCGTCTCGGCGTAGCCCTTCGTGCGAGCCTCCTCGACGGTCGAGTCACGCCACGTCTTCACCTTCGGATACGCCGCGAAGTAACCCTGGATGAACGCCTCAGACTCGTCGCGCGGAATGCCCTCGCGGGTCGACATGCCGAAGGCGGTGAGGCCGTAGAGCACCCCGAAGTTGAAGACCTTCGCGCGCCGGCGATCTTCCGAGGTCACCGCGGACTCTTCCTTCTTGAAGACGAGCGCCGCCGTCGAACGATGGATGTCCTTCTTCGCCAGGAAGGCTGCCTTCAGCGCCTCGTCGTCCGCGATGTGCGCCAGGACGCGCAGCTCGATCTGGGAGTAGTCGATCGAGAGGTAGACCGGATCGTCGCCGCAGTCGCGCGCGACGAACGCCCGGCGGACCAGGTTCCCCGCCTCGGTGCGCACGGGGATGTTCTGCAGGTTCGGGTCGTTCGAGGACAACCGCCCCGTCGCCGCGGTGGTCTGCGAGAACACCGAGTGCACACGGCCGGTCCGAGGGTTCACCTGCGACGGCAACGTATCGACGTACGTCGACTTGATCTTCGTGAGTTCGCGCCAGTTCAGGATCGCGTCGACGACCGGATGCAGGATGCGCAACGGTTCGAGCGCGTCCGCGTCCGTCGTGTAACCGGTCTTGGTCTTGCGCGTCTTCGGCAGACTGAGTTCCTCGAACAGCAGCGCGGAGAGTTCCAGCGGCGAGCCGATCCTCACCTCGTGCCCCACGGCGTCGTACACGGCACGCTCCGCCGAGGTGATCCGCCCCGCCAGGTCGCGTTCCATCGTGCGCAAGACGTCGGTGTCCAGCGCTACGCCGAAGCGCTCCATGCGCGCGAGCACGGGCACGTGCGGCAGGTCGATGTCACGGAAGACAGTGTCGAGGTGGTCGCGTTCCAGTTCCTTGCGGAGCACGCCAATGGACCGCTGCAAGGCATCCACGTTCGCCGTCGCGTATGCGCCGACAGCTTCGACGGGCGCAGCCGAGAACGCGATGGCCTTCGCACCCTTGCCGATGACGGTCTCCGGCTCCGGCAGGTCGAGCTCAAGGCGGGTGTGCGCGACCCGCGCGAGCGACATATTCGAGTCGCCGAGCAGGTACGCGGCGACCTGCGTGTCGAAGTCGATGTTGCGAATCTCGAGGCGCGAGTCGGCCTCAGCGAGCGCAATCGCGGCGAACTTGGCGTCGTGACCGGCACGTCGGATGGCGGGGTCGGTGAACAGCGGCGCCAGGGCCTCGAATACCTGCGCGCGTTCGAGTTGCGCGGGGGCACTCGGACCGTCGCCACCGAGCAGCATCCCCTGCCCCGAGGCGTGGTGCCCGAACGGGATGTACGAGGCGACGCCCTCGGCTGGACTGATGGCGATCCCCACCAGCGTGTCGGCCGCGCGCATCGGATGGCTCTCATCCGCGATCACCTCGATGGCCATCGAACCCGATGCCCGGACCGCCGCAATGACACGCGCGAGGCCAGCGGCGTCGGTGACCACCTCGTACGCACCGTCGAGGGTGGCGGCGGGTGCCGGCTCAGGCGGCGTGGCTTCGGGGTCGGCTGCGGAGCCAGCGATCAGGCGGCCGGCGGGGAGCCGCGGGATCAGCGACCGGAACTCGAGCTCGCGGAACAACTCCTCCACACCGTTTCGGTCGTAGTCGCGCAGCAATGCGGCATCGAGGTCGAGCGAGACGCCGGGGACGTCACGGACGATCGTGGCCATCTCGTAGGAGTGGAGCGCATCAGCCGCGCCCTGCTCCAGCGCGGTGCGCGTGCGCTTGGGCTCGATCTCCTCGATGTGGGCGAGCATCTGGTCGATGGTGCCGTACTGCGCGATCAGCGCTTTCGCGCCCTTTTCGCCGATGCCCTTCACGCCCGGGATGTTGTCCGAGGTGTCGCCCGTCAGCGCCTTGTAGTCGACCATCCGCTCCGGCTCGAACCCCCAGCGCTCGAAGACCGCCTCGGTGTCGTACATCACGTAGTCGCGCTGGTACGGCCGGTACATCCACACGCGCACGCACGGCTGCACCAACTGCACGATGTCGGTGTCGAGCGTGACGATGACTACGTCCAGGCCCTGCTCAAGCGCCTGCCCCGCCAGCGTCCCGAGCACATCGTCCGCCTCGTACCCGATCTTCTCGACGACGGGAATGCGGAACGCGTCGAGCATCGAACGGACACGGCCGAACTGCGGGATCAGGTCGTCTGGTACGGCCTCGCGGTGGGCCTTGTAGCGCTCGTCCTTCTCCTTGCGGAACGTGTCCTCGGACGCGTCCCACGCAGCGATGACATACGTCGGATGCAGTTCGGTCAGCACGGAGAGCAGCGTGTTCGCGTAGCCGAAGACCGCCGCGATCGGCTCCCCCGTGTGGCGCACCGTCAGCACGTCACGCAGCGCGAAGTACGACCGGAAAATGATCCCGTGCGAGTCCAGCAGCACGATCAGCGGTCGCACGCCGCCCTCCCCTGCCGGGGTCGAGGACGCGGGGGCAGGTGTCGAGGTGCGAGCAGGCGTCATGGGCAGCGAGTATACCGCCGTGTCCTGTTGTTTATGTCTTGCGTACGTGTTCTCCCCAGCGGTTCAGACGGTGCCCCCGCCCTACAGTTGTCCACATGCCGGAGCCGCTAGCAGAGTCTGTCGTCGAGCCGCGCGTCGTCCATGTCGTCTGCGCGACGGTGAAGCCGGACGCCCCCGCCGAGGCGGTCGCCCACGCCCTCGATCTCGCCCGCGCAATGGCCGGTGCCCCCGGCGCGCGGCGCGTGCTGTGCGGTGCTGACGCCGGGCTCGTCGTCGCCGCCACGTGGCTCGATGGCCGGACCGCCCTCGAGCCCTTCGCTGCATCGGCACCGCACATGGCGTTCGTCATGCGCGGCCTGGCCCCGTGCATCCGAGGGATGTGGAGCGCCGGTGTGGAGACGGACGCGCCGCCACCCGAGGCTGCCGCGGCGCTCTGGGTCTTCGGCGTCCGCGACTCGGAGACGCTCTACGAGTGGCAGGTACGCGACCTCGCTGAGGCCGTCGACGCGCTGCCCGGTCACGCCGCCGCTGGCCCAACTTTCGAGGAGCGCGACCGCTACCGCGCGGGTGGCGTGGTCGCCCTCGCGGCGGACGAGGTCGAGCCGTTCCGCGTAGCTCTCGATGCCGCCCGCGCGACGTGGGGTGACGTCGCTGCGCTGATCACGGATGGCTTCGTGATGCTCCACGGCGCAGGGGCATAGCCGTGCCGAGACTGCCCGACCTGCCGAAGTTCTACAGCAGGACCGACAGCCGGACGCGACCGTCGAGGCGTCGCCCGGACCCCATCGTCCTCACGACCCGCGAGGCGATGCGCCAAAAGTCGCTATCGAAGGCGTTCCTCATTATCGCCGTGATCGTCACGCTGCTCTCATTGAGCGCCGCCGGCGTCACGAAGGTCGTCACCAACGACCCGACGACTGATACGACGACTACGGCCACCGCTACAGCGGTCGTCACGCTGCTGCCAGGCGGGGTCCTGGTCGACATCGTGAAGATCGTCGATGGCGACACCATCGATGTGCGCGTGGCGCAGACGGAGTTACGCGTTCGGTTCTACGGTGTGGACACGCCGGAACGTGGCGACCGCTGCTTCAGCGAAGCGACCGATCGCACACGCGCCCTCGCAGGTACACGGGTGCAACTCGTCTCGGATGCGCGACTGCAGGACTCGTTCAAGCGCGAACTACGCTACGTCTACACCGCCACAGGCGAGTCGATCGACGCCGCGCTCATCCGCGAGGGCCTCGCGCTCGCCTGGCGCGAGGATGGCGCGCAGCGAGCCGCGCTCATCGCCCTCGAGGAGCGCGCGCGAGCGTCGAAGACCGGGTGCTTGTGGTCGGGGTCGTAGCCAGCCCCAGCGCGCTACCGAGTCGATGACTCCAGCAGGAAGACGACCTCGCCGTTGTCCCACTTCACCACCTCATGCGGAGCGTCCACGTTCACCCAGGCGGTGCGGACGGCGCGGCCGTTCCGGAACAGCAGCCGCCACGCCTCGAACTTCCCGGCGGGCACCTCGACGGTCTCACGCTGGCGGATGCTGAGGTTCACCGTCTGCTGTTCCTGCTCCACGGCGTTCGCAGAGACGTAGAACTTGTCGTAGCCCTCGGCGAAGGCCAGCGTGCGCCAGAGCCAGAGCGAGGTTTCGTTGTCGTAGTAGTGGTCACGGAGCGTGATGTCCTTGAGGGACGGCCGCTCGTCGTGCTTCACAGCGGTGCTGCGCAGTACGTCCTTGCCACTGGCAGTGCCGTAGGTCCACGTGTAGGCGTCCAGTCGGGCCTCGTCGCCCTGACGGCGCGCGATGCTGCGCATACCAGCGAGCGGACGCAACGTCTTCGCGTCTACCTCCACCGAGGCGCCATCCGTGCTCGCCGGCTTGCCGACGGGTGGCGAGGCTTCGGTGTATGTCTGGCGCAGCGCTAGGTGGTCGCCCTCGACCGCCACGGTGAGCGTGCCGGTACCGAGGCGGACTCCCTCGCCGTTCTGGATTGCGTAGACCAGCCGCTCACCTGCCACGAACGGGATCTGCGTCACCACGTCCTCGGTGTCGCCCTTCGGCGTCGCGCCATCGCAGGCCGCGAGGACGGATATCGCCAGCAGCAGCACGACGGTGGCGGCGCGCAGCAGTCGAGGGCTCACGCGGCAGGGAGTCCCTTGAGCACGCCAGCGATCAGCGGGATGGCGTCCTCGACATCGCGTGCGCTGACATCGAGGTGCGTGACGAAGCGGATGCGTGTCGGGGAGACGCCGGAGCAGAGGACGCCCTCGGCGGCGAGGCGCTCGCGGAAGAGTGGCCCGTCCACCCCTTCGAGGTCAAAGTAGACGATGTTCGTGTCGGTGCCCGCCGGGTCCATCCGCACATGCGGCATCTCCACGAGTGCGGACGCGAGGCGCCGCGCGTTCACGTGGTCCTCGACCAGTCGTTCCACGTGGTGATCGAGGGCGTAGAGCGCGGCGGCGGCGATCACGCCGGACTGGCGCATCGAGCCGCCAAGGGTGCGCCGCACCAGGCGCGCACGGTCGATGAACTCGCGCGGCCCCGTGAGGATCGACCCCACCGGCGCGCCGAGGCCCTTCGAGAAGCAGAACTGCACCGTGTCCGCGTCAGCGACGAGCGCCTCGGGTGTGGTCTCCAGTGCTGCGGCGGCGTTGAAGATGCGCGCGCCGTCCACATGCACCTGCAGGCCGGCCTCGTGCGCCGCCCGCGTCATTTCGCGCATCTCGGTCGCGGTCAACGCGGCGCCGGCACAGCGGTTGTGGGTGTTCTCGATGCAGGCGAGGACGGTACGCGGCCACGGACGCGCGAGCGCCTTAATGTCGGCCGGCTGTATATACCCGCGTATGTCGTTCTGGGCGACGCGCACGGGGATGCCACCGAGGGCGCTCGATCCCATGCCTTCGTGGTTGCAGATGTGGGACTCGGAGCCGGCGATCGCCTCATCGCCGCGCGCGACGCAATGCGTCAGCAGCGCAACGAGGTTGCCCATCGTCCCGCTGGGGACGAAGAGGCCGGCCTCTTTACCGACACGAGCAGCGGCGGCTTCTTCGAGCGCTCGGGTCGTGGGGTCGTCGCCCATCATGTCGTCGCCGACCTCGGCGCGCGCCATCGCGTCCCGCATTCCCTGAGTGGGACGGGTCGTCGTATCGGAGCGGAGGTCGATGAGGCGGGCCATGGAGTCCTCGTCAGGTCGCGAGGCCGAGGGTACCAGAGGCTCCCCGCAGGTTCTGCCGTGGGCAGTCACAACGAGGGGCTACGCGCGAGGGCGCTCCCAGACCGTCTCGTATCCCTCGCCGCCACGGATGGCCGCGACCACATCGGCGCGCTCCAGTCGCTCGGCTTCGCGGAACACGCGGCGGGCACGGGTCACGGCGGGCTCGCCGCCCTCGCGGTCCACGCGCGCCTCGATGCGTGCGCACACACCGAGGTCTTTCATGACGCTGAGGGCACGCGGCCAGAAGAAGACCGTGATCTGCTCCGGCAGGGGCACCTCGGGGCGCACCTTCTGGAGGTAGCGGTAGCGCTCCGCCGCGGAGGTGACCGGTGGGACGATCTCGACGAACGGCTGGCCGTCCGAACCGGGGCGCGCGTCCACCAACATGCGCTGCTCAATCAGCGAGAAGCGCACAACGAAGACCGGCGCCTCATCGATGACGCGGAAGATCGCTTCGAGGTCGAGCCCGTGGTCAGCGTCCATACCGCGATCGTAGCGCGCTCCGCCTCGACCGGGAGCGGTGGCCTATGCCCTGACCTGGAAGGTCCGGTCGAGGTACGGCAAGCGGAGCAGCCCGCTCATCTGCAGGCCCAACACCACCATCACCAGCCCGCCCACGCGCGCTAGCGTGTCGAGGTGCCCGGCCACGAGCGCCCCCGCGAATCCAGCGGAGGCGCCGACCAGCGCGAAGACCACGGCGAACCCAAGGACAAAGGCACCGGCGTTCCTGAGGACGTGCGCTCGGCTCGCCCTCGCGTCCCCGCTCTCTAGCACGGCCTCACCTGCCAGGTTCACGAGGTAGGCAGGGACGAGGGGAAGGACGCACGGGGAGAGGAACGAGACAACACCACCGAAGAACGCGATCGCCGGGCCGAGCCACCCCTGCACGCCGCTGGTGAGGTCACCCTCGACCTCGGCGGTCGTCGAGAAGAGGAAGCCAGCGTCCTGGACCGCGGCGTTCAGACGCTGGAACTCGCCGAGGATCATCAGAAAGCCGAGCACGATGAACAGCAGCCCGGTCCCCACCGCCAGCTTCGGCAGGTACGGGCCGAGGCGACGCAGCCGAGGCGAGATCCAGCCGAACAGGGCGCCGAACGCGAGGAACCACACACCGAGGCCTGCGGCGTACGAGAGCAGCAGGAGCGCCCCCTGCGCTGCAGTGCCGGAGGCGGCAGCGAGGGTAAGCACCACACCGAGGATCGGCCCGATGCACGGCGACCACGCCACCGCAAACGCCGTGCCCAGGACGAACGATCGCGGGATCCCGCGTTCGCGCCAGACGTGCGACATCGAGGCCACGCTCAGTCGTCGATCCCGAGCAGCCGGCGACGCGCTTCGTCGTACTTCTCCTTGGCGCGCGCCTCTCGATTCAGCAGGCCTTTGATCTGCTCGGGCGGCAGACGGTTCCCCTCCAGCAGGAGGTCGTGCACGCCGGAGAGGTGCTTCTGCCACGCCTCGTACGCCTCGCGGTAGGCCTGCTTTGGGTCGTCGTTGGTCATCGGCGACAGTGTATGAGTCGGCAGCCCGCTACTTCTTGCGGGCAGCGTGCGGCACTCGCGGCGGCGGCTCGCTGTAGATGTCCGACGCCTTGAATGCCCGGACGCCGACCGGACACGCAAACGGCGCACCCGAGGGAGCGCCGTTACGAGTGACTGGTGACCCATACCGGATTCGAACCGGTGGTTTCCGCCTTGAGAGGGCAGCGTCCTAGGCCGCTAGACGAATGGGCCACGACAAACACGGGCGCTTTCGCGCCCACCATGTGTGTACACCATTCGTCCCCTCCGATCCAACCCCGCACCTTCGTTGCGTCACCGAGCGCCCGGGCCGCGCCGTCGCTGAGACGGCGATTCTCCGGACGACTGCTCAGGAATGAGCAGATTCCGGGGATCGGCATGTTGCCCTTCGGGCTCCGCCGACGAATCATCTGCACACCACCTGCGGGGGTACGCGATGCGGTTCGTCCTTTCCAACCCGCGTCTCTTTCTTTCGAAGACCGTGATGGTCTTCGCACTCTCGTTCGCCCTCATCCCGTTGTTGCAGTGGAAGAGCGACCTCCCTGCCCTCGCCTACACCGGCTCGATGGTTGGGCTCCACGTCTTCATCCTCGGCATCTACCTCTACCGCGTGCGCTTCCGCGACCTCGACCCTGACCGCCGCTCGCTCGTCGCGCGGATCCTCGGCCTCGCGATCACGACGTATCTCCTGTCGACGACCTCGTCGTTCAGCGCGGAATCGTCGGTCGCCACGCTGGCGCTGCAGATGCTCGCCGTCTCACTCGTCCACATGGGGATCCTCGCGCTCCTGATGGTGCGGGTCATCCCAGCGGTGCGTGCCCAACCCTCCGAGGTGAACGCGACCGTCTCGGCTCGATAGTCCGAATCCAGCCCAACCGGCACACCCCTCCTCCGCGCAGTAGCATCCCGCCTCGCACCACGATGGAGGCGGATATGGATCTGGGCGTGATGATCGAGGGCCAGGAAGGGCTCACCTGGGATCGTTGGCGCCGCATCATGCGCGCGACCGAGGACCTGGGGTTCGAGTCGCTCTGGCGCTCTGACCACTTCTTCTCGCTCTCCGGCCCGCACGAGCGGCCGGCGCTGGAGACGTTCCTCTCGTTCGTCCTCGTTGCGACGGAGACATCACGCATCCGCTTTGGATCGCTCGTCGCCTCGGCGACCTTCAGGCATCCGTCACTCGTCGCGCGCATGGCGGCACAGATCGATGTGCTGTCGGGCGGCCGGTTCATCCTGGGCATGGGCGCCGGTTGGAACGTGCCGGAGCACGAGGCGTTCGGCATCGCATTCCCCCCGCTGAAGGAGCGAATGGACCGGCTGGAGGAGAGCGTGCGGGTGGTGCGTGCGCTCTGGGGCGAGGGCGCGGCCAACCTCGAGGGTCGCTACTACACGTTGAAGGACGCGATCTGCGAGCCGAAGCCGCTCCAGCAGCCGATGCCACTGCTCATCGGCGGCTCCGGCGAACGTCGTACGCTCAAACTCGTCGCGCAGTTCGCGGACGAATGGAACGGCGTCGGTCTCACGCCCGAGACCTACCTTGCGAAGCGCACGATCCTCGAGCGCCACTGCGCCGATGTGGGCCGTGACCCGAAGACGATCCGCCACTCCCAGATGGTCGGCTTCATCATCGGCAAGACCGACGCCGACCAGCGGGCGCACCTCGCGAAGGTCGCGGAGACACTCCCCGCCCTCGGCCGGAACGACCCGGGCGAGGTGATCCGGAACATGAAGTCACGCGGCTGGCTGGTAGGGACCCCCGACGAAGTGGTGCAGGAGATCGGTCGGCGTCAGGAGGCGGGCCTCACCCGCATCATGCTGCAGCATCAGGCGCAGGAAGACTTTGCGACCCTGGAACTGATCGCCAGCGAGGTGCTGCCGCAGGTCCGGTGAGTCCTCATAGGAACCGCCGCGCGAGGGTGGTGCCCCCAAGGGGAATTGAACCCCTGTCTGCACCTTGAAAGGGTGCCGTCCTAACCTCTAGACGATAGGGGCGCGGCGACGCTCCACGGTCGTTGCCGAGGATAGCCCGCACTTCGAGGCTGGGTCGACGGGCCTGCGCCTACCTCGACCCCTACCGCGGTAGGTGAGGCTCGTGACGGTCCGGGACCGATGGGCGCGACGCCGGGACTGCCGGCGCGGCCACCGAGGGCCCGCGAGCGAAGGAGGTTGGCGCACGGCCGGCCTCGCGCGGGCGCAGTGCCTCGGCACGGCGAGGTGCCACCCACGGTTTCGGCGCTTCCGAAGACGTTTCCTCGCAGGCCTCGACCTCAACGGTCAGCGCGGCGCGCGGGCCATCTGCAGCGGCATTCGGTGTCTCGGGCTCGGAGCGGGCGGCGGTCTCGACCCACGGACTCGGCGCGGGCGGCGGTCTCGACCCACGGACTCGGCGCGGGCGGCATGGCTGTCGGGCCGTCATGCGAATCATCGGGCTCATCCAGCAGGCCAGCCCGATCCTGATCGCGCTTCTGCCACCAGCGGTACGCCAGGACGATGCCACCAACGACTGCCACGAACAGCATCACGCCTGCGGCACGTCGCTTCCGACGCGGGCGGCGTACGACAAGACGTACCGGGCTGTGCTTCGCACCGGCCTCGATCGCTGCCTCGACGAGGTCACTCAGGGCTGGGAGTGCGCTCGGAAGCGACCCCGGCAGCGCCAGGATCGGGAGATCCGCGCGCGAGGGGAGGTCATGCCAGCCCTCGCGCACCTCCCGCACCAGCCGATGATCGGCGATGCGGTCAGATACGCGGTCTGCGAGGCGTGCAGAGCGCTTACGGCGAGGGAACGCGATGAGTGCCATGGGCCGTCGGCTTTCGGTGGTCGAATGTCTCGCGCCGCCGCCTACGTCGCGAAACTGTGGATAACGCCCCCAGCCTCGGTCGGGAGGTCGATTTTAGCATCGGAGGGAACCCCGCTGCGGCCTCGGACGCGGGACAGATTCGTTTCGTATGGAAATTTCCCGGCGGCGTAACGTGTCGAGGTCGGAACGAACGGATATGTCACGATTTCGTTATTTGAGCCAGCAGCGACAGGACGACGGATGGCTCTGGACACCGACCGACGCAAGATCCAGCACCTCCTCCGTCGCGCCGGGTGGGGCTACTCCCCCTCCGAACTGAACGAATACCTCGCGCTCGGCCTCAAGGGCAGCATCGACCGCCTCCTCTCCCCTGACTCAGTGGACGACTCCGCCAGCCAGGCGCTCATCGCCGGCCTCGAGACTGACCCCAACCAGGACCGAGGCGCGCTGCTCGCCGCCTGGCATCTGCGCATCATCACCACGAAGCGTCCGCTGCTGGAGCGGATGGTCTACTTCTGGCACGACCACTTCGCGACCGCGGTCAGCAAGGTGGAGAGCCCCGCCTTCATGCAGGCGCAGAACGACCTCTTCCGCACGCGTGCCTTCGGCCGGTTCGACGAGATGCTGACGGGCGTCGCACGCGACGCCGCGATGATGGTGTTCCTGGACAACCGCCTGAACATCCGCAGCGCGCCGAATGAGAACTTCGCGCGCGAACTGATGGAACTCCACACCCTCGGCGAGGGCAACGTCTACACCGAGAAGGACATCAAGGAAGCGGCCCGCGCGCTGACTGGCTGGCGCATCACGACCGAGGAACTCCCCAAGGATCCCATGGGGAAGACGAAGTACCCGAAGCCGACCGGCGCGGTGCTCGTCGCCAACCGCTTCGACGCTGGCAAGAAGACGTTCCTCGGCGTCACGGGCAACCTGAACGACCAGGACGTCATCCGCGCGCTTGCGGCGCTGCCGGAGACCGCGCGCTTCATCGGCCGCAAACTCTGGCGCTACTTCGCCGTCGCCCAGCCGACCGAAGAGATGCTCGCCCGCACGACGAAGGCGTACTTCGACTCGAAGTACTCGATGCGCGAAGTCGTGCGGACCATCCTCACCTCGGACGAGATGTACTCGGACGAGGCCTACCGCTGGCGGATCAAGTCGCCGGTGGAGTACGTCCTCGGCTACACGCGCAGCCTTGGCCTCGTCGGCGCGACGACGCGCACGATCACGCAGACCCGCGCGATGAACCAGACGCTGTACGAACCACCCGGACCGCAGGGCTGGAGCAAGGGCGGTGCCGACTGGATCGCCTCCACCACCATGCTCGCGCGCGCCAACTTCGCCTACGAGGTCACCCGCTCGGACGGCCCGAAGGCGCAGGTCGTCGATGCCCCCGCTCTGCTCCGCGCGAACGGGCTCACCGTCTCCGCCGCCCAGATCGTTGATGGCCTTGCCGACCTGATCATCGGCGGCGACATCGACAGCGCCACGCGACAGACCCTCATCGACTACCTCGGCGGTGCGACGCACTTCAACTTCGCCGAGGCGCAACGCAACGGCGCACTCCACGGCGTGCTCTACCTCATGCTCTCCATGCCGCTGGCGCACCTGGCCTAATCGAGGACACACGAGATGCCCGAAGAGACCTTCCTCGACCGCCCGATCGACCGCCGCTCCTTCATCAAGGGCGGGATGGCCTTCGTCAGCGCCGCCACGGCCATGCCCCCCGCCTTCCTGCGGGCCACCTTCGACGACAACTCCGTCCCGATCGCTGAGGTCACCAAGGAGACGGCGGCGTCCCTGGGGCGTCGAGTGCTCGTGGTGCTGCAGTTAGCGGGCGGGAACGACGGGCTGAACACCGTCATCCCGCTGGGCGACCGCGGCTACTTCACCTCGCGGCCAGGCCTCGCGCAGAACCCGGAGTCCACCCTCGCCCTGAGCAACGGCATGGCGCTCAACGGCGTCATGAAGGGGATGAAGGGCCTGTGGGACCAGCAGCGGATGGCGGTAGTCCTCGGTGTCGGCTACCCGAACCCGAACCGCTCCCATTTCCGCGCCATGGACATCTGGCACACCGCTTCCACTGCCGAGGGCTTCGGCAACGGCTGGATCGGGAAACTCCTCGACGCCACCGCGCACGAGAAGGACTCTGCCTGGCGCGCCGCGAACATCGGCAATGAGTTGCCGCGCAGCCTGTTCGCGGATTCCGTCTTCGTCCCCTCGCTCTCTTCGATCCCCGCGTACGTGCTGTCGACGGACCGCAAGTTCCCGAAGGACGCCGACCGTCGCCTGCAGACGTTCGCGCAGATCAACGCGCGCTATGCGGAGGACGCCGCCGTCCAGGCGGAGTACGGCGGCGCGCTCGCCTTCGTCTCCCAGACGGGGTTCGAGGCGTACCAGAGCACCGTGATGCTGCAGGCGGACGCGAAGTCGTACGTGGCAAAGGCCACCTACCCCAACACCCCGCTGGCGAACGCCTTCAAGACCGCCGCGACATTGATTATGTCTCGCCTCGGAACCGGCGTCGTCTACATCACGACCGGCGGGTTCGACACCCACGCGGGCCAGTCCGGCACCCAGAACCGCCTGCTCCAGACCGTCTCGGACGCCGTCGGGGCGTTCTACACCGACCTGGCCGCGCAAGAGGCCGCCGACGATGTCTCCACCGTGATGTGGACCGAGTTCGGCCGGCGCATCAAGGAGAACGGCTCCGGGGGCACCGACCACGGCACGTCCACGCCGATGTTCGTCATCGGTGGTGGCGTGAAGCCCGGGCTCTACGGCGAGCAGCCCCTGACGTCCTCACCTGATTCGAGCGGCGACCTGAAGTATTCGACCGACTTCCGTCAGGTGTACGCCTCGATCATCGAGCAGCGGTTCGGCGTGGCCTCGAAGGACGTGCTCGGCCAGACCTACAACACCTTGCCGCTGTTCGCGTAGCGAACGATATCCGCCGGAATCTGGGGCCCTCCCCCGTACTGCCCTCAGGCGTATAGTCGGGGGCACGCTGTCTCCGGAGGCCCGCTAATGATGACCGACGTCGAACGGAACGTGAAGCACTACCCCGACCGCACCAATCCGGGCGCGGGGTACCAGTTGCTGCTGCGGTTGCGGATGCGCAACCAAGCCGGCATGCACGGGAAGGTCGCGACGCTCCTCGGGGAGCACAATGCGAACATCCTGGACATCGACATCGCGGACGTGAACCCGGACGTCATCGTCCGTGACTTCATCATCCTCTGCGAGGACGAGTCACAGGCGCAGGAACTCGTCCGCGCCGTGGCCGAGGTCGACGGCGTCGAGGTGCAGCACGCATCCGACCGCACGTTCCAGTTGCACCGTCGCGGCAAGATCCGCGTCGAAAACAAGGTACACATCCGCACCAACGCGGAACTGGCGCACGTCTACACCCCCGGCGTCGGCCGCGTCTCGATGAAGATCCACGAGATCCCGGACGCTGTCTGGTCGCTCACGATCAAGCCGAACGCCGTCGCCATCGTGACGGACGGCACCGCCGTCCTCGGCCTCGGTGACATCGGCCCGCATGCCGCGATGCCGGTGATGGAGGGCAAGTCGATGCTCTTCAAGGCCTTCGCGGACATCGACGCGTGGCCGATCTGCCTCGACACCAAGGACCCCGAGAAAATCATCGAGATCACGAAGGCGATCTCGCCGGGCTTCGGCGGCATCCTCCTCGAAGACATCAGCGCGCCTCGCTGTTTCGAGATCGAAGACCGCCTGCGCGCGGAACTCGACATCCCGGTGTTCCACGACGACCAGCACGGCACGGCCGTGGTGGTGCTCGCGGCGCTGATGAACAGCCTGAAGATCGTGCAGAAGCGCCCGGAGGACCTGAAGGTCTGCGTGCTGGGCGTGGGCGCCTCCGGCGTCGCCTGCTCGAAGATCATGATGAACTTCGGCGTGAAGAACGTGATCGGCTTCGACCGTCAGGGCGCCGTCTTCAAGGGCCGCGTCGAGCACATGAACTCGATGAAGGAGTGGTTCGCCGACCACACCAACCCCGAGGGCTTCGACGGCACGATCGAGGAAGCCCTGCGCGACGCAGACATGTTCCTCGGCCTCTCCGGCCCGAACCTGATCAAGCCCGAGTGGATCTCTCACATGGCGAAGGACGCAATCGTGTTCGCCCTCGCGAACCCGGTACCCGAGATCATGCCGCACGAGGTCGAAGGCCTCGCCCGGGTGATCGCGACGGGCCGGTCGGACTTCCCCAACCAGATCAACAACGTCCTCTGCTTCCCCGGCCTCTTCCGTGGCACGCTCGATTCGGGCGCGCTGCAGATCACCGAGGAGATGAAGATCGTCGCCGCCCGCGCGATCTCCGAGGCGATCCCGACGGCGCAGTTGTCGGAGGAGTACATCCTCCCCTCCGTCTTCAACGAGGAAGTCGCGATCCGCGTCGCGGAGGCCGTCGCCGCCGAGGCCGTCCGCTCCGGCAACATCCGCCACAAGGGCTCGCGCATCTTCATTTAGCGCGCGCCTCGACTGTCGCCCAAGCAAGACGCCCGGCCGATTGGCCGGGCGTCTTCGTGTCTGCGGGGCAGCCGAGGCTAGCCGTAGCGCTCCTCGGTCCAGGGGTCACCGTGCATGTGGTAGCCGTACATCTCCCAGAAGCCAGCGCGGTCGGCGGCGACGAACTCCATGCCGCGCACCCACTTCGCGCTCTTCCAGAAGTAGAGCGCGGGGACCAGACCTCGGAGCGGCCAGCCGTGCTCCTCGGAGAGTGGTGCGCCGTTGTGCGTGTGGACGAGCATGTTCTCTGGGCCGTGGAGTTCCGACAGCGGCACGTTGGTCGTGTAGCCGCCATACGAGTGGAAGATCACGTGCGCCGCTTCCGGCTTCGGCTTCGCGAGGGCGATCAGGTCGTCCATCGTGACGCCGTCCCAGTCGTTGTCGAACTTCGACCAGGTGGTGACGCAGTGGATGTCGCTGTGGCTCTTCGCCTGCGACATCGCCATGAACTCGTCCCAGGTGAGGGTGACCTCCTGCTCGACGAGGCCAAAGATGTGGAACTTCCACGTCGCGAGGTCGACCTTTGGGATGGAGCCGTAGTGGAGCACCGGCCAGCCGTCCGTCAGACGCTGCCCCGGGGGAAGGCGCGGCCGGCCGTCGTCGCGAGCCTCTTGCGTGCGCGGATCTTTGGTGAAGAGCGCCATCGGGCGGCCTCCCTGCTCTCTGATGGTGGAGGCATCCAGTGTACCGCCGCCGCTCCAGACGCCTCGCGCGCCTCCGGGGCAGGCTGAGGGCGCTCGACCGAGGCCTGCCGTAGGATCGAGGTGATGGAACAGCCCGTGACCTTCTCCGCCACCTCCAGCGCGTCCGCCACCATCGGCGCGCGGGGCCTCGCCGCGTGGCGTCGCGTCGCGCCGTGGCTCCTGCTGGCCGCGGCGATCATCGGCGTCGATCAGGGCACGAAGGCGATCGTGCGCGCTCGGATGGACCTCTACGAGATCTGGCCGGCCGGCTGGGAGATCATCCGGTTGCAGCACGTGCAGAACACGGGGGCCGCCTTCGGCATCCTGCAGGGCGCCGGTACCTTCCTCGTCGTCGCGACGTTCATCGCGATCGTCGCGATCGCCATCTTCCTGCTCACGCTGCCCTCGCACGGGCGCCTGTACCACCTCGCGCTGTCGATGATTCTCGGCGGCGCGATCGGGAACCTGATCGACCGCATTCGGCTCGGCGCGGTGACCGACTTCATCGACCCGACGCACTACCCGGCCTTCAACCTCGCCGACTCCTCCATCGTGTGCGGCGTCGCGCTGCTCGGCTTCCTCGCCTTCCGCGAAGGCAACGACACCCCTCCAAAGGAACAGCCGTGACCGCCGCCGCCGAACCGCACTCTGACCTCCTCCGTTTCGAGGTGGACACGGACGACCGCATCGACCGGGTGGTGAGCCTCGCGATGCCCTCGATGTCGCGCACGCAGGCGCGCAAGTGGGTGGAGGACGGCCACGTGCTCGTCGACGGCGCGCCCATCACCAAGGCGAGCACGTTCGTCTACTCCGGCCAGGTCGTAGAAGTCGAAACCCCCGCCGCCCCGGTCATCGATCCTCGCGCACGCGAATTGCCGCTCACCGTGCTGTATGAGGACGAGCACACGCTGATCCTCGACAAGCAGCCCGGCCTCGTCGTCCACCCCGCGCCAGGCCTGGACGACGTCACGCTGATCGAGGCGGTCGCTGCGCAGTACCCCGAGGTGCGCGAGATCGACGACAGCGATCGCGGCGGCATCGTCCATCGCCTCGACCGGGACACGAGCGGTGTGATCGCGCTCGCGAAGAGCGCGGACGCGCAGTACATCCTCAAGGAGCAGTTCCGCCTCCGGGAGACGACAAAGGCCTACCTCGCACTCGTCGAGGGCCGCCCCGATCCCGCCGAGGGCATCATCGATGCACCGCTCGGCGCCGACCCGGCCGCGCCGTACCGCCGCGCCGTCCTCGAGGGCGGTCAGTCGGCCCGCAGCCAGTACCGGGTGATGGAGCAGTACGACGACGAAGCCGCGCTGGTCGAGGTGCGCATCTTCACCGGGCGCACCCACCAGATCCGGGTCCACATGGCGGCTGTCGGACACCCCGTCCTGGGCGACTCCGTCTACGGCCACGGCTCCGAGCACATCGCACGGCAGGCGCTACACGCGTGGCACCTCGGCGTCACGCTCGCCTCGAATGGGGCGTGGCGCGAGTTCGTCGCGCCGGTGCCCGAGGATCTGCGCACCGCGATCCGAGCGCTGCGCACGCGCCACCCGGTCCGCGTCGCACCGGAGATCGGGACGCTCGAATGACGCCGGCGCGCGTGCGCTACGCCCCGAGCCCGACCGGCGACCCGCACGTCGGCAACATCCGCACCGCCGTATGGACGTGGCTCTACGCGCGGCACACTGGTGGCCAATTTCTCGTGCGCCTCGAAGACACCGACCAGGCGAGGGCCGTCGAGGGTTCGCTGGAACGCATCCTCGACTCCTTGCGCTGGCTCGGCCTCGACTGGGACGAGGGGCCGGACATCGGTGGCCCGTACGAGCCGTACGTGCAGTCGGAGCGCCTGCCGCTGTACCAGGCAGCAGCGGCGCGTCTGATCGAGCAGGGCAACGCCTACCCCTGCTTCTGCTCCTCGGAAGAACTCGACGCCCTTCGCACGCGCCAGCAGAAGGAGAAGCGCCCCACCGGCTACGAGGGCAAGTGCCGCACGATCGCGCCCGCGGAGGCACGCGCGCGCCTCGACACTGGCGAACCGCACGTCATCCGCTTTGCGACACCACGCGAGGGCACCACGACCGTGGTCGACCTGCTGCGCGGCGACGTGACTGTGGAGAACCGCACGCTGGATGACTTCGTCATCCTGAAGTCGGACGGCTTCCCCACCTACCACCTCGCCCACCCCGTCGACGACACCGCGATGGCGATCACCCACGTCACGCGCGGCGACGAATGGCTCCCGTCCGCGCCGCGGCACGCCCTGCTGTTCGATGCCCTCGGCTACGCGCGCCCGACGTACGTCCACACGCCGATCATCCTCGCGCCTGGCGGCGGCAAGCTCTCGAAGCGGCACGGCGCAAAGTTCGTCCTTGAGTACGCCGAGGAGGGCTACCTCGCGGACGCACTGCTGAACTTCCTCTGCATCACCGGCTGGGGTCACGGCGACGACACCGTGTTCACCCGCGAACGGCTCATCGAGTTGTTCGACCTCGCCGACCTGTCGCTCAACCCCGCGACCTTCGACGTGGACAAATTGAACTGGCTCAATGGCGTCTACCTGCGCGACATGCCGGAGCGCGACCTCGCCGAACTGCTCGCACGCCGCCTCGAACTCTCACTTCCGCCGGAGGTGCTCCGCCCGCTCGACCGCGCGTTCGTCGAGGCGTTCACGCCGCTGGTCCGGGAGCGCATCCAGGTACTCAGCGACGTCACCGCCCTCGTCGACTTCTTCTACCTCGACGAAGTCCCGACGCCGCCGCGCGAGGAGTTCCTGCAGAAGCGGTTCAAGGACGACGCCCCCGGCGCCGCGAGTGCCATCGAGTCCGTCGCCGACGCGCTGGAGGCGGTCACGCCGTGGGAGACCCCCGCCATCGAGGCCTCCATGCGCGCGCTGGCAGAGACCAGCAGCGTGAAGGTGGGCGACCTGTTCACCCTCGTGCGGCTCGCCGTGACCGGGAAGCGCATCTCCCCGCCGCTGTTCGAGTCCATCGAGTTGCTCGGCGACACGAAGGCGGTCGATTCGCTGCGCCGGGCCGCCTCGATGCTGCGGGCGTAGAGGCGCACCCCGGGGTTCACCCTGCCGGAAGCGCCGCCTATACTGCGGGGGTCGCTGGGGATTCGTCTAAAGGTAGGACAGCAGATTCTGGATCTGTCAGTCGGGGTTCGAATCCCTGATCCCCAGCCAATCGAGCATTCGGACGGCCCCCGCCTCGGGGGCCGCCTCGTGTCCAGGGGCTGTGCGCCCTCGGGAACCCGACGTGTAGACTCCGTTGGCCGCATCAGGGGGACATCGGAAGAGGTACGGCCGTGGGCAAGTTGGACGGCAAGGTCGCCATCGTTACGGGAGCCAGCCGTGGCATCGGCGAGGCCATCGCAGAACTGTTCGCCAGCGAAGGCGCGCGCGTGGTGTGCGCTGCCCGCACCGTGAACGAGGGCGACCACCAACTCGAAGGCTCCCTCGGACGCACCGTCCAGCGGATTAAGGACGCCGGCGGCGAGGCCTTCGCCGTCCAGGCGGACGTCTCCAAGGAAGAGG
This sequence comes from Dehalococcoides mccartyi, assembly GCA_945865925.1. Classification (GTDB taxonomy): domain Bacteria; phylum Chloroflexota; class Dehalococcoidia; order UBA2979; family UBA2979; genus SURF-43. Next base: position 400,309 of record CAMBFG010000001.1, read on the forward strand.
ACTGCATCCGCCTCGCGGAGACCGCGAAGGAAGCCTTCGGCGCCGTCGACGTCCTCGTAAACAACGCGGCACTGAACTACTACATCCCGATCGTGGACTACCCGGCGAGCCGCTGGATGCGCTCCTTCGCGGTGAACGTCCACGGACCATTCATGCTCGCCCGCGCCGTCCTGCCGGACATGATCGCGAAGGGCTCCGGCGCCATCGTGAACATCTCCTCCGGCGCTGCCATCGGCCCTGGGCGCGGCCCCTACCCCGGCGCGAAGGCGACCGGCGGCGTGATGTACGGCGCCTCGAAGGCCGCGCTGGAGCGGTTCACACAGGGCCTCGCACAGGAGGTCTACGAGCACGGCGTCACGGTCGCCTGCTTCTCCCCCTCGCAGGTCGTCCCCACGCCCGGCACGATCTTCCACCACCTCGTGGACGGCCTCGATGACCCTCGAGGTGAGCCGCCGACGTTGATGGCGCAGGCCGCGTTGCTCTGTGCGACGGAGCCGCTGGACAAGATCAGCGGCCGTGTCGGCTACAGCCAGCAACTCCTTCAGGAGTTTGGCTGGATCTCCAACGGCAAGGGCACCGGCATCGACCGCAAGGGTTCCGGCTACTCCCAGGCCTAGAGCACGTCGAACGAGGTCCAGATGCACGAAGCCCTGCGTCCGCTGTCCGAAGTCAAGCCACTCCGCGACCCGTGGCTCATCGCGGCCTTCTCCGGCTTCACCGATCAGCCCGGTGCCGCCAACCTCGCCGTGAAGACACTGGTCGAGGTCTGGGGCGCGCAGCCGTTCATCGACCTCGACCCCGAGCGGTTCTACGACTTCACCGTACAGCGACCGCGCGTCCGCCTCGAACGGGGTGAGCGCGTCCTCGACTGGCCGGAGAACCGCATCTTCATTGCCCGTCCGGAAGGCGCCTCGCGCGACATCTTGCTGATGACGGGCGTGGAGCCGCACCTGCGCTGGCGCACCTTCACCCTGGCGATCGAGGACATGTTGCGCGAGACCGCCTGCACCACCTCGGTGACGCTTGGGGCACAGGGTTCACCCGTCCCCCATACCCGCCCGCTGCCGGTCAACCTCTCGGCGTCCCACCCGGACTTCGAGACCGCCTTCGGCCTGAAGGCGCCCGCGTCGAGGTACCAGGGACAGACCGGGATCGTCGGCGTCCTGAACCTCCACCTGCGCGCGCAGGGTTGGAAGAACGCCAGCCTGTGGGGTATGTCACCGCACTACATCAACACCGGCCCGAACCCGCACGTCGCGCTCGCCCAGATCGCCCTCATCGACCGCGCCCTCGGCACCACGACCGACCTCACCGACCTGCGTGAGCAGGGTGAGCGCTTCGACGAGCAAGTAGCCGAGGTGCTTCGAGAGTCCGGCGGTGACGCACAGCAGTACGTCCGCCAACTGGAAGAGCAGTACGACAACCAGCGACCGTCGCTCCCCTCGCCGGGCGGCGACGACGTCCCGGCGGAACTCCCGCCGACGGGCGACATCCTGGACGACCTGGAGCAGTTCCTGCGCGACCAGCGCAAGGGCCCCGACGCGCAGTAGCAACGCGAAGCGAGGGCTCGAACGCCCTCGACTACCAGTCGACCGCCAGCACTGCGAACGCCGACAGGCCGAAGAGCAGCACGGACAGCAACAGCGGCACGTCCCGCGAGATCAATTCGTCCGCGTTCTTCTCCGGTTGCTGTTCCGCAATCAGCCGATAGCGGAAGACGCCGTACAGCACGAACGGCAGCGTGAGCAGCATCGAGTGGTCGGCGGGCAGATTCTCCGCGCTGACGACGTAGAGCGCGTACGTGACAATGGTGGCCGAAGCCGCCACGGACGACATCTGGTCGAGGACGTCCAGCGTGTACTCCGCCAGTACCCCTCGATGCGCAGCGGCGTCCCCGCTCAACAACACGAGTTCCTGCCGCCGCTTCGCGACCGCGATGAACAGCGCGCCCAGAGTCGTGCAGACGAACAGCCACGGCGAAATCGGCACGTCGATCACGACCGCCCCGGCCGCCGCTCGGAGCGCGAAGCCTGAGGCAATGACCACCACGTCCACAATCACGACGCGCTTCAGCCACAGGGAGTAGGTCGCGATCATCGCCGCGTACCCAGCCGCAATCATGCCGAAGTTCACATCCAGCACGAAGGCCCCGATGACACCTCCGAGGACCAATACCGCCCCGCCGACATACGCCGCCGGCAGCGGCACCCTCCCGGAGGCGATCGGCCGGAAGCGCTTCCGCGGATGCAGCCGGTCTTGCTCGACATCGAGGGCGTCGTTCAGGAGGTACTCGCCGGAAGCGATGGCGTTGAACAACCAGAAGGCACCGAACGCCGTGAGGAGCAGCGGCCGCCACGAATCCGGGTCCTCGAGTGTCCACGCGGCTCGGGCCGAGAAGAGGAAGGCGGCGAAGAGCAACAAGTTCTTCTGCCACTGCATCGGACGGCACGCGACGAGGAAGTCGAGGACGAAGCCCGTTGGCGTCGTCGGAGTGATCGAGGCCGTCCGCGTCGACATCGCCATCTTCGTCCTGCGCCCGCGCGCGCCACATCCGTCGTCGAGCGCATCACGGATCGCGGCTTCGGGGCGGAGTCTAAGCGCTGCGGCTCAGCCTGGCCTCGGCTGATAGGGGCGCCGGTCGGGAGGAAGGAGGCGGCGCTACCATCGAAGGCGATCGAGCGAGCGGCGTGGAGATGAGAGCAGCCAGTGCGCGTGCGCTTCACCGCCCTGCCGCCCACTGCCCGACAGTTTGTCGGGTATCTCTTGATCGGCGGGTTCACGACCTCGCTCAACTTCGCGCTCTTCGCCACGATGGTCGCCGCCTTCGGCTGGCGGAGCAGCCTACCCGCTACCGCCGCGAGTACCGGGGCCTACGTCGCAACCTCAGCCCTCGCCTACGTCCTGAACTCGAGGTTTGCGTTCCAAGCTCAGCACACTAGTGACTCGGCGAGCACTGTCACGAGATTTGCCGCCACCTTCGCTTCGAGCGCGGCCGTCTCCGCCCTCGTCTTCGCCAGCGTGAACGCCTTCGCCGGCGAATCATCGATCGCGCTCGTCGTCGCCCAGGGAGCGAGCATCGCGCTCGTCATCGTGTGGAACTTCACGCTGCTGCGCCTGTGGGTCTTCGCAACCCCACATACTGAGGCGGCCGCGCATGCTCGGTAGGCGCCGCGTAGCGACCATCGTGAGCAGCGAGCGGCGAGCGGCCCTCACCGGCTGGGGACGTACCGGCGCCAGCGTCGCGCGCATCGTGCGGCCCTCGGACATCCCCGCGACGACTACGGCCCTGGTGGGCGCAGGCCCGCGTGGCGCCACCCCTCGAGGGCTGGGCCGCGCCTACGGCGATGCCGCGCAGAACGGTGGCGGGTTGGTGCTGGATGCCACTGCGATCGACTACGTCGGACCGATCGACTCGGACGGTCGCATGCTCGTCGCAGGCGGCGCCAGCCTCGAATCGGTGATCCGGGCAGCGATCCCGGCAGGCTGGTTCCTCCCGGTGACCCCTGGCACCCGACACATCACCATCGGCGGAGCCATCGCGTCGGATGTCCACGGGAAGAACCACCACCTCGATGGCACGTTCGCGCAGCATGTCGAGTCGCTGACGCTGCTGCTGCCCTCCGGAGAGACGCGTGTCGTAACACCCGAGTCCGACCCTGCGCTGTTCTGGGCAACCGCCGGTGGCATGGGCCTCACCGGTGTGATCCTGGAGGCACGAGTGCGCCTCACTCGGGCGCCGACGCGCTTCATGACCGTCGATACGTACCGCACGCGCGACCTCGACCACTCGATGTCGCTGATGACCGAGTCCGACTCGCGCACGCACTACTCCGTCGCGTGGGTCGACCTCGTCACCGCTGGTGCGAGCCTCGGGCGGGGCGTCGTCACCTGCGGCGACCACACACCGGTGGACGCCATCGCCGGGCGCGGCCGCCAGGACGCTCGACGTTGGCGACCGCGCCCGGCCCCAACCGCACCTCCGGTCTTCCCGTCGCAGATGGTGAACCGTTTCACCGCGCGCCTGCTCAACGAATTGTGGTTCCGGAACGCGCCATCCGAACGCCTCGGTGAGTTACAGCCGTTGGAGGCGTTCTTCTACCCATTGGACATCGTCGGCCAGTGGAACCGTGTGTACGGGCGGCGCGGGTTCCTGCAGTGGCAATGCGTCATCCCCTTCGGCGAGGAAGATCGTCTGCGCCGCATCGTCGAGGCGTTCGTAAACGGCCCCGCGCCGGCGATCCTTGCCGTCCTCAAGCGCTTCGGTGCCGCCAACCCCGGCCCGCTCTCCTTCCCCGCACCCGGCTGGACGCTTGCCGTCGACCTCCCCGCCGCCCGAGGTGATGCGCTGGCCACCTTCCTCGATCACCTCGACCGCGAGGTCGCGGAGGGCGGCGGGCGGATCTACCTCTCGAAGGACGCGCGCATGCGTCCCGAGTGGCTCGAGGTGATGTACCCACGCATCGATGAATGGCGAGCCGTCCAGGCGCGCGTCGATCCGCACGGACGGATGACCTCTGACCTCGACCGGCGCCTCGGCCTCACGGCCCATGCCTCCGCGCGCATGCGCGGCACAGCGAACCGCGGCATGGGAGACACTCGATGACTGATGCCCTCGGCCGGGTGCGCTCTGCGCTGGTACTGGGAGGCGGCTCCGAGATCGCCCTCGCCACCCTCGAACGCCTCGCGACTCGCGGCCTGCGGCGCGCGGTGTTGCTCGGCCGCCGGCCCGAGGTGATGCGCGTGGCCGCTGCCTCACTCACCTCCAAAGGTGTTGAGGTCGTCACCCTCCCGTTTGATGCCGAAGCAATCGACGCGCACGCGGCGGCCATCGCCGAAGCATTCGCGACCTACGGTGACTTCGACCTCGTGGTCATCGCCTTCGGCACGCTCGGCGATCAGACCGCGTTCGAGGCCGACCCGACGGCCGCCGGCCACGCGGCAATCACCAACTACGCCGGCGCGGTCTCCAGCGGTCTGGCGATCGCCGCTGCCCTGCGCGAGCAGGGGCACGGCATGCTGGTGGTGCTCTCGTCAGTGGCCGGGCAGCGCCCGCGTCGCGCCAATTATGTCTACGGATCGACAAAGGCCGGTCTGGACGCCTTCGCGCGGGGCCTGGGCGAGGCACTCCGAGGGAGCGGCGCCCGGGTGATGATCGTCCGCCCCGGCTTCGTGAAAACGCGGATGACGGATGGGATGAAGCCTCGACTCTTCGCACAGACGGCGGATCAGGTCGCGACGGCGATCATTGGCGGCCTCGATCGAGGCGCCTCGGTCGTCTGGTCGCCGCCGCTCCTCCGCCCGATATTCCTCATCCTGAACGCCCTACCGCAGGCAATCTTCCGGCGACTGAAGGCCTAGCCTGCCGAGGGCTGAGGAGGCGACCGTGACCCACCCCCTCGTGATCTCGCACCGCACCAACATGGGCACGATGCCCGAGAACACGCTCGCGGGCATCGACGCCGCTATCGCCGAGGGCGCCGACGGCGTTGAAATCGATGTGCGGGCGACGCGCGACGGTAGGGTCGTGCTGTTGCACGACGCCACGCTGAAGCGCACGGCCGGCGACCCACGCGTCCTCGTGGATGTGAGCGCAGATGAACTGGCCGCCGTCCGCACCCGGCCGATCCATGGCGTCGTGGCTCAGCCCGTCCCCTCGTTGGCGGAGACGCTCGACCGCGTCGCCGGACGCGTGATCCTCGTGATCGAGGTGAAGCAACGGGGGATCCAGGAGGCGGTCGCGGCCGAAGTGCGGGCAGCCGCCGCAGCAGAATGGTGCTGGATCTGGGCCTTCGACCCGGAGGTCGCCATCGCCTGCCGAGCCGCCCTGCCGGAGGTGCCGGTGGGCCTCAACCTCTCGCCAGGCTCACTCGAGCGGTACGGGTACACCGGGGACGCCGTCCCGCTGGCCGTCCGGCAGGGCTTCGCCGCCCTCAGCATGTCCCACGACCTCGTGGATGAGGGCCGCGTCCGCGAGATCCACCGCCGCGGCCTGGCGGCCTACACCTGGACCGTGGACGAGGTCTCCGACCTCGCCCGGGTGCGGGATGCCGGTGTGGACGCGATCTGCTCCAACTTCCCGCCTCGGGTAGACGCGGCGATCGGACGCAGCGGCGTGCGCTGAGCCTCAACCGTGGATTCGTGAGTAGGGTGTTGGGGTTCCGCGAGCGGGAAGGCGTTGGTACACTCGGTCACCGACGCGTAGGAGTGTAGCTCAGTTGGAAGAGCAGCGGTCTCCAAAACCGCTGGCCGGGGGTTCGAGTCCCTCCACTCCTGCCAGCGTCGTTCCGGGCCCAGGTGGTGAAATAGGCAGACACGCTGTCTTGAGGGGGCAGTGTCCGTAAGGGCGTATGAGTTCAAATCTCATCCTGGGCACCAACACACTTTTGTCCGTCGCACGGACTATCCGACCTCTGCGCTGACGCCGCTGATCTTCCCGGATCAGGGCTCTGCATGTGGTAACGCATCCGCTTCGTGGCCCGATGCTGTCGCTGTGACTGTCGAGATCAACGCGCAACACAACCAGCGCATCACGAATCATCCGAAGCGACACGAGACCTCGCGAGGCCTGACTAGCCCGCACCGGGGGCTCTGTTAGGATTCGAACAGCGGGGCGCCGTAGCCAAGTGGCAAGGCAGAGGTCTGCAAAACCTTCACCGTGGGTTCGATTCCCACCGGCGCCTCCAACGTTCCCCTCACCCCTCACCCTCGCGCTTCGGCATCGCGTCGCGGGCGAGCCAACTATCGAGGATCCCCTGCCGCCACGCGTCCCAGCGAGGCACGTTCGTGCCTGCCGAGGCGCGCTGGCGGTACGCCTCCGATAGCACGATGGCGGCCGACACCGACACGTTGAACGACTCCACCATCCCCACCATCGGGATCCAGATCGCGCCGTCCGCTACCGCCGCCACCTCGTCCGAGCACCCTCGATGCTCGTTCCCGAAGACGATGGCGGCTGGCCCGGTGAAGTCGACGTCCACGAGCGCCTTCGCGCCCTCGTCGCGGCGCGTGACGTACATCGGGATGCCCTCGGCGTGGAGCGCGTCCACGAGGGCCTGCGGGTCGCTGTGGCGTCGGATCTCCATCCACTGGTGGCTGGCCGCCGCGACCGTGCGTGCGATCTCCGGCGATGGTTGGTCCGTGTAGAGCAGGTGAACGGTGTGGACGCCGAGGGCGTCGCACGTCCTCAGGATCGCCGAGGCGTTGTGCGGGTCGCGGATGTGCTCGACCACCACGTGCAGGTCTCGCTGACGGCGCTCGAGGACGGCGCGCATCCGCGCCAGGCGTTCCGGTGTCGTCATGTGGCTCCCTCGGCTGCTCTCGCGATACCGAGGCTATACCGCTCTCGTGCGTGCGCCCACCGTCAGCCGCCCTCGCGAGCCCCATCGAGGTACGCGTGCCCGCGAGCGCTGAGCCGGTAGCCGACCTCGAGGCTCTCCGTGAGGCCAAGGGCCTTCAGGCGACGGACGTCCGTCTTGAACGGCAGCGTCTCGCGCACCAACCGTTCGGCGAGGTCGCCCGCACGCACGCCCTCCGACTCCGCGATCAGCCGCAGCGTGGCCCGCGTCCACACGCCCGACTTGCCGGTGTCCATCCGATCGAGGCGTCGCGTGAGGTCCTCGCGCTCCGAGTCGGAAAGCGCGGCCTGCACCGCTAGCGCCTTCCGAGGATCCGCCAACTCGCCGATGTACCGGAACCCGACGAGGGTGAGCGTCGCGCCAGGCTTCGGGGGGATGTTCGCCAGGAGCGCATCGCGCGAAGCGAATCCCGCCCGCCGTGCCACCGAAGTGGTCAGCGCCGCTTCATCGACCTCGCGCACCTCGGTGACCTCAATCGCCCCACCCGAGTGCAGCCGGTAGCGCCCGCCGACCTTCGCCTGCGGGCGCAGCCAGCGGCGGACCGAGAGCGTGACCTCGCCGCGCCGGATCGCATCGTGTGAGTCCGAGGTGAACAGCATCGGTCGCGGATTCTACCGCCTAGAATCACCTCGAAGGCCCCGCGCGGGCCTCGTCGCGCCGGGGTGGCGAAATGGCAGACGCAGCGGGCTTAAACCCCGCAGAGGGCAACCTCGTGAGGGTTCGACCCCCTCCCCCGGCACCAAGCGCGAACACAAGCACCCGAGAGATCGTCCCGGGCACACTTGGGGAGTACAGACATGGTGTTTGGTTACCGGACGACCGCGCTTGAAGTGGTGCAGGGCGTGTCGTTGTTTGGCAAACACGCCATCGTCACTGGCGGGTACTCAGGCATCGGCCTGGAAACCGCACGCGCACTGGCCGCCGCGGGCGCCTCAGTCACGATCGCGTGCCGCGACCTCGACCGCGCGATCGCGACCGCTACTGAACTCACGCAATCGGTGGGACGAGAGCCGATACAGGCGATGCAACTCGATCTCAGTTCGCAGGCCAGTGTCGCGGCGTTCGCAGAACAGTATCGAAGCCAACACGATCAACTCCACATCCTCGTCAACAACGCAGCAGTGATGGCATGCCCCTATTCGACGACGGTCGATGGCTTCGAGATGCAGTTTGGGACCAACCATCTGGGCCACTTCGCGTTGTTCATGAGTCTGCTTCCGATCCTGCGCGCTGCTCACGGTGCTCGAGTCGTGTCGTTGAGTTCGACCGGCCACTTCCGCAGCCCGGTGGTCTTCGACGACATCGGTTTCGAGCGTCGGGCGTACGACCCGTGGGACGCATACGGGCAGGCCAAGACGGCCTGTGCACTCACCGCGATCGGCATTCAGCAGCGGTACGCGGCAGAGGGAATCGAAGCCTATGCGGTACACCCCGGCGGCATCATGACCGCGCTACAACGACACATGACTGCTGAGTCCATACAACGACGTGGTTGGGTTGATGCTGAAGGCAACGTCAACGAGCGATTCAAGACCGTCGAGCAGGGTGCGTCGACCTCGGTGTGGGCCGCCACTTCGCCAGCACTCACCGGCCGAGGCGGCCAGTACCTGGCAGATTGCAGCGAGGTCGTGATCCACGATGAGGCTCCTGCTGACCTCACCGGGGTGATGCGGTACGCGGTGGATCCGGCGCAGGCAGACCGGCTCTGGGAGCTCAGTCTCGCCATGTTGGATCTTGCCTGAATCACGGGGTCGCGCGGAGCCCGCATCCTACCGGTGCGGCAGCCCCCGACGCACCTTCCGAAGTGCTAAAACTTCCCCACCATGCGGGGCGAGGGGCCTCGCGCGGGGACGGAGGGCGTCGTGGCTCAGGGTGAGGTCGAGTACGAGACGATCATTGTGGAGAAGGAGCGCGGTCGCGCGCGCATCACGCTCAACCGGCCGGAGAAACTGAACGCGCTTTCGCGGCAACTCCAGGGCGAACTCCGGCAGGCGCTGTGGGACGCGGACCGCGATACACGGGTCCACTCCATCATCCTCCGAGGCGCCGGCCGCTCGTTCTGTGCCGGCTATGACCTGACGCCGGAGCGCACACTCGCGGGCGAGTCGGCCACTGAGGCGAACCCGTACGCCGATGTGTACCGCAAGAACCAGACCTTCGATGACGACGTGTGGCGCATGGAAGAGGCGCAGCGCGACCGCATGACGATCTTCGACATGCACAAGCCCGTCATCGGGCAAGTGCATGGCTTCTGCGTTGCTGGTGGCACTGACCTCGTCTTCCTCTGTGACATCGTGGTTGCGGCGGAGGACGCGCGCATCGGTTTCCCGCCCGTGCGGGCGATGGGCGGGCCGCCCGCACACATGTGGACGTACCACGTCGGCCCGCAGTGGGCGAAGTACATGCTGCTCACCGGCGAGTTCGTCACCGGCACCGAGGCCGAGAAGATCGGACTGGTCTGGAAAGCGGTCCCCGGCGATCGGCTCACCGAAACGGTCGAGGAACTCGCTGACCGTATGGCGATGATCCACCCCGACCTGCTGGCGGGGAACAAGCGCTCCGTGAACATGGCCCTCGAACTGATGGGGGCGCGCACGATGCAGCGCTTCGCTGCCGAGCAGGACGCGCGCATGCACACCTCGCCAGGGATGGACGACTGGCGCACGCGCAACCGCGAGCAGGGGCTGAAGGAAGCCCTCGCCTGGCGCGACGGCCGTTTCGCCAGCCCCGAACAGCGCCGCGAGTGGCAGCAGGAGCACTGGCCGGAGGGCCCGCGCTCATCGTAGTCCGAGCGCGATGCGATACTCCCTCGGACCGTCGCGGCTCTACTACCTCGATGCGGATGGGATGCTGATGTCGCCGGACTCCGCCATTCAGCCCGCCGTGACCCCTCGTGCCGCGCTCGATGGCGTCCTCGGAGACATTGAGGTGCGCGTGAGCGCCAGCGGACTCGCGGCACGCGTCGCCTCGGCGGTGCTCGCCGACCTCGGCGTCCGCGTCGTCGAGGTGAGCAGTGATCAGGCTGCCGACCTCGCCGAGGCCGGAACACCGACGACCGCAGCCGGAGTCGCCCTCAGTTGGTACGGCCCCACGGGCCGCTGGCGCGACGGCCCGGCAAACGAGGCGGCCGTGAACGCGATCGGCGGGGCCGCCCTCGGTCAGTACACATACGGCGTAGTGCCCGCCTACCTCGTCACGCCGTTCGCGCAGACGGCGCAGGGGCTGCTCGCTGCGATCGCTGTCCTCGCACGCCGGCTCGCGAGCGAGTATCCGACGAGCGATGTCCCCGGCCACGTGAGTGCGCTTCAGGCGTTGTTCTCGCTGCAGGGCGGCGCGTACGTCTACGGCTCCGTGCCGGACGAACTGCGCTGGACCCACACCCCTCGAGGCCAATGGCCTTCGTATGCCACGTACCGCTGCTCGGACGGCAAGTGGATCTTCGTCGGCGCCTCGACGACGCCGTTCATGATCCAGACCTTCCTCACCCTCGGCCTGGACGAGATCCTCGCTGACCCGAAGACGCACGAGGGCCCCCGCGCGATGCACGGCGAGGGCGCACGCCACATCTGGCGCGCCTGCGAGGCCGCCTTCGCCACCGACACGTCCGAGAGCTGGATCCGTCGCTTCAACGCCGCCGGCGTCCCGATCGGCCCCGTCCTCACGGTTGAGGAGGCGATCACCCATCCGCAGGTCCGCGCCGAAGGCCTCGTCGACGACGACCTGCGCATCCAGAACCTCGTGCGCGTCGCGAAACAGTCCGAGGGCCCCGTCCCGCTGAAGCGCAGTGGCCCGCTGCCACTCTCTGGCCTGCGCGTCCTCGAACTGACTGGCTACATCGCCGGCTCCTACACGGGACGGCTGCTGTCAGACCTCGGTGCCGACGTCGTGAAGGTCGAGCCGCCGGGCGGCGACCCCTTCCGCGCGCTGGGCTACGGCTTCGCGGGATGGAACTACGACAAACGCGGGCTCACCGTCGATGTCGCGAAGTCCGAGGGGCGTCAGGCGATCCTCGATCTCGCGGGCGTCGCCGACATCTTCGTCACGAACTATCGAGCCGAGTCGCTGCAGAAGTTCGGACTGACGCGCGACGACATCTTCGAGGTCAACCCCACCGTCATCCACACCTCGATCGCCGCGTTCGGTGACACCGGCCCGCTCGCCAGTCTGCCGGGGTTCGACCCGATCGTGCAGGGCTTCGTGGGTGTCATGGCACGCCAGGGTGGCGACGACGAGCCCGTAAAGACGCAGATGGCCGCTACCGACTACATGGCCGCGATGCTCGCAGCACTCGGTGTGATCGCCGCGCGCACTCGACAGCTCGCCGAGGGCGGCGGCTACACCGTCACCACCTCACTGCTCGCTTCGGCGACCTCTCTGCTTTTCGAGCCAGTCGAGGCGATCCGTGCCGGCCTGCCCTACCTCACGGGCGGCCGCGACTTCTCCGGTCCGCATCCCCTCGAGCGGCTGTACGAGGCCATCGATGGTTGGTTCCAGGTCTCCACTCCGCCTGCCGAGCGCGACACGCACCCCGACACCGTCGCCTATCTCGACGCCCGTGGGACGGACACGGTCGCGCAGGCGATGGCGCGGCTCGCGTCGATGGGTGTGGCCGCCGTGCCGTGTACTTCGCCGCTCGCGATGACCTCGGAGCCGCACTTTGACGACAACGGGCTCTGGGTGCGGGTACCAGACGCCGACCTCGGTGAACTGGCATTGCCGGCACCGGTGCTGCGCGGCTCGCGGCCCCACGGCCGTCCGCCGCGCCTCGGCGAGTCCGCACCACTCGAGGACTGGTGGGCCGCCGTCGCTGCCCGCCGAGGAAGATAGAGGCCCGCCATCACCACATCGCCTGTCCTGCTCACCGAACGTCGAGGCGCCGTCTTCGTGCTCACGCTCAACCGGCCCGAGGTCGGCAACGCCTACAACGACGAACTGCGCTTCACCTTCCTCGCCACCCTGCGCGAGGCCGAACAGGACAACGACATCCGCGCGGTGGTCGTCACCGGCACCGGCAAGCATTTCTGCTCCGGCGCTGACCTCTCCGGCGAGGCGGGCCTCACCGCCGAGGGGTACCGCGCGAACTCGCAGCGTTACGACTGGATCTACGAAGTCCAGCGCATGCCCGTCCCCGTCATCGCCGCCATCGAGGGCTATGCCGCCGGCGCTGGCATGGCGCTCGCGATGGCCTGCGACGTCCGCGTGATGGCGGAGGACAGCCACCTCTTCCCGGCGTTCACGCAACGCGGCCTCGCACCAGACAGCGGCGTCTCCTGGTTCCTCACCAACATCGTCGGCCCCGGCCAGGCGATGCAGTGGCTGCTGGACGCGCACCGCATCCCCGCCACCGAAGCCCTCGAAGCGCGGCTCACGCAGCACGTCGTCGCGCCGGGCCAGGCGCTCGCGCGCGCCCTCGAAATCGCCGAGGGCTGGGCGCAAGGGCCGTCGATCGCGTTCGCCCTCGCGAAGCGGCAGGTGTGGGCGTCGCTCAACGTGACGCTGCCGGAAGCACTCCGCTTCGAGCAGGACAGCCGTTTCCTCACCTACCAGACGTACGACCGCATCGAGGGCCGCACCGCCTTCCAGGAGAAGCGTCCCCCGAAGTTCGAGGGTCGCTGACCGTCCGGCTATCATGGGCCTCGGAAGTGGGGCGACACGATGGCCAAGTCTGAATCCTTCGACATCACGACCGGCTGCGACCTGCAGGAGGTCGACAACGCCGTGAACCAGGCGTTGAAGGAGATCACCGGCCGCTACGACTTCAAAGGCGTCAATGTCGAGATCGAGTACGACCGCAAGGCGAGCACGATCGAGATCCACACCACCGACGAATACAAACTCGACGCCGCGTGGGACGTACTCCTCGGCCGGCTGATCGCGCGCAAGATCCCGATGAAGAACGTGAAGCGCGGCAAGGCCGAGCCCGCAGGCGGTGACTCCGTGAAGCAGACCGTCACCCTCGTCCAGGCGATCGACAGCGAGACCGCGAAGAAGATCACCACGTACATCCGCGACCAGAAGTTGAAGAAGGTCCAGTCGCAGATTCAGGGCGACGCCGTCCGCGTCTCTGGCCCCACCCGCGATGACCTTCAGGCCGCGATGGCCGCCCTCCGTGAGGAAGACTTCGGCGTCGAACTGACCTTCGGCAACTACCGCTAGCTCGCCACCGCTCCCGAAGCCTCCGCCACCACGTCGATGCGTCCCACCGCCTTCGCCTGAGCGATATGCGAGGGCCGCCGCTCTGCCCAGCGGACAGAGAAGAACAGCACCGCCGACACGCCGAAGCCGGCCGTGTAGAGCCAGTACGGGATCGTGTACGACCCGGTCACGTCGAACAGGAACGCCCCGCCGATCGACCCCGCGAGTTGCCCGGCGAACGACACCATCGCCACGCTGCCGCTGACGGCACCGAAGTGCTTCACGCCAAAGACGTGCGTGATGAACAGCGGCTCCAGCATCGGCCCGAACGCCCCGCCGATGCCCCACAGCGCCACGAAGATCACGATGCCCGGCGCGTCCGTGCTCAGCACCAGCGCCCCCACCGCGATCCCCTGCGAGATCGCGACGGCCACGCCGAGCGGGTACGGCGTCTTGTACCTCGACAGCGTCGCCCCGAGCGGCAGGCGCGCGAACGTGCGGACGATGGAACTCGCGGCGAAGACGGCGGCACCCGCCTGTACGCCTCGGCTGTGGAAGAAGTCGAGGCCGAGGTTCGTCACCGAACCCTGCCCCATGAAGAACAGCATCATCCCGACACCCAGCAGCCAGAATGGCAGGCTCCGCAGTGCCGCCGCCGCCGTGAAGCCCCAGTCGTCCTCGGCGGCGATCAGCACGCGACCGCGGTCGCTCTTGCCGATGCTCGGCTCCAGACCAAGGTCACTCGGACGGTCGCGGACGAAAAGGAGCGCGGTCAGGCCCTGCACCACGAGGAGCGTCACCGCCAGGATCTGCATCGTCACAGGCCAACTCGTCGAGCGCTGCACGTTGTCGAGGAGCGGCAACAGCGTCGCTCCGCCCAGGCTGAACCCGATCGTGACGATCCCGATCGCGGACTGACGCTGACGGCCATCGAACCACCGCGTCATCAACCAGTTGAAGGGGATCGGCTGCGTAAGGCCGCGTGTCAGGCCGACGAGTGACCAACCGAGGAACAACATCCCCAGCCCGTCCGCGAACGAGGTGATGACGAGGGTTGCCGGAAGGAGCACGGAGCCAGCCAGCAGCGTCCCACGCGACCCGTGCTGGTCGATGTACCGCCCGATGAACGGCCCCACGAACGCGGAGACCGCCTGGCCGGCCATGAATGCGGTCACCACCGGCGTGCGATCGACCTCGAAGTCGTCCGCCATCGCCGGGATCCAGAGGGCGACAGCCCAGAACGTCGCGGTGTTAGACACCGTGTTGCAGATCACGGCGGCACATACGAGGAACCATCCGTAATGCATCGGGAGGCGGTGCGCGAAAGCCCTCACGGCTGCCCTCCGGATCGAGTCGACTGGATGACCCCGGCCAGCGAAGCGGCACCGTAACACTCACCTTCCGTATGAACCGGGCGCGAGGGTCTGCGCATGCCTCGAATCCCGCGCCCACGCTGGTGATCCCAGCGATGCGCTTGTGCAGGAATGAACTATCTCGCGCGTATTTACAGGCTACGCATACACCTTGTATGCTCCCCCCGATCGGGACGCGCGGCGGCCGTCGGGTTGCCGCGTGCGCAGGACTGCGAGGGACATCGATGGCGACCGAGGCGAAGTCCGAGAAGTACATCACCACCTTCCAGCAGTTGATGGAGGAAGGCCGCAAGAACGGCTACCGCCTCGATTGGCTGTTGCCGCGCGAGACCTTCGGCGCACAGATCAACTCGAACGCCGAGGCCGGCGGCCTGCTGCTGCAGGACATCGATCGCGGCCCGTTCGCGCAGATCCCGGACTGGTCCGACAACATGACCGGGCGACCTCGAGGCGCGACCACGCGACCGAACGCCGCCCGCATCGGCAACTACTCGATCCGCACCAAGGCCGACATCTGGCTGAAGAACGCCTCGCAACTGTACGAAGAGGCCGTCCAGCGCCAGTGGTCCTCCGCCGTCGATGTCCCGTGGGAGACGATGGAAGAACTCCCGGACGACATCGAGCGCGCCGAGTGCCAGCTCGCCACGTTCCTCACCGAGGTCGAGTTCGTCGCCGGCGACGTCCCCGGTAAGTGGATCTCCGAGACGACCCCGGACTACTACGAGCCGCGCATGTTCCTGATCTCCCAGATCATGGACGAGGCGCGCCACATGGATGTCTTCCGCAAGCGCGCCTTCGCCAACGGCGGCGGCCTCATGTCGCAGACCACGAACGTCGCCCTCTCGGGTGGCGCCATCGACTCCGCCCGTGACTTCACGGAGATGTCCGCGCGCCTGCACATCTCGGGTGAGGGCCTCGTGCTCTCGATCTTCCGGATGGGTGAGCGCATGTCCTACAACGACGCCGAGAAGGCGATCTACCGGCTCGCCGCCTCGGACGAGTCGCGCCACGTGGCGTTCGGCGTCATGCACCTGCAGTACCTCGCGCAGACGGACCCGCAGCGCAAGGAAGAGATCCACTCCTACCTCGATGAGATCGAGTTGGGCCTGGTCGCCGGGACTGGCGGACAGAACCCGGCGCAGCGCGGCACGCCGTCGAACGCGGCGCTCGCGATCCTGCTCGGCGGCGGCTCCGACGCCGCCTCGATCGAGGAGGGCGGGCAGATCGCGCTCGCCGTCCGTCAGCGCCAGGTCAAGGAATACGTCCAGCGCATCAAGGTGGCTGGACTGGGTGACCGCTTCGAAAACGGCCGCGCGAACGCCACACTCGCGGCGTACGTCTCGGCGTAACGCAGCCCTCGAGTCCCACGGAGGGCGTGCTCCGGCGCGCCCCTCCCGTCCGACGCTCCCCTGCACCAACGCCTCAGGGCGTCATCGGAGGCTCCATGGTTCAGCAGCAGACGCCCCCGACCGGCCAGCGCGACCTCGACGGCAACCCCGTCCCAGACGCGCCTGACCTGTCGTGGATGGACAAGACACTCGGCTGGGGCATCAAGGCGCGCGTCGAGCCGTTCGGCGGCGGTATGACCATCGACGCCCTCAACGTCGGCGTGTACGCCGAGGTGCCCGACCACATCCCCTTCCGCAACCGCCTCCCGCGCGGCGCCTACCCCGCGCCGGGCGCGGGCTCCATCGGCGGCTACTACCTCCAGGACAAGCACGAGCAGTGGGCCGAGTGTGCTGGCCGGCTCTACGAAGAGGGCATCTCCCGTCGCTGGTCGACCGCGACCGATGTGCCGTGGGACACCGCCTACGACCTGCCCGGTGATGTCGAACTCGCGATCTGCCAGGTGGCGACAGAACTCTCGCAGCACGCCTCCGTTGAGACCGAGGTCGTCTCCGGCTGGCTCCAGAACCTCAGCCCCGGCTACCACGAAGTGAAGTTGTACCTCTCCACGGCGACGTACGACGCCGCGCGCATGTTCGAGGGCTACCGCAAGCGCGCCATGCTCAACGGCGGCGGCATGATGCTGGAGAGCCCCGGCGGGATGAACCGCACGATCATGGAGACCTACGCGGGCTGGTCCCAGACCGTCCTCGGCATGTGGTTCGTCCGCAACGCTCTGGACACCACCATCCTGCGCTACCTCGCCGTCCACGGGCCGAGCGAGGCCGACCGTGTACTGGCGGCCCGCCTGATCCCGGACCGCATGCGCATGGCGGCCTACGCCGTCGACCACATCCGCTTCGCGATCTCGAAGAAGCCGGAACTCGTGATCGGCTTCCAGGTCTGGCTCGGCGGCGTCGAGTTTGCGCAGGCACGCGACCTCCGCGACCCCGTGCTGACCGAAGCGCTCGCGATCATCTTCGGCGGCAGCGTCGCCGGGATGGACGAGGGCATGAAGGTCGTCCGCCGAATGCTTCAGGACTTCGTGAAGATGTACCTGTCGCGCTGTAAGCAAGCGAACCTCGACCGCAGCAAGTCACTGTCGGGCGCGTTCCAGGGAATGCTCTCCGGCATGGCGCCCCCGCCACGGCCGCAGGCTTAGGCGAGACTCGAGGACCGCGTGCCGCTCTACTCCTACCGCTGCGAGGCCTGCGGGGCCATCTTCGAAGCGCTCGTGCGCTCCGGGAAGGCAGAGCCGTCGGCATGCCAGATCTGCCAGGCCGCCTCGATCAAGCGGCAGCCCTCGGCGTTCGCGGTCACGCACAGCGACCTCGACGCCCTGCGCTCGATCGACCCGATGTACAAGCGGATGGTCGAAGACCAGATGGCGCGTACGCCCGAGGCCGAGCCCATGCGCCACCTGAACAAGCTCACGCCGTTCAGCGCGGCGCAGGACCCCGGACCACCGATCGATTTCTAGTCTGCAGTGCCCGCGTGGCAGCACCGAAAGAGGACTGACATGGCCGACCTCGCGTTCCCGTCCGTCGAGTGGTTTCAGGCGCTCGCCGACATCACGAAGGAAGACCAAACCTACAAGAAGTTCGGCCGGCTGAACGCCGTCATCGTCTTCAAGTGCGGCGACAAGCACATCAGCGCGAACTTCGACGTGCTCAACATCCACGAGATCCGCGAGGTCGACGAGAACCACCGCCGTGACGCCGACTTCGTCATCGACATGGAGCCGGACGTCTGGCGCGGCATGCTGGACGACATCAAGCAGCACGGCCATGCGTCCCTCGACTGGACGCTGAACACCCTCGACCTGCGCTTCGACGAGCCGATCCACCGCAATGAACTTCAGGACGGCTTCAAGGCGGACATGTTCTTCCGCTACAACCCCAGCCTGCAGGTCTTCTTCGACAACGCCTCGAAACTCACCACGAAGTTCGTCGCCCCCGTCGCGTAGACGACGCCCGAGGGCCATCGAGCCCCAACGAGTCCGCCCAACCAGCCGCCTACGGGCGGCTGGTCTGCGTGCCGGGCGCCGGCGCGGGCTCACGCAGCGGCCGTGCGGCCTCGCCGGCACGCCAGCGCGCATCAACCTTCACCGTGGTGTTGTCGAGCCACGCCCACCCCTCCTCGGGCTCCAGGCGGTAGTAGCGGAACGGCCCGGGCTCATCGGTCACCTCGACGCCGTACTTCTCGTGCTCGGCTTCGAGGATGCGCCGGATGCCCTCGCGGTCGTCGACGGGAGTCACCTTCCCCGCGACCATTGCCACGTCATCGCTCGAATCGATGTGCGCGATCGCGTACGGGAGCCCTTCGAGGTTCCGGGCCTTCTGCCCGCGTGTGCCGAAGTGGAGGGCACCGTCCAGCCAGACGCCCCACACCGGCGCCGTATGCGGACGGCCATCAGGCCGCGTAGTACAGATCCAGTAGTTCATCGACGCGGCGAGTCGATGCAACGCGCGCTCGCGCAATTGCTCGGCCTGCTTCATCGTCTGTGGGTCATCGGCCATGCTGCACCTCGATCGCGCCCGATGGGCATAGATCGAGGATACGACGACGCCCCTCGAGGCGTGCCTACTGCTGTTGCGCCTGTCCGGACTGGCGGTAGTGCTCGTAGTTCTCCATCGCACGCTGCACCATCGGACGGCGGCGCTGGCCCTCGGGTTTGCGCAGGGCGTAGTCCGGGTCGCCCTCGCCGATGGACGACATCATGTGCAAGTTGAAGGCGTCGTGGATGTGGGCCGTGAAGCCCTGCGCGTCCTCCGCCTGATTGATCGCCTTCTTCGTCATCCACAACTGGAACGGGTCGTTCTCCGCCACGCGGCCGGCATACGCCATCACCTCGGCGTCGAGGTTCGCGCGTGGGATCACGCGGTTGACGAAGCCAAGGTCGAGGACTTCCTGTGCCGAAAGGAAGCGCGACTCGAACAGGACTTCCTTCGCCTTCCGTGAGCCGAGGTCCCACGGCACGGAGAAGTACTGGAAGTTCGCCGGCAAGAACATCGCGTCGTCCGCCGCGAAGATGATGTCGCATGCCGAGGCGATCGCCCACCCGGCGAAGATGCAGTAGCCCTGCACGGCAGCGATCGTCGGCTTCCGCAGATTTCGCCAGCGCAGGTTGGCCTCGATGTTCAGGTCGTACGAGCGGCCATACCGGCCGCGCAGGCCGCCCTGCTGCGGACGCGCCTCGCGGTCCGCGACCTCCTGCGGAGTGCCGAGGTCGTGGCCCGCCGAGAAGTGGTCGCCTTCACCCATCAGCACGACGACGCCGGTGTCCCGGTCGTCTTCCGCCGCCTGGAACGCGTGGTCGAGTTCCTCCGTGAGACGGCGGCTCTGGGCGTTGCGCGCCTGTGGACGGTTGAGGATCAGCCGGCGCACCCGGTCTGCCTGCTCGGTGCGGATGTATTCGTAGTCCATCAGACAGCCCCCAGATCGACGCCGTCCGGCGGGCCCATGCCCGACACACCGAGGCGTACCAGTTCGTCCACTTCGGCTGCGCCCATGCCCAGCAGTTCTTCCAGCACTTCGTAGGTGTGCTGCCCTTGCAGCGGCGCGTGCCGCACGATGTTCGCGGGCGTGCGGCTGAAGTGCATCGGCAACGTCGACTGCAGCCGGCGGCCCACCTCCGGGTGGTCCACCTCCTGCACGACGTTCCGCGCGCGCAAGTGTGCGTCCTGCGCGACCTCGAGGGCGTCCAGCACCGGCGCTGCCAGCACCCCTGCCGCAATGAGGCGTGCCGCGAGGTCGTCGCGGTCAGCCTCGGCCGTCCACGCGGCGATCGCGGTCTCGAGGGCGTCCTCGTTCGCCTTGCGCGCGGTGTTCGTCGCGAAGCGCGGGTCGGTGCGCCATTCGGGGTGCCGTGCGACCTCGCAGAGAGCGCTCCACTGCGCTTCGGACTCACACGCGAGGGCTAGCCACCGCTCGACACCGAGCGTGGCGAACACGCCGTGCGGCGCGAACGTCGTGTGGCGGTTGGCGAGGCGCGGGCGCTGCGTGCCGTTCGTGGTGAACTCCAGTGCGGCGTCCCCCACGATCGAGAGGTTCGACTCCTGCATCGAGAGGTCCACGTACTGGCCTCGGCCGGTGCGTTCGCGATGGTGCAGCGCAGCCGCGATGCCGAGGACGCCGTACAGCCCGGCGATCGGGTCGGGGTACATCTGGCCCGAGTTCAGCGGTGGGCCATCGGCGTATCCCAGCAGCGCGGATTGCCCCGCCGTCGGCTCGATCGTGCCGCCGATGCCGGGGACGTTCGCCCATGGCCCATCGTGCCCGTAGGCCGAGAGGCTCGCCACGATGATGTCCGGCTTGATCTTCGCCAGCGCGTCGTAGTCGATCCCGAGGTTGCCAAGGACGCGCGGCGAGAAGTTCTCGGCAACGAAATCCGCATACACGACGAGGCGGCGGAACACCTCGACCCCCTGCGGCGTGCCGAGGTCGAGAATGATGCAGCGCTTGTTCAGGCTGACGGAGTTGTAGAGGGGGTTGCAGTTCCACGAGTGCTCGGCCGTCGGGATGTCGCGGATACCCGCCATGATCGGGGCGCTGTAATCGCCCCGCCAGGAGTCGAGGCGCCCTCGGAACTCCACCTGGATCACGTCCGCGCCCATCATGCCGAGGAGCGCCGTACACCAGTTGCCCGCCCACGCCTGGGTCAGGACGATGCCGCGCGTCCCGTGCAGCGGCCCCGCCGTCGGTGGCGGCGTCATGAGGACACCTCGATCTCGCGCAGCACCTCGGCGGTGTGCGCGCCGGGCGCGGGCGCTCCGTTGCGGAGGGCGAGCGGCGTGTCGCCAAGTTTGAACGGCGCACCGGGCATTTCTGGAGCGGCGATGTCGCCCTCGGGCTGCATCCAGAAGCCGCGTTCGCGCAGGTGTTCGTTCGAGGCGAGTTCAGCCATCGTCAGCACCGGCCCGGCGACCACGCGACGCACGGCAAGTTCCTCGAACAGGTCCGCCTTGTTCCACTGCGCCATCGCCTCGGTCACACGGTCGACGTACTCGTCCTTATGCTGCTGGCGGTAGAACGAGGCACTCCACCGCGGATCCTCGGCGAGGTCGGGGAGCCCAAGAAGGTTCATGGCATCGCGCCAGAAATGCGCACGCGACAGCGTCAGCGCGAAGTGCCCGTCCTTCACCTGTACCGGCCCGCCCAGCGTGTCCGCGGCGTCCCGGCGTTTGTGCGCGTCGTTCGCGTACGTCGAGCGCGCGAGCGCCGGCGCGAACATTCCCGCCAGCACCTCGACCTCCGCGACGTCGACTTCCTGGCCTTCGCCCGGGTGACGATCACGATGGAACAGGGCTGCGACGATCGCTCCTGCAGCGGCGACTCCCGTACACATCGAGCCACCCCACGCCGCCGGCTTCAGCGGCTCGCGGTCGGCGTTCCCGTTGATCGAGGCCCACCCGCTGCGGGCGGCATCCGTCAGGTCGTTCCCCGGCACTTCGGCCAGCGGCCCGTCCATACCGTGCGGGGTGACGTGCCCCATGACGAGCGCGGGCACACCGATGTCCGCGTAGCGCAGACCTCGATCGGCCAGTTCCGAAGGCCGATACGACGACACCAGGATGTCGACGCGGCCGGCCAACTTGCGGGCGGTCGCCTGCCCCTCGGCACTGTCGAGGTCGAGCGTGACGGAGCGTTTGTCGGCGAGCCAGTAAGCCGCCGGGATGCTGGCGCCATCCGCGTCGAACGGTGCGATCGCGCGCAGCGGATGCCCCGAGGGCGCCTCCACCAGCACGACGTCCGCGCCGAGCGCCGCGAGCATGCGCGTACACCACGCCCCCGCCGTTGTGGTGGAGATATCGAGTACGCGTGTGCCATCGAGTGCTCCGGCCATCGTCCTGCCCCTGCCTGGCCGTTAGCCCTCGGTCGTGCCGCGCTTCGCGACCGCGAAGACGGTCGTGTGGCGCTGGCGGATCAGTTCGCGACCGGCGCCATCGTACGTCGAGCAGTCGAAGATGCCGTAGTGATGGCCCTTCCGCTCGTAGGTCTCGTGGAACGTCGCCGTCGTGACGAGGTCGGGCGTTCCTACGGCAGGCGCCAGCCACTGGATATGGCTTTTCGCGTGGATCGCCGGACCGTAGTCGTAGGTGTGATGCAGCACCCTGATCGGACGCGCCGCCACCCACGCCGGGTGGAGCCGCGCGTCCGGGCCGCGGAACAGCGCGTGGTCAGCCTCCTGGTGGTCCTTCACGAACTCCTCGGAGCCGCGGATGCCTTCTGGGCCGCCGAGGGGCGCCAACTGCCGCCCGATCGGCGCGATCTCCGGGATGAGTGTCGGGTGTACGCGCATCTCCGCCTCGGCGGGGCGCAGCGGCGTCTGCGTCAGCGTGTCGAGCCACGGCGCGTCGCCGAGGCCGAGTTCGCCGCTGATACGGTCGTGGCCGTCCGCCGCCGTGATCCGCAGCAGCCAGTGGTCGGCCTCAGGTGTCACGGAGATCGTCAGATCGTCGCCGGGATACGTCGGCCGGCGGAACGCGATCTCCACCCAGCCGTGATCCAACCAGCCCGTCCCCAGCGCGTCGAGGATGGCGGGAGACGCCCAGCCCCAGACCGTCGCCCCACCGACGAGCGCGGCCTGATAGCCGTACTCCTTCGCGCCATCCGTCGAGTGGATCGCGTTACCGATGTCCGGCCGGTCCGGGTTGCCGAGGAATGCGGTGATCTTCCGCTCCCCGCTCTTTCGCTCTGTGGTCATACGAACCCCCTACTCGCTCGGTGCGCCGAGCCATTCGTGCAGGACTTCGATCGTGTGCTCGCCGGGGTCCTCAGACCACGGCCGGTCGGCCTCGGCTGGCCCGCCTTCGAGGCGAAACGGACGGCCCGGCACGCGGACGTCGAAGCCGCGCGGGCCGGGGATCGTGCGCATGAAGTCGCGCGCCTCGAGTTGCGGGCACGAAAAGAGATCGTCCACGGTCTGGACGAGGGCAAACGTGAGGTGCAGCTTCTCCGCCTGCTCGAACCACTCCTGCGCCGTCTGGCGCTGGAACGGTGGCACGAACAGGTCGAGGAACTCCTGGTAGTGCTGCATCCGGCCCTCAGCCGTCTGAAAGCGATCCTCCGCGAGCCTCGGCTCGTTCAGGAGCACTGCGACGCCCTTCATGTCCATCGTCGCGACGGCACCCGGGGCGCAGTACACGAACCGATCGGACGCGGGCACCATCCGTAACCCCTGTTTGACGCGCTGCTCGCGACGGAACACCTCGCCACGGCTCACGTAACCCGAGGTCTGCGAGTAGGTGTGTCCGGCCATCGCCTCGACCATCGCGACGTCGACGCGGCGCGTGACACCGTCCTTGCGTGCGGATCGGTTCGCCGCGAGCGCCGCCGAGGCCGCCGCAATCCCCCCCGCCATCGAGGCCGCATATGGCGGCAACTGCATCGGCGGCTGGTCGTACTCGCCTGTGAGGAACATGAGGCCGCTCGCCGCCTGGATGACGAGGTCGCTCGCCGCCCACGACGATCGAGGCCCGCTCAGCCCGAAGGGCGACACCGAGACGACCGCACCGCGCGGCTCCAGCGTCTGGAACAGCGCCGCGTCGAGGCCCGACTCAGTACACCCACCGATCGAGAAGTCGCCCACCACGACGTCGGCGGAGTTCGCGAGACCTTCGATGATCTCCGCGTCACCCTCGACCCAGCGCTTGCCGTGGTTCACGAAGGCGAATGCGCCACCCTCGCCGCTGCCCCAGCGGCCACCACGTAGCCGGCCGGCCTCACCGTCCTTCGGCTCCACCTTCACCACGTCCCAGCCGACCTCGGCCAGCAGTTTCGTGGTGTACGCCGCGCCCACGCCGGTGGCGAGGTCGAGCGCACGAGGTCGGCGCGCAGGTTGAGCAGCTGAGTCGGCGGTCATCGTGCGAACCTCTGCCAGCCGTCGTAGACCTCGTCCACCCGGCTGAGTTCGCCACGGTCGATCCGCAGCGCGATCTGCTCCGGCGTGGCGCGCGGTCGAGGCTTCGGCGCGGGCAGCGAGCCCGCCGCGCCCGATTCGATGGCTACCGCGATCTCCGCAGGAGACAGCCCGGCGACTTCGGACAGCACCCACTCGTTATCCTCACCCAGGCCGTGCGGCGCCGTCATCGGCACCTCGCGCCCATCACCGAACGTCGGGCCACCCACCGGCATCGAGGTCTCCCCCACGCCGAGGAGGCCGAAGTAGCCGCGTGTCCACAGGTGCGCGTCCGCGGACTGATCGGCGGCATCGGCGACTTCAGCGGCGGCGATGCCTGCCGCCTGCAGCGCCGCCACCACCTGGCCACCGTCGCGTCCGGAGAGCGATGCGCCAAGCGTCAGGTCAGCGCCCGTGCCGTCCTCGGACAGCGTGACGCTGAGGGCTGCCGCGAGCGCTGGCATCTGCTCGCGCGTCGCGGAGATCGCTACGTGCCGATCGAGGCCGATGGTGGAGAAGACGCCGTGGACGGCGTAGCGGGTGTCCCCGTTTCCCATCCGCTTCGGCAGCGGCGCACCGAACGAGCGCTCTGTCACCACCGGCCCGAGGTTGCTGATCTGCGTCTCGTAGAGCGAGATATCGATGTGCGTGCCCTCGCCGGTCGCGTCGCGATGGTCGAGCGCCGCGAGGAGCGCGAAGGCGGCGTTCAGCCCGCAGGTGTTGTCCGCGTAGACGATGGTGCCCGGACGCCCCGGCCAGGCATCGGCTGGCCCGATCATCTCGTTATGTCCACTCACTGCCTCGGCGCCGGGGCCGAAGAGTGGCCGCTCGCCCCATGGCCCGGTCGTGCCAAAGCCCGTGAGCGAGAGGTAGATGACATCCGGCTTCACTGCCTTGATCGAGGGGTAGTCGATGCCGAACTGACGCATCACCCGCGGCGTGAAGTTGTGCGCCACGATGTCGCATCCCGCCGCCACCCGCCGGAACAACTCCGGCCCGCCCTCAGACCCAAGGTCGAGGCCGAGCCGTCGCTTGCTGCGGAACAGGTCGGGCTCCGGCTGGGCCGCCGACCCGCGCTGATGCGACTCCACGCGGATCACCTCGGCACCCAGATCGGCGAGGTGACGCGTGGCGAAGGGAAGCGCGGCAGCCTGCTCCATGGAGAGCACACGGATGCCCTCAAGCGGTCGGTCCATACGTCCCCCTCTGGCGTCGGCGGACGATATCACTTTGCTGATATCGAGCGGAGAGCCGTCTGGCACCGTATCGAAGCCCTCAGACCCTGCCTAGAACATCGCGATCGGGTTCACCGGGGAGCCCGTCCCGCCCATCACCACCAGCGGCGCGATCGTCAGCATGAACTCGTACTGGCCGGTCTCCGCGCAGACCTCGGACAGCGCCTCGAAGTTGGCGTTGTCGAGGAGCGGCAGGCCCATGTGCGGGATCGCGATCACGTGCAGCGGGATGCGCTCGCCGGTGTACTCCTGGCCAGACGCCTCCTGCAGGTCCCATCCCATCAGCGCTGCCCCGGTGTCTTGCAAAAACTCGAGCACGGACACCGCCACGCCCGGCGTGTTCAACGGCATCGCCATCTCGAAGCCCGGGTTGGCACTCCAGAACCGGTCCGCGCCCGAACGGATCAGCACGGCGTCGCCCGGCTGCGGCGTCAACCCCTGCTCCTTCGCCCAGTCTTCGAGGTCCCAGCCCTCGACCGGCTCACCGATCCGAACGTGGTCGTGGCCACGCATCTTCGGGATGTCGTACAGGATGCCGCGCGTGACGATGCCGTCCCGCCAGACGTCGATCGAGTTCGCGCCGGCGCCGGCCTCGGTCACGAGGGAGATCGGGCGGTCGTTCCACATCGGCCCACCGGGGCCAGCGAAGATGTGGCACAACGCATCGATGTGGGTGTTCACGAAGCCGTGGTACGAGACGCCGACGTAGTCGACCGTGCTCGCCGGGTTCACCGTCATCTTGTGGTCGGCAGGACGGCCGTTCCGCTTCGTGTCGGGCAGCACCGCCGCCGTCGCGAGCGGGTTCGCGCAGGACACGGTGCGCCCTTCACGGACGAGGGCCGCCGCGCGCTGCCGCACGTTGGAGTCGATGTAGTTGAGCGTGCCGAACTGATCCTCGGTGCCCCACTTGCCCCAGTTGTTGAGGCGCGTGCGATACGCCTGGTACTCCTCAGCGGTCGTCGGCTTCCGGTCACGCAGTCCCACGGTCGTCCCCCTTCGCATCTTGCCTCGGGCCCCGCTGCGGGCCGCCGTCGAGGGGCTCCGAGCCGAGTGTCCCCGCACGGTAGTACTGGTGGCCCTCGGCGGAGGGTGGCCGGTGCGCCTGGTCGACCACGTGGCCGGGCTCGTCGTGCGCGTAGCGGTAGCCCTGTCCGTAGCCAAGGGTGCGCATGAGGCCGGTCGCGGCGTTCCGCAGGTGCATCGGCACCGGGTCGTTGCGCGTGTTGCGCGCGTCCTCCGCCGCCGCCTCGTACGCCCGGTACGCGGAGTTCGACTTCGGCGCGCGGGCGAGGTAGACCACAGCCTCCGCCAGCGGCAGCCGCGCCTCCGGCATTCCGAGGAAGTGGCACGCCTGCTGCGCCGCCACGGCGATGGTCAGCGCCCGCGGATCCGCGAGGCCCACATCCTCCGCCGCGAGGATCACGATGCGCCGCGCGACGAACAGCGGGTCCTCGCCCGCCTCAAGCATCCGGGCGAGCCAGTACAGCGCGCCGTCCGGGTCGGAGTCGCGCATGCTCTTAATGAAGGCGGAGATCTGGTCGTAGTGGGCGTCACCCTCTTTGTCGTAGAGCAGCGTCGGATGCTGCGTGGCCTGCTCGACGGCGTCGAGGTCGAGCACACGCGCGCCGCCCTCGGCTGGCGTGATCCGCGTCGCGAGGTCGAGGATCGTGAGCCCCGCCCGTCCGTCGCCACCGGCCGCCCGCGCGATCGCCGAGAGCACCTCGTCGCTCGCCTGCACGCCCGCACCGCCGAGCCCGCGCTCAGCGTCCTCCAGCGTGCGCCGCAGGATCACCTCGATCTCGGAGGGTTCGAGGAGTTTCAGCACGAAGACGCGGCAGCGCGAGAGCAGCGGCGCGACGACATAAAACGAGGGGTTCTCCGTGGTCGCACCGATCAGCGTGACCGTCCCCGCCTCGACGTGCGGGAGCAACGCGTCTTGCTGTGCACGGTTAAACCGATGGATCTCGTCGATGAAGAGAATGGTGCGACGGCCGGTGATGCGCAGCCGGTCGCGCGCCTCCGCGACAGACTTCCGCATGTCCGCGACACCCGAGTTCACCGCGGACAACTCGTCGAAGTGACGCTGCGTCGCTCCCGCGATGATCGTCGCCAGCGTCGTCTTCCCGGTACCCGGCGGCCCCCACAGCACCATCGAGGGCACATCGTCGCCTTCGATCATGCGGCGAAGCGCAGTGCCCGGCCCGATCACCCCCTGCTGCCCCACGTACTCATCGAGGTTCCGGGGGCGCATCCGGGAGGCCAGCGGCGCACCTGCCTCGGACCCCGCACGAGCGGCGGCGCGGCCGGGTTCACCGAAGAACCCGCCCTGCAACCCGGGCACCACATCGCCAGTCCCACGCCTCGGCATGGCCGCAGTCTAGCCCTGCGAGGGTGGCGGGATGTGCCGGTCGCGGTCGAACGGGAAGGTCTGCGCCGCGACCTGCTGGACGACCTCAGCCGTCTCCGCGCGGAGGCGGGCGACGAGGTCGGCGGGGTACGCCCAGCGCTCGCTGTGCTCGATGAACTCATCCTCGTCGTGGACCTCGACGCCGTGG
The DNA here is from genome assembly GCA_945865925.1 of Dehalococcoides mccartyi. Classification (GTDB taxonomy): domain Bacteria; phylum Chloroflexota; class Dehalococcoidia; order UBA2979; family UBA2979; genus SURF-43. Next base: position 428,248 of record CAMBFG010000001.1, read on the forward strand.
TCGTAGCGCAGCACGTCCAGGTCCAGGTCGACCCAGCGGATCGTGTCACCGTCGAAGGTGGGGGGCGACGCGAGGTTCACGTACGTCAGTTGGCCGCGCTCGCCGGTGGGCTGGTGCTGGTGCATGACGTTGTACCGGCGGTCGTCTCGGAAGAACAGCATCGTGAACGGGTACATCAGGACGCCCTCGCCTCGATACCCCACCCAGCGAGTGCCGGGGCGGATCCAGCAGCGGAGCATCGCGCCGTGCTCGTCCAGCAGGAGCGCGTCGTACTGGTAATGCGGCGACCCATCGAACTTAGTGGACGCGATATGCACCGGCCGGCCGGTCGAGAAGTCGGGAAGTGGGGTTTCTGTGGGCATCTCGGGCATCGGGCGGCATCGTACCCCCGGTGGTGCGGAGGTACGATGGAGGCTGCGCGGCGCGGCAGCCGCACCCGAGGGAGACGCCCGAGTGACGACGGCAGCGCGCACTGACTACGAGGCCGTGATTGGCGTCGAAGTCCACATCCAGTTGAAGACCAAGTCCAAGATGTTCTGCGGCTGCAATCGCGAATACTTCGACACGGAGCCGAACAGCCACGTCTGCCCCGTCTGCCTCGGCATGCCTGGGATGCTCCCGGTCATCAACGAACAGGCCGTCACCTACACCCTGCTCGCCGGCCTCGCGATGGGCTGCGAGATCCCCCGCCACGCGAAGTTCGACCGCAAGAACTACCCCTACCCGGACCTCATGAAGGGCTACCAGATCTCGCAGTTCGACCAGCCGTTCTGCGTTGGCGGCACCCTCACCATCGAGGTCGACGGCGCCCTGCAGGTCGTCCACCTCGAGCGCATCCACCTCGAGGAGGACACCGCGCGCCTGCTGCACCGCGACGACGGTGCCGAGTCGTACTCGCTGCTGGACGTGAACCGCTCCGGGTCGCCGCTCATGGAACTCGTGACGACGCCAGACATGCACTCGGGCGCCGAGGCCGCAGCGTTCCTGCGCAAACTGCGCCAGACCATGCGCTACCTCGGCATTGCGGACGCGGACATGGAGAAGGGCGGCATGCGCGCGGACGCCAACGTCTCGATCCGCCCGCGCGGCCAGGCAGAACTCGGCCGCAAGGTCGAGGTGAAGAACATGAACTCGTTCCGCGCCGTCCAGCGCGCCATCGAGTTCGAGATCGAGCGCCAGTCACGGCTTGCAGATGCGGGCGAGCGGATCAAGCAGGAGACGCGCGGGTATGTGGACGCCACGGGCGAGACGGTGTCGCAGCGCTCTAAGGAAGAGGCGAACGACTACCGCTACTTCCCGGAGCCCGACCTGCCCCCCATGGTGATCGAGCCCGCCACCACCGAGGCGGTGCGCGCGCGGCTGCCGGAACTGCCGGACGCCCGCCGCGAGCGCTTCGTCCGCGAATACGGCCTGACGCCAGACGAGGCGCGCACGTTGACGGAGTCGCACACCACCGCCGACACGTACGAGGAGTCCGTGCGCCTCGCTGGCACCCCCCTGGCTCGGCCGGTGGCCCTCTGGTTCATCGGCGAGGTCGCGCGGCGGCTCAACACGCTCGGGCACGCCGACGCCGAACTCTCCGACACGAAGGTGACCCCTGCCCACATCGCCGAACTGACGCGCCTCGTCGCTGACGGTGCGGTCACGGGCAGCACCGCGAAGGACATCCTGGACGCCGCCTTCGAATCTGGCGACAGGCCAGCCGCCATCGTGGACGCCCGCGGCCTCCGCGTCGTCCGCGACGAGGGTGCCGTCGAGGCGGTCGTGAAGGCCGCCATCGAGGGCAACCCGAAGGCGGTGGCGGACTACCGCGCCGGGAAGCAAGCGGCGGTCGGATTCCTCGTGGGCCAGGTCATGCGAGAGATGAAGGGCCGGGCGGACGCGAACGGCGTAGCGGACATCGTCCGCCGGCTGCTGGACGTCACGATATGAGCGACCGTTTGACCGACGGATCAGTTGACGGTTTACTACCTGCGGGCGGGCTGCAAGCGAGGGCACGCGTGAGTCGCGATAACCTGAGCAAGTGGCTCTATGTAGGGCTACACGTCAAGCGCTGGTTAGCGCTCCTCGTCATTGCCGTGGCGATGATGGGTCTCGGCTTCGCCTACCTCCTCCGCGAGGCTTACGTCTCCTACACCTTCCCGGCGTGGATGTACTACGCGACGCTGCAGTTCATCCCTCGCTGGCTGCGCGGCCTGATGTTTGTGTTCATCGCGGGCTCCACAACGGTCGTCGCCGGCTGGAAACTGAACCAGTCGCTCGCCACGGCCCTGCTGCCCGGCAGCCCCCGCACCTCCGACCTCGTCGACCTCGTCTACCGCAGCCGCACACGCGACCGCGGGCCGAAGATCGTCGCCATCGGCGGCGGGACCGGGCTCTCCAACCTCCTCCGCGGGCTGAAGGAGTACTCCTCCAACCTGACGGCCATCGTCACCGTCGCTGACGACGGCGGCTCCTCTGGACGCCTCCGTCGCGACATGAATGTGATCCCTCCCGGCGACATCCGGAACTGCATCGCCGCGCTCGCGGACGCCGAACCACTGGTGACGCAACTCTTCCAGTACCGCTTCGACGAACACGCCGGCGAGGGCATGGCGGGCCATTCCTTCGGCAACCTCTTCATCGCCGCAATGGCGGAGGTCACCGGGAGCATGGAGAGAGCGATCCTAGAGACCTCCCGCGTGCTTCTGGTCCGAGGTGCGATCATGCCGTCCTCGCTGGCGGACGTACGCCTGAACGCGCGATACGCGGACGGCTCCACCGTGACGGGGGAGTCGAACATCCCCGAGCAGGGGTCGCCGCCCATCGAGGTCTGGATCGAGCCTCGCGAGGCGCTGGCACACCCGGCGGCGGTCGCGGCGATCCGGCAGGCTGACCTCATCGTGATGGGCCCAGGGAGCCTGTACACCTCGGTGCTGCCGAACCTGCTGGTGAAGGAAATCGGGAAGGCCGTGATGGAGTCCGGCGCCCACAAGATCTACATCGCGAACGTAGCCACGCAACGCGGCGAGACGGACGGCTATACCGCCGCCGACCACTACACCGCGATCCGCCGCCATCTGGGCGAAGGCGTCGTCGACATGGTGCTCGCGAACAGCAACCTGCCCTCCGAGCCGCTTCCGGCGACATGGCAGTCTGAGCCGGTGCTCGCCCCCGGGGATGCCGACTACGGCGGGGCACGCCTCGTCCTGGCCGACCTCGTCGACCGCGAAAAGCGCTACCGCCACGACACGCAGGCGCTCTCCGCCGCGATCATGCGGGCCTACTTCGAGCGTGACCTCCGAGGCCTCGCGCCTCTCGCCTACGCCCGCGACTAGCCACCTGCGGGCTTGCCGCCGAGGGTGGCGGGCCGTAGCCTTCGAGGCCTATGGAACTCCGATCATTCCTCGCCGTCGCCACCATCCTCATTTCCGTGCTCCTCATCATGCTCACGCTGATGCAGGCCAAGGGCACCGGAATCTGGGGTGCCCCGGACGGCAGTCAAGAAGCCACCTTCCGTACCCGTCGGGGCATGCAGCGCACGCTGCACCGCCTCACCATCGTGGTCGCCATCGTCTTCGTGTCGATCGCGGCCTGGAGCGTGGCGGCGTCCTGAGCCGTCCCGTCCGCTGATGCGCCTCCTGCGCGTCTCCCGCCGCCTCCTGCTCCCAACGCTCCTCGTGGGCGGACTTGCCCTCGTGGGCGCCCTCCTGCTGCGTAGCGCGGGTGGTGGCGCGCCCGGTGGACGCCTCGTCGAGGTCGTGGTGGGCGAGGTACACCGCACCAGCCCGCTGGCCCCGCTCACCACCGAGGCTGAGGGCGATGTGGTCGCGCTGGTTTACGCCGGCCTCATGCGCCCGGGCCCGGACGGGACACCCGAGGTCGACCTCGCCGAGACGTGGGAGGTGACTTCGGACGGCCTGACCTACACCTTCCGCCTGCGTCCCGGGCTCACCTGGCATGACGGCAAGCCACTCACCGCCTCGGATGTCGAGTTCACGCTTGACCGGATCCAGGCGGGAGATTTCGGCGGGCCGCCAGCGCTCGCAGCAGCCTGGGCAGGGGTGGAAGTCTTCGTCGCTGACCCACGGACCGTGCTCGTCCACCTCGTCGAGCCGTCGGCAGAATTCCTCTCGCGCGCGTCCGTCGGACTCGTCCCCCGGCACCTCGCGGACGCGATGGCTGGCGACAGCCTCGATGTCCCCCCGTTCGAACGGGAGCCGGTGGGCGCCGGTCCATACCGCGTCCGCGCGATCGAGAAGGATCGCGTGCGGCTCGAACGATTCGAGGGGTACGCGCACGGCTCGCCCCACATCGGACGGATCGAACTGCGCCTCGCACGCGACGCGGGTGAGCAGGCGCGCCTCCTCGCCGATGGCGACGCCGATGCCGCGCTCCTCCGCGAGGCGCCGATCGAGGACGAGGCGCGGCTATCGAGGCGTCGCGATTTGGGCACCACCTTGCTCACGCGCAGCGCGTACACGCTCGTCTACCTGAACCTCACGCTCCCACCGTTCGACGACCTCGCGACACGACAGGCCCTCGCCGCCGGCCTCGACCGTGCGCCCATCGTCACGGCGGCCGGTCGAGGGATTCATGGCCTCGCACCATTCGTACCCGGCACGTGGGGGGCGACAGGCGCGCAGGGGCCGGGTGCCGTCAACGCTGGCGGGATGCTGGAGGCCGCCGGCTGGCGCCTCGATGGTGACGGCGTGCGACGGAAGAGCGGCCGGCCGCTGACGATCGAGGTCTCCACGAACGACGATCCCACTCGCCGGGCGGTGGCGGAGGCGGTGGCCTCGCAATGGCGCAGCCTCGGCGCGGAGGTGAAGGTGGCCGTGCTGCCAGCCAACGTCCTTGTCAGGGAACGCCTCCAGCGGGCGGCGTATCAGGCCGCCGTCTACGGCTGGGACGCCGGCATCGACCCAGACCCCTACCCCGGCTGGCACACCACCCAGGTGGGCGGTGGGGGCGCGAACGTCGCAGGCTTCCAGGATCGCGAGGCCGACGTACTCCTCGAGACCGCGCGCACCAACCTCGACGCGCGCGAACGGCGCGAGTTGTACGGGCTGTTCACGGCGCGCTTCACCGGACAGGCCGCAAGCGTCGTGCTCTACTACCCCCAGCGGCCGTATGTGCTGCCTGCCGGGCTGCAGGGGTTCACGGCGGGCGTGCTCTTCACCCCCGGCAGCCGCTTCCGTGACGTCCACCTCTGGCAACTGCCGTAGCGACGGAGAGGCGACCGATGCGCATCGTCTTCTTCGGCTCGCCGGAGTACGCCGTCCCCTCGCTGCGGGCGTGCCTTGACCTCGTCAACGCCGAGGTCGTCGCGGTGGTGACGCAGCCTGACCGGCCACGCGGGCGCTCCGGCGCTGCCCTCGCGACACCCGTGAAGGCACTCGCGGTCGAAGCGGGCGTGGCAACGATCCTGCAGCCCGAACGCGTACGGCGCGACACCGCCGAGGTGCTCGGCGCGCTCCGCCCGGACGTCGGTGTAGTCGCGGCCTCCGGCCACATTCTCCCCTCGTACCTCCTCGCGCTATTCCCGCACCGCGTGCTCAACATCCATGCCTCGCTGCTACCGAGGCATCGAGGCGCCTCGGCCGTCGCGAGCGCGATCCTCGCCGGCGACGCGGAGAGCGGCGCCACGATCATGGAGGTCGTCCGCGAGGTAGATGCCGGCCCCATCGTCGCGCAGGCGCGCATCCCCATCGGCCCGCTGGACACCACAGACACCCTCACGGAGCACATCGCCGAGGCCGGTGCGAGGCTGCTCGCGGACGTACTGCCGCGCTGGGGGGCGGGCGCGATCACCTCGATCCCTCAGGACGCCTCGCTGGTTACGTTCGCGCCGAAACTCGCGAAGGAGGACGGCCGCATCGACTGGTCGCACTCCGCGACCGCGATCGACCGTGCCATCCGCGCCTTCCAGCCGTGGCCCACAGCGTTCACCACCTACCGAGGCGAGCCGCTGACGATCCATGCGGCGTGGCCGCTCGCCGTGAGCCTCGATGTGCTGCCCGGCACGGTGGTGGCCGGTGACGGGGTGCCGCTGCCCTCGCTGCTGCCCGGACGTACCGTGCGGGCGCTGGTGGCGTGTGGCGAGGGGGCGCTGGCGCTCCTCGACATCCAGCGGCCCGGGAAACGCGCCACACCGATCGAGGCGTACCTGAATGGTGACCGCACGTTCATCGGTTCGCGGCTAGGCGCGTAGGATCGAAGCCATGCGCCACTTGCTCGACCTCTCAAAGGACGAACTCACCGCGTGGCTCGCCGAGCACGGTGAGCCGGGCTACCGCACGGCGCAGATCTCCCGCTGGGCGTTGCAACGAGGCGTGACCGACTTCGAGGCGATGACCGACCTCCCGAGCGCGCTGCGCGCCACGCTCGCCTCGGAGTTCGCGCTTACGCCGCTGGCGGTGCTGGCGACGCGGATCGCGGACGACGGCGACACCACGAAGGTGCTCCTCGACCTC
>CAMBFG010000002.1 GCA_945865925.1 Dehalococcoides mccartyi
CGCTCGCTCCGCCACCCCGGCCTACAATTCCGCTCGATGCGCCCGTGCGGCGCGCGAGACGGAAGGTGGCGCGGCGTGGAAGACCTCATCGCGCGCCTCCGTCGCCGCGACCCGGACGCCCTCGCCGACCTGTACGACGCCACCTACCGCCGCGCCTACGGTCTGGCCCTGCGCGTCCTGAGCGGCGACACAGCCGCTGCTGAGGACGCCGTGCAGGAGGGCTACCTGGCCCTCTGGCGGCAGGCTGACCGTCTCTCCCCTGACCGAGGTTCCGTGGAGGGCCTGCTGCTCACCATCGTCCACCGTCGCGCCGTGGAGGCCGTCCGCGTCCGCATCCGTCAGCGCGAGTCTGGCGACACCGTCCCCGACCGCGTCGACCTGCACGCCGTCGACCTGCTGGATGCCGCAATCTCCTCAATGGAGGGGGAACGCGTGCGGACAGCGCTCCAATCGCTGTCGCCGGAGCATCGGGAGGCCGTGGAACTGGCGTACTTCGCCCAGTTGTCGCACCGTGAGATCGCGGAACGCATCGGCGTACCGCTGGGGACAGTGAAAAGCCGCATGCATCACGCTATTCGAGCGCTGCGCGGCTCCCTCGGCCTCGGAGCCGCCTCGTGAACCCGCTCACGTGCGACGAGGTGGCTGAACTCGCCGGCGCGTACGCACTGGGCCTGCTGGATGCGGACGAGCGGGCCGCCATCGAGACCCACCTCGCGGAGCACTGGCACGAGGAGTACGCGAGCGCCCGCGCCGCGGTACTCGCCCTCGCCTCCGCGGCGCCAGAGGCGGAGCCTTCGCCGGAACTGCGCGCTCGCGTCCTGGACATCGCGCGGTTAGAGGTGCGACGTAAGAACCGGCGCTGGATCCCCGGGGTGTTGTCCGGCGCTGCTGCCGCAGCCATCGTCCTCGCCGTCCTCGGATACACGGGTGCGTTCGACCGGGGCAGCCCGCCCCCGCAGCAACTCGCCGTGCGGAATGCCACGAGCGGCGCGTTCTTCGACCTGAGCGTTGGCGACGGCACGAACGCGAACATCCGCCTCGGCGGGATGCCCGCACGTCCGGGCAGCGAGGTCTACCAGGTCTGGCTGCTCCATGAGGGCCAGCCGCCGAAGTCGCTCTGCGTCGTGGGCGCGGACCGCGAAGGTCCCTGGTCCTGGGCAGTGTCCGTGCGCCTCACTCGAGGCGACACGATCGCTGTGACGGTCGAGCCGGACGGGACTCGTACCGCGCCGTCCACCACGCCGATCATCACTGGGCAGTACTAGCCCTCGTCAGTCCCTCGGCGTGATGCGACCGCAAGTGCCGGCCGTGGTCGGCCAGCAGGCGGAGGCCCAGCCCCAGTCCAGCAACTGGCTTGCGTGTGTCGCGGCGTAACTATCGCCGAGCACGACCGCGATCAGGCGGCGCCCATCGCGCGTCGCCGATGCCACGAGGGTGCGGTCCGCCTCCTCGGTGTAGCCGATCTTGACGCCGTCGGCCCCGTCATACATGTACAGGAACACATTGGAGTTCCAGAGTTCCGTGCGCTCCGACCCGTGCGTATCCCACTGCGTTGTCCGGACGACCTCGGCGAACCCGGGGAGCGTGAAACCGTACCGGGCGAGACTCGCGAGGTCGCGTGCCGACGTGTAGTGCTGCGGGCCACCGAGGCCGTGCGGGTCAGTGAAGTGCGTGTCGGGGAGCTCCAGGCGTGCGGCGAGTGCGTTCATCGTGTTCACGAAGCGCGCCTCGTCACCGGAGACCGCCTGCGCAATCGCCAGCGCCGCATCGTTCCCGGAACGAAGCATGAGCCCGTACAGCAGGTCGCGGAACGAATATCGATCGCCGACGCTCAGCCCCATGCTCGAACTGTCGGGGTCCAGCGTGCTGAAGTCCGCATCGATCGTGATGGTGTCATCGAGGTGGCCCAGCTCGAGGAGCAGGATCGCGGTCGCGATCTTGGTCACGCTGGCTGGCGGGAGACGGCGGGTGCCACCCGACTCCGCGAGGATGGCACCGGACGCCTCGTCGATCAGCACGTACGCGCGCGCCGGAATCACCGGCAACGCTCCCGCGCTCGAGGGTTCCAGGCGGGGTGCCGGCCCTCGCGCAGCAAGCAACCCCTTGGTCGGCCGGGTTCCCTGCATCCCCGCCGCCCTGATCTCGTCCCCGGACGCCGCTGCGGTCGAAGGGCCGCGCACGCGCGTCGTCGCCACAAAGACGAAGAGCGCCACACCGAGCAATACCGCGAGCGGGAGGATCCATCTGAGGTGGCGCGCAGGGGAAGGCCGCGCGGCGTAGGTCACGCGCGATCGAGTGCGGACGGGCGCACGCTCAAACCTCGGACTGGGTCCGCGAACCGACATCCCTACCCCCGAGATGCTCGCCGCACGATCCATCGTCGCGGGCGCGTGCCGAGACGGCAAGTCGAAGGCCGACTAGAGCGTGGACGGAGACTCTCGACGAGCCGCGTCACGCGTCCGGTCCAAGACTGCGAGGACGTCCTGGGGCTTCGGAATCCCTCGAAGAAGGAAGTCAGCGACCTCCGCCGCCGTCTGCACTCGGAGGTCACCGAACTTCAGTACGGTCGCGAAAAAGCCATGACGATCAAGCGCGACGTCCTGCACGTGCTGCAGGTCAGCGGTCGAGACCTCTTCGCTGAACCAGTGGCGCTTCTGCCCGTCCACCAGCCGTTGATTCGTCACGACCCACACATCGTGGACCCACGCGTACCAGACGAAGTACGCCCGGATCCCGGCGATCACCAGGATGGCCGCTACGAGGCCCATCAAGGGCCGGTCCACGCTCGTCGACCAGTCGGTCGTACCAATGATGCTCAGCAAGAACGCCACCGGTACGAGGCCCAGCAGCAGCGTGACAGCGAGCGGTAGCGCGAGGAACGACCAGTGCCGGCGCACGGTCAGCACGACCTTCTCACCGGGCTGGAGTTGGACGGGCAGTCGCATGGGCGCCTCCGAGGGGCTACGCGACGCATCGTACTCGCGGGACGGGATCTGGCGGGCGGCCCTCGACCCCGCCAACAGCAGAGGCCCGCTTGCGCGGGCCCCTGTGTTGCATCTGCGGCTGCGGGCTACGTGCCTCGCATGCGGGGGTCGAGCTCGTCGCGGAGGGCGTCGCCAAACATGTTGACGGCGAACACCATGCTCGAGATAGCGAAGCCGGGGAGGAGCGCCAGACGCGGGTTTGTCTGGAAGTACGCCTGCCCGGAACCTGTCAGCATCACGCCCCAGGACGGGGTAGGCGGCTGAGCGCCAACGCCGAGGAAGGAGAGCGACGCCTCCGTCACCACGGTGATGGCGACGGCGTAGGAGACGAGGACGATCATCGGCGCCATCACGTTCGGCAGGACGTGCCGGAACATGACGCGATTGTTGGTCGCACCCAGACTCTGCGCGGAGAGGATGTAGAGCTCCTCGCGCACGGACAGTACGGACCCTCGGATCACGCGCAGCGGGCGCGGGATCGAGAGGACGGCCAGCACCCAGAAGCCCTTCCAGATGCCGGCACCCAGGATGGCCACCAGCGCCACCGCAAGGACCAGCAGCGGGAGCGTCTGGACGGCGTCCACGACGCGCTGGAGGATGAGGTCGAACTTGCCGCCGAAGTAGGCGGACATGAGTCCGAGCGTGCTGCCAATCGACATCGAGAACACGGTCACGCCGATGCTGAAGTACAGCGAGAGCTGGGCGCCCTTCATCAGGCGGCTAAACACGTCGCGCCCGAACTCGTCCGTCCCCAGCAGGTAGAGGCGGGTCCCGTCGACGGAGTAGGAGCCGACCGGCAGCAGGCGGTCAGCGCCGTGAACTGCGGTCGGGTCGTAGGGCGTCAGGATGCCGGTCGCTGCGCCAATCGCGACGAGCACGATGAACACACAGAACAGGCCGGCGATGAAGCCAAACGTCCGCTTCCGTGCGAAGTGCTTGATCCCACCCATAGTCTTCGAAAAACCGGTCGGTTCGTGATAGGTCGATTTCCCTACCTCAACCGTGGGTGCTGCTGATGTCATGCTATCTCCCCTCAAATTCCCTCTGGAGGTTCGGCGATTGCTATCCGTACCGGATGCGCGGGTCGAGGTACGAGTACGACAGGTCGACCAGCAGGTTGATGAGCAACGTCACGCCCACGAGCAGGAGCAGGATCCCCTGCACCAGCGGGAAGTCTCGCTGCGGCACCGCATCGATGAACGCTCGCCCCATGCCGTTCACGCTCAGGGCGCGCTCCACCACCACGGAACCACCAATGGTGATCGTGATCTGGAAGCCGAGGAGCGTGACGACGGGGATCAGGGCGTTGCGGAACGCGTGCTTGAAGATGACCGCGCTCTCCTTCAGACCCTTAGCGCGGGCCGTCCGGACGTAGTCCGCTCGGATCGTCTCAAGCATCGTGGTGCGGATGAGTCGCATGTTCTGCGCCGACAGGGCCGCGCCCAGGATGAAGGCCGCCGGCAAGAACTGCTGCGCATGGCCGATCGGATCCTCGAAGAGCTTTTGTGGCGTCTGTGGCGGGAACCATCCGAACCACCGAGCGCCGTAAATAATGACGAGTGTTGCCAGGAAGAAGTTCGGAATCGAAATCCCGAGGATCGAAATACTTCGACCCAGGTAGTCCATCCAGGTGTTCTGCTTCACTGCCGAGAGCACACCGACTGGCACCGAGATCATGACCCCGATGAGGATCGAGATGCTCCCCAACTCCAGGGAGGTGGGAAGCGTGCGCCGGATCACTTTCAGGACTGGCTCGTTCTGCCAGTACGACTGACCCCAGTCGCCCTTGATCAGGCCACCGGTCCAGCGGAAGTACTGGATGTACGCCGGCCGGTCGAGCCCAAGCTCGCGCCGCCAGCGTTCGATCTGCGCCTGGTCTGCGCCGCGCGCTTCCGCCATCTGCGCGGTGATGAAGTCACCAGGCATCAGCCGAAGAAGCCCAAACGTGAACATGGACATCACGATGAGCGTGGGCACCATGAAGATCAGACGTCGGATTAAGTACCTCTGCACGGGTGGCCTGCTCCCCTCGAAATGGCCGCCTGCGGGACACCCCACGTCGCCGGGGGTGCCTGTGTATAGCACGGGCTGAACCCGCATCACAACACTGATACCCACAGTACGTTGTCCCGAAGGGGGAGGATTCAACCGTTTTCCAGATTCCGATTGAGCCCTACGCATCCCTGGCAATGATGGCGCAATCGGCGCCCGCACAGCGTTGCCCCAGAACCTAGCGGCATGGCGTCCCAGCGACGATGAACCCATCGTTCATCATCACATGCATTGTGTATGTGACCACAACCATTCGACAACCCAGTGCTACAACGGCGCCGCTTAACGAAGCGGGTTTCGTACCGGCGCGGCGTCTTGTCGCCTCGGTGGGAAGGGGCACAACGTGGAGTTGAACTACTGGACGAGCCGTGTCAACCGGCGTGTGGCGCTGCGCAGCACCGGCGTCGGGCTCGCGGGCCTGACGGCTGCGGCACTCATCGGCTGTGGTCGAAAGGACAACGCGACGTCTGCGGGTGGTGATGCCGGTCGCCTGCAGGACGTCAGCAAGGGCGTCGGTGCCAAGGTGGCAGAGACCGGTGGTACTCCGGTGCCAAAGGATCAGGTGCGCACCAAGGCGGGCCTGTACGAGGGCCCCGTGCCGGCATCGGCTGCGGAGCGCAACCCGAAAGTGAACGCCAAGTACGGCGGAACGCTGAAGTTCCGCTACCTGGACCCGCCGCGGATGGACCTGGCGCGCACGCTGTCGTGCACCATCTACATGACGCAGGCGCTCGTCACGAACAAGCTGACTCGCGCCAAGCTGGGCCCGCTGGCCGACCCGTTCAACGTCGAGATTGAGCCCGACCTCGCTGAGAAGTGGGAGAGCCCAGACAAGGGCCAGACGTGGGTCTTCAGCCTCCGCAAGGGCGTGAAGACCCATAACGTCGCCCCGCTCAACGGTCGCGAGTTCAACGCCGAAGACGTCGTCCAGACGATCAAGCTGTATCTCGAAGGCTCGCAGAAGGACGTCTTCTCGGACATTACGAAGACCGAGACGCCAGACAAGTACACCGTCAAGGTGACGCTCAGCGGCCCCAAGAATGACTTCCCGAAGGAAGTCGCCGCCTGGTCCTACCTCTACATGAAGGAGCTGATCGACAACGAGACCCTTCGCCAGGAGAAGGCGATGGGTACGGGCCCCTTCATCCAGAAGGAGTGGACCAAGAAGCAGCGTTCCGTATTCACGAAGAACCCGGACTACTTCGAGAGCGGACTGCCGTACGTCGACCAGGTCGAGCTCTACGTGCAGGACGATGCCAACTCATGGCGTGCCGGCTTCAAGACCGACAACTACTTCGAGTACAGCGGCACCAACAAGCAGCAGTTCGCCGACGTGTCCGCAGAGAACAGCGACGACATGGTGGGCCAAACCTCTCCGGTATCGCGCGGCGCCAACGTCAACGGTTGGCAGTACCAGATGAAGAACCCGATCTTCAAGGACGAGCGCATCCGACGCGCCCTGTCGCTGGCCTTCGACCGCAAGGACTTCGACCTCGCCAACAACGGCGGTGACAACCAGAACCCCGAAGGGCCGTTCTCGCAGTCGCCGATGCCGTGGCCGTTCTTGTACGACAAGTTCCCGACGGCCAAGGTCAACGGCCCCTGGTACCAGTTCAACCCGTCAGAAGCCTCCAAGATGATGCAGGCCGCGGGGTTCACGACGGCGAAGCCGCTCGCGATGGAACTCCAGTCGTTCTACAACAAAGACCAATTCTCGGGAGTCGTGATCCCCGGCATCAACAACAACCTCAAAGAGGTCAAGCTCACCTGGAAGGACCTAGACAACCCCACGCACGTCACCTTGATGTCGACGAGGAATTACAAGGACATCATCGGCTTCCTCTGGGGCCCTCCGGGCTACTCGATGGACCAGTGGCTTTCACCGTTCTACAACTCGAAGGGCAGTCTGAACTACGGCTCCATCGAGGATCCCGCGCTGGACGCGCTGCTCTTGAAGCAGCGGGCAGAGACCAACCCCGCTGCGCAGAAGGAGATCTGGAACCAAATCAGCACACTGATCCACGACAAGGTCTATCAGGCCTGGTGGCCGGTGCCGCTGAACAGGAACGCCTGGCACAACTACGTGCTGAACTATCGCCCGCACGGTCTCGCGGGCAACTACCTGTGCTACGCCAACGACCAGAGCCGCACCATGTGGCTGGACGAGGGTTCGAACCCCGGTCGGGCGTAGCCGCGATTTGCTTCTCACGATCCGAACAGAAGGGCGGGGCCAATGCCCCGCCCTTCTGTTATGTCTCCCGTGTCCCGAGGTCACTCACGGCTGCCCCGAGTCTGAGGCGTCCGGGTTCCGATTGAGCCGCTGTAGGTCGCGGTAGTGGTGGGCAATCAGCGCCCCGTACGGCGTTGTCCGTTCCTTCTCTGCGCGCTCCGCCCAGTAGCGTTCCTGGCGCTCCAGGAACAAGGCGACGTCCGCCTCTGAGGCCGGCGCGAGGCTAATGGCCTCTCGAGGGACGAAGAACACCTGCCCGATCGGCGCTCCACCGTTCACCATCAGGACGTCCCCCGGCTGCATTGCATACCGGAACTCGGTGTTCTGGGGGTACCAGTCCGTCTCGATGCGCGCGGTGAGCACGGGGATCTGTGGGCGGGCCGTTTCATTGACGACACCCAGATAGAGGGTGTCCCAGCCCTCGGTCGTCACGAAATCGAACGCGCCACGGATACCGATGCCGCCCGGCGGGGCATTCAGATTCGTTGTGAGGGCGTCGAGCAGTTCGAGCGCACCCGCCTCGTCGAGGCCAGACGCTCGATCCACGTGCCGGATATCGCGCACCTCGGCGCCGGGAGCGCCGGCGGCGGGGCGTATTTCGGCCGCGAACACCACGGTTGGCGGCCGGCCACCACCCGGGTCTCGGAGCATTGTCGCCTGATACAGGTTCTCTTCCAGATAGCGGACCTGGAACGCCTCCCGGGCCTCAAGTGGCGGAAAGACGAGGTAGCCGGTGCGATTGGCGTCTTCCAGGACGGGGCACAGGCGTCCGTGTTCGGGCAGGGACGCGCGCCGCCCATCCGGCTCGGGCAGGCGTCCGACGCCGGGGCGCCGAAGGTTGGGTACCAGCGTTACACGCATCCAGGGACCGCCTTCTCCCCTGCCGGGGCTGGCCTCGATGGCCGGGATCGTAGCGGCGGGTGCGAGTTGCTACGCAGCATCAACAATATTATCGTCCGGATCTGTCGAGGGGGCACGGCCGGAACAGTGCGCGGTACATCCGTGCCTCCCGTCCGCGCGTATCTCCCTTAAGTCCGGTTTCCGCTCACGTGGGGAAGTTACGTGGGCGGAGTAGGGCCCGAGGGATAGCCCAATGCGTCGAGGCGGCGCGCTGGGTAAGGAGGGACGCACGTGGAGTCGAACTATTGGAAGAGCCGGGTCAGCCGGCGCACCGCACTTCGCGGTACCGGTTTGGGCCTCGCGGGCCTCGCCGGCGCTGCGCTGATCGGCTGCGGTGGCAAGAAGACTGACACCGGTGCAGCCGGCGGGGACGCCAGCCGCATCCAGGACGCGCAGAAGGAGGGCGGCCAGCAGGCCGACACCGGCGGCACCGCGGTCCCGAAGGACCAGGTCCGCGTCAAGCCAGGCCTGTACGAAGGTGCCGTGCCGGCATCGGCGGCCGAGCGCAACCCGAAGGTGAACGCCAAGTACGGCGGCACCTTGAAGATGCGCTACCTCGACCCGCCGCGCATGGACCTCTCGCGCACGCTGTCATGCACGATCTACATGACGCAGGCCCTGGTCACGAACAAGCTGACCCGCGCCAAGCTCGGCGCCCTGGCCGACCCCTTCAACATCGAGATCGAACCCGACCTCGCCGAGAAGTGGGAGTCCCCGGACAAGGGCCAGACGTGGACGTTCAGCCTCCGCAAGGGCGTGAAGACGCACAACGTGGCTCCGCTGAACGGCCGCGAGTTCAACGCTGAAGACGTGGTCCAGAGCATCAAGCTCTACCTCGCCGGTTCGCAGAAGGACGTCTTCTCGGACATCACCAAGACCGAGACGCCGGACAAGTACACCGTCAAGGTGACGCTGAGCGGCCCGAAGAACGACTTCCCCAAGGAAGTCGCCGCGTGGTCGTACCTCTACATGAAGGAACTGATCGACAACGAAACCCTTCGCCAGGAGAAGGCGATGGGTACCGGCCCCTTCATCCAGAAGGAATGGACCAAGAAGCAGCGCTCCGTGTTCACGAAGAACCCGGACTACTTTGAGAACGGTCTGCCGTACGTCGACCAGGTCGAGATGTACGTCCAGGACGACGCCAACGCAGCCCGCGCTGGCTTCAAGACGGACAACTACTTCGACTACTCGGCGCCGGACAAGAAGACGTTCGCGGACGCCTTCACTGAGAACAACGATGACATGGTGGGCCAGACGGCTCCGGTGTCGCGTGGTGCCAACGTCAACGGTTGGCAGTACCAGATGAAGAACCCGATCTTCAAGGACGAGCGCATCCGCCGTGCCCTGTCGCTCGCGTTCGACCGCAAGGACTTCGACCTCGCCAACAACGGCGGTGACAACCAGAACCCTGAAGGGCCGTTCTCACAGTCGCCGATGCCGTGGTCGTTCATGTACGACAAGTACCCGACGGCCAAGGTCAACGGTCCCTGGTACCAGTTCAACGCGGCTGAAGCCTCGAAGATGATGCAGGCCGCGGGTTACACCACGGCCAAGCCGCTGACGATGGAACTGGCCTCGTTCTACAACAAGAACCAGTTCTCCGGCATCGTGATCCCGAGCATCAACAACAACCTCAAGGAAGTGAAGATCACCTGGAAGGACCTCGACAACCCGACTCACGTCACGTTGATGTCCGACCGCAACTACAAGGAGCTCATCGGCTTCCTGTGGGGTCCTCCGGGCTACTCCATGGACCAGTGGCTGTCGCCGTTCTACCACTCGAAGGGGAGCCTGAACTACGGCTCGATCGAGGACCCGGCGCTGGACGCACTGCTCCTGAAGCAGCGTGCTGAGCCGAACCTGGCCGCGCAGAAGGAGATCTGGAACCAGATCAACACCCTGATCCACGACAAGGTCTACCAGGCCTGGTGGCCGGTGGCCCTGCAGCGCAACGCGTACCACAACTACGTGTTGAACTACCGCGGCCACGGGCTGGCTGGCCCCTGGACCTGCTACGCCAACGACCAGGCCCGTTCGGTCTGGCTGGACGAGGGCACGAACCCCGGCCGGGCGTAAGCCTCAGCCGGTTCCATTCACCTCGAGACGGGCGGGGGCGAAAGCCTCCGCCCGTTCTTCATCTCCAGTAAACTGTGACCCACGCCATCACGCATCGAGGAGCCCACGATGCCACTCAATCCGGACCGCATCCTCTGCGACCAGGCCATCCGCCCCTTCGGCGTCGACAACTGTTGCCTGAACGAAATCGACCCGTGCTTCAAGCCCGCGCTGCATCGCCACGTGCCTACCGGCGTTGCGCTGTGCGAAGGGCACTGGGAGAACGCGATGACGATGGGCGGGCCGCAGGATGGGCAGTGGAAGGTGGGGATGCGCATCATCCCGTTCCCGGACGGCTGGGAGGATCTACCTGACCCGGAAGCCCCTCCGCCCGCCCCCGCCACGCTGTGGGTCGCACCTGCAAAGACCATCGGCGGCGTGATCGTCGAGCTCTAGGCCACCCTGACCGCCGCGCGGGCGGCCCGCTCCGCGTCACCCTCGATGTCGCCAGGTTGCGACGGCCGGTCGACACCGAGTACGAGCGAGGCCAGGCGTGGCCACAGCATGTCGACCGCGCACACGAACCCCAGCGACCCGACCGCGCCCACAACGAAGTTCGCCACCATCAGCTGACTCCACGACGCCTCGAAGCGGGTGCCCATCACGGCGTTGGACGACAGCCAGCCGAGGAAATACGGCTGGTGCACGAGGAAGATGCCGAATGACAGCGGGGCAATCCACGCGAACGGCCACGCCACCAGCCGGCCAATGTTCGTCTGGAGGGCGAGCCGCACGAGCGCCGGGTACACCACCAGCCCCAGGCTGCTGAACACAAACACCGTCACCCCGAAGTACGAGGTGGGATAGCCACGCGTCTCACCCTGCCAGAAGTACGCACCGAACGTCACGACCATGCCAAGGCCCGCCAGCACTTCGAGATCGCGGCCCCACGACGGCACCCCGCCACGCAGGCGATACGCGAACAGCCCGAAGACGAAGAAGAACGCCCAGATCGCCGGGTTCCGGTACGCGAACACCGCCAGGTCACCCGTGATCGGCTGCCGCTCGTACCACGCGACGACACCGAGGCCGAGCAGGAACGACCCCGCCGTCACACGGGTGAGCACGCGCGTCGACGTGTGACGCAGCGGGTACGCCGCGGCCATCAGCACGCCGAGGACGAAGATGAAGTAGAACTGCCCTTCGATGTCGAACAGGACAAAGCGGCGCAGCAGCGCGCTCGACAGTCCGTCCGCACGCCACGCTTCGTAGGCCAGCGCCAGCGTCATCCACACCACGGCCGGAACAGCGATCCGCTGGAGCCGCCTTCGGACGAACGCACCGAACGAGGGCGACCGGTCACGCGCCAGCAGGAAACCGGAGATGAAGAGGAAGACCGGCACCGCACCGTGGGCGAACAGGTGCGAGACCCGCAACGCCATGCGCTCACCCTCGGTGACCTCCGGCCACATGCGGAAGTACGAGTGCAGGAAGAGCACCGCCAGCACCGCGATGCCGCGAAGAATGTCGAGTTCGGGCAGGCGGTCTGGGCGGCGTGGGGCTCGCACGACTCGTCTGGAGGCCGCTGCGTTGATCGCCATACTTCTACCCTGACGCGCGGTCAGGTAGAGCGCAATCCCAAAGTTGTGTCAGTTATGTGGTCAGTGACCAGCGCGGCTCGGCGCCCGGTCGACCCGGTGGGCGAGTCCACCTCGGCGGCGTCTCATCGAGGCTGCCCGGCGGCGTGATGAAACGCAGCCGCCCGAAGTCGCTCGCCATCTCCTGCGTCAGGTCCACCACATCGCTCGCCTTCGGATCCGCGACACCTGCGCCGTCGACGCGGCCCAACCCGTCGAGCCACGTGCGGGTACGCGCGAGCGCGACACGCACTCGACGTGAGCCGCCCTGCTCCGCCTGCTGCGCCAGCGCGAGCATCGCCCCCATAGCGGCGAGATACCCCGTCGCGTGATCGAGCGCCTGCGCAGGCAGCGGCATCGGACGCTCGCTCCGCGCCCACGCGGTGCCCTCCATCACGATCCCGGAGGCAGTCTGTACCAGGCTGTCGAACCCTCGACGGCCCGCCCATGGACCTTCGTGCGACCACGCGGAGAGTGAGACCACCACGACACCCGGTCGCAGCCGCGCGAGGTCATCCGGCCCGTAGCCCAGCGCATCCAGTGCGCCCGGCCGGTACGCCTGCACGACCACGTCGACCGACGCCACGAGCGCCTCGAACCGCGCGCGGTCCGAAGACGTCCGCAGGTCGAGGTGGACGAAGCGCTTTCCAAACCCCGTGTCGATGACCAGCAGCGCCATCTCCGGGAGGTGCGCCGCTCCCATCCGGATCACGTCCGCGCGGTGCGCCGCTCCCATCCGGATCACGTCCGCGCCGTACGCCGCCAGCGTGCGCCCCGCGACTGGCCCGGCCACCACACGCGACATGTCCAGCACGCGGACCCCGCTCAGCGGCATCGAGGCGTCAGCAGCAAACGCACGCGACGGCGCCTTCCCGATGACCTCGATGTCGATGGGCGTCAGCGAGGCCAGCGCGCGTGCCTGCGGATGCGCCCGCCACTCTTCCGGTGTCCGTGCGAGGTAGCCGCAGCCGCCGGCCTCGGCGAGCGCGTCCTCGAACGCCTGGCTGTTCCACGCGAGCATCGCGCGCTCGGCGTCGGCGCGGTCGGTCGTCTTCGCGGCGTCCAGACCCAGGGTGCGGAGCGCGCGTTCGCGGTGGTGCGGGAAGTTGGTGTGCAACTGCACCCAGCGGTCATCCGCGGTCCGGTAGTAACCCGAGAACGGATCCCAGAGGTCCTCGGCCATCGCGCCCTCGACGCGTAAGTAGCGCTCGCTCCGGAACGCGGCCGCTGCGTGACGCATCGAGACCGTCGCGCGCTGCCATCGGCCTGTGCGCTCGTGCCACACACGGGCGGCCGCCAGCGCCGCACCCGCAACGCTCGCCGCCGCCAGCGTCCCCACGCGGAACGGCGAGGGGTACACCGGGTCAGTGCCCTCGATAGTCACATGGTCGAGGTCGCCTGGGTCGCCGCCGGCGGCGCCCCACACGCTGCGGAGGGCATCGAGCGGGGTCGGTTCGTCAGCCATCGAATGCCTCCGAGGTCGAGCATAGGAGGCGCATGCGAACGATGACAGGCGATACGCTCCACACACAGACTGCGCCCACGGATAGGGGATGCGTTGTTCCCGCTCAAGGACCACAACCCAACTCGCACCCGGCCCGTGGTGACGCTCGCGCTGATCGCCGTGAACCTCGCGGTGTTCTTCCTCTGGCAGCCCTCCGCGTTCTGGATCCCCGATCCGGAGACCGCCGCCAACGAACAGGGCGAGTTCCTCTACGCCAACGCCGCCGTGCCCTGCGAGATCGTCCAGGGCCGCCCCCTCGATGTCATCGAGGTGTCAACGAACGTCTGCCTCGAGGATCCTGGGGAACCGATCTTCCCCGAGAAGCACGTCTACCTCCCGCTGCTCGTGAGCCTCTTCCTGCACGGCGGGCTCTTCCATATCGGCGGGAACATGTGGTTCCTGTGGCTCTTCGGGAACAACATCGAGGAGGTGTTCGGGAGGCTGCGCTACCTCGCGTTCTACCTGGTGAGTGGGGTCTTCGCGACGCTCGGGTTCGTCGCACTACAGGCGGATCAGGCAGTGCCACTAGTAGGGGCATCCGGCGCGATCGCGGGGGTGCTGGGCGCGTACCTCGCGCTGTTCCCCACGCGACGCATCCTCGGCCTCGTAGGCATCTGGCCGATCCCCGTGCCCGCCGCGCTCTTCCTCGGCCTGTGGTTCTTCGGCCAGTTCGCGACGAGCGACGAGAGCATCGCCTGGCAAGCGCACGCCGCCGGTTTCGCCTTCGGCTTCGTCGTCGCGTTCGCGCTGCGCGCCCCGCTGCTCCGGCGTTTGCGCCGCCTCCACGCGTACTAGCGAGGCGTCACCATCAGGCTGCCGCGAAGCCCCAGCGCTCTCGCACCCACGCCTCGGCGCGGCCGAACAGCAGGCGGTCGACGGCGACCCCGACCGCGATGATCACCAGCATGATCGCGAACACCATGTTGATGTTGTTCAGGTTGCGGCCGACGTCGAGCAGGTGGCCGAGGCCGACCGAGACGAAGAGCAGCTCCCCAGCCATCAACGAACGCCACGCGAACGACCAGCCCTGCTTCATCCCCTGGACCATCGAGGGCACCATCGCGGGCAGGACGACGTATCGGTACAACTGCCAGCGCGTCGCGCCCAGCGTGCCGGCCGCTCGCGTGAGCAGCGGCGGCAAGCCTCGCATCCCGGCGCGCGCGGAGATGGCGATCGAGAAGGTGGAGCCCATGAGCACCACGAAGATGATCGCAGTCTCGCTCAGGCCGAACCACAGCACGGCCAGCGGCAGCCACGTGATGCTCGGCAGCGATTGCAACCCGAGGACCACGCCGCCAATCGTCTCGTTCGCGAACTTCGAGGCCGCCGTGAGCAGCCCCAGCGCCATGCCGAGGACGAACGAGATCACGTAGCCCACGACCAGGCGCTGCATGCTCGCCTGCAAGCCGTCGAGGATCAGCCCGTTCGCGAAGTTCGTCCGCAGCGAGGCAAACACCTTCTCCGGGGACGGGAAGAGGAATGGCGACCACACCTCGACACGACCGAGGAGACTCCACAGAGCAATGACGGCGACATAGAACCCGACGATCCGCAGGAGTTTCAGCCCCGTCTCGCGCGAAGGGATGAGACGGCTAGATCGCATAGCGCGGCTCCGGCTCGGCGCCCACGTTCTGAAGTTCGTAGCGGACCGCAGCCGCCAGGTCGGCCACGGCGTGGTCGTCGGGCGTCCTCGGGCGTTCGAGCGGGATATCGATGATCTTCTTGATCCGGCCGGGGCTCGGCGACATCACCACCACTCGGTCACCGAGGATGACGGCCTCGCGCACGTTGTGAGTGACGAAGAGGACGGTCGTGCCAATCCGTGCCCACACGGACTGCAGTTCCAGCTGCAGGTCGTCGCGTGTCTGGGCGTCGAGGGCCGCGAACGGTTCATCCATGAGCAGCACGTGCGGCTCGACGGCCAGACCCCGCGCGAGCTGGGCGCGCTGCTTCATCCCGCCAGACAGCTCGTGGATGTACGCGCGGTCGAAGCGACTGAGGTTCACGAGGGCCAATTGCCGGTCGACGATCTCCCGACGCTGCTCCTTCGGAACGCCTCGCAGCTTCAGGCCGAACTCCACGTTGTCCCGGACATTCAGCCACGGGAAGAGCGCAGGCTCCTGGAAGACGACGGCGCGCTGCTGCGCCATCCCGCGGATCGGAGCTCCCTCGAACACGGCCTCGCCCTGGTAGTCCGTGTCGATGCCGGCCGCGATGTTGAGCAGCGTCGACTTCCCGCAGCCCGAGGGACCCACGATGCAGATGAACTCGCGCGGCCTCACCTTGAGCGTCACGTCGTCGAGTGCGAGGGTGTCCTGGCGCGACGTGCGGAAGTGCTTGCTGATGTGGCGAAGCGCCAGCAACGGCTCGGGGTCAGAGGCCGCTGAGGCCCTTCCGCCACCCTGCCGTCCGGTGTCTGCGATCAACGCCATTGCCACCCTCGCTTCAACCCTCGGCCGGCGCCCTCGAAGGGACGCCGGCCGGGGGCAGTCCACTACTTGCTGACTTCCTTGAGGCCCAGTTCCTTCAGCACCTTGTTCAGCAGGTCGAGCGCGTAGATGTTCGCCAGGTCCGGCTTCTTCTCGCCGAGATACCCGAGCGCGAACGCGTCGTCCGCTGACTTGCGCAGGCTGGAGGCAATGGGGTCATAGGTCGTCTTCTGGTTTCGCCACGCGCCGTTGATCACTGCCTCGGGCAGTGGGGCGCTCGTGACCTGCTTGATGCCAGCGTTCACGACCTGCTTCGCCTGGTCGGGGTTCTCGTTGATCCACTGCGTCGTCTTCACGTGCGCACGGAGCAGTTTCTCGACGGTCGCGGGATGCTCCGCCAGGAATTTGGCACTCACGATGAGGTGCGTCGTGACGAAGTCGCCGTTCGGCCACAGGTCGCGCTCGTCCAGGAAGACTTTGCCGTTGCCCTCGAGGATGAGGCGCGTCGCCCACGGCTCCGGAGCCCAGGCTGCCTGCAACTCGCCCTTGATGAACAACGCGAGGGCGTCCGCGTTCGCGATCGGACGGACATCGACGTTCCCGCCGTGGTCCTTGTCCTTCAGGCCATTCTTCTGCAGCCACGCGCGCGCGGCGACATCCTGCGTGTTCCCCAGCTGCGGCGTCGCGATCCGCTTGCCCGCGAAGTCCGAGGGCTTCGTGATGCCGGAGTCGGCCTTCACGATCAGCAGCGCACCGGCGCTCGTGGCCCCGGCGATGATGCGGACGTCCTTGCCACCTGACTGCACGTAGCCGGTGATCGCCGGGTTCGGGCCGATGTACGAGGCGTCGATCGCGCCCGCAAACATCGCCTCGATCACGGACGGGCCCGCGTTGAAGGTCTTCGTCTCGATTTTCACGTTCGAGCCGAGTTCCTGCGCGAACGTGCCGTTCGCCAGACCGACGATCGGTTGGGCGTGCGTCACATTCGGGAAGTAGCCGAGGCGCAGCGTGACGGGCTGATCCGGGGATGCGGCCCCCTTCGGCGCGGCCTCGTCCGATCCACAGGCCACCAGGACGGCCGCGAGGACAGCGACGAGCAGCGTTCCGAGGAACGTGGGTTTGCGAAGGGAGGAAACGTGTGTCATGGCAGGTCTCCAGTCAGAGGCATCGAAGTGGCTCGGTACGTTTCGATCGCCTCCGGGTGACCGGTCAGCCTGCGCGGGAGGGACGTGTTAGATCGCACGGTCGAACCGCTTCTTCTCCAGCGTGTCGATCTGCACGACACGACCGTCCTGCACGATCACCTGCACATGGCCGTGCCGCAGCGCACGGATCGACTGCAGGATCTCCGCCAGGACGGCTTGTTCTCGAACATCGGGCGTGACGTCAGGCATGTCCGATCTCCTAGATCTGGTACGTGAGGGTCTGGGTGGCGCGTTGTTCGCTGGCACGGGCGGCGAGGTCGGCGAAGGTCGTCTGGTCGACGACATCAGCGATGGCGTCACGGACCTCGGTCCAAAACCCGCGCAACGTACAGTTCGCTGCGTCCGCACATCGCGAGGCCGGACAGGACTCGTAGGCCGTCTTACTCGCGCACGCGATCGGCGCGAGCGGCCCGTCCATGACGCGCACGATGTCGCCGATCGTGATCTCCTCTGCCGGCTTCGCGAGGAGGTAGCCACCATGCGAGCCTCGACGGGCGGAGAGGATCCGGGCCGCACGCAGGCGCATCAGGATCTGCTCCAGGTACTTCTCCGGCACACCCGCGCGTGCGGCGAGTTCGTGCAGCGGCAACGGCACGCCGGCGGTGCACTCGGCAAGTTCGAGTACCGCTCGGATGGCGTAGTCCCCGCGAGTAGAGAGCCGCATGTCGAGTTCCCATATCGGTCTGGTAGGGATTCAGAGGGCCTGAGAAACGCCCTCGAGGGGCGGTTGGCAGGCATTCCGGAATCACCGGCACGGTGTAGGGGAATGGCTTGTCACCCCTCGACCGCAGACCTATACTCCGATACATGACCAGTTCGGTCAAGATACTCGTGTTTAGGCGTCGGGAAATCTCTCCCAGACTCAGTCCCCACCGGACGAGCGTTATGAGAACCTTGCGCGACTTCAGACCGAATGCGTCCCCACGCGCCAGAGAGCGAGCACGACGATGAGCACTACGAGCGACCGGCAGCAGGCCCCGCACGTCATCCCCATCATCGAAAAAGAGTTCACCGACTTCGACACCGAAGCGAAGGACTTTCTTGCCGGCAATCAGGAAGAGAAGAAGTTCATCGGCTTCCGCCTGAAGCAGGGCGTCTACGGCCAGCGCCAAGCGGCCCGCCAGATGGTGCGCGTGAAACTGCCCTTCGGCGGCGTCACCCCGCAGCAACTCGAGGGCTTCGCGCAGGTCGCGGAGCGCTTCGCCCCGCTCGGCAAGGGCCACATCACCACCCGCCAGAACGTGCAGTTCCACCACTTCCGTCTCGCCGAGGCGTACGACCTCCTGAAGGTCCTCGGCGACCACGGTCTCTCCTCGCGTGAGGCGTGCGGCAACGTCGTGCGCAACGTCACCGGCGACCCGTGGGCGGGCACCCGTGACGACGAGCCGTTCGACATCACGCCGTACGCGGGCGCCTTCGTGCGTTACTGGGTACGCAACCCCATCTCGCAGCTGCTCCCCCGCAAGTTCAAGGTCACGTTCTCCGGCTCCGAGGTGGACGCCGCGATGACCGCGATCCACGACATCGGCTTCATCCCCCGCGTCCGCACCGAGGGCGGCAAGGAAGTCCGCGGCTTCAAGATGGTCGTCGGTGGTGGCCTCTCCACCATGGCGAAGGAAGCCCTCCTGCTCTCCGAGTTCGTCCCGGTCGAGAAGTTCCTGACCTACTCGGAAGCGGTCATCCGCATCTTCGAGGACGCCAGCGAGCTCCGGAAGGACATCCACAAGGCCCGCCTGAAGTTCCTCGTCCAGCGCGTGGGTGCCGAGGCGTTCCAGAAGATGGTCGCCGAGCGCCTCGCCCAGGACTGGGCGCAGCAGATCCCGCCGCTCGAAGCCCTCATGTACAACGACGACGAGCAGGCGCTCGCGCCCGCCCCTTCCACGCTGGAGGCGAACAGCGTGCCGGCGGGTGACCGCGCCGCCTTCCAGAAGTGGGTGGACGAGAACGTCCGCACCCAGAAGCAGGCCGGCTACTACGCCGTCGAGGCGAAGGTGCCGCAGGGCGACCTGAACCCGGCGCAGTTCCGCGGCCTCGCTAAGGTCCTCACCGACTTCGGTGGTGGGCGTGCGCGGATGACGCAGGACCAGAACATCGTCCTGCGCTGGATCCCCGGCGCGAACCTCTACGGTGTCTGGCAGGCACTCCAACCGCTCGGCCTCGGTGGCTCCGGCGTCCAGACCATCGAGGACGTCGTGTCCTGCCCGGGCACGGACTCCTGCAAGCTGGGCATCACCTCCTCGATGGGCCTCAACCGCGCCATCACGGAGCAGCTGCAGACGATGAACGTCACCGACTCGCTGTCGCGCAAGGTGCTGATCAACATCTCCGGCTGCCCGAACTCCTGCGGCCAGCACCACCTGGGCAACATCGGCTTCCACGGTGCAGCCATGAAGAACGACGACCGGCAAGTGCCGGCCTACAACGTCTTCCTCGGCGGCATGCGTCGCGAGGGCGAGACGCTCCGCATCGGCTCCGTCGCGCGCCTCCGCATCCCAGCGAAGCGTGTCCCGGTCGCCGTCGAGCGGTTCATCGGCGTGTACGAGTCCGGCCGTGAGGCGGGCGAGGAGTTCAACGCGTACGTCGACCGTGTCGGCGTGAAGCCGTTCGAGGCTGCCGTCCAGGACCTCTCGATCACGCCGAAGTTCGCCACCGACAACTTCCAGGAGTTCATCGACTGGGAGCGCGAAGGTTTGTACGTCCTTGAGCGCGGCGAGGGTGAGTGCGCCGTTTAGCGTCGCGCGCCTGACCGCAGGGTGCGGGGCGGGCGACGGCCCGCCCGCTCCATTCACCGGGGAGAGCCCCGGAAGGGAACCACCGATGACCACCACACCAGCCACCGACGAACTCGCCGCCATCGAGGCCGCCGAGGCCCGACTGCACAACGCGAAGCCCGAGGACATCCTCGAGTGGGTGTTCAAGCGTTACGGGACGGGCGTCACGCTCGCCTCCGCATTCGGCAACACGGCGGACGCGGTGCTGATGGACATGGTGGCAAAGGTCGCCCCCGGCACCCCGGTGTTCTACCTGGACACGGACTTCCTGTTCCCGGAGACCCACGACTTCATCTCGAAGTCGCGCGAGAAGTACGGCGACAAGATCAACCTCCAGATGTTCAAGACGGACCTGACACCCGAGGCGCAGGCGATCAAGTTCGGGGAGCGGCTCTGGGAAGAGCACCCGGACCAATGCTGCGACATCCGCAAGGTCGAGCCGATCCACCAGGCGCTGGACGGCAAGCGCGCCTGGATCACCGGCATCCGACGTGACCAGTCAGAGACGCGTGCGAACGCGCCGGCAGTGACGTGGGACGGCAAATTCGGCCTCGCGAAGGCGAACCCGCTCGTGACCTGGGACGAGAAGACCTCCTGGGCTTACATCTTCGCGAACGACGTGCCGTACAACATCCTGCACGACCGCAACTACCCGACGGTGGGCTGCACCAACTGCACCCGTGCCGTGATGCCGGGCGAGGATCAGCGGGCTGGCCGCTGGGCTGGCTCGGACAAGGTCGAGTGCGGCCTGCACCTCGACTAGACGACCCGGAGCACGACGGATGAGCAGCACGGCCACGCGGCTGACGCACCTTCAGGCCCTTGAGGCCGAGTCGATCTTCATCATCCGCGAGGTCGCGGCGGAGTTTGAGCGCCCGGGAATGTTGTTCTCCGGGGGCAAGGACTCCATCGTCATGCTTCGCCTCGCGGAGAAGGCCTTCGCGCCCGCGCGCGTCCCCTTCCCCGTCGTCCACATCGACACCGGCCACAACTTCGAGGAGGTCATGGAGTACCGCGACCGCCGCGTCGCCGACCTCGGCGTCCGCCTGATCGTCGGCTCCGTGCAGGAGAAGATCGACCGCGGCGAACTCGTGGAGGAGACCGGGCCGAGGGCCTCGCGCAACCGTCTCCAGACGCCCGTGCTGCTCGAGACGCTTGCGAAGCATGAGTTCGACGCCGTCTTCGGTGGCGGACGACGTGACGAGGAGAAGGCGCGCGCCAAGGAGCGCGTGTACTCCTTCCGGGACGACTTCGGCCAATGGGACCCAAAGAACCAGCGCCCTGAACTGTGGAACCTCTACAACGGCCGCCACCGCAAGGGCGAGCACATCCGCATCTTCCCGCTCTCCAACTGGACCGAGATGGACATCTGGCAGTACATCGCCGAAGACCGCATCGAGGTGCCCTCGATCTACTACGCGCACCAGCGCGAGGTGTTCGCCCGCGACGGCATGCTGATGGCGACGAGCCCGCTGATCCAGATGCTGCCCGGTGAGTCGCCATTCATGGAGACCGTGCGCTACCGCACCGTGGGTGACCTCACCTGTACCGCGGCCGTCCAGAGCACCGCCGCCACCGTCGACGACGTGATCGCGGAGACGGCGGCCACCCGCATCACCGAGCGCGGGGCGACGAGGGCGGACGACCGCTTCTCGGAAGCCGCGATGGAAGACCGCAAGCGCGAGGGCTACTTCTAGTGGAACTCCTTCGCTTCGCCACGGTCGGCTCCGTCGATGACGGGAAGAGCACGCTCATCGGGCGGCTGCTCTACGACGCCAAGTCGATCTTCGAGGACCAGTGGGACGCCATCGAGCGCACGAGCCAGAACCGCGGCGAGGAATACGTAAACCTCGCGCTGCTGACCGACGGCCTGCGCGCCGAGCGCGAGCAGGGCATCACCATCGATGTCGCCTACCGCTACTTCGCCACGCCAAAGCGGAAGTTCATCATCGCGGACACCCCCGGCCACGTGCAGTACACCCGCAACATGGTGACTGGCGCCTCCACCGCCGATGTCGCGCTCATCCTCATCGATGTGCGTCAGGGCGTCGTCGAGCAGTCCCGCCGGCACGCGTTTATCTCGTCGCTCCTCGGGATCCGCCACTTGGTCGTTTGCGTGAACAAGATGGACCTCGTCGACTTCGACCGCGCGGCCTTCGAGGCGGTGCGCGACGACTTCCTCCAGTTCGCCAAGCGCCTCGGCGAGGTGGAAGTCACATTCATCCCGATCTCCGCGCTCAACGGCGACAACGTCGTCGACCGCTCGGAGTCCACCCCCTGGTTCGACGGTGCTCCGCTGCTCGAGCACCTCGAAGGCCTCGATGTCACAGACGCGGAAGACTTCGACCACCCGCGCTTCCCCGTCCAGTACGTCATCCGCCCGATGAGCAACGAGCACCACGACTACCGCGGCTATGCCGGCGCAGTTGCTGGCGGCGCCTTCCGTCCGGGCGACGAGGTGATGGTGCTCCCCTCAGGCCGTCGCACTCATATCGAGGCCATCGACACGTTCGAGGGCAGCGTGGCGGTCGCCGTGCCACCGATGTCCGTCACCATCCGCCTCACGGACGACGTCGACGTCTCGCGCGGGAACATGCTCGCCTCGGTCCACCACCCGCCGAAGGCTGCGCGGTCAGTCGAGGCCTGGGTGTGCTGGATGTCGGAGCGCGGCCGCCTGACTCCGGGCGCGCGCTATGCCATCAAGCACACGACGCACTCGGCGCGCGCCGTCGTCCAGTCCGTCGAGGGCCGCCTGGACATCAACACGCTGACGGAAGAGCCCGGCGACGGCCTCTCGCTCAACGAGATCGGCCGCGTTTGGCTGAAGACCACCGAGCCGTTGTTCCTCGACTGGTACTCCCAGAACCGTCGGACCGGCTCCTTCATCCTCATCGACGAGGTCACCAACAACACCGTCGGCGCCGGCATGATCGTGGGCGCCACCGAGGAGGACGACTAAGCCATCACGGGGCGGCCGAACGGGGCCGTCCGAAGGTCGCCAATCCTCGGCGACTCCCCCCGAACCTCGGGAGGCGCGTCACCGAAGAGGCCACCTAGAGTGGACACCGCAGCAGCAGCGCCGCGGAGCAGGGCACGACTCGTGGGGTACTACCCGATCTTCCTGGAACTCGAGGGCATCCCCGTCCTCCTCGTGGGCGGCGGTCATGTCGCGCTCGAAAAGATCGGCCGCCTCGTGGACTCCGGCGCACGCGTCACCCTCGTCGCCCCCGACCTCATCCCCCCCGTGCGCGCCTACGCGGACGGCGGCCGCGTCCGCTGGCTCCCGCGCGCCTTCGAGGACGGTGACACCGCCGGCCAGCGCTTCGTCTTCGTCGCGACTGACAACGGCGAGGTGAACCGCCGCGTGGCCGACGAGGCACGCGCCGCCGGCACGCTGGTGAACGCCGCGGACGACGTCGACAACTGCGACTTCATCCTGCCCTCGGTCGTACGCAAGGGGCCGCTGCAGATCGCGGCGTCCACCGCCGGCACGTCCCCCGCCATGGCACGCTGGCTGCGCGAGCGGCTCACCGAGTTCCTCACCGACGACATCGAGATCCTCGCGACGCTGCTCGGCGACATCCGCCGTGAGGTGCGCGCCGGCGACCGCGAGTGCGCAGGCCGCTGCGAGCGCGCGCTGACGCCCCCGCCGCTGCTCTGCGACACCTGCCCCAACCGCATCCCCGCCGACCGCTGGCAGGAGGCGATCGACCCCGAGGTGCTGCGCCTGATCGCCTCGCGCGACCTCGATGCGGCGCGCGCGCGGATCGTCCGAAGCCTGCACCGGGAGGCCCTCGTTGCCTCGCCCACGTGGCGGGAGGCGGCACGATGATTACCGCCGCCGGCTTCTCCCACCACACGACGCCCGTCCACGTCCGCGAGCGGCTCACCCCGCCAGCCGATGACGTCCCCGGCATCCTGAAGCGCGCGCGCGGCCAGTTCGGTGCCGCCGCCCTGATCTCCACCTGCAATCGCGTGGAGCTGTACCTCTCCGGCGAACACGAGGCCGGGCCGGTCATCGGCTTCCTCGCGCACGAGTTCGGCACCGACGGCGATGTCGCGGAGCGCTATCTCCAGACGTGGCACGGCGTCGAGGCCGTTGAGCACCTCTACCGCGTCGCCAGCGGCCTCGATTCGATGGTGGTCGGCGAGACAGAGATCCTCGGCCAGGTGCGTGCCGGGTTCTCCGAGGCCGTCCGTGCGGAGACGCAGGACGCCGTCATCTCGCGGCTGTTCCACACGGCAGTACGCACCGGCCGTCGCGCCCGCAACGAGACCGGCATCGGCGACGGTGCCCTCTCTGTCTCCTCGATCGCCGCGCAGCAGGCGCGCGCGCTCGTCCCGGATCTCACCGCGGCGCGCATCCTCGTGGTCGGCGCCGGCGAGGCTGGCCAACTGGCCGCGCAGGCCCTCGTCGCCGCTGGCGCACGCGACATCGTCGTCACCAACCGCACGCTCGCGCGTGCCGAGTCCGTCGCCGCAGCCCTCGGTGGCTCCGCCGTCCCCTTCGCGGCCCTTGGCACCGCCCTCGCGAGCGCCCACGTCGTCATCGGCGCTGCGGGTGCCGCAACTCCGCTTGTCGAGACCGCACACCTCGAAGCCGCATTCGCCACGCGTGACGGCGCACCGCTCGTCATCATCGACATCGCGATGCCGCGCACGGTCGATCCGGCCGCGCGCACGATGCCCGGCGTCGCCTACTTCGACCTCGACGACCTGCAGGCGCTCGCCGACCACGCGAGTACTGCCCGCGCCAGCGAGGTCACCGCCGTCGAGACCATCGTCGCCGAGGAGACCGCCCGCTTCGCCGCCTGGGGCGCCCGCCTGCACATCGGCCCCACGATCGCCGCGCTCACCGACCGCACCGAGGCCCTCCGCCGGGCCGAGGTCGCGAAGGTGCTGCGTCGCCTCCGCCTCGAAGGCGCCGACCGCGCGCAGGTGGAGGAACTGATGGAGGCGGCGACACGCGGCCTGGTGAACCAGTTGCTGGCCGGCCCGATCGCCACGCTCAACGAGCGCCACGACCAGGACGGCTACGTGGACACCGTCCGCGACCTCTTCCGCCTCGACTCCCGGCCTGACGAGGCCCGCGCGACCGACGCGGACTGAGTCCCGTGCCTCGCCTCCGCCTCGCCACTCGCGCTTCCGCGCTCGCCCTCGTCCAATCGCGCCTCGCTGCCGATGCCATCCGCGCCGCCCATCCTGACGTCGAGATCGAACTCGTCGAGGTGAGCACCCGTGGCGACCGTGACCAGGCGACACCACTCAGCGCAATGGGCGGCGAGGGTGTCTTCGTCGCCGCCGTCCGTGACGCGGTACGCGAGGGTCGTGCGGACGCCGCCGTGCACTCGCTCAAGGACATGCCCACGATGCCCGTCCTCGGCCTCGTCATCGCCGCCATGCTCGAACGTGCCGACCCGCGTGACGCCTTCGTCGGCCGCGGCGGCCGACGCCTGCGCGACCTCGCTGCTGGCGCGCGCGTCGGCACGAGCGCGACCCGGCGCGCCGCGATCCTGCGTGCGATGCGCCCCGACCTCGAGATCGTGGAAATCCGAGGCAACGTGGACACGCGCCTCGCGAAGGTGGAGCGCGGCGAGTACGACGGCACGGTGCTCGCCGCCGCCGGACTGCTCCGCCTCGGACGGCTGGGTGAGGCGACGGAGATCTACGAGGCGCACGAGTTCCTCCCGTCACCGGGCCAAGGCGTCATCGCCATCGAGTGCCGCACGGACGACGCAGCTACCCGCGCGTTGATCGAGGCCGCAGACCACGCGCCGACGCGACTCGCTGCGACGACGGAGCGCGCCGTGCTCGCCGCCCTCGGCGCCGGGTGTGAACTCGGCGTGGGCGCGTACGCGCAGCGCGAAGACGACCTGATCGCCCTGCGCGCGATGCTTGCCCCCGGCGATGGCATGGGCGCACCGATCTTCGGCGACGCGACCGGCCGGATCGCGGACGCCGAGGAGTTGGGCCACGGCCTCGCCGAGCGGCTGAAGGTCGCCCTCGAAGGTGGGATCGCGTGAGCCTCGGACACGTGTGGCTGGTCGGCGCGGGGCCGGGCGACCCCGGACTGATCACCGCGCTCGGCCTCGCCGCCCTGCGCCGCGCGGACGTCGTCGTCTTCGACCGCCTCGCCCCCCACGAACTCCTCGACGAAGCGCCGTCCGAGGCGATCCGGATCGACGCGGGGAAGAGTGCGGACAACCACACGCTGACGCAGGACGAGATCAACGCACTCCTCGTCCAGCATGGCAGCGCCGGGCGGCGCGTCGTGCGCCTCAAGGGCGGCGACCCGTACGTCTTCGGGCGTGGCGGGGAGGAAGCCATCGCGCTGGCCAAGGCGGGCGTCCCCTGCACCGTCATCCCCGGCGTGACCTCGGCCATCGGTGGGCTCGCCCTCGGCGGTGTCCCCGTCACCCACCGAGGCATCGCGACCTCGTTTGCCGTGGTCACCGGCCACGAAGATCCGACGAAACCCCAAGAAGGCGTCGACTGGGCACGCCTCGCAGGTGCCAGCGACACGATCGTGGTGCTGATGGGCGCCGCCCGCCTCGACGGCATCGCGCGCGCGCTGATCGAGGGTGGCCGTCCGGCCTCCACGCCCGCGGCCGTCATCCAGGAAGCGAGCACGCCACGCCAGCGCGCCGTCACCGGCACCCTCGCCACCATCGCCGAGGCCGCCCAAGCCGCGAAGATCGAGGCGCCTGCACTGTTCGTGATCGGCGACGTCGCCGCGTTCCAGCAGTCGCTCGCGCCGAGCGCCCTCGCGCCGCTCGCGGGGAAGCGTGTCCTCGTCACCCGTACACGAGCGCAGGCCTCGTCGCTTGCCGAGGCGCTCCGCCTCGAGGGCGCGTACCCGCTGCTGCTCCCCGCGATCGAACTCGAACGCCGCGTGGACGCCTCGGCCGCCGCGCGCGTCGCCGCCGCGCTCACCGAGGGCGTCTACGGGTGGACGGTGTTCACCTCGGCCAACGCGGTCGAGGCGTTCGTCGATGCACTGTTTGAGGCCGGCGGCGACGCTCGCGCGCTCGCGCGCACTCGCATCGCCGCGATCGGCACCGCCACCGAGGGCGCCCTCCGCACCCGAGGCCTGCGCGCGAACCTCGTCCCCACGGAAGCCATCGGCGAGGCGTTGGGTACCGCCCTCGCGCCGCACGTCGGCGGAACGCGTGTGCTACTCCCGCGTGCCGAGGGCGCGCGCGACACCTTGCCCGCCGCACTCCGCGTCGCCGGAGCCGAGGTCGACGAACTGACGCTCTACCTCGCCGCTCCGCCTGCGGAACCGCCCGCCGAGGTGCTGGCCGCCCTCCGCGCCGGTGAGGTCGATGTGGCGATGTTCACCTCCTCCTCCACCGTAACCAATCTCGCCTCGATGCTCGGCGGTGACCTCAGCGCCCTGAGCGGGGCGGTCATTGCCTGCATCGGACCGATCGTGGCCGAGACGGCGCGCGAACGAGGGCTGCGGGTGGACGTGGTGGCCGAGCCGCATACGATCGATGGGCTGGTCGAGGCGACGCGTGCGTTCCTGCACGCCCGCCGCCCCGCGCGGACGGAGGTCCGGTGATGGTTGCAGCCACGCGCCTCGCGCCGTTCACGCGCACCCGTCGCACGCGACGTACCGAGGCCCTGCGCGCCCTCGTGCGCGAGACGCGCCTCGACCCATCGCAGTTCGTCTACCCGCTGTTCATCACGCACGGCCAGGGCATCCGCCACGAGATCTCGTCGATGCCCGGCCAGTACCAGTTGAGCGTGGACATGCTGGCGCCCGAGGTCACCGAGTTGCGCGACCTCGGCGTGCGCGCGGTGCTGCTCTTCGGTCTGCCCGCCTCGAAGGACGCCGAGGGCACCGAGGCCTACGCCGACGACGGCATCGTGCAGCAGGCGATCCGCGAACTGAAGCGGCTTGACCCGGCCCTCGTGACCATCGCGGACATCTGCCTCTGCGAGTACACCGACCACGGCCACTGCGGCATCCTCACCGCGACCGGTGAGGTCGACAACGACCCGTCGCTCGACCTGCTCTCGCGCATGGCGGTCTCCACCGCCCGTGCGGGTGCGGACGTCATCGCCCCCAGCGACATGATGGACGGGCGCGTCGGCGCGATCCGCGAAGCCCTCGACGAGGCCGGGTATGCGAGCACGCCGATCATGGCCTACTCCGCGAAGTACGCCTCCGCCTTCTACGGCCCGTTCCGCGAGGCCGCCGACTCCGCGCCGCAGTTCGGCGACCGCCGCGGCTACCAGATGGACCCCGCGAACGGCCTCGAAGCCCTGCGCGAGGTGGAGGCGGACATCGAGGAGTCCGCGGACATCGTGATGGTGAAGCCCGCGCTCCCGTACCTCGATGTGATCCGCGCCGTGCGCGAGCGCACCGACCTGCCGCTCGCCGCCTACAACGTCTCCGGCGAGTACGCGATGGTGAAGGCCGCCGCCGCGAACGGCTGGCTGGACGAGCGCCGCGTCGTCCTCGAGATCCTCACCTCGATCGCGCGGGCGGGTGCGGGGATCATCATCACCTACCACGCGAAGGATGCCGCGCGCTGGCTGCGCGAGGATCGCCGGTGACCGGACCGCGCTCGCTGGCTGCCATGACGCGCGCCGAACGCGTGCTCCCCGGCGGCGTCGACTCCCCCGTGCGCGCCTACCGCGCCGTCGGCGGGTCGCCCGTCTTCGTCGCCTCCGGCCGAGGCGCCACGATCACCGACATCGACGGCCGTGAGTACCTCGACTATGTGCAGTCGTACGGCCCGCTGATCCTCGGCCACGCCCACCCCGCGGTCGTCGAGGCGATCCGCGCCGCCGCACCCCTCGGCACCTCCTTCGGCGCACCGACCGAGGCCGAGCCCGCCCTTGCCGAGCGCATCATCGAGGCCGTCCCATCGATCGAGATGCTGCGCTTCGTCTCCTCCGGCACGGAGGCGGCGATGAGCGCCATCCGGCTCGCCCGGGCCGCGACGAAGCGTGACCTGGTCCTGAAGTTCGAGGGCTGTTACCACGGTCACGCGGACGGCCTGCTGGTCGCCGCCGGCTCAGGCGTCGCGACGCTCTCGCTGCCTGACTCGGCCGGTGTACCTGCCGCCTATGCCGCGCAGACGCTCGTTGCCCCCTACAACGACCTCGATGCCGTGC
The DNA here is from genome assembly GCA_945865925.1 of Dehalococcoides mccartyi. Taxonomy (GTDB): domain Bacteria; phylum Chloroflexota; class Dehalococcoidia; order UBA2979; family UBA2979; genus SURF-43. The sequence goes on from CAMBFG010000002.1 coordinate 28,900, forward strand.
GCGCGACCTTCGCGGCGCATCCCGGCGCCATTGCTGCCATCATCGTGGAGCCGATCGCCGGCAACATGGGCCTCGTCGAACCAGCCGAGGGGTACCTCGAAGGCCTCCGCGCGCTCTGCGACGCCGAAGGCGCCCTGCTCATCTTCGACGAGGTGATCAGCGGGTTCCGCGCCTCGATCGGTGGCGCGCAGGCGGTGTACGACATCCGACCTGACCTCACCGTCCTCGGCAAGATCATTGGAGGCGGGCTCCCCGTCGGGGCGTATGGCGGACGGCGCGACCTGATGTCGATGATTGCCCCGCTTGGCCCCGTCTACCAGGCGGGCACCCTGTCCGGGAACCCGCTTGCGATGGCTGCAGGCACCGCCACCCTCGACGCCCTCCGCGCAATGCCCGATGCGTACGTGCGCCTCGAGGCCCTGGGCGAGCGGCTGGAGACCGGCCTGCGGGCCGCCATCGAGTCTGCCGGGGTGCGCGTGTCCGTCGCGCGGTCCGGCTCGCTACTCACGCTGTTCTTTGGCCTCGATGCCCCACCCACGAACTGGGCACAGGCGAAACAGGCCGACACCGCCGCCTTCGCGAAGTTCCACCACGCGATGCTCGAAGGCGGCGTCCACCTGCCCCCGAGTCAGTACGAGGCGTGGTTCCTCTCGCTGGCGCACACCGACGCGGACGTCGATCACACGGTCGCCGTCGTAGCGCGCGCGCTGACTGCGTAATCTCGTCCAGATGTCCGATCTCTCCTGCGCCAGCGACGCCTGCCATGATCGGGACAAGATCATCGCGCTGATGCACTGAGAAACAGGCCTCCAGCCTCCGTTCACACAGCCGTCATGAGAACGCAGCGTGAGCGATATCTTCCGCACGCCTCAGCGTGACCGTCACGACACGTCAGGCACACACGGACGCAAACGAAGATTCATCGTCACGAAACCCCCCATTGGTTGGCGCTCCGTACCTTCGAGGTGGGAGAGGTCAGCCACCAATGAGCAACAAGTTCGAGGCGATGAAGGCGGAAAAGGACGGGCTGGACGTCTGGCCGGACCTCCTGCGCTACGCCGCCGAGGACACCCCGGTCGACCAGATCCCGGACGACGACCTCCAGCGGATGAAGTGGTACGGGGTCTTTCACCGGCCGCAGACGCCCGGCACCTTCATGATGCGGCTCCGCTTGCCTGGAGGGCGCGCAACCTCTGACCAGCTGCGCGTGATCGCAAGCCTGGCCGAGGCGGGCACGCACCCCTATCTAGATGTCACATCCCGCCAGAACATCCAGTTGCGCGGTTTCCGCCTCCCCGATGTCCCCGGCATGATCGAGGCGCTGCGCAGCGCAGGCGTCCTCGCTCAGCAGACCGGCTTGGACAATGTCCGCAACATCATGGGCTGTCCCCTGGCCGGCATCGATGGGAACGAGGTCTTCGACGCCACAGACCTCGTCGAAGCGCTCGTGGATCCGTACCTCGGCGACCGCGCCTACTCGAACCTCCCGAGAAAGTTCAACGTCTCGATCACCGGTTGCCGTCAGGACTGCGGGCACGCGCAGACGCAGGACCTCGGTCTGATCCCTGCGACACTCGATGGTGCCGTTGGCTTTAACGTCCTGGTCGGTGGCGCCCTCGGTGGTACCTCGCCACGGCTCGCCACTCCGCTCGATGTCTTCGTCGAGCCCGCCGAGGTACAGCCACTCTTCCTCGCACTCTTGCGCGTCTACCGCGACCACGGGCCACGCGAGAAGCGCACACAGGCCCGGCTCAAGTGGCTGATCGAAGAGTGGGGTGAGCCTCGGCTCCGCGATGCTGTCGAGGCCGAGGTGGGCCACGCACTCCGTCGTGCCGGCGCGGACGAGCGCAGCGCGGTCGCCGGCGACCATCTGGGCGTCCACCCGCAGCGCGAGCCAGGTATGTCCTATGTGTGGCTGCACGTCGCCGTCGGGAATATCCGCGCTGCGACGCTGCGCGAACTCGCTCGAGTCGCCGAGGTCTACGGACGTGGGGAGGTTCGCCTCACCGTGGACCAGAACGCGCTCATCCCGCACGTACCAGACGCGTTGCTCCCCACGCTCCTGGCCGAGCCGCTGCTGACCGAACTGCGTCCTGACGTGCCGTCGATCTGGCGGAACCTCGTTGCCTGTACTGGCAACGACTACTGCCACTACTCGCTGATCGACACGAAGGGAACGGCGCTCCGTGTCGCGACCGAGCTCGAACGCCGCGGTGTCGAGGCACCAGCGGGCACACGCATCCACGTCTCTGGTTGTGTCCACGCCTGTGCCAAGCACCACATCGCGGACATCGGCATCCAAGGCGTGAACGTCCGCCTCAACGGGCAGGTTGAGGAGGCGGGCGACATCTTTGTCGGCGGACGCCTCGGCGACTCCGGCCGTCTCGCCACTCGCTCTCAGGAGAAGGTTTTACTCACCGACCTCGCGGATGCCATCGAAGGACTCCTCCGCGGAGCGTCCACCCCCGCACCCATCACATCTCCGGCGATCGCCGGCTAACGAGAGGATTCCTTTGGATCACGAGGCCGCTCCCACCACCACTGATCAGGATGTATCCATCGCCTCGGAGGGCGGGCGAGGAGTCCCACGTCGGCGATTCCTGACTCTGGCCGGTGCTGCCCTCGCCCTGCCGCCCCTGCTCGCGGCCTGCGGCAGCGACGAGTCCGCACCAAAGTCAGATAGCACCGCCGCTGCGCCCGCACCGAACGCCACTGCGGCGCCCGGCGAAGTCGTCCCTCAGGGATCGGGCGAGAAGATCAAGATCGGTTTCATCGCGCTCACCGACTGCGCCTCGGTCGTGATGGCGAAGGAACTCGGCTACTTCAAGAAGTACGGCCTGGATGTGGACGTGGTGAAGCAGGCCTCCTGGGCCAGCACTCGTGACGCGCTCCTGACGGGCGACATCCAGGCCGCGCACATGCTCTTCGGGATGCCATTCTCCGTGTACACGGGCATCGGTGGCACTGCCGGCAAAGAGATCATGATTGCAATGGTCCTGAACCAGAACGGCCAGGCGATCACGCTGTCTAACCCCGACTTCGGCGGCAAGGTCGGCTACAAGCAGACCGATAAGGTGAAGGCCGCCGTTGACGCCGTGCGCGCTCGCAAAGAGCCCACCTTCGCAATGACCTTCCCAGGCGGCACGCACGACATGTGGCTGCGCTACTGGCTCGCCGCGGCGAACGTCAGCCAGAAGACGGTCAAGATCATCACGATCCCGCCTCCGCAGATGGTCGCAAACATGAAGGTCGACGCGATGGACGGCTTCTGCGTCGGCGAGCCGTGGGGCGGCGTCGCCGTGAAGGAGAACATCGGCTTCACCGCCATCACTACCCAGGACATCTGGAAGCACCACCCCGAGAAGGCCCTCGGCGTCAACGCCGACTTCGCTACCAAGCGTCGAGGCGACCTGAAACTGATGGTGCGCGCCATCCTTGAGGCGTCCCAGTACATCGAGGACAAGAAGAACATCCCGAACGTCGCGAAGGTCATCGGTGCGCAGTCGTATGTCAACGCGCCGGCGGACGTCATCGACAATCGCCTCGAAGGCCGGTACGCGCTCGGGAAGGACCTGGGCGAAGTCACGTTCGGCGAAGACACCATGCGGTTCTACCGCGAGGGCAACGTGACGTTCCCGAAGTACAGCCACGCGATGTGGTTCATGGCGCAGTACGTGCGGTTCGGGTACCTCAAGGAGATGCCAGCCAACGCCAAGGAGATCGCCCAGAAATTGATCATGCAGGACCTCTACAAGGAAGTCGCTGCTGAGATGAAGGTGCCGGTCCCCACCGACGACATGAAGCCCTTCACGCTGGACCTGGACAACGCCACCTTCGACCCGAACAACCCAGCCGCCTACCTCGCGAAGTACGGGAACCTGGCATGAGCACACTCACGGAACAACGTGTGGCCGTTGGCACCCGTGTCGGCGGACGAACCTTCGAGGTCCCCGCGGCGAAGATCGTGCGCAGCATCGCAGTGAACGTGGGCTCGCTCGCCGCAGCGGCCGGCATCCTCGGACTGATCTGGGGCATCGCCGCCGCGACAGTCGGTGACGACCTTCCGGGCCCGATTGCGACGATGAAGACATTCTTCACATTGGTCAGCGACCCGTTCTACGATCGCGGACCAAACGACAAGGGCATCGGCATCCAACTCGGCGCCTCGCTCTGGCGAGTATTCCGCGGATTCGCGGTCGGGACAGCTGTGGCGATCCCGCTCGGCGTGCTCATCGGCTCGAGCGAGATCGGACGCCGCGTGTTCGACCCGATCGTGCAAGTCTTGCGACCGGTCTCACCGCTCGCCTGGTTCCCGATCGGCCTCGTCACCCTGCAGTCGGCTCCGGATGCCGCCGTGTTCGTGGTGTTCATCACGTCGCTCTGGCCCACGGTCATCAACACCGCTTTTGGCGTGTCGAGCATTCCGCAGAGTCACCGCAACGTGGCGCGAGTCTTTGAGTTCTCGCCAGGCACCTACCTGCGCCGGGTCGTCATCCCTCACAGCCTCCCGCACATCCTCGTAGGACTGCGCCTGAGCATCGGTATCGCCTGGGTGGTGATCGTGGCGGCGGAGATGCTCTCCGGCGGCACCGGCATCGGGTTCTACGTCTGGGACGCCTGGAACGCCCTCGACCTGCAGCGCGTCATCTCCGCCATCCTGCTCATCGGCATCGTCGGCCTGCTCCTCGACCGCGTGGTCTCGATGATCGCCCACCGCTTCGAGTACCCGGAGGTGCCGTAGTGACCCTCACCACTCATCCTGAAACCCCCATCGATCCGTTCGCCGATCGCCGCTGGCGCGAGACGAGCCGTGCTCCTCACATCGAGGTAGCCGGGGTCGAAGTCTCGTTCGGCGCCTACACGGCGATCACGGGCATCGACCTCGCGATCGCGCGGGGGGAATTCGTCAGCCTGATCGGCCACTCCGGCTGTGGCAAATCGACCTTGCTCAATCTGATGGCAGGCCTCGGGCGACCGACGCAGGGCACGGTCCAGGTCGAAGGCCAGATTGTCGAGGGCCCGGCCGCGGATCGCTGCATGGTCTTCCAGCATCACGGCCTCCTGCCGTGGCTCTCTGTGTACGACAACATCTACGTGGCCGTGGATGCTGCGAGGCGATCCCACACCACCGACGAGAAGGCCGCGCGCGTGGAGCGTGTGCTCCAGGCCGTGCGGATGTGGGACCACCGAACGAAGAAGCCTGGCATGCTCTCTGGCGGCCAGCGTCAACGTGTCTCGGTTGCGCGTGCGTTCGCTGTGGCGCCTTCAGTCCTCCTTCTGGACGAGCCCTTCGGTGCGGTCGACGCGCTCACCAAGCGGGCGCTCCACCGCGAACTCGTCGAACTGTCAAGCATTGTCGGCACGACGGAGACCGTCGTGATGGTCACGCACGACATCGACGAAGCGATCTTCTTGTCTGATCGCATCGTCGTAATGACCGACGGGCCTTCTGCTGGCATCCGCGAGATTGTGGACGTGCCGATTGCGCGCCCCCGCACGCTATCCGATGTGATGCACAGCCCGGTCTACATCGAACTCCGAGACCACCTGCTCAGCCTGCTCGGTGACGACGAACCGCGATAGCACTCGACACGAGGGACTTCATGACGTCACAACCCGCTCCCTGGATCAGCCGGCTGTTCTCGTTCGGCAGTAAGGCGAGGACGGCCTCGACGCGTCCCGCCTCGGAACGGCGCATCCGAGAAGGGATCCGACCGCCGAAGTTCGCAGATAAGTTCGCATTGCTCGACTTCGAGGCGCCGGTCGCGCCGGTCATCTCGATGTTCGCGCCGCCGCCCGAACTCATGCTGGGCGACGTCACGATTGGCATCCGCGGCGAAGACCTCAAGTACGCCGACATCCCGTGGTCGACCCTTTCGGCGGTGCCACGCGTCTCGATGAAGGCACCGATGGTCTGTCAGATCTTCAACTGGAACGAAGAGATCGAGTGGTCGGGCATCCGACTCGCGGACTTCCTGGAAGCAACCGGATTACAGGTCCACGACCTCGGCTACTTCGTCATTCACTCTCGCGATGGCCAATACTTCGAGACGCTCTCGCGCGATGAGGCACTGGACCCGCGAGTCATGCTCGTCAACCAGATGAACGGCCTGCCGCTCCCACACGAATACGGCGGCCCGGTCCGCCTCGTGGTGCCGTTCCTGCAGGGGTACAAGAGCGTGAAGTGGGTGGCGCGCATTCACGCCTACCGACACGACCCCATCGGCATCAAGCGGCTGCTCGGTCAGAGCAAGTCCGGTGCGCTGGGCCGTGCCTGGCTCGACAAACTCGGAATCGTCCCCGCCGAGGGCCGTGCAGGCGATCCGGCCCCCGACCGCGTCTAGCGCAGCGCGAGCACGTCACCCGCACCCGTAGCGACGAACATGGCGGCGCGCGTCGGCGCCAGACTGCGGATGCCATCGATCTTGCGCTCACCCACGGGCTTGCCGGTGGCCGCGTCCAGCAGCAGCAGGCGGCCTTCCTCGCCGAAGAGGAACCCGTCGGCCGTGGCGATCGGTGCGACCACGAGACGACCCGTCGTGGTGCTCCAGACCGGCTTCCCGTCCGCGAGGCTCAGCGCAGCGGCCACCCCATCACGGGAGGTCACCACCGTGACGTCCCGACCGACTGCGGCAGGCATCGTCGTCCGCGGGAGCGACGTGACGTCCCAGATGGTCGGCGCGGGCGGAACCGCCGGTGCCATACCGATCAGGTGGAAGCGAAACCATGCGCCTCGGACGCCGTCCCACCACGGGCTGCGTGAGGACGTCTCGAACACCGTCGCGTTCCGGCCGTAGAGGGCGAGCACGCGTCCGTCGCGCACCGCCAGCGAGGACGGCTGCGTCCGGGAGAACGCCACATGGAACGTGACCTGGCCGTTCGTGCGGTCGAAGGCAACGGACTTGTCTCCCGTTGCAACGACGAGGTACTGACCCTCGACGACCGGCGCGACGGTTGCCCAGCCCACGTCGAGGATCTGCTCCCAGAGAATGCGGCCAGTCTCGGCGTCGAACGCGAACAGGCCATCGGTGCTGTAGGTGTACACGACGCCATCGACTACCACGGGCGACGCCTGGAACGAGCCGGCGACGAAGCGTGACTGCCACGCCTCCGTGCCGTCCAACGCGCTCACAACGGTTACGCGCCCTTCGCGCTGAGCGATGTACACGCGGTCACCTGCGATCACCGGCGCCGCAAATGGCGCGGTGCTGAGGGGCAGCGTCCACAACGTCTTGCCGCTGGCCGCATCAAGGCCGACCACACGGCCGTCCTCGAGTGCCGCCACGACAATCCGCCCATCCGAGACGAGCGGCGTGGCCACCGGTGAACCAAGCGAGACCTTCCACGCTTCCGCTCCGCCAACCCGCGAAGGCGCGTCGATGGAACGGAGGCCGCGGGCGTCGCCCTCGGAGGTGGTCCAGGCGCCGGTAGCCACGGAACGTGTGGCGACCGTCGGGCGGTCAGGCTTCGGCGGCTTGTCGATGAAGGTGGCGTAGACCCACCACCCCACCAGGAGGACCAGGATCCCCAGCAGCCCGTAACGCCAGATCTGCCCGGCTGAGAACCGCCCCTGCTCCATGCGCTTCGCGAGGCCTGCCTCGACCTTGAGCGCCGTCGCGGCTTCCTCAGCGGTCAGCGGCGTGACCGACGCGATGTCGCGCCAGCAGTGGAGACAGCGTTCGGAACCGGCGCTGACGCGCCCGCAGGCTGGGCAGCGCCGGGCGATCTGCGGCTGAACGGGGGCAAGGGTTTCGGGCATGGCGACGATCCTAGCAGGCGCTCGAATCCCCGCTCTGCCGGACGAGTTCCACCGTCAGATTTGAGTCCTACGCCCGTCGCCCGCGGCGTCCCGCCGCAACCAGCAGCCGCGCCACGACCGCCCCGACGGTCAGCGCCGCCGTCACGAGGTAGAGCGCCCGCGCGGGCCACGCCAGGGCGTCACTCCCCGCCTGGAGCGCATGGGCGAACGCCAGGATGCACATTCCGAACGAGAGCGCGTGGATCGAGCGCCACCACGCGTAGGGGATGTAAGCACGCAGCCACGAGGAGATCGCGACGAGGGCCAGGCCCCAGAACGCGACCGTCCCCAGCGCGATCTGCACGCGCATCACGTCCGAGGTATAGGGCACCAGCGCCCCTACCAGGGTGATATCGCTGAACGAGTGCGCCACGAACACGGCGACATGCGCGACCACCGCGATCAGCCCGGCCACTGTCCACTGCTGGTGGAACTCGATCAGCCAGCGTCGCGAGAGCAGCCCCTCCACACCGCGCGCGCTCACGAGGGCCCCCGTGAACAGCGAGGCCCACAGCGCCACGTAAGAGACGAACCCGGTCGCGCGGCCGGCGTACCAGAGCAGCGGCGTCTCCGATTCGTCGGCCACCGTCAGCAGCGCCGGCACGACGAGGAGCAGCGCGCCGGTGAAGCAGACGACCGCCAGCCAGCGCACCGGCGCGAGGAGCAGCGGCGGTTCAACCGAGCGTCGGGTGCTCAAGCCACGCCCCCATCCCCGGCGTCATCCACCATCCACCGTCGTCACCTTCGATCAGCACTTCCGCCCCATGCGAGCGCACGACATCGAGGCTGCCGGTGCCGCCTGCGACGAGCGTCGTCGCCAGCACATCCGCTGTCGTCGCGCGCCGGTGCGCCACCACCGCGCTCCGGACGCCTCGGAACGCGGGCGCGCCGGTCGAGGTGTCGATCACGTGGTGGGCGACCACGCCGCTCGCCGTCATCCACCGGCGCTTCGCCGTCGACGACGTCGCCACGGCGCCGGGCCCGAGCCATGCCACGAGGCCATCCCCCACGCCGACCGGCCACGGCACCGAGGGCGTGTTGCCTGCGCGCAGGTCCCCGCCGCCGTCGACGAGGTACCGGTCGACTCCGTGCGCCTCGAGGTAGTCGGCGACCGCATCGACCGCCCAGCCCTTGCCGATGCCACCGAGGTCGAGCGTCCCCTCGCCATCGAGGGTCACCCGATCGCCCGCCACGGTCGCGGAAGGCCGAGCCGTATCGGGATAGCCGACGACGCCGCTCTGGACTACCTCGAAACTGCGGTCGTAGCCGGCTGCCACCAGCGCGGCCCCAACACCCGGGTCGAAGACACCTTCGGTCGCGTCGCGCCACTCGAGGGCGGCTCGGACGACGGCGGCCAGCAAGGGATCCGTGGCGGTGCGGTCGCGGTTGAGCGTGCTCAATGCGGAGCACTCGCGAAAGCGCGACAGGCGGGCCTCGATGTCCCCTACGAGCGCCTCAATGTCGTCGAGGACACGCGGGGTGGCGCCGTAGGTGCGCACCCACCACTCCGTGTTCATCGCGTGGAAGGTGCGCTCCTGCACGGTCGAGGCTCAGGAAGCCCGCGACGGCCGGATGATCCGGCGCGGCGTCGCAGTCACCGAGGGCGTCGCGGAGGCGGTGGGTACCGCCGTCGGCGTCAGGGCAGGAGTCGCCGTCGGGGCGGGGACGAGTCCCGGGGCTGGCGCGGTAGGTGACGAGGCGGTCGCCGCGGTAGCCGTCGCTCGCGGGGCAGTCGCCGTGGCCCCGGCCACGGCAGTGCTCGTAGGAGCCGCTGTGGGGCTGCTGGTGGCTGTTGGGACGGGCTGTGCGGGCGCTGGGCTCGTCGTACCGGCCGGCGTCGATGTTGCCGCGACAGGCGCGCTGGAGGCCGGGTCGCCGCCGGAGCTTCGGATGGCCTCGGCCAGCGCCGTCGAGTCCTGCTCAGCCGCCTCGCGTGCACGGCGCGATTCGTCGGCGCGGGAGACGCCGAACCACGATCCCGCCAGCACAGCCAGCGAGGTTGCCGCCACGAACAGGTTGACCAGCGTCCGCCGCACTACGCCCCCTGCGCGGCCCCCGCCGCGACTGGTGCCCGAATCTGTGCGCAGAGCGCCGTGAAGACGTCCGCGTGCAGTCTCGGGCTCAACATCAGAACGATACCTTCCCGCTGTTCGTTTGGAATGCGATAGGAACGTCATCGGTAACGCCTGTGTCGGCACAGCACCGTCACAGGATTCGGACGTACGCTCAGTGCATGCGAATTCTCGTGGCCGAAGACGACACCCGCCTCGCCCGCCTCGTAGAGCGCGGACTTGCCGCTGAGGGACACGACGTCCAGGTGGCCCATGATGGCGAAGAAGCGCTCTTCCTCGCCCGGGAGGCTCTGCCTGACCTCATCGTGATGGACGTGATGATGCCGCGCCTCGATGGGTTCGAGTGTGTCCGCCAGATGCGGGCCGAGCGCATGGACACCCCCGTCATCTTCCTGACGGCGCGCGGGCAACTCGATGACCGGGTGAAGGGCCTCGACCTGGGCGGCGACGACTACCTCGTCAAGCCGTTCGCGTTCGACGAACTCACTGCCCGTGTGCGCGCGTTGGGCCGCCGCGCCGCTGGTGCCGAGGGCGACGTCCTCACGTCGGGGCGCGTCTCGCTCGATGTGCGCCGGCACGAGACGAGTGTGGACGGGGTCGCCGTCGACCTCTCCCCCACCGAGTACCGCCTCCTGGAGCACCTCATGCGCCACGTCGGTCAGGCACTGACCCGGCAGGCGATCCTCTCCGCCGTCTGGGGCTTCGACTCAGAACCGGAACCGAATGCCGTTGACCTCTATGTGCACTACCTCCGCCGAAAGTTGGGGGATGCCGTCGCCATCGCGACGGTCCGAGGTGTGGGCTACCGCCTCGACCGAGCCGTCTGAGTGATCCGCCGCGCCCGACTGCGCCTGACGCTCTGGTACAGCGCCGCACTCCTCGTGGTGCTCCTCATGCTGTCCGTGGTCACCTACACCGCTGTGACCCGCACGCTCCGACGCGAACTCGAAGAAGGCATCTCCAGCGCCGTCACCCAGTGGCTGGAGGTCTCACGACGCCCCCCGGCGCGTCCCGGTGAAGGGCCCGCCGCCCGCGGTCCCGGGTTCAACCTCCGGCCGAACGCCACACCCTTCACCCGTGCCACATCGACGGCCACACCACTGGCAGCAGCATCCCCGGACGCCACCCCAACCGTAACCGCAGCAGGTGCCACAGCCTCGCCGTCCCCGCAGGCCTCGCCCCCAGCTGCGCCAGCGACTGCTGCGCCGCCACGCCCAGCCGGCACGCCTCGTGCCCGCCTCGACCCCCGGCTCCTGTTCGCCGGAGACACTGCTGACGTCACCGATGTGGGCTCTACCAGCGATGTCTTCCTCCTCGCCTACCGCGCAGACGGCGTGCTGGCAGTCAACCAGCGGCGGGTGAATCCCGAGGCGATCACGACCTCCGACGCTGTCGCCAAGGCACTGGCCGGTGAAGCTTCGTGGGCGACCGTGCATGACGACGGCGTCAACCTCCGCATCCATGCGAGCCCGATCGAGGTTGCAGGGCGTACGGAAGGCGTCGTCGTCGGTGCGCGCAACCTGGACGAGTACGACCGGCAGGTCCGCGCCGTACTGACCGTCCTGGCGATGGTGGCCGTTGGCGGGGGACTCATGTCCCTGGCGGGCGCCTACCTGTTCGCCGGCCATGCGCTGCAGCCGCTGGAAGAAGCCTACGGACGCCAGCGCTCGTTCGTCGCGGACGCCTCCCACGAACTGCGTTCCCCCCTTGCTGTCATCCGCGCCTCGGTCGACCTCTTGCTGCGCGAGCCGCTGCCCGCACCTCACCGCGAGAGCGTGGAGGAGATCCGAGACGTCACGCAGGAGGCTGCCACCCTGATCGACGACCTGCTCGAACTCGCGCATGCCGAGGAAGGCACGCCCGGCCACGCCGACAGCGATCTTGCTGTTGAGGTATCAGCAGCCATCGAGCAAGTCAGAGCGATCCTCGAACGGCGGAACCACGCGGTGAGCACCGTGCTCGCCCCGGTCCAGGCCGGAGCGGCGGGCGCGGAAGTCCGTCGCATCGTGCGGGCGCTCCTCGAGAACGTCGCGGCCCATACGCCCGAGGGCACGCCCGTCCGCGTGGAGGTCGCCGAGCGCGGCGGCCACGCGATCCTCGCAGTTGAAGATGCCGGCCCCGGGATCCAGGACGGCCAGGAAGCGACCGTCTTCGAGCGGTTCGCGCGCCTCGACGAGGCACGCACACCCGGCACCGGCCACGGCGCCGGGCTCGGCCTCTCGATCGTACGAGCGCTGGCAGAGCGTCGAGGTGGCACGGTCAGCGCGTCACGCCCCGCGGACGGCGGCCTGCGCGTCGAGGTCTCGCTCCCCCTCGCGAAGTAGCGCGGGTTAAGCGAGCCCGAGCGCCGCGGGCACAGCGCCCAGCGGGATGCGGCGGCAGGTGAACATCGGCGTGTCGAACAGCGTGTACGCGGACGCCTCGGTGTCGCGCAGTTCACGCACGAGCGCCAGGAACTGGCCGGGGTCGTTGCCCTCGAAGGCGACCACAAACTCCTGATCGTCCAGCCCGTACGAGTATGTCGTGTTGATCTTGATGTCGTGGTACTTGTGGCCGATGGCGATGTGCTCGTCCATCATCCGCTGCCGTTCCGCCGCAGACTGCGCGTACCAGGCTCGCGTCTTCGCCATCGGGTAGACGAACAGGAACTCGTCCGTCCCGCCGTCCGTGCGCAGCCGCTCCCGCGACGTGGCGCCCTCATGCTGGGGGTTCGTGTACAGCGACCGCATGGTCATCGACAGATACGAGCGCGGTACGTCCAGCCACGCACCCACGGAGGACGCTCGCAGCGCCTCGTGCCAGTCCATCACCACGCGCAGGTCGTCGTGTACCTGCCACAGCAGCACGTCCACGTCACCGCGCGTCCCCGCCGTGGTGTAGGCGCGCGTCAGCATCGCTTCGCCGGAGGCATCGAGATGACCGAGCAGCGTCTCCGCGAGCGCGGCTCGTTCCATCTGCGGCAACCGGCGTGCCTCGCCGGGCATCTTGAAGAACGTGAACTTCACACTCTGGACGCCGCGCGGCGTCCGAGGCGCCTGGCCGTCCGTCTGCGCCGGTCGATGGGTGTCGGTGGTCATGCCGTCACCTCGGATGCCGCGGCGACGCAGAGCGCCTCCCAGTGGTCGTATGCGTCGATGAAATAGGGGAGGCGGATCTTCTTGTACTCGGTGGTCGAATAGAGGACCTGATAGTCCGTAATGCCCACCTCGCGGCTGATCGCCAGCGCCGTCTCCTCCACCCCCGCCACCTTCTGGTGGTGGATCATCGAGAAGACGGAGTACGGCCAGTCCGGGTACGTCGGCCGCTCGTAGCAGTGCGAGACGTTGCGGTAGCCCGCGACGAAGCGGCCCACCTCCGGGATGCGCTCCGCAGGCACCTGCCACACGGCCATGCCGTTCGCACGGAAGCCTGCCTGCCGATGGTTGAGGATCGCCGCGAACCGTCGCAAGAACCCGCGCTCCGCGAGGCGTCCTGCACGCTCGAGGACGGTCGCGACGTCGCAACCGAGCGCGCGCGCGACCGGCGCGAACGGCTCCGGGATGTCCTCGAAGTCGCCCTGCGTCGCCCGGATGAACTCGATGTCCTCCGCCGTCAGCGCGCCGCCGAGGGCGTGGTTCCGCCGCTCCTGCGTGTACTCGGGCTCCCCACGAGCATCGACGGCACGCGTCGCAGTCATGTCGAGGGTGACGCCGATCTTGAATAGGTGGAGCGTGGGCATCTCCCGGGTGGAGTCCGCACCAGCGAGGTCGTGCAACCGCTGGATGACCGCGCTGAGGTCGTGCCCGGGCGGCATCGCGACGGTGAACCAGAGGTTGAACGCGTGGTTGCGCCGGTAGTTGTGCGAGACGCCGGGGTGCGCATTCACCACGCGGGCCGCGTGAGCGAGGCGTTCCACCGGCACCTGCATCGCGACCAGCGCGGAGGAGTACCCGAGCGCTTTCGTGTCATAGATCGCGCAGATCTGGCGCACCACGCCCACCGCCCGCGCCTCGCGCAGCCGGTCGAGCACCTCGGCCTCCCCCATGTCGAGGCGCGCACCCATCGCGGCATACGGCCGCGGGTCGAGCGGGAACGCTTCCTGCATCACATCGAGGAGTGCGCGGGTGCGCTCGTCCAGCCCGGGCTTCGCAGCGGTCGTGGTCATGGCGTCACCTCTACCGGCAGTCCGTAGTTGCTCGCATACAGCCGCTCGATCGCCTCGGCCTGCGCGTCGAGGATCGGCAGCGCGTCCGAGGCGGCCGCGAACTCCTCGAGTTGCGCGACGTCGTAGACATTGGGAAGCGCAGAGACGACCGAGGGCGAGCGCAGCACGAAGCGCAGCGCCACCTGGCCCAACGTGCAGCCGTTCTCCTGCTCCAGGAAGCGCAGGCGCTCGACCTTCTGGACACCCTCGATCAGCCACGTGCGCGGCCGGTGGCGGCGGTGGTCGCCCTCCGGGAAGACGGTGTCGGCGGTGTAGCGGCCCTCGAGCATCCCCGACGAATGAGGCACACGGACGACGAGGCTCTTCCCCATCCGCCCGGTGGCCTCGATCAGTGCGCGGCCGGGATCGAGTTCGAGCGCGTTGTAGATCATCTGCACGGCGTCGACGGGCAGGGACCCGAGGGCGTACCGGCCCTCCTCCGCCCACCCGATCGCCGGCCCGAGGGCGACGCCGACCGCGCGCACTTTCCCCGCACGCCTCGCGCGCTCGACGAACGACCAGACGTCGTCGTCCAGCAGGTGTGCCATCCGGGGGTTGTGCATCTGGTAGAGGTCGATGTGGTCGGTGCCGAGGCGACGGAGCGAGGCGTCCAGCGATGCCTCCAGGAACGGCACGTCGAAGCGGTGGGGCGCCTCGCGGTGCCCGGCGTCCGAGGCGTCTCGCGACTGCCAGTCGTAGCCGAACTTCGCGCCGATGGTGATCCGGTCGCGAGCACTGCCCGGGAACGCGTACGCGAGGAGCGTCTCGCCTCGACCGTTGCCATACGTATCGGCGGTGTCGAGGAAGGTGACGCCGAGGTCCACGGCGCGGTGCAGCATGGCTGCCGCTTCGTCGTCGCTGTGGTCACCCCACCACCCGGCGGCCAGCGTCCAGACGCCGAACCCGATCTCAGAGACCCGTACGCCTGTCCCAGCGATCTCGCGCGTCTGCATCTGCGCCTCCATCCGGCGCAGCGAGCGTCCGCGCCACAACATCGAGGCACAACGCCAGAATCGCGTGCGTCCGCGCACGCTTCGACAGATTCACGCAGGAAAGTTGGCGCTCGAAGTCGCGCGACGTCGTCGAGGTATGCGCGGAAAAGCGCAGGTTCGCTACGCCCTCGCAGCCTCGACGGCAGCAAGCAGCGCGGACGCCACCTCGTCACACCGAGTCGCGGGCGGCACCGCCACGCGCACCCATTCGGGCAGCCCGAACGACGAGGCATCCCGAACGACGATGCGCCGTCCCAGGAGCGCCGTGCGCACGCGCCTCGCGTCCCCGACGTGTACCAACAGGAAGTTCGCCACACCCGGCGCGACGGCCCGCCCAGCGGCCTCCCAGCGGGCGCGCAGCACCTCGCGCGTCTCGCGCATCGACGCGAGGGCGGCCCGTCGTGCCTCATGCTGCGAGGCGGCCACAATGCCCGCCGCGATCGAGGGTGCATCGAGCGCCCACGAGTGCTGGAGGCTGGCGAGCAGCGCGATGACGGGCGGTGCCGCCACGACATACCCGAGGCGCAACCCGGGGACGGCATGCAGTTTGGTCATCGAATGCACGGTCACCACGTTCGCGTTCGAGCGGGCGAGGTCCGACGCGAACGGCGCGCGGTCGGCGAATGGCTCGTACGCAGCGTCGATGACCACCGTCCCACCGGAGACCTCGGCAGCCTGCAGCACCTCGGCACGCGTCAGGTCGCGTCCGGTCGGATTGTCGGGAATGCAGAGGAACGTGACGGCCGCGCGAGGCAACGCGGCGACATCGAGGTGGAACGCCGGCGGCGTGACTGGCACCTCGATGACGGCCGCGCCTGCGGAGCGTGCAGCGGCGGCGTACTCGCCGAAGGCTGGGGGCACGACGGCGGCGCGATCGCCCGTCTTGAGCAGCGCGCGCGCAATGAGGTGGATCGCCGCCGTCCCGCCCGGCGTCGGCAGTACGGTCGCCGGGTCGAGGCCGTGAGCACGCGCGATCGCCTCACGGAGGGGAAGCGCCTCGGCGTGTGGGTAGCGGTCGAGGCGCACCGAGCGGGCGGCTTCGATCACAGCGGGGTCAGGGCCGTCCGGGTGGAGGTTCGCGGAAAGGTCGAGGACATCGAGCGCACTGAGGCCCAGCGCGGCGAGTTCGGCGTCCTGTGCCCCACCGTGCTCGACGCCACTCACCGCCCACCTCGTACGGCGATGACGCCGAGGCACATCGCCGCCAGCACCAGCGAGGCCTCACGGGCCACACTCACCGCTGCGCGGATATCGGTGGCGTCTGCCGAGCGGAACTCGGCGCCCAGTTCGTAGTGGCCTCGCTTGGTCAGGTTCACGCCGAGCGCGCCGGCCATCGCCGCCATCGGGTGCCCCGCGTTCGGGCTCTCGGTCTGGCCAGCGTCGCGGCGCCACACCTCGAATGCCGCATGGCCACGACCCGTCCGATGGTGCGCGGCCGCGCAGATCGCGACCGCCGCCACACGCGCTGGTACGAGATTCGCGAGGTCATCGAGGCGCGCCGCCGCCCAGCCGAACTCGGCGTAGCGCTCGGTGCGGTAGCCCCAGAGGGAATCGAGGGTGTTCAGCGCGCGGTAGACCCAGGCGCCGCCCGACCCCGCCACCGCGAACGCGAGCCACGGACCCGCCACACCGTCGCCGAGATTCTCCGCGACCGACTCGATCGCCGCGCCTGCCACCTCGCCCGCGTGGAGGTCGCGTGTATCGCGGCTGACGAGGTGGTAGCCAAGCAAACGACGCGCCTGGTCAAGATCGCCAGCGTCGAGAGCGTCAGCAACCTCGGTGGCCCGACGCATGAGCGTGCGCTGCGCGCTCGCGAGCGCCAGCGCTGAGGCCGCCGCCAGCACACGCCCACCCGGACGTACCCGCCCAGTCGCCTCGAAGGCCGCGGCGAGGACACCAGCGGCGATCGGAATGCCGAGGGCACCCGCAATGCCAGCAACCCGAGGTCGGGAGGAGCCGTGTACCGCACCCTCGAAGGCCCGGGCGAGGAGGCCGAGCGCACGCACGGGATGCACGACGCTCGGCGGGTCGCCGAGGAGCGCGTCCCCACCGGCGCCGAGCACAAAGGCAGCCATGCGCCGTGCGCGTTTCATGGAGGATTTCATGGTGGAAGGGTACCCGCAGCGCGCAGTGCGCCCTACCGGAGCATCACCCCGGAGAGCAGCGCGCCCACCCTGGTCAGCAGCGCCTGCGTGGAGCCCACAAGGCGCTGGATGCTGCGCGCGACGCTCGGCTCCGGCTCGTCACCCCGAGAATCGCTGTCTGGCGACCGGCCCTGACCTAAACGTACTTCGCGAACCACGCCAGCGTGTCAGCCCACGCTCTCGTCGCCTGCACCTCGTTGAAGGAGCCGCCGGTGTCGTTGTGGAACGCGTGCCCGACACCCGGGTAGATCGTGATCTGGTTCACGATGCCCGCCGCAGCCATCGCGGTGCGGAGGCCCTCAGCACTCCCGGTGATGCGGGTGTCGTTCTCGGCGTACACCCCGAGCATCGCCGCCTTCATGTTCTTCACGGTTGCGAGGTCCGGCGCAGGGCCGTAGTACGGCGCGACCGCCTTCAACTCCGGGATCTGGGTCGCGGCGGCCCAGCTGATGCCGCCACCGAAGCAATACCCCGTCATCCCGATGCGCTTCGCGTCCACGCCCTCGACCGTGCCGAGGTATTTGAGACCGGCGGCGAAGTCGGCGACATGGCGGTCAGTACCCGCGCCGGTGAGCAGGCCGGGCACCTGGTCCGGGTCGCGGCTTGGCGTCCCGCCCTCGCGCGCGAGCAGGTCGACGGCGAGCGCGACGTAGCCTTCCTTCGCGAAGCGGCGCGCAACGTCACGGATGTGCACCGTCAGCCCTCGGTTCTCGTGACAGACCAGGATGGCGCGCATCCCCGCGGTCGCCTTCGCGGGTTTCGCGAGGTAGCCACCAGCCTGTGCCGCGCCAGCGGGGAACTTCACGTCCGAACCGATGACGGCCGGGTCGCCCTCCGGAACCGAGAGCTTGCTCTTGGCGCCCACGACCGGGACGAGGACGGCCGCGGCGGTCGGGCTAGTGGTAGCAGCAGCCTTCGGGACTTCCGTGGTGGCGGGCGTGACCGCCTTCGGCATCGGCTCGTCTTTCGCGGGCAACTCGTCGTTGGAGCAGCCGAGCGCGAGCATCGCCGTAGCCGTCGCAGCCATCGAGCCGGTGACGAACGCCACCTTGCGGATGAACGTGCGCCGGTTGATCTCGCCCTCGCGCCAGTCGTCGTAGAACTCTTCGACGAGGTAACGCTCGAACTTCCCGAGGTTGGTGTTGCTGAGATCGCTCATCGTGTGTCCTCCCTATGCGGTATCAATCCGCGGACACGTTCAAGCCTACAAGTTGTGAGGCGCCCATGTGTGAAGCCGCGGTGCGTAGTTATGTCGCGGCGCTGGCCGTCGAGCGGTACTGACTACGAGTCCCAGTTGAGCGTGCGCTCCACTGCCCGTCCCCATCGCGCCGCCTCGCGATCGCGATCCGCGGCCGCGATCCGCGGCCGCGATCCGCGGCTCAAACACCGTGACCCCACCAGCATCGAGGCTGGCGAACTCCTCGAGGCTCCCCCACACGCCGGCGGCGATCCCGGCGAGGCCGGCCGCACCAAAGGCGGTGACTTCAAGCTCGGCCGGGCGATGGACGGGGATGCCGAGGAGGTCCGCCTGGATCTGCATCAGCAGGTCGTCGCGGCAGGCGCCGCCATCGACGCGTAACGCGGACAGCGGCGCACCCGCATCGGCAGCGAGGCACTCGATGACTTCGCGGCTCTGGTGCGCGATCGCGTCGAGCGCCGCGCGTGCGATGTGGGCGCGCGAGGTGCCACGCGTCATGCCGAACAGCGCGCCGCGCGCCGATTCGTCCCAGTGCGGCGCCCCGAGACCCGTGAATGCTGGCACCAGCACCACGCCACCACTGTCCGGCACCGAAGCGGCCAGCGCCTCGACCTCCGCCGCCGTCGTGATGATGCCGAGGCCGTCACGCAGCCACTGCACGGTGGAGCCGCCGGAGAACACGCTGCCTTCAAGGGCGTAGGCAGGCGGCGCACCCTGCACGCGGGCAGCCACGGTGGTGAGCAGGCCTCGGTGGCTAGGGACGGCGCGGTCACCCGTGTGCATCAGCAGGAAGCAGCCGGTGCCATAGGTGTTCTTCGCCGCACCAGGCGTGGTGCAGCGCTGTCCGAAGAGTGCCGCCTGCTGGTCTCCCGCCACCCCGCGGATCGGGATCGCAGCACCCAGCCACGAGGCGTCCGCCTCGCCGAAGTCGCCTGATGACAGGCGGACGTCCGGCAACAGCGCGCGCGGAACATCGAGGGCCGCGAGCAAGGTGTCGTCCCACGCGTGCGTGTGGATGTTCCACAGCATCGTGCGGCTGGCGTTCGTCTCGTCCGTCGCGTGGACGCGTCCGCCGGTCAGCCGCCAGAGCAGCCACGAGTCCACCGTGCCAAACGCGAGTTCGCCCGCAGCGGCCCGCGCCTGGGCCTCTGGGACGGCATCCAGAATGAAGCGCACCTTCGTCGCACTGAAGTAAGCGTCGATCACGAGGCCGGTGCGCGCCCGCACCTCCTCGGTCAGGTCGCGCGCGCGCAGGTCATCGCAGATCGAGGCGGTCTGGCGAGACTGCCACACGATGGCGGGGTAAATCGGTCGCCCGGTGGCGCGCTCCCAGACGAGCGCCGTCTCTCGCTGGTTCGTGATGCCGATGGCGGCGACCTCGGATGCCTGGATGGCCGCCCTCGCGAGGACACCGCGAGCGGCGGCCAACTGACTCTCCCAGATCGCCTCGGGGTCGTGCTCCACCCAGCCGGGGCGCGGGTAGGACTGCGGGAACTCCCGCTGGTCGACGGCGACGGCGCGCCCCTGCTCGTCGAACAGGATCGCGCGCGACGATGTGGTGCCCTGATCCAGCGCGAGGACGTACCGGCTCATGCGTGCGCGATCCCTCCGCCGGGATGCGCGATGATGCTCGCACCGGCTGGCGCGGATGATAGGAGCCCGGGATGCCCGAGGGCGACGCGAGCACGCGCGCAGACCTCGATGCTCGCGCGGGCGAGATTGAGTCCGCCGTGCGCATCCTGCGCGCCGGTGGCCTCGTCGCCATCCCCACGGAGACTGTCTACGGGCTGGCGGCGGACGCCTCCAACCCCGCCGCTCTCCGACGGCTGTACGAGGTGAAAGGCCGCCCGCTCGGCCACCCCGTCATCGTGCATATCGCGGGCATCGAGGCGCTCCCGCACTGGGCCGCACGCGTGTCCGAAGACGCCCGACGGCTCGCCGAGACGTGCTGGCCTGGTCCGCTCACGCTCGTGCTGCCTCGTACCTCGGCTGCTGTCGATGAGGTCACTGGCGGCCTCGACACTGTGGGCCTGCGCGTCCCTAACCACCCGCTCGCCCTCGCCCTCCTCCGGGCGTTCGAGGGCGGGCTGGCGGCACCGTCCGCCAACCGCTTCGGTCGTGTCTCACCCACGACCGCCGAGGATGTGCGCGCCGACCTCGGCAGCGACGTAGACCTTGTGCTGGACGGCGGGCCGTGTGGCGTCGGCGTGGAGTCGACGATCGTCGACTGCAGCGAGGAGGGCGCACCGCCGGTGATCCTGCGCCCGGGAGGCCTCACGGCCGAGCGCATCGAGGCGATCCTCGGGCACCCGGTGCGCCAGACATCGGAGGGGCCGAGCCGCGCGCCCGGGATGCTGCCTGCGCACTACGCACCGCATGCGCGAGTCCTGGTCGTCGAGGACCTCGAGGCCGCCCGCGCCGAGGCGACGGCACGTGTCGCCGCCGGAGAGCGCGCGGGCTTGCTCACGGCCGCCGCCATGACGGCACCGTCGGGGGTGATGGCCCTCGTCGCGGGCGCCACCGCCGAGGCGTACGCGACGACGCTCTACGACCGCCTCCGCGAGGCCGACCGGCTCGGCCTCGATGTCCTCGTGGTGGTACCGCCCGCCGCGGTGGGCGTCGGCGTGGCGGTGCGCGACCGGCTGGCGCGGGCGGCGGCGGGCAGCGCGCGAGGCTAGACCCCGGCCTCTGCACGGAACGCGGCGACCGTGCGCGCCATGCCGTCCGCCAGGCTCACGGTCGCCTGCCACTGCCACAGGTCGCGCGCCTTCGAGGCGTCGAGGGCGATCCGCGGGATGTCGCCGGCACGCGGGGGTGCCGCGATCGGCAGACGCTCGTAACCCGTCTCGCGCGCAAGGTGGTCGAAGATCTCGCGTGTGCTCGTCTCACGTCCCGTGCCGACGAGGCAGAACGCGGCGACGGGTGCGGTCGCGGCGAGGATCTGTGCCTCGACCACGTCATCCACGTACACATAGTCCCGTGTGTCACCGCCCGTGCCGAAGATGGTGCAGGGCTCATCCTTCAGCATCCGCTGCGTGAAGATCGCGACCACACCGGCCTCGCCGTGCGGATCCTGGTACGGGCCATAGATGTTGCCGGGCCGTAGCCCCGCGATCTCCATCCCTGTCTCCAGGCCGACGATCTCCAGATAGCGCTCTGCGGCCACCTTCGAGGCCCCGTAGATCGAGCGAGGCGCCACGGGCGTCTCGTCGCGCGCCGGAATCTCCGGCGGGTCGCCGAACATCGCACCGCCGGACGAGGTGAAGACGAAGCGGCGCGCACCCGCCTCGGCGGCCGCGCGCGCGAGGGTGATGCTGGCGATGCAGTTGGTCTCGATGTCGAGACGCGGTTCACGCATGGAAACGGAGACGGACGCCTGCGCGGCGAGGTGCCACACCACCTCGGGGCGCGCCTCGGCGACCGCGCGCTGGACAGCGGCGTCGTCGCGGATGTCGACGCGGACGTCTCGCCAGCCCTCGACGCCACGCGTGGGCGCCTTCCAGTCGAAGCCCGTGACTTCGTGCCCCTCCGCAACGAGCCGTCGCACGAGATGGGTGCCAACGAAGCCGGACGTGCCAGTCACCAGAACGCGCATAGAGCCCTCCCGAACGACCTCGATGCTCTCCGCGGGTCGCGCAGAGGGCACGATACGGGCGCCTGCCGTCACGGTCAGCCAGCGAACCTCCGGGCGGAGGCGAGTACATCCGGCGGGGCGCACCACCACGCCTCCGAGGGCTACGATGCCGCCGATGAAGGGCGCACGCACTGACTTGCTGAGCACCGCACCCGTAGCCGCCGCCGGCGCCGCCCTGGTGCTGCTCGCGGCGGCTGCGTGGCCCCTCGCCGCCCTGACGCGCACCGCGTTCGAGGGTGACCTGTTCACCCTGATCCGCACTGACCAGGAACTCCAGCAGGCGTTCCTGTGGGCAAGCGCGATGGCGACCGCTTCGTGCGCCCTCGGCGTCTTCTTCGGGGTGGTGAGCGCGTACTGCTGGGCACGTCTGCGCTATCCCGGCCGGACGTTCCTTCGCGGGCTCGCGATCGCGCCGCTGGCGGTGCCCGCGATCGTCCTCGCGAGCGGCATCGAGGCGTTGTTTGCGCCGGGGCGGCTCGCCGCCGACCTCGCCACATTCGTCGGGATCGATCCGGCGCGGCTGCGCAACGGGACAGGTGCCGTGATCGTCGCGCACGGGCTCATCGCGACCGCAGCCGTTGGATGGTTCGCCAGCGTCGCGTGGGCCAACGTGGACGCGCGGAAGGTGGACGCCGCTCGCACGCTGGGGCCGGCCCCCTCCGCGCCGCTCGGATTGCGGTGTGGCCGGCCGTCTGGCCCTCGGCCCTCGCCGGAGCGGGCTCTGCGTTCCTGCAGGCGATCCTGTCCTACGGCGTGATCGTGATCCTAGCTGACGGCCGCGAGACGACCGAGGGCCTCGCTGTCAGGCTCGCGCTCGCGAGCGACGAACGAGCGGCGGCGGTGGCGCTGCTCACCAGTGGGTACGCGCTGCTCTGCGGGATCGTCACCATCCAGTTGGTACGCTCACCGCAGGTCGAGGCGCGCCGCACGCGCGCGCGTCAACGCGCCCGCGGCGTCGATCGGGTCGCCATCCTGATCGCGGCGGTACCGGCGCTGATGGTCCTTGGCGCGACGCTCACCTTGCTGCTCCAGGCAGTCGAAGCCGAGGATGGCCTGACCGCGCATTACGTTGCGCGGACTCGTGGCGGGGCCAGGTGCAAGCGGCATCCGGCAGGCGGCCCTGGGAAGTCTGCTGGCCGCCGTCCCGGCAGCGGCGCTGACAGCCGTATGGGGCGGGATGGCGGGCGCGGCGCTGGGGCGGATGCGTGGCTTCGGCGGAATGGTGCGAGCGGTCGCGCTGCTGTTCCCCCTGGCCGCGTCACCGGCGGCGCTCGCCTTCGGCTGGCGGCTGGCAGCTCCGGACATCGACCCCCGGATCACGCTGCCGGTGGTGCAGGCGTTCGTGGCGTTCCCGTTCGTCGCCGGCACGATTGCGCGGATGCGGCCTCGGCCGCACGCGGGGATCGTGGTGGCTGCGCGGTCGCTGGGTGCTCGACGCCTGCGCGCCTGGCGCGTGCTGCGAGGGCCGTCGTACGTGATCGCAGGACTGGTGGGATTCCTCGTCGCGTTTGGGATCACGCTCGGAGAGACCGGTGCCGCAACGGTGGCCCGCGTGCCTGGCGGCACTCTTCCGGTCCGGTTGCTCGAACTCCACCGCCAGGGCTCCAGCGCCCAGGCTGCTGCACTTGCCAGCGCTATCCTCGTGATCGCTGTGGCGGCATTCACGCTCGGCGACCCGATCATCGCGCGGCTCGGCCGGGGGCGGAGGTAGCCGTGGGCACTCTGGAGGTCCGCTCCCTCTCGCGTATCCGTGATGGCGTCCTCTTGTTCGACGAAGTCTCCTTCTTCGTGCCTGACGGACGGGTCACCGCGATCGCCGGCCCAGCGATGTCCGGGAAGACCTCGCTGCTGCGCGTGATCGCGGGCGTCGAGCGCTCGGACGGCGGAGACGTGCTGCTGGACGGGCACTCACTGCTGCGGCTGCCGACCGAGCGCCGCCACCTCGGCTTCCTGTTCGAGGACCTCGCGCTGTTCGAGGACATGACCGTGCGAGACAACGTGGCGTTCGGGTTGCGCATGCAGCGACGCAAGCGCGTCGAGCGGCTGCGCCGCACGGACGACGTGCTGGACGCGCTGGGCCTCGGTGGGAAGGCGCATCGCAAACCTCGCGACCTGTCGCCGGGCGAGCGGAAGCGCCTCGCGTTCGCGCGCGCCGTCGCCCCGGAACCCTCGCTGTTGCTGCTTGACGAGCCCACGGCTGGCGTTGAGGAAGTGGGCCGCGAAGCGTGGCGACAGGAACTCGCACAGGCACTCCGCGCCCTCCATGTGACGACGGTGATCGCGACGACTGACCTACGTGACGCCGTCGTGCTGGCGGACCAGATCGTCCTAATGGCGGAAGGTCAGGTGCTCCAGACGGGCAGCGTGTCTCGCGTGCTGCAAGGGCCCGCCTCCATCGAGGCGGCGACGCTCGCGGGCTACGTACCACTCGTGCGCGGCGACGTCTTCGAGGGCCATGTGATCGAGCAGGGTGTCGGCGCAGTAGCCTTCCCCGCCGGCTTCCCGCTGCGCCAACAGGCGGCAGTCATGGCGCACCCCACGGCACTTTTCGGGGTACCCGGTGGCTCAGGCCTCGGCAGCGGCGTGTCGGGCACGCTCTTGCGGGCGCGGCCGGACGGACCTGCTTACGTGGTGGAGGTGCAACTGAACGACCGCTCAGTGGCATTGCGGTGGGAATGGGACCTGACACCACCGGAACCCGGCGCGTCGGTCGAGATCGCGGTGCGGCCCGGCACGTTGCGCTTCTTCAACGACTCCCCCGCCCCTCGCGTCCGCTCCACCGAGTCGGCCACCGTCGCTCCGGAGCGCTTTGCCGTGCTGGCGCCTCGAGTGGTGGCGGGCGCCGATGCACCCGGCCCGCGCGCCTCGCAACCGCCGCCGCCTGACGAACCGCTCGACGCAGCGCCCGCACCACCGACGCCGGCATCCACCAGCGCGACGGACGAGGACGATGAGGACTCGTCGCCGCCACACCTGGATGCTCGCGCACCAGGGCCGGCCTGGCAGCGTCCCCCAGTGGAGGATGTCGGACCGGTCCGATCGCCTGACGCGGCCGTTGACCCGGTCCGGGTACGTCCCAACCGCCCGACGCCCCCGCCCGCCGAGCCGGTCGAGCCCGTCGAGCCAATGCAGCCAGTCGAGGAGCAGTTGACTTCCGACGAGCCGGCGCCCGCCGGTGCGCCCCCACCAAAGGCGGACGAGCGGCACAGCGGGATGCCGCTCGACTAGCCGCGGGGAGACCTCGATGGCACGGGCGACCAGCAAGCAGGCGGAACAGCGACGCGCGCGGCTCGTTGCGATCTGCGAGGCGCTCCCCGAGGTCGAAACCACCGGCGACCAGCACCTCGCCTTCCGCGTGCGCGGCAAACTCGTCGCCTACTACCTCGATGACCACCACGAGGACGGAATGATCGTCGTCTCCGTGAAGACGACGCCGGCGCTGCAGGCGATGCTGGTCGAGGACGACCCCGTGCGCTTCTCGCTCACGCCATACATGGCACATCGCGGGTGGGTATCGCTGCGCATCGACGGGCGCTCCGTGGCCTGGGACGAGGTCGCCGCGCTGGTGCGGGCGTCGTACCGGCTCGTCGCACCCAGGCGACTGGCTGCGCAGATGCCCGAGGCGTAGTCACGAATTCGACGCCTCCCATAGGCCGCGCGTACGCTCGGCGTATGCCAGAGAAACAGCCTCAGGCAACCCCCGTGGACGCGCGGATCGAGCACGACCCGGAGCGGCGAGCGCTCGCGGCCCTCGCCGAGCGTCTGCCGCTGCTTCCCGATCGGCACACACCCGACCAGTCGCTGCAGATTGTCGTGGACCTCGCGCGCGACCTCACCAGCGCGCGGTATGGGGCGCTTGCCGTCACGGACCGCGCTGACCGCGTGGAGGGGTTCATGGTGGCGGGACTCGAATCGTCCGAACTGATGCGGCTGCGGACACCGCCGCAGAGCCATGGGCCCCTCGGCTCACTGCGCGACGACGGCCGTCCCGTCCGCTTCGAGGACGTACAGCAGCACGCGAAGGCTTTCGGGTTCCCGAGCCACCACCCGGAGATGAGCGCGCTCGTGGGCGTTGCCATCTGGGTGAACGGCGAGGTCCGTGGCGCGCTGTACGTGACGGACCGGCAGGACGGCCAGCCATTCGACCGCGACGACGAGCGGCTGCTGACAACGCTCGCCTCGCACGCTGCGACGATCATCGAGACGGAGTGGTACTAGCGCACGACGATCGGGACGGCCTGGACCACATCGAGTACCTCGTCGAGCGCCTGCCGCAGGCCCGGACTGACACCCTCGTTCAGACAGCGAGCGCAGTTGGGCTGGTCGGGCGCGCCGGTGTCGTGCAGCGTCACCACCACGCCACCCTCGGCGAGCGCGATACCGCAGATCGTGTCCACGCTGCTCGCCCAGAAGGCGCGGTCGCCTCGAGGCTCGGCGTCGTGCAGGACGACCCAGTGCCAGTCGTCGCCGAAGTCCTCGAGGGCCTTCGCGACGATGCGCTTCTCTGCCATCGACCGTCCTCGATCTGACGTCCCGCTTAGGACGCCACGTACTTACCGAACCACGCGAGCGACTTCGTCCACGAGTCCGCCGCAGCGGCCGGGTGGAACGAGGGCTTCGTGTCATTGAAGAAGGAGTGGCCGGCGCCGTCGTACAGGGTGATGTCGTTCGGCACGCCGGCCTTCGTCAGGGCGTCGCGGAGGCGGTCGACCTGCTCCTTGGGGATACCAGTGTCAGTGGCGCCGTAGGAGCCGAGGACGGGCACCTTGATCGTGGCGAGTTGCTCGTCCGCTGGCATGCCGCCGCCGTAGTACACGTGTGCCGCATCCACCTTGGAGGTCGGGCGCATCGCGGTTGCGAGGGTCAGGCCACCACCCATGCAGTAGCCGACGCAGCCCACCTTCGCGACACCTCGCACGTCCTTCATCCAGGCGATGCCGGCATCAATCTCGCGGGCGGCGAGGTCGCGTTCGAGTGCCATGACGAACTTGCGCGCCTCGTCCGGCTCGCTGGCGACCTGACCGTGGTAGAGGTCGGGCGCGAAGGCCAGGTAGCCCTCGGCCGCGTAGCGGTCGGCGATGACACGGATGTCGTCCGTGAGGCCCCACCATTCCTGGATGACGATGACGCCGCCCTTGGCCGTGCCGGCGGGCTCCGCGAGGTAGCCCATCACCTTCATCCCGTTGTGGTCGACGGTCGTGTTGATCATGTCAGTCCCCTCCGCATCTGGAATCCGGGCGCGAGTATACCGGGCGGGCCGGGCACCCTCGGCTACGGCTTGAGCAACGCTGAGACGTCGAACAGGAACTCGACGCGTGCACCCGCACCGATGCCGACCGATTGAAAGTAGCCCTTCGGCGCCTCGATCGCCGCCAGGTACGGCGCGTTCGGACGATGCACGGTGTCGGTGTCCGCCTGCATCTGCAAGACGTCGATGATCTTCATCGACGTGTCGACGAAGGCGATGTCAAGGTCGATGTGGGTGTTCTTCATCCAGAACCCGGCGGTGGCTTTCCCGTCCGGGAAATAGAAGAGCATCCCGCGCCCCGCGAACGCCCGCCGGCCGGAGAGCCCGATGCCGTACTCGGAGGTTGGTGGGATCTCGACTGGAAGGGTCACCACGCTGTTGGCTGCGGTGAAGCGGATGAATGGCAGATGCTCCGTGGGGAGCGACCCGCTGATCGCGGTGGGCTCAGGACCGGGCGTGAGCGTGGGCAGCGGCGTATTGCTGGGCGCCGGCAGGCCCGGCGGGGCAACGGCAACACCCGGAGTGAAGTCGGGGGGTGGTACGAGGCCCTTCACCGTTTCCGGTGCGCCTCGGGGGGCGGTCGCGATACCGACCACCGCGCCGACCGTGAGGATGGCCACGAGTACGAGGAGCGTGAGGCGATTGCGCGATGTCACTCCTTGATCCTCGCACAGGCGGCAGGGAGGTGCGCGGGACGCTGCCGCGCGCACCTTGACGGCGCCGCGCCCCACGCGCGAGGCTGAGGGTGCCCATGAGCACATCGCCGAACCTCGACCTCGCGCTTCGCCTCTGGCCGCAGGTGCGGGACAGCGGCACCGTGGACGATCCCGCGTTCCTGGACGCGCTGCTTGCGACGCAGGGCAAGCCTGGCGCCGCCGCCTACGAGGGCGGCGTGAGCGGCACCTTTGCCTGCTTCCCACCGGACGAAGTGGCCTCGTTCACGTTGCCGAGCGGGGAGGTGACGCGTGACGACGAGGACGCGCGGCTGCTCGCGCACCTCCTCGTGACGCGGGTGCTATTAGGGTCAGGGCTCCACGTCGACCGGCGCGTGCAGCGAGCGCTCGCCGACGCGCACGCGATCATCTGGACCGCGCGCGGGACGTTGCAGGCCTCGCCGTTGGCGCTCGCCACATCGCTGTGGCTCGTGGCGCTCGACCCGCTGCAGGTGTCCGACCAGCCGCTGGCGATCGACTGGACGCCCGAGGGGTTCCAGGACCCCGAGCGGTGGGACCTGGAGTACCGGCTGTTCTCCCATTACGACATCCACCAACGCGCCCTCGATTGGGTGGCCTACGCGAGCGGGGCACCGAGGCGGCACCCTGGCTGCTCCGCGTGGACGGTAGTTGAGCCGCTGTTGCGGTTTGACGACCAACGGGCGCAGATCGCCCTCGGCCAGTTCGCCACGCTCGCCGCGCGCGGTGAGGACGAGGCGCCAGCGCTGGCAGCAGCGATGCTGGATCGGGCGCGGGTGGAGGCGTTGCTGCGCGCGCACCTCGCGGCGGCACGCTCGTAGCGCTCGCAGGCCCTATTCGACGGCGACGCGCTCGCCAGGCTCCTCGACGTCTCCGAGGGTGGCGGCTTCGTTGATGGCGTGCAGGACGCGGATCAAATGGTCGTCATCGGGCTGGGCCATGTCCGGGATGTGGTAGCCGCCGAAGGCGTCCACAACGGTCTTGTGGTCGTCGATCACGAAGTCCGGGACCATCGGCACGCCGAGCGCCTCGAGTTTCTCGTGGTGCTTCTCCAGCGGCTTCACGAAGTAGTCGGTGACGTACTCGTCCAGGCCGTGGCGCTTCATGTCCCAGCGCCGGATGCCGACGCCAGACCAGACGTAGATCGTGTGGCCTGCGTCCTTGAGGGCGATGAAGACATCTGCCGCGTGGTTGCGCAGTCGCCCGTTCCACATGACGAGGGTGTTATCGACGTCGAAGAAGATATTCAGCGGTTTCCCGCGCACACCGCGGATCTCTCGGCGCGGCTCTTCCTCGTCGGTCACGGGCTACCCCCCAAGGTGCCGCGCGAGGAATGTCCCCACGAGGTCATTGAACTGTCTCGCATTCTCGAAGTACACGGAATGGCCAGCTTTGGGGACCGTCACGTACTCCGAGCCGGGAATCAGGGCGTGGAAGGCCTCCATCAGCGGGGGATGGACGACATCGTCCTCCTCGCCCTCAATCATCAGGATGGGGTTCTTGAGCGCGGCGACCTGCTTCGGTGTGGCTGCCTTCGGGTCATTCGGGGCCTCCGGGCGCGGCGGGTTCAGGCCCCCGATCTGCTGGTAGAGGAACGTGCGGACCGGCTCAGCCGCCCGGAACGTTGGGCCTACGGCGCGCACGATCAGTGGGTCGCCGGAGTTCGCGGTCGCCTCCCGCAGCACCCGAGCGCGCTCCAATTGCTCCGGCCAGTCAAAGAATCCCCAGGTGTCCGCCATGACCAGCGCCTGGACGCGCTCCGGGTGGCGCACGGTGAACCCGAGGGCGGTCCGCCCACCCATCGACTGCGCGACCAGCGCGACCTTGTCGAATCCGAGGTGCGTGAGCAGCCCTTCGAGGTCATCGACGAAGCGCGTGGAGCCCTCGCCAGTCGGGTCGAGCGTGCGCCCAAACCCTCGATGGTCGATCGAGACGCAGCGGTAGGTCTTGTTGAAATGGGGGACCTGCTGCCACCAGGAGACGTGGTTGCCGCCGGCGCCGTGCAGAAAGATCACGGGCTGGGCACCCTCCGGCCCGGAGATCTCGTAGTACAGGTCGACGCCGTTGACGGTGACTGAGGGCATAGGACTACTTCCGTGCCTTTCTTCGAGGGCTGGGCGTATCGGTGCTGCGCGCCTCGAGGGCGGTGAGACGGTCGGCGAGGCCTCGGTTTTCCTGCTGCAACTTCTCGAGTTCGTCCCGCAGCGCCTTCCCTTCCTTGCCACCGGCCGAAGCACGGTCGGCCAGGTGGCGAGCGGCGATGCGATTCATCCGCTTCACGCGGCCGTCGAGGGCACGCTCGGAGGCGCTGCTGACGGCGGGGACGGCCTTCACATCGCCCGCAGCCTCCAGCGCCATCGTGGCGGCGATCTGGACGCGCAGCCAGCCGTCGTCTAGCAGTTCCTCCAGTCGCTCGCGGACGCGCACCTGCAGCGGACCTTCGAGGTAGGGGTACAGCGCACCGAGCGCCGCCGTCGCCGCCCGCCGGGCGTTCTGGTGGACGCCCCACTGCGTGTGCGCGATCAGCACCTCGGCGGCCCGTACGTCGCGAAGCAGGCCAAGGCCGGTCACGGCGCCGACGGTGATCACATCGTTGTGGGCGGGACGGCCGATGACGCGCTTGATGCTCTCGAACGCGCCGGGCTGGAGCGTGCGGCCGAGCGCCTGCGCGGCGTTCATCTGGACGTAGTAAGAACGGTCTCCCTTGCCAGTGAGCAGGCGGGTGAGGGCCTGCGCCGTCGCCTCGTCGCGGAAGTTGCCGAGGGCGAGGGCGGCTGCGCGGCGGACGCGGGCCAGCGGCTCACGTGTGGCCGCGATCAGGACATCGCGCGCGGCGACGCCCTTGACCTTGCCGAGCGCGGCGGCCACCTCGGCACGGACGAAGTCGGCCTCATCTCGGTTGAGGACCGCCGTCTGCAGCGCGGTGATCGCCTCCGGCGTCCCTGCCTTCGCGAGGGCACGCGCGGCATCGATGCGGCCGATCGCCTCCGGGTCTTTCGCCAACCGTGCGGCGAGTTGTTTCACACCGGGCGCGAAGTCGAGGGTCTTGAGGACGCGTCCCGCCGGGTCGATCGAGACGAACTCGGGCTCATCGGCGAGGCGGAAGACGAACGAGTGCGCGGCGTCCGTCACCTGCACGGTGTGGCGCTCGAACTCGCCGTCCACCATGAAGGCGATCTCGATCGGTGTCTGGTAGATCGAAGTCAGGGTGTCGTCAGGCGTCTGGGTCTGCATCAGGCCGACGGTCGCGAGGTGCTGCTTCGCGTCCCACGCATACGAGGCCTTGAACTCGGGGTGGCCGCCCTTCCATACCCACTGGGCGAAGAAGCCATCCATGTTGCGGCCGGTGGCCTCCTCAATGGCGCGCTGGAGGTCGTGCGTCAGGACATCCTGCTCAGCGTGCTTCTGCACGTAGTGCCGGATGGCAGCCCACCACAGGTCATCGCCGAGGTTGTAGCGCAGCATGTCGAGGACGACCGAACCGCGCTCGTACAGGTGGCGGTCGAACACATCGATCGGGTCGCGGTAGACGTTCTCGACCAGCGGGCGGCGGTAGGCGGCGGTGTCCTCCTGCAGGTACAGCTCGCCGTTCTGCAGGATGTTGTAGCGGAACGCGTCCCAGCCTCGATGGTGCTCCACGAAGAGGGCATCGAAGTAGGTGGCGAAGGACTCGTTGAGCCAGCCGTGCGACCACTCCCGACAGGTGAGCAGGTCGCCGAACCACTGGTGGGCGAGTTCGTGGGCGGTGATCGAGTCGCACGGCTCGACGATGTCCTCGTGCGCGCGCTCGTCGTGGAGCAGCGTGTCGGTCATCGTGGTGGCAGAGGTGTTCTCCATGCCGCCGAAGATGAAGTCCGCGACGGCGACCGTGGCGTATTTCGCCCACGGATACGGCGTGCCGATCTTGTCCGCAAAGAACGTCACCATCTCCGGAGTCCGTCCGAAGGCGCGGCGCAGCGCGGGCGCCGAGCCGGGTGCGCCGTAGTACTGCACCGGCACGTCGCCAGCCTTCGCGCGCACCTCGTCGAACTCGCCGGCGGCGACGGTGATGAGGTACGCAGGGTGCGGGCGCTCCTGCTGCCAGTGGTAGGTCTTGGTCTTGCGGCGACGGTCCTCGGTCACCTCGTCGAGGCGGCCGTTGGAGAGCGCGAACCACGCGGCGGGCACCGTGAGGTGCGCCTCGCTGGTGAACTTCTCGCCGGGGAAGTCGAGGCAGGGGAAGTAGCAGGCGGAGTCTTCTGCCTGGCCCTGCGTCCAGATCTGCTCCGGGCGCGCCGGATAGCCCTCGTCCGGTGCGTTGAAGTAGAGCCCGCGGCGCGGTGTCGCGGTGTACTCGACGACGACGGTGACGGACTGGCTCGCGCGACGCGCGCGACCGAGGTCCACCTTCAGCGTGCGGTCACCGAGGCTCCACGCAAGTTTATTCCCGTCCCCGTCAGCGACGGAGGCCACTTCGAGTTCGGAGGCGTCGAAGACAGCCTCGCGCAGGCCGTCGTGGCGAGGGCGGATGGTGGTGGCAGCGGTGCCGGCCACCGAACGGCGGGCGAGGTCGAAGGAGAGGTCGAGGCGGAGGTGCTCGACTTTGTAGGCGCGGTCGCGGCCCCAGACCGGGCGGTCGCCGGTGAGACGGAACGGTTCGCGGGCGGCCATCGCCGCCGCCCCCCAGCCAGCATCCAGGCCGTGACAGGCGGCCCCGAAGGCAGCCTCGAAGATGCGGGCGTCGATGTCGCTCATGCGGCCTCCTGGGGCACGGACAGTCGGTCGGGAGTGCGAGCCTACGCCGAACGCGCGCGCCTTACGAGGGCCTAGCGGCGGTCGAGGGAGGCGAGCACGAGGCGCAGGCACGCCTCCGCGGCGGCGATCTTGGTCGCCTCGCGGTCGCCGGGGAAGACGTGACGCTCGGCCACCTCGGTGTCCGCACCCGAGACGGCGATCCAGTACAGGCCGCCGGGGCGATCCGGGTTGCTGCTGGGGCCGGCGATGCCGCTCTCCGCGACGCAGAGGTCGGTCTGGAGGGCTGCGCGACCACCTCGGGCCATCGCGCGAGTCGCCTCTTCCGAGACGGAACCGTGGTCGCGCAGGGTCTCGGCGGGCACGTTGAGTAGAGCCATCTTCGGTCGCCCGTGGTAGGCGGTGATCCCGCCGACGAACACCTTCGAGGAGCCCGGGACATCCGTCAGGAGGTGACCGATGAGGCCGCCGATGGTCGACTCGGCGGTGCCAAGTGTGAGCCCCTCGGCGGTCATGCGCTCGACCACTTGCTTCGCGAGGTCGTTCATGCGGGGAACCCTTCGGCGGCGCGGATCTGCACGATCTGGCCGGTGTGGTCGGTGTCGTGGAGCCGCTGGAAGAGGAACCAGGCGCGGCAGTTCAACTCCCCGAACCAGCCGTGCCTCACCGTCACCTCAAGGTTGGGTGTCGCTGGCAACCGGCCGATCAGGCCCGCGAGTTCGAGGGACACATCGACCAGCGCCTTCCGCGCGTCTGCGTAGGTGGCGTACTCGACGTCACCCTGCGTCGCGATCGGATCCTCGGGAGCGGTGCCACCGCTCGCGGTCGCCTCGATGATCGCGAGGACGTTGCGGCTGGAGGTCGCGATGTGGCGCGTGACCATCGCAATGCTCCACGGCTGCTCCTCGCCCGGATGACCGGCCGGACGGAACGCGGCCTGCGCCTCGGTCAGATCGGCGACGGCGGCGAGGAGGGCGCTGCGGGCCTCCATTACTCGAGGCCACGCGGCCGCGAAGTCCAACTTCTCCGCCTGCCCGATCAGGTACGAGCGCCCTCGCGCCCAGAGTTCCTCTTGCGTCACGAGCGGCCCACGATCCGCTGCGTCGCCTTCGCGAAGCGCGCGACGTGATCCGCACCACCGCGCAGCAGTTGATCCGCCTGCTGCTCCATGCCTCGGGCGTCGCCCCCACTCACCGAGGCGTCGATGGTCTGCTTGGCCCAGCGCAGCGCGAGCGGGGAAGCCGCCGCGATGGCACTCGCGACCTCGTCCACGGCGGCGGGGAAGTCAGCCAGCGGCACGACACGGTTGACGAGGCCGAGACGCAGGGCCTCCTCCGGCCCGACCGCGCGACCGGTGAAGATCAGTTCCTTCGCCACCGGCGCCCCGACGATCTTCGGCAGCGCCGCAGCGCCGATGACCAGTCCATACTCGGAACCGGGGAAACGGAAGCGCGCGCGGTCTGAGGCGATGCGGATGTCTGCCGTGCATGCGATCAGTGCGCCGGCCCCATAGGCCGGGCCGTCTACTGCGGCGATGATCGGCTTGGTGGAGGCAGCGATGCGCTGGGCCGCGCGGGCGGACGGGTCGAAGCGGCGGTTGCCCTTCAGGTTCTCTTCGTTCGCCTGCGCCATGTCCGCGCCGGCACAGAACGAGCCGTCCGTGCCCTCGATCACGATGACGACGACGTTGTCATCGTCATCGAAGGCGACCATCGCCTCCGAGATCAGGCCACCGAGCTCGGTCGTGATCGCGTTGCGCTTGTCCGCGCGGTTGAGGCGCAGACGGCCGACACCGCCAGCCACGGTGGTCACCAGCAGCGGCTCGGTCATCATCCACTCCCTCGAATGCGCCTCGACGGCCCGATGCGGGTTACAGGATGGCGCCTTCGGCACGCATCGCGGCGATCTCGGCGGTGGAGAGGCCGGCCTCGCCCAACACCACGTCCGTGTCCCGCCCGAGCGGTGGGGACGCCTTCGTGGGTGTGGGTGGGGTCTTGCTCATCTTCCACGGCGCGGCCTGCATCCAGACCGGACCGGCGAGTTCGTGGTCGTGCTCGACGACATACTCGTTCGCCACGATCTGCGGATGGTCCAGCAATTCCTGGACGAAGTTGACCGAGCCACAGGGCACGCCACCAGCGGTGAGGATCACGTCCCACTCGGCTGTGGTCTTCGTCTTGAACAACGCTTCGGTCCGTGCGATCAACGCCTTGTCGATGGCGATCTGCGCCGGGTCCTGCGCGTTGTATCCCGGCTCGTCGCGGTTGTGCTCGAAGCCGAGGGTCGCCCTGACTTTAGCACGGAGGGCAGCCGAGAGGGCACCGATGGCGATCGCGCCGTCCTGCGTCAGGAAGCAGCGGTAGTAGACGTTCCCGCCGGCCGCCGCGCGCAGCATCGCCTCTCGCACCTTGAGGAATTCGGAGTACGGCATGCCGGTGTCGCGCGCCTTCTGGAGGGCATTCAAAAAGCCTTCGCGCACCGCCGAATCGGCAGCGGGGATCGAGGCAAACTGGCTCATGTGGATCGTGAGCGCATTGATGAGGAGCGAGGTCTCCACCATCTGGCCTTCGCCCGTCTTCGCCTTGTGGTACAGCGCCGCGAGCGTGCCCGCACAGACGGCGTAGCCCGTGGTGGTATCCGCGACGGCGGGCCCGGTGAGCGGCTGGCCGTTGTCATCGACCTTCGCGACCGCGCCGGTGAGGCCGGAGAGCGCCTGCACGACGATGTCGTAGCCGGGGCGGTCGGCGAGCGGGCCCTCGCGACCGAAGGCGGTGTTGTCGACGTAGATCAGGTCGGGCTTGAGGGCCGCGAGGGTGTCGTAGTCGATCTTCAGGCGCTTCGCGACGTCCGGTCGATAGTTGATGACCACCACGTCCATCTGCTTCACGAGCCGGTGGATCGCCGCCTGGGACGAGGGCTTCGAGACATCGATGGCAAGCGAGCGCTTGCCTCGGTTGAGGCCCATGTACGTCTTGGACTCCAGGGGCATGAACTGAGCGTTCAGCCGCCAGGGCTCGCCTCCCGGGGGTTCCACCTTGATGACGTCAGCACCGAGGTCTGCCAGCAACTGGCAGCCCATGGGGCCCGCAATGATCTGCGTGAACTCCAGAATCTTGACGCCAACGAGCGGCCCCGCCATGCAATCCTCCCGCAAACCGGGTTATCCCCATTCGCGGTGGCCCGCGACCCGGCCGCGGGAGTGTACGGGAGTCTTTCAGACAGAGTCACCAGCGTGCTGAGCCCGCTATGCGATGACGTTCCGAGCCCGCAGTGCTGCGCGCTGCTCCGCGCTGTACCCCAGCGCCGCCACGATCTCGTCTGTGTGTTTGCCCAGGACGGGCGACGGGCCCTGCACCTCGAGCGGCGTCCTGCTCATGCGCACCATGGGACCGACCTGCGTCTGCGGGCCGGAGAGTTCGTGCTCCACGGTCACGGGGATGTCGTTCGCAACCACCTGCGGGTCGGTCAGCATGTCCTCCACGAAGTTGAGCGGACCGGACGGCACCCCGTGGGCCTCGAGGATGGCGAGCCATTCGTCGGAGGTCTTGGTGCGGAAGGTGGCTTCGACCTCCGCGACGCGCCCTCGTGCCATCTCGGCGTAGACGGGGTCCGCCATGTTGTAGCCGGGGTCGGCCATGCCGAGGAAGTCCGTACCGACGGCTGCACGGACCTTCGCCCAGAGCGTGGGTGAGAGCGCCCCGATGGCGACCGCACCGTCCTTGGTCGCGTAGCAGCGGTAGTAGATGTTCCCGACGCGGCCGAGTTGCGCCGCCTGATAGGCACCGATGAGGTCGGAGTAGGGCGCGTTCTCCGCCTGCAACCCGTGGACCCGGTCCATCTTGCCGTACTTCAAGGCGTCGGCCGCGGGGAGGTCCATCGCCGCCGTGCCCTGGAACGCGAGGGCGGTGTTGAGCAGCGTCGTCTCGATCATCTGGCCTTCGCCGGTGCGCTCGCGGTGGAACAGCGCGGCACAGACCGACCACGCGATGGCCACTCCGGTGCCATAGTCCGCGATCGCCGTCGAGGTGATCGACAGCGGTGCACCAGCCGGATCAACTTTGCCTTCGCCGATCATGAGGCCGGAGACGGCCTGCGCGACGATGTCGTAGCCGGGGCGGAGTGCCCACGGGCCTCGACGGCCCCACGCGGTGTTGTCGACGTAGATCAGGTTGGGACGGATCTTCGAGAGCGTCTCGTAGTCGATGCCGAGTTTCGCGGGGACATCCGGGCGGTAGTTGATCACGACCACATCGATCGTCGGGATCATCCGGTGGACGATCTCCTGCGCGTCTGGCTCCTGCATGGAGAGGACCAGCGACTTCTTCCCTCGGTTGAGGGACTGGAAGGTCTTGGACTCGCCGGGCATGAACTGGGAGAAGAGCCGCCAGGGCTCGCCTCCCGGGGGTTCGACCTTGATGACCTCTGCGCCCATGTCTGCCAGATTCTGGCAGCCGAAGGGGCCGGCAATGATCTGGGTGAACTCAAGCACTCGAATGCCGTTGAGCGGTCCTGAAGCCATGGGGTGCCTCCCGTGCTGCCTCGAAGCGGGCGCATGCTAGCAGTACGTCACTCATCCGACGCCGCGCGCGAGGCAGTTTGCCCGCCCCTCGGAGCGCCCGTAGGCTCCCCGGCATGACCACCGCTGGCAGCGACCCCTTCTCCGAGGCCGCCATCGAGGCGCTGCTGGCGCCCGCGATGCGCCGCCTGCCGCCGCCCACCTCGCTATCGCCGCTGCCTTACGACCTCAACGCCGGCGTCCCCGACCGCGACTCGCTGCCCTGGCGCGAGTTGCTCGAAGCGACTCGTGCCGCCCTCGAGGAGGACGCGGCAGGTGCGCTCACCTACGGGGGTCAGGCTGGCTACGAGCCGCTGCGGGCGTGGGTCGCTGAGCGTCAGGCGGCCGAGACCGGACTCCCGGTGACCGCTGCGAACGTGACGATCACCGCTGGCAGCGCGCAGGGCATCGACAACGTCGCGGCGGCGTTCATCGCGGACGGCGATGTCGTCATCACCGGCGCGCCCACCTACCCCGGCGCGATCCGGACGTTCCGCGCACGCGGCGCGCAGGTCATCGATGTCCCCCAGGACGACGATGGCCTCGTCATGCCCGCGCTCGCGAGGGTGCTCGACACCCGCCGGATGACCGGCAAGCAGGCGAAGGTGATCTATGTCACCGCGAACTACGACAACCCGAGTGGCAGCACGCTCACCCTCGAACGCCGTCAGCGGCTCGTCGAGCTGGCGCGCGAGCACAGGGTGCTCATCCTGGAAGACGACGCATATACCGGCATCGACCTCGACGGGCCGCCGCCCACCTCGCTGTTCGCGGTCGCGGGTGGGCGCGGGATCGTGCGCTGCGGGACCTTCTCGAAGACGGTGGCGACTGGCCTGCGGGTCGGCTTCATCGTGGCGCAGACCGAGGTGATCGCGCGCCTCGTACTGGCGCGGTTCGACAACGGCGGGCCGCCGATCCTGCACCGCCTGCTGTACCACTACCTCCGCTCGGGCCACTACGACCCGCACGTGGCGAGGCTGCAGGAGATCTACCGCGAGCGACGAGACGTGACCGCAGACGCCCTCCGCGACCTCTGTGAGCCATACGTCACCTTCCGCACCCCTCGAGGGGGCTTCTTCCACTGGCTCAAACTCGCCCCGGGCCTCGATGCCGCCACCGTCTTCCGGGCCGCTGCCGCGCGGGGCGTCGCGGTTACCCCCGGCACGGGCTATTTCGCCAACGGCGGCGGCGAGGACCGCATCCGCCTCGTCTACTCCGCTCTGCCACCAGCCGACCTCCGCAAGGCGATCGAGGCGTTCGCGGAGGCCCTCGCCGCGGTCGCCGCCGGCCGCGAGTAGAGCCTCGAATCCGGGCAGGGCGAGCGCACGTTCGGTCAGCACCGGTCGTTACACCTGTAGAAGGCCTCCTGAAAGACATTGCAAGCGTGTTTCACGCGACATAGGATGGCCTCACAGCGGGTCGGGAATCGGATGTTTGTAGCGGACGCCCCAGCGTCCGAGCCGCCGCACACCCCTAGCGGGGACGGCCCGATGCAGGAACGGATCAGCCCATGAACGCTCGACGCAACCTCCGACCGGTTGATGCGGACGTGTCGCGGCTGGCTGCTGACCTGCGCGGCCAATGGGCGAAGCGCGACATCGAGGCGATGGCCTCGGAAGCGGCGCGCAACGTCTCCGCCGGCAACGCGACCGACTGGGGCATGACCACCGACATTCACTCGGAACTCGAACCGATCGTGCTCGGCGGCGGCATCCCCGCGCCGGAGACGCTGCCGCGCAAGGCGCTGATGGAGGCGATGGACCGCGCCCTCAACACCGAGGAACGCGACGACGGCCCGCTGCGCTACGGCGGCGCGTACGGCTTCGAACCGCTGCGCGACCTGCTGGCCCAGCGCTACACGCGCGACCGCGGATTCACGGTGACGTCCGACTGGTTCATGCTCTCGAACGGATCCGCGGGCGCCATCGATCAGGTGTGCGCGACGTTCATCCAGCCGGGCGACGTGGTGATCTCCGAGGCGCCCACGTTCTCCGGCACCACACGCACCTTCCGTGGCCACCAGGCCGAGATCGTCACCGTGAGCATGGATGACGACGGCATGTGCGTGGATGAACTGGAGCCGCTGATCCAATCCCTGCAGCGGCAGGGCAAGAAGATCAAGTTCATCTACACGATCAGCAACTTCCACAACCCCATGGGCGTCACGCTCACCCTCGAGCGGCGCGTGGAACTGCTGAAGGTCGCAGCGAAGTACGGCATCTTCGTCCTGGACGACGACGCGTACGGCGAACTCTATTTCGAGGGCGTCCACCACCCACCCGCACTCTCCGCGCTCTCACAGTGCGAGGGCGTGATCAGCGTCGGCACGTTCTCCAAGATCATCGCGACGGGGCTGCGTGTGGGCTGGATCCATGCGACGCCGAACGTCATCGAGCAGTTGGTGCGGATGCGGTTCGAGATGGGGAACTCGCCGCTGTTGCACCGAATGCTCTTCGAGTTCTCGAAGGACGGCGCACTGGACGCACACATCGCGAAGGTGCGGGCGATCTACCAGCGCAAGGCCGACCTGATCGCGGCCGGCCTGCGCGAGTTCTGTGAGCCGTACGTCTCCTTCCGCCGCCCGAACGGCGGCTTCTTCCTGTGGGTGGACCTCCTTGGCGGCCTGAACGGCGGCGAAGTCCAGCAGCAGGCGATCATCGAAGGCCTCGTGGCGGCCGCCGGGTACGGGTTCTTCCCGGACCGCGTGGACACCGGTAACCACATCCGCCTCGCCTACTCCTGGGTACCCGAGGACGAACTGCGCGAGGCCGCCCGCCGCCTCGCCATCGCCTGCGCGAAGGTCGCGGAGCGCGAGGCCCTGCCGAAGAAGTAGCACCCGCGGTTGTCCCGAGACTCTTTCGAGCCCGGCGTATCATCGGCCACCGGCGCGGCACCTCGATGGTGCGTGCGCCCTCGGAGGTGGCCCATGCCCGACCGTCGTGTCCCCCGCGCCTTCAACCTCCCGTGGGGCTCCGGCCAGATCACGGAGGAGGCCCACATCGAGGGCGGCCTGCACCAGCCCGCGCTCCAACTGCTGAAGTACGAACTCGGCGAGAAGAAGGGCCAGACCGCGATCCGCTTCGTCGCCTACGACGAGGAGGGCCACATGGAACAGCGCCCGCTGATCGTGAACGAGCGCGAGGTCGCCACCCTGCGCAAAGAGATCGCGCGATCGCCTCGTCTGAAGGCGCTGCTCAAGCGCCTCGTCGAGGACTAGCGGACACTCCAAGTCTTGAGAGGGCCGTGAGCAAGACAGCCCGCGGATGGAGTGTGCAGATGGCGAAGCTCGTTTACGGATTGAACCTGTCACTGGACGGCTACGTTGACCATGACCATGAGGCATTTGCGCCCGATCCCGTGCTCTTTCGTCACTTCATCGAGCAAGTGCGCGGTCTGAGCGGCAGCGTGTACGGTCGCCGCATGTACGAGATCATGCGCTACTGGGACGAAGACCAGCCTGAGTGGACTCCCGAGGAGCACGACTTCGCGGCGGTGTGGCGTAACCAACCGAAGTGGGTCGTGTCACGCTCGTTGAAGTCAGTCGGCCCCAACGCCACACTTGTTCAGGATGACATCGAGGCGGTGATACGCTGGCTGAAGGATGATCTCGCAGGCGAGATTGACGTTGGCGGACCAGACCTCGCGCAAAGCCTAACCGAGCTTGGTTTGATCGATGAGTATCGACTCTACTTCTGCCCCGTCGTGCTTGGTCACGGCAAGCCATTCTTCGCGGGCCCCCGGCCGCCACTTCGCCTGGTGGCCAACGACTTAATCGGCGAGGACACGATCAGGTTGACGTACGTTCCTGCCTAGTCACGCAATCCCCCGACAGATCACAGGTCGAATGTGAGTACGCGACCTAGCACCACCTACACCTTGACCGCGCCGGGCTCCGGCCCCGGCAGCGACACGATCGCCCCATTCACCGCCGGCTGCGCCACCAACCATGCGAGGGCTTCCGCCACATCGACCTGCGTCGGCTTGCGGTAGGCATCGAGGGTGTGTGTGCCGCGGATGGCGTCGAGCAGCACCTCAGGGGCCACGCGGGTGATCGGGCCGGGGGCCACGCCGTTCACGGTGATGCCGTAGCGCGCCTCCTGCCTCGACAGGGTGCGGACGAGCCAGTGGCGCGCCGCCTTGCCGAGCGGGTAGTCGAGCGGGGCGTCCTCGGTCGAGGCGCGCCAGTCCTCGCTGTCGAAACCGCCGACGGTCGCGATGCGGCCCCAGCCAGCGGCGCGCATCGCGGGCAGGCAGGCGCGCGCGAGCAGGTAGAACGCGTCCACCTCTTCGGCCATCGCGGCGCGCCAGTCCTCGGGCGGGATCGCGTCGAGCGGGCGCGGCTTCCAGACGGCGCCAGCGGAGACCACGAGGATCGAGGGCTCACCGAGCGTCCTTCGGACCTGGGCGAGCATTGCGTCGACTTCGGCGGCGTCGCCGGTGTCAGCGGTGACGGCGAGGGCGCGCCGGCCGAAGCCACGTACCTCCTCGGCGACCGCCTCGGCGGCCTCGCGGTTGCGATGGGTGTTCACGACGACATCGGCGCCGTCACGCGCGAAGGCGAGGGCGGTCGCATGGCCGACGCCGCGCCCCGCCGCGCCCGTCACGAGTGCGATCTGTCCGAGCAGCGGCGTCTCTGTCTTGGCCATGCACCTATCGTATGCGCGTGGCACTCATCGACGACCTCACGAGAGACCTTGAGACGGCACGCACCGCGTTCCTGGCTGCCCTCGACGGGGTGACGCAGGAGCAGTTCGTCCGCCGCCCGCCTGGCGAGGTGGGGGAGGGCGAGGAGCGCTGGCCGATCCGCGACGTCTGCTGGCACCTCGGCCAGTACGACGACCTCCAGCGGCGGGTGATCCTCGCGGCGTCCGAGGGGCGAGCACTCCCCGCGAACGACCCGACGCACCGCCCGGCCTACCTCAACACCCCTGACCTCCTGTACGAGTGGCTGGCGCAGTCCCGTCGCGCCCTCGTCGTCCTTGCGTCACACCTCGACGAGGACACGCTCAACCGCGAGTTCGAGGGCGCTGCCGGACGCACGATGACCGCGCGCGGGATCCTGAAGTGGGTCGCGCAGCACGAGCGCAACCACATCGCGCAGGTGGAGACGCTGCGCGCGCTCCCACCCGCCGAGGAGCGCTGAGGCGGCCAGGGGTCCTCGCTGCTCTCCTGACCGCTGCTGGTGTCATTGCCGCCCGTGCGCTGGGACGACGCCCGGCGTAGCGTGGGCCCCGCAGGAGGCCGCGCATGAGCCCTCGACGTCCACCGCCAGAAGCCGCGCCCTCGCTCGCCACGGAGATCGAGGGATACCGACGCGACCCGAAGTTCCGCGCGATGCTGCGCGGGCAGGAGTTCCGCTTCACGACGGCGTGGGGCCTGTTCTCCCCGCGTGAGGTCGACCTCGGCTCGGCGCTGCTGATCGAGCACCTCGATGCGGCGGGTGTGGCAGAGGACGACGACACCATCGACATCGGCTGCGGGTACGGCGCGATCGGACTCGTGCTCGCCTCGATGGCGCCGAAAGGCGAGACGTGGCTGCTCGACAAGGACTTCGTCGCGGTCGAGCGCGCGCGCCTGAACGCCGAGGCGAACCGGCTCACCAACGTGACCACGATGCTCTCGAACGGCCTCAGCGCCGTCCCGCGCGGACGGCTGTTCGATGTCGCCACCGCCAACCTGCCCGCGAAGGCGGGGAATGAGATGCTGACGCTGATCCTCGCGGACGCCCACGCGCACCTGAAGCCGGGCGGGCGGCTGACCGTCGTGACGACGAACGCGCTCCGCCGGTTCATCGAGCGGATGTTCGACGAACTCTTCGGCAACTCGGAGAAGGTGAAGCAGGGCCGCCTGCACACGGTCACGATGGCCGTGAAGCCGCCGAGGGAGTAGCAGCGCCCGCCGCGCTAACATTCCACCCATGCCACCAGCCCCAGACGTCCCGTCCACCGGCCCGCTCTACCCCAGCCTGCGAGGCAAGCGCGCCGTCGTCCTCGGCGGGTCGCGCGGCATCGGCCGGGCGATCGCGCTCCGCCTCGCGCGGGAGGGCTGCCACGTCTTCGTGAACTACGCGCGCTCCTCGGAGGCCGCAGAGAAGACTGCCGCCGACTGTCGCGCGATGGGCGTGGAGTCCGTGATCGCACAGGGCGACGTCGGCACGGCCGAGGAGATGGCCGTCGTGTTCAAAGCCGTCGAGGCGTGGGGCGGCTGCGACATCCTGGTAAACAACGCCGCGCGCGGCCTCGAACGGCCCCGCGCCGCCATCGACCAGCGTCCGAAGCATCTGCACAGCACGATGGACGTGAACGTCTTCGGCCCGTGGCAGGCCTCGCAACTTGCGGTGCCGATGATGGAGGCACGAGGCGGCGGGAGCATCGTGAACCTGCTCTCGCCGGGCGCGTTCCACTACATGCCGGACTACAGCGCCGTCGGCGTGACGAAGGCCGCGCTCGCCGCGCTGACGATGTACCTCGCGGTAGAGCTCGCCCCCCGCGGCATCCGCGTGAACGCCGTCTCCGCCGGTTGGGTCGAGGGCTCCGAGGGGGAGCACTCCCTGGGCAACGACACCAGCGAAAAGGTGCGCCCGCACGTCCCTTCCGGCCGCAACGTCCACGGCGAGGACATCGCCGCCGCCATCGTCTGGATCTGCTCGACGGAGGCCCCGATGCTCGTCGGCCAGACGATCCACCTCGATGGCGGCTTCGCCGATGGCGCCTGGCGCGCGGTGCTGGGGAACTAGTCGAGGAGCGCGGTCGGTAAGCGCACCGACCGTCACTCCGCCTGTTATATTCCTGTGATAACTCGATAAGGCCTCACCCATGCGCGCGCCCTGGGCTCCAGCACCTCTCGCTACGGCACCCGCAGATGACGTTGAGGTTGCGCGACGCCGTGGGGTGCGGATGCCGTCCGTGCGGACGTTCGAGGCGCTGAACAGCCGCTCGTTCCGCTGGTTCTTCGTGGCGATGCTGGCGCAGTTCTCTTCCATGCACATGCAGATGCTCGTGAACCCATGGCTGGTGTTCGACATCACTGGGTCGTACGCGCGCGTCGGGGCGATTGCCCTCGCGAGCGCGATCCCGGGGTTGATCCTCGGGTTCCCGGGCGGCGTGGTGGCGGACCGGGCGCCGAAGAAGATCGTGGTGCAGATCGGGCAGACGGTAAACGCGTTCGGGACGCTCTCGATCGCGGTGCTGCTCACGCTCGACATGCTGACGTTCACGCACCTGATGCTCGTGTCCGCACTCCAGGGTGGCGTCTTCGCGATCATGGGGCCGGCGAGGCAGGCGCTCATCCCGGAGATCGTGGGGCCTCGACGGCTCTCGAACGCCATCGGGCTGAACATGGCGGGGATGAACGTCACGCGCATGGGCGTGCCGGCGCTCGGCGGATTCTTGCTGGCGTTTGTCGGGCCGGCGGCTGTGTTCTACGTGATGGCCGCACTCATCTTCATCGCCGTCATCGGACTGATCCCGGTGCAGAAGCACGTCCCAACCGCCGAGGACATCGAAGAGGAGCGGATCCTCGCGGCTGCCGCGGGCAC
The DNA here is from genome assembly GCA_945865925.1 of Dehalococcoides mccartyi. Lineage (GTDB taxonomy): Bacteria > Chloroflexota > Dehalococcoidia > UBA2979 > UBA2979 > SURF-43. The sequence goes on from CAMBFG010000002.1 coordinate 73,684, forward strand.
GCTCCAGGTCGCGCCTCGTGCGCATGCTGGCCACGGTGGAAGCGGCGCTCGAGGGCTGGCGGACATCCGCGACGGTATCCGCTACATGAGCGGCGACCGCGTGGTGATGGCACTGCTGATGATCAACTTCTTCATCGTCCTGATGTCGATGCCTTACATGCAGATGCTGGCCGGCTTCGTGAAGGAAGTCCTGCACGGTGGGCCGGAGCAGATCGGGTTCCTCATCAGCATGACAGGCATCGGCGCCCTCGTCGGGTCACTCGTCGTGGCCTCCATGCCGAACCGAGGGCGCGGCAAGGTCTTCCTCGTGAGCGCGCTGATCCTCGGCGTGGCGCTCATTGGCTTCGTGACGTCGACCTCGATCTGGCTGACAGCATTCATCATGCTGGCAGTCGGGTTCGGACAGGCTGGGCGCATGTCGCTCGGCAGCATCCTGATCATGTCCTACACGAAGCCCGAGTTTCAGGGCCGCGTGATGAGCGTGTACATGATGGAGTTCAGCCTGGTCTCGTTCGGCACGTTCGCTGTCGGCATCCTCGCTGAGATGGTGGGCATCCAGTGGGCGATCGGCAGCACCGCCATCGCGCTCGTCCTCGTCTCGATCTACGGCCTGTTCCTCATGCCTCGGGTGCGTGACCTCCCGTAGGATCGACCACGTCGATGGCGCTGACTCTCGCCAACCTCGTCGCGAATCGCACGCTCTCGCCGGAGATGGCGGCCACCCTCGCCGCCGCCGCTGAGGAACGCCACTCCATCCTGTTCGTGGCGATCCCTCGGATGGCGGGGAAGAGCACGTTGATGCAGGCGATGTTGCAGCACGCGCCAGCGGGCACCTCGTTCTATCGCCTGTCGAGGGCGGAGGGCCCCGACCTCGGCATCCCCGCGAGCGGAGACGGCGGTTACCTCGTGGTTTCCGAGATCTCCACCGCCCCGTACGCGGACTACCTCTGGGGCGCCGACGCCCGGCGCGTCTTTGCGGCGCTCGATCGTGAGTTCTCGCTGGCCACAGCGCTACACGCGGGTGGCGTGGACGAGGCTTTCGAGGTGCTCACGCAGGACAACGGCATCCCCGTCGAACAGGCCGCGCGTATCGACCTCGTCGTCTACGTACGCAGCATCGGTCCGTGGTCACGCCCCACTCGCCGCGTGGTCTCCGAGGTCGCGGAGACCGACGGCATCGACCCTCGCGCGGCACGCGTATTGCATCGCTGGTCGGAGCCTGACGATCGGTTCGAGGTGATCAAACAGTCACAACGCATCGAAGTCGCAGCCATCGAGCGCTACCACAACGTGTTCACCGCGCCATGAGCCCGCACCCTACCCCACCGCCTCGAGGGCTGCTTCCAGCGTGAGCGGGCGATGGCCAAGCGGGAAGCGACGGCTGGGGTCGGCGACCTGACGCTCGCGCAGCGTCTCCAGCAGGAGGCGCGTCTCGCGCCTCGGCAGGCGCGCGAGGCTCCACGCCAACTGCTCCTCGACACGCTCGCCCCAGCCGGGCATCGGCAGATAGGCACGGCGACGGCGGTGATGGGCGCGTCCCCACGCACGCGCCATCGTCCCGAAGGTGGCGCGTGTCGCACCGGTGAGGTCGTAGGTACGTCCAGCCATCTCGGTGTCGTCGATCGCGAGGCGGAGCGCCTCGACAATGTCCGCAAGGGCGACTGGCTCGACTTCGGTACGACGCCAGCGGAAGAGCGGCACCACGGGCGAGCGGTCGACGGTGCGACGCATCATCTCGAACAGCGTGCTGCCGCGCCCCACGATCAACGGAGCGCGCAATACGAGCCAAGAGAGGCCGCCCTGCCGCACCGCGAGTTCCGTGGCCCATCGCGCCACGAGGTGCTGCCCGCGCGCCTCGGGTGACGCACCCACGTGTCCGAGGTACACGACGCGTTTCACGCCGGCCGCACGCGCCGCGAGGAGCGCATTCTGCACAGCCTCGAGGTCGTTCGCGACCACGTCGCCCGGTGCGTCGAGCGTGTGGACGAGGTAGACGAGCGTGCGCACGCCGCGCATCGCCGCCTCCAGCCCGCGCCCGGTCGCGAGGTCGCCGGTGACGGCCTCGACGCCCTGGTCGCGCAGGCGGACCGCGTCGAACTCCCGCCGGACGAGGGCGCGGACCAGCCTCGGCTTCCCGTCAGGCGAGGGCTGCGCGCGCAACTCCTCGAGGAGTGCGGAGCCGACGAAGCCGCTCGCCCCGGCAATGAGGATGGTCACTGTCCGGCCCTCAGGCCTCGCCTACCAGGTAATCGCGCCGCGCTCGGCGCCGGAGACGACACGCGCGTACTTCGCGAAGACGCCCTTCGTGTAGCGCGGCGGGCGAGGGACCCGCGCGGCGAGGCGGCGGGCGATCTCGTCGGCCGGGACGTCGAGGTCGAGGCGGCGGTTGTCGATGTCGATGACGATCGTGTCGCCCTCCTGGACGGCGCCGATTGGGCCGCCGGCCGCGGCCTCGGGTGCCACGTGGCCCGCCATGAGGCCGTGCGTCGCGCCAGAGAAGCGGCCGTCCGTCAGCAGCGCCACCTGCTCGCCGAGGCCGGCGCCGACAAGCGCCGAAGTCACGCCGAGCATCTCGCGCATACCGGGGCCACCCACCGGGCCCTCGTTGCGGATGACGACGACATCACCCGGCTTGATCTGCTGCGCGAGCACGGCCGCCATCGCGTCCTGCTCGGCCTCGAAGACACGCGCGGGACCGCGGTGGATGCGGCGCTCTTCGCCCGCGATCTTTACCACGCAGCCCGCCGGGGCGAGCGATCCCTTGAGGATGACGAGGCCACCGTTGGGGCTCAAGGCCTTGCTGACCGGCAGGATCACCTGCTGGCCGGGGGTTTCGACCGCGCCCGCGGCCTCCTCGGCGATGGTTTTGCCGGTGACGGTCATCACGTTGCCATGCAGTTTGCCCGCCTCGAGCAGCCGCTTTGCGAGTAGCGGCGTACCGCCCGCCTGGTCCCAGTCGAGCGCGACGAAGCGCCCGCCCGGCCGCAGGTCGCCGATGAGCGGCGTGGCGCTGGAGATGCGGTCGAAGTCCTCGATCGCCAGGGGCACACCGGCCTCGGCGGCGATCGCGAGCAGGTGGAGCACCACGTTCGTGGAGCCACCGGTCGAGGCGGCACAGATGATGCCGTTCTCGATCGCCTCGCGCGTGAGGAGGTCGCTGGGCAGGACGCCGCGCTTGAGGACGTCCATCACCAGTTCGCCAGCCTCGAAGGCCACGTTGTCCTTGCGGCCATCGGTCGCCCCGACGGTCGCCGAGCGCATGGGCGAGAGGCCCATGAACTCCATGACGGTCGCCATCGTGTTCGCGGTGTACTGCGCACCACAGGCGCCAGCACCGGGACAGGCGACGGCCTCGAGCGCGTGCAGGCGCTCCTCGCTCATCGTCCCGGCAGCGTGCTGGCCGACGGCCTCGAACACGTCCTGGATCGTCACGTCGCGTCCCTCGAAGCGGCCGGGGTCGATCGATCCGGAGTAAAGGATCACGCCGGGGATGTTGAGGCGCGCGAGGGCCATCGCCCCGGCCGGGATGGTCTTGTCGCAGCCGACGATCACCACCGCCGCGTCGAATGAGTAGCCGATGCCTGCCAACTCGATGGAGTCCGCGATCAGGTCGCGCGAGATGAGCGAGGCCTTCATGCCCTCGGTCCCCATGGAAATGCCGTCCGAGATGGAGATGGTGTTCACCTCCATCGGTGTCCCGCCCGCGGCGCGGATGCCAGCCGAGACCTGCGCGGCGAGCGCGCGCTGGTTGAAGTTGCACGGCATGGTGCCGATCCACTCGTGCGCCACCATGACGAGCGGCTTCTTCAGGTCCTCCGGGGTGAACCCGACCGACTGGAAGTAGGAGCGCGCCGGCGCCCGGTCTGGCGCGTCGACGAGCGCTCGGCTGCGGTGGCGGGTATCGAAGGCCATGTGGGGCTCCTCGCTGCGTGGCGATCGGGTCGGGGGCGCGATCGTAGCAGCGAGCCTCGGAGAGATCAGGCGACGGTCGAGCGCCTCACTACCCGCTGAGGATGGCGGCGAGGTCGCGCACGGCATCGTTCCGCACACGGAAGTAGGCCCAGGAGCCTCGACGTTCACGCTGCAGGAGGCCCGCGTCCACGAGGACCTTCAGGTGGTGGCTGACCGTCGGCTGGGTGAGGTCGATCGTGTCCACGAGGTCGCAGACACACGCCTCGCCAGTCTGCGAGGCCGCCACGGTCGCGAACAGGCGCAGCCGCGCCGGGTCTGAGAGCGCCTTGAACGCGCGTGCGGCCAGCGTCGCGGCCTCCTCGGAGACGCAGCAGTCGAGGAGGCTCGTGCAGCAGGCAGCGAGCCCGTCGATGACGGGGAGCACCTCGAAGGATGGGGTCGTGAGTGCAGGGGGCGCTGCGGCTTTGGGGGACATCGATGTCAGTCTATATTGACATCCATCGATATCGCAAGCATCCTGAGCCCCGCGGCCATATAGACGCGCGTCGATGCCGCCGTCCACCCAGCGTTCGGTTCAAGGAGGTCACCATGACCTTCAAGCCGTTCAACGGCACACCTCTGCCCGTCCTCAACGGCGGGGACTGCTGCGACAGCGCTTGCAGTTGCGAGCCGGGCTGCTGCTAGCAGCTTGAGCGGGGGTGGGGTGGCCTCGACCCCTCGAGGCGGCCCCGCCCTCGTGCCTCGCTCGCACGACGCCGGTACGCTGGCGCGCCTCGGAAGGAACCCGCCGTGGAATTCGGACTGTTCGTGGAGTGGCCGAACGCGGGCGCACGCGTCTGGCGCGAGGCATTCGAGGAGAGCGTCGCGCAGGTGCGCCTGGCCGAGGAGGTCGGGTTCGACTTCTGCCTGATCGCGGAGCACCACTTCTCCGACTACAGCATCGCGCCATCGCCGCTCCTCGAAGCGCTCGCGTTCGCACGCGTGACCTCGCGGATTCGCATCGGCACAGGCGTAGCGGTGCTGCCGGAGTGGCAGCCGCTGCGGCTCGCCGAGGAGATGGCGGTCGTCGACCAGTTGAGCGGCGGGCGCTTCATCGCCGGCGTCGGCCGCGGCTTCGTGCCCTTCGAGCAGGAGCGCCTCGGCGTCGTCGTGGACGAGGGTCGCGCGCGCTTCGAGGAGTCGCTCGATGTCCTCGTGCAGGCGTGGACGGCGACAGACTTCACGTACGCCGGGAAGCACGTCCGCATCGACCACCCAACGACGGTGCTCCCGCGGCCGCTCCAGACACCCCACCCACCGATCTGGCTCGCCGGTGCGAGCGCGGAGTCCGTTGACCTCGTGGGACGTCGAGGGCTCACGCCGATCACCTCGGGCGCGGCGGGGGTGGAGCGGCTGCGCGAGCAGCACGGCGACTACGTGCGCGCGCGCCACCAGTACGGGCGCGGCGACGAGCCGCTACACGTCGTCGCGCAGACACAGGTACACATTGCGGAGACGACCGCCGAGGCGCACGCGACGCTCCCGTTTGCCCGCTGGCAGGCGCGCGCCGTGACCCGCCTCGTGCAGGCGCGGATCGAGGGCGGCATCCTCGATGCCACCCCGGCGGAGGACGACCCGAGCAACGAAGTGCTGCTTGGGCGTCAGTTCATCGGCACACCGGACCAGATCATCCCTCGGCTACAGGCCCTCAACGACGCGGGGGTGACGCATGTCAGCATGCTGATGGAGTTTGGCGGCCTCGATGCCGCGCGCATCGAGCGATCGATCCGCCTCGTGGGCCGCGAGGTGATCCCAGCGCTCCGAGGAGCCACCCCTCCGGCGAGCCTCACGGCCAGCGCGCTCGCAGCGAGCGGATAGCGGCGTGGGGATCGTCGCGCGCGCTCGATACTGGCGGGACGCGGTGCTCCTGGGCATCGCGACGATCGGGGCATACGGCGTCGTGTACTACGCCTTCGGCGTGTTCATCGAACCGCTGCATGACGACACGGGGTGGAGCACGGGCACGCTCTCCCTCGCCTACTCCGCAGGGGTGCTGCTTTCGGGCGTCGGAGCGGTAGTCGGCGGACGCGCGCTGGACCGGCAGGGGCCGCGGCCGGTGATGGTGACCGCCGTCGTTGTGGGGGCACTCGGCCTGCTCGCAGCGTCCGAGGCGCGCCAGGTCGTGTGGTTCGTGGCGTGCTGGGCGGTGGCAGGCGGTGCCGTGGCGGGCGGGCTCTACTACAACGTCACGATGTCCACGACGTCGCGGCTGTATGCCGACCGGCGGGCCACCGCCGTCAGCGTGCTGACCCTCCTCGGCGCGCTGGCAAGCCCGATCTTCAACCCCCTCGTCGCGTGGATGGTGGAGGCGTGGGGCTGGCGCGAGGCGTTGCGCGCGCTCGCCGTGCTATTGGTGATCCTCGCGGGCCCAGCAGCCCTCCTCGTGCGGTCGGAGGCGGTGCCGGTGCCGCCGCGTGTCCCCGGTGACCGAGGAGCCTGGCGCGAGCCGATGGTGTGGCGGCTGATACTCGCAGCCTGCTTCTCTGCCGGAGCGACGAGCGCCCTCCTCCTCCACCAGGTGAGCGCGATCCGCGCGCTGGGTTTGTCTCTGGCGACAGCAGCCGCCCTCGGTGGGGCGCGAGGACTCATGCAGATCCCCGGCCGCCTCGTCCTGACGCCGCTCACCAATTGGCTGGGCGTCCACACGACGCAGGTGGTCTGTTACGGGATGGTCGCGGCTGGTGCGAGCGCCCTCGTCGTTGCGGACGGACTCGTGGCGGCGTGGTTCTTCGTAATCGCAGCCGGCCTCGCGATCGGACTGAGTTCACCGCTCAACGGGTTGCTAGGGGCGGAGGCGTACGGGGCACGCCTCGGCACGTTCTCCGGGATGCAGGCAGCCGCCACCAGCGTCGCGAGCGCGGGCGGCGCGTGGCTCGCGGGTGTTGCGGTGGACCGGACGGGGGACTACGGCCTCACACTCGCGGGCATCGCAACCCTCGAGGTCGGTGCGGCCGCCGCCCTGCTCTGGCAACGGCGCGCGGTGCGGGCAGCACGGGCGGGGAATGCGGTTGCACTCAGCGCCGAGGGCGAGCGGGCCTAGTTCGCCTCCACGTCGTCATCGTCCTCGTCGTCCGCAGCGGACTCCCGAGGCGGGACGGGCTCCTTCGAGTGGCCGTTGGTGTGGATGCATTCGTGCGGCGCATTCGCGAAGTCGAGTGGCTGTTTGCAAAGCGGGCACGTCGGGCGGCCACCAGCCACGACCTCTTCGATGATGTGGATCAGGGTGAGCGCCTGCGAGCGGCTGAATGCCATCCGCAAGGCCGGGGTGTCACGCCGGTCGGCGGCCTGCGGGTCATCCGCGAGGAAGATCGCCTGCTCCGCCTCGGCGTCATAGTCGAGCCCCATACGGGCGACCTGGAAATCCACCTGGGCGCGCTGCGGGAAGTTGCCGACCGGCTCCACGGTCGTCGCGGGCTGCCCGCGCCGCATCGAGCGTTCCGCCAGCAGTTGCGAGATGGAACGCCCGAGGGCAGCGAGTTGTTCCTTCTCGATCCAGAGCGCGACGTACGTCGCGTCCGCGCGAGCGCGCAGGCGGAAGGTGCGCTGGCCGGGCTGGCCGATCGCTTCGGCGTCTACCGCGTCCACCAGGCCGAGGTCGATCATGGCTCCCCCATCCGCTCGGCGAGCGTAGGCACCCCCGCGCGCACGGGTCAAACCCGCGACCACTATCATCGGCCAGCCCAGCGCGAGGAGCCCCGATGCCTGACACCACCCTCGACCTCGGCACCCTCACGATCGCGGAGGCCTCGGCGCAAATCGCGGATGGCACGCTCTCGCCTGTCGCGCTGACCGAGGCGGCGTTCGCGCGGATCGACGCGACCAACGGCCGTGTGAATGCCTTCGTGCGGCTGATGCGCACCTCCGCGCTCGCAGAGGCGCAGGCTGCTGAGGAGCGCGCACACGGTGGCCGACGCCTCGGTCCGCTGGACGGCATCCCGATCGCGGTCAAAGACCTGTTTGACACCGCGGGCGTCGTCACGGCGGCGGGGACCGGCGCCTACCGCGAACGCGTCCCGCTCGAGGACGCGACCGCCGTTCGCCGCCTGCACGAGGCTGGTGCGGTCATCCTCGGCAAGACGAACACGCACGAACTGGCGCTGGGTGGGACGACGAACAACGTCCACTACGGGCCGACCAGAAACCCGTGGCACCTCGACCGAGTGCCGGGCGGCTCCTCCGGTGGATCGGGCGCGGCGTTGGCCGCTGGGCAGGCGCTGGGAGCGCTCGGCACGGACACCGGCGGCAGCATTCGCATCCCCGCCGCGTTCTGCGGCGTCACCGGCCACAAGCCCTCGTACGGCCTCGTCGGCCGAGGTGGCGTCGTCCCGCTGTCGCTCACGCTCGACCATGCCGGCCCGATGGCGGCCACGGCCCTCGACTGCGCACTCCTGCTCGATGTCCTCGCCGGGCACGACCCGCGTGACGACGGCTCCGTCGACCGACCATCGGAGTCGTTCAGCGCGGGCATCGAGAGTGGCGTCGCGGGGCGGCGCCTGGCCGTGATCCCCTCGCTCGTCGAGGGTTGCGACGACGCCACGCTCGCAGCATTCGAGGCAGGCCTCGACACCCTGCGCGGCCTCGGGGCGATCGTCGACGCCGTCGAGCCGATGGCGGGGGAGGACGAGTGGCGGAACTCCATCAACGGCTTGCTGATCGCCGAGGGTGCCTCATACGTGGCGCACATCCTGCGCGAGCGACCGCACACGATCGGCGAGAGCGTGCGCCGGCGGATGATGCCGGGGCTGGATGTGACCGTGGACGCGTACCTCCGCATGCTGAAGGCGCGGGGCGTCATCGAACGGCTGTTCGAGCAGGCGCTCGCCGTCGGGGGCTTCGACGGCTACGTCACGCCGACGTCCCCGCAGCCGGCCGAGCCGATCATGCTGGACGCCAACGCCGACAGCGAACCGTGGGGGAAATTCCGCAACACGACGGTCTTCGACCTGACGCGTCAGCCCTCGATCTCTGTCCCGGCGGGATTCGACGGCGATGGGATGCCCATCGGACTGATGGTGAGCGGCGCACGCTGGGACGACGCACGAGTGCTACGGATCGCGCATGCGTTCCAGCAGGTGACCTCGTTCCACCGCCAGCGACCCGCGCTCTGACACCGCCGTCGGAGGCGCGCGTTAGGATCGAGGGGTGAACGAACACTCCCTCGCAACCCTGCCTGACCCGCCTCCTGCCCTTGGCTTGGAGCGTGACGTGTCGCTCGCGCGCCATACCTACCTTCGGATTGGCGGAGCAGCGGCCTACTTTGGCACTCCGCCGGACATCGACACGCTCGTGCGGATCTGGGCGTGGGCGAAGTCGCACGCGATCCCGCTGCGGATCGTCGGCGGCGGGTCGAACATGCTGGTCGCCGATGAGGGAGTGCGTGCGGTGGTGATCTCGCTCCGGCGTGCCTGCGGGTACCTCGACATCGACGGCACTGCGGTCTACGCCGGCGCCGCCGTCATGCTTCCCGCGATCGCGAAGGCGGCGGCGGAGCGAGGGCTGAGCGGTATGGAGTTCGCGATCGGGATCCCGGGCGACATCGGCGGCGCGATGCAGACGAACGCGGGCATCGGCGACGGCCGCAGCATGGGTGATGTGGTGACCAGCGTGGACGTACTCCGGGACGGCGTGCCGGTCACGTTGTCACGAGAGCAGATCGCGTTCGACTACCGACACACGTCGTTGCGGACAGCGGGCGAGATCGTGCTGGCGGCGCGGCTTGCGCTCAAGCCGCGGCCGCGCGACGAAGTCGAGGCGGAGATGAGCCGCCTCCTTGGCACGCGGCAGGCGACGCAGCCGACAGCAGAGCCCAACGCGGGCTCGGTGTTCCGCAACCCGCCCGGGGATCGCGCGGGCCAGATGATCGAGGCGGTCGGCGGCAAGAATGTCGCTTCCGGCAGCGCACACGTCTCCTCGCTGCACGCGAACTTCATCGTGCATGATGGGCACGCCTCAGCATCCGAGTACCTCGATGTGATGACCGAAGTGCAGCGGCTGGTGCTGGCGACCTATGGTGTGCGGCTCATCCCGGAGATCGAATGGTGGGGCGATGGCACACCACCGGAGGTGTTCCAGTGAGCGACGCGTCCGTGCTCCGCGCCACCACTCCTCGTCCCGAACTGATCCGCGCGCTGGCCGCCACGCCCGAGGTACTCGAAGCGATGCTGCTGTCTGCCTCGGAGACGTCGATCGACACGGCCGTGCCGGGGGAGTGGTCGGCACGCATCGTCACGGCGCACCTGCGAGACGATGAGTTCATGGTGATGCGCCTGCGCCTCGAACGGACGCTCGTCGAGGATGCACCCACGCTCGTGCCGTTCGACGAGGGTGTGTGGGCAGCATCGAGGTGGACGGCACGCGACACCATCGGTGACCTCGTCGCCGACCTGAGGATGCAGCGCGCCGCCTCGCTGCACATCCTCGCGCGCCTGTCCGAGGCCGAATGGGGACGCCTCGGCACGCAGCCGGAGATCGGCACGTTCGACATCCACTGGTGGGTGGAGCACTGGGTCGAGCACGACGTGAACCACCTGGACCAGGTGGCGGCGAGCCTCGGCCTGACCCGCTAACCCTCGATCAACGCACGCGCGACCGCGAGATCACGTGTGCCGGCAGCAAGCTCGAGGGCGTCGAGTGCGCGGACGCGGGCCGCTTCCCACGCCGCGAGGCCGGCGAGTCGCGCCGTGCGCTCGCCCGAGCCGTGGTCGTCCGGCTGCGCGAGACGCACGCACTCGGCGTCGGCGCGGTCGTAGGCGTCGAGGGCGGCGCGGATGGCCTCGATGTCGGGGGGCGAAGTCACCCGTTGGGGAGCGTGCGCACGACAACGATGTGGTCGGTCGCGGACTCCGGTGCCCACACCTCGCCGGGGCGGCCGTGGATCTGGCGCACGTTGCCCGCGCGACCCTCGAGTGGGAACGACTTGAACTCGGTGGTGGCAGGGTCGTACCGGACGAGGGCGTTCGCGCCGAAGTCGGAGAGCCAGATGGCACCCCGTTCGTCGACATAGACGGCGTAGGCCTGCGGGTCAGAGCCGGGGAGTTTGCGCTCGGCCCATGACTTCGTAATGGGGTCGTAGACGCCGACCTGCCCGGCGGTCCACTCGCTCACCCACACGCGCCCCTGCGCATCGGCCCACACACGACGCGAGCCCTGCCCCTTCGTCGGCGGCTCGATGACCTCCGCACGTCCGCTGTCCACGTCGATGCGGGCGATATGGCTGGCGGCGAGCGAGGCGTACCAGACGGTGCCGTCTGGAGTGGTGGTCATGCCGTACGGGCCTGCGCCACGTGGGGCGTCGAAGACCCGTACTTCCTTCGTGGCGGGGTCGACGACGCCGTAGACGCCGGACTGGCCGGTGAACCAGACGCGACCACGCCGGTCGAAGGTGGCGGTGTTGAGGTTGGCGCGCGGACGGTCTGCGGGGAGCGGGTACACCGTGACGGCATCGGTCTTCGGGTCCACTCGGACGATCGCGTTGAGACCGCCGTCCGTGACCCAGGCGGCGCCATCCTTGTCGACGATGACGCCGTGCGGCGCGGAGCCAGCGCCAAGGGCGATCTGACGCGTCTTGCCCGTCTTCGGGTCGAGGTAGCCGAGGGCGCCCTGGCGCTGGGCGGTGTACCAGACACCCCCATCAGCGGCGGGCGCGACATCGTGCGGGCCGGCGCCGGAGGGCACGGCGTAGCGCTGTGTCTCGAAGCGGAGGGCGCCGACGACGGCCGCTGTCCCGGACGCTGCAGGCGACACCGAGGGCGATGGGGCAGCGGATGTCGCGGATGCGGCCGAAGGCACAGCGGGTGCGCTCGGCTGTTGCGAGGCGCCACAGGCAGCGAGCATCACAGCGAACGGGAACGCGATGAGGAGTGCGCGGGCAAGCATCGAAGGCACCGGTGACACCTCCTCGCAACGGGGTACGCTCAAACCGTAGCACTCGGATTCGCCCTCGGAGCGCCCGTTGATTCGCAAGTAAGTCCGGCCGATGACTGAGTCCCGCCCTTCGAGGCGGTGATCGGGCGCGCCTTCGGCGCGTGGACTTGCAGCATCCTCCTCGTCATCGACCGTCTCGCCTCGCGCAACCAGTCATCGGAGGGTGGGCGGTTGGTGGAGCGTGAGCCGCTGACGTGGTGAGGGTGGCGACGCCGGTATGCTGGTCGGCATGTCGCGTCTCGAACCCCTGCTCGAAGAATTCCTCATCGCCCTCGGGCTGATGACCGTGCTCGCCGTGATCGTGGCGCTGCTCTTCTGGTGGGTGACGGGACAGTCACCCTGGCCGTACGTGGTGATCGCTGAGATCGGCGCATTCGGTTGGGGCACGGCGATGCTGGCGCTGGCCTCACCTCGAAATCGCCGTCGATGATGCTGGTCTGGGCTGCTCGGGTGGCCGCGCTCGTTGCGGTCGCCGTCGCGTGCTACCTCACGCTGACGCCGGACCCGACGGGCGCGGGGGCGCTCCCCGACTGGGCGGGGCACCTCATCATCTTCGCGGGCGTGGGCGCGAGTTTCGCCGTCCTGCGTCGCGTGTCCGGGTGGCGAGCGGCCTCTCTCATCGGCCTCGGGGCGGCGGTGGCCCTCGTGGGCGTCGGGACCGAGGTGGGTCAGGCGTTCACGCCGCGCGACCCAACACTGCGGGATCTGGCGTTCGATCTGGTAGGCGGACTGTCCGCGCTACTCGGTGTGGACCAGGTGGCGTCTCGACTCGGGGGACAGCGGACGGGCTGACTGGAACGACATCGCAACGACGCGGGCGAGTCGGTTCTGCCGACGTAGGCCCGACTGCGTACGCTAGACCGGCGCACAGAAACCTCACACCGAGTTCTGACGCAGGCTCAAAGAGTTCGATACACGATAGGTCTGGCCAGACGCTCGAACCCCTGAAGGACGAAGAATCCCATGGACAATGATGACGCCCCGGTCGGCCGGATCCTGTCACGACGCGAGGCACTGATCCTGCTCGGGTCGGCCTCCCTCGGTGCCGCGTTCCTCGCCGCCTGCAGCGACGACTCACCGATCGCGAGGGCGACGGCGAGCGTGACCGGTAGTCCTTCAGCCACCGAGGCGACCGCGACCGCTGCCGCCTCGGCAGCGGCGAGCGCGACAGCGGCGGTCGCTGTGCCTTCGTGCATCGTGCGGCCCGAACTGACCGAGGGGCCGTTCTTCATCGACGAGAAACTCAACCGCTCCGACATCCGGGTGGAGCCGTCCGACAACAGCATGATGCCGGGAACTCCCCTCGTCCTGACGGTGAACGTGGCGTCAATCGCGACGAACGCATGCAGCGCCCTCGTTGGCGCGGTCGTCGACATGTGGCAATGCGACGCCGCGGGGCGGTACTCCGATGTGCAGGATCAGGGAGCGGACACGCGAGGGAAGAAGTTCCTGCGCGGGTCTCAGGTCACGGACGCCAGCGGCAAGGCCACCTTCACGACGATCTACCCCGGCTGGTACCAGGGGCGCGCGACGCACATCCACTTCAAGATCCGGCGCTCCGTCGGGGGAAAGACCTCCGAGTTCACCTCGCAGTTCTTCTTCGACGAGGCCGTCTCGGACGAGGTGTACGCGAAGGCGCCGTATCTGACGACGGGCAACCGCACGAAGAACGCGACGGACGGCATCTTCCGCGAATCGGGCGGCAAGCTGACGCTCGCGCTGACGAAGACCGCGACCGGCTACGCCTCGACGTTCGACATCGGGCTGCAGGCCTAGCCCGCGGGCGTCGAGGTCACCCAGGCGATCGCCTGCTTCGGGCAGAGGCGGATCGCCCGATCGACCCTCACCCGCTGATCCTCAGGCACGTCATCGACGATGACCTGACCCCAACCGTCGGCGTCGATCTTGAAGACGTCCGGTGCGGTGATCGCGCAGCGCCCATGGCCTTCACATTGGTCCGGGTTAATTTCGACTCGCATGGCCTCGACCTCGCTCAGCGCGCCGGCGTGAACGTCACCGGCAGGTGCTTGATGCCGTTGATGAAGTTGGAGCGCAGCCGCTCCGGCGGACCGGCCACCTGGATGTCCGGGAAGCGGCGGAACAACTCTTCGAACATCACGCGCATCTCCTTGCGCGCAAAGCCCGCACCGAGGCAGAAGTGCTCGCCAATGCCAAATGCCAGGTGGTCGTTTGGCGTCCGCGTGATATCGAAGCGGTACGGGTCGGGGAAGATGTCCTCGTCCCGGTTGGCCGACGGGTACCACATGAAGACGCGGTCGCCGGAAGCGATCTTCGTACCGCGCACCTCGACGTCCTCGGTCGCGACGCGCGACATGTGGTGGAGCGGGGAGGTCCAGCGCAGGATCTCCTCGACCGCGCCGTCGATCAGCGACATGTCGGCCTGCAGGCGCGCACGCTCCTCAGGGTGCTCGCAGAGGGTCACGAGGCCGCCCGAGATGGCATTCCGGGTCGTCTCGTTGCCCGCGAGGATGATCAGGAAGCAGAAGGCGAGGATGTCCTGCTCCGTCAGACGTTCGCCATCGACATCGGCTTCCAGCAGGATGCTGATGAGGTCGTCCTTCGGTTCCTTGCGACGCTGGGCGAGGATCTCGGCGAAGTAGCCGAGCATGCGCATTTCGCCGCTCATGCTGGTCTGGCGCTCGGCCTCGCCAGAACCCCGGATCTCCTCGGGCACCTCAGCCTGGTACTCGGGGTCGCCGGCGCCGAGGACGCTGTTGGTGAGTTCGAACATCAGCGGCCAGACGTCCTGCGGGAGGCCCATCATCCCTCAGATGACAGCGAGCGGGAGTTGGCTTGCGATCTCCAGGACGAAGTCGCACCCATCCCTCGATGCCACCCGGTCGAGGATCTCGTTAGTGACAGCGCGGATCTGCGGCTCCATCGCATTCACCGCACGAGGGGTGAAGCCCTTGTTCACGAGACGTCGCATCTTCACGTGGCGCGGCGGGTCCATCGTGATCAGACTCACGCCACCGTCGCCCGGTCGAGGTGGGACGTAGTCCCCGGTGTCGCGCAGCCCGGCGCCAGCGATGCCCATCGAGGAGATGAAGAGTTCAGGGTGGCGCGAGACGTAGAGGATGTCCTCGTACTTCGTGAACGACCAGAAGCCGTTCAGGCGCTCCGTGCCCGGATGCCATGGCACCGGCCGCTCCCGACGGAGGGTGCGGAATGCCTCGTGTGCCTCGTTCTGTTCGAAGAGGTGCGCGTCCTGGAGGTTGATCCCGAACGGGAGCAGCGCGGGGTCGATCGGCACGGGGGACCTCCTCGGACTCGCCTACTGCCTACTGACAGCGGGCCAGATGCTCCTTGAGTAGCCGGTTGAACTCGTCCGGCGCTTCGAGGTTGGACAGGTGCCCGGCACCCTCGATCACCGCGAGCGAGGCACCAGCGACCTGGGTAGCCATCGGCTTGGTGACGTCGGCTGGAATCAGCGCGTCCGCGCTCGACGTGATGATGAGCGTCGGCACCTTGATACCGGCGAGGTCTGGGGTCGAGTCGACGCGGTCGGCCATCGCCTCCGAGGCGCGCGCGATCGCCTCGGCGGGCTGGCGCTGGATCATCGCGCGGATCGCGATGCGCAGGTCGGGTGAGGCGTGCTCGGACAGCAGCGGCGGCGGGCTACTCGCGAGGAAGTCATTGCCCTCGGCCCGCAGTCGCGTCGCGAGGTCGGCCCGGCGCTGCTTGCCAGCGTCGTCGTCACCGCCGGATTTCGTGTTCGCCAGGACGAGGCCGGCCACGAGGTCGCGGTGTCGCCGCAGGAATGAGAAAGCGACGTAGCCACCCATCGACAGGCCACACACCATGACGCGGTCAATGCCAGTGCCTCGGAGAGCCATCGCAGCGGTGTCGGCGGCGGCATCCATCCAGCCCGCACGCTCCGCCAGCGGTGCGCCACCGAACCCCGGGAGGTTCACGGCGACCACCGGGCCGGCCTCGCTCAGGCCAGTGACCTGCGCCTCCCACATCTCGGCGTCGAGCGGAAAGGCGTGCAGCAGCAGGATGCCAGTCGTCATGTTCGATCCCTCTCACACGCGGAGCGGCTCCACGTCGTCGTCAAGTCAGTGCAGCCAGTATGCCCCCTCTGCCGCGGAGACGGGACTCAGTCGGCCGAACCCGTCAAGAACCGCCGAGGCACGTCGACGAGCATCGTCTGGATGTCCTTCTCGCTGACGCCGGACGCCCGCAGCGCGGGGACGGCGACGGTGCTCACGAACAGGTAGCGCGTGGGGCCGGGCGAAGCCGGGGCGGAGGCACCCGCCCGAATCGGTGCAGGCGCGTAGTCATGGCCGAGCATGAGGCGGTCGACCCAGCCTCGGTCGATCAGCGCCTTCACGGTGGCATTCCGGGTCTCCCACGAAGGGCGGCCAGCCGCGCCGGGGTAACGGTCCATCGACAGGTAGACGCCCGTCTTGAGCATGGTTTCGAGGTACGCGATGTCGTCCGTGTCCGCGCTGTGGCCGATGCAGATGCGCTCCATCGGAGCACCTTCCTCCTGGAAGATCTGCACCTGGCGCGAGCCGACCTGCTCCGGGGCCCAGTGGTGAGTGCTGATCGGGCAGTTGGTCTGCTTCAGGGCGCGCGCGGCACCTCGAAGGATGCGCTCGCCCTCGGGCGTCACGCCGCCGATGTCGTTCGCTACCTTGATGGCGCCCGCCTTGATGCCGGTGTCCTCGATGCCCACCTGGATCTCGCGGACGAAGATGCTCGCAATCTCGTCGAGGTCACGCGCCCAGAAGGACCGCGGCACGTCGCGCCAGATGCCGGTGGCTGCGATCACGTTGAGGCCGGACGCCCTCGACACCTCACGCATGAAGGAGACGTCACGGCCAAGGTCGGGCGTGCTGAGGTCGATCACCGTGCCGATGCCGCCAGCCTTCGCCTCCGCGAGCTCGCGGATGGTGTTGGCCTTCGTCAGGTCCCAGTCGAAGAGCCACGGGTAGTGCTTGTTGTCCTCGCCCATCCCCACGAGCACATGCTCGTGACTGAGCGTGACCCCCAGTTTCGAGGCGTCGACTGGTCCAAGTACGGTCTCGACTGCTGGCATGCTGTACCTCCCCCGCAGGCTCTATTCCACGCCAGGCTCCCGAGGCGGCATCCTACGCTCTCGCCCCGTGCCTAGGTCTTCGGCGTCATCTCGCGGTAGACACGCTCCACGCCAGCGCTGAGGCCTGCGAAGCCACGCCAGTGGCCAAAGCGACCCTCGAGGGCGACGCGTACCGCCTCGATACCAGCAGGGACGGGGCGGCCCTCGCGATGCGCGGCCTGAGCGGTCGTCACGAACGCGGCGATGAAGTCGCGGGCCTCCTCCATCGCGGGCCGCGTGCCGATGGGGCCATGGCCGGAGACAAAGCGGTCGAAGGGGAGGTCGAGGATGCGGCTGTCGGTCTCGATCCAGTCCGCCATGTAGCCATCGACCATGTAGGGCACGCCAGCGTCCTGCGCCACGTCGCCCGTGAAGAGCAGGCCGTCGTCCGGAAGGTTGATGAAGATGTCACCGCTCGTGTGCGCTCGGCCGAGGTAGACGAGATCGATGCGACGGCCGCCGAAATGCAGTTCGAGGCGCTGGTCGAAGGTGAGCGTGGGCGGAGTGATGCGGACCGTCTTCATCTCCTCGGACCACGCGATATTCCGCGCGACAACACCCTGCTTCCACCCCTCGCCGAGTTCCTCGAGCTCGCGGCGGCAGTTCACGTGACCCACGATCGTGACGTCCGTGAACTCCTCATTCCCGAAGGCATGGTCCCAGTGTGCGTGGGTGTCCACGACGTAGCGGATCGGCTTGTCGGTGATCTTGCGGACGTCCGCCCGCAGGTCACGCGCGAACGAGGGCAAGCGGAGCGAATCGATGACGAGCACACCGTCGTCGCCGACGATGATCCCGGCGTTAGTCAGGCCCTCGTGCAGTCGTGCATAGACGCCTCGTGCGACCTCGACGATCTCGGTCCGCGCGCCGTTGCTCTGGCTCACCATCGCGTGCTCCGTCCTCAGCCATCTGGCCGGCGCGAGCATACGAGGTCAGCGCGCTTCGCGGCGCCCGAGCACTACTTCAGGCGCACGCCGACGGCCAGACCGTCGTGGTCGGAGCCAGGGAGGTCGAACACCTGCTCGTCGCAGGCGGCAAGGTCGCGGATCAGGACGTGGTCGATGCGGATCGAGAGATTGAGGGTCGGCGTGTGCGTCGGCTGCTGTGACGCGGTGGAGACCGGCCGCACACCAGAGCGCCTCAAAAAGTTGAGGAATTGCGGGGAGTAGATTGTGGCGTTGAGGTCCCCAATCACCACCACCGGCCCCGTGGCCTGCAGGATCTCCCATTCCAGGAGGCTGTACTGCTTGCCATGCTCCCGGTAGGTGATGGTGCTGAGCGACGGGATCTCGTGCGTGCCCAGAACCGTCACGGCCTGGTCGCCTACACGCACGCGCGCCGCGAGCGGCTCGCGTCCGGGGATCGGCGGATCGAGGGGGACGCGTCGCATGTCCTCGAGTGGCAGCCGTGAGGCGAGGGTGACCCATGGCGTCTCCGTGGAGATGCGGTACGGGTACGCCTTCGCCAGTGCCGGAGAAAAGTCCTCGAACTCCAGCGTCAACTCCTCGAAGACCACGATGTCGGGGGATTGCGCAAGGACCGCGTCCGCGAGCGCGCTCAGTTGGGGGTTGCCGACCAACACGTTCGCGGTCACGACTCGAAGGGCCGCAGTCTCGGGACATGAGCGTCCACGTACTAGTAACAGGTTCACGCTGAGCATGACGACGGCCCACAGCATGAAGGGCACAGCTGCGAGTGCCACCAGTTTCCACCGACGAAAGATGACGACGGGAACGATGAGCAGACCGAGGGGAAGACCGAAGTAGGGCGCGAAGTTCAGCGCGCCATCGATGACCCACACGGGCATTGCCTCTCGTCAGAGGCAGCGGACACCACCTCGTGACAAGGATGCCATCCAGCGCGTGGTCAGCGGCTATTCAAATGATATCGCGATGGCACCCCGCCATATCGATATGAGGGCGTATCTCAGCGGCACGTACATTCCGAGCACGGAGTCGCAAGGGATGCATGTCGTGGTACAGGGCGGTCAGGCAGTCATGGATGAGACTCCCTCTCGACGACGAGTACGTCTGCGGGTCCCTGATCGGGTGCGCCCGTTTCTCCGCCTGGTGGTCGTCGCGCTGATCGTCGTCGCCGCCGACACGGCGACTGCCCAGCTCAGCCGTCGGGGCGGCACCTTCGATTTCGAGCCGGTCACGGTGCTGCGGATCCTCTCGGCGCTCACGATCCTGCGCTACCCCCTCGCCGGGTTCGTGCTGTCGCTCGAGGTGGACAAGTGGGACTGGTTCTGGCTGGGGATGGGTGATCAGAGCCCGGCGGCGCAGGAGGTCTACCAGCACTGGGACAAGAGCGTTGACCTGATCTGCCTGGGCATCGCCGCGATCGTGGTCCTCAAGTGGCCCGACACGCGGGCGAAGGTATTGGCACTCGGGTCATTCGCGTGGCGGAGCATCGGACTCGCCGTGTACTTCGCCACGGATCAGCGCTGGCTGCTCATCATTTTCCCGAACGTCTTCGAGAGCATCTTCCTGCTGTATCTGATCTTCCGAGTCCTCAGCGGCCACCAGCGGATGCTCTACAGCCGAAAGGCGATGGTGCTGGTCACCCTCGCGCTGCTGATACCAAAGGTGGCGACCGAGATCTTCCTGCACTTACTCAACGACCGCCCATGGAACCGCTACCAGCTGATGTCAGGTGACCTCTCGATCCTTGATGCATGGATCTGGGGTGGCCTGCTGTACTTCCTGCCGCTGTTCGCCCTCGTCATGCTCGTGACTCACGCGCACGGCCGGGCCACACACGGAGACCCCGAGGCGCAGGTGAGCGCCGTGTAGTCGAGGTGGACGAGGGCGTGGGAAGGGTTGGTGAGCCCGCTCGGATTCGAACCGAGGACCGATGGATTAAAAGTCCACTGCTCTACCGCTGAGCTACGGGCCCCAGCCTCGGATGGTACACGGCGCGTCGGGTGACGGCCTCCGCCTTGCCTCAGCCTGCCGTGGGGCGGATCAACGAGGTACGCGAGTGCTTCTCCACGTGGACGCGCGAGGGCAGGCGCTCCGACAACTCCTCGACGTGGGAGATGACTCCGACCATCCGATTGCCGTCCACGAGCGCCTCGAGGCCCTGCACGGCGAGGTCGAGGGATTCGGCATCCAGCGAGCCGAAGCCCTCGTCCAGGAAGAGGGATTCGAGCGCGACCGCGCCGCCGGTACCGGAGATCTCCGGCAGGTGCTCGGACAGTGACAGTGCGAGGGCAAGCGAGGCGAGGAACGTTTCGCCGCCGGAGAGCGTCTTTACCGATCGTCGCTCATCGCCGTTCTGGTGGTCGAGCACGAGGAAGTCGCCCTTCGCCGTCTGCAGTTCGTAGCGGCCCGTCGAAAACTGCATGAGGCGCAGCGAGGCGTCGCGCGCGAGCAGTTCGAGCGATTCGCTGAGCAGGAAGTCGACGAAGTGGTCGCTGCGCAACTCGGTGTGGAGTTCGGTCGCCAGCCGGTGGCGCGCCTCGTGTGTGGCGATCTCGGCGACGCTGGCGGCGGCCTGCTCTGCCTGCTGCTCCGCCTGCACGACGGCCTGGCCGAGGGCACCCGCGCGCAGCGTCGCATCCTGCTGCTCGGCCTGGTGCTCGCGCTGCGCGGTCGCCAGCGCCGCCTTCGATGGCGCTCCGTCATCGAGGACGTCGCGCCAGGTCCTCGTGAGCGCATCGACCGCCTGCTGTTCGGCGTCGCGCTGCTTCGCGACGCGCGCGGCCCGTTCCCGCTCGTCTGTCTGTGCGACGTCGAGGGCCGTGCGCGCAGCAACGGCTGAGGCCTCGGCAGCGACACATGCCGCTCGTGCTTTCGTAATTGCGGCATCGAGGGCCGCCGCCCGCGCAACCGTCTGCTCGGCAGCAGCGAAGGCTCGGCGGACTGCGGCGGAGTCACCCTCGACGGTACCCAGCGCAGTGAGACGTTCCGTCGCACCACGATCGTGGTCACGAGCGGTCCGGAGCGATTGTTCGCGCAGCGCGACTTCGCGCTGTGCAGCGTCCGCCTCGTGCTTCGCGCTGTCGAAGGCGCTGGCGGTCGTCCGCGCTGCGAGGTCCGCGGCGGCAGCCACCTCGATGGCACGCGTGAGCGCGGCTGGGGATGTGGCGGGCTCACCCGCAGGCGGTGTGGCTCCCAGCGGCCCGAGCGCCACATCGAAAGCGCGTGCGGCGGTGGAGGCCCGCTCGGCGGCTTGCTCCGCACGGGTTGCGCGGGCCTCCGCCTGCTCGGCTGCCTTCGCCTCGCGCTGCGCCTGCTTCGGCAGATCGAGCGCGGTGACGCCAAGCGCTTTCACCTCGCCTTCGATCTCGGCGCGGCGTGCGGTCGCCATCGCGAGTGCATCGGCACGCGCCTCGACCCGTTCCGCGGCGACGGCCGATGCCGAGGCGGCGGTGGAGACCGCGGCCGCGGCCTCTCGGAGAATGCGCTCCGCTTCGACGACCGCGCGTTCAGCCACGTCGAAGTCGGCCTTCGCGTGCTTCGGCGCTGCGGTCAGGATGTCGCCACAGATCGGGCAGCGGTCGCCCTTCTTCAGGCCGCGCGATAGGTCGGCGGCGGCGTTCGCGCGACGCGCGGCCTCGGCCTTCTCCCGCGCAGCCGAGGCAACCCGCTCGGCGGCGGTATGCGCCTTCGTGGCGGCCGTGGCGTCTCGCGTCGCCGCTTTCGCGTCGCGGACCGCCTCGGCGTGGGCGAGGCTGGCGAGGCGTTCAGTCTCCGCCTCGGCCGCGAGGCGCGTCGCGACCTGTTCGATGGCGAGCACGCGCGCCTGCGACTCCTGCGCTTCCCTGCGCGCCGCACCCACCTCGGCGGATCGTGCAAGCGCCTCCGCCTGCAGGGCGTCCCGAGCAGCGACGGCGGCAGCGGAGGCACCAACGACCTGTGCAGCCGCAGACTCGGCTTTCGTCCGAGCCTGCTGTAGCGCGCGTTCCGCCTGCTTCGAGACACGCACGGCAGCGGCAGCGCCGGCCTCGGCCGTGGCGTGGTCGCGTTCCGCGGTTGCGAGGGCGATGTGTGCCGCCTCGACGTCGCGGAGCGCCGCGTCTCGTCGGTCGAGGAGCGCGACCTGGACACGGAGCGCTTCGTGTGCCTCGCGGTCGTAGGCAAGGGCGGCACGATCCGCCTCGGCTGTGGCGGCCTGACGTTGCGCGTCGACGGCTGCTTGCTGCGCTGTATCGAGCGTCTGCTTCGCGGTCTGCGTCGCCTGTGCGGCGCGCTCCGCCTCGGCGGTTGCCTCCGATGCTGCCTGTCGAGCCGCCTCGAAGGTACGCCAGCAGTCGGCCAGGCCGCGCAGCACCTCGAAGCGTGTGGTGAGCGCTTCGAGCCGTACCCGCGCCGCTGCCTCATCGGCGCGGAGCACAGCGATCCGCTCCGGCGTCGCGAGGTCGAGCGAGGCGAGTTGCGCGCGCAGGGTGTCCGCAGCCGCCCTAGCCGTGCTGGCGCGCGTGCCAGCGATCTGACGCGCCGTCTCGTAGACATCGAGCCCAATGAGACGCGAGAGGATCTCACGGCGGTCGCGTGGTTCGCCTCGGAGGAACGCGTCGAAGGCGCCCTGCGGCAGCACCATGGTGCGGGTGAAGGTCGCGTAGTCCATGCCGAGGAGACGCTCGACGTGCGTCTTCACCTCGGTCGTGCGGTCCGCGATCGGCTCCCAGTTGCCCGAAGCGTCGCGGCGCTCGAGGCGTACCGCGCCGGGGCCCTTGGTCAGTGCGCGACGCGCGACCTGGTAGCGACGGCCACGCGTCTCGAATTCGAGTTTGACGTGCATCGACGTCTCGCCTTGCGAGATCAGCTGGCCCACGCTGGTGCCCACGCGCGGCACTTGGCCGAAGAGTGCCCAGGTCATGGCGTCCAGCAGCGAGGACTTACCGGCGCCGGTGGGGCCGGTGATGACGAACAGTCGTCGCCCCTCGAAGTCGAGGGTGGCCTGCTCACGGAACGCCGTGAACCCCTGCAGTTCGAGGCGTACGGGCCTCACGCCCGGCTCCCGGTCATGTCTGCGCCGTCGCTTCCTCCACCACCTCGCGGAACAGGGCGACGAGGTCGGGCGCCGGTTCCTTGCCGTGCGAGGAGGCGTAGTAACGGGTGAACTGCTCGGCGGGCTTCAGGTGTTTGAACTCGGGGTCGGCGAGCGCCCGCTCCTCGCGTGCCACCTCGACGCGCACGTCGACGCAGTTGGCGAGGGCCTCACGCACCCGGGGTGCGATCCCCGTCTCGTAAGCATCGAGACCCACAACTGCGCGAATGTACGCATCCGGTCGCGCGAGGCCCTGCGTGATGACCTCGTCCAGTGTGCCGCGCACCTCGATGAGGGGCCGGCCCGAGGTGAACGGGACGAACTCACGTTGCACGGGGCGGCCGGGGTGGGCCTCGACGACCCAGACGCCCTTCTGCTGGTCGCGTTCGCCGAAGTCCATCTGAAGCAGCGAGCCGGAGTAGGCCGCTGGCGAGGGGGTACCGACGATGTCCTGCGGCTGGTGGACGTGGCCGAGAGCGGAGTAGTGCGCGTTCGTCGGGATCGCGGCGGGCGGCACGGCGTAGGTCTGGCCGATGTGCAGCCGGCGCTCAGAGCCATCGGTCATCGCGATCTGCGCGCCGTCCACGAACACGTGCGACGCGAGGATGTTCACGGTCTCCGGCGTGAACGCCTTCGCGACGTGCCGGTACAACTCCGACAGTTGCCCCGCGTAGCCCTGGAACGCCTCCTCGCGCGGGCCAAGGATCGCCTCGAGGTCAGCGGCGCGCCCCTCGGGCACCCATGGGATCGCGGCGATCTTCGCTGTTTCGCCACCACGCTCGATGGTGATGACGCCGCCATCCTCCGGGCCGCGGACAGCCGACTGCACATGGACACCGAGCAACTCCGCGAGTCTCCCCAGCGCGTCGAGGCGGCGCGGGTGGTCGTGGTTCCCGGCGATCAGCACGACCTCGACCTTTGCCTCGACGAGGGCGCGGAGCGTCGTGGTCAGCAGCCGTTCAGCCTCGGGTGGCGGCGACGTCGAGTCGTAGATGTCGCCGCAGACGAGGACGACATCGACACTCCGGTCACGCGCGATGGCGCAGACCTCGGCCAGCACCGCTTCGAACTCAATGGTGCGACTGCGACCGCGAATTGTGCGGCCGAGGTGCCAGTCGGCGGTGTGCAGGAAGCGCACGCCTAGTCCTCCGGATCGCCAACGTCGAAGCGGCGGAGCAGTCGAGGCACGGGCGCCGGCTCGCCAGCCTCGTCGGTCGGGGCAACCTCGGAGGCACGTGTCGCCCATGCGGGCCACGGGAACTCCAGGAGTAGCGGGACGGGGATCTCCGGCTGCGCGACGATCATCGAGCCGGGTTTGAGCAGCGCCGCGCGCTTCTGCGTGGTGGGCGTGAGGTAGCGGTACTCGTTGCGCTGCGCCTCGGCGGGGTCGAGGCGGCCGACGACGCGGAACGCGGCGTTCGCCACGATGCGTGGCTCCACCTCGGATGCGGTCTGCTGCGCACCGATGAGGATGACACCGAGCGATCGCCCGCGCTCGGCGATGTCGAGGAGTGCGTCCTTGATCGGACTGCGGCCGGTGCGTGGCGCGTACTTGTTCAACTCGTCGACGACCACGAAGAAGGGCGCCGGGCGGTCCGTACCCGG
Organism: Dehalococcoides mccartyi; assembly: GCA_945865925.1. Classification (GTDB taxonomy): domain Bacteria; phylum Chloroflexota; class Dehalococcoidia; order UBA2979; family UBA2979; genus SURF-43. Next base: position 98,264 of record CAMBFG010000002.1, read on the forward strand.
TCGTGACTCGCGCTCCTCCATCACCCGGCGCAGCAGCACCCCTACGACGAAGCGCTGGGCGCGGTCGTGCAGTCGATGCAGGTCGACGACGGTCACCTGGTGCTGGAAGCCGATGCGGTGCTTCTCCGGGCTGGCAGCACCTGCGCCTCGGATCAGTGTGCCGACGTGACGCGCGGAGCCGTGGAGGCGGCGCATGAACGCGCGGATGGTGCCGATCGCAGCCGCACTGTTGCCCGAGCCCGCCCACTTGAACGCGAGGTCGGAGTCCGGGTCGAGGTGCGTGTCGATCGCGTCGAGCAACTGGTCGAAGTCCTCGACTTCCACGTCATCGATGAAGACGTTGGGGCCAGCAGGGCTCGCCTTTGCCGCGGCAGCAAGGCGCGCGGCGACGGCGTCGATGACGTAGGACATCTGGGAGGTCTCCGCGTCCGCCTCAGTGAAGAGGAAGGGCAGGAAGCCCTCCTCGCAGAACTCGCGAAGCGTCCAGAAGAAGCCCGTGACCCCTTCCTGCCGCGCGCCGGTGTCGGGGATCGGTAGGTCACCTCGGCGTACCGGGGCGAAGAAGCCGGCTGAGCCGAACGGCCCCGCCGGGAGACCCAGCGAGGCGTACCGCTCGCGGATCTCGTCGGTCAGCATCACGTTCGGACGGTCGAGGAACAGCAGGTCCTCGCCCTTCACGTTGAAGATCAGCGCCTTCGCATTCGCGCGTCGTGCGCCGAGCGAACGGCCCTCGAACAGCGCGTAGAGCAGGAACGTGGCGTACGAGGTCTTCGTCGCGACTCCGGAGATGCCGGAGATGTTGACGTGCGCACCCTTCGCGCCGTCGAGGAACTCGAGGTTCCCGACGATCGTCGAGCCGTCCCGCGCGAGGCCGAGCGGGAACTGCTCGGCCATGCGGTCGAAGAACAGCGCGCGGTCGCGCGCGGCGCCCTGCGCCAGCAGCACCGGCTGCCCCGGCATCGGCGGCACATAGACCTCGGGCTCCACACGCGTCACCGAGATGTGGGCGGAGGTCGCCTGCTGCGCCGGCAGCACGCCGTCGCGCGCGAGCGAGACGTCCGAGGTGAGGGCGACGCCCTCCTGCCGCGTGCGCACGTCATCCACGATGCCGGATGTCTCGACCTCGGTGCCGTCGGGGAGCGTGGTGATGACGGTGACGACATCGTCTAACTGGAGGAAACGCGTCGGGTCGACCCATACGGAGAAGCCGAGGGGCGTCGAAGCCTCCGCCTCGGTGCCGAGCACAAGGCCGCGGTAGGCAGCGTCGGCCGTCGGGTCGAGCGTCATTCGGCGAGACCGCGTGCGAGGTCGGTGAGGAGCAGCCGGTAGATCAGCCGGCGGTCGCCGAGGAGATGCGTCAGCCGCGCCTCGAGGGCGCCCGTCGGCGTGAGGTTCTGCGGCGCGCGCGGGTCGCGCACGGGCGAGGAAGCGAGACGCGGCAGCAGCGTCGCGGTCAGGTCGGCGAGTTCGCGTGCGCCCTCGACCCCCACGGCCTGCGAACACTCGAGGCGCAAGACACCGCCGAGCGGATGGATGGGGCCTTCGATGTGAGCGATGCGGACGTACCAGGAATAGCGCCCGTCGCGCAGGTGGTCGGCGCCGGCGCCCTTCGCCTCGATGCTGAACAGCGGCGTGCGCTCACCGGGGAGCAGCGTCGGCAGCAGCGCGACCTCGCGGGCGGGGACGTACCACTCCTGCACGCGCTTGATGTAGCCGACGACTCGGCGGCCCGGGTGGCGCAGCCCGCGCAGCGGGCCGTCTACCAGCGTGAGCCAGGACTCGTCCTCGCTCAGCGACTCGGCGAGGTGCGCCTCCGCGTCCAGCATCGAGCGGTTCATCGCGTCGACGAGGTCGTCCGCACTCTTGGCCCGCGGCACCGCGCGCGCGCGAAAGTCGAGGCGGGCGCTGCCGGCGCGGAGGATCCGGTCGGCCGCGCCGACACCCGTGTGCAGGTACTGCCGCACGACCTCGGTCGCCTCGTCCACGACGCGCGCGGCGGCGGGCTCGCAGGCGACGACGCCGACGGCGTACGAGGCGAAGAGGCCGAACGTGGGGAGGCCATCGAGGTCGTCGTCCAGGGCGTGGGCCTCGGCGCGACGGACGCCATCGACGATGCGGACGCGGAGGGGTGGGGTGGTGCCGGGCGTGATAGGGGCCCAGATGTCCCGTTCGACACGCAGATCCACGTCGCCGCGGTCGGCCTCGTCAGCCTCGGCAGCGTCCATGCGCATCGCGGTGCCGTATTCGGGCGACCACGGGAGCAGGCGGACGGGCATGCGTCGATCCGGTGTCCTGGGGAGACCGCCCGATTGTACGCGCGCGAGGACTTCCGCACATCCGTTCGCTTACGCCTCGGCGGACGGGCCTACCATCCGCCCGCAGACCGGGGGTGCAAGATGCGTATCGGGATGTCGATCGGGCTAGGCCAGGACTGGCGCGAGTCAGTCAAGACGGCGCAGATCGCGGAGGAACTCGGCGTCGAGTTCTTGTCCACCGGCGAGGCCTGGGGCGCGTCCGCGATCCCGTGGCTCGCGGTCGTCGCCGCGAACACCTCGAAGGTCACGATTGGCACCAACATCCTGAACGTGTTCTCGCGTTCCCCTGCCGCGATCGCGCAGGAATTCGCCACGATGGAACAGATCTCGGGCGGCCGGATGGCCCTCGGCCTCGGCTCCTCCGGGGAATACGTGATCGAGCACTTCCACGGCGTGCCATTCAAGAAGCCGCTGCGTCGCCTCCGCGAATACATCGAGATCTTCGACATGCTGATCGCTGGCCAGCCCCTGAACTACGAGGGCGAGATCTTCACCCTCAAGCGCGACTTCCGGCTGAATTACGAGCGCCCGAGGACCAAGGTGCCGGTGTACGTGGCCGCGATCACACCAGCGTCCATCCGCCAGACCGGTGCGATCGCCGATGGCATCCTCCCGATCCACTGGCCGAAGCAGCACTTCGAGACGCTGCGCGGCGAACTACGCGCCGGGGCGAAGGAAGCGGGTCGGCCCGCCGACCAGCCGTTCACCATCGCCCCGTACACGAAGGTGTCGATCCTAGATGGGTCGTCTGAGGACGAGGCACTGTGGCACGAGGGGCGCCGGCTCCTCCAGTACTACATCAACCGGATGGGCGTCTTCTACTGGCAGATGCTGGAGCGCAACGGGTTCGCGGACGAAGTGGCGAAGTCCAAGGCGGCTTGGGCCGCCCGGGACGCCGAGGGCTCGATCGCCGCGATTTCGGACGACATGGTGCGCGCCTGCCAGGTCATCGGTTCGATCGACGAGGTGCGCGAGCAGCTGAAGGAACGCGCCACCCTCGGCGCGGATCTTCAGATCCTCTACTCGCCCGCCGGCGACTCGAAGGCTGTCGGGAAGTGGCTGGAGTCCGTGCTGCGATAACGCACGTGGCGACCTCGATCCCGCGCCGAAGCCCCTCCCGCTCACGCACCGGCGGGCGTAGGCTCGACGCATGACCGCCGACCGCACCGACCGGCTGTTCGAGGATGGCGCCGCGCGCGCCGCCTACGTCCAGACGATGTTCGGCGATATCTCTCCGCGCTACGACCTCATGAACCGCGTGATGACCGTCGGCCAGGATCAGGGCTGGCGTCGCCGTGCCGCGCGGGCTGTCGTCCGGCCGGGCGACACCGTCGTCGATGCCGGCACGGGGACAGGCGACCTCGCGCTCGCGTGCATCGATGCCGGCGCGGCGCAGGTGATCGGCCTCGATTTCGCGGGGACCATGCTGACCCGCGCGCGCGCAAAGTCGGAACGCGAACAGTTCGGGCACACCGGGTTTGCCCTCGGCGACGCGACCCGCCTCCCGCTGCCCGATGCGAGCGTCGATGTCTGGTGTTCCGCATTCATGGTGCGCAACATCCCCGACCTGGACGCCGCACTGCGCGAGGCGGCGCGCGTCCTCCGCCCCGGCGGACGTCTCGCCGTCCTCGAAATTCCGAAGATGGACGGCGGGCTGCTGCGACCGTTCGCGCGCGTGCATTTCAACCAGGTGGTGCCGCGCCTCGGACGGCTGATCTCGGGTCACAGCAGCGCGTACACGTACCTACCGGTGTCCGTCGATCACTTCCTCACGCCTCGCGAGTTCACTGCGCGCCTGCGCGCCGCGGGATTCGAGGTGACGCAGGTGCGCCGCCTGATGTTCGGGACGGTGGCTATGCACGTGGCCCGGAAGCCGGAGGTGCTCTGATGCGTTACGAACACACCATCGACATCGCCGCGCCCGTCGACGCGATCTGGCGCGTCCTCGCGGACATCGAACACTGGCCTGACTGGACGCCCACGATGACGAGCATCGAGGCCCTCGACCCGTTGCCGCTCCGAGTCGGCCTGCGCGCGCGGGTGACGCAGCCGGGCTTGCGGCCCGCGGTGCTCACGGTCACGGCCGTCGAGGAGGGGCGGCGCTTCCTCTGGGGTACGAAGCAGCCCGGCCTCGCCTTCAACGGAGACCATGTGATCGCATCGTCACCGGACGGTTCGCGCGTCCGCCTGCTCGCGGAGTTCACGGGCCTGCTCGCGCCCGTCGTTGGAGCGATCTACGGCAAGAAGGTGCGGGCCTACGTCACCACGGAGGCGGAGTCGCTGAAGGCGCGCGTCGAAGGCTCGAAATAGCGACGCCTACTGCAGGAACGTCTCGCCGAGCGGCTCGCGCGGGACTTCGTCGCCCGCGTTGACCATGTGCTTGGCAAGCGGGCCGAGGCCGGCGAAGACCTCCTGCATCTCCCGCTCCGCCACACCTGCCGCACGGAACGCCTCACCCATGTGGCGGAGCCAGAGGCCGGCCGCCCGCTCGTCGATGACGAAGGGGAAGTGCCGCATCCGCAGTCGAGGGTGCCCGAAGCGTTCGGAGTAGCGCGGCTCGCCCCCCAGCCACTGCTCCAGGAACAGCGCCTGCTTCTCCCGCCCCTCAGCGAGGTCGACGGGGAACACTCGCCGCAGCTCCTCGTCCGCCTCCACCCGGTCGTAGAACTCGCTGACGACACGCTCGACGACAGCGCGACCACCGACGCGCTCGAAGAGGCCCGGTTCACGACTCGCAGGCGCGCGCGGCGGGATCACTGACTCGTTCATCCCTCATCCTTCGCCAACTCGAAGCCGGCGCACTCGAGGCGCGGGAGGCTCGGGTATTTCGCGTAGCGCGCGTCGAGGTCGCTGCGACGGCAGCGCAGGAACACTGAACCTCGTGCGCTGCGGACGGCGTCCGCCCAGTCGCATGCGCCACACAGTCCCGCTTCGCCAGCCATCGCCGCCCCCGCCTCGCTTCATCGAGTGTAGACAGTAGGATGGGAGCCAGAGGTGACGCGATGCGGGCAACGGTGCAGGCAGTAATGCCATTCGAACTCCATGGCACGCGCTACTACCAGGTCATCTACCTGGCGGACGGTGCTGCCGGCGCACAGCAGGCCCGGCTCTCTCACGACATGGTGGACGCCGACCTCCAGCCCGGTGAGGCCATCGAGGTCCACGCAATCCTCGGCGTGGTGGACGGCATCCGGCGCGCGCCGGCCGAGGGCTAAGCGCAGCCCGAGCGCGGCTATTCGCACAGCCCGGTAGGATCGGGCCCGTGACGACGCCCTCCATCCCCCCGCTCCGCCTGCTCATCCAGTGCCCCGACCGGCCCGGGATTGTCGCTGCGGTCTCGAAGTTCCTCTTCGAGCATGGCGCGAACATCGTGCAGGCCGACCAGTACTCCACGGCGTTCGAGGGTGACGGCGCCGCCGGCCGCTTCTTCCTGCGTGTGGAGTTCGAGGCGACCGGCCTGGACGCGTCCGTGGAAACGCTCACCGCGCGCTTCGCCAGCGACGTCGCGACGCCGTTCGCGATGGAATGGCGACTCTCGGGGGACCATCGCCCTCGAGTGGCGCTGATGGCGAGCCGTACCGACCACTGCCTGCTGGAACTGCTGTGGCGATGGCGACGTCACGAACTCGTGATCGACATCCCCCTCGTCATCTCGAACCACGAGGCGTTGCGCGCGGACGTCGAGGCGTTCGGGCTGCCGTTCCACGTGTTGCCCGTGACGAGTGCGACGAAGGCGACGCAGGAGACGGCGATCCGTGCCCTCCTCCAGCAGGCGGACGTCGACCTCGTGGTGCTCGCTCGCTACATGCAGATCCTCAGCAGCGAGTTCATTGCCGAGTACCCCGCGCGCATCATCAACATCCACCACTCGTTCCTGCCCGCCTTCGCAGGCGCCGACCCCTACGGCCGGGCTTTCGAACGTGGCGTGAAGATCATCGGGGCGACGGCGCACTACGCGACCCAGGATCTCGATGAGGGCCCGATCATCGAGCAGGACGTGGTGCGGGTGTCACATCGAGACGCGCGGGACGACCTCGTCCGGCTGGGACGCGAGGTCGAGCGCAGCGTCCTCGCACGCGCCGTGCAATGGCACATCGAGGATCGGGTGTTCGTCCACGGGAACAAGACCGTCGTCTTCCGCTAGCCGGGGCATAGGCTGGCCCTCGGGCGTCGGGGAACACCCGTTCGCGCTCATTTGGTGGCGCTGGTAGACTGAATCCAACACAAGCCGAGGGCGCCCAACGGCGCCGGCCGCCCCCCAACCGGGACAGACCTGCCTCCGCGCAGCGCGAAGACGCGCGCGGGACCCTCCAAACCGAAGGAACGATGTGACTCCAGTCTTCCGCAGCCTGATGAAGAAGGTCCTCGGCACCACGCCCGAGGACGGCGACTCCCCCGACTCCCCTCCCCCGCCACCCAGAGCCATGCTCGACGTGGCCCAGGATGACCTCGACGACCGTCTCGATGACGGTGACAGCGCCGACGGCGACGAACCTTCCGAGGACGGTGCGCCGCGTCGCCGTCGCGGCCGCCGAGGTGGCCGCAACCGCCGCAAGCGCACAGACGGTGACACCACCGAGGCTACGGACACACCGGTAGCACCGGCCGTCCGCACCGCCCGCACCTCCACTCCCCGCGCCACCGCCACCCGCTCCACCGCTGCCAACACCACTGCCGAGGCACCGCGCGCAGGCAGCGCTGTCGTCGCCCGCCCTATCGTCGTGGCCCGTCGGCGCCCCGGTGCCACAGCAGCACCGGTCGCGGCACCTGCCGAAGCCCGCTCGTACGGTTGGGGCCGCCGCGTCGATGGCGACGAGGCGCGCGACAGCGACCGAGGCCGCCGAGGCACACGTCGCGCCGTCCGACCGCGCGACATGCAGCACGAGCCACCGCTGCCCGAGGACCTCGCGTTCCGGTCTCCGCCCGAAGGTGGCGACCGCACGATCTTCCCCGGACGCCGCAAACGCCCGCAGGGCATCCGCGAGGACGAGCGTGTACTGCTCGCCGGCCCGCGCAGCCTCGGCGGATGGATCGAACACGACATCCCGCTCCAGCCCTACGAGGCATACCTGCCGCGGCCGTACGCCGTCGCAGTCGCCCTCGGCGTCCACGACCCATTCGCGCTCGTCGCGCCGGACGGCGTCGCGATCAACCCGCCGCTTGTGCCCGCTGTCGACCCTGTGGCCGTCGCCCTCGAAATCGAGGCGATCACCGAGGTCGTCACGCCGCCCACCGATGGCTCGGAGCCTGCGGGCGAAGACGAGATGGCGCGCAAGCGCCGTCGTCGCGGCCGCCGAGGCGGACGCAACCGCCGTCGCAGCAGTGACGCGACACCCCTCGACCCCAGCGATGACGCCGACGCCGATGGGCCGAGCGCACTCGCACCTCTCGATGACGACCACGCCATCGACCTCGATATGGACGTGGACGACGTGAATGACACACCCCCGGCGGTCAGTGAGTTCGACGCGATCGGGTCGCCGCCCGCGATGAGCGAGTTCGATGCAATCGAGTCGCCCGCGCTCGATGTGACTCCCCCCGCGCCGGTCGTCGTGCGTGCGGCCTCGCGATTCCGGTCGCCCGCCACCGCCTCTGAGGACGACCGCCCGCGCGTCGCCGCCCGACGGAGCACGCGTGCCTCAAGCGCCGAGCCCGAGGTCGCCACGCCGCGAGTGGTGGCACCGCGTGCTGATGCACCGAAGCCTGCTGCACGAAGACGTGAAGTCGTCGAGACACCCGCGGCGGAGGCGGAGCAGCCGAAGCCGACCCCACGACGACCTCGTCCGGCCCCGGTCGTCGCCGACCCCTCGACATATCCGCAGGCCTTCGTGGCCCTCGGCGCGACCGAGCGGACACTGCCCGCACTCGCGACGTTCGGCTTCCAGACGCCAACCCCGATCCAGGAGCAGGCCATCCCGGCGCTCCTCAACGGGCGCGACGTCGTGGGCATCGCGAAGACCGGGTCCGGAAAGACCGTCGCCTTCGGTGTGCCGATGGTGGAGAAACTGGACGCCGACCTCGGTGAAGTGCAGGGCCTCGTATTGGTGCCGACGCGCGAGCTCGCGCAGCAGGTGCTGGAGGTCCTCCAACTGATCGCCGCGCCGCGAGGTATGCAGGCCATCGGTCTGCTGGGCGGGCACGCGATCCGCAACGACCTGCAGGCCCTCGAACGGCGGCCCGCGATCGTCGTCGGGACACCGGGGCGGATCATCGACCACCTGCAGCGCGGCACGCTCTCGCTGCGCCACGTGACCTACGCCGTGCTGGACGAGGCCGACCAGATGCTGGACATCGGCTTCCTGCCGGACATCCGTCGCATCCTCGGGCGGACGCCGAAGCGTCGGCAGACGGCATTGTTCTCCGCCACCATGCCGGGCAGCATCCGCCGCCTGATCTGGCAGTTCATGGTCGACCCACAGCAGGTCGCCGTGGACGCCGAGTCGACCCCGGTGGACTCGATCGAGCAGATCTACTTCGAGGTCGCCCATCGCGATAAGGCGGCGGGCCTCCGCGAACTGATCGAGCGCGAGTTGAAGGGCCGCACGTTGGTCTTCTGCAAGACCAAGCGTGCCGTCGACATGCTGGAGGCAAACCTCTCCCGCATGGGTGTCCGCGTCGGTGCCCTGCACGGTGACATGGACCAGCGCCACCGCGACCACGTGATCGCCGACTTCCGCGTCGGTACGCTCGATGTCCTCGTGGCGACGAATGTGGCCGCGCGCGGCCTCGACATCCCTGAGATCACGCACGTCCTGAACTTCGACGTCCCCCAGAACGCCGAGGAGTACATCCACCGCATCGGCCGGACCGGCCGGGCCGGGCGCGAAGGCAAGGCGATTACCTTCGTCTCCGAGTGGGACATGCAGGAGTTCGACACCATCCGTGCCGAATTCGGAGAACGTCTGCACGAGGAACGCCTGGACCTCTACCGTCCGCGCGTCGCACCGCGCAGCGCCGAGGCCCCCGGTGCGGCCGAAGTCGGCGTTGACCCGGCAGGCGCTCCCGCCGCCGGCTAGCCCTCAAACTCACTTCCCCCGCGCGTACACTGCCCACACCGACGCGACCTGGCGTCGGAGGGCAGGCGGCGCGCCAGGGCGTCAACACGGGGGGAACCAGCGATGCGACGGCTTTCGATTGGCGTGAACTGGCAGGGCGCATTCGACCTCGATCAGGTGATCGAGCAGGCGAAGGTGGCCGACGAGGCGGGCGTCGAGATGCTCTCGATCGCCGAGGCGTGGGGGCGAGACGCGCTCACGCTGCTGGCAGTGCTGGCGCGGGAGACCTCCCGCATCAAACTCGGCACTTCCATCATCAATATCTTCTCGCGCACGCCAGCGGCCGTCGCACAGCACTTCGCGACACTGGACGAGCTCTCGGGTGGTCGGATGGTGATCGGCCTCGGGTCGTCCGGCCCGAACGTCATCGAGCACTTCCACGGCATGAAGTTCGAGAAGCCGCTTCAGCGCACACGCGAGTACATCGAGATCATCAACATGCTCCTCGCTGAGGAGCCGCTGAACTACCACGGCAAGATCTTCAAACTGGAGCGCGGTTTCACCCTGCGCTTCAAGCCGGTGCGCGCGCACATCCCGATCCACGTCGCCTCGATCACACCCAAGAGCCTGGAGCAGACCGCTCGGCTCGCGGACGGCTGGATCCCGATCTTCCTCCCGAGGCCGCAGTGGAAGCCACAGCTCGACTCCTTCTACTCAATGGTCGAGGCGGCGGGCCGCCAGCGCTCGGACGTCGATGTCCGCAACCCGAGCGGCGTCGTCGTGTCGGAGAACCGCGAAGCCGTGAAGGCAGCGGAGGCCGGCAATGCCGCGTTCTACATCGCGCGGATGGGCGACTTCTACTATGAGCACTTCTCTCGCATGGGCTACGCCGACGAGGCGAACGCGGTGCGTCGTGCCTGGGCGGACGGCGGCAGTGCTGCCGGCGCCGCCGCGCTACCTCGGGAGTTGGTGGAGGACCTCAGCACCGTCGGCACCGCCGACGAGTGCGTCGAGGCCATCGACGAGGCGACCGAGGCTGGCTTCACGCTCCACGGGGTCAGCGTGCAGGAACGCGACCCTAAGAAGCGTTATGACATCTACCGGCGCCTCGTCGGGTAGCGCACCGATCCAGCAGCCCCGAACAGGACGATGCGGCCTGATCAGGCGTCGATGCGGAAGTCTGATATTCCGCCACGCTCCACCCGCCGCTCGTCGGTAGGATTGCGGAACCGCTGCGCAGGAGCCGGCCCGACGTGCCGATTAGCGCTTGCTCCGGCATAGTGGAAGTCACAGCGGGGAGCGACGGATTGCCACAGTGACCACCGAAGACACACGCGCCCTCGTCCTCCGCATGCTGCAGGATGCCGGTGCCACCGGTGACGTAGCCGGGGCGGTCCGCAACCTCGCGGGCCCGCAATTCGTGGTCCACCTCTCCACCGGCGAAGTCGGCGGGATCGAGCTCGGCTCTGCCACGGCTCAGGAGCTGTACCTCTCCGTCCCGGACGCGTCCCTCACGCTGGAGGGCATGATCGTGGAGAACGACCGCGCCGCGCTCCAGTTCCAACTCTCCGGGACCAACACCGGGCCTGTCCGGGGTTACCCGGCGACCGGCAAGCCCGTCAGCATCCCCTTCTGCCTGGGACTGCGTGTCGAGGGCAACGCCATCGCTGAGATCTGGTTCTACTTCAACTCCTTCGCCCCGATCATTCCGACGTACGCGGAGTCGCATCCGGACGAGCTGGTATAGCCGACCGCATGTCCTCCACCCCTCGCCATGATCCGGGCGCCGCGATGCGCCTGCCGGCGTTCCGCGCGTACGTCGTCTCACGGGCCGCGAGTGGCGCGGCGATGACCATCGTGCAGGCCGCGATCGCGTGGCAGGTCTACGAGATCTCTGGCTCCACGCTGCAACTCGGGCTGATCGGTCTCGTGCGCTTCGTGCCGGCGCTCGGCGTGAGCCTGCTCGGTGGCGCCGCCGCGGACGTCTACGACCGCCGCAAGATCATCCAGCTCGCGCAGATCGCCCCGCTCCTCGCCACGTTCGTCGTCCTCGCTGCCATCGCGACTGGCCAGGTGTCCCTGCTCTTGCTCTACGGCGTGGTACTCGTCTCCGGCCTCGCCTCCTCGTTCGAGAACCCCGCACGTCAGGCACTGCTGCCGCAGATCGTGCCGCGTGAGGTGTTCACCAACGCGATCACCGTGAACTCCACGGTGCAGTCGCTCTCCTTCGTCACGGGCCCCACCGTCGCCGGCGCGCTGATCGGATGGAGCGGCGAGGGCGCGGCCTATGCCGCCTCCGCCCTCTGCACCGTTGTCGCCGTCGGCTCGCTGCTGTTCGTGCGCGTCGTCGAGACGACGACTGAACAGCGCAGCGTCACCTGGGCGATGATCCGAGAGGGCATCTCATTCGTCACGCATCGTCCGGTGCTTCTGGGCGCGATGACCCTCGATATGTTCGCGGTCATCCTTGGCGGCGCGAAGGCGCTGCTGCCGGTGTACGCGACCGACATCCTGCACGTGGGCGCCGTGGGCTACGGCATCCTCTCCGGCTCGCTCGAGGTCGGCGCGTTGCTGATGTCCGGCGCGATGATCCTCTTGCCGCCGGTGAAGCAGACGGGGCGCTTCCTGTTGGGATCCGTCGCAGCCTTCGGCCTCGCGACAATCGCCTTTGGCCTCGCACGGTCGTTTCCGGTCGCGGTCGTCGCTTACGCGCTCGTCGGGATGTCTGACCAGGTGAGCGTGGTGATGCGACAGACGACGATCCAGTTGGCGACACCGGATGCGCTGCGTGGACGTGTGACGGCCGTGAACTCGGTGTTCATCTCCGCGTCGAACCAGTTGGGGATGGTGGAGTCCGGCCTCGTCGCGGCCGTCACGAGCGCGACGTTCGCGGTCGTCTCGGGTGGCGTTGGCTGCATCGCGGTCGTGGCTGCGATGACAGCAGGCATCCCGTCGCTACGACGCTACCGCATCGACGGAGCGACCAACGACGAAGACAGCGAGATGGCCGCCGGTTAGCGCGACTGCACGTCCCCGCTCGGCTCCTCGACGACGGCAACCTCAGCGCGATCGCCTCTGTGGCGCAGCCGGTCGACGGCAGCACCAGCGGCGTTCGCGACCTTCACGGCACGCGCTGCCTGACCCGCGGCGACGCCCCGTGCCTCATCGAAACTCGGGAGCGCTTCGCCGATGACCTCGCCCAGATTGCGGAGCGCGTGAAGCGGGCCGCCGGGCGGGACGCCGATGTTGTTCAATCGCACTTCGCGACGCTGACGGCGCTGACTGCCCCGGCCGCGCATCGCCTCGGCGAGTGCGCGGCGGACGGCCGGGCGCATGAGGCGCACGGCCGCGACCGGGTCGGTGTGCGCGCCGCCCGCCGGCTCTGCAATCAGGCTGTCGACGACACCGAGCGTGTGGAGGTCCGCTGCGGCAACGCCCAGGGCCTCGGCCACCTCGGGCGCGCGAGCGCGGTCGCGGTAGAGGATCGCCGCCGCACCCTCGGGCGAGGTGATGGCGTACATCGCGTTCTGCTGCATCAGGAGACGGTCAGCCCAGGTGAGCGCGAGCGCGCCACCCGAGCCGCCCTCACCGATGACCACCGCCACACTCGGCGTCGTCAGGGACGCCATCGTCGCCAGGCAGTCCGAGATCGCGCTCGCCAGGCCCGCACCCTCGTCCGCGATGCCGTCGTGCGCCCCCGGAGTGTCGACGAAGGTCAGCAGCGGCAGGTGCAGCCGCTGCGCCAGCAGCATCAACCGCTTCGCCTTGCGGTAGCCGGCCGGAGCGACGCGCCCGTCGTGGCGTGCGCCATCGAGGGTCATGTCGCCGCGCTCCTGGCCGATCAACACGACGTTCGTGTCACCGATACGCCCGAGGCCGCCCACGAGCGCGGGGTCATCGACGCCGCTCCGGTCGCCGCGGAGCGGGACGAAGTCTGTCGTCAGCGCCTCGATGTAGTGCAGGGCGCGCGGGCGCTGTACGTGGCGCGCCCGCTCGACGGTCGTCCAGCCGCGCTCGAGGTCCCGCGCTTCGATGACCTGGGGGAGCAGATCAAGGTCGGGCGCCGGAGTCACTCGCAGGAGATCGAGGACGCTGATCAGCACGTTGCGCAGCCCCTCGCGTGGCGCGATGAGGTCGACCAGGCCCCGTTCGTACAGGTCCTCTGCGTAGAGGGTCTCGCGCTCCTCGTCCGCGTCGTGGACGGCACGGACGCGCGGGCCGGCGAAGCCGATGAGGGCACCCGCTTCCGCGATCAGGATGTCGCCCTGCGTGCCGTAGGAGGCGAACACACCACCGGTCGTGGGGTTCGCGAGCAGCGTGACCATCGGCACGCCCGCCTCGTGCAGGCGCTGGGCGGCGGCGGCCGTCTTCGCCATCTGGAGCAGGGCGACCATGCCCTCCTGCATCCGAGCGCCACCCGAACATGTGACCGCGAGGAAGGGAGCCTTCGCCTCGTGCGCACGTTCCATCGCGTGCGCGACGCGCTCGCCCACCGCATACCCCATCGAGCCGCCGATGAAGCGGAAATCCGAGACCGCGACGACCACCGGCAGCCCGCCGATGTGGGCCGTGCCGGTCAGCACCGCTTCCTTGCCGCCGGACTGTTCGCGCGCTTCCTTCACCCGCTCCGCATACGGCCGGGAGTCCTCGAAGTGCAGCGGGTCAGGTGTCGCGATGCCAGCGAACTGTTCTGAGAAGGAACCTTCGTCGAAGAGCAGATCCACCCACTCGCGTGCGGAGATCGAGGTTGCAGGGGTCGGGGAGTCGGCCACGGGTGGCCTCCGTTCAGACGACTGGGACGCTGATCCATTGTGGCACGCGACAACCGAGGTCGTACGAGGGGGATCTGGCACGAGGCATTACGAGATCGCATCGATTTGCGGCGGCACCAGGCTCCGCGAATCAGCGAGCGTGACCCGAACCCCGATCGCTGCCTAGTCGGCGTGCGGCTTCCGAGGTGGCGGCGCGCCGAGGAAGTCGCGGACCAGGTCGACGAAGGTCGCCGTCTGGTCGTGGTGCAGCCAGTGGCCGGCGTCCGCGACCGTCACCGTGCGGGAGTCGCTGAAGTACTCGTCGAGCGGCTTCGACTCGAACTGGGCCCGGGAGAAGTGCGACTTCGAGCCGACCATGTGCATGACGGGGGCGACGACCGCTCGCCAGACCGCCACCAACTCCTCACGCGTCAGTTCAGAGGGCGTCCGGCCGCGTACCCACGGGTCGAACTTCCAGACGTAGCCGCCGTCCATCCCGTGCGAGGCCCAGCGCGCGAGGTGGTCGGCCATCTCCGGCGAAAGCGACTTGTTCGCCTCGCTCACGCGTGCGACGGCCTCCCCGAAGGTCGGATAGACGCGCGGCGTCTGCTGCTCGTAGGAGCGCATCGTCATGACCCATTTGCGCAGTTGCTCCGGCGTGGTGGGACGCGGAGTGTCCTCCATGCGCGCGCCGGCACCCTCGATCTCCACGATGCGATCGAACTTCTCCGGGAAGATCCCGGCCGCCAGCAGCGTGATCGCACCGCCGAACGAGTGCGAGACCACTCGCACCGGCCCACCCACCAGGTCGATCAGCGCGACGAGGTCGATCACATGCTCGGACAGCGTGTAGGTGCTGCCCTTCGCCCACTCCGAATCCCCGTGCCCGCGCAGGTCAGGGGCGATGACGTGGTAGTCGTCCCGGAACGCCTCCGCGATGCGGTCCCAGTTCCGTGCGTGGTCGCGGCCGCCGTGGAGGAGGATCAGCGGGGGCGCGTCCGCGTCACCCCAGGTCCAGTAGGCCAGCCGCAGTCGCTGCGACTGGTAGAAATGCTGCCACGGCTCCGCCACCCCGACCCCCTGACACCGCACCGAACGACAGCCCGAGCGTAGCACCGAGGCTGGCCGTGATTGCTGGGGCTCGAGCTAGGGGAGCAGACGCGCGGAGTGTTCAGCCAACCAGTCGGTCGTTAGTTCAGACCACTGGAGCACGAGGATTTCCCGCGGCGGGTGACGCTTGCTCAGTTCGTTGAGGGATTTCACTGAAGGCCAGACCGCGAGCGCCGCACCTCCACTCCATCCGCAGTTCGGAAGCGTCCTATCGGTCTCGGTTCTAATCAACTGGGCAGCTGCTGCTAAGAACGGTGATTTTGACGGGTCATTCCTCAGCGGCACAAGAATGAGCGGTGAGGGAGTCTCGGAGGCATGACTCAACACCCATGTCACTCCGCGATGGATTGATAAGTCGCTACGTCGACCGTCGGACCCGTCAGGCCCGGGCAGATACCAGATGTTCATAGAAGTCCCCAGGCAATCGTGAAACGTCTTGAGCAATTCTAACCTCGCGAGGCTCCGACGCGTCCACCGATCAGGCCTCAACGCCCTCTCGCGTTGCCCTCGCGCGCGCCCCCTCGTACCGTCGGCGCGTGACACCCGAGGAACTCGCCGCGCTGCCTGAGTACGTCCGTGCGTTGCTGCGCTCGGAGGCGTACCCGCACCGGCCCTCCGAGGTGACCCTGATCCAAACGCACCTCTCGTACGCGTTCCTCGCGGGCGACCTCGTCTACAAGACCAAGAAGCCGGTGGACTTCGGCTTCATCGAGCAGCTGGGGTTGGAGACGCGCGAGCGCTTCTGCCACAACGAGGTACGGCTCAACCGCCGCCTCGCGCCCGACGTCTACCTCGATGTGGCCCCCGTGGTCCGGCGACCGGACGGTTCGATCGTCATCGACGTCCCGGCATCCGAGGGCGAAGTCATCGAGTGGGCCGTGAAGATGCGACGCTTGCCTGAGGCGGCCACCCTCGACGCCCTCGTGCGCGACGAACGTGTGCCGTACGACATGGCCGACCGGCTGGTCGCGCGCCTCGTGCCTTTCCACGATGACGCAGAGCGCGCGCCCGGTGGCCTCGCGTTCGCGGGCGTCGAGGCGGTAGCGGCGTGGTGGAAGCGCGAGGCGGGGGAGGCCGCCGGATTCATCGGATCCACGTGGGCGCCCGAGGACGCTGCGGCCATGCACGCGATGGTGGACGGCACGCTGGCGCGCGAAGAAGCGACGTTCGCGCAGCGCGTCACGGACGGCCGCGTCGTCCGTGGCCACGGCGACCTCCACACCAAGCACGTGTACGTCCTCGGCCCGCGTGTGGCCGACATCGTCTGCGTGGACGGCATCGAGTTCAGCGAGTGGTTCCAGATCGGCTGGCAAGACATCGGCCACGACATCGCGTTCCTCGCGATGGACCTCGAAGCACAGGGCGAAGTCAGCCTCGCGGACGAGTTCATCGGGCGCTATCTCGCCTCCACGCAGGACGAGACGCTGCCGCTGCTCCAGCCGCTGCATCGCGCCTTCCGCGCCTTCGTGCGTGGCAAGGTGGAATCGATCGGCGCCCACGCTGCCGAGGTGCCCGCGGAGCAGCGCGCTGCCCTGGCCGAGTCCGCCGCCCGCTACTTCCGCCTCGCCTCGACGTATGCCGGCAGGCGGAGTGCGCCGTGCCTCGTGGTGCTCTGCGGCCCCTCGGGCACCGGGAAGTCGACGATCGGCGGGGCGCTAGCCTCGAGGATTGGCGCGGCGATGATTTCGTCCGACGCCGTCCGGAAGCGTGTCGCCGGCCTCGATCCGCACACGCGCGTGCCGGAGGCCTTCCGCGCCGGCCTCTACTCACCCGAGATGAGCGAGCGCACCTACACCGAAATGCGCCGCCGGGCGACCGAACACCTCGCGGCGGGGCACCCGGTCGTGCTCGATGCCACCCACAGCCGCACGGAGGACCGCGCCGCCGCCCTCGCGGTCGCACGGGCTGCTGGCGTCCCGGCGCTGGTCATCTCCCTCACCCTGAGCGACGACGCCGCGCTGGCCCGCATTGAACAGCGCCAGTCCGGCACCCTGACGACCTCGGATGCCACGCCGGCGATCTACCGGCAGCAGGTAGAGCGGTTTGAGCCGCCTCGGCAGTCGGAGGGCCCGCTGCTCGTGATCGACGCCGCCGACGACGTCTCAGCCCTCGTGGAGCGGATCGCCGAGGCGCTTCCAGCCCGGGACTAAGCTCCCAACACCAACCCTCTAGCGTACGTAAGCGTTAGACCGTACGCTCGCGCCACCACCCGGTGAGGGCCACCTGCGCCACCAGCAGAAGTTTCACGCGATGCCGCTCCTCAAGATCCGGACGTTCGATTCCCTGGGTCTCCGGAACTACCGGTTGCTCTGGCTGGGGCAGGTCTGCACCAGCATGGGCCAGTGGATGGACCAGGTCACCCGCGGCTGGCTCATGTATGAGTTGACCGGCTCCGCCGCCGACCTCGGGTTCGTGACCGCCGCTCGAGGCCTGCCGCTGCTGTTCTTCGGCGTGATCGCCGGGGCGCTCGCCGACCGATCAGGACGCAAGGTCCAGTTGGTCGTCGCGCAGGTCACGAACGCCGCGCTCAACCTGGTACTCGCCACGCTCGTGCTCACGGGCCAGGTGCAACCGTGGCACCTGTATGTCACGGCCTTCCTCGCAGGGACGGTGCAGGCGTTCCAGCAGCCGGCACGTCAGACGCTGGTGAGCGACATCGTCGGCAACGACCGCTTGATGAACGCGCTCGCGCTGAACTCGGCTGCACTCAACGGTTCGCGCGTCCTCGGACCGTCGATCGCCGGGGCGCTCATCGCCGTGATCGGCGTATCCGGCTCGTACTACACCCAGGCCGCGATGTACGCCGTGGCCACGGTATGGACATTCCAGATGGTGGTGCCGCAGCCCCACACCGATCGCGCTGGGCGGGCCAGCGAGCCGTTCTTCTCCAGCATCAAGGAGGGCTTCGCGTTCGTCGCGAAGGAGCGGAACATCCGCTCGCTCATGATGCTGGCGCTCGGCCCGCTCACGTTCGCGATGTCCTACACCAGCCTGATGCCGGTGATGGCCCGCACGGTGCTGAACGGCGACGCGCGGACACAGGGCCTGATCCTGTCGTGCGTGGGCGCAGGCTCGCTCATCGGCGCGCTCGTCGTCGCCTCGATGCGGCGGTCGTACGGGTACGGGTTCCCGATGGTGCTGGGGGCACTGCTGTTCAGCGGTGGTGTCTTTGCGTTCGCCTCGTCGCATGTGCTGTGGGTCAGTTGCGTCCTGGGCGTGGTGATCGGCTCGTTCAACGTGAGCTACACCACACAGAACCAGACCCTGCTCCAAGTGCTGGCACCCCGGCGGATCCGAGGGCGTGTGATGAGCATCTACCTGCTGAGCCGAGGCACGGTCCCTCTCGGCGCCGCCATCGCGGGCATCCTCGCGACTCACTTCGGCGCCCCGACCGCCATCCACATCATGTCCGGCGCGGCGATGGGGGTGATCCTCCTCGTCTGCATCACCCAGCCGCAGTTTCTCCGCCTAAAGGTGCCGCTAAGCCCGGGCAGCGAGGACGGGGCGCCTACAGATACGCCCCGCCCGAGGCGTTCCGAGGCCGTCTAGACCGCGATGTCCCGCCCGCCGGAGGCGACGAGCACCGGTGCTCAATAGGCATATGGTGGTTGTGTCCGGATCCTTCTGGCCTCGGACGAACTGGAGGCCACATGAGCATCAATTGGATAGGCGTCAGCATCGCCAAACGGATCACCGACACCGCACGACTGCTCCCGTTCACGCGTCCGGGTCGAGCCGGGAGCACTCCGCTCGAAGACGAGGCACCGCGTCGCTCGTGGCCGCGCTCGAAGCACACCGAGGCCGGCCCGCCCGAGATGAAGCCGCAGCACCACGTCCACCCCACCGACGATGAGGCGCACCACCAGCAGAACTGACCGAGCGCACTCCCCGAAAGCTCCGGGTGGTGTAGCCTCGCGCCCGACATCGAGTCCGTGCGAGGAGTACGCGTGCCCGAGAGCCTTCCCCCTGACCTCGTCGCCCTGCGCGACCGCATCCGCACCTTCGTCGACGAGGATCTGCGCCCGCTCGAGGCCGGCCTCGACGTCGACGGACCGATCCCGGCCGAGGTGCGCGCTCGCGTCCGTGAGCGCTCGAAAGCGCTCGGACTCTTCGGAATGACGCAACCGAAGTCCATCGGCGGTACCGAGGCAGGCCCACTGGCGATGGTCGTCGCCCGCGAGACGCTCGCGGCAGGCAACAGCAGCCTGATTCGAGGCGTCTTCGGCCCCGGCCCTGGAATGCTCGCTCGCGCCGAGGGCGACCTGCGTACTCGATACCTCGATCCCGTGTTGCGCGGCGAGTCTGTCGGCGCGTTCGCGTTCACCGAACCGAGCGGTCCCGGCGCACCCGACCGCCCGACCTGGGCCAAACGCGACGGGGATGACTTCGTGGTCACGGGGAAGAAGGGGTTCGTGAGCGGCGGCGCCACCGCGGACTTCTACCAGGTCATCGTGAACGTCGACGAGGACGCCAGCGGCCCTGGTGGTACGGCGGTGCTTCTGATCGACCGAGGCACGCCCGGCGTCAGCATCGACCGCGAGTTCGTCAGCATGGAAGGTGGCGGGCACGTCGAGCTCCGCTTCGATGGTGCGCGCATCTCGAAGGCGAACATGCTTGGCAAGGTCGGCGAGGGTATGCCTCGCGCGATGGGGAACATCAACGAAGAGCGTGTCGAGGTCGCCGCCTCCGCGTGCGGTATCGCGATGTGGACGGTCGAGTACCTCACGCGACACATCACCGGCGGACACCGCGCGGGGGGGCGTCTCAGCGACCGCGAAGGTGTGCGCCTCCGATACAGCGACCTGCGCATCGAGACCTACATCGCGCGGGCAATGCTCTACCGCACGGCGCGCCTGCTGGACTCCGGTGACGACGCAATCAACGAAGCGGCCGCGACCAAGGTGTTCTGCACGGAGGCCGCGGGGCGAATCGTGGACGGCGCCGTACAACTAGTGGGGGGGCAGGCGCTGATCGTTGGGCATCCGCTCGAACGGCTGTACCGCCGCGTGCGTTCGATGCGCCTCACCGGTGGCGCGAGTGACATCCTGCGGTTGAACGTCGCGCGCGGAATCATCGAGTTCAACGCGGGTCGCCTGTAGCACCCGCAGCGGAAGGGGTCATCGATGCCGGGACCATGGCGCTACTGCCCGAATTGCTCGATGCCGCTGACCACGAAGATGGACGGCGGACGCGACCGGATCGCCTGTCCCGACGAGAGTTGTGGGTTCATCCACTTCGGCAACTTCTCGATCGGCTGTGCAGGCGTCGTCATCCGTGATGGCAAGGCGCTCATCGTGCAACGTGGCATCGAGCCATTCCGTGGCTCGTGGCAGATCCCCGGCGGCTACGCCGAGGCGGACGAGCCCATCCTCGAAGCGGTCGAGCGTGAGGTGCGCGAGGAGTCCGGTGTCATCGCGAAGGTGCGGGACGTCGTCGGCTTCCGGCACTCCGTCGGCGGCTCCATCGGCGGACCGGCGACGAACATCTACCTGGTCTTCCGCCTCGACTACGTCTCCGGCGAGCCCTCCGACGAGGACTCCGAGGTGATGGGCGCCGGCTTCTTCAGCCTCGAGGAGATGGAAGAAATCCCCGGTGTGCAGGGACTCTCGAAGTGGGCGATCGCCAAGGCGATGACCGCCGACGAGGGGATCCCGGGCCTGACGCCCGACACGCTGGCCGGGCCCGTGCGGCCTGGTTTCTCGATCTTTGGCGTGGGCGGCTTCACCGAACAGGCGTAGGAGGACATCGATGGCTGGCGCGACACCCGAGGCGACATTCCGCGCGTGGGCGAAGGCGAACGTGGCCGCTGACATGGCGACCTGGGCCACCCTCGTCACGGACGAGTTCACGTATGTCCACAGCAGCGCGAACTTCGAGACGAAGCAGCAGGTGATCGACGCTTTCAATGGCGGACGCCGTTACCACGGCTGGGAGATCCGCGAACTCGCCGAGCGATCGTACGAGGGGTGCCGGATCCTCACGGGGACGGCCGCGCTCACCGTCGGGAAGGTCGAGGCACCGAGCATCCTCAACCTGCGCTTCACGACGACGGTGGTGCCAGCGCCCGGTGGGTGGCTGCTGGCCGCGCTGCAGACGACTCGCCTGCCGGACTAGCCCTCGAGGGCTGGCGTTAGACCTCGTTGCGCATGTAGGCGGTGGCGAGCGAGTCGGCGTACTCGTTCCAGAGCGAGCCGTCGTGCGCCTTGATCCAGCGGACCTTCGCGAGCGGACGCGCGCGGACGAGCGCCCAGGCTTCCTGCACGAGTTCGAGGTTCTTCACCTCGCCGTCACGTCGCTTCCAGCCGTTGCGCTCCCAGCCGGCCGCCCACTGCGTCAGCGTATTCACGACGAGTTGCGAGTCCGTGTACACGTCCATCGGCTCGGCGGGGCCGAGCAGGTTGAGCGCCGCGATCATGGCGGTGAACTCCATGCGGTTGTTCGTTGTCTGCGGGTCGTGGCCGTGGTCCTGAGCGAGGATGCGCCCGTCCATCACGTACACCACGCCCCAGCCACCAGGTCCCGGGTTGCCTGAGCAAGAACCGTCCGTGAACACGCCGGTCTGAGGGCCTTCGGTGTACCGGGCGAGCACCTGCGCGACGGTCTGAGGCACGGCGGGCGGCCCGCCGCGCCGAGCGCCGCCGCCACCTCGATAGCCTGAGGGACGTCCGCCGTACCTACTCAAGCGAGACGCCGTTGTAGAGCATCTCCGGGTCGCCACCGAAAACGTCACTGCGGAGATCCGCGACGACGACCACGGGGCGATCAGACACGATGACGACGCTGCCCACCCAGTTGTCGGGGAGCTTGCCCTCATCCAGCGTGCGGAACGTGCGCGAGCCTTCGACGGGTACCGGCGAGTCCGGGAACAACCCACGCGGGAATTGTTTCGAGTAGTAGACGATGTACGCGTAGGTCGTGGAGCCGTCGAACGAGGCGACCCGGAACGTCGAGTTCCACCCGGCGCGCCCACCGAACGGGCCGTAGTTCTTGTTGATGACCGGCAGCACGACCTGACGCGACGCTTCGCCCGAGGTGAAGCCTCGGTAGTCGGAGAGCGAGCCGGTCGAAGAGAGCCGCTGCGCGACGACCGTGATCGGCTCGATGGCCTGGATGCGCACGCTTCCCGTGAACGTCGAGGACAACGTGCGGTCCGCGGGCAGGCAGCCCAGCGTGGCGGGTTGCGACTGGTCGCACGTCATCGAGCCGAACACCGTGACCTTCGACTCGATCGAGACCTGCGCACCGGAGCCGTCACGGCCTTCAAAGCGCAGCGTGACCTCGTTCGGGGCACCGGGCGTGGCGCTGAAGATGCGGAAGCGAGTCGTGTACGACGCACCCGCCTCCACAGTCGCGCGGTCAATCATCGGCAGCAGCACGACGCGGCTCGTCTCGTCCTGCGACAGCGCACGATACGTCGACAGCCCCGCGCGCACGCGGTCGCGTGTGTCCACGGCCACGGAGAGCTGCTGCGCACTCGCGGCTACACCCGTCGACGTGGCCAGCGTGCGCACGATTGCCGACCCGTCGAAGCCGAACGGCGCGGTGATCGTCGTCTCGTCACGCACCATCGAGGCGCGTGGCGCGAGGAACTCGCCGCCGCTCGGGCAGTTGCCCTGGCCTCCGGCTGGGTCGTTCGCCACCGGCGAAAGGCCGCCGATCGGGTAGTACTGGATCTGGACGCAGGCGCCCGAGTCCTTGCTCGTGTTCTCGATCGCGATCCGCGAGACGAGCGCCGCGGTGTTCGCCACCCATGGCAGGTAGTGCCTGTCCGTGCCGCTGCCGAGGCGCAGCGAGTCGCCGCCGAGTTGCAGCGTGCCGTCCGTCCGGATCAGGTCGCGCGCCAGCATCGCGACGAACGGCTGGTCGCCGACCAGGTATCCCGCGCCTCGATACCCCTTCGCGAGGGATTCGAGGGTCTGCTGGAAGAAGGAGCGCCCCGAGCCGGGCAAGATGGCGTCACAGACACCAACCTTCGGGCAGGAGTCCTTGGCCGCCTGCGAGCCGTCGCGGTTGTAGAAGGTGAGGTCGAGCGTCGCCGGGAGCGTCCCGACGTTCTGGACGCGAACCCAGGAGTTCTCCTCGGCCAGCCGAGCCTGCTGCGCCACGCCTCGGTCCGGCGCGAGCGCGAGTGCGCACAGCGCAGCGACCACCAGCAGCGTGGCAGCAGCCCGTCGAGGCGTCATCGAGTGCAGGAGTCGAGATGGGCGCAGCGCGTGCCGCAGCCCTCGGCGCAGGAGCACCGGCACGTCGCCCAACCTTCCATCCCCGCCGCGAATCCATAGTAGCGAGGCCGCTGGAACGGACGCACAGACAGCCGCCCACTCCTCGCGCTTGCGGCGAGGCGGGTGTTACCCTCCCCGTCGGGCCAGCCGAGGTACTCCGCAGAGGAACCACGACCGCCTGCTGTTCGGGGTGTAGCTCAGCTTGGCAGAGCGCTTCGTTCGGGACGAAGAGGTCCCCGGTTCAAATCCGGGCACCCCGACCATCACTCCCGCCTCCTCCAAAGTCCTCTCTCCGCGCGCGTAAGATGCCGCCATGCCTGACGCCCCTCGACCTCGCGTCCTCATCACCCGCCTCGAGGACGACTCGGGTGAGCGGTGGGAGGACTACGCCGACCGCGTTCGAGCCGCTGGCGGCGACCCGTTTGCCTTCGACGTCGCGGAATACCGGACTGGCGACGTCTTCCCCCCGCACGACGGTCTCGTCCTCACTGGTGGTGCCGACATCGACCCTGCGCGGTACGGCGAGCCGCCGCATGAGCGGTTAGGCACGCTCGTCCCCGCACGCGACGAGGCGGAGATTGCGCTGGCGCGGACGGCGCTCGCGGTCGGACGGCCGATGCTCGCGATCTGCCGGGGGATGCAGGTGATGAACGTCGCCTCGGGCGGCTCGTTGCACCAGCACATTGAGGAGCGCGAGCCGCACCGCAGCCGTCGCGGCGCGGACGGCGTCTCCATCGACTCCGGCTGGCACGGTGTCGAAGTGACCAGCGGCACGCTGCTCGCTCAGATCGCGAAGGCGGTCCGGCTGCGCGTGAACTCGCGCCACCATCAGGCGGTGACGCGTGCGCGACTCGCGCCGGGCCTCGTCGCCAGCGCACTCACCTTGGAGGGCGGCTTCGAGGTCGTCGAGGCGATCGAGGCGCCGCATCATCCGTTCGCGCTGGGCGTGCAGTGGCACCCGGAGCGCACTGAGATGGCCGCCACGCCCGCCCTCGCTGCGAGTTCCGGCGCGCTGTTCGAGGCATTCCTCGGCGCGTGTGCAGCCTCGACGGCGACACCAGAGCGCGCGTTCCTGTACTTCGGGTACGGGTCGAGCATGGACGCGGAGCGCATGCGCCAGACAGCGCCGCGCGCACGGCTCATCGGCCCAGCGCGTCTGCCTGACTATGCCCTCGCGTTCTCGATCGAGTCGAAGAATACGTGGCACGGCGGCGTGGCCGACATCGTGCCCGCACCGGGTGACGAGGTCTGGGGGGCGCTCTGGCTCATCCCAGCCGAGGAGTCGCATGCCCTCGATGAGCACGAGGGGTTGTTCCGCGAGCCGCCCGCCTACCGCCGCATGACCGTGGAGGTCACGACGCCCGCGGGTGACCGCGTACGCTGCCGCTCGTACCAGGTGGCCTCGCCCGACCCTCGGACGCCGCCGCCGTCGAAGGCGTTCAAGGACACGCTGCTGCGAGGCGCCCGCACGGTCGGCCTGCCGCCATCTTATGTCGCGCGACTCGCGGCGATCGAGGACAACGGGCGCGCCTAGTCCCGCACGCGCTCGTACGCACACCCCTCGCAAGATTTTCCGAGAAACTGGATCGACGTGATGTCGATTTCGACCGTGCGCCTTCGTTTAGGGGTTGAGAAGCCCGACACGAGGCCGGGCACGCACCGATGAGGAGTCCCGAGATGAAGCAGTACCTGTTGTCCGTCCACGGCGTCGAGGGTGAGCCGATGCCCGCGCCGGAAGTCATCGAGCACATGTACGCAGCGGTCGACGTGTTCAACAAGAAGACGATGGAGAGCGGCAACTGGGTATTCGGTGGTGGTTTGCACCCCGCGAACACCGCGACCGTCGTCCGCAACGAGGGCGGCAAGGTGACGATGACCGACGGCCCCTTCATCGAAGCGAAAGAGCAGTTGGGTGGCTTCTGGGTCCTCAAGGCCGCTGACCTCGACGCCGCACTTGCCCTCGCGACTGAGGCCTCCGAGGCCTGCGGTGCGCCGGTCGAGGTGCGCCCGTTCCAGGACGAGGCCGAGGCGTAGCACGATGCCCCCTCGCGTGGGCGAAGCCGACATCGAGCGGGTGTTCCGCGACGAGTCGGCACGGGCGGTGGCATCCCTGGTCCGCTTCTGCGGCGACATTTCGCTCGCCGAGGAAGCGGTCCAGGAGGCCTTCGAGGTCGCGCTCCGGCGCTGGCCGTCCGAAGGCCTGCCACCCAGCCCGGCGGGGTGGATTATCACCACCGCTCGCAATCGCGCCCTCGACTGGCTGCGCCGCGAGAGCACCCGCGACGGCCGCCACCGCCAGGCGCACCTACTCCACACTCCCGATGAACCGTCCGAGGTGGGCCCCGTGGACGACGACCGGCTGCGACTGATCTTCACCTGCTGCCACCCGGCACTCGCGGCAGAGGCCCAGGTTGCGCTGACACTGCGCCTGATCGCCGGCCTGCAGACGCCAGAGATCGCAAGGGCGTTCCTCGCGTCCGAGTCGACGATGGCGCAGCGGTTGGTACGCGCGAAGAACAAGATCCGCGACGCCGGGATCCCCTACCGCGTGCCGGATGACGCCGACCTGCCGGCCCGCCTGCGCCCCGTGCTGTCGGTGATCTACCTCGTCTTCAACGAGGGCTACGTGACGACCTCCGGCGAGAGCCTCGTGCGCGCCGACCTCTGCCACGAGGCGATCCGGCTCGCGCACCTGCTGCTGGAACTGATGCCGGACGAGGCAGAGGTCAAGGGACTGCTCGCACTGCTGCTGCTGACGGAGGCGCGTCGTGCCGCGCGCACGACCACCGATGGCGCCCTCGTGCGGCTGGGTGAGCAGGACCGCTCGCTCTGGGACCGCGCGTTGATCGAGGAGGGTCACACGCTCGTGCGCGCCTGCCTGCGGCTGAACCGACCGGGGCCGTACCAGATCCAGGCGGCCATCGCCGCCGTCCACACCGACGCTAGCGAGGCCGCCTCGACGGAGTGGTCGCAGATCGTCGCGCTCTACGACCAACTGCTCGTATTCATACCGACACCGATCGTCGCGCTCAACCGCGCGATCGCCATCGCGGAACTCGAAGGACCTACGGCCGCGCTGGCCGCAGTCGAGCCGCTCGACCTCGATGGGTACTACCTGTTCCACGCCACGCGCGGCGACCTGCTCGACCGGCTGGGGCGTCCCGTCGAGGCCTCCGAGGCGTTCGCCCGCGCCCTCGCCCTGACGCAGAACGAGGCGGAGCGGACGTATCTGCGGGAACGACGCGGCGGCAGTGTGACCACTAGCGCATGGCACGGAGCCTCCTATGACCCCTCGAACCACCCGCCTCGTTGCCGCGGCATCGGCCGCCCTGTTGAGCCTCACGCTCGCCGCACCGGTGCTGGCCGGACATGACACGCGCCTGATCGGGCAGACCGATGGCGCGCTTCAGCAGGCGACCACCACGCCGACGCCCACTGGCACACCAGGACGCGGTCCCGAGGGTCGCGGCCCGGAGAACGCCCCCGGCCGAGCGACTGGGACACCGTCCGGTAGCACCACGCCGAGCGCGACGGGGCGTGATCGGGCCAAGACGCCACCGACCCTGCCGGCGAACGCCTCGGAGCGTGCGCGCACTGTCGTCCAGGCCGTTTTCGAGCGAAACCAGCAGGTGCGCGACCTCATGGCCCAACTCCGTACGGCACGTGGCCTCCCGAACAGCGGTGCGGAGGAGGACGTCACGGACGAATTCGCGAAGAACGCAAAGCAGAAGCGCTCCAGCGATCAGGTGGTCGACTCAAAGGCCCTCACGCCCGAACAGCGCGAGCAGTTCCAGGCGCAGTTGAAGGCGATTATGGCTGCGTTCGCTGAGACACTCCGCCAGTCCGCGAGCACGACTACCGAAGGCAACTCAACGGCGAGCCCCACCACGACCGCCACCGCGACGACCACGGCTACTGCGCGGCCATAGGAGATCCCGATGCGATACCTCGCCTTGACAGGTGCGGTCCTGGCCGCGTTCACGCTTGCAGGCTGCGGATCAGATGACCCCGCCGCACCGCCAGCCGCGACCGCCGCAGCAAGCGCTGCGTCCACCTCGGCGACGACCGCTGGGAGCGCGAACTACGCCGGCGACGCTCGCACCCTGCTGACCGACCTCGGCACGGCGCAGCGAGGCTTAGCGGACGCACTCGCCGCGAACACGCCGCTGTCGGACGCGTGGAAACAGGGCGTCACGGCACGAGTCACAGCGCTGGCCGCCATCGAGGAACGTGCGCAGAAGCTCGTCCCACCGGCCGCGCAGCAGTCAAGTAACACCCAGTTGTTGCTCGCCATCCGGCGCACCCGCGAGGCTGCGGACACCATTTCGGTGGCTGTCTCCGAGGGCAATGTGTCGATGCTGGAGCGGGCCAATTCGTTGCTGTCAGATGCTGCCTTCCAGACCTCTGCTGCCGTCGCTGTCCTGCCCCGGTAGGTGACCTGAGGGCCGGCTGCGGGCTCCTCGCCCCCGCCATCGCAGTCCCGATGGTGGGGCGCGTCCTTCTACCCTGACCAGATTCAGAATCGCCCCTTCCAGAGGCCCCCCATCGGGTCGTTCGGAAGGGGCTGCGCTGGTAGAATTAGAAGCCTAGAAACCCCTCCGCACGACTCCCCCGTCGGACCCCGCGAAGGGTGACTGAATGGTCCAGGAACCGCCCGATCGAACGCAGCCCATCCGCGTCGAAGACGAGATGCGCGCGTCCTACCTCGACTATGCGATGTCGGTCATCGTGTCGCGGGCGCTGCCCGACGCACGGGACGGACTGAAGCCGGTCCAGCGGCGGATTCTCTTCGGGATGCAGGAGCTGGGCGTCACCGCGACGGGCGGCTACAAGAAGGCCGCGCGCATGGTCGGCGACGTCATGGGGAAGTTCCACCCCCACGGCGACAGCGCGATCTACGACGCGCTCGTCCGCATGGCACAGGACTTCTCCATGCGGTATCCGCTGGTCAGTGGCCAGGGGAACTTCGGATCCATCGACGGTGACCCACCCGCAGCGATGCGATACACCGAGGCGCGCCTCGCGCCGATCGCGATGGAACTGCTCGCGGAGATCGACCGGAACACCGTCGACTTCTACCCGAACTTCGATGACTCGCTGACGCAGCCGTGGGTGCTTCCGGCGCGGCTACCGAACCTCCTGCTGAACGGCTCGTCCGGCATCGCGGTCGGCATGGCGACGAACATCCCGCCGCACAACCTGAACGAGATCTGCGACGCCGTGGTGATGGTCCTCGAGAACCCCGAGTGCACGGTCGACGATCTGCTGACGATCGTGCAGGGCCCGGACTTCCCGACGGCCGCCATGATCTTCAACCGCTCCGAAGTCCGAGACGCGTACATCAACGGCCGCGGCCGCGTCACGATGCAGGCGCGCATGGAGGTCGAGGAGGCCGCGCGCAGCGGGCGCTCTCAGATCGTCGTGACCGAACTGCCGTACCAGGTCAACAAGGCGACGCTGCTCGAACGCATCGCCGACCTCGTCCGCGCCAAGAAGATCGAGGGCATCTCCGACCTCCGCGACGAGTCCGACCGCCACGGCATCCGCATGGTCATCGAACTCTCACGCGGGGCAACGTACGCAGCGGTGAAGAACCAACTGCTGAAGCACACCGCGCTGCGCAGCAGTTTCGCCGTAAACATGCTGGCACTCGTCGACGGGCAGCCAGAGACGCTCTCACTCAAGCGCGCCCTTGAGGTGTTCATCGGACACCGCCGCGAGGTGATCCGCCGGCGTTCCGAGTTCGATCTGGACAAGGCCCGCGAGCGCGCGCACATCCTCGAAGGTCTGCTGAAGGCCCTCGATGCGCTCGACCTCGTGATCAAGACCATCCGCGAGTCCGCTTCGGCGGAAGCCGCGAAGGCAGCCCTGATGGCGCTGCCGGTCGTCCTCCCCGCCCGGCTGATCGAGGCGCATCCGATCGCCGCCGAAGGCGCCGTGCCAGGACTCTCCGACCGCCAGGCACAGGCCGTCCTGGACATGCAGTTGCGCCGCCTCGCCCAGCTCGAGTCCTCGCGGATCCTCGAGGAGTACGGCGAGTTGATGGTGTTCATCGCCTACCTCGTCGACCTGCTCGCGCACCCCGAGAAGATCGACTCGCTGATCAAGGACGACTGCGCCGACCTGAAGACGAAGTTCGGCGACGCACGCCGGACGCAGGTCTTCCATGGCGCCGTCGATGACATTGCGGACGAGGACCTCATCGGGCACCAGCAGGTGGTCGTCACCGTCTCGGACCGCGGCTACACGAAGCGCGTCCCGCTCGACGTCTACCGCCGTCAGGCGCGCGGTGGCCGAGGCAAGCGCGGCCAGACCGTGCGCGAAGAGGACTTCATCCGTCACCTGCTGGTCTGCGACACGCACGACCAACTGCTGATGTTCACCGCCGGCGGCAAGGTCTACGCCCTCAAGTCCTACGAGGTACCCGAGGCCTCCCGTGAGGCGCGCGGCATCCCCGTGGCGAACGTCGTCGACATCGCACCCGACGACCGCGTGACGGCCGTCGTTGCGGTCGCCGACTTCACGCGCGACTCGATGGTGCTCGCGACGGAACGCGGCGAGGTGAAGCGCACCCCGCTCGCGGAGTTCGAATCGGTGCGCCGCAACGGACTCATCGCCATGCGCCTCGAAGACGGCGACCGGTTGGTCGAGGCACGCCCGGCGCGTGAGACCTCGGACGCCATCCTCGTGTCGAGCGATGGGCAGGCGATCCGCTTCACCGTCGGCAGCCTGCGCGTGGCTTCGCGTACCTCGGGTGGCGTCCGCGGCATGACGCTGCGTGGGGATGCCGTGGTGATCGCGATGGCGGTTGACGAGGATGGCGACGACCTCCTCGTGGTGTCCGAGCGCGGCCAGGGCAAGCGCACCCCGATCGAGGAGTACCCGCGCAAGGGCCGTGGCGGGCAGGGCGTGCAGACGTTCCGTGTGACGCCGAAGACCGGTGCGATCTCGGTGGCGCGCATGGTCAGTGCCGCCCAGGAGTTGGTGCTCGTCTCCGAACAGGGCATCGTCCTGCGCACCTCGGCGGGCTCGATCAGCCAGCAGGGGCGTGCCACTCAGGGGGTGCAGGTGATGCGCGTCGCCGGCGACACTGACCGCGTCTCGGCCGTCGCTCGCGTCGACATTGCCGAGGGCATCGTGGAGGGTGACGACGCCGTCGACACTGAGGTCGTCGTGGGTGGCGCCGATGACGCTCCGGCGGCGCCCGCCGGAGCCTGAGTCGAGGCTCGGCCTCGCGGGTACACTCACCGCGCACCGGCGGCGAGACAGGCGGGCTCGAATGGCTGATCAGGACACCACGGTTGAGGTCATGCAGGCCGTGCGAGAAGGGCCCGTCGCCACGCTGTGGTTGAACCGCCCGGAGCGCCTGAACGCCCTCAACACCGCGCTGATCGAGGCCGCCGCACACCAACTCGCCACCTGGGAGGCTGACCCTGGCGTACGTGTCGTGCTGCTGCGAGGGCGCGGGCGCGCGTTCTGCGCCGGCGATGACCTCAGCGGGATGGGCGACCCCGAGGTGCGCGCAGCGATGGACTTCACGCTGCGACGTGAGCAGGGCTATGAGCGCCTGTTCAAGGTGATCTACGACCTGCGCAAACCCGTCATCGCCGTGCTCCACGGCCACGCCGTCGGCGCGGGCGCGATGATCGCGCTCGCCTCGGACGTCCGTATTGCGGCGAACGATGCGCGCATCGGCTTCCCGTTCGTGCAGCGAGGCATCACGGGCGGCACGGCACTGGTCGCGCGCTACGTCGGCTTCGGCAAGGCGCATGAGTTGCTGCTGACCGGCGACCCCGTCACCGGCGACGAGGCAGAGCGCATCGGCCTCGTGACGCAGGCGGTGCCAGCGGGCGAGCTCGATGCTGCGGCGGCGAGCTGGGCGGGCCGCTTCGCGACAGCGCCGACGAAGGTGCTGGGGTTCCAGAAGTACCAACTGCACCACGGCATGAACCAGTCCGTGGACACCGCATTCGCGCTGAACTCGTTCGGCGCGCTGCTGTCCCCCACGGCGAAGGACTCCGAGGAAGGTCGACTCGCCTTCAAGGAGAAGCGTCGTCCCGAGTTCAAGGGCAACTGACCGCCCATGCCCGAAACACCCGAGGCGACTTCAGAAGCCCACGAGGCGCCGGTCAGCGTCCTCGGTGAGTTCACGCTGATCGACCGCATCATCGCGCGCCTCGGCGAGGCTGCCGCGAGCGACCTCGTGGTCCCACCGGGCGACGACGCAGCGGCGTGGCGCACAGGCCCGGGACTCGCGGTGGGCACCATCGACGCGCTCGTGGAAGGCACCCACTGGCGCACGGACACGATGGCCTGGGGTGACGTCGGCTGGCGCGCGGTGACGGCAAACGTGAGCGACCTGGCCGCGATGGGCGCCGAGCCGCAATATCTGCTGATCGCGACGACGCTCGGCCCCGCCCTCACCATCGACGATCTCGATGGGCTGATCGACGGCATCGCCGAGTCGTGCCGGTTCCACAGCGTGCGCGTCGCCGGCGGCGATGTCGTGCGCGGCCCCGCGACGGCGATCGCGATCGCCGCATACGGACGGATCGAGGGCGGCACTGCCGACGCCCCCCTGCTGCGCCGCTCGCGTGCGCGTGCGGGCGACTTCGTCGCCGTCTCTGGCACCCCGGGCGCCTCGGGCGCTGGCCTCGCACTGATCGAGGCGGGGCGCGGCGCCGAGGTGGGCATCGAGATGCTGTTGCTGGCACATCGACGGCCGGTCGCGCGCGTGGCGCTCGGGCGCGCCGCTGCGGCCTCGGGCCTGCGTTGCGGGATGGACATCTCCGATGGGCTGCTGCAGGATCTCGGCCACATCGCCGAAGGTTCGGAGGTCGGCATCGAATTGGCTGCGGCATCGCTGCCCCTTCACCCCGCTGCCGTCGAGGCGCTGGGTGCGCGCATGGCGCTCGACCTGGCACTCGGTGGTGGGGAGGACTTTGAACTGATCCTCGTCGGCCCGCGGGAGGCACTCGTGCGGCTGGACACGCCTGAGGTACCCGTCACGCTCGTGGGGCGTGTCGTCCCCGACCACCCGGGCGAGGTGGTCGTCTGGGGCGCGGACGGCGAGGCCTACGAGCCACCTCGACGCGGCTGGGACCAGACGCGCGACTCTGGCGAGCGGCGCTCCTAACCTCGTACCCATGAGTACCGCCAACCGGCTCACCCTCGTCACCACCGGTGTCGCGCAGACGCGCACCCTCGGCCGCCGCCTCGCCAAGATGCTGCGCGAGGGCGATGTGGTGCTCTTGCAGGGGACGCTGGGCGCGGGGAAGACCGCGTTCGCACAGGGCGTCGGGCAGGGGCTGAAGGTCGAGACGGCCGTCACCAGCCCCACCTTCGTGCTGCTCGCCCGTCACGACGGCCCGCGCCGCCTCTACCACGCCGACCTCTACCGCCTCACCGACCCCGCAGAGGTGGCAGACCTCCACCTGATCGAGGAAGCACACGACGGCGTCCTGCTCATCGAATGGCCCGAGCGTGGGATGGGCGTCCTTCCGGGCGAGCACCTGCTCGTCATCCTCGAAGGTGTCGAGGGCGAACCGAAGCACCGCCGGATCACGATCGCGTCGAGCGGCACGCGGTACGACCGCGTCCTGGACGGGCTAGGCGCGCGTGGTTAGTCCTCGCTACGACCTCGGCATCGACACAGCGGCCGACAACGCCTCGCTCGCGCTGCTCGATGGCGACCGCGTCGTCGCGGAGCACGCGTGGCATGTCGAAACGACGATGTCGCTCGAACTGCTCGAGGCGCTCGACGGGATGCTCGCGCGAGCGGGGGTCACGCGGCAGGAGATCGCGCGCATCGCGGTGTGCGCCGGGCCAGGGCAATATGGCGGCCTGCGGACGGGCATCGCGACGGCGCAAGGGCTCGCGTTGGGTCTCGGCGTGCCACTGGCGGGCGTCGGACGGCTCGAGGCGGACGCCTGGCCCCACCTCGTCGAGGGCGGGCCGGTCGTCATCGCGATCCACGACGCAGGGCCGGAGGCGCTCGCGTGGGCGGGGTACACCCCCGGCGAGGCGGGTGGGCTGCCCTCGGTCTACGCGGAACCGCACATCGCCCGCCCCGCGGACGTGATCCGGGACGCCCCTCAGCCCTCGATCTGGGTAGGGGAACTGACCGAGGCGCTCCGCGAGGTGCGCGACATTGCGAGCCGGGGCGGCGACACTGATGCACGGGCCGAGGCTCGGGCGGCGCACCTGGTGCGGATCGCGCGAGCTCGCGACCTCTTCGGGGACCCGGGTGCGGTGGACGCCGTCTACCTACGCCCGCCCTCGATCACTCCACCGAGACCTCGATAGTCGAGACGACGCAGAGAGAGAGCATCACCATGGAACGCACCCTCGTCCTTATCAAGCCGGACGCAATGCAGCGCGGACTGGCCTTCACGATCCTCCAGCGCTTCGAGCAGCGCGGGCTGAAGATCGTCGCGATGCGCCTCGTGCAGGCCGACCAGGCGATCGCCTCGGAGCACTACGCCGAGCACGTCGGCAAGCCGTTCTACTCCGGCCTGATCGAGTACATCACCGCCTGCCCGATCATCGCCGCGGTCTTCGAGGGCACGGGCGCCGTCGCTGCCTGCCGCCAGACGATGGGCTCCACCAAGCCGGTCGAGGCCAACCCCGGCACCATCCGCCACGACTTCGGCCTGGAGATCGGGCGTAACCTCGTCCATGGCTCCGCGAACCTGGACGACGCCGCCCGCGAGGCCGAGATCTGGTTCCGTGGCCTGCCTGTCCTCGATTGGAAGCGTGCGACGGACGGCTGGGTCTTCGAGCAGTAGCCTGCTGTCGTACCGAGGTGACCGATGCCTGACGCCGTCCCGCAAGCCGCCGCCGAACCCGCAAACAAGCGCTTCCGCACGGTCGAGGTGCGGCGCGTCGAGCGCGTGACGCCCAAGGCCGTGCGGATCACCCTCGGCGGCGACGCCCTCGAGGGCTTCGGGACGCCGCTGCTCGGTGGGCACCTCAAGGTGATGCTCCCTGGCACCGACCAGGTGCGCGCCTACACGCCGCGCCGCTTCGATGCCGCACGTCGCGAGATCGAGATTGACGTCATCCTCCACGGCGACAGCCTCGGCTCACGCTGGGCGATCGCCGCTCAGCCGGGCGATCCGATCGACCTGCGCGGCCCCGGCGGTCGAGGCCACACGGTCGACCCGAGTGCCGCATGGCACCTGCTTGCCGGCGACGCCTGCGCCGTCCCAGCCATTGGCATGGTGCTGGAAGCGCTGCCCGCCTCGACGCGCGCCGCCGTGATCATCGAGGTCGGCGACATCACCGAGGAGCGCCCGCTGCCGAGCCTCGCGCAGGTGCAGACGTGGTGGGTGCGCGCCGGCGAAATCCCTGGCGAAGCCCTCGAAACCGCGGTGCGTTCGATCGACCTGCCGGAGGGCGCTGGCCAGGTCTTCCTCGCCTGCGAGTCCGGCATCATGCGCCGCATCCGCCAGCACCTGATCGAGGCGCGCGGCCTCGCCCCGACCTCGATGCACACGCGCGGCTACTGGAAAGCCGGCACTGTGAATTACCCCGACCACGACTACGGCCAGGACGATTAGCCGAACTGCGCCACGCACGAGCCGAGCCTCCGTAGTACGGTGCGCGGCATGAACAGACTCATCATCGCCGCCATCGCCCTCGGTGCTGCCGTCCTCGTGGTCGGGGGTACCGCCTTCACGCTTCGGGGCGGTGGTGACGGGGCGTCTACGGGCACTCTGGGTGCACAGGTGCAGACCGCGAGTGGGCCGGCGGCCTCGAGCGGGGCCCGCGCGCAGTACCTGGAGGCGGCGGGGTATCCGCGGCCGGTGCTGTTCCGGAATGGCATCGAGACCCAGGGCGTGCGAGGCGTGCCAGTTGAGGAGATGGTCGCGCTGGTGAAGCCATACGACATGGTGATCGCGAAGGCACTCGACGAAGAAGTCGTCGACCGCGGGAAGGTCGCCCCGTACATGGTCGCGATCAAGCGAGCCGCACCCGAGAAGATCGTGATCGACCACTTCCTGTTGATCGGTCGGAACCCCAAGAGCACCACGCCGCCAGTCTGGCCCGGACACTGGCTGCTGCTCAACGGCACGACGCTCGCGAGCGACCTCGGCGACGGCGCGGGGGACACGACCCTGGTGCTGACTGATCGCGCGGCGGTGGCGGCTGGCGACGAGGTGCAGGTGATGGCCCTCGATGCCGCCG
This sequence comes from Dehalococcoides mccartyi, assembly GCA_945865925.1. Lineage (GTDB taxonomy): Bacteria > Chloroflexota > Dehalococcoidia > UBA2979 > UBA2979 > SURF-43. Next base: position 133,846 of record CAMBFG010000002.1, read on the forward strand.
GGAAGCCGGACTACGCCCGCCTCGAGCAGATGCGCATCGTGAGCGTGAGCGGCGACCGCGCCACGGTCCAGCGGGCCAACCACGGGACAACGCGCCAACGCTTCGAGGCTCGTCGCACGCGCGTGGCCGCGCACGCTGCGGTCACCTACGGCAACGGCGATCCGATCTGGAAGTACAACTTCTGCCGCGAGGCCCCGCGTGATGCCTCGAACAAGCGACTGATCGAGGCACTCGCGCAGCCGCTGGCGGACTACCTGAAGCCGGGCGGGATCCTCGAGGGACTCGACGGCTACCAGTTCGATGTGGCGGCGTTCAGCACCACGGGGCAGAACCAGGGACAGCGCCGCCTCGACTGCGACAACGACGGCGCGCCGGACAGCGGCTACGTGCGTGGCGTCAGTTCGTACGGCCTCGGTGTCGTCGAGTTCCAATCGGTGCTGCGAGGACTCGTGGGCGAGAAGGTGTTGCTGATCAGCGAGGCGACCGGCTGGTGGTCAGCCCGCGACATCGCCTTCGCCAACGGCATGGAGAATGAGTCCTTCCCCGACCTCCATCACTGGGAACAATTCTCCTCCGCGTACCAGCGCTACCAGTTCTGGCGCGAGACCTCCCGCGCGCCTCGGCTTTCCTATCTGCAGTTGAAGGAGACCACCGAGGCGTTCACGCGCTGTCCGGTGGAGGACAAGGGCACCAACTGGAAGATCCGCCTGTCACTCGGGGCTGCGCTGCTCGGCGACGGCTACTTCGCCTACATCTCCACCAACGAGGAGGGTCGGCCGGAGTGCAACTACGTCGACCGCGCTCGCAACAACCTGAACGTCTCTGAGATCGAAGAGTTCTCAGCCGGTGCGGACAAGCGCTACCACTATCTCGGCGCCCCGCGAGGCGAAGCGCAGCGGGTGGACCTCCTCGGCAGCGCGCCGAACCTGATCGCCAATGGTGGCTTTGAGGGCGACACCGCGGGAGCGACGACCGTCCTGGTACGTGGTGCCGCAGCGACGCTGGCGCGCGACACCTCGAATCCCGGCGAGGGGTCGGCGTCGCTCCGTGTGGACGTGCCCTCGTTGCTGGCCGACCCGCAGGACAACCACATCCAGGTGCGCCTCGGCCCGTTCCGCGTGGAGAAGGGCAAGGAGTACACGCTGCGTTTCCGCGTCCGTGCGGACGCCGGCTACGGCACCCTCTCCCCGCTGTTCGCGGAGGCGCCGATGCGTGTCGCGGTGAACCTCACTGCTGGCGGGCAGACGCCTGCCGAACAGGACGTGATGGCCTCGAAGGGATGGCGGGAGTATTCGCTTTCGTTCGTGGCCGCCGCCGATGACGCGCAGGCGAACCTCTTCGTGCTGCTCGGGAAGGAGGCGGGCTCGGTATGGCTCGACTCGTTGCGCTTGCAGGCAGGTCCGGGCGACGCCTTCACCCGCCGCTTCGAGCACGGCGCCGTCCTCGTGAACGGAAGTGCCAGCCCCGCCACCTTCGACCTCGGCACGCTCTACCCCGGCACGACGTTCCGACGCCTGCGCGGCACCATCGACACCGCCTTCAACAACGGGGCAGCCGTCAGCGGTCGCGTCACCCTCGGTGCGCGTGACGCGTTGATCCTGGTGGACACGAAGAGCCTGCCGTAGAACTCGGCTACTCTGCGCCGATGGATCGGCGCGGCACTCTGCTTTCGGCGGCACTGGTCGCGACCGTCCTTGGAGCGCTGTACGCGTGGACCGTCGCACCGACGATCGCGGTGCTGCACAACACCGTCGACAGCGCCGAACTCGTATCGGTGGCGGCTGTCCTCGGTGTGGCGCACCCGACGGGCGAGGCGATCTGGCTACCGCTGGCGCGACTTGCGCTCGAGGTCGTGCCCGCCGACGAACCCGCGCTCCGGACGAACCTGCTCTCGGTGGTACTGATGGCGCTCGCAGGCGCCCTCGTCGCTGTCGCCGCGCGGCGATGGCGCCCCGAGACACCGTGGTGGGGCGCAGCGGTCGCCGGGCTGCTGTTCGGGCTTGCGCCGGTGGTGTGGGCACAGGCGATCGTGACTGAGGTGTATGCGCTCCAGGCGGTCATCGCCGCACTGGCGCTCACCCTCGGCGCGGACGCTGTCGAGGGGCGCCGCTGGCGTCCGTTTGCGTTTGTCCTCGGCGTGCTCGTCGCCAGTCACCTCACGGGGCTCGCGCTCGCCGCGCCGCTGCTGATGGCGGCGCTTGCTGGGCCTCGGCGTCCCCAGGGACGCGAGGCAGCGTGGTGCCTCGCACTATTCGTGTTACCGCTGCTGTACTGCGCTGGCTACCTCTGGCTGCGCGCGGACGCTGAGATCGCCTGGGGCGACACCGGCACGCTCCGAGGGCTGCTCGACCACCTCGGCGGCGCGTCGTATCGGAAGGCGGTCGACCTGTCGCCCCAGGACGTGCTGTCGGCGGTACCGGAGACGATGCGCCGGGCGCTCCGGCAACTGCCGCCGCCGGCGTGGCTCCTGCTGATCCCGGGCACCCTCGCAGTCGTGCGGACACGAGGACGGCTCGCGCTGGTGTTGTTCGCGTGGGTGGCCGCGCTCGTGCTGTTCATCTCGGGCTACCTCGTGCTCGGACGTGAGGATTACTTGCAGGGGACGACGATGGCGCTGGCGCTCGTGGCCGGGTGGGGTGCCGTCGATGTGTGGGAGTGGATAGCCGGGCGGCTCCCCGAGCGAAGCGCGAGGGCAGCGTTGGGCCTCGTGGTTACGGGGCTCTTCGCGGTGTGGGCAGTCTGGGTAGGCGACGACGTCTCGCTCCGTGGCGACACGACACTCGTCGACGAGGCGCGGGCGCGGCTCGCCGAGGTCGGAGACTTCGGGCACATTCAGACTGGGCGTGACCGCGAGACATTCCCGCTCTGGTACGTCACCACCGTGCTGGGCGAGCGGGCTGACGTCACCATCATCGACGAGCGTCTGAACGCGCCCACGGTGGGACCGCGTCCCTAGCGCTGGGCGTGCGGGGGTCCGAGGCGGTGTGCGAGGGCCTGGAGGTACGCCTCCTGCGCCGCGGTCGGCTGGGCGCCTGGCCGCGCTGCGCGCACCTGGCGGTGGGCGTCGGCGAGTGGGATGTCCTGGTGCATCAAGAGGGCGATGGCGACCGTCGGCGCCCGCCCGAGGCCAGCGTGGCAGTGGAGATACATGACCACGGCGCCGTCGCCGCGCTCGTGAGTGAGCCACGCTCGCAGGTCCTCGATCTGTCCTGGGGCCGGTGCAGCGTGATCACGGATCGGGAGGCGACGCCAGTGCAATCCCAACGCCGCCATCATCGAGGCGTCGTCTTCGGCTTCCCCGCGTAGGTCGACGACGTGGGTGACGCCCTGCGTCACCAGATCGCGGTAGCCCGCCTCATCGAGTGCAGGGCCGAGGAGGAGCCACGGGGCAAGGCGGTCGACGCGGGCACGCTTCGACCGACGTCGAAACAGCGATCGGAGGGGGATGCCGGGAGCCATGCCCGCAGGATACGGTGGCGGGGATCGGTCCGTAGGCCTACTCGCCGGTACCGGTCGGGCGGGCGTCTGTGGCGGGCGGGCTACCGGCCGCGAGGTTCTGCAAGCGTAGGCGCGGGACGTCAGGTTCCGGCTCGTCACCGGCGCTATACCCGCGACCGTACTGGTAGTGGTAGTAGCCGGCGTCACGCGTACTGACACGGTTCAGCATCAGACCGGCGATGGGTCGTCCAGTCTGTGCCAGTTCTGTGATGGTGGCACGCAGTTCACCCATCCTGGTCTTCCCGGCACGCGCGACGATGATCAGCCCATCCACGAGCATCCCCAGGACGGAGGCGTCCGTCACGACGAGCGCGGGCGGCGAGTCCATGAGGACGACGTCGAACCGCTCGCGCAGCCCGTCGAGAACCTCCTGCATGCGGGCCGAGCCGAGCAGCTCCGAGGGGTTGGGCGGCAGCGGCCCGGAGGGCAGCACGGTCACGTTCGTGTGGAGTGAGCGCACGAGGGTGCGATCGATATCAGGCTCCCGCGACAGCAGGAGCGTCGTCAGCCCCTTCGAGTTGTCGACGCCGAACACCTTGTGGATCGTCGGGCGGCGCAGGTCTGTGTCGATGACGCAAACGCGGTGCCCGGCCAGCCCGAACACGACCGCGAGGTTCGCCGCCGTCGTCGTCTTGCCCTCGCCCAGGCCGGGCGAGGTCACGAGGATCAAACGACGGTCGTGCCCCAGATCAATGGCGTAGGAGAGGTTCGTACGGGCCGCGCGATACGCCTCGGCAATCGTCGAACCCGGGCGGTTCGCGGCCGGGAGTTGTTCGCGAGCGTTGCGGCGGCGCCCAAACTGCTCGATGCGCGCGAGGATCGGTAGGCCCGTCTGCTCCGCCGCGTCCTCCCCGGACTTCACGGTGTCGTCCAGATACTCGATGACCATGACGACCGCGATTGCCGCCAGCATGAGCAGGACGCCGCCGAGTACCGCGTTCACGAGCGGTCGAGGCGAAACGGGATCGCGAGGCGGCAGCGCCTCCTCGACGACCGAGACCTGCCCGGGACGGCTGGTCAACGCCGCCTCGTTGGATGAAATAAAGGCACGGGCGACGGTGTTCGACATCCGCGCTGCCAGGTCAGCGGTGGAGGCATGCGCGGTCACTTCTAACAACTGGGTGCCGCGAGGGTTGGTAACGCCGATCCGCTTCTCTAGTTCGGTCGTGTCGAAGGGCAGGTTGCCGTCCTGAATCGAGCGGTCGAGCACCGGACGAAGCGTGACGAGCCGGGAGAAGGTGTTTGCCAGGCGTTCAGCCGTCTGGAGGTCATTCAGCTGGACGACCCCCTCGCCCTGCCGCTGGACGACGAGGAGTGTGGTCCGGGCCTCGTAGGAGGGGGTGAGCCGGGTCGACACCAGAAATGCGGCGACACCGCCCAGGACAGCGGCACCCGCTACCAGCCACAACCACCGGCGACCGAGTTGTAGGAGGATGGCAAGATCCATGGCGCGGATAGTCTCATTCCGCACAGATTCCGTCATGTGGCTGATCGAGAGTGACGCGCTCCGAGACCCGTAGGACGGCATACCCGCCCTTCCGTACGCGGTTAGCATGCGACCTAGCGCCGGTCTGCCGCGCCGACGCACGGAGCCGAGTAGGGTGCATCCTGTCCGCAGACTCGGTAAAATTCACGCGTCGCGGTGTGCAATTGAGCATCGAGATCAGCGACATTGCCGTAGCCGTCACGGCGTACCGAAGGACATGGAACGATGAAGCGCACCTTCTGGCGTTCTTCTCGCGTTTGGTCCGCAGTTGCCACGCTGGTAGTGGTAGCGATCGCGCTGCTGCCGGGCACCTGGAGCACCGCAGTCGCTCAGACCGGTGGCGGAGAGATCGCTCCGACTTCCGTTAGCACATCCACCGCCACCTCGACGACCACCGTTACCTCGACAACCACCAGCACGGCGACATCCACCGCCGCACCAACGGCAACGTCGACCACCCTTCCCGCAGCCGGCGGTTCGGTCACCGTCCCGAACGCTGGGCTCACCATCAACTTCGGTCAGGGGGCCCTGAGTACCAACACGAAGGTGGATTTCACCCCACTCGTGCCCGCGCCGACGACCACAACGACCACGCCGCAACAGGCGCAGCAGACGAGCACCGCAGCGGTGCAGTCGCTGACTTCGCAGAACGTCCCGCCCCCGCCCGGCGTCGGTGGGACCGGTGGCAGCCTCATCCAATCGTTGTTCACACTCGACGCTTCCAGCACCACAAACGGGGAGAAGACGAACACCTTCAATGCACCGGTGACGTTGGCGATCGTTGTGCCGCCGGCCACCCTTGGCCTCGCTGGTGGGAACCTGGCAAACGTCCAGGTCTTCCGGTTCAACGAGACCAACCGAGCGTGGGTGCAGGTCGCTTGCTCGGCCAGTGCGACCGGGCTCTCCTGCAGTACCTCTGGGTTCTCGATCTGGGCGCTGGTCGTCGCCACGCCGGCCGGTGGTCAGATTGCGCCTGCCATCGGGACTGACGCCGGTGGCGCGACACCGGTGACGCCCCGCCCGGCAAACACGGGCACGGGCGTGACTCCGGACTCGACGTCCACCCTGTCGATGCTGGCGGCGATCCTCGCGGCGGGCAGCCTCCTCGGCGCGGGCGCGTTCGCCGTACAGCGCCGCCGGTCCTAACGACTGCAGCTTCGGCGCTAGGACCCACAACGACCGCCTGTCCTTGCGGGCAGGCGATCGTTTCGCGCGCACGAGCGTCAGTCGAGGCGGATCGCGCCCTCGATGACCGTCACCGCATCTCCGCCGATCTCCACGTCATCGGGTCCGCCCACGGCAACGGAGATGCGGGCGTCCCGTCCCATCTCGCGGCCCTGGGAGGCCACGTACGAGCGGCCCGTCCTCGACAGCAACCCGGTCGCGCCGAGGTACGCACCCAGCGCGGCATTGCAGGAGCCGCACGCGGGATCCTCGGGGACTCCGGCACCCGGAGCCCAGGTGCGGACGCGCACGCGCTCGGTCGCGGCGACGTCCGAGGTGATCGCGAACGCTGAGATGCCCAGCGCCCCGACCTCGCGGCTGAATGCGTCGACGGCGACGAGGTCCGGGCGGGCCGCCGCGAGCGCGTCGGTGCCCGGCACCTGTGCGATCAGCCAGACCGGGCCAACGTCCACGAGTGCGGGCGCGGGCATCGCCTCGACGGGTGCGCCGAGGGCTGCCGACAGTCGCGCCAGATCGATATCGACTCGCTGGACGGTGGGCCTCGGCGCCCGCACGAACACGCGCCCATCTGGTGCCACGCGCAATGCGATGACCCCGGCGGGACACTCCTGCGTCAGGCGACCGTCACGAGGCGTCACACGTCCCGCCTCGATCACCGCGTGCGCCGACCCCACGGTGGGATGCCCGGCAAACGGGAGTTCGTTCAGTGGCGTGAAGATACGCAGGCGGTAGTCGGCCACATCCGAGGGCAACACGAACGTTGTTTCTGACAGGTTCGTCCATCGCGCGATCCGCTGCATTTGTTCCGTGCTGAGGCTCGCGCCATCGAGGATCACCGCGACGGGGTTGCCGAGAAACGGCACGCTGGTAAACACATCGACCTGCTTGAATGTGACCACGTGTGGCACTGCTGCCCCCTTCACCCGCACATCGAGGGAAGCGCGGAGACTATCACTGACGACCGTACAGAAGGCCTCGGGTACGCTGATTCGAAGCGGCATCGGAGGCATCGTGACCACAGGCTGGAAGGTCGGCATCGGGACCGTCGTGCTGATCGCCACGCTTTCCGTGGGGATGTGGTTCACCATCGCCTATATCTCGGCTGATGCGATCCTGAACCCGGCTCCGCCGCGCAAACTCCCCTTCCTCGCCGACCAGATGTTCGCGGCGCAGGCGGTCGAATTCCCCGCACGCGACGGCGTTCGCATCGGCGCGCTCTGGGTGCCGACGGTCGCGCCGGCTGGCTCAGAGTTGCAGCAGACGCGACGCCCAACGGTGATCCTGTTGCACGGATACGGACAGACGCGAGACGCACTCCTCCCGCAGGCGGAACTGATGGTGAACGCCGGGTTCAATGCCTTCATCATCGACTTCCGCGGGCACGGGACCTCGGCGGGTGAGGTTGCAGCACTGGGCACGCTGGACGCGAACGATGTGCTTGGGGCGATCGACTACCTGATGTCGCGTCCTGATGTGGACACGACTCGGATCGGCGTCCAGGGGATCTCGATGGGGGCGGCTGCAGGCGTGATCGCGGCTGCGCAAGACCTGCGCGTCCGCGGCGTCATCGCGGAAGAGCCAGTGTCATCGCTACGGGACGCGGTCTGGACCGCCTACCGTGACCGTCTGAGCCTCCCAGCGTTCCTGTTCCGCGATGTCACGCTGTGGCTCGTCGAACGCCGCCTGGAACAGCCGCTGTCCGAGGTCTCACCCACCGAGGCCGCTGCCCGTCTGACGCCTCGGCCCCTCCTGGTGATCGACCACGCGGGTGAAGCGCCGGTCGAGCCCGGCGGCGCGAACCGCCTGCTCAATGCCGCCGGCGCACCCAAAGAACTCTGGGTCTCCCCGGAATACGAGGCCGTAGGCGAAGGTTCGCCGGTCTCACCCGCCTACGCCACGCACGTCCTCGGCTTCTGGCGGACGTCGTTCGGGCTGCAGCCGTAGGTCAGACGACCCGGGCGCGCGATCCGTCGAGGGCGACCAATCGCGCCCATCTCGATCTTCGGCTGGTCTGAGGTCTCGGGGCGGCCTCGCTCTCGGCCGTCGCCAGCACGATGGCGATCGCCACCCAGGACGTGTAGTAGAACCCGTGCAGCGCCGGCCCGCCGATCGCGCCTCCCGCCGACAGGGCGAGCAGCATGAGCGCCCCCATCGCCTCCACCTGGTGATCGTCCTTCGTGAAACGCCGGAACGCGGTCCATGACGAGACGCCGACCAGCAGCACCACAGCCATCAATCCCTGCAGCCCCATCTTCGCGAGGTACCACGCATAGGAATTGTGGATGAAGGTGGACGTCACATAGACCAATCGTGGCCCGGTGATCTCGTACTCCACTTCGGCCCGGACCGGTATCGATGCGCCAAAGCCGAGCCCGTAGACCTGTCCCTTCCACGCTGCGAATGCGTCCTCCGCCTCCGCGACACGTGACTGATACGACAGCGCCCCGAAGCCCTCGCTCAAGCGCTCCGTCGGGCCTGGCGCGATCTGTTGGAGGACGGGGACGGCCTCGAGAAACACCGTGAGCAGGAGGCCGCCCACCAGCACCATCGCCGCGGCGCGCCCCGGCGACGAACGCAAGACGTACAGACCGATAGCAATGGCTGACGCGGCAACCGCGACCATGAGCAACCCTCGTTGGCTGGTGGAGAACGCCGCGACCAGCAACAGAAAGGTGGACGCCGCGAACGCACCGTTACCTCGCTTCAAGACACCATTCAGGATCAGCCAGACCGAGAAGGGAATCAGCGTGCCGAGTTGGGACAGGTAGAAGTCCACTCGCCGCTCACCGAAGGACATCGCGAGATACGGCAAGAGGAATGGCAGCAGAATCAGATGCGCGGCGACCGCGAAGGTCGCCGCGTCACGACGGTCGAACTTCAACCCTCGAAGAATGAACACCAACGCGATCAGGTTCGTGGTCTCCACGACCTCCGCGGCGACCACACGAGCGGCGCCACCGCGGACGAGCCCCACCAGGAGTGCGAACACCACGGTGGCGAGGTACAGCACCTCGACGCCGCGGAGCGACGACGTCTGCCGGCTTCTGATCATCCGGACCAGCAGCGTGAACTCGCAGAACGCGATCAGCGCGACGGAGTGCGGTGGGATCCCCTCGGCATTTCCCGGGAGGACCAGGTAATTCACCACCGGGCCACCGATGATCCCGATGGCGAGCACGACGCCCACCGGAAGCCGGATGAGCACCGCGAACGCCAGCGGCGCGACCGCCACTCCGAGTGCCAGTTGCCCGGCTCCTGGCGGGCCGAACAGCATCGCAGCCTCCAGTGCGACGGCGATGACTGCGCCCACCAGCACCGCTGCACCCGGCGACGCCCACCGAGGAGTCTGGCGCACCCCGAGCAGGCTCATCCGCGCGCGACCACCTCGCGGTACCACGGAAGTGTCCGCGTCAGCCCGTCCGCCAGCGTGATCGTGGGCGACCAGCCGAGGCGCGCACGCATCTTTGAGGCGTCCAGCACCTGGAACGGGATCTCATGACGTGCGGTCCCAAGGACGCGTGTCTGGAGCGTCTCCACCGCCGCGGTGCGGCAAGCGACATCAATAGCACCAAGGAGCTCGAGGACTGACGTGGCGAGCCCGGTGCCCGCGTTGAATGCCTCGCCTGCCAACGCGAGTTCGTCGAAGCGCGCCGCGGTCAGCAGGTACGCCGTCACCACGTCGTCCACGTGGATGTAGTCACGTCGAGGTGTGCCGTCGCTGCGTACCTCCAGCGTCTCGCCTCGAAGGGCCGCACGAAGCGCACCGGGAATCAGGCGCGACCAGTTGAGGTCGCCCGGCCCGTAGGTGTTTGCGCAACGCAGCGTGACGACCGGCACTCCGTAGACCTGGCTGTACGAGCGGATCACCGCCTCGGCCGCAGCCTTCGAGGCGTCGTAGGGCTGGGTGCCGAGCAGTGGGAGGTCCTCCACGTACGCCCGCTCTCCCGCGGAGCCGTACGCTTTGTCGCTGGACGCCACGAGCACGCGCGTGCCAAACGAGGCGTGACGGCGGACAGCCTCCATCACGTGCGCCGTGCCCATCACGTTCGCCTCGAACGTCGCGAGCGGGACTTTCGAGGCAACGGGGACGAGGGTCTGGGCGCCCAGGTGGAAGCAGAACTCCGCCTCCGACTCTACCAGCGCACGCTCCACGTCGGCGTAGTCGAGGAGCGTTCCGCTGACTGTGCGCACGCGGCCGCCAGTGACGAGGGGCGCAAGCGGGCTTCCACCATCGAGGTCGCGGACGAGGACTGTCACCTCGGCGCGATCCTCGACCAGACGCGCGACAAGGTTCGAGCCCACGAGGCCCGCGGCGCCGGTCACGAGGACGCGACGGCCCATGAGGGACGCTAGCGCTTCAGCCACGGGCGTTCTCCCGAGTCCCAGAGGTCCCGCATCTGCAACACGTCACGCTGAGTATCGATGCCCTGCCAGAAGCCTTCGTGACGAAACGCATAGAGGCCGCCTCGGTGGCTCAGCGCGGGGAGCGGTCCTTGCTCGAAGATCGTGTCGTCACCCTCGATCAGGTCGAGGACGGAGGGTTCGAGGACGTAGAACCCGCCGTTGATCCAACCCTCGGCGGTCTGTGGTTTCTCGCGGAAGTCCGTCACCAGCGAGCCATCGAGTTCGAGGTGCCCCCAGCGCGGCGGTGGATGGACAGCGGTCAGCGTTGCGGTCGCGCGCTGCGCGCGATGAAAGGTGATCGACGCTGCGATATCGACGTTGCCGAGGCCGTCACCGTAGGTCAGGCAGAACGTGTCGTCAGCCAGCCACTCGCGGAGCCGCCGGATGCGCCCGCCGGTCATCGTGTCGAGCCCGGTGTCGATGAGGTGGATACGCCAGTTGTTCCAGAGGGCGTCCTCGTCGGTCGGGTGCACCTCCACAACCCCGTCGCGCATCTCGACCGTCAGGTCGCGCCGCTGGAGGTAGTGGTTGGCGAAATAGTCCTTGATGATCTCGCCTCGATAGCCGAGGGCGACGACGAACTCAGAGACACCGTTCACGGCGTAAGTGCGCATGATGTGCTCGATGAGCGGGATGCCGCCGACGCGCACCATCGGCTTCGGGATGACATCGGTCTCTTCTTGAAGACGAGTGCCGCGGCCACCGGCGAGGATCACCGCTTTCATGACCGTACCTCTCGCGCCCCGCGCTCATTCTGACTCAGCGACCGCCGGACCTCGCGCCAGTTGGACCACGCCAACGGCAGCAGGGCGACGGTCGCGCCCCATGCTAGCGCGGCGACGCCGAGGCGCTCTACCAACAGCCACGCGATGGCAACCTTCACCACCACCGCCACGCTGAGCCACCGCACCTGCGGCCAGACTCGCCCCATCCCATTGAGGACGACCGACAACACCATCACCCACACGGCCACCACCAGCCAGACCGCCAGGCCCGCATAGAGCGAGGCGTCCCGTATCTCGCGGCCGGCCCAGACCTCGACCGCCCATGGGCCAGCGAGGGCAATCGCGACACCCGCGAGGACGGCGGCGCCAGCGGCGGCAGCGGCCGCGCGCGCGGCGAATGTCCGCGCCCACTGGTGATTGCCGACGGCGACCTCGGCTGACGTCCTGGCCCACAGCGGGGTTGCCGCCGCGAACATCAGGGTGGCGGGGACGAGATAGAGGCGCTGCACGAGTGCGAAGTCGCCGGCCTCCGCCAGCGAGGTGAGTTGCGCCGCGACCAGGACGTCCGTCTGATAGACCAGCGTGGCCACGACCTGCAACGAAGCGAACCCCACGCCCGCCCAGATGTCGCGCCTCGTGACCACCCACGCGCGCGCGGCGGACGGCAGGCCGCCCCAGTGCCCGTTCGCGATGAGCAGCGGGAACGCGGCGAGTACGGACAGCGCGAGCGCGAGGAAGTAGGCGGCAGCCATCGGCAGGAGCCCGCCACCAGCAGAGGCAACCAGCAGCAGCGCCGGGATGGTCATCGCCCAGCGGGTGACCTCAAGCGCTGCCACGAGCACCGGGCGCTCGCGCGCATACAGCGCCAGTTGCGCAAGGTTGCCCACCTGGAAGGCGCCGAGGCACACGATGGTGACCGCGATCGCCTCCTGCTGCTCGCTCGACCAGCCCACCCACCCGATCGCGCGGACGCCCGCCGCCGCGGCAAGCGCGAGGACGGCCAGGGCCGTGCTGAGGAGGGTGACGACCAGGACAGCCGCACTAAACGCCTCGCGCGCTCTGGACTCGTCGCCAGCCGCCCGCGATGTGGCGATCCGGTTTCGCACGGCGTTCCCGATGCCGAAGTCGAGGCCGGCAGTCAGCGTGGTCAGGCTGGCAAGCGCTGACCAGAAACCGAACGTGGCATCGTCCAGCGCACGTGCCACGATCGACACGGTGACAATCCCCCCCATGATCGAGAGGAGCCGCGCACCAACAAGGGCAACCGAACCGGAGGCGAGCGGCTCCTGGGCGACCCGACGCAGCGCGATCATGCACCCCGGCCAAGTGCAGCAACGACGCGAGTCTCGATGCCCTCGGCGGTCAGCCCGGAGAGCGAACGCAGGTAGGCCTGGTCGCCGGCCACCTCGGCGTACGCGTCCGCGACGCCGAGGCGCAGCCGAGGAGCCGGTACGCCAGCGTCCGCAGCGGCTTCCGCGAGCGCCGAGCCGAGCCCGCCGATGGTCGAGTGCTCCTCGACAGTCACGACGGGGCGCATGCGCAGTTCGACCAGGAGCGCGGGGTCGAGCGGTTTCAGGGACACGGCGCTGACCACACCGGCACTCACGCCGCGTCCTTCGAGTCGTTCCGCAGCCGCAAGGCTCACCTGCACCATCGTGCCATAGCTGACGAGCGTGACGTCGGTGCCCTCGCGCACGCGGACGGAGCAGCCGGGGCCGACTGCCGGCAGTGTGGTATGGACGTCCGACTGGCCCGCCTTCTCCAGGCGCAGGTAGATCGGCCCTTCCCCCGCACCGAGGTAGGGCACCAGCGCGCGCGTCTCCAGGGCGTCGCAGGGCGCGAGGACACGCATCCCGGGAAGTGCCCGCAGCATCGCGACGTCCTCGGTCGGATGGTGAGTCGTACCCAGCTGGCCGTACGTGAAGCCACCGCCGAGGCCGACGAGCGTCACGGGTAACTTCGTGCGGCAGAGGTCGAGACGGATCTGCTCCATGCAGCGGTAGGTGGTGAACGGCGCGATCGCATAGACGAAGACGCGATGCCCCGTCAGCGCGAGGCCGGCGGCGACGCCGATCATGTTCGCCTCGGCGACGCCGGCGTTAATGAAGCGCTGCGGGAACTGGCGCTGGAACGGCTCGATCACCGAGAAGCCAACATCGTTCACGATCAGCACGACGCTCGGGTCTGTCACCGCGAGTGTCGTCAGTTCGTCGATCAGCGCGTTGCGCACGGCTAGCCTGCCAGTTCGGCGAGCGCGGTCGCGAGTTCGTCTGGATTGGCGGAGCGGTAGTGCCAGTCGTTGTTCGCCTCCATGAAGGAGACGCCCTTGCCCTTCGTGGTGCGCGCAATCACCATCGTCGGCTGGCCAGTCGTGCTGCCCGCGGGTTGAGCGGCCTCGGCGAGCGCAGCGAGATCATGCCCGTCCACCTCGAGGGTGCGCCAGCCGAAGGCCCGCCACTTCTGAGCGAAGGGTTCGAGGCCCATGATCGATTCGGTGCTGCCCATGCCCTGGATGCCGTTGCGGTCGACGATGGCCGTCAGGTTGCCCAGCCGGTGCTGCGCGGCGAAGAGTGCTGCCTCCCACGTGGAGCCCTCCTCGCACTCGCCGTCGCTCATGACGACCCACGTGTGGCCGTCCGAACCCGCGAGGCGCTTGCCGAAGGACATGCCGTTACTCACGGGCAGCCCGTGCCCGAGGGAGCCACTGCCAAAAATGATCCCGGCCTCCGCGTTGGGCTCTGGATGCCCCGCCAGCAGGCTGCCGTTCTCGTAGAAGTGCTCGATGTCCGAAACCCGCAGGACACCTCGCTCGGCCAGCACGCCGTACAGCGCGACGGCAGCGTGTCCCTTGCTCAAGATGCAGTGATCGCCGTGGATGCCTGCTCGATCGGGGCGCATCGCGGCGAAGTAGACGGCGACGAGGATGTCCGTGACGGAGAGCGCACTGCCAATGTGGGAAGCCCGAGTGCGGGCAGTCGCCTGGACGGCAAATCGGCGCACCGCGCGAGCGCGCGCCTGCATCTCTGGGAGCGAGATGGCGGCCTGTGACACGTCCCGCGCTCCGTCCTCCGCCCCTTCGCGCATCCTAGCCGAAGGCAGCAGGGCGGTGAGCGCCTCGTGCTCTCTATCATCCACGTATGGGTGTACCTCGACAGGCGGTCATTCTGGCGGGCGGGCGCGGCACCCGAATGCTGCCGCTGACTCGCGCAGTCCCCAAGGAACTGCTGCCCGTCGCTGACCGCCCCCTCATCCAGCGTGCCTCCGAGGAGGCCGTCGAGGCGGGCGCCCAGGAGATCGTGATCGTCACGAACCCGTCAAACGAGGCGCTCCTCCGTCAGTATTTCGCCTCTGGGGAGGCCACCGCCGGCGCCTCTGTCGCAGAACAGGATCTTGCCCGCCTCGTGGAGCGCGTACCGATCCGCTTCCTGCTCCAGGCGGAGGCCCTCGGCGTCGCGCACGCACTGCGCTGCGCTCGGCCAGCTCTCGATGGCTCGCCGTTTCTCCTGATCCTCCCGGATGGGGTGATGCTCGGCGCGAGCGTGGGGCGGCTGCTCGCCGCCGCGACCGACGCCAGAGGCGGCAGCGCCATCGCTGTCGCCAACATCGAGGCGTCTCAGGCCGACCGCTACGGCGTCATCGATGGCGAGCCGCTCGACGAGCGCACGTGGCGGCTACGGCGGATTGTCGAGAAGCCCCAGCGCGCCGAGGACGCGCCGAGCAACCTCGGCATCATCGGGCGCTATCTACTGACTCACGGGATCTTCGATGCGATCGAGGCAGTCCCTCCGGGCCGCGACGGGGAACTCCAGATCTCCGATGCCCTCATGGCACTCGCTGCTACTGAGTCGGTCGTCGCCGTGCGGTACGACGACGGGCACATCGATGCCGGTCAACCGGACGGCCTGCTCGCCGCATCCCTTGAGGTCGCACGGCGCGGACGCCTGTTCCCTGGTCTCTCGCTCTAGCGGGATCGCGGCAAGAGCATCGGCAGCAGGTCGCTCAGGCAGTCGATCACCGCGTCGGGCGTGTCGCTACCGGGTAACGCGTCCGGCGACGGTCGGCGCCAGATCGCGACGAGGCCCGCTGCACGTGCGCCGGCGATGTCGCTCAGCAGGGAATCACCGACGTGAGCCGCCTCGGACGCAGGCACGCCGACCGCGCCACACATGTGCTGGAAGATCGCCGGGTCGGGCTTCCAGACGCCCACCTCGCCGGAGACGACCGCGGCGTCCAGCAAACCCTCGATCCCGCTCAACGCCAACTTGCGACGCTGCATCGCAGCTGGCCCGTTCGTCGTCACGGCGATCCGGTAATGCGGCTTCAACTGAATGAGCACATCGAAGGCATCCGGAAAGGCGCCCAGTCCTTCATACAGCGCGGCGTCATATGCCTCGCGTGCGGCACGGACGGGCGTGTCACCGGATTCAGGGTCGAGGCCCAGCGTGGCGAGGAACGGCACGAACCGCCCGCCGAGGACCGGCTCCGCCGCGAGCGCCGCGGCCAGCGCAGCGTCCCACTCGGCGGGCTCCCGGCGCACGCCTGCACCTCGCAACGCCTCGCCGAGCGCCTTCAGCCGCGCGGGCGTGCGTGCCTCGCTGTCCACGATGGTGTCGTCAAGGTCGAATGAGATGAGGCGGAGCGGAGGGAGCACCATCCGCGAACGATAGCGGCCTCGATGCCTAGCGGGCTGGAGCCAGTTGAACTGGTGGGAACGCGACCGACATGTCCTGGAGGAAGGGTCCGTCGAAGAGCGTCTCCTGCTGACGCCCATTCGCAGTCAGCACCCGCAGCCGGTCGCGCTCCTGCCCGCCCTGCTTCCAAACATCGACACCCGAGGGTGCCCCGGCCGGGCGGTAGGTGATGGCAACGGTCTTCTGCTCGCCGTCGTGTACCTCGACGCGGCCGACGAGCACCGTCATGCCCTGTTCGATGCGGTAGATCGGTGTGAAGCCCTCGACGCCCTCCACGGTGGAGCCTTGCGGCAGGAAGATGCGGAACATGTTGCCGTAGACACCCTGGACCTTCACGAAGGCATCGCGTTCCGGCTGGTAGAGCAGCGCCGACTGGCCCAGGCGCTTGTACCGCTGCCCCGCGAACTGCGTCAGGTCGTTGCGCCAGGACACGAAGACATCCACACGCCCATCGGCGCGCCGCAGATAGGTTGTCTCGCGGCTGATCGCCGCTGCGATTTTCGAATACGACACGTTCGCGTCCACCACGGCGACGAAGTCACGCCCGTCGCGAGGGCGCATCATGCCGTCTGCCCCGAAGCCCTCGGAGACTGCCTGCACGCGCTCGTCGTTCCCGAACAACTGCAGGTGGCGCCCGGCCACACCCTGCCGCAGCACAGCGACGAGGGCAGGCACCTTGTCCGCGTCGGCGGCCTGGACGCGGTCGATACTTTGCTGGAGCACACGCCCGAGGATCGACCGCTTCTTCGCCGCGATCTCGGTCTCCTCGCCAAAGATCTCCTCTTCGAGTGCGGCATAGAAATTCTCGGCGGTGAGTGGGACATCGACACCCTGCACGGTCATCGGCCCGAGCGCCTGGAGCAGAAGCCGCAGCATCTCCGTGTCAACGGCGACGACGCCGTCCGCCTGCACGGCACGGTCCTCTCGGAAGAACCGCTGGACGGTGGCAGCACTCTCGGGGAACGAGGGCGACCAGTTCGCGTCGCGCACGTACCAGTAGCGCACGCCGTTGCCGAGGGCGAAGTCGGACGGCGGCGCTCGGAACTTGTCCGGCTTCGGGTCGAAGTCGTACGCCGAGGCGTACTCGAACGACGCGATCTTGCCGTCCACGACCTTCACGACGCCCATCGTCCCGAGGAACCCGCCTGTCGGTCGGATCTCCTGCTCGTTCTGCCCCAGCACGATGTAGGTCCTCGGCCCCCCGTACCCCAGCAACGGATCGAGGCCCACCGCCATCCGCTGCGCGGTCCCACGCACTGAGCCGACGCGCGCCAGATCCTCGTTGAGTTCGGGCAACAGCGTTGCGGCTCGCCTCGCGGGGCCGGCCCAGCCCACGTTGGCGAGCCGGGCCGCATCGTCCCGCACGTCATCGAGCCGCCCGAGGTGCCTGTCCAACGCCTCGTGACGGTCGACGAAGACGGAGCGGGCGCGGTCACCAGAGTTCCCTGTCCCCACGAAGAGCGGCTCCGCCTGCGCGAGCACGCCCGCAGCCTCCGCCGTCACCGTCGTCGTGAAGTCGAGCAGTGCCGGACCGTTCCGGAGCGATTCGCCGTAGCGCGGGATCACCCAGCCGAGGACGGCGAAGCGCTGGAGGTAACCGAGGCGCTCATCCGTCCGCCGGAGGTGCCTCTCCGCGTCTCGAAGGTCATCTTGCAGCCGCGCGTAGCCCTCGCGGCCCGGCCACACGGTGGTGTCGAAGCGCAGCAGCGGCCCGAGCGTCGCGCGCGAACGGTCCAAGAGCGCGACGGCGGCCTTCGCCTCACGGCGCGCGTCCCGCACGCGGATCCCCGCATCCACCGCGACGATGACAAGCAGCGCCGCCACAACAGCGAGGGCGATCTGTTCTCGACGACCGAGCGGACGGCGGAGGCGAAGGCGACGCATCGAGGTGAGACTACCGCCGGGGTGACGCGCGCGCTTGGGCCGTCTGTCTTGCAGCGGCCGGGCTACTTCGTCAGCGCCGCCGCGATCGCCTCGCGCAGTTCGGGGTAGTCCATGATGCCCTCGAACTTCGCGGTGACGAGGCCGTCCTTGCCGACGACGAAGATGATCGGCTCGGCGAGGATCTTCCAGTCCTCGACGGCGGGGACAAGTTCGAGTTTCCCGCCTTTCGCCTTCGCGACGTCGTACGGCTCGACGTGCAGGACGTTCACGCGGTCACCGAACTCGTGGTGCGCCGGCAGCACGACCTGGTCGAGGGCTGGCCCACAGAACCGCGTCTGGCAGAACGCCGGCGTCACGAAAGCGACCACGCTCGGCTTCCCGCTCGCGACAGCCTGCGCGATCGTCAGGCGGTGGAGGTCGGGGTTCGGCACTGCCGAGGTGTCGATCTCCTCGAGCGACGTCACGTCGGCCGCGACGCGCTGTTTGGTCGCGGGCGCAGGGTCGCCGACGCGCGGTTCCGCGGTCCGCTCCTGCACCGCAAACACGAGGCGCAGCCCCTGGAACACCTGGTCGCCAACCTTCACGTCCAGCGACACGCCCCAGAAGCCCGCCCGGTCGAAGTCCACCACCGCCGCGAACACGGTGCTGTCGTGCCCCAGGTGCGCGTCCACCGCCGTCATCGACGCGCCACTCGGCACCCTCGAAGCCATCGCGCTGCCTTCGAGCCGCGAGGCGCCGACGCTCTTGAGCGTCCGCGCGATCAGTGCCGCCTCGCCAACCTGCTTTGCGTTCTTCGGCTCGCCCTTCGGCTCCTTGTCGAGGTGATAGAAGGTCGCCGTCACGTCCGCGACGTTGATGAACTCCTGGTTCTGATCGAACAGGGCGAGCGCCAGCCGGTTCTTGCCGATGCCGAGGTTGGAGTTCACGAGGATCGGTTGGAACGGCACGTTCGCGACCGTCTGCTGGACGCTCCTCGAGTCCCACCCGCCAGCGTCGCCGGCACAGCCGACGACAGCGGCAGCACTCAGCGCCACGGCTAGGGCGAACATGCGAATCAGGCCTCGGCTGTGGCGGAGCATGGACGGGCCTCTCGCGGGGTGGGAGTTCAGGATGCCCCTGCGGGAGCCGCCGAGCAAGCGACCTCCGTCACCCAGCGCAGGCTCGGTGGGCGCCGTCGCCACGCGAGCCCTCGGCTACCGCCCGGTGAGGTGCTTCTTCTTGTGCGACACGTAGTCGACGAGGATGTACTCGCCGAGTTTCTCGGGCGTGGTGTAGAAGACGCGGCCACCGTTGATCTTCGCCAGCTGGTTCACGAATTCTTTGAGGTAGTAGTTCCGGTCCAGCATGAACGTGTTGATCGTGATGTCCTGCTGCGTCACCCGTTTCACGGCCTTCAGCGTCTCGCGGATCGTGATCGGGCTGGGCGGGTACGCGAACTGCGATCGGCCACGTTCGAGGTGCGCCGTCGGCTCGCCGTCCGAGATCATCAGGATCTGCTTCGTGCCAACTCGATGCTTGGCGAGCAGGCGCTCGGCCAGCATGAGCGCGTGGTGCATATTCGTGCCCAGCACGCTCTCGTCCCACCGCACGTATGGCAGTTCGTGCGCTTTCAGCTCCCGCGCGTAGGCCGAGAAGCCGATGACGTAGAGCGAGTCCTTCGGGTACTGCGCCTTGATCAGGTTCTGCAGCGCCAGCGCGACCTTCTTGGCCGCCTGGAACGAGCCCCGCAGCGCCATCGACCACGAGAGGTCGACCATCAGCACCGTGGTCGTCGTGGTGACGAGTTCGCTCCGAGAGATCTCGAAATCGTCCGAACTCATCTTCACGGGGGTGCCCTGGCCCCCACGCTCGATCGCATTCATCAGCGTCTTGCGCAGGTCGAGGTGGAACGGGTCACCGAACTCGTACGGCTTCGACTCGTCGAGTCGTTCGCCGTAGCGGCCGGACTCCGGTGCGGGGTGGTTACCCAGGCCCGACTTCTTTAGCTGCTTATAGATCTCGCCGAGGGCGGCACTGCCGATCATCCGGGTCCCGCGCGGCGTGAGTTGCCACTCGTCGCCCTCGCGGCGGACGTAGCCAGCCTGTTCAAGGACCTCGAGCAGCTTCTTCAACTCCTCGAACTGCTCGGCGGAGTCGTCGCCCAGGAGTTCGCGCAGCTGCTCGATGTCCACGGTGTCGAGGTCGCCGTTGTATTGGGCGCGCTCGAGGTCGTTCTCGAGGTCGTCCATGTTGTTCATCTCGCTCATCAGGCGCATCGCCTGCTCGAGCCCGATCTCCTCGTCGCCGCGGAACGGGTACGACGAGGGATCTTCCCGGCTTGGGTTGAGGAACTCGAGGTTCTGCGCGAGTTGCGAGATCTCGTCTTCGAGTTCGGGGTCACCGAGGTGCTGCGCGAGCATGTCCTGCAATTGCTGACGCTGGTCGCCGGGCATGCTGGCCATCAGCGACTGCATCGCCTGCATCTGTGCCTGCATCTGCGCCATGAGGTCTTCGAGCGACTGCGGCGGGTTGTCCCCGAACATGTCGCCGAACTGCTCCATGAACGAGTCGAAGTCGGGCTCCTGCCCGCGCATCTTCTGCGCGAGCATGTCGTTCAGCGCGCGGACCATGTCCTTCATGCGCTGCTTGTCGCCGTCCGACATCTCCTCGACCATCTTCTCGACGTCTTTAAAGAACTGGCCGGTCATTGCCTGGCGAAGTTGCTCCACCAGCTCCTGGAACTTGTGCTGCGCTTCCGGGTTCAGGAACTCGTAGTCCTGCAGCGCCTTCATCTGGCCGGGCGCGTTCTCCGGCAGGTTGTCGAGGAAGTTCTGCTTCCGCTCTGCAATGCGCTGAAGCATGTCGCGGAACTGCTGCTCCGGGTCGCCGCCGCCCGAGGGCTGACCGCTCGACTCGGAACCGTCCGCGTCGCCGGGCTGGCCGTCCTGGCCCTGACCACCCTGCGGCTGCTGGCCACGCTGACCCTGCTGTCCTCGTTGCCCCATGGGGGACGGGCTGCCACCCTGCTGACCGGGTTGGCCATCGTCCGCGGCCTGATCGCCGTCGGCGGCATCGGCGCCCGCCTGCTGCTGGCCGCGCTCGCCTCGCTGACCGCGAGGTGACTGCTGGCCCTGCTGGCCGCGTTCGTTGGACTGCTGCTCGCCGCGCGGACCGTCCTGCTGGTCGCTGCCGTCGGGCTGCGAACCGTCCTGCTGCTGGGCCTGCTGACCGTCGAGACGATCCTGAAGCGTGTCACGCTCCATCTGGAGGATCTCGTCCAGCTGCTTCTTGATGTCCTCCATCACCCCGCCGAGGTCGAACTGGTCGAGGCGCTGACGGCGCTGCTGGCGCAACTTCTGGAGCAGGTCACGGAGGCCCTGCATGCGATCGCCCTGCTGGTTACGCATCCCTCGCTGCATGAGGTTGCGCAGGGCGTGCTGCAGGTCGCCGAAGTTCATGATGTCGTCGGACAAGGCCTCGAGGATCTTGTCGGCATCGAGGCCGGGGATGGACTGTGTGCCGTCCCATTCGCTGTACCGGTACGCCAGCGGCATATGCCGACTCGCTTCCCAGCGCGCCGCGGCTACCCGCGGTAGAGCGCCTGCCCCGTGGACTTGTCCTTGTTGAGCCGCTTGTTCAGGTGCAGCCCTTCGAGGACGAACTCAATCGCGCAGGCCTGGACCTCGGGCCGCTCGTCGCTCGTCACTTCGCCGACGAGCGGCGCGAGACCGTCGATCTCCTTGAGCAGGCGCTGGTACTCCGCCGAGCGCATCGCCTCGCCAACTTCGACGTGGCGGCCGGAGCGGAACGCCTCCACCACCAGCTCGGAGTCGGCGTCGCCGAGCGCGCGGTTGAAGGCAGAGACGACGGCACCCTGGATCAGGCGGTCGAGGATCTGCTCGTCCTTGCCCTCTTCGACCGTCTCGAACTCCACCTTGCCCTGGAGGGCCGGGATGATGAACGGCAGGTCAGAGATGCGCGGCACCACAACGTTGTCGCCCAGGCGGATCGCGCGGCGCATCGCGTTCGCAATCAGCGCCTCGTAGTTCGCGACCGAGGCACGGACTGACACGCCGGAACGCTGGCTGATGTCCGGGGAACGACGCGCGAGGCGAGAGATCTCAGCGATGATCTCCTTCATGAACTCGGGGACGACGACCGCGAAGTCGCCGTTCACGAGGTCGGTGGTCTCGGCCTCCATGATCGCGATCTCGTGCTCGATGTTCCGCGGGTAGTGCGTGCGGATCTGGGAGCCGTAGCGGTCCTTCAGCGGCGTGATGATGCGGCCGCGGTTGGTGTAGTCCTCCGGGTTCGCCGTCGCGACCACGAGGACATCCAGCGGCAGGCGCACTTTGTGGCCGCGGATCTGGACGTCGCGCTCTTCCATCACGTTGAGGAGACCGACCTGGATACGCTCCTGGAGGTCGGGTAACTCGTTGATGGCGAAGATGCCGCGGTTCGTGTGCGGGATCAGGCCGTAGTGGATCGTCCCCTCGTCGGAGAGGTAACGGCCCTCGGCCACCTTGATCGGGTCGATCTCACCGATGAGGTCCGCGATGGTGATGTCCGGCGTGGCGAGTTTCTCGCCGTAGCGCTCGGAGCGGTTCATCCAGGCGATCGGTGTCTGATCGCCCTTCTCCTTGACCAACGCCTGCGCGGCGGGGGTCATCGGGTTGAACGGGTTCTCGGGAATTTCGCAGCCCGCGATCACCGGGGTCCACTCGTCCAGGAGCGACGTGAGCGCGCGGATGATGCGCGACTTCGCCTGACCGCGCTCGCCCAGCAGGATGATGTCCTGCCCGCTGAGGATCGCGTTCTCCAGTTGCGGTTGAACCGTCTCTTCGTAACCGACGATGCCGGGGAAGCGATCCGTGCCGCTGCGAATCGCAGCGATGAGGTTGTTTCGCATCTCCTCGCGTACAGGCAGGACGCGCACGCCCGAAGCCTTCAGTTCACCGAGTGTGGCTGATCGCTCGTTCGCCAAAGTCGTTTCCCTCCGCCGCTCCGCAGACCGCCAGTATAGCCGCCTGCAAGAGCCCTCCCCTCCACCGATCGTGCGCGCGACGTAACGCGTCGCCCCGATGCGGTCGAGGCCACGCCACACACACAAAGACGCCCCCATATCGGGGGCGTCCGCCAGCGCACGGGCAGGTGTGCTGGTGGGTTAGAGCGCGGCCTCCGCGAGGTTACCCGTCGGCATCCGGTCGCGGAGTTGCTCGACGGCCCGCCCGAGGAGCGAGTCGCGCACGACGATGACGTCCGGCAACTCCAACAGGTCGCCAAGCGACACATTGAGCGCCGCCACCACACCCATCAGCGTGGACAGCGGCATATCGCGCTTCCCGTTCTCATAGTTCGAAAGTGATGCCTGAGTGATGCCGGCGCGACGGGCCACATCGGCCTGCGACAGCTCGCGGCGCAGGCGCCACTCGCGGATCTTGGCTCCAACGTCGGTGCGCAGGGTGGCTCGGGTGCGGTCGTCCATCGTCGTTGTCCTTCCGGACATCGAGCTGTCTCGAGTCCTTGGAAACCGATATCACGAACGGCGAGGTCGTTTGTGCCGTCCTGCACAAATGATGCCCCGCCGGAGCCCGCCGCGCAAGCCCCTCGCCGTTAAACCCACGATCGACGCCGGCTTGTACTCGGGTTTTTGCCAGAGGAGTGTCAGATTCGGCGATCGGGGGAGGTAGGAGTCTCGCGAACTAACGAGGGCTATGGAAGGACCTCGATGACCGCGGAGCGGCCGACCTTCAGCAGCCAGTCGGCGCCGTCGTCCGCGACGTTGAACCAGATGTCGCGATGAAGGCCATGCACCATGTTGCCGGTGTCGTTGCAGACATACTCCCGCTGCTCTGGGTCACCTTCGATGCGGAAGCGCTGGCCGAGGTAGGTGACATCGCAGGCGGCTGCGCCGGGACGCACGATCGAGCCGTCACGCATGTGGCCGCAGAAGCCGCCGCCATCGCCCGTCACCCGAGGGTTCACGCCCTGCTCGCAGTAGTAGAACGACACCGTGGCGCCGATCCGGTCGCCGGCCCGCAACAGCGGAGCGGGGACGCGTGCCACCGCCGTCGCGGCGGGCTCAACCCGCGAGGCCTCGAACGCCTGGGTGTTCGCTGGGATGACCGTGGTGGGCGTCGGCTCCGCGCGCTCGGTCCGCACGAAGAACGAGCGCAGTTCCGCCGGGGCACTGGGCAACATCGAGGCAGCGGCGCTGGTCGCGCCTCCGATCGCCTCGGGTGGGCGGACGCCGAGGACGAATGCGCCGACGCCAACGGTCACAGCGACCGCCAGGCCGGTGCCTGCAGCAACCGCTGCTCGCACCAACACACGCCGTAGCGCGTCGCCGAGTGACGTTCGAATCTTGCCCCGCACGCTGACGAGTATGTCAGCCGAATCCGAGATGGGAGGTCAGGGCCACCTCGACTTATCCACACGCCATCCACAAATCGGGCCGGTTGAATCTGTTGGGGTGTTTATCCCATGTCGGATGTGATGGTCGTGGGGCCCGAGCCAGGGCGTAACTAGTCCAGCAGCCCCTCGGCGCGAAGGTCGGCGACCGCCGCCTCGAAGCCTCGGACGGTGTCCTCCACCTCGCGCTCGCCGTGAGCGCTGGACACCATCCCGCCGTTCCCCATGAGGTCCACGCCGTGGTTGTAGAGCGCCTGCCGCAGGGGGCGCATCAGCGCCGCCTCGATGCCTCGCGGTTCCTCGGCGGCGTCCCATTCGACGTCCGTCGGGAACGGTGCGGGGGCGCCGAGGTTCACGTGCCACATCGACGAAACCGTCCAGGCAGAACCGGGGACGGACAGACGGCGGAAGAGATCGTTCAGCCCGTGGACCAGTTGCTCCGCGGTCACGTCGGCGCGCTCGCACTCGCCGCCGGCGGCGATCAGTCGGAGCGCCGCGAGGCCGGCGGCGGCGCACACCGGATTCGCGTTGAACGTCCCCTGGTGCGAAATCCGCTGCTTCCCGTTCCAGTCGCCGTCACCGTCGCGCAGTTCGAGGTACTCGAGGATGTCCGCACGCCCGACGACCGCGCCCCCGGGGAGGCCACCCGAAACGATCTTCGCGACTGAGGTGAGGTCCGGCATGATGCCGTAGCGTTCCTGAGCGCCGCCCGGCGCCATGCGGAAACCCGTGATCACCTCGTCCATGATGAAGAGCGTGCCGGTCTCTTGCGTCAGGCGGCGAGCCTCCCGCAGGTACGAGGGCGACAGCGGGTGCGTGCCCCAGTGCGCACCCGTCGGCTCGAGGATGACCGCCGCGACATCGCGCCCGCGCAGCGCCTCTTCCAGTGCGCGCACGTCGCCGGAGGGGACGATCGTCAGCGCGTCGTAGAACCCCTCTGGGACGCCGACGGAGTGCGGGTGCTGATCCTCGCCGACGAGGCGGCCGACCACCAGGTCGTTCCAGCCGTGGAAGTGCTCTTCGAGTTTCACGACGCGCTCGCGTCCCGTGAATGCGCGCGCCAGGCGCAGCGCCATCATCGTCGCCTCGGTGCCGCTCGCCGTGAACCGCACGCGTTCGGCGCTCGGCACCATGTCGATCACCTGCCGGCCCCACGCGATCTCGAGGTCGTGCGAGGAGCCGAAGTGAGTGCCGCGCTCGAGGGCTTCGTGGATCGCGGCGATCACCTCGGGTCGGTTGTGGCCGAGCAGCAGCGCCCCGTGTCCGCCGATGTAGTCGACGTACTCATTGCCATCGACATCCCATTTACGCGCCCCGGCCGCCCGCTGCACGTAGATGGGGAACGGCTGGAAGGCGCGGGCGTCGTGCGTCACACCTGAAGGGAAGGTCTCGGCTGCCTGCGCCGCGAGAACGCGCGAGCCGCGATGCATGGCCTCGTAGGTTTCGAGGATCGAGGACATGGGGCGCGCCCTCCGTCAGGATCGCCGGCCCGCCGCCGGCCCCCCGGTCGGGGCAGCTCAGTGTCGCCGCCCCCCGCCCGCCGAGGCAAGCGTCATCCCCAGCGGCGCGCGCTAACCTCGATCTGCACGATGGGAGCCCTCGATGGCAACGAAGCGAGACCGCCTGACTGACACCGAGATCGGGGCCGCCCTCGCGAGCCTTCCGGGCTGGCGACGGGACGGCGAGCGGATCCGGCGCGACTTCGAGTTCAAGGACTTCGTCGCCGCCCTCGGGTTCATCGCGCAGGTCGGGGCCCTCGCCGAGCGTGCCGACCACCACCCGGAACTGACGAACGTCTACAACAAGGTGACGATCGCGCTCTCCACCCACGACGCTGGCGGCATCACCGCGATGGACACCGCCCTCGCTACCGAGATCAGCGCGCGCGTTCCCGTCTGAGTCATCCCCAGAGTGTTCCGGGGTGGCTATGATGCCGCCGCGCCGCCGCCTACGCGCCCGACGAGGAGCCTGACCCATGCCGACCTCGTCCCAGCGCTTCGAGGTCATCCAGGAGGACGTGCCGTGGTCGTGCCCTGACGGCAAGACCCTGCTGGCACGCGTCTACCGGCCCGCAGCCATCAAGGGCGCGCCCGTGTTGATCAACATCCACGGCGGCGCGTGGTCATCCGGTGACCGGACGCAGGCGGACGTCTACGGGCGCGGGCTCGCCGAGGCCGGGTGCGTGGTCGCCTCGATCGACTTCCGTGACGGGCGCGTGTCTCGGCACCCTTCGGGTACCACGGACGCGCTCAACGGTGTGCGCTGGGCGAGCCTGCACGCCGAAGGCTGGGGCGGGTCGCCGCAGTCGCTCGGGCTGATCGGCTCGTCCTCGGGCGGGCACATCGCGCTCCTCGCGGCGACCCACCCGGCCGGCTCCGAGGAGTCCCCGCTCCCGCCGATCGTCGACCTCGACGGCCAGGCGCGGGTGCGCGCGGACCTCGACCCCTCAGTCGCCTACGTCGTCGGGCTCTGGCCGGTGTCCGACCCGCACTACCGCTACCGCTACGCGAAGCGCGCTGGCCTGACCCGCCTCGCGGAGGGCGGCACTTCCTACTTCGGCGACGAGGCGATGATGCGCACCGCCAGCGTGCCTCGAGTGGTGGTGGCGGGCGAGGCGACCCAGCTACCGCCGGCGCTCGTCGTCCAGCCGGGCGAGGACTCGAATGTGCCCATCGAGATGACCTTCGACCTGCTGCGCGCCTGGCAGTCGCGCGCGGGGCACATCGAATATGCGCACTTCCCGGATCAGCCGCACGGCTTCGGCGGACGCGCTTCGCAAGAGACCACCGACATGGTCGCCCTGGTGCGTGACTTCGTCGCGCGCTTTGGGCCGCGGTAGGGCTCGGCGGCCCCCGAACGAAATGCTGCCCCCGGTCGCCGGTGAGGGCGACCGAGGGCAGTGACCCCCGTCATGCTCTAGCGCGAGCGGCTAGTGCTTCTTGCTGGACTTCTGCTGTGCCTCAGCCTTCGCCTCGGCCTTCGCCCGCAGCATCGCGTTGACCTTCTCGTCAGCCCGAGACTTCTCGAGGTAAGAGATGACAGCCTGGTTGTTGTTGCCACCGTTCGCGATGACCGGCGGCCTCACCGTCACCACCTGCTGCACGATCACCGGCTGAATCACGACGATTGGCTTCATCATGAGGACCGTCACCTGACCGTTCAGGATGTTCCGGACGTTCCCGCCCGTGAGTTGACGGTCAGAGAGCAGTGCCAGCACCAGCGCGATGTTGAACTCGTCGCCATCGCCCTCGTGGCTTACCTGGTTGGCGGCCGCGATGCACTGGCCCTGGTTCTTGAACCCGAGCAACTTCCAGAGATAGTCCTTGCAGAGATCCTTGTCGCCGTTCGGCGCCGGCGGCGGGACGACGATCGTCGCCGTAACCGTCACTGTGACGGTACCGACGGCCGTCAGGCCACCAGCGTCACGAGCCGTGTAGGTAAAGATGTCCTGCCCGACGTACCCCGCCACCGGCGTGTACGTCACCGTGCCATTGGCGTTCACGGCAACCGTGCCGTGCGCGGCCGGAGTCGCGGTAGCGACAGCGAGCGTATCGCCGTCCGGGTCAGTGTCGTTCGCCAGGACCGAGATCACCTTGCTCATGTCCTGCTGCGCACTCACCGCGTCGCCGACTGCAACCGGTGCTCGGTTCACTGCGACCGCCGAAACAGTCACCGTGACCGTCCCCGTCGCCGTGCCGCTATGGCCATCGCTCACGGTGTAGGTGAAGACGTCCTGGCCGCTGTAGCCAACGGTCGGTGTGTACGTGACCACGCCGCCTGCCGAGGAGCCCACGGTCCCGTGTGCACCCTGAGTCACCGCAGTGATCGTCAGCGTGTCGCCGTCAGGATCCGTGTCGTTTGTCAGCACTGCGATGCTTGTCGCACCCGTGCTCGCGGTAGCGGTGTCGCCGACTGCAACCGGTACGTCGTTCGTTGCGGTCACCGTGATGATGACGGTGCCGACGGCAGTGCCGCCCTGCCCGTCACTGACGGTGTAGGCAAACGTGTCGACGCCGACGTAGTTCGCTGCCGGGGTATAGGTCACCGTAGTCGCGCCGTTGATCACGGCGGTACCGTGGGTGGGGCTCACAAACCCTGTGACTGTGAGCGCATTTCCGTCAGGATCCGTGTCGTTCGCGAGGACAGCGACCGTGATCGCCGTCTCTTCTGCCGTGCTCACCGTGTCTGGTTGAGCGACGGGCACCTGGTTGGTTGCCTGCTGCGCCATGACCGGCACAACAAATGCGCCGCCGATCATGCCGAGGGCTGCGAACAGCCCCAGTGTCTGGATGCGCGCGTGTCGCGCCTTCTGCCAAGCTGCCTGTGGACTCATTTGCCCGATCCCTTCGGGCCGCCACCCACTGGCAGATACAACGTCGGAAGGCCGGAGGCGTTCGGGGCCTCTCGTGCGACATTTCCCCGTCCTAGGCCTTCGCGGCCTCAACCTCGTCGAGGAATGCGCGCACCGCGCCATTCCAATCGGCGGGGCGTTCGAAGTACGTCGAATGGCCGGCGTCCTGGACCAGGTGGAACTGTGAACCTGGCGTCAGGTCATGGGAGATTCGGATCAGATCAGGCGGGATCACGCGGTCGCGGTCGCCCACGATCCACAGAATCGGCAGTCCGCTCTCGACCAGCCTCGATGACGTCGAGCCGCGGTAGTTCACCATCCGACCGGTGGGCGCGAGAAAGTCGGGGTCGCGCTTCGGGTTGAGCGCACGCACGCGGGCGTAGAGGTAAGCCATCGCCGGATCCTCCGCCGCAAAGCCATCCTTGAGCGCTCGACGTAACAATGAGCCTTCGAGCGTCCCGTCCGACTCGTACTGCGCCTTCAGCGCGCGGTAGCGGTCATCCACGCACCCCGCGTTCGTGCCCGAGAACACGAGTGACGCGAACCGCTCGGGCTCGCGCGCCAGCAATCCGAACGCACTACGTCCGCCCATCGAATGCGCCACAAAATGCACACGCGGGATCCCCAGATGATCCAGCAGCGCTCGAATATCCGGCCCGAACGCGATCCGCCCGGGGCCATCATCGAGGTCACGCGAACGCCCGAAAGCGCGGTGGTCGAACGTGATGACGGGGTATGCATCCGCGAACGCGGGCACCTGCTGCCACCACGACATCGCGTTCCCGCCGGCGCCGTGTGCGAACAGGATCGGGGTGCGGGACGCCTCGGACGGTTGTGGACCGTGGGTCTCGTAGTAGAAGCGGAAGCCGTCAGCGAGGTCGAGGTGCGGCACGTTCGATCAACCCCTCGTCCCACGGTTCGCCCGTGGCATTGCTGACGACGCTGAGCATGTCTTCGACGTCGCCGCGTAGTTTCTCATCCGGGTCGAGGGCCAGCGCAGCAAGGAACAGCGCCTTGGCCGCCGCGTAGTATCGCGCCGCATCGCCCGCGACGGGCTGGTGCGCCTGCTTCGGCCGCCGCAGTTCCTCCGCGACGAACTCCGTACACCACCCCGCCGAGTAGAGCACATACGGATCGCTCGGCGATGCCTCGACCGCACGCCCGAGGATGGCCAGCCCATCCGCAAACCGTCGCTTCCGCGTCACGAGCGTCTGGCCGAGGTAGGACAGGGCATCGCCGAAGTCCGGCCACAACTCGACCAGTCGCTCCGCGATCACCAGCGCGGCATCGATCTCACCGACCGCGTGCAATTTCATCGCACCGGTCAGGCCGTCACGCGCCTCCTGCGGGAGTTCTGGAGTGGTTGCCATGACCTCGATGATACGTAACAGCGAGGCGGCTAAACTGGCGTGCATGCGCCGGTAGCTCAGGGGATAGAGCAATAGTCTTCGGAACTATCGGTCGGGGGTTCGAATCCCTCCCGGCGCACCACTTTGACACGCTTCTGCAGCCTCAGCCCGGAACGTCCGAGGCACCTTCGTCGTTCTCTGAGCATGAGCAGATTCGAGCGCTGCAATGCACTTCACCTGGTGCGCCGCTGGGGCCTTGGGCTCGCAGCGGCCACCAGTGTGCTCCTCGGCGGCTGCTTCGCCGGCGACAGCCTTCCGCTGACACCGGACGTGACCTCCGAGTCGACACCCGCCCCCATCGCTCTGGCGACCTCGACTGTGGCGCTGACACAGGAAACTCCGGTCCCGCCGGGTAGCGTGCCCCTGTTCAGCACACCGGCCCCGACTCCGACGGCCCAGGCGACGCCGGAGCGAGGCGTGGATGCCTCGATCGGCCGTGACCAGATGGTGGCCGTCCGCCTCGGTACACGGATCGAGGTCGAGGGCACCGGGTGGACGATCCGCTTCGCGCAGGTCGTGGAGGACAGCCGCTGTCCCGTGGACGCCCAGTGCATCTGGGCGGGCCAGGTCATTGTCCGGCTGCTTGGGGAGCACTCGGATGGCCGCGTTGCCGCGCTGACACTGACGCTGCGGGCCGGCGACCGGGGTGCCGGGCTGCTCGGCGACCTGCCGCTGGAAGCGGTGAGCATCGAGCCATTGCGCCACGCGGGGACCCCGCCACCGACTGAGTACACGCTCAACCTGCGAGTCGGCACTCCCGCTCCGGCCCTCTCCATCTCGGGCGTGCGAGGCCGCGTCACCATCGGCCCGATGTGTCCGGTGATGCGCCTCGACCAGCCGTGCCCGGATCGGCCGTATGCCGCTTCGCTGGTCGTCCGCGACTCCGCCGGTCGCCTGATCGCGCCCGTGGAGTCGGACGCCGAGGGCTTGTTCTCACTTCCGTTGCCTGAAGGGCGGTACGTGATCGCGCCCGCGTCGGGCTCGGCGGCACGATTGCCGTCCGCCGCTCCGCAGGAGTTCCGTGTCGAAGCGGGGCGCTGGACCACCCTCGAGATCTCGTTCGACAGCGGCATCCGCTAGGGCTTCGCGCCGCTGGCGGCGCCTCGCCAGATTCGCGGACCGGCTCAGGTAGCCACCAATTCGAGCAGATGTTCGAACATTTTTGGTAGGGGTATTGCGTTGCTGGCGTCGACAAGGGACGATCCAGCCAGAGTCCGAAAGCAGACGCCAAAACTTGAGACGCACGGGCGCCGCAAGTACGGGGGAACCAATCACTGGGGCGTAACGGCCGAAGCCGGGAAACCGGGGACGGCAGTGCGGGAACCTCCACCCGTAGCCCGTCAGCTCACCTCGTCGGCGTAAGGAGGAACCCCGGAGAGGGTTCCGCCATTGATCAGCCTCACTGCCCTCAGCGCACGATCGCGTGCGCTGGGTGGTCACTCACGGAGCACCGTGCCCCCCCTGGGGCCGGCCTCGCATTTCTGGTGGCGTGTCGGCGATGCCGTCCCGCTGGTGCTATCGATCGCGATGGCATCCTCGATCTTCTGGGCACCGTGGACGAACACCACAGCGGCGATCCTCGCCGTCTCGCTCAGCGTGTTCTTTGTCTACTGGGTGATCCGGTCGTACTCGGTCGGCGTCGCCGTCTTCGTCGGCCTGCGCCGTATCCGGCAATGGACCGTCACGGACTGGCATGGCAAGTACCAGGCGTGGGCACGCACCCGCTCCGACGCGCCAGCGTGGGACTGGCCTCGGCACATCGTCATCGTCCCCAACTACAAGGAGCACGAAGAGGGCCTCGCCCGAACGCTCCGCTCCCTCGCCACGCAGGCGAACGCGGAGCAGGTCGTGGTGATCCTCGCAATGGAAGCCCGGGAAGCCGAGGCCGCCGGTAAGGCGGAGCGGCTCATCGCGCAGTTCCAGGGTGCGTTCGCCGGCCTCTTTGCCACGTTCCACCCCGCGGGCATCCCCGGGGAGCTCGCTGGCAAGGGCTCGAACGAGGCGTGGGCAGCCCGCGAGGCCCACACGCGCCTCATCGTGGACGGCCACGACGACATCGCCCGATACACCATCAGTTCTTGTGACGCCGATGCGGTGTTCCACCCGCGCCATTTCGTCACCCTCAACTACATGTTCCTGTCGGCGAAGGACCGGTACCGAACCTTCTGGCAGCCGACGATCTTCAACTCCAACAACATCTGGGATATCCCGGCAGCCCTCCGCATCCCGGACGGCCTCTCCGGCATCAACCGCACGGCGAACCTCGTCCTGCCGTTCTCCGTTAAATTCCCAACTGCCTGCTACTCGCTCTCCTGGTCGATGCTGCACGAGATCGACTACTGGGACGAGGAAGTGATCCCGGAAGACTGGCACGTCTACCTGAAGGCCTGCTTCACCCTAGGCGACCGGGTCCATGTTGAACCGGTCTACATCCCTGTCGGTAACGACTGTGTACTCGCGCCGGGTGGCATGACCAAGACCCTGAAGGCGCACTACGAGCAGGCGAAGCGCCACGCCTGGGGCGCTACGGACATCACCTACGCGTGGAACGCCACGTTCCGGCGCGGCCCGCTCTCCATCGGGCGGCGGCTGCTCCTCGCCCTGGCGCTGACGAAGACACACGTCTTCTGGGTGGCGCAGTGGTACATCGTCACGCTGGGCATCCTGGTCCCGGCGAAAATGTCCGGCACATTCGGCGCGTCGATGCCGCTGTGGTGGACGCACAAGGCGTTCCACATCCCCGGCCCGGGCTGGCACCCGGAGAACATCGTCAACGTGGACAAGTGGCTCGCGTTCGACAAGACCGGTGTGGTCGAGCCGAACATGTGGCTGAACTTCAACGGCCTGCTGATCGCGATCTGTCTGCTACCGCTGGTGGCGCTGATCGTCTTCGAAACTCGCACCCGCCCGGCGCGTCCGGACTGGGTGACCGGTTGGGCCCTGGCCCGTCAGTACGTGATGTGGCCCGCGATGGGGTTCATCACCTTCTTCTGGGCGAGCATGCCCGCCCTGCATGCCCAGTGGCGTCTCGCCACGGGCAAGGGCCTCGTCTACAAGGTGGCCGAGAAGGGCACCCGCCAGATGATGGCGGCGACAGCCGCCGACGCCGCGCACCACGCGGCAGCCGAGTCGCATGCCCACGCTCCCATTCCGCAGCACGCAGTAGCAGAGCCCATTGTGATGGAGGCCCGCTCGTGACCACACTCACGCAACTCGAATGGCGCACGATGGCGGACGACCACCGCTATCTCATCCGTGACATGGCAATCGGTGACACCACCATCTCCGAGACGGTGCTGCACGCGAACCAGAGCACGAAGGGACACGCCCACCCCTGGCCCGAGGTCTACCTCTGCAATGCCGGCGAGGGCACGCTCTATCTCGATCACGACGGTGGGCAGCCGCTCGTACCGGGTTCGCGGTACGTGATCGCTGGCGGCGTCCACCACCGTGTGGCGACGGCAACGGGCGTGACGTTCACGTGCGTCTTCGAGGGCCCGCGCCGCTAGGCGCCTGACGGACAAGACAGTCGAGGCCCGCCAACCGGCGGGCCTCTTCGTTCCCGACTCACCAGGGACTATTTGCGCTTCTTGGCCTTCTTCGACTTCGTCACGCGACGAATGCCCTCGGCGACCAGCGCGCGGTACTCGTCAGGCGTGCGTCGGAGCGCATCGATCCCACCGAGCGTGATGCCCATGACGCGCATGGCGCGATGGTAAGCCTCAACGGGTGCGCCCTCGGTACACGCATCGGGGTGATCCGCGAGCCAGTTCTGTGCGGCAGCCTCGGAGCGGAACAGGTTGTTCGTCCCGCAGGATCCGCCGCGCAGGAGGAAGGTCGCCTTCGGCTCGGTCCCCACGACCTCGCCCTGATCGAGACGCACGCGCAGAGGACGGTGCGTCAGCGCGCACGCGTCCTCGATGGTCAGGCGGTCGTGCGGGTAGACCTCGTCCAAGAGCAGCAAGAAGTCGATGGCACACGGCACGTTGTAGGCGGGTGCGCCCTCCACCTTCACCGTGTGGAAGGTGAACCCGTTCCCCGCGAGGAACGGCGTGAGGTCATCAGCCAGGGCATCCTCCCGGAGCACGCCAAAGGCGCGCAGTCCGTTCACTGCCGCCGCAGCGCGCGTCTCATCGAAGACTGCGCGCTTCACCGCGCCCTCGAGTGCTCGCCCGTCCACGAGGTGTCGCGCCAGCAGTTTCTCGTCCTCGGTCAGCGTCAGCGTGTACGGCGTCGCGTCCCAGCGCGCGGGCTGGCGCCACGCCGTCGGGTTGCGCTTCAACCACCTGAGGACGCGTAGCCGCTGCGGGAGGCTGGCCGGCATCGCAAGCGCGACCTGTGCTTGCTCCACCGTCATCACGTCGAATCGCCGCCGCCAACGGCGGATGAGGTAGTCGACGACAACGGCGTCTCCGGCAGCGGGAGCGGAGATGGCGGGGGCAGCCTTCGAAGTCATACGCGAAAGGATACGTCGGCGCACCGAGGCTGCTGAGAAGATTTGTTAACCGGAAGTGGCGTCGGAGCCCCTCACCTGACCCAGTTACCGGTTATTCTCGCGACAGGCGGTGGGGCCGGAGTCGACGCACGTGAACCCAGACGTGACCCCCACGTCGCCGCAGCGCATACCCGCGCCGCGACCTCGTCATCAGCGCGCCCTTCGTCCGCAGCGCGGCACTCGACGTGCGGCACTTGCGTCGTTGCTGGCGGTGGTGACCAGCCTGCTGTTCCCGTTACTCCCGGTGACCGCCGCCCCGCCCGAGAGCGCCCGAAGCAGCATCATCGCGGCGCCCCGTGATCCCCTGCCCGCCGGCAGCCTCGCCTACATCGCGGCAGAGGGCGACTGCCTCCGCGTCCGCCCCGAGCCGAGCCTGACGGGGACGCCTCTGGCGTGCGTCGGGAGCGGAAGTACCGCCGTCATCCTGCCGATGGTCCGCGAGGCGGACGGCTACCGATGGCAGTTCGTGACCACCAGCGGCCTCACCGGCTGGGTCGCCGATGTCTACCTCTCCAGCGCGCCGGTGGCTGCGCCCGCACCGAGTGTCCCAGTCAGCACACCTTCGATCTCGACCGCCGGGACCGCCGCCTGCGTCGGCAGCGCATCACCCGTGCGTCCGGGGCTGAACACCTCGCTGTCGCCCAGCGGCATCAACCTCGCCCTCTGGGGCGGCGGCACGATGAACGCCCTCAACACTGCCACGGAGGCGCAGGGCTGCCGGATCACCGCGATTTACGCCAACCGCCCGGGTGGCGGGCTCGTGCCATACCTCGTGGGCGTCCCCGACTTCGTCAATGCGGAGTGGCAGGCTCTCTTCAGCGCTCGGATCCCCGCTGGTACCGCGCTGATGCTGAATTGTGCCGCGACGGGCGGACAGACCACCGTCATCGTGCCCGCGACGGTCCAGGCTGCCTCCATCAGCGCACCTCGCAAGATCGGTCTGAGGCCTGCCCCGCAGGTCAGCGCCGCCGCCGTCGCGATCATCGATGGCGACTCAGGAGCGCTCCTCTACGACAAGAACGGCAGCACCCCGCGCGCACCCGCCAGCCTCACCAAGATCGCCACGGCGATTCTCGCCGTCGAGGGCACCGAGGTCGGTGCGGGTGTGACGGTCGATGTCGATGGCCCGCGCATGGCCGCGACTGACCAGAGCACGATCATGGGACTCCGCCCAGGCGAGTGCTACAGCATGCGCGACCTGC
Source organism: Dehalococcoides mccartyi (assembly GCA_945865925.1). GTDB lineage: Bacteria > Chloroflexota > Dehalococcoidia > UBA2979 > UBA2979 > SURF-43. Next base: position 169,566 of record CAMBFG010000002.1, read on the forward strand.
TCTACGGGCTCATGCTCCCCTCCGGCAACGACGCCGCGCTCGCCATCGCACGGTACGAGGCGGGCAACGAGACGGCGTTCGTGAAGCAGATGAACACACTCACGCGGAGGCTCGGGCTCACGGGCACCACGTTCACCGACCCGCACGGACTGGGATCACCGCTACACCGCAGCACCGCGTACGACCTCGCGATGATGGCGCGCTACGGCATGACCCTGCCGCTCTTCCGCGAGATCGTCGGGACGCCGCTTCGCACGACCGGCGGCTCGCGCACGCTCGACCTCTACAACACGAACTCGCTATTGCGGCGCTATCCGGGTACGGACGGTGTCAAGACGGGCTTCACGGAGGAAGCGGGACGCACGATCGTGGTCTCGGCTGTCCGCAACGGGCATCGAGTGTTCGTGACGATCCTCGGTGACCCCAACCGGGAGGACAGCGCCGTGGCGCTGCTCGACTGGGTGTTCCAGACCTACCAGTGGTAGGGCGAAGGCGAGGCGGAGTGCGCTAGACGCGCTCCATCCGATCGAGCGGTACCACCATCAAGACGGCACCACCGACGCGTACGTCTACGACCGTCGCGCTGGGCATCTCCAGTTCGTCCATGAATGGCAGGCTCGCGAGCGACATCGGCTCCACGACCTCGGGGAACTCTCGATGCAGGAGCGCCGTCAGTTCCGGCACACGGGACTCGTGTAGCGCGCTGAACACGGTAATCGAGCCGCGACGGAGGAAGCCGCCTGACGAGCCAACGCGCGTCGATCCGACACCCAACTTGCCGAGGGCTTCGATCAGACGGTCGCCATCGCCGTCTGGCACGATCACAATGCAGAGTCTGTTCGGCTGCGGTTCGTTGCGTTGCGCGGGTGTTGTCACGTCGCACCTCTTCCTATGACCACGTCAGGCCTGCGGAAACTCCGCCTGAACTCGTGCGTCTTTCTCGGCCACCGCTTCGGCCAGCGCCGCCTGCGCCGCCGCGAGTTTCGAGGCGAGCGCCGGGTCGTTCGCGCCGAGGATCCGGATCGCCAGCAGTCCCGCGTTCCTCGCGTTGCCGATCGCCACCGTGGCGACGGGGATGCCCGCCGGCATCTGCACAATCGACAGCAGCGAGTCGAGCCCATCGAGGGTGGCGAGCGGCACCGGGACGCCGATCACGGGGAGTGTCGTGAGCGAGGCGGTCATGCCTGGCAAGTGCGCCGCGCCCCCCGCTCCGGCGATGATCACCTTCAGCCCTCGCCCAGCCGCACTCTGCGCGTACTCCACCATGGCGAGGGGGGTGCGGTGCGCGGAGACGACGCGCACCTCGTGCGCCACCCCGTACTCGGTCAGGACGTCGGCGGCGGCGCGCATCGTCGGAAGATCAGAGTCACTGCCCATGATGATGCCGACGAGCGGCGTGGCGGCTGGTGTCATGACGTCCTCCCGACAGGCAAACTCGCAGCGGACGCGATCGCGGTGCGCCCGGTGAGCAAGGCCGCCGCCTGAACTGCGCGTGCCCGCGTCTCCTCGGCGTCTGCACCCCACGCGTTCACGTGACCGATCTTGCGCCCAGGGCGGACTTCCTTGCCGTAGAGATGCGGATGCACCCCTCCCGGCAATGCGACGGCTGACGGGATGCGCGGCGCCAGGCTCTCGTGATCCTCGCCCAGCAGGTTCGCCATGACGACGCTGGGAGCGAGTAGATCGGTGGGGCCAAGCGGCCAGTCGAGGACTGCGCGCAGGTGGTTCTCAAACTGGGAAGTGGCACAGGCGTCCATGCTGAAGTGTCCGGAGTTGTGCGGCCGCGTCGCGATCTCGTTGATCAGCAGCGCACCGTCCACGAGGAACAACTCCGTCGCGAAGATGCCGACGACGCCGGTCAGTTCCGCGATACGCAGTCCGATCTCTCGAGCCGCCTCCGCAACCTCGGACGGCACGGTCGCTGGCGCGATGACCTCGTGACAGATGCCGTCGCGCTGCACCGTTTCGACCACGGGATAGACGACGCATTCCCCGCCGGGACGCCGCGCCACGAGCACGGCCAGCTCGCGCTCGATCGGGACGAAGGCCTCCACCATCAGCGCCGTGCCGCGCGCCTGCGCGTCACGGACGAGGTCGGCGGCAGCAGCGGGGCCATCGAGTACCCAGACGCCTCGGCCGTCGTAGCCACCACGCTGCGCCTTGGCGACCACGGGCCAGCCGTGTGTCGCGGCGAAGGCCTCGATGTCGGAGGCGGCGCGGACTTCGTCGAACGCCGGGACGGGAAGGCCCGCCTTCGCGAACTCCGTGCGTTGGTGGAGTTTGTCCTTGGCGAAGCGCAGCGCCCGCGCACCCGGCCGGACGATGCCACCCGCCGCCTCGATGGCGGCCAGCGCCTCGTCGTCCACGAGTTCGTGGTCCAGGGTGACGACATCGCAGCGGGCGGCGAAGGCGTGGAGGTCGGCGGGCGAGTCGGGTGAGCCGATGTCGACGAGGGGACAGACGCGCGCGGCCGACTCGTCTGGCCGTTCCGCGAGCACGCGCACCCCGATGCCGAGGGCGATCGCCGCCTGGTAGGTCATGCGCGCGAGTTGCCCCGCACCGACGATGCCAACGACCGGGAATCCGTCCGGGGTCACGGCCGCTCCTCCCGCGAATTCCGACCCCTCAAGTCTAGGGGGCGATGCCCCAACGAGGCGGCGGGAGGGGCGTCCGAGTTGGCCTACACGAGGGCGTCGGCCTCTTCCGCGAGGCGGAGCGCCTCGGTGATGGCGGCGGCGAGGGCACGGGCCGAGGTGGCATCCATCTCGACGGCCACGCGCTCCCCGACGACGTCACTGATGAAGTCGATGTTGAGGGCGTGCTCGTCCCGCATCTCGATCGGGTGGTCGTAGGACACGAGGGCGGTGTTCATCTTGAACCAGCCGCGCTCGCCCCTGCCCGCGCCTCGGATGGCGGTGGGCGCCACGATGTTCGTGCACATGGTGTGACTCCGTTCGACCGAACTAGGCGAGGTGCTGCTCGAAGAAGGCCCAGGTCTTGTTCCAGCCGTCCACAGCCTGCTCCTGCCGGTACGCAGGGCGGTCGTAATAGAAGAAGCCGTGGCCCGCACCGTCGTACCGGTGGAACTCGTACTGCTTCCCCTGTGCCTTCAAGGCTTCCTCGTGCTGGTTCACCTGCTCAGGGCTCGGCCCGCGGTCTTCGTTGCCGAAGATGCCGAGCAGCGGAATCTTGAGGCTCGGCGTCAGATCGATCGGCGCCACCGGGCGCTTGTCGTTGAGGTCCTCGGGCTTCATGACGACGCCGCCGCCCCACAGGTCGACGACCGCGGCGAACTCGTCGCTCTGCGTGGCGCAGAGGTAGGCGTGACGCCCACCCGAGCAGGAGCCGATGACGCCGACCTTCCCGTTAGAGGGCTGCGCCTTCAGATACTTCGCGGAGGCGACCACATCGCCGACCACCTGCACGTCAGGGACACCGCCTGCGGCGCGCATGAGCACCATCACGTCCTCGACTGTCCCGTGTCCAAGGCGCTCGTAGAGGTTGGGCGTAATGGCGGCGTAGCCGCGACGCGCGAAGCGGAACGTCGCTTCCTTGTACCAGTCGTCCCAGCCGGGAGCGTGGTGGATGAGGACGACGCCTGGCCTCGGCCCGGAGCCGCTGGGTCGGGCGTAGAAAGCGCGGATCTGATCACCGTTATGTCCGGTAATCGTCACGGTCTCCGCAACAATCGTTTCTTGATCGTCAGTGCGATACGGCACGGAGGTCCTCCTGCAATCTCAAGCGCGGGGTGTGTGGGCCGCGCGAGAGCATACCCCTCGGACAGCGACCGGAGGCGACACCCAGCGTGGACGCCAGAAGAGGGCTACGAGGTTTGGAGTGCCTGCGCCATGAACGTGGTGCATCGCAGACGGACGACTACGAGGGGTTATCCCCCGCCGCTGGTGTCCCAGAAGTGAGTGCTTGCTGGCGGCGCCGCGCTCAGCGTTTCAAAGAGGCCTTGCATCGTCGGCGTAGCGCCGGCGACGGCTTCCTGCATTGCGCCCTGCCAGTAGCGCTGAAGCGGGTTCAGAGAGTCCGCGTCAAAGCGGGCTTCCTGCATCTGGAACGAGCCCTCGCGGTACAGCACCGCGTCCACGGGGTAGTCGACGTCGGACGCACTCGTACGGGTGGCGTCGAACGAGAGGAGGCCAACGCGAAGTGCCTCGAAGAGGCCCTGGTCGTGCCGCCAGACGCGATCGAGGATCGGTTTGCCGTAGCGCGATTCGCCGATGATGACGTACGGGGCGCCGGTGCGGACCTCGACCCAGTTGCCCTCCGGGTAGATGAGGTACAGCCGGTGCTGGTCATCGCCCTCGAGTTGGCCGCCGAAGATGCAGTGGAGGTCGAAGAAGAGCCCGCCCTCCATCAACCACTGGAGGTCTTCCTTGCGGACCCGGCGGAGTTCCTCGGCCAGCAGGTTCGCGGCCATATACATCTTCTTCAGTTCGCCCGAGGACTCCTGAAGACGCTCCTCGAAGTACGTGAGCGCCTTGTCCCGGATCGAGCGGAGGCCGCTCGTCAGGATGAACATCGAGTGGTTCTCGTATTGGTGGACAGAGATCTTCTTCGCGGTGGAGAGCTCGGTGCCGGACGTGATCCGGGTGTCCGCAATAGCGAGCAGACCCTCTTCGCATCGCATGCCCAGGCAGAAGGTCATCCGCTCACTCGCTTCCCTGAGCAGGCATCGTAGTCCGCTCGGCTGGCGCGCACGAAGGACACGGGCTACCTCGACGCGGCAGCGGCGGGCACGGCGCGGAAGATTCCGTCCGTCATCGCGTCATGCACGCGGCCCAGGCGCGTCTGGAACTCGTCCAGGAACTCATGGAGACCGGCCTCGACAATCTCCTCCGCGTTGGCAGCGCCGAGGTCGAGTTCAAGGAGCGCGAGTTCGCGGTTGGCGGGCAGCGACTGCTGGCGTGGAGTGGCCTCGGTGGCGCGCTCGAAATGGCGGGTGAAGGCGGTGACGCAGAAGCCGAGGCTGCGCGGGAAGTCCGGGTCCAGCATCAGCATCTCAGCCACGCGGACACCCGTAATCGCCCCGCGGTAGCGCTTACGGAAGGCCTCGAGAGCGCTTGCGGAGCGGAGGATCCCCATCCACTGGTAGGTGTCCAATGTGCCGCCCACGTCCTCTGGCGACGGCAAGAGGATGAAGTACTTCGCGTCGACGATGCGGCTGGTCATGTCCGCGCGCTCGATAAAGAGGCCGCAGCGCAGCCACTCGCGTCCCTCGTTCAGCAGCACCGTGTTGTCGAACAGGCCCACGATGGCGGCGACCGTGCGCTTCACGCTGGCGGTGAACGGTCGCATCCCCGCCGTATGCGGCGCTCGTGTCGCAGAGAGATACAGCAGGTTGATCTCCTCGAAGACCTCGCGGGAGATGTGCTCGCGTAGTTCGCGCGCCAGTGAGCGGGCCAGCGTGACCGTGGAGCGCAGTGAGTTCGGGTTCGACTCGCTGAAGATCAGCCAGTCCCCCGGGGAGAGGTCCGGCGTCTGCTCGATGGCGGCCGCGTACTCCTCCCGGGCGTCGAGGGCACCGACGAGGGCTGTCCAGAGTTGCGAGTCATCTCCGCCGGCTGCGCGCTGTTCGACGGACGCGTTGTAGTTGACCTCTGCCATGCGGGCGACGTTCTCCGCGCGCTCCAGATAGCGGCCCAGCCAGTAGAGGTTCTCCGCGACGCGGCTCAGCATCGGGTGCCCCCTCGCCTAGGTGCCGCGTGACGGCCGCAGGACCCAGGTGTCCTTGCTGCCGCCACCCTGCGAGGAGTTGACGATGTACGAGGTGGAGTCGGAGGCGACCCGAGTGAGCCCCCCCGGCAGCACCCAGGATGACGCACCGGTCACCACGAATGGGCGAAGGTCGGCCCGCCGTGCCTCGAGGCGCTCACCATCGAACGACGGGATCGTGCTGAACTCCTGCAGCGGCTGCGCGATGTAGCCCGAGGGGTTCGCGCGGAGTCGTTCACGGGCCGCCTGCAGGTCGGCGGCGCTCGCCTGCGGCCCGATGACGATGCCGTAGCCGCCGGAAGCGTTCGACGGCTTCATCACGAGGTCGCCGAGGTTCGCGAGTATGAACTCGAGGTCGCTCGGGAGCGCACCGACAAAGGTGTCGACGTTGGGCAGGATCGGTTCCTCGCCGAGGAAGTAGCGGATCGCAGCGGGGACGAAGCGACAGGTGACCTTGTCGTCCACGATGCCGTTGCCAATCGCGTTCACGATGGTGACGTTGCCCGCCCGGTACGCCTCGAACAGTCCCGCGACGCCGAGGGCAGAGTCCTCGCGGAAGACGAGCGGGTCGAGGAACTCGTCATCGACTCGGCGGTAGATCACGTGGACGGGTTCCAGGCCAGTGGTGGCACGGAGGTAGACGTGGTGGTCGTGGACCAGCAGATCGCGCCCTTCGACGAGTTCGATACCCATTTGACGCGCGAGGAACGAGTGCTCGAAGTACGCGGAGTTGTAGGAGCCGGGCGTGAGGATGACCGAACGCGTCTCGTCCGCATCGACACCTGCGGGCCGCACGGCGACAAGCATTTCCAGCAGGCGGTCGGCGTACTCATCGACCGGTGCGACGCTGCCTGCGGGAAAGAGGTCGGGCACGACGTTGAGCATCGTGCGGCGGTTCTCGAGGACGTACGAGACACCCGAGGGCGTCCGAAGGTTGTCTTCGAGCACGCGGAAGATGCCCTCGCGGTCACGGATGAGGTCAATACCAGCGACATGCGCCCATACCCCGAGCGGGGGGACGAACCCTCGCATGCGCGGGTTAAAGCCAGGAGCGCTCTCGACCAGCTCAGCGGGGATGACGCCATCACGGATGCAGCGCTGCTCGCCATAGAGATCGGTGAGGAAGCGGTTGAGCGCGGTCACCCGCTGGACGAGGCCAGCCTCGATAACGGCCCACTCCTCGGCAGTGATGATGCGAGGGATCAGGGAGAACGGGAAGATGCGCTCCGTACCCGCCTGATCCTGGTAGACGGTGAAGGTCACGCCGCCGTTCAACTGCTCCAGGTCGGACGCGCTCTGGCGGGCGCGATACTCGTCCGCGTCCCAGCGACGAAAGCGTTCCGCAAACTCGCGGTAGGCAAAGCGGTACTCACCGTGGGGCGCGAACATCTCGTCCGGCCCAGCAAGTGTGCGGTAGCCGGTGAGCAGATCGGCCATGAGCCTCGCTTCAGCGCGCCTGGACCGTCCTGACTGACCCGGCCCGGGCCTGCATCGTAGGGTTCATCCCCGCCCGAGCCTGAGTCGAGCGTGGAGCCCGACGCAGCGCCCGCGGGCGATGTCCCGCGCAGTAACGGTGCGGCGCCCCCACTAACTCCAGGCGAGCACAGGGGGCACCAGCGCAGACGCAGCAGAGTTCCATCAATCCGCTCCCGTCCCCGTCCGACCCCCGGATCATGCCCGGGCGAGGTTTCGAGGCCGTAGCGCGAATATGAATGGCATATTACAGGGGTACTGGGCCGCCCGAGCGCGGCCAATATGGGCTCGAAGGAGCCTCGGCCGCTACGAGGGCGTAGCCGCCGCGCACGAGGCACAGCGCCCGACGAGCGCCAGGTGGTCGAGGAACGGTGTGAAGTGCGCCTCCGTGCGAAGCGCACGCTCGAACCGTTCGAGTAGCCGAGGCGCGATATCCACCTCGGAACCGCAGTCGACGCAACGGGCGTGGTGATGGGCCTGCCCGGGGTCGATCCACTCGTAGGTGTCGCTTCCGCGCCCACTATCGAGCCGTCCAACGACTCGATGCTCGGTCAGGGTGTGGAGCGTGCGGTAGACCGTGGCCAGCGACACCGGCCGGGAGGATTCGGCCTGCATGTGAGCCTGGAGCTCCTCCGCGGTGCGATGAGCGGCCGCGTGGCGGAGCGCCTGGCCGACAGCGAGGCGCTGCTCCGTCACTCGGAGTCCGACCTCGCGCAGTCGCAGTTCAACGGCTACCCGGCACGACACGCGGTACTTCGCTCTCGTGTCGAGGGTAGCGTGGCGGGGAGGTGAGTATCCGCTCGGCGCCGAGCCTAGGAACAGCGGACGTAGACGGGTGTGCCTGCGGCGAGTCCGGTCGGGAAGAGCGTGTCCCACGACAGGTTGATCACCGACGGCGCGGTCGGGATGTACCCAACCCATTGGCCTTGCGCGTTCGTCGCCCAGAGGACGACGCGGCTCGAAGGACAACCCGACGCTGCAACCAGATCAGCGTTGCTTCCACCTCGGAACACCATGAGCCCGGACGAACCTGGCGGGAGGGTGCCCCCGGTCGCCGGTGGAGCCGGCGGGGCGGGTGTACCCGGCGCGGTAAAGGTGAACCCGCTCGGGAGCGCGGCGCCTGCTGCGCCCACGTTGGAGACCACGACAAGCGCCGCCCCGGCCGTCGCGCCGGTCGGGGCCGAGGCCAGGATCTGCGTCGAGCTGATCACCGTGACGTTCGTCGCGGGCAGACCGCCAATGGTCACGATCGCACCGGCGAGGAACCCCTGACCGACAATCGTGACCAGCGTCGGGCTACCGACCGGCCCAGAAGATGGCGAAACCGAGGTGACGGCGATACCGGTCCCGCTGGGCGGCGACACGGGGGGCGCGGGCGGGGTCACCGCTGTCGCAGAGAAGGTGAAGCCGTTCGCCAGGCCGGTGATGAGCCCACCGGGGTTGGTGACCAGTATGGTCGCGGAGCCGGGTGCTCCCGCCGGAGTGATAGCGGTGATCTGGGTTCCACTCGTGACGACAACGTTCCGAGCGGGCTGGCCTCCGATGGTGACCGTCGCTCCAACCACGAACCCACTACCGGTCAGGAGGATGGGCGTGCCACCCGCGAGTACACCTTCGACCGGGGAGACTGCGGTCACTTGGGGCGTCGCCGTCAGGTAGGTGAAGCCATTCGCTAGCCCACCGAATATCCCGCCGGGATTCGTCACCATCAATGCGGCGGGGCCTACCGCACCGGACGGCGCCGTGACAGTGATCTGTCCTGAACTCAATACAGCGACGTTCGTCGCGGTCGTCCCACCGAAGGAGACCAGGGCACCGGGCAGGAACCCACCCCCCTGGATCGTGACGACCGTCCCGCCGGCCGCTGAACCGCCATTCGGTGAGACCGACGAGATGGTCGGCTGTGAGCCGCTGGTGACGCCGGTGCTGCTACCGAACGTGTACACACCCTGGGCGCTAGCGCTCGCTCCGCTCGTGTTTGTCACGACGACGTTGACGACTGAGCCGAAGGTGCCAATCGGTGCCACGACCGTCAGGAGCGTTGGGCTCGTCACAGAGACGCTCGTCCCGGGTGTCGATCCGAACATGACCACCGCGCCCGGCAGGAACCCATTCCCTGAGACGGCCACGAGCGTCCCGCCGAATGAACTGCCGATCGAGGGGGAAACGGACGTCACGCTGAGGGGTGCGCCGTCGTATGTGAACTGCACGGGGACCGCGACCGCCAGGCCGTCCGGGTTCGTGATGACCACGATCTGCGAAGAACCGGCAACGCCTGCCGGAACACGGGCAATGATCTTGGTCGTTCCAGCGACCGTGACGTCAGTCGAGAGCACAGCGCCAAATCGCACCGTCGCGCCGGTCGCGAAGCCGCTTCCCGAGATCACGGTGAGGAAGCCGCCGGCGGCATCGCCATTGGTGGGCAGCATCGAGTTCACCGCAGGCTGGTCGGCGAAGGCCGGGGAGGGCAGGAGTACGAGGGCGGCGAGCGCCATCAGCACCGCTAGGACTCGTCGCACGGTGACACCCTCCGCTACCCCAACCGCATAACAGAGTATCCCCTTCATCATTATTTGGCGATTGGAATATCCACAGGAATCTGGCCCAACGAGTGGCCGGATCAGGCTTCCGCCCCCCACAATGCGCGGCAATGGCACTCCTCCGACACCTCCTCCCCGTGGGCCCGCTGGTGGTGCTCACAGCCCTCGCTAGCGGCGTGGTGGGGTTCGTCTACGCGCACGAACCGGCGCGCGACGTAGTCGCCCTGAGCGTCGACCGAGAGCGTCCGGCGGGAGAGCCGGTGCTCGTCAGCGGGACGGTGGCCAGCGTCGCGGACGGACGCCTCGTCCTGTCGGGTGACGGTGGCTCGACCGACTTGGTGATCCCCACCGGCGCGGCAGTCGAGGACTTGCAGGCACTGCCGGCGGGGAGCCTCGCCACCGGGGCACGCGTGAACGTCGGCGCGGAGCGATCCGACTTCGGAGTGGCGTTGACCGGTGTCGTTGTGGTGGCAGAGCGATGACCCTGCGCAGCCGCCTCCGAACCGCCGCCGTCGTGACGGCCGTGCTCCTCGCGAGCGTGGGTGGCGGGTGGCTCGGCGTTCGGCTGGGGCATGCGGCGAGCGAGCCCAACGTCGAGCGGGTGGCGGTAGCCGCTCCGGAAGCCCTCACGGGACCGCCAGCGGATGTGGCGCGGTCGCCGGGTGGGTTCACCGGGTTCGGTGGCGCGCCTGCGCTTCGAGGCGAGGTGCAGCGCAGCGGGACGGTGCAGCGCGCGGAGGCGGGTGCGGTGGTCGTCGGCACTGCGGAGAGCAACGTGACGGTGCGATACACGTCGCCGGAGCGGCTGTTCCGCATCGTGCCCGCGGGTTCCCCGCTAAAGGCGGGTGACCTCGTGCAGGTGCGTGTGAAGGATGGCGCTGCCACATCGCTCTTGCGGCTACCACCAAACCTCGAACAGGGGAGCAACCGCCCGCGGTAGGTGTCCGCCGGGCTCGCTCTACTGCGTGTGGCGCAGGATCTCGGCGTCCGCACGGCGCGCGACGGCCCGCCACGCGAGGACGAGCGCGACGGTCGCGAGCACGACGACGCCCGCAAGCCCGAGGCCGATGCCCCACCAGTCGCTGTGCATCGTGAATGGCGGGACGACTCGAGTGCCTGCCGTGGTGACGCTGAGCGACGACAGCATCGCGCTCGCAATGCGGCGGCCGAGGACGATGCCAAGCGTGACGCCGAGGGCTGCGAGGACGGCCCATTCGAGCAACAGCGAGCGCAGGATCTGCGGCGGGGTGATGCCAAGGGCACGCAGGACGGCGAACTCTGTGCGGCGCGCGCCGATCGCGATGATGGCGGTGACGACGAATCCCGCCGCGGCGAGGATCATCACCGCCACCGCCGCCACCAGCAGGATGCCGCTCCCCGAGGCGACGAGGGTGGGGTCGGCGCCTGCCTCCTCAACATTGGCGGCCTGGAGAAGCGGCTCTGCGATCCACACGGGCGAGGCGAACCGCTGTTCGAGGCGCGTCACAACCGCGCGCTGTTCTGGCAGTGTCAGGGCCGCATCGAAGTCCACCCACAACTCATTGGCATAGGGGGCAGCGGCGCTCGCCATGCTGGCGACTGAGCGCAGTTGGCGGCGGTCGACCACGATGAAGCCCGAGCCGGGGTCGAGTGTGGGGAAGAGGTTGAGCGTCCCCGCTGCACGCACGGGGATCTGCACACCGTTCGAGAGTGTCGTCGTGGTGACGTCGCCCTCGCGCATGCCAAGCGACTTCAGAGCGCCCGCGCTGAACAGACCGGGCAGCGCCGCCGGCCCACCGACGGAGACGACACTCTCACGACTCGGCGGGCCCGAGGTCCACGACCAGCGGCCGGAGTACGTCTTCGACCGCGCTCGCGTGTTCGAGAGCGCGAACGCCTCCTGGGTGCCGGCTTGGGTGTACGCCGTCCATCCGGACGGCAACTCGAAGTCGTAGACCGAGGTCACACGGCCCTGCGCGTCGACGCCGGCGAGGTCATCGATGTACAGCGCCCCCTCGCGTCGGACGAAGAGCGAGGACTCCATACGCATGGCCACGAGCGAGACCGGTCGCTCCACCCCCACCGGGATGGCGGCCGTCATCTGACGCCACTCGCCCGACGGCAGTTCCTCGAACCGTGCGTCGAAGTACTCGCCAGTGGCGTCGCGGAGGCGCGCGGAGAGCCCGGGGACGCGCCCCTGCGGCAGGTCGAGATACATCTGCGCTTGAAGTGTGACCGCGTTCGCCGGGATCGCGAGGCCTGGGCCTGCCTCGCTGGCCGGGCGGATGCGTTCGAGTAGCGTCCCGAGCGGCTCATCGGCGAAGTCATCTCGCGTCCAGACCATCGAGGCCACGCGGGCGCCCTCGTCGATCCCAAGGACGGAGACATCGCCACCGCCAGCAATGCGGATGTTGCCCCGGTAGGCGTAGGTCGCTGAGGCGACGCCGGGGATCGCACGCACATCCGCGAGAGGCTGTTGCATGCGGGGACCCGGCTCACGGACGCGCGCGCGGAGATCGACACCCGCCTCGTACTGAGCGCGTTCGCGGTAGGACTGGCCGACGGTCGGGCCGTATGACGCCGCGAACGTCGCAACAGCAGTCGCCATCACCATCAGCATGAGCAGCCGCGCGTGCGTGGCGGGCGACCGCGAGGTCTGGCGCAAGCCAACGGCCACGGCGACGCCTCGCAGCGGGAGCGCGAGGCGGACGCCCAGGCGCAGCAGCGGCGCGTAGCAGCGCAGCACGATGGCGGTCACGGCCAGCATCGCCACGAGCGGGAACGAGAGCAGGAGCGGGTCGCTCGACCAGCCGCCGAGCGACCCGGGGTCGAGCGCCGTCCCACGCCGTTCGAGTTGCCACCACTGGAACCCCGCCAGCACGACCAGCGCGACATCGAGGTAGTAGCGCTGCACGACGCCTCGGCCACGCGGGCGGGCGCGCTCGCGCTGGTCATCGATCACGCCTCGGCGCGCGGCGGCCCAGGCCGGAATCGCCATCGCGAGGACGGAGAGGGCGGCGCCCGCAGCCGCCAGCAGGTACGCCTCCGGCCCGACGTTCACCGGTAGGGGTGTACCGCCGGTGGAGCGCTCGAACAGCGAGGCGCGACCGAGCACCGCGACGACCTGGCCGGCGATCCACGGGGCGACCGCCGCCGCCGGGATCGCGAGCAGCGTGCCCTCGAACAATGCGAGGCCGACGAGTTGGCCCACGCTCGCGCCGCGGCTGCGGTAGACGCTGAGTTCCGCCGCACGACGCTCGGAGAGCATCGACGCGATGAGAACGACGTAAAAACCGATCACGCCGACGATCTGGAGCAGGATGATGAGCAGTGGCACGCGCGAGAACGTCTGAGCCGTACGGAATACGGCGAGTTGATCGGCGAACGTCGTGATGCCGTGCGCAGACAATCCGAGGGTGACCCGCGCGTCCTGCTGCCACGCCGCGATGCTCGTCAGGGCGTCCTCGACCTCCCGGACGCCGATGGCGCGCAGGTCGGGAAGCAGGCCGGAGCGGTGGCGACTGCGGAGTTCCGGCAAGCGCAGCGCGAGGGCACCTCGATACTGCTCGTCCGTGGTGAGCAGCAGGAAGCCGCCATTGCCCGGCTGCGGGTTGTCGAGGGCGGGCTTCTCTGGTGTCCCCCATGAGGCGTCGATGATCTGCCAGCGCAGGTCCGAGGGGTCGCGCCGGCGGACGAACCCGACCACGGTCGCCGTCGTGCTGGCGGTCGCGATCGCCGTCGGCCGGCAGCGCACCTCCTGGGCCGCGATCGCAGGGTCGTCCGAGCCGGGGATGCGCGGGCAGTCATCGATCGGCGGGAGCGTGAGGCGTACGACCTCCCCGAGACGCGCGAAGCGCTGGTAGCCCTCAGGTAGGACGATCTCGACGCCAGCGCCCGTCGAGGGGAGGCGGCCCGCCGTCACCTCGACGTGCTCGGCGAGCGCGGGGACACCGGAGATGAAGGCGGGCCAGGGATCCCCGCCCCCGCCTTCGATGGTCCAGGTGAGGCGCTGGGAGCGCTCCTCCACGATCAGTTCGGGCCCGAGCCAGCCAACATGCGCGCGGGTGGCGGCATCGAGGGCGGCACGGCGCTGCGTATCTGCCGGGTCGCCGAGCGCGGAGTTGTCGATGTCCAGGAAGAGGACGCGCTGACGCGGGTCGGTGAGGCCTCGGTCGAGGCGGAAGCGGAGCCCCAGGTCGGCCATCGCGTCCGCGTACGTGGGGACGGCGCCGAGGAGGGTGGCGGCGAGGAGCACGCCAAGGCCGCTCGCGAGGAGCAGCCGCCAGTGCGCCCGCATGCGGTGGCGTACCAGGAACCAGCCAGTCAGTAAGCGTCCCACGAGGCGGGAGTCTACGCGTCACCCGCGACGCGCGGTGCGCGCACCCTACAATCCCGCCCGTGATCCGAATCCGCTCGCTGGCCGTCCTTGCCGTGCGGCGCATGGCCGCCCACTGGCGTCTGTTCGCCAGTGCTGCCCTGGGTGCGATCGTGTCGTCCGCCATCCTCTCCGCAACGGTCATCTACGCGGACACGATCCGTGACCTCGGCCTCCGCCACGCCCTCGAGCAGCCGGCGGCGGAGACGATCGCGGTGAAAACGGCACGCGACGCTGCCTCCGCGCGCCGCGAGGAATTCCAGCGCTCGTCGCAGCGGATCCAGGGCGCCGTCCGGGGCGCCCTCGGTGACGCCACCGGGGACATCGTCCGGCAGGGCACGAGCCAGACGTTCTACCTCACGACACCGGACGGACGAGTGGACGAAAGCGACCAGCGCCGCCCGCGCACCGTCCTTCGCTTCCGCGACGGCCTCGATCGGCACGTGACGTCGACGGCGGGTGCCCTCCCGCGCGGCGCGGCACCCGCCGGCACGGAGCCGCTCCCCGTGACGGTCGCGACCGACCTCGCGTCGCGGAGCAAGGTAGCGGTGGGCGACCGCTTCGACCTGCACGCCTGGTGGGATCCGGCGTTGCCACCACTGCGCGTGCAGGTTGCGAGCATCGTGCGTGCCAACGATCCATCCGAGGCGTACTGGAAGACCTTCCCGACCGTCCTCGATGAGCCGGTCAGCGGGTGGCCCGCCTTCGTCTTCCTCGTGCCGGAGGAGGCGTTCTTTGGCGTACTGACCAGCCGGATGCCAACGGCCGCGGCCACGTACCACGAGGCCACCTCAATCCATCTCGATGGGCTGAACGCGCGGAACGCGGACGGCGTCGCGAATGCCATCGACGGGCTGCCGGAGGCAGTCTCGGCGCTCGAGCGCGAGGCATCGGTCGACACCGACCTCGTGGGTGTCCTGCGCGGGTTCGACGACCGGCTGTTTTTCGTGCGCATCCCGCTGTTCGTGCTGCTGCTCCAGATCGGCGGCATCGTCGCGTACTACCTCGTGATGGTGTCCACGATGCTGGTGGAGCGACATGCACCGGAAATGGCGGTGCTGCGCAGCCGGGGTGCGAGCCCGACGCAGTTGCTGCTGGAGTTCGGTGTGGAGGGGTTCCTCCTCGCACTGGTCGCTGCCCTCACCGGTCCGTTCCTCGCGGCTGCGCTGATCACCTCGCTCGGCCCGACGCCGCCGTTCCAGGCGTTGTCGGGAGGCGGACCGCTGGCGGTCCACATCTCGCTGCTGTCGTTCGTGTTCTCGCTGGGTGGCGCGCTGCTCGCCTTCGCCTCGTTCATGCTCCCGGCGTGGAAGGCGACACGTACGACGGTCGTCGAGTTCCGGCGTGCTTCCGCACGTCCGAGGCCGGTGCCGCTGTTCCTGCGCTACTACCTCGATGTAGCGCTCGTGCTGCTCGTCGGGCTGGTGTTCTGGCGCCTGCGGCAGGACGAGCAGCTCTTCACGCGAACGCTGTTCGGCGACCGGCAGTCCGACCCGCTGTTGTTGGCGACACCGGCGGTGATCATGGTCACGGTGGGCGTGGTCTTCCTGCGGCTGTTCCCGCTCGTGTTGCGGGCGATTGCCTGGGGACTGACCTGGATCGCGGGCGCGGCGACGCTCGTCGGCATCCGGTCACTCGCGCGCGACCCCACGCACTATTCGAGGCTCGTCGTCATGCTGATGCTCGCCACGGGCGTGGGCATGTTCGGCGCGACCTTCTCGGCGACCCTCGAACATTCGTACGACGACCGCGCTCGCTATCCGGTGGGCGCGGACATCCGTGCGGCTGACCTGCGCGGGCTCTCCGGACAGGGCGACACCGCCTTCGCGCGCGCGATGCAGGGCGTCCCGGCGCAGCATTTCACCCTCACCAGCCGCAGCGAGGGCACGACCCAGTACGAGGGCAAATCGGAACCGCTCCAGATCCTCGGCGTCGATCCTTCGACGTTCGGCGAGGTCGCGTATTTCCGCGGGGATTTCGCGGATGCGTCGCTGTCCTCGATGCTCTCGACGCTCGCCGCGAACGGCGCTCACGCGAAGCCGGTGTTGCTGCCGGATGGCACCCGGCAGGTGGGTGTGTGGGCGAAGTTCGCGGACATCCGCGGGCCGATCAGCCTGCTCGTCGCTGTGCGGGACGCGAACGGGCGCTCCGAGGTGCTTCCACTGGGGACGGCTCGCCCGAACGATCCGGCGACACGAGAGTGGCGATTCTTCTCAGTAAACCTTGATGCGCGGCGCACCGGCCCGGGCTCGCGTCCGCCGCTCGCACAGCCACTGACCTTCGACGCCATCTACACCTCCACGGTGAGCGCGATCGCTGCCCAGCGCGGTGTGGTGCTCCTGGGGCCCTTACTCACCACTTCGACTGGTGCGCCAAGCGCGCCAGAGGGTGACATCGGAGTACCGTCCGATGGCGCACGGGTTGCCCTCGACTTCGCCGCGCCGGGCTTCGAGGTGATTCAGGGGCAGCACATCGCGCACGTGACGGATACGGTGACGGCCGCCGCAGATGCGCCGCCGGGTGCGAGCGCGTCCGCGCGCTACGAGTGGTCGGACACGCGGGTGGCACCGCGCGAGCGCGGGCTGCGGCCGAGCACGGACGGTCAGCCGATGGTGCTGCACCTGGCCCAGGCCTCGGTCGATCGACTCGGTGTGAAGTCGGGTGACAGCCTGCGTTTGCTCGTCGGTGGCGTCTACGTCGATGCACGCGTTGGCGAGACATTCGAGTTGTTCCCCACGTACAACGCGAACTCGCTCCGGGTGGGCTTCGCGATTGTCGACAACTCGCGCCTCAGCGCGATGGTGAACGCCTCGATCTCGAACCAGAGGACGTCGCTCAACGAAGCGTGGTTCGCGACCGACGATGCCGCGCGCACGCGGGATGCCCTCGCAGCGTTCACGCCGCAGACACTGATGGACGCGGGTGCCGAGCGAGCCCGGCAAGGCGAGGACCCGCTGATCGCAGCCGGGTGGGCGGGGATCCTCGGAATCTCGTTCGCGACAGTATTGACGCTGTCGGCGATCGCGTTCGTGCTGTACTCCTACCTGACGGCGCAGCGACGGGCGCTGGAGTTCGCGATCCTGCGCACCCTCGGCTTCTCGCGCGTACAGGTGTTCCTGGTGGTGGCCATCGAGTATCTCGCGATCGTCGTCGCGGGAATGGGGCTGGGGACGGTCGTGGGGCTACAGGTCGGGCGGCGGATGATGGACGTGCTGGGGATCAGCGAGGGGGGCGCCTCGGTGTTACCGCCGTTCGCACTGGCGGTCTCCTGGTTGCAGGTGTTCACGGTATGGGGGGTGCTCGGGACGACGTTCGTGCTGACCATCGGCGCGGTCGTATTACTCTACGTGCGCCTCGCGATCCATCGAGCGTTGCGCGTGGGCGAAGGATGAACCCTGTGACGCAGCCCTCGACGCCCCCGTACGTGCAGTGCGAGGACGTGTTCAAGATCCACAAGACGCAGGAACTCGAGGTCGTCGCGCTGCGCGGCCTCGACCTCTCCGTCGCCAGCGGCGAGGTGATGGCGATCGTCGGTGCGTCCGGGTCCGGGAAGTCGACGCTGCTCAACATCCTCGCCGGCCTCGACCAGCCCTCGGCGGGACGTGTGCGCGTCGGACAGCGCGACCTGCTCACGATGAACGACCAGGAACTCGTCGACTACCGGCGCGCCGAGGTCGGCTTCGTCTGGCAGCAGACGGGCCGCAACCTGCTTCCCTATCTAACGGCGCGCGAGAACGTCGAGGTGCCCCAACTCGTGAATGGCACGGACCGGCGGACGGCCGGCGCGCGAGCCCTCGAACTCCTCGCGCAGGTGGGGCTGGCAGCGAAAGCAGAGCACCGGCCGAACCAGATGTCGGGCGGGGAGCAGCAGCGCGTGGCGATCGCGGTTGCGCTCGCGAACCAGCCGCCGCTCTTGCTTGCAGACGAGCCGACGGGCGAACTCGACAGCGCGACGGCCACGGAGGTGTTCGCCGCGCTGCACACACTGAACGAGGCGACCGGCGTCACGGTGGTCATCGTGTCGCACGACCGCACCATCACGGAGCGCGTCGACCGCGTCGTGACGATGAGAGACGGGCGCACAGCCGCCGAGTTCGTCCGGCGCGCCACGTTCGGCCGAGAGCGCATGGCGATGGAGGAGTTCGCGCTGGTCGACCGGAGCGGACGGCTACAGATCCCACGCGAGTATGTCGACCAGTTGGGGCTCGGCACCCGCGCCACCGTCGAGATCCACGGCGACCACGTCGAACTGCGTGCTGCGCCCGACCACGAGGCCGCTCCATGACCGCGCAACCCTCGACCACGCACCCGACCGTCGAGGTGCGGGGCGTCTCGCGTCACTTCGACGGCGGCGGGCACACGGTGTACGCCGTGCGCGACGTATCGCTCACGGTGCCACCCGGTGAACTGCTGGCCATCGTGGGGCGGTCTGGTTCCGGCAAGACGACGTTACTCAACCTGATCGCAGGGCTGGACCGTCCGGACGACGGATCGGTGTATCTCGACGGTCGCGAAATCACCTCGGCCAGCGAGGCCGAACTGACCGCGCTGCGACGGAGCCACATCGGCTTCGTGTTCCAGTCGTTCGGGCTGCTGCCACTGCTGTCAGCGGCGGAGAACATCGCGCTGGCGCTGCGCATCGCGGGCGCGAGCAGCCGCGATGAGGGCCAGCGGACTCGCGAACTGCTGGAGATGGTCGGGCTGTCAGCGCGCGCCGGGCATCGCCCCTACGAGTTGTCTGGCGGAGAACAGCAGCGCGTTGCGGTCGCGCGAGCGCTCGCCAACCGCCCTCGGCTGCTGATCGCGGACGAGCCGACTGGGGAACTCGACACTGTGACGGGCGCGCAGATCTTCGGGCTGCTGCAGGCCGCCGCCGCCGAGGGCGTGACGATCGTGATGGCGACGCATGACCCGCTGATCGTGGACTACGCGCACCGCGTGGTGGAGATGTCCGATGGGCAGTTCGTGGAGTCCGGCGAGGTGCGGAGCGCCCTCGGACGGTAGGTCGCCTCGGACGGTGGAACGAAGAAGGGGCGAGGCCGGTGGCCTCGCCCCTCCTCATTGGTCGAACGCTCGCCTACCGCTTGCGGGAGGTGAGGATGCGCGCGCCGCCGAGGGCGACGACCGCAACCGCGATCAAGCCGATCACGGTGAACGCACCGGTCGAGTCAGACATCGACGGACCACCGTTGCCGGTCTTCGCCGGAGCTGCGGGAACCGCTACCGGAGCCGGTGCCGCCGCAGCCGCCACGACCTGAGAGCGGATCTCGCCGCCCGCGTTCGCAGAGGTGTGGACGTTGGCGTACAGCGTGCCAGCCTTCAGGGCGGTGATGAAGCCCGGGAGGTTGCCAGCGAGCGTGCCGCTGATGTCAGCCGCGCGCGCCGTACCCGACACGTTGATGCTGCTGGCGGGGCTGCCCGTGGGGGCTGCAAACAGGTTCAGCACGATGCCGCCGTTGACGCCAGCCGCACCCGCGTGGATGTGGGCAGCCGTGGCGTTCGTAATCGCCGGGACCGTCAGCGTCCAGGCGATGGTGCCTGCTGCTTCATCCAGCGTCGCCGCGAACGTGCCCGTCGCCGTCGTTGTGACGGCCGGAACCTCGTTGGCGCCGGTGAGTCGAGCCTCGAACCGTGAGGTTGTCTGGCCCATCACGACCGCCGGCACGAATGCTGCGACCGCTGCGATGGCGAGGCCGGCACTGAGCCAGCGCGTCTTCTGAATCTTCATCGACATTCCCTCCAATAAGCCGCTTGCAGGCGACTGCGTTTGCCGCGCGACGGAAGTATAGGCCAGCCCACCATCACGAATTGTGAGCAGGCGTGAATGAATCTTCCGTACGCGTGAAGGTACTTAATACCCGTCGTTCGAAGGGGTACCCGTGACCGGGGCACCCGTGGTTGGAGTGGCGTTGGTCGGCGCCCCTCCACTTGTCACCACGAACCCGGTGAACATGCCCGAGGTGTAGTGGCTCGCCACGTTGCAGAGCAGGATGTACTTCCCGGGCTGCAGCGCGACCGTGACGTCTTGCTGCTTTCCGGCATCCATCGGCGCGAGCTTGGTGACCACCTGCACCTGCTTCTCGTCCACCAGTTTCTGCTCGAATTGCGGCAGTTTGTCGAGCGTCAAGTCGCTCTTCACCACCACGAACTCGTGCGGGATTGCTCCACTGTTCTTGACGGAAAACGTCACGCTTCCCGACGGGACCGAGGCGTAGGCGGACGCCACACCGAAGTCCTTCAGCGTGACTCCGACGGTCGTCGGCTTCGCTGCCGTTGCCGCCGCGTTCGCGTCCGCCTTCGGTGCTGAACTCGAGGAGCACCCGCCGAGTGTGACCCCCACCGTCGCTACAACCACCAGACCGATTCCCCGTCTCCACCTCTCGAATGGCATCGAACACGTCCTCCAGAGCGGCCGCGCTGGGTGTCTGCGCTATATACGCCGCTCACTGCCGGAGCGATGTACGGGACACGGCAAGGTGGCTTCGAGAGGCAGTATGTGTTCGCCCGACGCCCTCGATGGTGCGTAACAAGAAGGCCGTGTTAGGGTCGATCCAGACCCGCCAAGCGGCACACGCCGCCGGGTGAGTCCTCAGACTCCCCTCTTCTCTCACTGACCGGTCCCACTGCTACGTGTGACGTGTGAATCGGAAGAGCGCCCCAGGGCCGCGGAAACGCGGGATGCCTCGGGTGGCCGTTTCTGAGCCGTTCACGAGCAGATGCGCCAGCCGGCTGCTGGGCGCCTCTTCTCCCCGGGCGACCAACGCCTCCGGGGAGCACCCATGCTCATTGCCGCAGCCCTGGCCGAACCCGGAGACCTTCCATTTTGTCGATTGCTACTTCCCCACGTCCGATCGTGGACACCGAGCCGGATCCCGATGTCGAGACCCTGTCCATCGAGGCTGGCGAGACGACGTTCGCCGACCTCGGGATCTCGCCCGACCTGCTCGCCGTGCTGGCGAAGCGCGGGCTGACCTCGCCGTTCCCCATCCAGACGCTGACGATCCCGGACGCGCTCGCGGGCCGCGATGTGTCCGGCAAAGCGCAGACCGGCTCGGGCAAGACGCTCGCGTTCGGCATCCCGCTGATCGAGCGGACCAAGACCGCCAAGCCACGCCGCCCGCACGCGATCGTGCTGGTCCCGACGCGTGAACTCGCGAACCAGGTCACCGAGGAGCTGACGCCACTGGCGGCAGCGCGCGGCCTCTGGCTCTGCGCGATCTACGGTGGCGCCTCGATGTACCGCCAGATCCAGGCGCTGCGCCAGGGCGTGGACATCGTCATCGCGACGCCGGGCCGCCTGAACGACCTGCTGGAGCGCGGCGAGATGTCCGTCTCCGCGGTGAAGAACGTCGTGTTGGACGAAGCCGACCAGATGGCGGACATGGGCTTCCTGCCCCAGGTCGAGCGCATCCTGGGCCAGATCGAGGGCGAGACGCAGACGCTGCTGTTCTCCGCGACACTCGATGGCGCGATCCGCACCCTCGTCCAGCGCTACCAGAAGGATCCCGTCCGGCACGAAGTCGCCTCCACGCAGGCGACGGTCGACACACTCTCCCAGCGCTTCATCGGCGTGACGGCGGAGTCGAAAGTCGAGATCGCTTCGCGCATCTGCGCCGGAGCGAAGCGCGTCATCGTGTTTGTGCGCACCACGCACGGCGCTGACCGGCTCGCGGAGCAGCTGGGCCGTACGGGCCTGCGCGCCGCCGCCATCCACGGTCGCCTGTCGCAGAGCAAGCGCGAGCGCACGCTCGCGGACTTCGCCCGCGGCTCTATGCCGGTCCTCGTGGCGACGAACGTCGCGGCGCGCGGCCTGCACGTCGACGGTATCGATGTGGTCATCCACTACGACCCGCCCGAGGACCACAAGGTCTACCTGCACCGCTCCGGCCGCACGGCCCGAGCCGGTGAGAGCGGCATGGTCGTGACGCTGGTACTCCCCTTCGAGGAGCGTGACGTCGCGTCCATCGAGCGCGCCGCCGGCATCGACGTCGCGCTGGTGCGCATGGCCGCAGACGACGAGCGCTTGCTCGACCTCGGTGCCTGGGAACCGCCTCGTGGCCTCCCGGACGTTGCCTCCTACTCGCGCGGTCGCACCTCGACGGCGCCGGCGCGCAACGGCGGCGGCGGGCGTCCTCGACGCGGTGGCTACAGCGGCGGTGGCGGCAGCGGTGCGGGCTACGGCGCAAACCGCGGCGGCTACGCACGAGGCGGCCGGTAGGCTCCTCAGTACCCATTCGATAGTCATGACGAAGGGGCGGGTGACCGCCCCTTCGTTGTGCCAGTCTCTGAACGTGCCTGACGCCGTCTCGACTGTCCGGTCAAGGGTTACATCACCTCGACATTGCCGCGCTCTCGCGCTCTGTGTACCGTCCGCGAGCCCGCCTCGAACCGGTGGGTAGCGGAGGTGGCTGAGATGCGACGCGTCAGCGAGCACGTCTACGCAGAGATCTACTACTGGGGGTGTAACCCCGGGTTCCTCGTGACAGACGATGGAGTGTTTATGGTGGACACACCGCAACAGCCGATCAACGCGGTGCAGTGGCGCGAGAAAATGGCGGAGCATGGCCGCCCGCGTCACCTGGTGAATACCGAGCCGCATGGCGACCACATCCTGGGCAACTCGTACTTCCCGGGCGTCGAGGTCATCGGGCAGCGACTGATGCTCGACCGGTACAACGAAACGATCCCGCGGATGCAGAGCGAGGAACGACTCGAAACCATGAAGCAGCAGGATCCGGACAGCGTCTGGCTGCTAAACCACCCGAACTATCCGCCGAACCCGCCCACGCGCCATTTCGACGACCGCCTGAATTTGACCCTCGGCAAGCACACCATCGAGTGCATCCACATGCCGGGGCACACGCCGCCGCAGACCTCGGCGTACTTCCCGCAGGAGGGGGTGGTGTTCACAGGCGATAACGTCTTCCACCGGTGCAAGACGTTCTTGCAGGAGGCGAACCCGTGGGAGTGGCTCGCATCCCTCAAGGCGATCGAGGCCCTGGACGTGTCCGTGATCGTGCCGGGACACGGTGAGCCCTGCGACAAGTCGTACCTCAGGGAGCAGGCGGAGATCGTCGAGGCCTGGACCGCCGCCGTCGAGAAGTTCGTCCAGGCGGGGATGACCGAGGAAGAGGCGCTCGCGCAGCCGCGGCCGGACGTGGACCCGTACCCGATCGGGCAGCGGCTCTTCGCCGCGCACGACCGTGTGAACACCTCGAACGTCACGAACCTCTACCGGCAGATCGTCGCCCGTAACGCGAAGTAGGCCGCGCCCGTGCTGATCCACCTTGACACCGATATCGGCGGCGACACGGACGACCTCTGTGCACTCGCGATGGTGCTCGGCTGGCCGGATACCGACGTGATGGCGATCACGACCGTCGGAGATTCGGGTGGGCGACGTGCGGGGTATGCGCGGTACGCCCTCGATCTCGCGGAGCGCACGGACGTGCCGGTGTACGCGGGAGCCGATGTTGCCCTGGGCTGTTACCGCAGCGAACTCGGGCTCCCCGTGGAGGAGCGGTACTGGCCTGAGCCCGTGCCGCCCCTGCCGGGAGCCACGACCCACGCCCTCGACGCGCTCGCCGCGAGCATCGAGGCTGGCGCGACGATCGTCACGATCGGGCCGCTCACCAACCTCGCGCTCCTCGAACGGCGGTCACCGGGGATCCTGCGAGAGGCGCGGCTGGTGGTGATGGGCGGATGGGTGTTCCCAATGCGGCCGGGCTATCCGGCCTGGGGCAACGACTACGACTTCAACGTCCAGGTGGACGCCGACTCCGCGCTACTGGTCTTCCAGACTTCGCAGCCCACCCTCGTACCTGTTGCCGTCACGGTGGAGACCGCACTGCGCGAGGCCGACCTGGCGGCGCTCCACGGGGGTAGTCCGCTGGCCCGGCTGCTCGCGCGGCAGGCGGAAGCATTCGCGGAGGATGAGCGGATGGCGGAGCGCTACGGGCGCACGCACGTGGGGCTACCGGACGACCTCGTGAACTTCCAGCACGATGCTCTCGCGTGCGCGGTTGCCCTCGGCTGGGACGGCGTCGCGATGCGCGAAGTGCCACTTTCGTTCAGCCTCGACGATGGCGACGTACACGAGCGCATGGATCCGGCGGGTATCCCGACGCGTGTGGTGACCTCGGTGGACGGGGAGCGCTTTCAGCGCGACTGGCTGCGGATGATCGTCGGCCGCTAGGCCGAAGCGAGGCGGAGGCCGAGTGTGCGCTCGAAGCGAGCCGAGAGCGTCCCGAGTAATACGCCGTCGACCCGCAAGGCACCGCGCACGGCGCCTTCGTCCCGCTGCCACGCGACCGCCCTGGCCCGAGGTGGGACGCGACGCTCCACCTCGTCCGCGACGGCGAGCAGCGTGCCGGCCGCCGCGATCGAGGGCCGATCTTCCGGGGTGACCAGCGGACGGTAGTCATTCGTGGGATCGTACTTTTCGCCGTCGGCCTGGCGAACGATGGCACAGATCAAGGCAACCTCGCGGTGCGTCCAGCCGGGGAGGCCGTAGGCGAGCGTGAGGGCCTCCGTGTGCCGGTGGCGGTTGTAGTAGTCGACGCTTCGTCCGAGGTCGAGGAGCGTGGCGGCAGCGGACAGCGCCTCGACGATCTCGGCTGTGGCGGTGAAGCCAGCGGCGGCCGCGAGCGCCTCCACAGTCTGCGTACGCGCACGCGCGTCCTGCACGTAGGTGGGGGCAAAGCGCAGCACTGCGCGTTCGATGGAAGCCTCGCGAAGCGCGTGTACAGACGGCAGGTTGCCGCCCCGCGCATCGAGTGCGATGCCTTCGCGCAGGCCCTGGCCGGAGACGATGAGTGACTGCGCTCGGGTGGCCTCGACGACGGCCTGGAGGACAAGCGCACCCGCCACAATGCTGTCCGCCCGGTCTTCGTTGAGGCCGGCGAGGTTGTAGCGCTCCGCCTGAGTTCGCGTACGCACCAGGTCAGCGACGCCGCGGACGCCGTCCTGCGAGATCGCGTAGCCGTGCAGCCGCGACATCGGGTAGCGGTGACGCGAGCGGTCCATCTTGGCGATGTTGCGAATGGTACCCCCGGTACCCACGAGGGCTCCGCCGGGTGCCAGCGGCTCGATGCCCGCACTGGTGATCTGGGCAGCGAGGTGGTCTCGCAGCGCACGCAACTCGAGCTGACTCGATGGATCGCCCTGCAGGAACTGGGCGGTCAGGCGGACGGCACCAAGCGGGAGCGTCCAGGAGCGTCCGGCGGCTCGACCTGCGAACTGCATGAGTTCCATGCTGCCGCCGCCAATGTCGATCACCAGTCCGTGCTCGACCGGCAGGCTGTGGATCGCACCAAGGAATGCGAGGCGTGCTTCCTCGCCACCATCCACGATGCGCAGGGTGATCCCGAGGTCGGCCTGCAGGCGGCTCGCGAGGTCTGCGCCGTTTGCGGCATCACGCACAGCGGAGGTCGCAACCGCCACGACGGGGTCGGCGTCCGCGCCGCGTGCCACGGCCTGGAAGTCGCGCAGGATCTCGACGACTTCGTCGATCGAGGTGGCGCTCAAGCGCCCGTCGCGCTGGACGCCTCGAATCAGCTTGGGGGTCGCGCTCGCCTCCTCGATGACTTCGAGGAGGCCCTGACCATCGGCGTTCACGATCGCGATGCGCACGGAGTTCGATCCGACATCGATGGCGGCGACCGGCTTCGTCAGTCCCTCTCGCGCCATTCGCAGACCTCCGGAAGCGGGCAGCCCATCCACGATCAAGGTCATACGCGCTCCATCCGAGCGTACGCGCAAATGAGGGATGCGGCAGTTGGCTGGAGGATGGTCACGAAGCGACCGACGGGCCCGCCGATGCGGCGGCCATCAGCCGAGCGTGCACGCCGGGTCCGGAAGCCTCCGGGTCACGCAGCCAGACGCGGTCATGAAGATCCCACGCCTGGCGGCGGTCGGCCAACAACATCTCGAGCATGGTCAGGAGCGTGTGCTGCAACGCCGGCCGGTGGACGGGTGTCAGCACCTCGATGCGCTCATCGAGGTTGCGCTTCATGAGGTCAGCGCTGCCGATGAACACCTCCGGTGCGCCGTCGTTCTGGAAATAGAACACACGCGAGTGCTCCAGGAACCGCCCGATGACGCTGACGACGCGGACGTTCTCGCTCAGCCCCGGCACCCCGGGACGGAGACGGCAGATCCCGCGCACGATCAGGTCCACCTTCACCCCCGCCTGCCCGGCGCGGTAGAGCAGACGGGTGAAGTCGAGATCTTCGAGGGCGTTCATCTTGAGCACGAGGCGCGCGGGCTTCCCGGACTGCGCAATGGCGATCTCGCGCTCGACGCGGCGTTCGAGCGATGTGCGGAGGTTCGCGGGCGCGACGAGCAGTTCGTGCGTATCGAGGCCGGCAGAGAGCCCGGTAAGGTAGTTGAACACCCGAAGCAGGTCACCGCAGATGATCGGGTCGGCGGTGAACAGGCCCAGGTCGGTGTAGACCCGCGCCGTCCTCGAGTTGTAGTTCCCGGTCCCGATGTGCGCGTACATCACGACGCCATCGATCTCCTCGCGGACGACCAGGGTGATCTTGCTGTGGATCTTGCGAGCCGGATCGCCGTAGCCGACGTGGATCCCCGCTTCTTCCAGCCGTCGCGCCCACTCAATATTGTTCTCTTCGTCGAGGCGAGCCGTGAGTTCGACGAGGACCGCCACCTGCTTGCCACGGGTGGAGGCCTCGATCAAGGCTTCGAGGATGGGCGAGTCGGGCGACGTACGGTACGTGGTGTGTTTGATCGCAAGGACCTGGGGGTCACGCGAGGCTTCCTCGATGAAACGGGCGACAGTCGCGTCGAAGGACTCGTATGGGTGGTGGACCAGCACGTCATCTGCCTGGATCGAGGTGAACAGGAGCGCTCGATCAGTTGCGTTGGCGAAGGACGCGGGAACGACTGGCGTGAACGGCTCGAATGTGGTCCCGGGCAACGGCTGAGCGACCAGCTGATGGAGATCAGCGAGCCCGAGCGGACCCCGGCACTCGACCACGTCCTGTCGAGTCAGGTCGAGCTCTTCGAGCAGAAGTTCCTCGCGGTCGGTGGTCTGGACGCCGGTGACTTCGAGGTTCACGGCGTCCGCGAGTCGACGACGGCGCACCTCGCGCTCGATCAGTTCGAGGAGGTCATCAGCGGCTTCGCCAGGAGCGCCGAGTTCGATGCTGCGTAGCACGCGGAGCATGCTTCGTTCGACGATGGTGACACCGGGGAAAAGGACCTCGAGGTGGGCGCCAATCAAGTCCTCCAGCAACACGAATCGCTGCTCACCTGCGTCCACGAAGCGAGGACGGTTCTGCGGCACCTTGACGCGTGCGAAGCGGTCAGTCCCCGACCGCGGATCCCGAACATGCAGCGCGAGCGAGAGGCTATTCGCTGAGATGAAAGGAAATGGATGCGCCGGGTCGACGACGAGCGGGGTCAACACGGGGTAGACCGCAGTCATGAAGTACTCGTTGAGGCGCGCCTTCGCGGCAGCGTCCAGCGACTCGAACGGAACGATCCGCACGCCTCGGCTCTCCAGGGCGGGGATCAGCGTCCTGTGCCAACAGTCTTCCATCTGGATGCGCGCGGCAGCACCGCGTGCGATGACGAGCGCAGCCTGCTCTGCCACCGTGAGGCCATCCACCGTCCGATGTGCCGGATTGGCGCGAAGCACTCGGCCAAGCCACGCCACCCGCTTCGAGTAGAACTCGTCGAGGTTACTGGAGGCGATGGCGAGGAAATGCACGCGCTCGAAGAGCGGGTTTCGCTCGTCATATGCCTCGGCAAGGACGCGATCATTGAAGTCGAGCCACGAGAGTTCGCGGTTCGCGTAGTTCGCGACATCGTCAAGATCAGGGATCGACGGCGCGGGGAGGTCGCGGGGGGCCTCTGGTCGCTGCTCGTTCACCACATCCACAGAATACTGCCGGATTGTTAACGTCCGCCCAGTCCCCACGCCATCGCTCTCACGATCCCCTCTCAATCGGGCGCTCTGAGCGCATCCCCTCGGCTGACAGTCCGGGACGGGCCGCGGGCACGAGTGAGACGACGGGGTGCGGGACTCGCGTGACCGGGGCGCGCGCTCTGTGACTCACCGCCACCGAACGAACATGGACGTCACCGTTCAGGGTGACGAGGTTGGAACGATACCATCGTCCCGCCCCGATCCAAGTGGACAGGGAATGGCCCGAGGCCCATGCGGCCCGACTTGACCTAGGCCGAGCCCGGCGAACTCGCGCCGTGCCAGTGCATCTCCGTGCCGGCCCCGTGGTCGTGCAGGTAGCCACCCCACGAGGCGGGGTGCTCAGGGGCTGAGGCACGCGGGGTGTCGGAAGGCGGGCCGTACGCGCGGCGCGCGAGCGAGCCGTCCATCGGGCAGGTCGCGGGGCGGAGGAGCTCCTCGGGGGTGCGCGCGACATCAAACTCGATACCGCAGCGGGAGCAGGTGAAGAGGTAGAACGCCATCTGTGCTGTTTGCATCATGCCTTCAGCATCACCCCCCGCCGTTAACACCACGTCAGCGGCGCATGACCATCTCGCTCACTCGTCGCTAACCCCCCGCTAACGCTTCGCCCGTAACGTGGTGCCGTCGCCTCATTCGGCGGCAGCGGGAGGTCCCCATCGCCCTCGAGTCGACGACCGACATCACCCCTGCGGCCCGTCCGAAGACGATGCTGGGGCTCGAACCTGTCGTGCATCCCACGGCGCGAATCATGGACTCGACACTCGGCGCGTGGACGCAGATCGGCGAGAAGACCTCGATCGTGGAGTCGAGTGTCGGTGACTACTCCTATCTGGTTGACCACTGCCATGTGCAGTACGCGACCATCGGTAAGTTCTGCTCGATCGCGAGTCACGCCCGGATCAATCCACCGAACCACGCGATGTGGCGGGCGAGCCAGCATCACATGACTTACCGCCGCATCCAGTACGGGCTGGACGAGGTGGACGACGACGCCTTCTTCGACTGGCGTCGTGCGGACCACGTCACGATCGGGCATGACGTCTGGATCGGACACGGCGCCATCGTGCTGCCGGGCGTGACCGTGGGTCACGGAGCCGTCATTGGCGCTGGCGCTGTCGTCTCCAAGGACGTAGCACCCTACTCGATCGTCGGCGGGGTACCGGCGAAGCCGATCCGCGATCGGTTCCCTCGCGAGGTGCAAGAGGCGCTCCTCCGGATCGCGTGGTGGGATTGGTCGCGCGCGGAGATCGAGGCACGGTTCCAGGACTTCATGCTCCCCATCGAAGAGTTCTGCGCTCGGTACGACTAGTGCGCACCCTCCGAGTGGTGTCGCTGAACACATGGAAGGGCGACGGCCCGTATCGTGCTCGACTGGCGGCAATGGCCGAGCAGTTGAGGGCGCTTGAGCCAGACGTCGTCTGCCTTCAGGAGGCGTTCATCGCGATCGACGGGTCACTCTCGACACCGAGGGCACTGGCGGCAGCGCTCACGATGAACCACGCGACGTACGCCATGCGTGAGAAAGATCGCGAGGTCGAGGGCGTGACCGTCCCGTCCCGCTCGGGCCTCTCAACGCTCTCGCGCTGGCCGATCGTCGAGGTCGTCTCGCGGCCGATCCCGAGCGACCCACGTGACGGCGACCGTGGGGCGCTCCTTGTCGCGGTGGAGACGCCGCTGGGCATCGCGCGGATCGTGAACACACACCTCACCTACATCCGCGATGTCGACACGGAGGCGTTGAAACTGGAACAGGTACAGGCGGTGCTTGCCGAGCCCTGGCTCCGCGACGCCGCATCGATCCGGCTCCTCTGTGGTGACTTCAACTCGGTACCGGACTCGCCGACCGTCGCCTACATCCGAGAGCACAGCGGCTGGCACGTGCAGGAGGCCGCCCCGCACCCGACCGCCGGTGGCGAGCGCCCGGTCACCTTCAGCCCGCGCAACGCGAACGTCCGCGAGGGCGCACGGTCCGCGGTGCTGGACTACGTCTTCTCGCTCGCGCCGGCGGCCCGCCGCCAGCCGAGGGTCTCCGCCTCGGTGGTACTCGACCAACCTACCGGCTCGGTCTTTCCCAGCGATCACTTCGGTGTGTTTGCCGAGGTGGGCGCACCTCCGGGGGAAGAAGCATTCGCCTCCACTCGATAGCGGATAGCGCGCGCTAGACCTCGAGACAGAGCCCGGGGCGAGCAGCCAGGATCCGCCCACTGAACGTCGAGGACGCCTCACGGCACGCGAGGTCGCGGTCGGCTGTGTACCAGAAATGTGTCAGCACCAGCGCCTCGACGCCCGCGCGTGCGGCCGCGAGACCAGCCTGTACGGACGACATGTGCGCACGCTGTCCTTGGCCGACGCCCTGCCGTTATGTCTGCTCCTGCGTTAGTCGTACTTTCTCGACCGACTCACTCGCAGTGCGCGATATGTCTCGGAGGGACTCAGATTGGGATGGTGTTTCGAGTCGTGGATCATTGTGTCCGTCGCGCGCAATTGGCGAGACGGCTGACGGAGCTCTGTCGGCCTTCTGGAGGTTGACTCCCGCCTCTCCACCAAGCCGCTGGCTAGCCTTCGCGTCCGTCGCCCGAGGTTTGAGCGGGGGCTTCGGAGTCCTTTGCTGCACCCGACGCCGGATTGCGCCTGAACGTGCCGACATCAACTCCTGCGGGGTGCCCCTTGCGGCGGCCCGGCAGATACCCACCAGCCGCAAGCCCCAGGACGGTCCATCCGAAAATTCCCATAGCAGACTCCTCGCAGGTGCTCACCGATCCTACCTCGATGACCGAAGCGGGATCGACAGGATCGTTGCAGCCCCACGACTGGCTGCGGATGGTCGTCGGTCGCTAAGCCGAAGCCAGGCGGAGACCGAGCGTGCGCTCGAAGCGAGCCGAGAGCGTCCCGAGTAGTACGCCGTCGACTCGCAGCGCGCCGCGCACGACGCCTTCGTCCCGCTGTACGTCAAAATCCCACTGGCTCGGATTCGGAATGTGCCCCACTGTTGAGACTGCTTTCATATTCGTGACGAGAACGCCGGACTCCCCCGGTTACCCGCGATCCCCGTTCGCGAGGCTCGGGAGCAGGCGGGCTGCACCCGTAGGAGATGAGATCACCACCGACGCCGTGGTGGCGAACCGAAGCGCGTCAAGCGTGTATCCCCGCAGTCGGTCGATCAGTCCTGCGTGTTCGTACTCGCTGGGGATCACAACCCCGTCGAGCCCGAGGCGGTTCGACCACTCACCAAGGTCGCCGAAACCCACTCCGGTTGGCAGGATGGCGAACACGTTCCCATCCGCGGGGATTTGTTCCATGCGATCCGCCAGATAGGGGCGACCAATGGCATTGCGGACGTAAGCAGCCTCAAGTGGGTGCCGGTCGTCCGACCGGGGATAGGGATCGACTAGGTATGAGGCCGAGGCGAGGTCGTAGAGGTAGAGGTCGCAGTTTGGGATGGGCCCCGCGCTCGTGATCGCGCCGAGCACTCGTGTCACGGCTGGGCGCTTGCCATCGTCGATCAGGAGACCCAGGCGGTGCGGTGCCATACCGGAGACGGCGTCTTGCAGCGATCCATCCCCAGAGGTTTGGCCAGAGATAGAACCGGGGCGGTTGGACGCGCGGACGACGTCAAGATGGCTCGTGATCGCGAGCACCACGCGAGGATCCTCTGACACGAAACCCACGAAGCGCTTGTCTGGGTGGGTAGCGCCGTACTGGCCCCACAGCGAGTCGTCCGAGACTTCCCATGCCATAAAGGCGACAGGCTCTGGAGTCCGGGCTACGAGATACCACTGGTTTTCGAGATTGCGCCGCCCCGGGGGCAGACTGAACCAGGTGATGGCACCGGACTGAGGGCTTTCCGGTTGGCCCTCCCCAAAGGCGTACACGGAAACACCTCGGCGCCCGATCTGGTTGTAGCGGTCGGTCTCTAGTTGGAACTTCTGTTGGTTCTGGAAGCCTACGTACACGGAGGAAGGGGCAGGGCGAGTCTTCCACCCGGCCTCGATCTCTCGGCTGATCCGCAGCATCTCCCTCGCGTCGCAGAGGAAGGAGAAGCCCTGGATGGGGTCGCCGCCATTGCGCAATTGGCCCTGAAGTCGGTCCAAGAACGTTGCGATCCCGCTCGAGCCGATGGCTGCGGCCTCCGCTTCCGTCAACTTCCAGTCCATCGCGGTCTCCTTTTACTCCACAACTGAGGGAAAAAAATGATATCCACTTGGATACTAAGTCACCATGTCAGCAGAGTTTTTTTATGTCCTTGTTGAAGTGTACATTATGAAATTTTCAGGGTCATGGTAAGGTTTGTCAACTATATTGACGAAGAAGTGACCAGCTTTATCGTCTGAGAGCGGGAAACACTAGGCTTCCGCCTCTTAACCGGTCTGGCGCAGGGTGGGTTCGCGGCAGTTTCAAGATGTGTTTGGCCGCCCCCGGTCAATTTGGAGGAGAGTGATATGGCCGAACAGGGTCGCATCCGGCTGGTGAACATCGTCGCTGGCGCCGTCCACGCTGGGCAGGGGGTCGCCGTACTTGCTCTGGCGAACGGGTTCTCGCTGCCCGTCACCGGAACGTTTATGGAGGGCCCCCCTGGCACCGCCCCGGCTGCGTCCGTGGTGCTGTTCAACTTCCCGTTCGCGTGGGGTGTGGCCGGGTTTCTCTTTCTTTCCTCCATTGCCCATTGGACCGTCGCCGCGCCGGGTGTCTATGCGTGGTACCTCGCGAATCTCGCACGCTCACGGAACTATGCGCGTTGGATCGAGTACTCCGTCAGTTCCACGCTGATGATGGTGCTGATCGCGCTGTTGACCGGGGTCAGTGACGGCGCAGCGCTCGGAGCGATCGCAGGCGTGAACACATCGATGATCCTCTTCGGGCTGTTGATGGAGCACTATGAGCTGCCCGGTCGCCCTGGCTGGCTGCCTTTCATCTTCGGTTCGATCACGGGGATCGTCCCGTGGCTGGTCGTAGGCCTGTACCTCTGGAGTCCTCAGGTCGCGGCGACACCCCCCGCCTTCGTCTTCGGGATCTACGTTTCGCTCTTCCTGTTTTTCAACGTCTTCGCTCTGAACATGGTGCTGCAGTACAGGCAGGTCGGTCGATGGCGCGAGTACCTCTTTGGCGAGCGCGTGTACATCTTGCTGAGCCTGACGGCGAAGTCAGCGCTTGCCTGGCAGGTATTCTCCGGGACGCTGGTCCCGCCATCGTAAGGACGCTGGTGGCGCAGGTTGGTGCGCCGCGCGCGTGAGTGGTGACGCCCGCCAACCTTCGAATGGAGGAACTGGAGATGTTGGAGGAGCGAACAGAACCATACGAACTCTGCGGGGTGGTCACCGTCGAGTCCTCCGGGGGCGTGGCATCGCTCAGCAAATGGTGGTCACATCGCGAGCACATGGAGATGCTGCAGTTTGGCCGCGACGGGATCGTTCCGGTGCTGGAGAAAGGCGACCTCATCACCGAAGCGGAACTCGTCGGGTTGCTCGACTCGGCGTGGAGCTCTGCGCTGCTCTCGGCCTTCGCCCGGCGTCAGATTTTTCAGCTGGTGATGCGGCACTACCAGTCGCAGCCGGCGGAACTCTGGTCGCTGGGTCCAGACATGCGCGATTAGCCGAGTGGCTGCGGGAGGAACCGTCACGCAGTCATCTCAACAGGTGAGGTCGAGATGACCGTGAAGTTCCCATTCCGTGACAGGGTTATCCGGAGCACAAACGATCTGTTCGCACATGCCCCCTACCCGCTCGATCGCACGGGGCATTACCAGGGCGACCAAGGGCTGTTCGGGCCGGATTGCGTCACGTGGCCGGTGATGGGTGACGTGTCCGTCTTCGTCGGTGCGATCCGCGCGTTGCTCGTCCAGGCCGCACACCCAGAGGTCGTCGCAGGGGTGTTCGACCACTCGCGGTTCCGTGATGATCCGCTCGGGCGCCTCTCTCGCACGTCCGCCTACGTCACGGCCACCGCGTTTGGGGCGCTGCCGGAAGTCGAACGTGCGGTCGCTATCGTCTCTCGATCGCACCGCCCGATCAGCGGCCTCTCCCAGCGGGGTCGCGAGTACTCTGCCTCGGCGCCCGCACTGGCGGCGTGGGTTCACAACGCGCTCGCTGATTCATTCCTGAGCAGTTACCAGCATTTTGGCCCGCGGAAGCTCACGCCGCGCGAGGCTGATCAGTTCGTCGCAGAGCAGGCCCGGGTCGGCGCCCTCCTGGGCGCGGCCCCCCTGCCGCTGGATGCCGCATCACTGGCGGCATGGTTGGACGGTGTGCCGGAACTGGCGCCGTCCAGACAGATGGTGGAGGCGGTCGGGTTCCTTCGTTCGCCGCCGCTGCCGCTTCCCGTGCGCTTCGTGTACCGCATCTTGTTTGAGGCTGCCGTGGCCACGCTGCCGCTTCGGATTCGTTCGATTCTGGGCCTGCGTGTGCGGTTTGGCGCCCGTGCGGCAGGATTAGCAGCGGTGCGGCTGCTACGGGTGGCGTTGGGGTCGTCGCCGTCATGGCGGCTTGCGATTGAGCGGGCGGGTGCGCCCGTGCCACCCGGCCTGTTCCACCAGTCGCTCCCCCCTGAACGGCCTGACGTTTGACCTACCCCCGGTATTCATACCACCTGGAGAGTTAGTGTTTCGTCCCTGAGCAGTGGTGCTCCTGCCACGACCTCGGGCGCCGGGGAGCGGTAGCCGAGCGAGCTGTGCGGGCGGATGCGGTTGTACTCGTTTCGCCACGCCTCGATCAGGACCTGCGCCTCGAACAGGGTGTCGAAGCGTTCACCGTTGAGGTACTCGTCGCGTAGCCGGCCGTTGAAGGACTCGATGTAGCCGTTCTCCCAGGGGCTCCCCGGCTCGATGAAGAGCGTCTGGACATCGACGCGCGCGAGCCACTGCCGCACTGCACGCGCCGCGAACTCCGATCCGTTGTCCGAGCGAATGTAGGTCGGTGGCCCACGCCGGACGAACAGGTCAGCGAGCATCCGGAGCTTGCGGCCATCGGCGGTCCGGTCGAAGACGAAGTCGTAGGCCCTCTTCGCGCCACAGTCGCTCGACGCGCTTGTGGTTCACGTGCCACCCCTCTCGACTGAGCAGCGCAGCCACGCGGCGGTAGCCGTAGCGCCCGAACCGCGTCGCCAGCGCCACGATGCGGGCCCGCAGGGCCTGCTCGTCCGACGACTCGCGTGGCACGTAGCGTTCGGTCGAGCGCGCCTGCCCGACGACGACACACGCCCGTCGCTCCGAGACCGCGAACTGTTCTTGCAGGGATAAGACCGCCCGGCGCCGCTTCGCCGGGCTCAGAAGTTTCCCCGGGACAGCTCCCGCAGCATCGAGTTGTCGAGCGCCTGATCGGCGACGATCTTCTTGAGCTGGGCGTTCTCGCGTTCCAACTCCTTCAGGCGCTTCGCCTGGTCGACCTTCATCCCGCCGTATTCACGCCGCCAGCGGTAGTAGGTCTGCTCGCTCACCCCGAGATTGCGTGCCACTTGCCCGACCAACTGGCCCTGCGCGAGGCCGACCTCCGCCTCTCGCAGCTTGCCAATGATCTCCTCGGCCCCGTACCGCTTCCGCTTCGCAACCATCCCAAGACCCCTTCCTGTCCACCGCGATTCTCTCGCTCGCGGTGGATCTGTTTCAGGGGGTCAGGTCAGCGTTGCCGGGACGGGTATGAGTCGCTAGCGATCGCTTCGCGCGCCCAACAGGTCATCGCGGACGAACAGTCCCGCATCAACGCGGTACATCACCGCGAAGACGCATCGGTCCGGAGTCACGATGAAAACGTTGGGGCCGCCATTCAGCCTGCGAGGTACCCAGTCCACTCCTCCGCTCCGCTCCCGAAGCTGGTCAGGACACTGAGATGGTGCTGTCGGATCTTGGCCTGACCTAGGACGCGATTGCGAGTGCCCGCGCGGCCCGCTAAGCCCGTGTTCGGGCATCTCCATTGATTCATCTCCCATCGCCCCTTAGTCGCCCCGCGGATACCAAAGCCGACGTGGGCACACGTGCTACGTCGAAGATTCTGCGGCTATCGGTATGTCCGTTCTCACAAACAGACTGCCGGATGGCGGTTTCCGTTTCCATCGTGCTTTCGCGATCTGGAAGAATGGACGTCGGGCAGAAAAGTTACGCGTGATAGGGCCGTCCGCAACGTAGCCGGTGGTATGCACCGTTGTTGGCGTCAGGGGCGGAGGCGAGTCACAGCACGGCATTTCGACTTCGAGCAGCGGCGTAGGCTGCAGTCATTCTTCGCCGACTTTCTGCGATGTCAACGATCGGCGGTGGATAGCCCGCCTTCGACTCTGCGCTTAGCTTCCACGGCTCATGGATGCCTCCGCCGGAGACTGCCGCCAGCTCAGGCACCCAGCGGCGGACATATTCGCCTGTGGGGTCAAATCGCCGTCCCTGGACCACCGGATTGAAGACTCGGAAGTAGGGGGCGGCATCGGTACCGGTGCCGGCGACCCACTGCCATCCACCGTTGTTCGATGCAGGATCCCCGTCCAGAAGCTGATCCATGAACCACTGCTCGCCGATCCTCCAGTCGCACAAGAGGTTCTTAATCAGAAATGACGCGGTCACCATCCGGGCGCGATTGTGCATCCAGCCCGTGTGCAGGAGCTGCCGCATCCCTGCGTCCACGAAGGGGTAGCCGGTGCGACCTGCCTTCCATGCCTCGACATCGTCCATAGCGTTGACCCATAGAATGTCCCGCAGGCGCGGGTTGAACTCCTCGTGCAGCACCGCCGGTTGGCGATGCACAACGTCCATGTAGAACTCTCGCCAGAGCAGCTCATCAAGCCACCGGCTCGCGCCGTCTCTTTCCTCATTTAAACCGAGTTTCATGGTTCGAGCGGCTGCCAGCCGGGGCGAGAGCATGCCAAACTTGAGGTAAGGCGAGAGTGCAGAGGTGGAGTCGAGATCAGGACGGTCTCGCTCCTCGGGATACTTGTCGATCCGATCAAAGGTGAACTGATCGAGGCGCCGCAGCGCTTCCGCCTCTCCCGCGGGGAACCCACGCACAGGTGGGCCTACAACGTCGATCCCGAGAATGCCGTCGGGAATCGCTGGTAGCTGGGTCGGCGTCGCGATCGGGTCTGGAAGAGGAGTCGAGAGCCAGGCACGACGGAAGGCACCGAACACGGAGTAGCCGGATCCGTCCGGCTTAGAGACCGCGCCGCTCGGACGAATGCCGATACCGGTGACTAGACTGAGCGCGACTCGGCGCCGAACCCGCGCTTCCTGCAGACGGCCGAACGGCGTGGCGTCGCCTGCTGCGAAGACCTCCACCGCCTGGACTTC
This sequence comes from Dehalococcoides mccartyi, assembly GCA_945865925.1. Lineage (GTDB taxonomy): Bacteria > Chloroflexota > Dehalococcoidia > UBA2979 > UBA2979 > SURF-43. The sequence continues at coordinate 206,867 of CAMBFG010000002.1, forward strand.
CGCGGCGACCGCGCTCAGCACGTCGTCGGCCCGGCCTTCGCGGATGATGAGGCGGCTGCCGAGAGCGCGAAGTTCGGCGTCCAGGGCACCCAGCCCGTCGGTCATGAACTCGATCCGTCGCTTCGCGTTCCGATGATAACGAGACCGCAGCACCTGCTCGTCCAGCACGAACACGGGAACCGGCGCGCCTGCCCTACTTGCTGCATGTAGCGCGGCGTTGTCGTGCAGGCGCATGTCGCGTCGAACCCACCAGATCGTGTTCATGGGGCGAAGCGGCACAGTTCCGCAGCTCTCGTCCCAGGCATCCGGATCGTGCTGCATGAACCGTGAGCTGATCCGAGGACGGAACCGCTCGCGCCTGCCGATCGGTGGTGTCCTGCGTGGTGCGTGACCCGCGGACGAGCAGCGACTGGGCGACGTTGACAGCGTGGCCGCGTGCTATCTCCTGCTTCCGGCGGCCGCGTCGATCGGCACTTCGGACAGGTCATAAGCGAGCTCTCCGTCATACCGGCGAGGCGCCTTGAGTTCTGAGAGCACCTCAAGACGCTCTCTCTTCCGAAAGCGGTGCATCCACGCGACGAAGAGCGAGCAACCAGGACGGGGACCGGCCGAGCACTCTGCGGAGAATGCGAATCGACACCAGGCCAATCAGGTGCGCTCCAGGCCACGATCGAAGCCCGAGAATTGAACGGACGCGCGGCGGCAGCGTGGTGACGGCTGCGTCAAACAGAATTCGGTAGACGAGCTTCACTGGGGGCGGCAGCGGGGGTGACTGGAGGAAACTAATGGCTTCTGCCATTCCGGGTGACGGGGCGAGATCGGGCAGTTCATTGACCCAGGACGCGAGCGAGCGAGCGGTCAAAGGCAGAGGTGCCGCGCCCAGCAACTCGCCGACCTTCGCCTGCTCGCAGACGAATCGATCACCATCCTCGTCTGTGAGGCACTGCGCACCGAAATGCTGATACGCGACGAGAAACGAGTCGGTCAGCGCGTTGTGAACCCAAGCGGCAAGCGCTGGTGCCGACGCCGAGTACTCCCGTCCCCGGTGTGAGAGGCCAGCGATCGGACGATGCGCCCGGGAGACCGTTCGGACGGCCAGCTCGACCTCGGGGAGCGCACCAAATGAGGTTGCGGTGACGTAGGCCGATGTGCGGGACAAACGACCAAGGGGGTCTTCCCGAAACCGCGAATGCTCAAAGACACCGGCGACTACCTCGGGATGCGCGGCCTGGACCAAGAGTGCTCGAATGCCGCCTACGAAGACGGCGGCATCACCCACGACCAGCCACGTCACCGAGTCTGGGCCAAAAAGACCGGGGTCGCCCCGGTAGCGTCCAGTCCCATCCAGCGGGTATGGCGCATGAGCGAAGAGATCGTTGGTAGCGTTGACAACCCGCTGGCGCAGCGACGAGAGGAACAAGGTGATCTATCTCTCTCCATAAGAAGGCCGCGCAGTTCCGGAAGGAAGTTCTGGCCGCGGTGCTGGGAGATCCGCTTCCGGGGACACCTCGCGTAGGCAGGACATGGTTGTTTCGGTAGTGGGTCTGTCTGCCTGATCTGGGTTGCGCCTGTAGCGATGCCAAGGGACCCCGCGCCACCACAGGCGGATCGCATGCCAGAAGATCAGTGCCGAAGTCTTCAGCGGCACGAGCGGATCGCGTGCGAGCAGCCGCAGCAGGTTGCGGTTGGTCAGCGGCACCCGGCGCACCTGAAGCTGGGCAACCAGCACCGGTTCGTCGCACTCGTTCTCCCGGATCGTGACCGTCAGTCGCTCGTCGTCCTCTCGGACGAGGAGTTCGTAGTGGGCGTCCGCAGCAATGAAGGGGGACACGTACATCCGCTTGTCCTGTGTCCCCCTGAACATCGGTCCGTCGCCGGCGTCCTGCGAGAATTCGTAGACTTGGCGATCGCCGTGCGTGTTGTGCACCTCCGCGAGGACGACGCGAAGCGTGTCCGCCGCATCGTGGCAGAGATAGAAAGACACCGGGTTGAACACGTATCCGAGGACGCGCGGATAGGCGATGAGCGTGATCCGCATCATCGTTGGATCGAAGCCGTGAGCGAGCAGCCGTTCGGAGATATTTGCCCGAAGCCCCTTGATTCCGCCATCGAGATGATCGACATCACGCAACTCGAGCAGGTTGCGTCGGTTAAACGAGAGCAATGGCAGAGCACGAGCCACCTTGGCCTGCTCATCTAGATCGAGCGCCAGATACCAGACGTGGTGGGTGAAGTCAGATGTCACGACGCGGTCGCGACGGTGCCGAATGGTGCCCACGAGGAAGTGCGAGCGGAACTGCTCGGGCTGCTCCGTCACCAGCGGATGCCGAAAGACTCAGCGACTTCCACCCCGGAACGCGCGCCGTCCTCGTGGAATCCGTACCCGAGGTGGGCTCCGGCGAAGTACGTCTGGCGCTTCCCCTGCAGCGCTCGCACACGTCGCTGAGCCTCCAGCGTTCGCAATGAGTAAACAGGGTGGGCGTAATCGAAGGCCGCGATCACGCGCGCTGGATCCACGTTCTCACCGGGGTTCACAGAAACGCAATACGTTGTTGATCCGTACAGGCCTTGCAGGCGGTTCAGGTCGTAGCTCATCGTGAGCGTCGTTGGAAATCCCTCATGCTCGATGCGATGGTAATTCCACGCTGCGCGGGCGGATTCTCGACGTGGCAGCACGCGCTCGTCGGTATGCAGCACCACGTGGTTCTGCGCGTACGTGAAGCCACCGAGCGCCTCACGTTCCTCCGGCGAGGAGTCGCCCAACAATGCCAGTGCCTGGTCCGCGTGACAGGCGAGCACCACCGCATCGAAGTGACGCTCTTCGCCATCCGGCAGTGCGACACATGCCCCGCCGCGTTGCCGCGTGACGCGCGCGATTGGGGTTCCTCGATGAATGCGCGCCGGATCGATGGTGCGAAGGATCGCCTCCACGTACTTCCGGGATCCTCCGACGATCCAGCGCCATTCCGGAACGCTATGCAGCGCGAGCACGCCATGCTGATCAAGGAAGCGGAAGAGGTAGTTCGTCGGGAATGCCAGCACGTCGGCCGGCGCGTTCGACCAAGTGGAAGCGATGAGAGGGACGATGATGCGTTCGCGGAAGTCGCGGCTGTAACGCCCGCGCCGGAGATACTCCTCGAAGGGGACGTCGTGCAGCAGATCTCGCCGCAGTACGTCGCGCGCGTCCCGCTGGAAGCGCAACACGTCGAGGCCCATGATCGCGCGGCGGGGGTTGAACAGGTTGCGCGGACTGCCGAGGTACCCGCGCCACCCGCGGCTGCTGTACTCGAAACTATCGTCCTCAGATCTCACGCCGAAGGACATGTCGGAAGGCCGCGTCTCGACGTCGAGCTCGCGTAACAAGCGGCTGAAGACAGGATACGTGCGCTCGTTGAAGACGATAAAGCCGACGTCCAGGGACACTTCCTCGCCTGCGTCGTCTTGCGTGATAACCGTCTTCGCGTGCCCGCCAGCTGTGTCGCCCGCTTCGAACAGTTCCACACGGTGTTTCCGCTGGAGGAGGTAGGTCGCGACCAAGCCGCTGACGCCTCCACCGATGATCGCGATATCCACGTCTAGGCTCCTGTCTCGTCAAGCCGAGGAAGGGCCCAGCCGCTGGTCGACTCGCACCACGCCCAAAGACGCTCACGCCGCTCCACGGTATCCGCGGTTCGCGTCCTCGCGATGCGATGCGCAGGGCGCCGCGCGCGGTCGAACCAAAACGCGCCGCTCGTCTGCTCCGCCTCGGGATCCGCCGCCAACCACGCGATCGTGTCTGCTCCCTCTTTCGGGGATCTCAAGAGCGGGCGTAGCAGTTGCCGAAAGCGTGGCAGCGATCCAGCGAGACCTAGCGTATCGACCCATCCCGGATGCATCGAATGGAACACAATAGAACGCCTCTTGGAACGCTCGGCCCAGAGTTCGGTGAGCGCAATTTGCGCCCGTTTCGCTCGCGCATACTGCAGCGAGCCGTCGAATGCGGCGGGCGCCGGGTCAAGGCCGGAGACGGTCAGCGGAGCGAGGTAGGCACCGCCAGAAGAGACGGTGATCACACAGCCAGGTGCGCCAAGTTCGAGTCGTTCCAGCAGCAGTCCCGTAAGGAGGAACGGTCCAGCTACCTGCGCGGCGGAGGTCTGCTCGACGCCCATCGGCGATCGGCGGTAGGCCGCCGCAAGCGCTCCCGCATTGTGGACCAGGATGTCGAGGCGAGAATGCTGTGACATCACCTCCGCAGCAGCCCGTCGTATGTCCGCCGCGTCGTCCATCGATGCGAGGGCCGTCGAGATGTGCTGAGCGCCGGTGAGCCTCACCAGCTCGCGCCGTGCCGCATCTGCGCGCGTCTGGTCGCGACCAAGAACGATGACATGCGCTCCCATGTTCGCTAGCGCCTCGGCTGCGGCGAAACCGATGCCAGAAGTGGCGCCGGTAACGAGCGCCACGCGACCGGAGAGGTCGTACGACTCCAGCGGCCGCCAGCCAGCAACGCGCCGCCGGATGGCACAGCCGATCCGCGTGAATGAGGTCACCACCGGCCACTCGATCGCGCGGTCCACGCCTGTCGTCAGCGCGCGCATCGATAACTCCCTGGATGCGTCGCGCACTAGGTGAACCGGCGCGCGGCCGTGATCGCGATTGCGGCGACCGCGGCGGTGAGCGATGCCCCCCACGCCATGTCGACGGCGGTCACGACCGTCGACCACCCTCGGAGAGTGGCCTGATTCGTGAGGTCGTACGTGCCGTACGCCACCAGGCCAAGCAGCGCACCAATGGCGACCACTCGGCCAAGCGGCCATTCGCCCTCGAGCGCCGGGCGCACCACCAACACCACGACGCCCACGGCGTACAAGAGATAGAACGCGACGGCAGGAGCCCAACTTGGTGTGTCGAGGAGGAGGCCGGAGAGCTGCCTTCGGTACAGGCGGGTTGTCATGGTCGTCAGCCAGATCGCGTCGAGCACGCCCATACTCAGCAGCGTCGCGACGATTGCGACAGCGGTCCGGCCCATTCGTGCCTCCGATCTTGATCGAAATCCGTCGGACTCTCGCATTCGTACTTACCAGCCGTCAGCAAGGCGCCTGCCTACCGTCCGTACACTCATTCCGGGTCGTTCGCGGATCTTCGCACCCGCCGGGAGCGGTATGGACGGAGCCGGGGTTTCCTGCCGGCCCTGTCCATACAGTACGTGCGGGGCGCAGCTAGCGGCGAGAGCGCGCCGTGGCGATGCGAGCCACACCGAGCAGCGTCAGCGCCCCGGCCGAGGCCAGGATCCACGTCATCCCGGTGCCGGAGCCGGTGCCGACGGGGCCCATCGTCCCCGCCTTCGCCGGGGCGGGCGACGCTGGTGCCGGCGCCGCGGCGGCGGTCGGCGGCAGGATTACCGTGTCGATCACGTGGATCACGCCGTTCGAGGCCATGACGTCCGCCGTCTCGACGGTCGAGGTGCCGTTCAGCACGACCTTGCCGCCCCGCACCGCGATCTGGACCTGCGCGCCGTTCACCGTGCTCGCCGCGGTCAGCTTCACCACGTCCGCCGCCGTCACCTTGCCGGCGACCACGTGGTACGTCAGCACCTTGCGCAGCTCCGCCGGGTTCGCCAGCAGCGAGTTCAGCGTCGCCGCCGGGAGCTTCGCGAACGCCGCGTCCGTGGGGGCGAAGACGGTGAACGGGCCGGCGCCCTTCAGCGTGGTCACCAGGTCCGCGGCCTGCAGCGCCTTCGCGAGCGTGGTGAACTGACCGGCGGCAACCGCGGTGTCGACGATGTCTTTGGTCGCCGCCTGCTAGTCCGCAAGCGGTGCTGTGGCCGGCCGGGCTACGTCTGCTGCCATCGCACCGCTTCCAAGCGCCAGTGCGGCCACTGCTGCGGCAACCCCAGCGATCCATTTGCGCGTCATCAGGTAATCCTTCCAGAGCCCGGAGGCCCGTCTCGCGAGCACAAGACTCGCTCCACCATGTGCTGTGAGGGTTGGTCTAGCCAGCGATCTATCTACTAATAGCGGGGTCCTCCATCGATCCGAAGCGTTCGTCCAGTACCCGTCGTCGGTGCGCGAAGATCTCTGCGACCTTCCGTGCAACGACGTAGTGGTTGATCAGATCACCGAATGGGCCGCCGGGCACCGCGTAGTGGATGATGTCGCGCATTTCCGTGCCGCCCGCGACCTCACGAAAGTGATGCTCGTGGTGCCACATCGCATACGGGCCGACGCGCTGCTCGTCCACGAAGCGGTCACCCTCCACCACGCTCGTGATCTCCGTCACCCACGTGACCGGGATGTTGAACATCGGACGGACGCGGTAACTGATCATGAGCCCAGTGTAGACGTGCTCGGGAACCTCGCAGGTGATCAAGAAGCCCATCTCTGGCGGCGTGATCACGGCGAGGTTGCGTGCGTCAGAGAAGAAGCGCCACGCCTCCTCGCGCGCGATCGGGAGGACTGTAGTGGTGTCGAAGCGATGGACGCTCACCGAGCGATTTCGACTGATTGCGAGGAAGCGTCGACCGCATCGGAGTGCAGAGCGGAGTGCAGAGCGCCTTCCAGGTCCGGATGGCGGAAAGCGTAGCCCAGCTCGCGCAGGCGCTTCGGTTCCACGCGCTGACTGACCAGCAGCAGTTCATCGGCGCGGCCCTTGCCCAACACCAGCCGGAGCGCGAACGCGGGCGCGGGGGCGAGCGCCGGGCGGTGCATCACCTTCCCCAGCGTCTTCGCGAAGACTCGGCTGGTCGCGGGGGTCGGCGCGACAATGTTCACCGGCCCGCTCGCGGACCCGTCTTGGAGCAGCATGGCTAGCGCGCCAGTCGCGTCCTCCAGTGCGACCCATGACATCCACTGGCGGCCGCTGCCGAGCGGCCCGCCAGCCCCCAGCCGGAACGGGAGCACCATCTGCGGAAGCGCGCCGCCTTCCTTCGACAGAACGATGCCGAAGCGTGGCGATACCACGCGCACGCCCAGCGCCTCCGCGCGGCGCGCTTCCGCCTCCCAGTCCTGCACTAGTTCCGCAAGGAAGCCGCTGCCCGGAGCGGCGGATTCGTCGACGATGCCTTCGCCCGCGTCGCCGTAGTAGCCGATCGCCGAGGCCACCATGAAGACCGCAGGCCTGCGGTCGAGCCGTGCCATCGCATCGACGAGCAGGCGCGTTGCGTCCACTCGGCTGCTCCGAATTTCCGCGCGACGCTTCGCCGTCCAGCGGTGGCTACCGATGGAAGCGCCGGCGAGTTGCACGACCGCATCAGCACCGGTCAATGCATCGCTCGCAACCCAGCGCGTCGCGACATCGTATTGGCCGCCCTCCTGCGCAGTCCCCCGGCGCACCCTCTTGACCTCATGGCCGGCGCTCTCGAGAACGCGGCGCAATGCCGTGCCAATCAGTCCGCTGGATCCGGTCATTACCACCAACATCGTTGACCCGCTTCCACGCTCTCGGTCGCCTCGGCTGTAGAGGATTTTTGTGACCGACATGCCATTACTCGAAATATGTTCGTCAGCATGACGATGTCTGTCAAGACAGTTGACAAAGTTCCGGAGGACATTTAACTTCCGCTCATGCAGTACACTGTTCGCGCCGCCGCGCTGGCCACCGGAGTTGCGGGGGATCGCCTCCGGACTTGGGAGCGGCGCTATGGGGTACCCGCGCCGGCGCGCAGCGGCACCGGCCGCCGGCTATACGACGAGGGCGATATCGACGTCATTCGCCGCATGTCAGCGCTCATAGACTCGGGGCTGAGCGCCGCATCCGCGGCGGCGACCGTGCTTAATGAGTCCACGCAGGCTGTTCCCGTGCGCTCCACGGGCACCCAAACACTCGATCTTCGCGCGCTGGCGCTCGTTGATCGTGTCGAAGCGTTCGACGAGTCGTCGTTGTTCGAAATCCTCGATACGGCTGAACGGTCTATGGGGATCGAGGCAGCGGTAGAGGAAGTTGCTCTTCCAGCGCTCGTCGAGGCAGGGCGTCGCTGGGAGCGATCCGACATCACCGTGGCGGGCGAACATCTGCTGGCGGAGGTGATCCGAGCGTGGTTTGTGGCGCTCTCCCGCACACTACCCGCAGCGTTGCCTGCCGCTCCGCGCGTGCTCGTCGCCTGTCCCGAAGATGAGCGCCACGACCTGGGCGCGCTCGCGCTCGCATTGCTCCTGAGAAGGGCCGGACTGCGGGTAGCCTACCTCGGCGCGGACGTGCCGGCGAGCGCTCTCGTGGATGCGACTCGCAGCGCAGCTTTCGCTGCGCTGTGCCTGTCGGTCACGGGCGTTGCTTCCTTGCCCGTCGCTCGACTGTCGCTCAGGGCCCTGCTTGCGACAGGCGGCGGAACGCGCCTGTACGTCGGTGGGCGAGCCATTACCGGCGCACGCGATGGCGAGGCAGATGCCCTCCCGGCCGTGCGGCTACCCGCGTCGGTCTCGGACGCTGCGCGGCAGGTGGCGGCACAACTGCGCGGCGGGAGCGAAGGCGGGCGGTCGTTCTGAGTCCCCGGGGCGGTCAGATCCACCTGACGCCAGAGACATAGCAGCAGAGCCAAACAGCGACAGGTCGCGCGCGACTCCTAGCGGATCGTGCTCGACGCGCTACGGAGGAATGAATGCCCGTCAGTACGGACGAAGGCAACATCAACGCATCCGCGGGCGCCCTCACCGTCCTTCGGCCGGACCGAAGTACGGTGCGACTGGGAGCGGTATGGGCGGAACGGCCCGTGGTTCTGGCGCTCGTGCGGCACTTCGGCTGCATCTTCTGCAAGGAGCAGGTGTCGCGGCTGCGAACGATCGTGGGCGACATCCACAGCGCGGGCGCGGAGCTGGTCATCGTGGGCAGCGGGTCGCCGCAGATGGCGGGCTTCTTCGCGGAGGACTACGCGATCACCACAACGGTGTTGACCGATCCCGAGCGCCGTGTGTATCAAGCCCTCGAAGTGCGTCGACCGCCGCGCTTGGCATTCGTCGATCCGCGCGTGTTCGTGCGGGGCCTACGAGCTCTGCTACGCGGGTACCGGCAGCAGAGCGCTCAGATGAGTGAACGCGGCGACGAAACCCAGCTTGGCGGGGTGTTCATCGTGCGGCCTGGCGGGACTTTGGCCTGGGCTTACCGCAGCGCCTTTGCCGGCGACCACCCGACCAACGCCGCCATCCTCTCCGCGCTCCGCGAAGCGATGCGCGTTCCTCTCGTGCAATCGAATTGCGAACGACCTCAACCGTGACGGCGTGCCGGCTTTCGGTGGCGGCTGCTGGTACCCGCTCACCGTCCGCCGAATGCTCCTGAATGAGACGTACACCGGCCGAACAATCTATCGACGCACGCGGGCCGACAAAGTACGTGACGTGGCGCGGAACAAGTGGCGTCGGCGGATGGTCGTGCGCGACGAATCGGAATGGATCGAGGTCGAGGGTGCGACCCCGCTAATCGTGTCTCTGGCGTTGTTCGAGCGTGTCCGTGTGCGGCTTGCCGATCCTGCGCGAAAAGAGCGCGCGCGCCCCTCGCACGAGTACCCGCTGCGGGGCCGTTTGCGCTGTTTGATCTGCGGAGCCGCGATGGTCGGGCAGACGCTGTCACAGGGCCGCTATCAGTACTACAGGTGCCGCCGCAGCTATGCCGGTTCGAAGGCAGACCGGTGCAAGTCGCCATACGTGCGAAAGGAAGCACTGGAGACGGCGATCCGGGAGGCGCTGGTGGAGGTTCTCGCCGACCCTCATCGAATCCTTGATGAGGCGCGGAGGCTCTCGATGGCGATCCCGGCGGATTCTCGCCGGGGCGCCCTCGATCACGAGATTGGCGAACTCGAAGCGCGGCAGCGGCGGCTCGTGAAACTGTTTACGGCGAATGACCTGCCCGAAGAGATGCTCCGCGAAGAAAGCCGCACGCTCTCCGAGCGCCGTAGCCGGCTTGAATCGGAACGGATGCTGCTACCGATGGTGGATCGTCCCGCGTGGGATTTGAAAGCCCTCGAGTCGCGCATGCCTAGCGTGCTCGCCGCGATTCAGGCGTGGCTGGTGAAGGCCGACGGTGACGATCTCGACTTGTTGTTGCGTGCCGTTGACGTGTCGGCGAAGGCATCTCGCGAGCGGGTTGAAATCAGCGGCTCGGTACCAATGATCGACTCATCGGACTACGCGAATTTGGTCACCATTGAACGAACATCGGCATCACTGTTCAGAAGCGACGAAACTATGAGAGTGCCGTTCGCGGTCTTGATTGCCATTTGATGCCGCCCGCGGCGTTCGATCCCCGACTCCAGCCCGTTCGCCCCGCCGAGCTTAGAACTGGTGCGGCCTGAATGAATAGAACGCCTCCGCGTTCACCGTCACCGTGAATGATAGGACGTGCTCCTCGACGGGGATCGCTGTCGGCCGCCCTGGGGGTGGGAACTGGACTTCCACGGCATAGCCGGCCTCGGCGCAGAGGATGAGCGTCTGCCCGAACTCGACCGCCCCGTCCCGCCGGATCTCCTCAGGCACGCCCGGCCCACGCCGGCGCTCGAACAGGCGCGCGCTATCGATCGCTCCCCGGTCAAGCAACGACCGCACTGCGCGGTAGAACTCGTCCCGCTCATCAGCCTCCATCACGAGACGGAGGAGGCCGCCGCCCGTGGGCGGGCGCAAGGGCGATTCCTCGTGTACGCGGACGACCATGCCCCGCACCACGCAAACGGCGAGCGCCCGCAGGATGGCGACCAGTTGTTCGGGACGGGCTTCACGGGACATCCCGACCACCGCCTTTCCACCTGGTCGATGATGGTGCCAGCCCGGTCGATCCACGCCACGCCAATGGCACAGTCGGTCCGCAGGATTCGGGCATTCTGGAGATATGGCCGCATCGGTGCGGTTCGGCACCGCCTCCTGGACCTATACGCCGCTCAAATCAGAAGCGGATTTCATCGCCCCCTTGGCGGCGCTTGTGGTCGAGCTGCGGTAGGCCGTGGTGCCGTCATCCGAGCCGAGGTGGATGGGGATCGAATCCGAGGTATCGGATTGCTGTCTCGCGCATCGCGCTTGTGACCGACCGCAGGCAGCCTTCGGCACAGTCACGGGGTATGTACGGCCCCGTTCCAAAAATGTGCCGCGTGGCGTTGTGGCTTTGCAGGTGATTCGAGAAGGATACTTCCCAGCGTGAGAAGCCACGATAGTTCCGAGGTCCCTTGGCCGACCGCTCCCCGACGCTGCGGTTCATCCTGCCGAGGACTAGAAGTGTGTCAGGGGACAGTGGCACCCAATAGGCGAGCGTGGCCATCCCACCGGGCTCCCACCAGGGTCTAACCGGCGTCAGGAACGGTGCGACAGGGTTGTCCGAGGTGTAGAGCAGCGATGCATCAGCCGCGTTACCAATTCGCCAGGGCTTTGCCCGAAGGAGGTTTGCCCAGCCCTGCGTCTCCTCAAGCATGTCGGCAACGACCACCACATCAGGTGTCGCTTCGTTTTCCCCGAACCACCAATGATCGGGGTTCTGCTCCCAGCTCGCCCATATCTCGTCGGCCTCTGCTCCGCTCAGTTCTCCGAGCACGCCGTTGTACAAAGACTGCTTGGCCATGTCCCGAAGGTCGGTCAGGATCTTCCTCGTCACCTGCTCGTTCCAGTCGCGGAACGCTGGCACACGGAAGAACTGGGCGGCCACGAAGCGTGCGAGAGCAAACTCACCAGAATCGCTTAGCGCGGCGATGCCCTGTGGGTCTCGAACAAGGCGCTCAATTACCGGCCCTGCAGCGGTCTCGATCTCGGTGAGCCAGGACTCTAGTGAGAAGGTCTGATCATCGAATGACAGGTCGTAATAGCGGTTACCCACCGCAGCGTTCTCGACGGCCGTGCCGAACGATTTCGAGGTGTCGAGGTCGAAGCACAACAACCGATCGTTCGCATCGGTAAAACGTCGGAGGTGAGCGCGCGGCACGTAGTGCTGTCGCTTCACCGCGGTCGGAGCGAGATTCGGTTCAGCGAAGCGAGGTTCAGCCGCCCTCTCGGCAGGACTGGGAGCAGCCTTGGGTCTGTGATCGGTCACGATTGCTCCGCCAGTGGCCTTATTTGCTCGTGCCCAATCACAGCCGCGCCAGCAAATCCTCGACGCTGTTGGTTACGCGGTACCGGAGATCCGGCGCATCGGCGGCAAGGGCCGCGAAGTGCGCGGTCCCGTACCGGATCTTCGTGGCCTCGTCATCGCGGAGGTCGCCGAGGTCGAGCGTCCCCTTCGTCTCAACAACGAGGTACAGGCGCTGCACCCCATCCTGCTCGACCAAGACGGCCCAATCAGGGTTGTAGTCCCCTAGCGGCGTCGGGACGCGGAACCATCGAGGCAGCTTCGCGTAGACCTTCACTGCGGTGTTTCGCTCGAGGTCTTCTGCGAAGGTCTGCTCGATGCCGGCCGAGTCGAACACCACCTGCTCGTAGACGGATTTCGTCGTCTCCACGGTGTTTGTGAGATACGCCAGAAGCTCTTCCTGCTCGAACAGCTCCTGGGCGTAATACTCCCCATCGCCGATCCGCTGGTACTTGATCCCGTCCGCCAGCGCGGTCCGCTTGCGGCCGTCGATGATCCGTCCAGCATCCTCCAAGAACTGTTGCGGGTTCACCTTGAAGTCGTCCAACCGCCCGCTCTCGACGAGGATGCGGTGAATGCTGCGGCGCGTGAGCTGCGTCCGATCCTGGAGGGCGGTGAGGATGTCCGGTAGTGGCAGACTGTCATCCCCGGTCAGCGGGCTGAAGTCGGTAGCGCCTTCCTTCACGCCGACCATGCCGCGATCCTGAGTGATGGTGGCCTTCCGCCACTGGAGCCGGCTCTTCGCGATGGGCGGTGACTCCTTGAGTGCCTTCGCGCACAGAGTGAGCAACGCCTCGTTGTCGAACGCAACTCGATACGTCGTCTTGTGTTTGATCCGATCCCACAACTCGCGAAACTCCGGGCTGTCGAGGATGGCCCGGCGCGTCCGCACGGTGATGCGCTTGTCGCCGTCCTTCACCTCGAGGCGACGCGCGAGGTGCTTGAGGATGCTGGCTACGTGCTTCTGCGCGTCTGCGTCGAGGTCCGCCACGATGTCGAGGGTGTCATTTTGGAGGGCGGTGCGGAGGGTGTCGTTGACCTTGCCGTTCGCCTCGATGTAGCCCGCCTCACGGAGGCGTTCCCACAGCGCCTTCGAACGGTCGAACCCCAGCGGACGCGGGACGCCATCGCCATCCAGCACGTTGACCTGGGCGAACTCCTGCGGTTCCACGATGCCGAACTGGATGCCGGTGTCTTCCTCGATCTCTTTCTGAAGATTCGCGGCGAAGTCTTCGTAGCGTTCCCGGGCGATCACCGTGAGGGTATTGATGTCGAAACCACGGCGGCGCTGGCCCGTCTGGTCGACGCAAATGCGGAGTCCGCGACCTATCGTCTGGCGGCGGCTCTGATCCGAGGACATCTCGCGGAGGGCACAGATCTGGAATACGTTAGGGTTGTCCCACCCCTCCCGCAGCGCGGAGTGGGAGAAGATGAACTTCAGCGGCGTCTCGAAACTGAGCAGCCGCTCCTTGTCACGCATGATGAGGCTGTACGCACGCTCCGCCGCCTGGCGGCCGTTGTCGTTGCTCTCGGCGGTGTCGGTCCATCGCCGGTTGCGGTCGATGGAGAAGTAGCCGTCGTGCACCACCGAGGCGTCATGGACGAGATCGACCTCTCCGAAGAGTGTGCTGTAGTCCGGATGCTTTGAGGCCCGCTCGTATTCCTCCTCGAAGATGCGGGCGTAGTCACCTTGCACCTGGTTCCCGTCCTCGTCGTACTGACGGTAGAGATCCACACTCGGGATGAAGAAGAGCGAGAGCACCTTGATCCCCAGCGGACGCAGGCGCTTCTCCTTGTCGAGGTGCTCCTTAACCGTCCGCCGAATCATCTGGCGTTCGAGGCCGAGTTGGTCGACGTCGTTCCAGGCTTCGCCGGGGCGGAGGAACTGCACGTCGCCGGGGATACGCAGTTCCGCGAACTTGTCGCCCTTCGCCGAGCGGATCTCGCCGATGCTCACGTCGCGATAGAGCGCCCGCCCCGTCTCCTGCTCGAGGTCGGTGCCCGAGGTCAGCCAGCGCCGGGTGCGGGTCGCGGCCCCGCCCGTCGAAGCGACATCGAACTCGACCTCCGCCTCGACCTTCGTCTTCTGCCGCGTGCGGGTGTCGAGGAGCCGCACGTACGGGCGGTTGTAAGCATCCTCGACGGTCGCGGAGGCGACTTCGATCTGCTTCACGAGTTCTTGCTCGTACGCGTCGACGGGGTCGAGGCGGTAGACCATGTGGTGCTTATCGACGTGGGTCGCCGAGTATCTCAACGTGCAGAGCGGCGCCAGATCCTCCAGCGCGCGCTTGCCCGCGCTGTCCGGGCCGGCGTCCACCTTTTGCGGCTCGTCCACGATCACGATCGGCCGGGTCTGCTTCACGAGGTTGATCAGGGGCTCGTCGTTCGTTTGCTCGCTAGGCTGGTAGAACCGGACGACGTTCCGCGCGCGCATCGCGCTGGCGGTGATGACCATGACCTGGAGGTCGGCACTGGTGGCGAAGTTGCGCACCTGACCGGGCTTCGAGGAATCGTAGACGAAGTAGTTGTTCCCGGCGGAGAAGGGCAGGTTGTTGTGCAGGCCCCGCAGGTGCTCAGCGGTGATCTGAATGGTCTTGTACGTGCCCTCCCGAATGGCGATCGAGGGCACCACGATGACGAACTTGGTAAACCCGTACGTCTGGTGCAACTTGAAGATCGTGCGCAGGTAAACGTACGTCTTGCCGGTGCCCGTCTCCATCTCAACCGTGAAGTCCATACTGCGCAACGCATCCGACGGACGCAGCCCGTTCCGCAACTGGACCTCCATTAGGTTGTCGCGGATCGCGTCGTCGAGGAGGAGCAGCCGGTTGCCCCGGCCCACGCCGTCCTCGTCAGGGAGGCCCAACTGTCCGGCCGCGAACGTGCGCGAGACGGTGAACTCCTGCTGCGCGAACTCCTGGCCGCGGAACAGGTCGACGATGGCGTCGATCGCCGCCTCCTGATGCGTCAGGTGAGGCTCGAAGTGGATCTGCATCGCCATCGCTAGATGCTCTTTACGTCGGTCAGCCCGTGCTGCCTGAGGATCTCAGCGAGGTTCGTCTTCGCAACGTCGCCGACGAACGCACTGTCCCGGAACACCACCCGCGTCTCACCCGCCGGAGCGAGTTCCTTGTGCCAGGCGACGATCCCTAGAGCCAAGGGCTCGGCGTCCTGCCGTTCGATCTGCGCGGCGAGGCACGCGAAGAGCGTCCCCGCGCCGATGCTCTGCACCGTCTTCTTCGCTATCTGCCGCTGCTCGATCGGCGCGGTCAGTTCGATGCCACGCTTCAGGAGCAGTTCGTAGAGGATGTCATCCTGAGTACGGTCGTCCCGCAGATTCGCTACAGCGGCATCGAGGCTGCCCGGCAGGTCGTCCCGATCTGGCGCCCACTCTCTGATATTGCTCGAATCGAGTTTGAGCACTCGAAAGCCGATGTCCCCTTTCACCATGGGACTCCGCTCGGCGAGCTTGATCCCAGCCCGCCGAACTCGCTGCTTCGTGACGTCGGCGATGGTCCGGAAATCGTCGCGCCCCGTCGGCTCAGGCAATTGCACAAGGATGAACCTGCGGCGACCACCGTCGTCGCTATTGACGTTCAGCACGGCCTGCGCAGTGGTGCCTGACCCGGCGAAAAAATCAAGCACTAGCCCATCTGCATCAGTGCCAATCCGGAGCATTCGCTCGATTAGCCTCACGGGCTTGGGAGTATCGAATACCGATTCCGAACTTTCGAAATCAAGGAGCTCGAGCATCCCCTTCTTGGCCTCTTGAGTATGGCCTACTTCCTTGTACCCCCAGAATGTTTGCGGGACGCGCCCATCCTTGACCTCGGATCGGAAGATCTTGGGGGCAGGGACATTGTTGCCCTCTTCGCCCCACCAAATTCTGCCATCGCGATCTAGCTCGTCGAAGCGTGACCTCGAGAGTCTCCAGTAGCTGCCGCTCGGGGGTCCAGGAATGACGCGACCTCCGGGGCAAGTGATCGAATATGTGCCCTTGCTGTAGTAATTCCGGGCCGCCAGATTGTTGGGGCGCCAGTCGCCGCGAGGGTCGTGGTCCGGATTGCGATAGACGGCGTTCTGCTCGTCCGTCCGCGGTAGGAGTAACGGCCGCCAACTGTCCGCGTCTCTGGCGTAGATCAATACGTACTCGTGATCCTCGGAGAAATGCTTGGCGCTGCTCTTAGGGGCGTACACCTTCTGCCAGATCACCGAAGCGATGAAGTTTTCGTTGCCGAACACCTCATCCATCAAGAGACGCAAGGCCGCTACTTCGTGGTCGTCGATGCTGATGAAGATCACACCATCCGGACGGAGCATCTCGCGAGCGAGCAGCATCCGCGGATACATCATGCCTAGCCAATTCGTGTGGAACCTCCCCGATGTCTCGACGTTTGACGAGATACGGCCAACGTTCCCGACTTGCCCCGTGACTTCAAGGTAGTTCCGGATGTTGTCCGTGAAGTCATCTGGATATACGAAGTCGCCGCCAGTGTTATACGGCGGATCGATGTAGATCAGCTGTACCTCGCCCGCGTATGACTTCTGAAGAAGCTTCAGCACTTCGAGGTTGTCACCTTCGATGATTAGATTCTGCGTCGTATCCCAATCGACGCTCTCGGCAGGCGCCGGTCGGAGCGTCCCCATTGAGGGCGTGAGCGCGAGGCGCCGGGCAGCGCGCTTCCCGCGCCACGTCAAGCCATATTTCTCGTCGCCGTCGTCGATCGCGTCGCCGAGCAACTGCCGGAGGGCGTCGAAGTCGACCTGGCCTTCGGTGAACGCCGCAGGGAACAGCGCGTGCAAGGCCTCGATGTTCGCCGTAACGACGTCCGCGGACTGCGTGCCAGGATCGCCAGCCGTCAGCTTCTCCATACGTGGTACCCCTAGAGTGCGCCGACGGCGATGGCCCGCTCGGCTTCCAATCGCTGGATCGTGAGGTTCAGACGGACCAGCCTGTTCACTTGCTTTTCGATCCGCGCGGACGCTCGGAGCGTCGCAATCTCGCGCTGCAACTCGGCGTGGCGCAGGAGCGCCCCGCGGCGGGTGGCGGCGGCCTCGGCGGTTTGGGGGAGTGTAAAGGTGCCGGTGACAACCGAGGCTGACAATGCGGAGACGCGGTCGATCCAGCCCTGGTAGAGCGTATAGAGGTCAGTCCTCGGCGAACCGGCGAGCGCCAGGCTGGCGAGGAACGCGGCCTCCATTGGCGAAGGTCGATCCGGACGGAACACTCCGGTGCGCTCTACCGATTCGATCACGACCTCGCCCGACTGTCCCAGCGACCACCGCTTGTGCGCCAGAGAGATGGAGACACCCTCGTCCTCCTCGCTCACCAGCACTACGGGGTAGGGGATGGCCCGGTGGATCAGCTCGGTGAGGCGGGCCGCTTTCGCCTGCGGGCGCAGCGACACCGTCGTCACGGCAACTTCGAGGTACTCGCGCACGTCATCCCGGAACACTGGCACGCCGGCGGTCGATGGCTTGAGCGCCGCAACCCAGACGATCGCCTCGATACCGTCCTGGATCTGGCGCTTGTCTGCCGAGGTGGGCGCGCCGTGTTCAAGCAGCAGCGTCTTCGGGACGCGCCGGTCCACGCGCGCGCCCGGCGGGAGCCCAAGCGCCTCGACCACCCGGGCGAGCGACACCTCTACTCCTGCGGCAACACAACGAGGTACGTCAGCACCTCGAAGTCGTCGATGCCGTGGAACTCTCCCTTGAGGGCGTGCGTGCCGCCAGGCGTGAAGAGGCTGGCAATTGCGCGCTCTTCGCCCTTGCCCACGATCGACCCCACGGCCTGCGCCAGCAGATCGTGCGTTGCGCCCATCTCGCGCCCGCCCTTCGTCGCACGGTCGAACCGTGTGACTGCCTCGGTGTCCGGTACCTCGCGCCCGCCAGTGAGGCGCTTCAGCCGGTCGAGCACCTGTTTCGCTTGAGCGAACGGCAGCAGCACGGCCCCGTCTTCGCCCACGTGGACGACGTAGTGAGGCGCCAGGGGATAGGCGGGATCGGCAGCCTTCAGGACGCCCTCACCAACGGCGCGAAGGCAGAAGACCACGCCCGGTGGGATATCCGCGTCCGGCGTCGTGGTGACGGCGAAGGTACCGAACGGCAGCCCCTCGATCTCTCCAGGATGCGCCCTCGCGAACCCCGCGAGGTCGATGCGGAAGTCGTTCAGCGTGAGATCGGTGATCGAGACCCCGCTCGACAGATCCTCGAGGTCGATCACCGTGTCCTGGAGCTTGAGCAGCTGCTCTCGCCGGTACTCCAGATCGTTCATCTGGTTGCCGGCCTGATACTCGATGACGTTCTCTTCACCCGTCGCGGAGATGTCAAGCAACACCATCTTCCCGCTCACCCGTTGCTCCAGGTTGATGTACTCCTCTAGCTCGATATTCGGCCAGAAGTTCACCAGCTGGATGCGCGCGTTCGGCGAGCCGATCCGGTCGATCCGCCCGAACCGCTGGATGATCCGCACGGGATTCCAGTGGATGTCGAAGTTCACAACGGTGTCGCAGTCCTGGAGGTTCTGCCCCTCGCTGATGCAGTCGGTCGCGATCAGCAGTTCGATCTCGCCATCGCCATCGAACTCCGCGGGGCGCTCCTTCGCTCGCGGCGCGAACGCGCTGAGGATGCTGCCCATATCGCGCCGGAGACCGGGTAACGTTGCTTGGTTGCCCCCTGTCCCTGTGACCATCGCCGAATGCACACCCAATTCGCTCGTGGCCCACGGTGCGATCTCGCCGTAGAGATAGCGGGCCGTGTCCGCGAACGCTGTGAAGATCAGCACCTTCTTGTTCCCGGGGTTGAGCGGTGTCCGGATCTTCTCGCGGATCACGTCGCGAAGCGCCTCGATCTTGGCATCGCGCACTGCATCGATTTGCTCGGCGGCGTCGAGGAGACGCCGAATGCGGTCGCGGTCTTCGGTGAGGTCTTGCCGCCACCGAACGAGGTCCATGTCCTTCAGGAGCACCTTGACCTTGCGGCCGACTGCCAGACTCTCGAACAAGGGATCGTCGGCATCGAAGTCCTCGATATCGATTTCGTCGAAGTCCTCCGCTTGGTTCGCAATCCGGGCCAGCGTTCGTTCGATGTCCTCGAACTGCCGGCGGAGAGTGAGGCTGAACGAGACGACGGAACTCTCCATGCGCTTCAGGACGTTCACCCGGAGGAGGTGGATGAGGCTCGCCTCGCGATCTGCCTGCCGGAAGAAGCCGTTGCCGCCTCGGATCTGCTGGCGATACCGCTCGTCGTACGCAGCTTGTCGGCTGGGTAGGAGGTACTGCAGCGGCGCGTACACGGCCAGAGTCAGCCGGCGGATCTCGTTGTTGATCTCCCGAACTGGCTGGAACTCGCCGCGACGATCCACGTCCGGCCGCAGATTGATCGGCTTCAGGCGCTCCGGGAACGCGCCGACCTCATCGAGCCCGTAGTACTTCTGGATGTGCTTGCGGGACCGCGCGATGGTGAGGAGGTCCAGCAGCTTGAAGTAGTCGAACCCCAGCATGTCCAGGAGCCGCTCCGGGCGCCTTGCCGCGTCGGGTAATTCGAGCCAGCGTTTGAACTGTGACTGCGCCAGGCGGACAGTGCCCTCGATGCTGCGGACGCCGTGATCTTCAAGCGCACCGTCCTCGCCTTCAGTCACGAACGCGATCTGGTTCTTCAAGTCGGCTAGGCGGTTGTTGACCGGCGTTGCCGAGAGCATCAGCACCCGCGTCTTCACGCCCTCTTTGATGATCCGTCGCATCAGCCGGTCGTACCGGGTTTCACCCGTGTTGGAGGCATTCTTATTCCGGAAGTTGTGCGACTCGTCGATCACGACCAGGTCGTAGTTCCCCCAGTTCACGTATGACAGGTCGATGTCGCCCGACAGTCCACCATCGCGGGACAGGTCAGTGTGGTTCAAGACGTCATAGTTGAATCGGTCCGACGCCAAGATGTTGCGGCGATCGTTCGACTTGTAGAGGGTCCAGTTGTCCCGGAGGCGCTTGGGGACCAGTACCAGCACTCGATCGTTCCGCAGCTCGTGATACTTGATGATCGCGAGCGCCTCGAACGTCTTACCGAGGCCGACGCTGTCCGCGATGATGCACCCGCCGAACCGTTCGAGCTTGTCGATCGCGCCGAGCACACCGTCGCGTTGGAACTTGAAGAGTTTCTTCCAGATCGTCGTCTCTCGGATGCCAGTTGCCGACTTGATGATCCGGTCCTCGTCGAGATCACCTTCGGAGCCCTGGAAGAGGTACCGGAGGGTGAGGAAGTAGATCAGCGCAGGTGATCGGTCGTCACTCAGTGCGCGGACCTCGGCGAGAAGAGTGCGCTTGGCCTCGTCACCGCCCGGTAGCCCGTTCCACAGAGTCTCGAACCACTGGCAGAGGCGCTCGGCTTCGCCTGCCGCGTCGGTCACCTGCACGAGGCTCAGGTCACTGGTCGGCGTGATGCCGAGCCCGGAGGTAGTGAGGGAGCAGGTACCTGTGATGGCGGTGCCGGCCTCACCGACTTCCGATCTGGCGATCAATGCAGACTGAGGGATCGCCCCCCGCGCGGTACGCACCTCGACGGTCGCCTCCAGCCACGCGGCGACTTCCCGAGCGAGCCAGCGCGTCTGGAGCGAATTCCGATAGCTCCGATCGGCCTCCCCACCGAGGAGCCCGAGTCCTCCCTCCGGCAGCGGCGGGAGAACCATCCGGGATTTCGACAGCCGGCCCAGAAGGTCTCGAACCTCCTGGAACGCGAACACCGACAGCGTGGATGTGGCGATGTCCAGCGTCGACCCCGGCGCGAGTGCCGCGCGGAGTTCATCGACGACTCGCTCGCCGCCGGTGTTGGCCAAGAGTTTCATCGGCCACCCTCGAATCTGAGTCCGGATGGTACCTCGCCTGAGAGCGTGTTCAGCGGTGCCGGGTCAACTGACCCACTAACCAGTTGTTACCGCCATCTGAAGAGACACCAGCCTGACAATTCGACGGCCCGCGAGCAGGAACTGCCACACCACATCCGCGGTCGCGTCGGGTTCCTGTATAACTGGCCGACGTCTCAGCCGGATTCGAGGGTGCCAGCATGGGCCACGTCCGCCTCGGTCGGCTCCCAAAGAGCAAACGCTGGCAGGCTGTCGTCGGCCTGATGGAGTCGGATGCGGGCTCGGCGAGCCGGATCGCCGCTGCGACGCTCCTCGCCTCCGAGGCGTACCTCCGAACGCTGGGTGCCGACTCCGCCGTCGTTCGCGCCTACGGCCTGCTCGTCGGACTGATGACCGCCGCCCGTCAAGGCGAGTTCGCGGCGGAAGCCGCCCGTCTCGGGCTTCGCGGGGAGGCGGGCACGTCCTCCCTCGCTTTCCTCGCAAGCGTTGCTGACGTCGCGCGTAGCGGAGCTGCGGCCGAAGCGGACGGGTCGCAGGCTGGCGAGTTTGCGGCGCTTGCGCTTCGGCGCGCCCTCATGGACACCGTCGCGACACAGTCGGTCGGCCTCTTCGGTTCGACTGTGGAAGACCTCCAGCGCGCCTTCCGCGCGCACTCAACCGAGCGCCAGTTCGGCGAGGTCTCCCGCCTGTTCTTTGGTGACTTCGTCTCACGTGTCCTCCAGTCTGCCCTCGACCGCGAGGCTCCCGGACGCCTCGGCGTCGCCGGAAGCAGCGATTTGCTCCGAGAGGTCGACCTGCACGCTCGTGAGTCAGCCGTGATCGTGAGGGACTTCGCCGGAGAGTGGCTCTCGAAAAAGCAGTTCGAGCGAGGCGACGCCGGAATCACGCGGCAGGACGTGGCAGGCTTTGTCGCGGTTGCCCTTCGGAAGTTGCGCAGCGAGATCAAGCGTGAGGGTGAGGAGGGATGAGCGGGGAAGTCCTCTTCCTCTGCGATGGCGCGTCGACGCCGTCCAAGTGGCGCGGTGACTGGCGCGGTACTGAACACCTGATCACCTCCGGCGATCGCGCGACAGTGAACTTCTCGTTCCACAACCTCGAGGATGGCTTCCGAGGAGCGATCGACCGTCGCCTGCTCGATCTGGTCCGGATCGGTGCCTATGCACTTGCGGCCGACCAGTCCGTAAGTCGCGGGGGAGATGCCGAGCCCTCGAACCGCGACTGGCGGCGGCGCCTCGGACTAGTCATGCCCGTCAACGACCCCGACTTCTGGAACAGCCTAGAAGTCGGCAGCGCGCTCAAAGAGTGCATCGGGTTCGCCTCGGATGATGACTGGGAGTTCGCGTTCGTCGCCGCGAAGCAACCCTCCCTCCAGCGCCTCGCGTTCGAAGATCTCGCAGCCCCACCCGGTGGGGAGGCGGACGTGGTGATCGCCTTCTCAGGTGGCGCGGACTCTCTAACCGCGGTCGTCGAGCAACTCGCCGAAGGACACCGCCCGATCCTCTTGTCGCATCGCTCTGCGACGCGCCTCACTGGGCGTCGCGAGGAACTCTTCAAGGGACTCCACGGCCTCTTCCCGGGTAGGACCATCGGCAGGGTCGGAGTCCGCGCGAACCTGAGCGGACGGGAACCTTCCGAGTCGACCATGCGCTCTCGCTCGTTTCTGTATGCGAGCGCGGCGTCGGCCCTGGCCGCGCAACTTCAAGCGCCCGATGTCCTTCTGGCCGACAACGGGTGGGTGAGCGTGAACCCGGAAATCAACGCACAGTTGGTTGGGGCGTTGGCCACTCGCTCGACGCATCCCGTCTTCATCCGGCTGTTCAACATCCTGTTCCAGATGGTCTCACCGGGTGCACCGATCCTCCGGAACCCGTTCTGGGATCGGACGCGGGCCGACGTGTTCACACGCCTGAAGGAGTTCGGCGGAGAGCGACTTCTGCCCTACACCGTTTCCTGTGGCCTGGGTCGGAACCTTCACCGTGCGACCCCGCACTGCGGACGCTGTTCCCAATGCGTAGACCGCCGGATCTCATCTCTCGCGGCCGGGCTCGATAACGTGGACCCCGCTGATGGGTACAAGTTCGACATATTCCGAGATGAGCTGCCGCTGGGTCCCGACCGAAATTTCGCAGTGTCATACGTTCGCGCAGTCCGCCTAATCGAGATCCTCTCCGACGATGGGATTCTGGGCGAGTTCGGCAAGCTCATCGCTTGCCTGACTCCGGGACGCGAGGAGCAGGACGCGGAAGCCTATGTCGCGATGCTCCGCCGTCAGTCAGAAGGCGTTCTGCGCGTCCTCTCACAGCAGATCGGACTGGCCCGTGACGAGATCAGCCGCGGACAGATCCCGTCTTCAAGCCTCCTAGCTCTCCTGCTGCAAGAGTCAAACGTCGGGACAGTTCAAGGCAACGACTTCTATCCGAGCAGCGACTACCGAACCGCGAGATGGCTGCACGAGCCACTGACGTTCTCGGAGTGCCAGGCAATGGCGATCCGCAACCTGCACCGTGCGCACCTCGATGGACGGGGTGCACTGAGCGGCAGGCTGGCGCTGGCAGGCTCGACCTGCGCGAACAGCAAGATGAGCGACGTGTTCAAGCGACATCCTGCATGGAAGACGCTCGTTATCTCTGGTGGCTCCAAAGGAACGTATCGCTTGAATCTGTCTCCGAAAGTCGCCTGAAATACCGCAGGCGTCTCCAAATGACGACAGTCGTCTCCCGGGCTAAGAGTCAACTGGCCGTATGGCCTCTCGACGCCGTCCCAACCAGCCTCCTCTTCCGGTCGTCTGCCTCGCCCTAGCCGAGACGCGCGAGCGATCGGCCGCCTGGGACGAACTGTGGCGCCGCCTCCTCACCATCGCGATGGAGGCGATCGAGGCCGAGGACGCGGCGGACGCCAAGTGACCGTGCCCACTTCCAAGACCCGAACTACTCATCAACGATCGGAAGTCGGTGACAGGCTTCAGATTCCGACGATCGGAAGTCGGCCGGAGCAGGCCGATCCTGGCGCGGGGAGGGTGGGTCGAAAGTTCGGGCGTCCGGGGATCGGCACGGACACCGCCGCCCAGATCCTTTCCCCGCCCGAAATCCGACGAGATTTTTCTGAGCGACGCTCTGAGCCAGAACAGGGGCGCTTCCCCGGCTCGGCCTTCGCCACATGCACGTCGCCACGCCGGAACCGCCGGATGCCAGCCCGCCCGACACCCGCCACGCCCGAGGCGCTCCTGGAGACCTTCGCTACCAGGTTGGACCATGCCTACGCACCTAAGACGGCCAGGCAGTACCGCTGGGGGCTAGGCGACATCCTGAAACTGGCTGCCGAGCGCCGCGGTCGGCCTATATCGCTGCTTGAGTTGTTCGAAGACTGTGACCTGCTCGGCTCGATCCTCACCAGCACCGCAAGGGCGGGCGGTGGCCCGGAGGTGGCTGGCTGGACCGTGCCAGCGCGGAGGAGCGCGGCGTACGCCGCCGCCTCGCTACTCGCACCTGAACTGCGCGCTGGCGGCATCGCCGAGCCACGTTGGGCCGTTGATGCGGCGCTCCGACTCCTCGCTGAGCGCGTCGGGAACAGGTACCGCCTCCCGAAGCCGCTGACTCGGAACTACGGACGGGGGTCTGCACCGAGTGCGGCAGAGGTAGACGCCGTCATCCAAGCGGCGGAATCCGATCCCGGTTGGCGCGGCCCCCGCGACTCGGCGCTGTTCCAGACCATGTTCTTCACTGCAGCCCGTGTGAACGCCGTCCGGGAACTCGACGGAGCAGCCGTCCAGCGCGAACCCGATGGTGGAGGGCGGATGCTCGTGCACGCCAAGTACTGGAAGGACTCAGGAGAGTTCTTGATCCCAGCGACAGTCATGATGCTGATTGATGCGTACGCCACCGCCTTCAACCTCTGGGCGACGGCGCGCGGCCTCTCGGCTCGGGTGGGCATCGGTGTACCCGGGCCGCTCTGGCGCTCACGACGCGGTATGCCGGTGTCCTACAGCGAGATTAACCGGCGCCTCACGGAGGTCTGCGCCCAGGCCAGCATCGCGCGCTACACCCCACATGCCTTCCGCTACGCCTTCGCGACGCTGGGCACCGAGGTCGCCCCACGTTTCGTCGTCGCAATGGCTGGGGGCTGGACTGGCGGTCCTCGACTCATGGACGAGCACTACGTCCACCGGGACATCGATGCCGCCCTCGCAAAGGTCGCGGCGATGAAGCCCCGCCGTTCCCCGGATGACTCCAACGTGCGACCGATCCACCAGCCGGTCGGTGTCGGATGAACGCGCCTCAGCAAAAGCCGCTGTTCGTCCTCGCTGCGGAAATGATCCCGGCGCTGTCGGAGAGTGAACTCTTGCTCATCGAAAGATTCCGCGCAGTCAGGGGCGCACAGGGTGCCGCGACTCGGACGGTCGATGCCGAAGTGAGTCAGCTCCGGACACTTCGCCGAGATCTCATCCGGAGCGGAGGAGGAACATCGCTGATAGACATCATCGGCAACCCCGCACTCGCGGGAAGGCCCCTGATGGAACCATCTCAGCCATGCTCGAAGTCGACGGCGGAGACCCGCCATCGGGCGGTCCAGCGCCTGCTGCAACTCGATGTCTCCCCTGAGGAAGGGCGACGACGCTTGGCGGCGCTCGACGCCGCGCTCCCAGCAGGCTCGTCGCGAGGATGGCACGACGCGGGCATCCGGCTTGGAGGCCAGCGCGGTCGGGTCATCCAACGGCCCACGCTCGACGTTGCCGCCTTGCGAGACATCTTGCACGTCGCGGAAGCGGAGTCCGTCGAGTCCGGCGCACTCGCGGGACTCCTGTGCTGCTCGGCGCTTCCGCTCGCTTCGATCTGCGCGCTCCGGTGGGGTGACGTGAACTGGGGCGCGGATCGGATGAGCTGCACCGTCTCGCTGGGCCGAGGGCGAGCCCGCCGCGACGTCTTCATCATCGGCCCAGCGCCCGGCGCGCTGATCCGTCTTCATGTCGGAGCCCGGCGCGAGGGCTCAGAGTTCGTCTTCCCCGGGCGAAAAACCGGCGCACCGATCACGACACGCGCCGCACACGAGAGGCTCAGGGGTTGGGCGGCGCGGGCGGGCCTTGTCCGGGTAACCCGTCACGGGCTGGCCTCGGCGCTCGCCGAGTCATTGCGCGCGGCCGGGGTAGACGACCCGAGCACGCAACTCGTCCTGGGGCGGCGGCAGGCACGTTCGCTCGACCGCCTGCTCACGCCTCACCTCCGGCTTGAAAGTCAGCGCCGGGTTCAGGCTGCGCTCGCGGCGATGCTCACTCCTCCCACTGGACAGGATGGGTCGATATACGGTACAAATGGTACATATTGAAGCGGAGGGGCTCATGACCAGACGGATGCCGCTCGCGGAGGTCCGCGCCAACATCGCAGCGGCGGTCGATCAAGTCTTCCACCGCGGCGAGCACGTCGTGATCGAGCGCCACGGGCGCCCGGTCGCCGCGCTGGTGAGCATCGAAGACCTCGCGCGGCTGGAGGCGGAACGCCCGACTGGAGACCGCCCCGCAGGCGCCCTCGCGCTCGTGGGCGCCTGGGCTGATGTAGAGGACACGGAGATCGATGCGTTCCTCGTCGATGTGGCCAGCGCCCGCCAGAGAGACACCGGTCGCAAGGTGAGGCTGAAGGCGTGAAGTACCTCTTCGACACCGACATCCTGAGCGACCTGCTCCGGCGCGCGCCTCAACCCGCACTGGTGCGGCGGCTCGCCGCGACACCCCCCGATGAGCAGGCAACGTCCAGCATTACGCTCGGGGAACTGCTGTACGGCGCCCTCCGGCTCAGCGACCGTTCAACGGCACTGGTCGAGCGGATCGAAGCGGCACTCCTGCCCAACCTCGCCGTCCTTCCCTTCGACGCCGAGGCGGCGCGGGCGTACGGCGGGCTGCGCGTGACGCTGGAGCGGGCGGGCACGCCGATCGGCGACGCGGACATGCGGATCGCCTCGATCGCACTTGCGCGCGGGATGGTCGTCGTGACGGCCAACACCAGACACTTCACGAGAGTCCCCGACCTCATCGTGGAGAACTGGCTCGCCTGAGAGCGAGTAGGAGCGACAGATGCGAGCGATCGTCTATTCCCGAGTCTCGACCGATGCGCAAGAGCGCGACGGGACGTCCCTCGACACCCAGGAGCGCGCCTCGATCGAACTGGCGGCCGCCCGCGGGTGGTCGGTGATGCGCTGCATCCGTGACGCGGCGAGCGGGTTCTCGCTCGATCGTGACGGCGTCGAGACCTTGCGCGGCATCCTCAAGCGGGGCGAGGCCGACGTGGTCGTCGCCTACGCCGTGGACCGGCTCTCGCGGAACCAGAATCACATCGGCGTCCTGTTCGACGAGATACAGCAGGCTGGCGCGAAACTGGAGTTCGTCACCGAGCGATTTGAGGACACGGCCGTCGGCCGCTTCATCCTCGCCGCCCGCGCGTTCATCGCCGAGGTCGAGCGCGAGAAGATCGTCGAGCGCACGATGCGCGGCAAGGCCGAACGTGCGCGAGGTGGGAGACTGCCCCAGGGAGTCGGTCGAGGCATCTACGGCTACACATATGACCCAGCGACCGGCCACCGAACGATCGATCAGGTCCAGGCGTCGATCGTCAAGCGCATCTTTGAGGACTTCCTCGGTGGCGCGTCCTGCAACGGCATCGCGAATGCCCTCAACCGGGAAGTGCTCCCGGCGTTCGGGGGCGGTAGCTGGTACGCGCTGACGATTCGGCGGGTGCTTCTGAACGAGACTTACACCGGGCGCACGATCTATCGGCGGACACGCGCTGAGAAGGTGCGCGACGCTTCGCGAAACCGCTGGCGGCGGCGGGTGGTCGAACGGGATCAGGCCGACTGGATCGAGGTTGACGGCGCGACGCCGGCCATCATCTCGCCTGACTTGTTCGCGGCGGCGGAGCGGCGGCTGACCGATCCCGCGCGTCGCGTTCGAGCGGTAGCGACACGCCGCTATGCGCTCGCCGGTCGCATCCGCTGCGCGGAGTGTGAGGCGGCGATGGTCGGGCACGCGGTCAATGGCGGGCGGTACCTGTACTACCGCTGCTCGCGCGGATCGAGTGGCCCCGGCGAGACCACATGCGCCTCGCGCTACGTCCGCCTGGAGAAGATCGAGGCCGCCGTGCGGACGGCGCTCGCAGAGGTGCTGGCGACTCCTGACCGCATTCTGGCGGAGGTTAGGCTCCTCATCGGCGAAACGGCCCCCGTGTCTCCTTCGCTGGCACCCGTCCTCGCCGAACTCGACGAAGTCGAGGCCCGGCAGCGCCGCCTCGTCCAGCTCTTCACGCGAGGCGACCTGCCCGAGGACATCCTCGCCGCGGAGTCGAAGGCGCTCGCGACGCGGCGGGCGTTGCTGGAGGAGCGGCGACGGGATGCCGAGGCAGTCCAACCAGCAAGAAACTTCGACCTGGCACTGATCGAGCGCGACTTGCCCCGGGCGCTGCACATCATCCAGAAGTGGGCGGAAGCGATCGAGGGAGACGACTTCGACCTGCTGCTGCGCGCGCTGAGTGCGGAGATCGTGGCGTCGAGCGGGTCGATCGAGGTACGCGGCGAGGTGCCTCTAATTGCTAAGGTACCTCAGTCTTTCGCTACCATTGAACGAACATCGGCATCACTACATGCACGAACCGATCGTTCCCCACCGGCCGAAGCACACCGGGTGATGACGGCGACGTCGTCTCGATCGCCACGCGGTCAGCGTCGAGGACGTTCAGCACGTCCATCAGGTAGCGGCCGTTGAAGGCGATCTTCGCCTCGGTACCCTCGACGACGGCGTCCAGGATGCCCTCGTTGTTGCCCACCTCTTCGGCGCGCGCCGTGATCACCAGGCGGCCGGGCTCCGAGGCCTCACCGGGTGTCGCGATGATCCGCACGATGCCGGAGCCGTCGCGCGCAAAGATCGAGGCGATCCGTGTCTCCCGCATGAACTCCGCCACGGCGACCTCGGTGCGCGTCGTGCGCTGCGCCGGGATCAACTGCTCGTAGTTCGGGAACGTCCCCTGGATCAGGTTCGCCGTCAGCCGCGCGTGGCCGACATCGAACTGCACCTGCGTACCCGCGGGGTTGAAGGTGATCTCCACCTTGCCCTCGACGGCCTCGCTCAGCAGCCGTCCGAGTTCGCTCAATGCGCGCGCCGGCACGATCACCGCGCGCTCGACCTTCGACTCGATCGGCATCGTGTGTACCGAGAGCCGGAAGCCGTCGGCAGCCGCGAGGCGGAGCGACCCGCCACCGAAGTGGAAGTGCACGCCCGTGAGCACCGGTCGCGAGTCGTCCGTCGCCGCCGAGAACACAGTCTGTGCGATCGCCGTCCGCAGGCGCGGTGCCTCGATCGTGATCGAGTCGCTGCCCTCGACGGTCGGGATCGGCGGGAAATCGTCGGGATCCATGCCACCGATTGAGGCGGTATTGCGCACGCACGCGAGGCTCACCTGCCGCGAGCGCTCCGCCAACTTCATCGTGATCTCTTCGCGCGGCAGCGTGGCCACGAAGTCCGAGATCAGGCGAGAGGGAAGCGTGATCGAGCCAGCCTCGTCCACCTTTGCGTCGATGCGGTAAGTGATGGCGATGGTCTCGGCGTCGGTCGCGGAGAGCGTCAGGTGGTCGCCCTCGGCCTCCAGCAGGACGTGCTGAGTGATCGGCAACGTGGTCCGAGTGGGGATGGCGCGGGCCACGGCCGACAGGCCGCGGTGCAGGTCCTCCTGCTGGCAGGCGATCCGCATGCTTAACCGATCACACAGGTACACCGATTCGTCACGGAAGTATACGTGCGCCATGCGCCGCGCGGCAACGCGCGCACGGCACCTTCGAGGCGGCCTGCTACGCCCGAGGCGGCAGCGCGTCGAGGAGCCCCGCGAGGTTGTCCAGACTCAGGTCCGGCTGCGGCGCGCGCTCGGGATATGGGAACTCCGTCCGCCGCACCCAGGCCGTCCGCAACCCCGCCCGATGCGCCCCGGTGACGTCCGCGATCGGCGAGTCACCCACATACAGCACCTCGGGCGCCTCAAGGCCGAGGCGGCCACAGAGCGCTCCAAAGACGGCGTGGTGCGGCTTGTACGCCCGCAGCGATTCGGACGACTGGATCACCGAGAACCGCATCCGCGACCGCACGAGGGCCCCCTGAAGAAAGTCTTCGTCCGCGTTGGACAGCAGCGCGAGCGAGTAGCCCCGCGTATGCAGCGCCTCGATCGTGTCGAGGGCGTCGATATACGGCGGCGACTCCGTGAGACGAGCGCGGAAGTGGTCAGCGGCGGCAGCCGCATCACCGTGTACCTCGTGCGTCTCGAGGGCATGGGAGAACTGGCGACGCCAGATCTCCCACTGACTGTGCCAGTCCGGCAGCGGGCCGGTGAGCATCCGGTCGAGCATCGGGCGGGGGTCCGCCGCGTCGCGCGTCCACACATCGGCCTGCGCGTACGCCTTCGTCCACGTCTCGAAGAACGCCTCATGGTCGACCTCGACGCCCTGCGCGAGGAGGAGCGAGGTCACCTCGACGCGGAAATGGGCCATCGTGAAGTCGAACAGCGTCCCGTAGCCGTCGAAGGCGACGGCGCGGATGGCGCTGGAGTCGAAAGGCGTCGGTTCATCCATAGCGCGCGCAGTCTAGCCGCGAAGTCGTCGGGTGCGCAGGCAATCGAGGTGCCGCATCGAGGTGCTAAACAGTCGCGGGCTCGTACACCTCGCCGAGGGCGATGAGGACACGATCGGCCAGCCCCGCGATCTGCTCGCGTGCCTGTTGGCCTTCCTCGGGCGTCATCCGGCTGCGCTCCGCGAGTTGCTTGGCCGCCTGGTCGAGGGACTGGCGGAAGAACGTGAACGCCTGCATCGCCTGCGTCAGGGTGATCCCGCGCTGCCGGAGTTCGCGTGCGTACTGCTCGCCGATCTGCGTCATCTCGATCTCGAGGTCAGACCGTCGCGCCCGGCGCCAGATGTAGTCGTCAACGATCTCCAGAAGCCTCCGCCCCAGAGGGCGTAGGTGGTCGCGCGAGGACGCCGAGATGTTGTCGTTCCACTTCGCGTCATCGCGCCCGGAGTGCAGGCCACGACGGATGCGAGTGACGGCGGCGTTTTCGAGGACGCGCTCCGGCTGGTGTCCGCCGGACTCCAGGAGTGCGTGCAACTCGTCCTCGGCGAAACGGCGATGCCCGCCGGGGGTGCGGAAGACGTGGAGTTCGCCGGAGTCTGCCCAGCGGCGCACGGTGGACTCGTTCACACCGAGTACTTCGCAGGCCCGCGCGAGGCTGACCCAGCGGCGCACTGCCGGCGAAGCGTTGGCTGTCCCGTTCGCACGTTCCGCCACGCCAGGCCTCAAATCTCGCGCTCAAACCTGTGCATTTCACGACGAAGTCTCGTGAGATTCGCCACCTCTCACTCTAGGAACCGGCGGCGAGAGGCGCAAACGCAACCCCCGATTTCGAGGGCCTTTGAAACCCACTCTTGCGCGGGCTTGTCAGGGTTTGCGGAGATTCGCCACGTCCGAAGCGCCCCGCCGCACCGAGGCTTCCCCGTACCGCTCGCGCAGCGCGTCCAGCACCGCGTCGATGCGTTCCTGGCGCTGCGTGTCGCCTCGGCCGAGCGGGGTCACACCGCTCGCGGCCTCCAGCAGTTCGAGTTGCACCACGTCCTCGACGAGGTTGGTGACGCCGAGGCCGATCAGGCGCACCGGGTGGAAGCCCTCGGCGCGCACGATCTCGTCGAACAGTGCGTTCGCCGCATCGAGGATCGCACTCGTCGCCTGCGCGGGACGTTCGAGGGTGTGACTGCGCGAGAGCGTGGTGAAGTCCTGCCAGCGCAGTTTCAGCGTCACCGTGCGCGCC
Source organism: Dehalococcoides mccartyi (assembly GCA_945865925.1). Classification (GTDB taxonomy): domain Bacteria; phylum Chloroflexota; class Dehalococcoidia; order UBA2979; family UBA2979; genus SURF-43. Next base: position 238,544 of record CAMBFG010000002.1, read on the forward strand.
CGCTTCCCTCTCGCGCGCAGGTCACCGCCCACGCGCTCGGCGTGTTCACGCAGTACCTCGCGCAGGTAGGCGAGGTCGGCCACGTCATCGCCGAAGGTCACCTCGCGCGAGATCTGCTTTCGCTCGCGGCCGCCGGCGTGCACAGGCGCCGGGTCGACGCCATTCGCACGCTCCACGAGCATCGTCCCGCTCGACCCGAACTGCGCCGCCATCCAGCGAGGGTCCTGCGCCGCTGCCTCGCCAACCGTCCGGATGCCGGCCAGGGCGAGCGCCTGCGCGAACTTCGGCCCCACGAACGGCAGGTCGCGCACCGGCAGCGGCGCCAGGAACGCGGCGTCACCGCCGAGGGGCACCTCGATCAGCCCGTCCGGCTTCGCGCGATCGGAGCCAACCTTCGCCGCTGTCCTCGAACCGGCGATGCACACCGACACGGCGATCCCGAGTTCACTACGCACCCGCGCACGCAACGCCTCGGCCGCCGCGTGACCGCCGAGACCGTCCACACCCATCCCGGTCAGGTCTGCGAACGCCTCATCGAGGCCGCCCGACTCCACCAACGGCGACACCTCGCCGAGCATCGCGTGGAAGCGACGCGAGAAGTCCAGGTACGCCTCGAAGTCCGTCGGCACCACGATCGCCTGCGGGCAAAGCCGCAGCGCCTGCACCATCGGCTGGGCGGAACGGCACCCGAACACGCGCGCCTCGTACGACGCCGTCGACACCACCCCGCGCCGTCCTCGATGCCCGACAAGCACCGGCTTCCCCACGAGCGAAGGATCCTTCACCCGCTCCACGGCAACGAAGAACGTGTCGAGGTCGAAGTGCGCAATCCGCCGAGGAAGGACCGGGCCGGCTGGCACCTTCGCGACTCCTCACAGCCGAGGGATCCTCAAGCGATCCCGGTGACGAGCGGGAACGTCCCGAGGCCTACGCTCGTCCTATGAGTATGAGGCACGCCCGCCCGCTGCTCTTCGCCCTGCTTGTCGCTCTCGTCGCCATCGCCTGCGACCGAGGTGGCGACAAGCCCGAGGCGTCCCCGACTCCCGAGGCCACTCCCCCGGCGACCCTCAGTGTCTCGCCCACGCCCACCGCCTCTCCATCGCCGCCCCCACTCCCCGGTAAGGTCGAGGTCGCATCCACCGTCCAACTGATCGATGTCCGAACCGGCGTCGCCAAGACGCTCTTCGAGGACCGCGCGCAGATCGCACACAGTGCGGCGTTCGTGGACGCCGACATCGTCATCTCAGTGAGCAACGCGCCGCCGCTCCGCTTCCGCCTCGATGGCTCGGCCGTCACGAACCCACCAACGCCTCTCGGATGCCGCGAGGCGAACGGCGCAGCCGAGGTTGGCGGGCGGTCGTACAGCGGCGTGCGCTGCGGCTCCGTCTCCGCCGACCGTCGTTGGATGATCTACGAAATCCAGACCGGCGAAGTCGAGGTGGGTACCTCGGGCTACCGCGTGCCGCAACGTGACATGTGGTCAGTCGACTTGCAGACGGGCGCGACGCGGCGATTGCAGGCGGGGCTGATCGATTGCGGCGGTTGCGACGCCCGGTACGCACCTCGCTGGTCCACCACCAGCCGCTACGTCGCTTATGCCGAGTTCGGCGGCACGAGGCGCCGTTACCTGAGTGACCTGTCGAGCGGTGTCACCCGCCAGATCGGCAGCGGCAATGAGGTCAACGACGCCCCCGAGTGGGCGCCCACGGGCGACCTGCTGGTCTACTCGACGACCGCGAATGGCACGGTCGCCCGCTTCGAGGATCTCGTGGCCGGGACGTGGCGCGACCTCGACGTTCCGTGGCCCGTGCGTTTCGGCGCCAGTGGCACCTACTTCTACTCGCCGGCATGGGGTGCTGGCCCGAAGGCGGCCCCACCCACCACTACGATCATCGAGGCCGCCAGCGGGCGAACACTCGCCACGCTTGCGGGCGCTCCGCCGCCAGAGTTCCTCTGGACTCGTGACGTGGCGGTCACGCGGTTCGGTGGCGGTTACATCGCTGTCCTCCAGCGTGCCGGTGAATGTGGGGGGACCGCGATCTTCCAAGAGGGTGTTGCGCGCCCTCTATGCATTGCAGGGGGCGCTCTCGGACAGGTCGCCCCGGATGGTTCGCATGTCGCCGTGGCACGCGAAACGGGTCGCACGGGGCCGGCCGGCCCACGATCGATGCCTCTGTTCGACGTCGACATCGTCGATGTTGCGACGGGCGCATCTCGAACCGTGGTGACAGGCGCGATCTCGTTCTCGCCGCCATTGCTGGTGTGGAACGCGGCGGGCACGCACCTGCTCGTCCTGTGGCCGTACTCCTCCAGCGGACTCTGAGTGAGTCACCTTGAATCTGATGGGGCGCGCCATTGGGGGCTCGTGATCGGATATGCGCCCGTGTAATATTCATGCGGGCTCAGCAGACCTCGAGCGGCGTTCAACACCTGCACGCTTTGCGGTATCTGAGATGCGGTGGAGTGCCGGCCGCCCCGGGCCGGCGTGCAGTGGTGCCGGGGGCACTGCCCCGGCTGGAAGTGTTGGAAGTGACGCAGAGGATTTACGTCGGGAATCTCCCCTTCACCGCAACGGAGGAAGAGGTTTCTGGTCTGTTCGCCCAGTACGGCGAGGTTGTCTCGTGCAGCCTCCCCAAAGACCGCGAAACCGGCCGCCCGCGCGGCTTCGGGTTCGTGGAGATGGAAGACGAAGACGCGAAGAAGGCGATCGCTGCGCTGGACGGCCAGGCGCTCGGCGGTCGCGCGCTTCGAGTGAACGAGGCGCAGCCGCGTGAAGCCGGCGGCGGCGGTCGTGGCGGTGGCGGCTACGGCGGTGGTGGTGGCTACGGCGGCGGTGGCGGCGGCTACGGCGGTGGTGGTGACCGCGGTGGCGGCGGCTACGGCGGCGGTGGTGACCGCGGTGGCGGCGGCTACGGCGGCGGTGGCGACCGCGGTGGTGGCGGCGGCTACGGCGGCGGCGGCGGCAGCCGCGGCGGTGGCTACGGCGGCGGTGGTGGTGGCCGCGGCGGTGGTGGCGGCGGTGGCAGCCGCGGCGGTGGCGGCGGCTATCGCTAGGACAGCATGCGGGCCTCGCGCGCGCTTGCAGGTGTCGCGCGCGCAGCCTGCCCGAGCCGGTTGACCAACAACGAGGCCCCTCCGATGAGGGGCCTCGTTCTGTCTGATCCTGCGCGGCGGTTAGCGGTCGCTGCCCGTCGGGCGCTCATCCCGGCTGCGGCCGAAGCGGGCCTTCTTCGGACGCGGCACGAGGCGCAACCATTCGAGCTCGTCCTCGGTGACTTCGTTCACGGCCTGTTCGGCGGAGCGGCCCGCACGGAGGCGTCGGGCGACGGCAACACCGGCAGCGATGATCACGGCCGAAGAGACGGCTGCGCCACCCGCGATGAACATGTGCTTACGGCGCATCTCCGGGAAGCGCTCCAGCACCTGATGGGCAAGCGAGATCGCCTCATGCGCGAGGATGTCGACCTTTTCGCCGCCACTGGCCTCGCTGGAGTCATCGGATAACCATGCTGCCATGTTGCTCGCTCCGTCCCGGTGCCCCGCTACTCGCAGAGTATCGCGCAGCGTTATTACGCCGATGTTTCTGAGTCGATCTGTCGGAGCAGGCACGCCGTGTGCAGAGCGGCATACATCGCCTCCGCACCTTTGTTCCCCACCGCCCCGCCGGCTCGCGCCTCCGCCTGGGCGAGGTTGTTCGTGGCGATCACGCCGTTTCCGATCGGGATCCCAGATTCGCGCCCAATCTCCATCAGCGCCCGCGTCGTCTCCCCGGAGACGAGTTCGAAGTGGGGCGTCTCCCCGCGGATCACCGCGCCGATGGCGCAGACCGCGTCCACCTCGCCCTCCTCCGCGAGGCGCTGGGCGACGATCGGAATCTCGAAGGCACCCGGCACCCAGTAGATCTCGATGTCGTCCTCGCGGACGCCATACTCCGCCGCCAGGGCGAGAGCACCGTCCGCCAGCCGCTTCGTAATCTGGTCATTGAACATCGCGACCACGATGGCGACCCGAAGGCCGGCAGCGTCAAAACGGTCTTCGCCGTACGTCACAGGCATGCTTAGGACTCTGCCCCGGGCATGTCCTGCGCCAGGATGTGCCCCATCTTGTCCCGCTTCGTCGCCAGGTAACGCACGTTGTACGCGTTCGCCGGCACCTCCAACTGCACCCGCTCGACGACATCGAGCCCGTAGCCATCGAGGCCGGCGCCGCGCAGCGCGCCGAACGTCGCCAATTCCTTGATCTTCACCGGGTTGTTGGTCATCAGCCGCATCTGCCGCACGCCGAGGTCGACGAGGATCTGCGCACCGATGCCGTACTCGCGGTTCTCTGCCGGCAGGCCGAGGGCGATGTTCGCCTCGACCGTGTCCAGGCCCTGCTCCTCCTGGAGGCGGTAGGCGCGGATCTTGTTGTGCAAGCCGATCCCGCGGCCTTCCTGGTCCATGTAGAGGATGGCGCCACGGCCCTCCTCTGCGACTTTCGCCATCGCGGCATCGAGTTGCTCGCCACAGTCGCAGCGCATGGAACCGAAGACGTCCCCCGTCACGCATTTGTCGTGTACGCGCACGAGCACGGGCTCCGGCGTGGACAGGTCGCCCATGACGATCGCGATGTGCTCCTTCGCGTCGATCAACGTGCGGTACGCGATCACCTTGAAGGTGCCGTGGTGCGTCGGCAAAGTGGCCTCGTCCACGCGCTCCACGAGGCGTTCGTTGGACATCCGGTAGGCGATGAGGTCGGCCACCGTCAGGATCTTCATGTGGTGCTTGCGCGCGAACTTCACCAGGTCCGGCATCCGCGCCATCGTGCCGTCTTCCTTGATGATCTCGCAGACCACCCCGGCCGGTTCGAGGCCTGCCATCCGGCAGAGGTCCACGGCGGCCTCGGTCTGACCGGCACGCTGCAGGACTCCGCCGGGCTTCGCGCGCAGCGGGAAGACGTGGCCGGGACGGGTGAAGTCGGCGGCGCCGGCCTTCGGGTCCGCGAGTTGCATGATCGTCCGCGCGCGGTCGGCGGCGGAGATGCCCGTCGTCACCCCGTCCCGCGCCTCGACACTCACGGTGAACGCGGTGCCGAGGGGTGCCGTGTTGTGGTCGGCCATCGGGTTCAGGCGCAGCGCGTCCGCGCGCTCCTCGGTCAGCGGCACGCAGATCAGTCCGCGCGCGTGGGTGGCCATGAAGTTCACCCACTCCGGCGTGCAGAACTGCGCAGCGATGACGATGTCGCCCTCGTTCTCGCGGTCTTCGTCGTCGGTGACGATGATCGGACGGCCGTTACGCAGCTCTTCGAGGGCTTCCTCGATCGAGCCCATCTCCGCCGGACGGCGGGCGGCGCGGCGCGGTGCCTTCGAGGCCTCCGCGGTCTTCGGTGCGGCGCCCTTCTTCTGCGCCGGCCGAGGCACGCCTGAGCGCGTCGATGTCCGTGTCGTCGTCCGTGCTGTCTTCGCTGCCATGACTCCCGACCTTCCCTCGCGTGGTGTCGACGCCCTTAGAGGGTCGCCGCGCGCGACTCCAGGATCTGCTCTACATACCGGGCAATGATGTCCGTCTCCAGGTTGACCGCGTCGCCGGGCTTCCGGCGCAGCAGGTTCGTGTGCTCCTGCGTGTACTGCACGAGCGACACGGAGAACGAGGTGTCGTCACGCGCCATCACCGTGAGCGAAGCGCCATCGAGGCAAATAGGCCCCTTCATCACGATGTACTTCAGGAACTCCGGCTCCACCGTGTAGCGCGCGATGATCGCTTCGCCCTCCGGCGTGAACGAATGCACCCGGCACGTCGTCTCCACGACACCGCGCACGAGGTGACCGGACAGCCGCGTCGCACTCGTCACCGACCGTTCGAGGTTCACGACGTCACCCGCCACGAACCCCTCGAGGTTGGAGCGGCGGTACGTCTCGTTCATCACGTCGAAGGTCATGCTCGCTGCGTCCATCGCGCGGACGGTGAGGTCGACGCCGTTGATCGCGATCGAGTCACCAAGCCCGGTGCCCTCGATGATCGTGGAGCAGGCGATGACGAGCACGCCGCCCTCATGCTTGAGGACGGTGCCCACCTCTTCGATGATTCCCGTGAACATGCCCGCTCCCCCCGCTAGTCCGCAGTGGCGTCCGGCCAGGCCGGTACACCCTCGACCAGCACGTCCTCGCCGAGTCGGGTGACCGCGAGGTCGCGGAGGCGTGGCGCCTCCCGCATGACCTGCGCGCCACGCCCGCTGATCGCGGATGGCGCGGCGGCGGCACCGACGACAACCGGCGCAATCACAGCATACAGGCGGTCCACGAGGCGGCGGTCGAACAGCGCGCCCAGCAGCACCCCGCCGCCCTCCACCATCACATTCAGCATGCCCCGCTGTCCGAGCGCCGCGAACAGCGCGGCCAGCGAGACGTGCGCTCCCCCGTCCGCCCCGGATTCCGAAGGCAGCACCAGCACTTCGCCTCCGCGCGCCTCCATCGAGGTACGCCAGGCGGCCGGGAACCCCTCGACCGTCGCAATCAGCACCGGGCCACCCGTCTCCACGAACAGCCGCGCGGAAGGCTGCGTACGCGCCCGTGAATCGACGACGACGCGCGCCGGCTGCTGTGCGCCTTCGGCGGTCCCACGCGGACGAGCCGTCAGCGCCGGGTCATCCGCGACGAGGGTGCCCGAGCCGACGATGACCGCATCCACTTGCGTGCGCAGGCCATGCACCCACTCACGTGCTTCGGGCCCGGAGACCCAGCGCGCGTCCCCGGACGCCGCCGCGATCCGCCCGTCGAGGCTCATCGCCACCTTCACGATGACCGCAGGCGATCCCGTCCGGCGGTGCTTCAGGTACCCCTCGAGCAGCCGCGTGGACTCCACCGCCCCGTCGCCTACCTCCACATCGAGGCCCGCGGCCCGCAGGCGTGCGTCGCCAGCGCCCGCAACGTGGTCATCGGGGTCGCCGATGGCATAGCGGACAGCGCCCACGCCGGCTTCGATGATCGCTTCAGTGCAGGGCCCCGTGCGGCCGCTATGCGAGCAGGGTTCGAGCGTGCAGTAGAGCGTCGCGCCGCGCGCCGCCGCGCCGGCATCGCGAAGCGCAACGACCTCGGCGTGTGGGCCACCCGGCGGTTGTGTGTGCCCCCGTCCAACGATGCGCCCATCGCGCACCACCACCGCGCCGACCGAGGGGTTCGGCGAGGTCGTCCCGAGCGCACTCAGCGCCTCGTCCAGGGCGAGGCGCATGAACTCGGATGGCATCGTGCGCCCTCGACTACCGCGACTGCGGCGGCTGGTAGTCGCGGAAGATGCGAGAGGCGGTGGGGAGCGTCTGGCCCTGGTAACGCGACTTCAGGTCGGGGTGGCCGTACGGGCGGTCAGCCGCCGTCGTGAGGTTCTGGAACGACAACTGGCCGATCTTCATGCCGTAGTACAGGCGGATCGGCAGCGTCGAGACGTTGGACAACTCCATCGTCAGGTTGCCCTTCCACCCGGGGTCGACGAACCCCGCCGTCGCGTGGACGAGGAGGCCGAGGCGCCCGAGCGACGACTTCCCCTCGACGCGCGCGACGATGTCGTTCGCGAGTTCAACGCGTTCAACGGTGGAGCCAAGGACGAACTCGCCGGGGTGCAGGACGAACGGTTCGTCGTCCGCGATCGACTCCGCCTCGGTGAGTTCGGGGATCTCTTCGCGGATGTCGATGTAGGCCTGGCGGTGGTTGCGGAACACTCGGAAGTGCCGGTCGAGACGGATGTCGAGGGAGGCGGGCTGCACAGCGTTATCGCCCATCGGATCGATGACGAGCCGGCCGGACGCCAGCGCCTCGCGGATGGATCGATCGCTCAGGACCAACGGGGACACCTCACCACGGGGAGTGGTTCGCAGGAGTCCGAGCGTATCACCGGGGCTCGGTGCGCGCCCTTCGAGGACGGCCGCCTACAGATTGCAGAGCAGCGCGACCTGCCGCACCACACCGGCTGGCCCGCCCAGCCAGTAGGCCAGCACGAGCGCCCCGACGTTCCCGCCGAGGAGCGCGCCACCGAGGACGGTGAGACGTCGGGTGGCGGCCGACATCAGGCGGCCCGGCGCTCGTGGTAGACAAGCGAGTCGGCGGCGTAACGGGCCTCCCAGGCGGCGACCACGCGCGTGAACGCCTGGGCACAGCGCGGGTCGAAATGCGATCCGGCGTCCTGCTCGATCAGCGCAGCGGCGTCCGTGGCTGACCATGCCGTGCGGTAGGCACGGTTGGATCGCAACGCGTCGTACACGTCCGCCACCGCCGCGATCCGTGCCTCCAGCGGGATGTCCGTCCCGGCGAGCCCGTCCGGGTAGCCGGCACCGTCCCAGCGCTCGTGGTGATGACGGATCACCGCGCACTCGACACGGCCGGAGAAGGAGGCACCCAGCATGACGTCGCCACGCGCGGGGTGTTCCTGGATGACGGCGAACTCCTCAGTCGACAGCCGTCCGGGCTTATGCAGCACCGCGTCCGGGATACCAATCTTCCCCACGTCGTGCAGCAGCGCGCCGGCGGCAAGGCCTCGCAGCCGCGTGGACGACAGCCGCATCTCCTGCCCGATCAGAATGGCGAGGGCGGCCACGCGCTCACCGTGGCCCAGCGTGTACCCGTCGCGCGCCTCGAGGGCTGCGGCGAGCGAGACGATCGACTCCGTGTGGCCGCGGCGCAGCTGCTCCACCACATCCGTGACGCTCAGGTCTTCGATCGCCTGGAGCGTGCGCCCGCGCGAGAACTCCCAGAACAGCCCCCAGCCGATCGCGCTGTACCCGAACAGCAACTGGAAGTGGTAGAGCCAGAACGTCCCGCCCCACGCCTTTCCGTAGTGCATCGAGTACGTCGACTGCGCGAGCATCATCGCGCCGATCGCAATGGCGCCAAAGAGCGGCAGGCCGGTCCGCGCATAGCCGATGGCATAGCGCGCGCAGGCGAAGCCCGCGAGCACCGTGACCGCACCCAGCGTCGCGTAGCGGAACACTGGCGCCGTCACAAACATCGAGGGCAACAGGTACGGCGCACGCAGGCCGACGACGCCGTAGGCCACGATGGCCGCCCCCGCGAGCAGCAGCGCCGGCCGGCGCCAGGCGACCATGCGCGCTGACACCCGCTCGGGCCACTCGACCGCGCTCGCGGTGAGGCAGAGCGCGGCAGCGAGGACCGCGAGGCGACCGGAGAACCCGGTGAGGTAATAGTGGCTCTTCCCCACGAGGAAGCCGGGCGTCACCAGGCCATGGACGAAGAAGAAGCCCGCCATGCTGAGGAACCCGAGGGCGATCCACAGTGTCCGCGCGTTCGCCCGCTGCCACGCCGTAGCGGCTGCTACGACTCCAACCACGAGGGCGAGGAAGGCGACGCTCGAGACGATCCAGACGTGCCCGACGGGCGACTGCCAGGCGAGCGCGGTGTCCCACGGCGCGTTCCAGCGCAGCGCGGCGAAGATCGCCGTAGAGATCGTCAGCCCGAGGATCCAGGCCGTGACCTGTGGCAGTGCTCGACGCATGGTCGATATCGATTCCCCGCGCGGAGGCGGCCGGACAGCGGCGGTGAGCAGACCTCAACGGCTGGACTATCGGCGGGCCAGAGGAACCCTGAAGGGAGGAAAGTCCGAGGGCCGCCCCACCGCTCCCCGTTAGGGAGGATGGGACGGCCTTCGTGATTGCTGGCCGGCGACAGAAGGGCGGGGTACAGCGCCGGCCTGGCCTTCGGGAGCCCGCCGAGCGTTACCGCTCGATCTCGAACACCACGTTTACGGTCACGCTCAGCGTCTCCTGACCAGGCGAGACCGGAGTCGGGCCGCCTCGACCGCCGGGGGCCGCTGCCGGCGCGGACTGCAGTTTGTCGAACTCCGGGAACACCCCGCCGGACTCGCTGATGCTGCGTGCCGCTCCAACCTTCACTCCGGCGGCCTTCGCCAGGACCTCCGCGCGTGCCTTCGCGTTCTGGACGGCTTCCTCGCGCGCCTTGGCGAGGTACTGCTCGGGCTTCTCGATGGTGAACTGCAGGCCATTGACGCGAATGTTGTTCCCGCCTGCCGCAATCGCGGAATCGAGCACGTCTGAGACGGAGTCGAGGTTGCGCACCTTCAGCTGCACCTGGTTATTCACGGTGTAGCCGACGATCTCCGGGGTGCCCGGTTTGCTGTTCGGAGTGCTCACGCCGTACTGCGGATAGATGTTGAAGAACTGCGTCTGGATGTCTGCGTCCGCGACACCTTTGCCCTTCACCGCCTTCGTCAGGTTGTCCATCGTGGTCGCGGCCCGCGAGCGTGCGTCCGCCACGGTGGTCGCCGTGACCTCGATACCGAGGTTCACGAGGGCGACGTCCGGCTTCACGCTCGTCGTGCCCGCGCCAGTCACGGCGATGCCGCTGACCTCCGTGCCACCAGGCGCGGCGACGTTCACCTCAGGCGTGCAGGCGACGAGGGCGAGCGCGAGGCCGCCGAGGGCCAGCACTGCGATCCGGCGTGTGGAACGAGCAGTCTGTCGGAACATCGGATGTGTCTCTTTTCGAGCCGGCTAGCCCCGCGTGGGCCGCGTCCCGGCACGCTGGATGATGGCGAGGAGTGCCAGCAGCAGGGCGAGCACTCCGAGGGCGGGTGCTACGCCCATCTCCCCTGCATCCTCAGACGCTGAATCGGGCGTTGGAGTTCCCGTCGCCGGCACGGTGGGAGCGACAGCGGCGTCAGCAGCCTTCGCCTGAGGCGTGACCGACGCAGCGGCAGGCGCTGCCACAGCCGCGGTAGCCGAGGGTGTCGCGGTCGCCGCTGCTGCCAGACGGGTGGCCTCGACGGTCGGCGCGAGCGTGGTACCAGCGGACGGGGCGTCGGGCGTAGCCGTGGGCTCTGCCGCGAACGCTCGCGGAGCGGGCGCTGACGGTGGCGCGGCAGTCGTTGCGGGAGCGGGAGCCAGCGCCGGGTTCGGTGCGGGCGCGCCACCTGGCGCGGGCGTCGCTGTTGGGGCCGTACTGGCTGGCGCTGGAGCCAGCGCGGGTGCCGGGGCGGCTGCCGGGGCTGTCGAGGGTGGGGTGCTCGCGGCCGCACCGGCGCCGGCCGGGGTCGGGCTCGCGATCGCGCCCTGGTTCGTCGGGCCCAGCGCGACACCACCGGGGGTGGCATCGAGGGTCTGCGTGGCCGTCTCGCGTGCCTTCGGTGCAGCGCCAGCCGGGGCCGCTGTTGGTGCCGCAGCCGAGTCTGCCGCGGCCGAACGCTCCTGCGCGGCCACCGGAACCGCGCTTGTCACCGTTTCCGAAGTCTGCGGACCGTTCACGAGGGCGAAGGTAAAGGCGAGGGCAGTCAGGCCCGCCGCGCCTCGTGTCGCCCATTCCATCCGCCGGAAGAGCCCGAGCGGGCGACGCTCGGGAGCAGCCGTGAGGGCGAACGATCGAGGGGCTCGTGGGGTGTCCAGGTTCCCGAGGGCCGTGCGCACGAGGCGCAGGTCGCCCAGCACCTCGCGGGTCGTGGCGTCATCGGCAAGTTCGCGGTCAACCTCGGTACGTTCACGGTCCGTGACCCAGCCGTCGAGGTACGCGGAGAGCCGCTCAAGGCGAGCCTCATCGCGCCGGTCCATCCGAGGATCCTGCTGGTTCATCTGCCTTACCGCCTGTCCGTCAGACGACCGGCCGCCTCAGAAAGTTCCGGCGAATTCCGGATCACCTCCCGTAAACGCCCTCGGGCGCGGCTCAAGCGGGACTTCACCGTGCCCACAGGAATCCCCGTCACGGCAGCCACCTCGGTGTAGTCGAGGCCCTGCACGTCCGCGAGGACGACGATCTCGCGCCAGTCGTCCGGCAGCGTGCGGAGGGCTGCTTCAAGCGCCTGCTTCAATTCGCTCCGTTCGAGGATCTCGTGCGCCGTAGGCCCGCTATCGACGGGGTCGATGTCCGCACGGTCGGGGTCATCGCGGGCCTCGTCCAGGCTGGAGGTGGGGCGGCGGCCGCGCCGGCGGAGTTCGTCACGGGCGCGGTTGGCGGCGATCGTGAACAGCCATGCGCGGAACGATCCGCCACGGAACGTCTCGAAGCGCTGCCACGCGCGGATGAAGGCGTCCTGAGTGGCGTCCTCGGCGCTGTCCGAGTCGCCGAGCATACGCAGCGTCAGGCCGTAAACACCGTCCTGGAAGCGAAGGACGAGGGCGTTGAAGGCGGTCAGGTCGCCGCTGCGAGCGCGCACGACGAGGGCTTCCACCGCCGGATCCCCGGCCGCACCCGAGGCCACGGCAGGGCCATCGAGGGCCACGTGCGCCGGCTCAGTCACGCCTGGATCGCCCTGCTGCGCCCCACAACTGCACCTGCAGATCGCACTTCACCCCGCCGAGGCCGAGGGTAACATGAGGCCTCCGAATGGACGCCTACTGAAAGGTCCGTGCATGCCGCTGGCGAGTGGACGCGAGTTGCTCGCTGCTGCTGTGGCCGGCGCGTATGCCCTCCCGGGCTTCAACATCTCCAATGTGGAGATGGCACTCGGTGTCCTCGATGCCGCGCAGGCCAAGCGCGCGCCGGTGCTGCTGCAGTTCAACCCCTCGAACCTCGAACACCTCGGGGGGATCGAGGTGGCGGCGGCCCTCGGGCGCTCCCTCGCGGAGCGGGCAACCGTGCCGGTAGGCGTACACCTCGATCACGGCCCGAACGTGGCACTGCTGCGCAAGGCTGTGCACAGCGGCTTCACCTCGCTGATGTTCGATGGCTCCACGTTCCCGTACGAGCGCAATCGCACGGAGACGATGGCTGCGTACGCCGTCGCACTCGAGGCGGGCGTCATGCTCGAGGCCGAACTCGGCCACGTCGGTGGACGCGAGCCCGGCGTCGCGACGTCGGAGATGGTGCTGACCGATCCAGAGACCGCCGCGCGCTTCGTCACGGAGACGCGCATCGATGCCCTCGCGGTCTCCGTGGGCACGGCACATGGGCTCGCCGGCTCGGTGAACCTCGCCCTGGTGCGCGAGTTGCGTGTGGCGACGAAGGGGCTGCCGCTCGTGCTGCACGGCGGCTCCGGCGTGACGCCTCGTGACCTGCGCGCGGCCGTCGAGGCGGGGATCCGCAAAGTGAACATTTCGAGCGAGATCCACGCGGCGTTCGCGAACGCCCTCGCGCTTACGCTCACGCCCTCAGCGCGCGACCCGAGGCCCGCCCTGCTGCGCGCCCGCGAGGCCGTCACCGTGGTTGCCACGGACCGCATCGACCTGCTGGGCGCAGCGAACCGCGCGTAGTCGAGGCCCCGGGGCGGGTATCCGGGACGCGTGCCATACTCGATGACGTGACCAATGACTCGAATCTGACGCTGTCGAGCGAGCCGCTCGATCCCGCGGGCGACGAAGCCGCCGACGACGGTGTCCTGTCGCAAGGCGTCGTTGTTTCTGGTTTCGATGCCCCGGGATTCCTCGACCCACCGCTGGTTTCCCATCGCGGCCTCGTCGACTTCGACCCGTGGGCCGTGCGCCGCCGTTCCGCGCTCGCGACGTGGGGCCTCCGCGGCCTCGCCGAAACGCTTGAGGTCATTGCGCTCGCCCTGATTATGTTCCTCGGCGTGCGCGTGGTAGCCCACAACTACATCGTGGACGGCTCTTCGATGGCGCCCACCTTCCAGACGAGCGAACTCGTCATCGTGAACCGCCTCGCCTACCGAGAGATCGACCTCTCCTGGCTGCCAGGTGGGGGCATCTTCCGCCCCTTCGGCGGGCCTCGGCCGGGTGACGTCGTGGTGTTCCTGTACCAGCAGGAGCCGCGCGAACGTGACTTCATCAAGCGCGTGATCGCGCTGCCCGGCCAGACCGTCGAGGTGCGCGATGGGCACGTCTACGTGGACAACCGGCCGCTCGACGAGCCGTACATCAACGCCCCGCCGAACTACGCGATGCCGAAGACGCTCGTGCCAGCCGACTCAGTCTTCGTGCTGGGCGACAACCGGAACAACTCGTTCGACTCACACCTCTTCGGCGTGGTGCCACAGTCGAGGCTGATCGGGCGAGCCGAGCTGCGGTATTGGCCGTTCCCTCGCTTCTGGCGGGTCGATCACCACCTCGGCACGCCGCTCTCGTAAGACGCCAGCCGAGGCCGGCGGTAGACTCCGCCCCGGCCCCATCGATGCGCGCGGGAGGTGCCCCATCCCTGTCGACCCCGAGATGATCGCCGCGCTCACGGACGCGGGCGCCTTCCTTACCGGCCACTTCCAGTTGAACTCCGGGCGGCACTCTGACCGCTATCTGGAGAAGTTCAACATGCTCCAGTGGCCGCGCTACACCGAACTCGTCTGCCGCAAGATGGCTGAGGCCGGGCGCACCTACTCTCCGCAGACGATCGCCGGTCCGACCACGGGTGGCATCGTGCTCGCGTACGAGATCGGTCGCCAACTCGGGCTGCGCGGCATCTTCTGCGAGCGCGCACCCGAGGGCGGTCGCACCTTCCAGCGCGACTTCCGCCTGCAACCCGGCGAGCGCGTGATGGTCGTGGACGACGTGATGACGTCCGGCGAGTCTGTGTTCGACACGATCGGCGCGGTGCAGAAGGCCGGCGGCGTGGTCACCTCGGTGGCGGTGATGGTGGACCGTTCTGGCGGCAAAGTGACCTTCGATGTGCCCTCGTTCGCGGCCACCGAGGTGGAGATGCAGACGTGGGCTGCGGACGAGTGCCCGCTGTGCAAGCAGGGCGTGGCGCTGAAGATCACCTAGTCGAGGTTCGACCCCGACTAGATCCAGATACCCGGCTTCTCTTCCCAGAAGAACTGCACCAGCATGCCGCCGGTGTGCTTCGGGTGGATGAAGGCTTCCTTCCACGCCGCGCCGTCAGTCTCGCCGGTGCGCTCGCCGAAGAGCGGGATGTTGTGGTGCGCACACGCGCTCACCGCGCGCTCCCAGTCCCCGACCTCGAACGTGACGTGGTGCATCGAGGGCCCACGAGTATCGAGGAACTTCTGCACAAACGAGTCAGGGCCGGCGGGTTCGATGATCTCGAAGCGCAGCTGTCCGGTGTTCGTTTCCAGGACCCGGGTGTTGAAGCCGGTGTCGGCGCCGTTACCGGGCGACGTGTAGATCGTCTTCATCCCGAACAACTGCTCGTAGTAGTCGCCGAGCTCGCTGCGGCTCGGGTGGGCGTGCGACAGGTGGTTCACGGCGATGATGCCGAGGGTGTGCTCGCCGTCGTCCTCGAAGGGCGGGTACTCGTTCCACGGATCGCCGGAGTAGATCTGGTACAGGAAGCCGTGACCGCCGCTGCGCGGGTGGAGGTAGATCACCCCGCCGCCGCTCTCGACCTCGTCACGCTCGCGGTAGCCCCACGGCTCCACGCCCGCCTCGCGGATCGCCTCCGCCGCCTGCTGCGCGGAACGCACCTGCAACGCGACGTGGTGAAGGCCGGGGCCGGATGCGCCGTTGATGAAGCGATGAAGGTAGGAGTCCGGCCCGTTCGGCATCAGCACTTCCCAGCCCATCGCCGAGCGACCCGGCACCACGAGGTCCGCGCCGACGTAGCCCTCGTCGCTGTCGTGCTGGTTGTCGAAGCGGAACCCGAGCACCTTCGTGAGGAACTCGATCTGCGGCTCGAGCGCGGGCACGGCCATGCTGATGTGGTCAAACTGCAAAATGTCGAGCACGAAGGTCCCCATCCGCTGCTGCCCGATGATACCGGTCGCGCCCCGTAGGTCGTGGGGGGTTCCGGGTGAGGCTAGTCGCCTGCCTCGATCGCGCCCGCGTGCAGGCGCCAGCGGATGGCTCCCGGTAGTTCCGCCCGCGAGGGATGGGCGGCGTCCGGCGTGGTGATCAGCACCTGGTCGACCCCGTACGCGACGCTCAGGACGCGCGCCCGACGGGCGGGGTCGAGTTCGCTCAGGATGTCGTCCAGCAGCAGCACCGGCGCGTCTCCGGTCCGCGCCTTCGAGTACCCCACCTCGGCCAGCCGCAGCGCGAGCGCGGCGCTACGCTGTTGCCCTCGGGAGGCGCTCACGCCCGCCGCGTGGCCGCCGATCAGGAAGCGGACATCGTCGCGATGCGGGCCCGTGAGGCTCAGCCCCCGCCTCACGTCCTCCATCCGTCCCGCCACCAGCGCGTCGAGGAACCGTGCGGCGAGGTCGTGCTCGCGCAGACGGGCGGCGACGGCGGCGGGGACGCGTGGCTCGTAGATCACCTCGAGGGCTTCCGACTCGCTCGCGGCGAGCTCGGCGTAGGTGACGGCGGCGTCGCGGCCCAGCACGCGCAGCGCCTCCGCGCGGGCGGCGAGGATGATCGCACCAGCCTCGGCCAGTTCGCCGTCCCAGAAATCGAGTTCGTCCGGCTTGCCTCGACGCTCCTGGAGCCGCTTCAGCAAGGAGTTCCGCTGCTCCAGCACGCGTGTGTAGCGTTGCAGCGCCCGGACGTACGCGGGGTCCAACTGCGACAGCGTGATATCCAGATAGCGCCGTCGATTGGCCGGCGGGCCATCGATGATCGCGAGGTCGTCCGCGGCGAACAGCACGACACGCAGCCGGCCGATGAGGTCAGACGCACGGCGCGCGATGCCGTTGACGCGGAAGCGACGCCCAGCGCGCTGCGGCGGCACGCCCACGGTGATCATCTGCCCGACGATGCTGACCTCCACGTGCTCGCGCCCCCCCACCGTCGTCACCTCCGCTTCCAGGCGGGCGGCCGGAATCGGATCTTCCGCGAGCGCGCCCCACGAGATGAGGTCGAGGTCGGTGCCACTCCCCTGCGATCGGGTGGTGGCGAGCATCGCGATCGCTTCAAGCAGGTTGGACTTGCCCTGCGCGTTCGCGCCCGCGATCACGTGGACACCCGGCGTCAGTTCCACCTCGAGACGGCGAAACGTGCGCAAGTCAATGAGCGAGAGGCGGGATACGTGCATCGGATCTCGATAATCGCACGCCGATGGACGGCGTGGCGCTACAGGACGGCGCGACCGTCGGCGTGGGTGCCTCGCGTGACCGTGGCGCGCAATTCCACGCAGAAGCACGCCCCGGGCTCGGACTTCTCCACCACCCAGACGCGCCCTCATCTGGTGTAGCAACCGGCGGGCCACCGCAAGGCCGAGGCCAGAGCCCGGCATGTCGCTGGCGGCAGCGTCCGGCACACGGAAGTAGGCCTCAAAGATGCGCTCGCGGAACTCCGAAGGGACGCCGTCGCCCTGGTCGTCCACCTCGAAGACCACACGGTCGTGCTCGGAGGCACGCGTGCTGAGGGTGATCGTGGTCCCGTCCGGGGCGTGCCGGTTGGCATTGGCGAGGAGGTTGAGGACGACCTGCTCCAGCAGCTGCTTGTCCGCCAGGACGTGCGGCGTGTCTGCGGGCAGGTCCAGCGCGAGTTCCTGTCGACGCAGCAGGAACGCCGGCCGCATCAGCCCCACCGACCGTTCCACCAGCCCTGGTAGGTCCACGTCCGCCGGGTGCATGGGGTACTCGAGCGTGCCCAAGCGCCCGAGGTTGATGAGGTCAGTCACCAGCATCCGAAGGCGGTCGACGCCACCGCGAAGTGAGCCGACGAGTTGCATCGCGGTGTCGTCTGCAGCGTTCGTGCGGTCCATCTCCAGCAGTTCGGCGAACGCCTGGATCGAGGTTAGCGGCGTCCGGATCTCGTGCGAGATCGCGGCCAGGAACTCACGGCGCCTCGCGTCCTGGTCGACGAGGTCACGCTCCCGCGCGTAGGCGGCCTCGTACAGCGCGGCGTGGTCGAGCGCCGCGGCGACCTGCCGCGCCACCGATCGCAATACGCGCCGGTCGCGAAGCGGCCCTGCCTTCGGAGCGACGAGCAGGAGGATGCCGATCGGTTCGTGGCCAGAGGTGAGGGGCAATCTGGCGATCCAGCCACGACGCTTCAGCCCTGAGACTGGTGCCAGCCAACCTTCGCTCGCGTCCTCACGCTGCAACGGCCCGCCATCGGCGAGGCGGATCGGCGGTGCCGTCGCCAGCCACCTTGCCGAGTAGCCCGTCGCCGCGACCACCTCCAGAGGAGCGTCGATCTCCTCGCGAGTGACCGCCAGTGCGGCAGCCAGGACGAGCCCCTCCCCCGCGAGCGTCTCGAGGGCGGCGTTCGCGGTTTCGCGGATGTTGCGTGGCGTCTCCAGCACGTCGAGCATCAGCGTCTCGACGGCCTGCCGCACCCGCTCGTCCGTGATACTAGTGATGTACCAGGCGATGGCGGCCAGCCCGAGAATCGCGACCACAGCATCGATACCCTCAACGCGCGCGACCACGACGACGCCCTCGGCATCACCATCGAGGCCACCCGCGCTACCTTCGTAGGATGCCCACGCGGGCATCGAGGTGCTGGTGCGGCGGCTGAGCCTCAGCGACCTCAACGACGAATACCGCTACCCCTGGCTCGGCTTCCCCGCCGCCAACACCATCGCGGGGAACTCCTTCGGCCACTACCGCGAGCACGCGGAGTGGCTCGGCGGCTAGCGAGGCCGCTAACCTCCGTCCATGGGCACCTTCTCGATCCAGGCCGACCGAGGCGAACGCTGGGCACCTCAGACGTTGGCGCTCTGCTTCGTCGTGAACCTCGCCGGCCTCTGGGTCGCCTCAAAGGTCGCGCCGGGTGTGCATGTCGACGACGTGCCCTCGCTGCTGGCGGGGACGGCGATCTTCGCGATCGTGAACATGCTGCTGAGGCCGCTCGCGAACATGGTGTCGTGCTGTCTGATCGTGTTCACGTTCGGGTTCTTCGTGCTGATCATCAACGCGCTGCTGCTCGGGCTGACGGCGTGGACCGCGGGACGCCTCGACCTCGCGTTTCGCGTGGACGGCTTCTGGGCGGCCTTCTTCGGCGCCCTCGTGATCTCGACGGTGTCGATGGTAGCGTCGCTGCTGATCCGCCCGCCGAGGGTGCAGCGCTCCTAGCGCTACTGCGGCATCACTCCGCGCAACGGGCCGATCGGGTCGCGCCCCTTGCGCTGCGCCCTCGGTCCTCGCCCCGCCCGCGAGGGCGTCCCCGGCCGCTCGATGCGCACGGCGCACGCCTTGAACTCCGGGATGCCCGAGAGCAGGTCGAGCGCGTCGTTGGTGAGGAAGTTCGCGGCGACGCCCTGCAGCTGTACGAACGGCACGAACAACTCACCCCGCCGCATCGAGTCCACCACATGCACCTGCGCGATGATCTCGCCACGCCGCGATGCCAGTTGGACCTCCTCGCCGTCGACAAAGCCGAGAGCGGTGGCATCGGCGGGGTGGATATCCATCGTGACCGCGGGGACGCGTTCGAGCAGGCCGGGGACGCGGCGGGTGATCACCCCGGTGTGCCAGTGGTAGAGCGAACGTCCCGTGATCAGCGTGAACGGGAAGCGCTTCGATGGGAGCTCTGCCGACGGTGGGCCCTGTTCGACAGCCATGAACTTGCCTCGACCGCGCGGGAACTCCGTCTCGAACAGCCGAGGCGTCCCCGGGTGTGTCGCGTCCGGCACCGGCCACTGCAGCCCGCCCTCGCGCTCCAACCGCTCGTGCGAGAGGCCCGCGATGATCGGCATCAGTGCCGTCATCTCCTCGAAGACGTCAGTCGAGGACGTCCAACCGAAGCCGGCGTTCGGACGTTCCAACAGCCGCAGCACACGCCACGCGATCTCGGCGGTGATCTCCCAGTCCTGCCGCGCCTCGCCTGGCGCGGGAACGATCGGCCGCACGAGCTGGACACGGCGCTCGGAGTTGGTGAACGTCCCGTACTTCTCCGCGAACGCCGCGCTCGGCAGTACCACGTCAGCCACCTCGGCCGTCTCGTGCATGAAAATGTCCTGCACCACGAGGAAGTCGAGGTGTTCGAACGCCTCTCGCGCGTGCGCCAGGTAGGGGTCGGAGATCAGCGGGTTCTCGCCCACCACATACATCGAGCGGAGGCGACCCTCCAGCATCTCCTCGAGCATGTGCGTGGACTGCAGCCCCGGCGTGCGCGGGAACTCACTACCCCAGGCCAGCGCGTACTTCTCGTGCGCGGGGCCATCAAGCGGTTCGTAGCCGGGGAGCGTGTTCGGCAGGCAGCCGGAGTCGGAGCAGCCCTGCACGTTGTTCTGGCCTCGCAGCGGTGAGATGCCGTTGCCCGGCCCGCCCACCTGCCCGGTCAGTAGCGCGAGGTTGATCAGTGCGCGCGCGTTGTCGGAGCCGTTGGTGTGCTGCGTGACACCCATCCCCCAGATCAGGCACGACCCACGCTCGTTCCCCTCGGCGTCCGGTCGAGGGCGCGCGTACAGCCGCGCGGCGCGGCGGATGTCGTCCGCCGCGACACCCGTAATCACCTCAGCGATCTCCGGCGTGACCTGGCTTGCCACGCGACGCCAGGCGTCGAAGCCTTCAGTCCGCGCCTCCACGAAGTCCGGCGCCCACAACTGCTCTTCGAGGATCACCTGCGCCATCGCGTTGAACAGCGCGACGTCCGTGCCAGGGCGGGGTTGCAGATGCACCTCTGCCACGTCGCACAGGTCGATGCGGATCGGGTTCACCACGATCAGCGTCGCCCCGCGGTCCTCGACGGCGCGCCGCAGCCTCGATGCCACTACCGGGTGGTTCTGCGCCGTGTCGCTGCCCACGACCAGTAGCGTCCCGGCGATGTCGTAGTCCGAGTAGGAGTTCGAGGTCGCGCCGGAGCCAACCTGCTCCTGCAACGCCACCACCGAGGGCGCGTGACAGAGCCGCGAGCAGTGGTCGATGTTGTTCGTGCCCATAACGGCGCGCGTGAACTTCTGCACCGCGTACCCGTCCTCGTTCGAGGCCTTCGCGGAAGCGATCGCCGCGAACGATCCGAGACTCGCCGCGAACTTCCGCGCCACGAGGTCGAGCGCGTCGTCCCACGTCGCGGGCTGGAGGTGGCCGTCGCGGCGCACCAGCGGCTGCGTCAGGCGGTCGGGCGCGTGGACGAACTCGAGGCCGAAGCGCCCCTTCACGCACGTCATCCCCTGCGACGAGCCGTTCTCCGGCACCCCGTCCACCCACACGATCCGCCCGTCGCGCTCGTGTACGCGCAGCCCGCAGCCGACTCCGCAGTACGGGCAGGTCGTCTCGGTAACGGTCGTCTCGGGCGCCCTCGTCGAGACGCGCGCGGGGACGCCCTGCTTCGGCAGGATCGCGCCCGTCGGGCACTGCGATACGCACTGCCCGCAGGAGGTACACGTCGAGTCCTCCCATGCCCCATCGAACGCCACGCCGATGTGCGCCGTGTCACCTCGTCCGTTGATCCCGATCGCACCGATGTGCTGCGTGTGCTGACAGGCGTCAACACACCGCCCGCAGAGAATGCAGTCCGCCATGTTCAGCGTGAAGAAGATGTTGCTCTCGTCGAGCGGTGCGCGCGGCGCTGGTGCGTACGTCGAAACATCGAGGCCGTGCGCAACGGCGTACCTCGCTGCCTGCCCGCGCCCCCGCCCATCATCGGACATCCCGATCGTCAGATCGAGGACGCCGCGCCGCACGCGCTCGGCACGCTCGCTCGTCGTCCGGATCGACTGCCCCTCGGCAACCGGTGTGTGGCACGCGGCGGCGAGCCGCCCCTGCCCCTCCACCTCGACGAGGCACGTCCGGCACGCGCCCAGCGGCCCGCGCGCCTCCGGCTTGCACAGGCTCGGTAGCGCCACCGAGGCCGCCTGCACCGCCTCCAGCAGCATCGCCACGCGCGCCACGCGCACCTCGACCCCGTCAACGCGCAGCGTGACCGTCGGCACCATTACCGGCAGCAGTCCACCCGGTGTGAAGATCGAGGTCATCGCGGCACCCCAGCGTTCGTCGCGACGTGGGCGCGATAGAGGTCGCGCGTCAGTTCCGCGTGCGCGAGGTGCTCCGCGGCGTGGCGTGTCACCACCATCAGCACATCGAAGCGTGTGACCGTGCCACGACGCGGGTGCGGGACACCCTCGAACAACCGCGCGTCATCGAGGGCAGGCAGCGCAGTCTCGAATGCGGCGGGGTCAGCCTCCGGCGTGTCGAAGTCAGCCTGGCGGTCATACGTGACATCGAGGCCAGCCACGGTGCCGCGGAGGTTGTCTTTCGCATTCGAGACCATGTGGTTGACGATGCTCAGCACCGAGTTGGCGTCCGGCACATCGGGACGCCACGCGCGACCGGCGTCGTCGAGTTCGTCGCATGCGACGGCAAGCAAGCGCTCGATGCGGCGCGCTGTATACGGCCACATGAGGGCGGCGACCGTCGCGGTCATCGCGACGCCTCTCGCTCGAAGTCCTGCGGGAACAGCGCCAGCGCCGAGGCCACCGGCTTCCCGGCGAGGCCGCCCAACTGGCACAGGGAAGCCTCCGTCATAACCTCGATCAGCGCGTTGATGCGCTCGCGGTTCGCCGGGGCGTCCTCAAGCAACGCCACCAGTCGAGGCGTCCCCTCCCGGCAGGGCGTGCACTCCCCGCACGACTCGCGCGCGTTGTAGGCCGCGAGCGCACGCGTGATGCGCGGAATGTCCGCGTCCAGCGGCAGCACCACGACGCCCCCCGCGCCGAGCCCGCGCATGTCGAGCGGCGCGTCGAACTCCTCGGGCAACACGAAACGGCCAGACGGCCCGCCGAGCAGTAGCGCACGCACGCGCTGCGGGTTCGCGCCCGCGGCAGCAAGGACGCCCGACCAGGCGGTGACACCGTCCACCGGCACCTCGTACAGGCCAGCACGAGGCACCGCACCTGACAGCGGGATCAACTTCGTCGGCGGAGGTGGGTCATCGAAGATGGTCGTGGCAACGCAGAGCGTCTCGGTGTTATTGATCACCGTCGGCCGCTCAAACAGCCCTCGGTCCGTCGCGAACGGCGGCTTCGTCCGCGGGACCGGCCGCTCGCCCTCGATGCTGTTGAGGATCACCGACTCCTCGCCGCACACGTAGCCGCCGGCACCCGACCGCACCTCGATCTCGACCCCGGCACCACCGAGGGCGCTCCCATCCAGCAGTCCGGCATCGCGTGCCTGCTCGACGGCGAGGTCTACCGCACTTCGCGCGTTGCGTGCCTGGCCATTGATGTAAATGACCGCGTGAGCGATCCCCGCGGCATGCGCAGCGAGCAGCACACCCTCGATCAGCCGGTGCGGATCACCTTCGAGCAGGTGGCGGTCCTTGAACACCCCGGGCTCACCCTCCTCGGCGTTCACCACGAGCAGTCGAGGCCCCGCGTTCGCCGCCGCGAGCCGCCACTTCTGTGCCGTGACAAAGTGCGCGCCGCCGCGTCCGGACAGCCCCGCGCGCTGCACCGCCTCGATCACTTCCTCTGGCTTCCGCGTCACCGCGTGCGCGAGCGCGAGGTAGGCCCCCTGCGCCAGCGCGTCCGCGAGCGACCCGTCGAGGTGTCCCACGCGCGCCAGCAGCCCACGCGCACCGCTCCCCGCGTACGCGTCATCGCAGGTTCCCTCGAGGCACTCGAGCAGCGCACCGAGCGGCTCGCGTTCCAAACGTGCGAAGCGGTGGCGGTGGCCCGGCCGCACGACAGTGGCGGACGGCGCCGCCCAGCACGCGCCGTCGCACGCTGTCTCGACAGCCATCGAAGCCCGCTCGCCGAGCGAGCCGCGTAGGCGTCTCATGACGGCATCCACGTCTACCGCGTCGCCGCAGGTACCACCGTGTACGAGTACGCGTGTCGGCTCGGGTACCGGGAAGCGCGCGCGCAACCGCGCAAGGGCGGGAGTGGCGACGAGGCTCACGCGCGGATCTCGAGGTGCATGGCGATCCGCGCCCGCAACGTGTCCTCGGTGAGACGCCCGAGAAGCCGCTCACGGGGATCCACAACGACCGGAGCCAGCGCGCACAGGAACTGACAGTCGATGCGCACCGTGCATTCCGGCGACGACAGCAGGAGGTCCTCCGCCCCCGCGAGGTCACACGCGACGCCGGTACAAACATGCCACATCGCTGGGTCGGGCCGTTCGAGGCGTAGTTCGGAGTACGCCGTCGCCGTCGCGTAGACCTCGGAGACGGGGACGCGCACCCACGCGGCGACCCGCTGGATCGCCGGTCGCGGCAACCAGCCGAGGGCGTGCTGCACGTCGAGCAGGGCCGGCAGCAGCGCCGTCCGCTCGCGAGGATGGGCCTCGATGGCGCGTGCGGCCTCGGCGAGTCGCGCGGGGGCATCCGAGGCGGCAGCGTCGTAGGGGAAGCGCTCGGAGTCTGGACTGACCATGCGCAGATTGTAGGCGCTGCGGCAGGCGTGCTTCCGAGGCTGGGGCATGCAATACGTGATGCCGAGGGCTACCTTGCCTACCCGACCTCGACCGGATCGCCGAGGCGGATCGTGCCCTCCGTGACCGGCGTCAGCAGCACCGCGAACTGCGGCTCGGCCTGCCCGATCTCGCGCGTCAGTGTGGTCAGCACCTCGCGATCGCGCACACCGTCTTCGGGGTTCGCCTGCGTCGCCAGGCAGCGCCCCACCGGGCGCTCCGCCTTGAACTCGACACCACAGATGCGCACCCGCCCCGACCAGCCGAGCTCCGCCCACGCCTCGACGCCCTCGATCGCCACGTTCGAACGGAACCGCCGCTCATCCAGCGCCGGATCGGCGAGCGCGATGCCGAGGGCTTCGAGGCTGGCGCGCCCGTGCGCCGTCACGAACCCGCCCGTGCGGTCCTGGTAACGCGGCGTCACCCCGTCGCCGATCAACTGCAGCGGCAGCCGGCCCGGCTTGTCGAGGTCGGCCGCGTCCGGCAGCGTCCGCACAAACGCCGCGACCGCCTCCGCGAAGCGTGCCCGCCCGACGTCATCCAGTCCTACCTCGACCAGCGGCTGCCCGTCCCGCGACACCTCGAGGCGTCGTGTGGTGTCGTCATAGCGCAGCGTGAGGCGAGCCAAGTCGGGGGTGTTCATCAGGTTCACGAACTGCTGCTTCGGCCACCAGTCGTCGCTCTGCACCTGCGACATCGGCTCTCCCGCATCGCCAAAGCGCAGCCCGAACACACGGTCACCGGCGACACGATCGTGCAGGATTGTCAGGACGTCGCAAGATTCGGGCGTGAAGCCTTTAACAGGGTGGCGGTACAGCGCGACAACGCGGGGCTGAGGCATGTGGCGACTCCTGTGGTGATTCTACCGGCCACCCCCAGACCGTTGCTCAGTCAGGACTCGGCTGCGCAAAATCCACTAGCAAGGGGAAGGGGCGCCGCATCAGTCCGCGTCACAGCGGCAGGCCGGGCGCATCACCCTGCCCGCGCAGGTCACCTCGCTCGTGCGCGGCGGCGTCGCCCTCTGGTGGCGGGCCGACCACGCCGCCGCCTTCACTCGCGACCGCGTCCTCCTCCACATCCCCACCGCCGGCGCGGCTCTCCAACTGCACCACATCGTCGCCACCAACCGCGTCCGTCTCACCTCGCCTGCCGGCAACACTGTCGAAGTCAACGCGCCCACATTCGCTGCTGGCGACGATCTGCTGCTCACCACCGGCTGGACGCGCGACCATCTCAAAGTCGGCGTGGCCGCCGCTGGCAGCGACGTCACCACCGTCCGAGGCGCGCGGAGCGTCGGACGGTGGGTCGCGAGCGGACGCATGGACCTCGGCTCCACCGGCAGCGCAACGCCCTCGCTCGCCCTCCACGCGGACGGCGCTCTCGGCCCCGCGTGGTTCTTCGACGGCCCTCCGGGGGTCGAGGTACTGCGCCTGCTCGCCCGCTCGTCGACGCTGCCTCGACTGGTCGTGGGGGACGGCTGGTGAGCGCGGCTAAACGGCTACGAGGTGCGGCGCAGGTGCTCGATCACTCCGCGCGCGAGCGACCCCGCGCCGCGTTGCGCGACCGTGATCCGCTTGCCAGAGAACTCGCCGAAGTCGACGAACGGCTGGCTCACTTTGTGGTCGAGGATCGTCCCGCCCCAGATCACGATCACATCCGCCCCCGCCGAGAGTTCTCGTGCGCGCTTCTCCCCGGTCGGTCGGTCACCCTCCAGCAGTTCGAGGTGGATCGGGCGGCCGCGCAGCGTGTCGCGGATGTACGTCCGGCTCCCCGGCGACCCGCCGAGGATGAGCAGCCTCGGCCGCCCTGCTGCGACGAGGGCGTCCGCCATCTCGAGCAGTGCGCGCTCCCCTTCGCTGCCCCGGCAGACCTCGCAGAACGGCGCGTCGACCTCGATCACCTCGCGCCCACTCGAGGCGAGGACACGTTCGCACGCCGGCGAACCGCACGACCGCGCGATGCGTGTGCGCACGACCTCCTCGACGGCATCGCGCTTGCTGCGCTGGATGTTCTTCTTCGACGGGTTGGTCAGCGCAGCCGCCTCGAGGTGCTTCCGCGCCCGCCGCTGCGGCGCAAGCGCGACGAACCCGAGTTCGGCGAGCAGCCCAGCGATGGCGAGGACGTCGTCGGGCATCGGTCGTCTTTCACCTCGGCGCTTGCGAAAGCTGATCTTCCCACGGCGGGCCGAGTCGGGTGTGAACGAAGGTGAGCCGCGCCGATCGCGGACACAGAGACGCCCGAGCGGCCGCCTACTTCACTGTCAGTTTGCTGACCATTCCAAGCGCGGC
This sequence comes from Dehalococcoides mccartyi, assembly GCA_945865925.1. Classification (GTDB taxonomy): domain Bacteria; phylum Chloroflexota; class Dehalococcoidia; order UBA2979; family UBA2979; genus SURF-43. The sequence continues at coordinate 264,903 of CAMBFG010000002.1, forward strand.
ATGGGGCACGCCCTTCGCATCCGGCACGAAGCAGATCACGACGTACGTCCCAGCTCGCAGGTCGGTTGTACTCCACGCCTGCCCGCCCGGCGAGAGCGCCCCCACGCCCCCCCCCCCCGAGACACCCGAGGGCGGCGCGGGCGCGGCGGCCGCGGTCGGGCTCCCGGTCGCTGAGGGTCGCGGTGAGGCGGCAGCGGCGGGGGTGGTGGCCGCTGGCGGCGGGGTCAGGAGGATCTTCGTGAACGCCTCGTAGGTCAGGGCGTCAGGCACGCGGATCAGGCCGGCGAAGTGTGCCTCCTTGCCCGTGTTCTTCAGCGCGATGGTCGCCTTCCCGGCGGTCACCTCTGCCGGGAGCTTGAAGGCGTGGTCGGAGGCTTCGATGGCGAGCGTGGCCGTCGGCGCGGCCTCCTTCGACTTCTCGCCCTTCACCTCGATGGCGCCCACCATCCCCTTCGCGAAGTGGGGGAGCTTGTCCGGCGCCTCCAAGAAGCACAGGAGGATGTAAGCACCGGCGTTCAAATCGGCGGTCATCGTGCTCTGGGCACCCGCCAGGATCGACCACGCGCCGCCGTTGAACTTCACCCAGTCCGGGATCGGCGCGTTCGGCGTCGCGAGAATCTTCTGCGCGTCCAGGATCGTCTTGCCCTGGTCGAGGGAGACGAGTTGAAGTTCGTGATCTTCCTTGCCGGCGTTCCGGAAGGTGATCGTCTGCACGCCCGGGACAGCTTGGCCGTCCACGCTGAAGGCGTAGTCCGTCCCGGTCACCGTCAACGGCTTCGGAGCGACCTGCGCCACGACGGTCGCACTCGCGGCCTTCGCCGCAGCCGTCGGTGTCGCGGCGGCCGGCTTCAGTTCTTCCTTCTCGCCGCAGGCGGTGATGCCAAGCGTGATAGCGCCAATCGCAACCATCGCGGTGAGTCGGGGCAGTCGAAGCATGGTGGGGGTCCTTCCGAGCGGCGGCATCGTACGCAGGCGTGCGGTACCAGCTAGCACGCGGAAGGTGTCAGGACCGATGGCGAACGTTGATCGAGGGCACAGGTAGACTCACGGTACACTCCTCCACCGCACCTTCGACCCGAGGCCGCATGCTCCCCCGTCGACTGACCCGTCCGCTCGTCGCGCTGTCGCTTGGCGTCGCCGCTCTCGGCGCTGCCTGCGTGCTGATGCTCTCGCACCGCGCACCACCCATCGCCGACGATGTCGCGCCAGCGGTAGTCGCGCACGCCGTCGACGAAGAGCGCATCGAGGTCGTCCCGACCACTTCGATGGCTGCCGCACGAGCCGCCGTCCTCGCAACCGGTGGACGCGTCGAACTCGAGGCTGGCGGGCGATTGCAGGCGATGGTGCCGCGCTCCGCCCGCGCCACTATCGAGGCGTCGCCCGCCCTCGACATCCTCGCGGCCGCGACATTCGTGCCACTGCAGATCGCACCCGTGACCGCACCCGCAGCGCAGTTGATGGGCGTGGACCGCTGGCGCTCCGCGGGGTTCACCGGCCATCGCGTGAAGGTCGCCGTCGTCGACACAGGGTTCGATGGCTACCAGGAGGCGCTCGGCGGCGCGCTGCCTCGGCAAGTGGTGGCGAAATCGTTCCGTGCGGACGGACGCCTCAGCGGCTCCGATCACGGACGGCGCGCGGCCGAGGTCATCGCCTCGATCGCGCCGAACGCGACGCTGTACCTCGTGAACTTCTCGACGGTGACCGAGCTGAGCGCCGTCGTGGACTACCTCGTCGCCGAGCGAGTGGACGTCGTCTCGTTCTCGCTCGGCTACGTCCACAACGGGTACGGCGACGGCACCGGCGCGGTGAACGAGGCGGTGCGGCGCGGCACCTCGACCGGCCAGGCGTGGGCGGTGGCGGCGGGGAACTGGGCACAACAGCACTGGAGCGGCCCCTACATCGACGCGGACCGCGACGGCATCCACGAGTTTGCCACCGGCCGCCCGACGAACACGCACGCCTTTGCCCAGGGCGACCTCATCACGGTCTCGCTGCGCTGGGACGAGCCGGCCGGCCAGGCCTGCTCCGACTACGACCTCGAACTCCGTGGCCCGGACGGCGCGCTGATCCGCGCCTCCCGGAATATCCAGACCTGCCATCAGGATCCGCTGGAGAGCATCCAGGTCCTGGTCACCCAGGCCGGCACCTACAGCGTCCGCATCCCCGGCCCGATCGGCGGCGGTTACGGCCGCCAACTCGACCTGCTCGTCGTCGGCTCACCCGACCGAGGGTTCCCGCTGGAGCAGAGCGTGGCCGCGGGCTCGCTCGCCGCACCGGCCGACAACGGCAGCGTGATCAGCGTGGGCGCATTGAGCCAGACGCTGCAGTCAGAGGCGCTCTACTCCTCACGCGGTCCGACGACAGACGGCCGTTTCAAGCCAAATGTCCTGGCGCCCGCAGCGGGGGCGGTGGGCGGTGTGTTCGCCGGGACGTCAGCAGCAGCGCCCCATGCGGCAGGCGCGCTCGTGCTCCTGCAGGAGGCGTTCCCCCGCGCCGCACGAGAAGCGCTGACCGGGCTCGTCTTCGGGCGGGCCTTGGGCGTGACAGTCGTGCCGGGCGACTCCGGGGCGCCACGCATAGACCTCGGCACCCTTGCCGGACTGGAGCCGCTGCTCCCCGCAGGCGCCGAGGCGGCTGCGCTGCTCGGCGTGCGCCCACCGGGACCCGGCATCGCGCTAATGGTGTATCGAGGGCCCCCAGCCTACCCGCTGCGCTTCGCGCACCTGCTCCTGGACGGTCGCCCTGTACGCGCCGTGTACCAGCTCGATAGGCTCGCACAAGAGTGGCGCGTCTTCGTGACGGGCGCCCCGTCGTTCGTGAATACCGTCGACCTAATCGGCAACGGCGCGATCGTCCTCGTGAGATTCGAGTAGGCCTTGTAGCCTCAGATCGCCACCTCCTTCTGACAGAGTGTCGGTCGGTTGGCGCTCCGCGAGGCAGACCGGATAATCGAAACAGCGCCAGCACCTCAACGCGTGCGCAGCTGGAGGGTAGCGATGGGCAAGAACCGACGTCAGGAACGCCTCCGTCAGCGGCGCGAGCAGCCGGCAGCGACGGGGCGGCCGGCGCAGAAAATGGCGCCGGCCTGGCGGTACAACCTCGACCAGTGGGGTGGACCGTGGGTGCTGGTCGTTGGCGTCGTCATCATCGCCTTCATCGGATGGATGGCGTGGACCAACCGCCCGAGGACGGTCTCCACCGACGAACTACGGGGTGAGGCCGTCACCATAGGGCAGGCGACTCACGTTGCCTCCGCGGCAGAGTTGCAGATCCCGACCGGTGTGCCGCCGGCAGGCGGACCACACTTCATTAACCCGCTCCCCAGCGGCGTCTACGACGAGGTGGTCGAGGATGGCCGGGCGATCCACTCGCTGGAGCACGGGCTGATCTGGATCACCTACAGACCGGACGGGCTATCCGAGTCGCAGTTGAAGGCGGTCAAGGCGATCGTCAACGACAACTCGCGCGATGTCTTGCTCTCACCTCGACCGCTGAACAAGGACGCGCTGGTCGTCACGTCATGGGAACGCCGTCAGATCCTGAAGGCGGACGACACGAAGGCGCTCAAGGAGTTCATCACCACGAACCTGAACCGCTCCCCGGAGCCCGGCGTCCGCTAGGCGTCGCCAGCAGTCTGGACGGCTAGGCCGTCACCCAAGGCGGGCGCGGAGCGGACTCGTTACCCCACGCGGAAAACGCCTGGAGTATGGGGGCCAGCGCGTCGCCCTTCGCAGTGAGGACGTACTCCGCCCGCGGGGGATGCTCCGAGTAGAACCGGCGCTCCACCACGCCCTCGCGCTCCAGCGACTGGAGGCGTTCCGATAGAACGGACGGCGAGATCCCGCGTAGCGAGACCAGCAGGTCGGCGAACTTCGAGTGGCCCCGCCGTAGATCGCGGATCACGAGCAGCGTCCAGCGGTCGCCGAGGACATCGAGCGACCGCGCGATGGGGCAGGCTTGCTGCTGGTCGTACATGCGAGTCATCGATGCCCTCCTCCTGCAGCTCGAACGCGAGCCCCCCGCATGCTCCCGTTCTGCGTCACCCCCTCTTCGGGGCGCTGAGCTAGAAGCTCGGGCCCTGCCGTCCAAGGACGCCCACCGCGCCGGCGAGGTAACCGAGGTGCGTCGCGGAGTGCGACACGATCTTGCCGAGAATGAAGAGCCTCGTGCGGTCGCCCCACGGATGTCCGTCCGAATGGATCACCTGCAGGTAGTCGTCTTCCATCGCCTCAATGCGCGGCTTCACGGCCGCCCAGGCGTCCAGTCCGTACTGCGCCAGCTGGTCCCCCGGAGGGAACCGCATCGCCCATGCCTCCTCAGGCGGCATGCACGTACCCTGGCGGGCGCGCGGCAGGTTCCATTTCTCGTCGAGGTGCTGCTGCAGCCAGACCGGCTGGTCACGCTCGAAGACGAAGTGCACCAGACTGTCGACCGTGCGGAAGATGTGCCACGCGTCCCATGCGATCGAGTTCGACGTCGGATGCAGACGGAAGTGCATCTCGTCTTCGGTCAGGTTTTCGATGGCTGCCGCCACTTGGCGAATGGAATCCTCCGTGAAGTCGATCTGGTACTGCTGGATGGAGTAGTTCATGACGTAACCTTGCGCTGCCTGCGCTCGTGGTCAGCTGGGCGTACCGTCCCGGCGCAGCGATAGCGCGCAATCGCAATGTAGCACTCCGGAATCCCGCCGAATCCGCCGCACCGCTGGCCGCTATCATGCGCTCGGCCTCAAAGCTGGGAGGGTACCGATGTCCAGCCTGACGCTGCATATCGAAGTCCACGAGGGCAACGGGCCGCATCTGCTGCTGGTCCAAGACTGCCCTTCTATCCTCGGATTGACTCTGATTCAACAATCTACTGTACATCTCATAGTTGCTGCAGAAAGAACCTGCTGCCCACCACCGGCGCTGGGAGGTTCGTGCCCATGACCACTCCGACCCCGACCGCCATCGCCACCACCCGCCAGCCGAGGTTCTACTACGGCTGGTGGATCGTCCTCGGCGCGGTGGTGGGCCAATTCGCGGCGATTGGTGCGGGTGGCCAAGTGGCTGGGGTCTTCATGCGGCCGGTGATCGACGAACTCGGCTGGACAGCGGCGCAGTTCACGATCGGTGGGGCGGCCTCGTTCGGCTTCGGTGGCGTCACGGGCTTCTTCGTCGGGCCGCTGATCGACCGCAAGGGCCCCCGCCCGCTCATGCTCGTGGGTGCGGTCATGTGCGGCCTCTCGCTCGTCCTCGTCTCCCGCGTGACCGAGGTATGGCAGTTCATCCTGCTGCAGATGCTCGCGGGCGGCTTCGGCTTCTCGCTCATCGGTCCACTCGTAGTCAACGTGACGCTCTCGAAATGGTTCGTGCTGCGTAGAGGGTGGGCGATCGCGATCGGGTCGATGGGGATCTCGCTCGCGGGCCTCGTCATGCCCGTGACGATGACGCAGATCGTGGACGCGTGGGGCTGGCGCGACGGCTACGTGTTCATGGGCGTGATGATCTGGGTGCTCGTGATCCCGGTCGCGCTCATCATGCGGCGCAGCCCCGAAGACTACGGACTGCTCCCCGATGGCAAGACCGAGCAGGCTGACCCCACTCCCGCCCAGCAGGCACAGATGGACGCGCAACGACGTGACTTCGCCAACTCTTACACCCGAGTCGAAGCGCGCAAGACGAAAGCCCTGTGGTTCCTCGTCGTCGCATTCGGCCTGAACCAGGCTGCCATGTCGGCGATGCTCGTCCATTCGATCCCGTTCGTGACGGACGCCGGGTTCACGCGCAGCCAAGCCTCGATCGGCCTCGCGCTCACGGGTGCGGCGAACCTCTGCTCGAAGTTCGTGTGGGGGTGGACACTCCAGCGCTTCCCGGTACGACGGCTCTCCGGCTCCGCCTTCGCCTCGTCTGCGATCGGCGTCGCCGTCATCGTGACCGGAGCACGGGCGGACACGCTCTGGCTGATGTGGACGGGGTTCTTCATCTGGGGCTTCGGCTTCGGCGGCACCATCCCCATCGGCGAGTTCATCTGGGCGCGCTACTTCGGCCGCCGCTACCTTGGCTCCGTCCGAGGCCTCGCGGTCCCGTTCACGATCCTGTTCGGCTCCCTCGGCCCCATCTCGATCGCCCTCTACTTCGACGCCACGAGTCGCTACGGGGTGGCCTTCGGCGCCCTCACACTCGTCTACATCGTGGGCGGGCTGCTGATCCTGTCCTCGCGGGAGCCCCCACCGAAGGTGCCAGCGGCCGTCGCCGCCTGAGGGCTGGCCCGGGTGCGGGCGGGCCCGTAGAATCCGGACGCTGGAGACGCAGCCGCGCGAGGAGTGCCCGATGGCCCAGATCGATGTCGCCGACCCGACGCAGATGACCGTGGCTTTCGACGAGTTGTACGTCCTCGAAAGCGGCGGCGTGGACTGCTTCGTCCTCGACTGGAACGACCAGAAGGCGCTGCCGCCGTACTACATCCACGTGGACGGGCGTCGCTTCGGCTACACCGGTACCACCTACCTCGTGAAGGGCCACGGCGCGCAGTTGCCGCAGTGGGTGCAGTCCGAAGAGGCCGCCAACCACCTCACGCTCTTCGTCGAGCGCGACGACCGCCTTCTGGCCTACGTACACGACCCGAGTGCCACCGAAGACGATGAGTAGGCTCGTCCCGACCGGGCGCGCGCTTCCGATGATGGCGCGCGCATGACCTCGATCCCAACGACTGCCCCTGCTCCTCCGGCGCCGCCCACCTGGGAACAGGTGCGGCGTCCGTACTTCTTCGCGCTGTTCGCCGTCCACGCCTTCTTCGTCTCGTACTCGATGCAGATCGTGCAGATCCCGCGCGCCCTCGAAGGGGAACCGGAGTGGGTGGTCGGCTTCGTGGTCGGCGTGTTCGGCATCGCCGGGATGATCACCCGCCCACTCTCTGGCATGTGGGTCGACCGAGGCGGTAACCGGCAGCGCTGGATCCGCGCGGGCGCGATCGGCGTGGCGATCTCGTTCGTCGGGTACACGCTCGACCTCGGGCCGTGGGTGATGACGATCTTCCGCTGCATCCACGGCGTGGCGATGGGTGTGTTCACCACCGCGATGCTCGCGATCGTGGGGAATCTGCTGCCGGCGGACCGTCGAGGCTCTGCCCTCGGCTTCTACCAGGCGGCGAACGCGGCGGCGGCGCTGTACGGCGCCGCGCTCGCGCTCTTCGTGATCGACCGCTTCGGGTTCGCGGCGGGGTTCCTCATCGCGGGCGGGGCGGCACTGCTCTCGCTCCTCCTCGCCACCGGCACCGGCGACCCAATGGCCCCACCCGTGCGGCCGAAGGGCGGGCCACGTCGAGGCATCACCGGCCTCATCTCACCGACGGCGCTGCTCCCCGCCCTCGTCTTCCTCTGCGTCACGACGCCGTGGGGCACGATCACAGCGTTCCTCCCGCTGTTTGCCCTCGAACGCGACCTCGGACACGTCGGGCTGTTCTACACGGCGGCGGGGCTCGCGCAACTGACCGCGAGGATGTCGGCGGGATGGCTCGGCGACCGTATCGGGCGAGAGGCTGTGGTCGTCCCGGCCCTCGCCGCCGCGGGCGTGTCACTGATCGTGCTCAGCCAGGTGCAGTCGCCCGTGCTGCTCATCACGTGCGCGCTCGCCTTCGGCTTCGGACTGGCCGCCACCCAGACCTCGATCGCCGTCATGGTGATCGAGCGCACCCCGCCCGCGATCCTCGGCTCCGGCATGGCCACGTACACGATGGCGTGGGACGTCGGTCAGGTGCTTGGCGCGATCCTGCTCGGCCTGCTGGTCGATGCCACCTCGTACAGCCTTGTCTTCGCGCTGTCGGCGCTCTTCCCGGTCGCAGGCATCGTGCTGTTCCTCACGCGAGTGAGTGAGCAGCGTGCGCCGAAGGCCGAGGCCTAGGGGACCATCTCGTTCGCCGGAGCCTCGAGGAACCGCGCCCCGAACCGTCGATGGTGCTCCCGGCGCAGCCGAGCGAGGCGCTCGACGGCCTCCGGCTCAGCGAGGTTGCCCGTGATCATGACGTGAGCGTCCTCGTTGTTGTCCTTGTAGTACTGGTGCAGGGTGCCCTTCAGGCGGAACCCGAACTCCTCGTACAACCGGCGCGCCCGCGTGTTGCTCACCCGCACCTCGAGTACGCCCATCCACAGCTCCGAGGTGCGCGCGAGGTCGAAGAGGTCGAGCAGCAGCCGCCGCCCCACCCCTCGACCCTGCTCCTCTGGATCGACGGCGATGGTGACGAGGTGGATCTGGTCCACCATGTACCAGCACCCCATGAAGCCGAGGATGCGCTCGTTCGGGCCGGAGATCTTGCGCCGGATCGCCGCGATCGCGCCGTGCTCCTCGGGCTGATGCTCGACGGCGACGCGGTAGTGCGCGAAAGCGTTGGCGAGCTCTTCCTCGAACGTGCGCGCCGGCCAAGCGTTCTCGTAGGCGAGCGACTCGATGCGACGCACGGCCTTGATGTCGTCGGCCGTCATGTCGTGCAGCGTGATGCGCCGGATCGGTGCCGCGTCGGAATCCTCGACCATGCGGGCAGTGTATTCGCGAGGCTCGGCGGACTCGATCTCGATCCCGGAGGCTCGGAGCGTGAGGGTCTCTACAACACAGCGGTCGGTGGCATCCAACCGGGCGAGTCAGGCGGTGCCGCGGGTCAGACCTCGATGTCCCATGGGGACGTCGAGGTCGCTCAGGCTGCTAGGTTGCGGGCGTCTCCGCCGCAGGAGCCGCGACGAGCGGCCGCTGCAGGACGTAGTACGCCGTGTCGAGGCGCAGCAGGTGGATGCCGTTCAGCGCCCACCCGTCCTTGCCCATGGCGGACAGATACTTCGTAACGAACGTGGTGCGGTACTCACCGCTCTGGCGGATGAACTCCACCCCGTCCGCACTGATCCGACCGTGTGTATCCACGTACGCGACGCAGAACTCCCATTGGTCCATGACTAACCTCCCCAACTCAACACGAATGAAGGAGTAGACAAGGACGCCTTGTACATCACCACCGCCCACCTCAACGCCCCCGGGTTGAAACTCCCCGCACGCACCACCCGAGGACTTGAGCCTCGTTGCGATGTGGGTGGTTCGCGAGATGAATGCGGCCCGCCCACGCGGCTCCTCTGCCTCGACGGGGACGGCGACCGGACGCCACCGGCCTGGATCCAGTGTCACACCACCGTCCAGCCCCTCGCGTCTCCCGTCCGAGGGATTCGAGGCGTCCCCAAGCGCCGCCTGGCCCCCAACTACGCCACCCGGTGCGCCATCCAGTCCTCGACAGATTAATAGAACTGGTGTTCTATTAACTCATACCCGGCTGCACACCCCTCGGCGGGGGTGGGAGGAGCAGGCAAATGGCCCGCATGCTGACCGACGTCATGAAACGCGAGGAGTACGAGGACGCCCTGGATCCCGTCCCCGACGACGATCTCCCGTTCAGCGACGTTGATGACCTCGACCACGACCTCGACGAGCCCGACGACTCCTTCGAGGACGTCGCTGCTCTCGTCACACCGGAAGACGACGAGGTCGACACCTTCGACGCCGACGGCGAACCGCTGCCGGACGACGTGCAGGCGGAGATCGAAGCGATCGCCGCCGAAGGCCTCGCGGCCGACGAACCGCCCGACGAGATGTCAGAGCCGCCGGCAGAGTCGCCCTCCGAGGCACCACCCGAGACAGCCGCGGCAACCCTCGACACCCAGCGCACGCTCGTGCTCGAACAGGCACTCGAGGCGACCCAACGCGAACTCGCGCGCCAGCGTGACCTCGCCTGCGCCGCCGTCGCACGCTATCGCCAGGCTGTCCTCGCCGCCGAGCCCGACCTACCGCCCGAGATGGTGCGTGGCGAGAACATCGAGGACGTGGACGCCTCGATCGTCGCGGCCCGCACGATGGTGGCGCACGTCCGTGAACAGGTGGAGGCTCGCCGCCCCTCGGAGCGAGGTTCCCCCGCTGGCGCCCCCGCGCGCGACACGAGCGCCTGAGGTCACCTCACCGCCCGCCAGAAGATCGCGGCGGGCCTGCAAGAGCGCCTGATCTAGACGGCGACCGGCGTCTTCGCGAGGGTGATCGTCAGCGTCGTAATGATCTTGTCGCCGAGCGTGTTGCACAGCGGGCACGCGCACGATGCCGCCTCGAGTACCTCGTGCTGCGCCAGCAGCCGCTCGTCCGTGACCTCAAGTTCGATGCGATTGAAGATCTGCTCGATGCGCGTCGGGTTCGGCACCATCGCAGCCTCGAGGGTCGAGCGGCAGGCGGTGACGTGCGCGTCCTTCAGCAGATCGTGGTTCAGGAACGCCCCTAGCGAGCAGTTCCCCACCGCGATCAGCAGCAGTTCCGTAGAGGAGTACCCCGCCGGCCCGTCCGCCACCATCTCGCGCACATTGGTCGTCGCCCGCCCGCGCGCCGTGAACACAATCCGCTTCCGGTCCTGGTAGTCGGCGGTGACAGTGGCCATCTGGCTGCTCCTCGATCGGTCGTGTCGGCAATGCAGGATCAGAGTAGGCGGAGGAGGCAAGCGGCTCAGGCTGGAGAGGACGCAGCAGCCCTCGCCTCCGCTGCCGGCCGTCTCCCCCGCCGCAAAGGCGCAGTCTCGCCCACGACGAGTTGATACAGCTGTTCCACGTACTTGATCCGAAGTGGTTCCGTCAGAACTCAGGGTCCGGTCGGCGTGTAGCCTCGTCCATCTGAGATGAGGAGCACCCCGATGACCTGCCCGCACTGCCAATCGACGGCAATACGTCGGCGGAAACAGCGGACGGCCCTCGGCTACCGCCGATTCTCATGCGCCAGCTGCCAGCGACGCTTCAACGAACGCACCGGTACGGCGTTCAACGAACTGCAGTTCCCAACGGACATCGTGCTGCTCGCCGTGCTCTGGCTTCTGCGCTACAAGCTTGGGCTGCGGGATGTATCGGAACTCCTGCTGCAGCGCGGCTACACCATCAGCCACGAGACGATCCGCGCCTGGGAGTTCCGCTTCGCGCCGCTAATCAGCGATCAACTCCGCAGGCGCAGAACAGGACGCGCCGGCCGCTCTTGGTATCTCGACGAGACGTACGTGAAGGTCGCTGGTCGTTGGTGCTACCTCTACCGGGCGATCGATCGCGATGGTCAGTTGCTCGACTCGATGCTCAGCGAGCATCGCGACCGTTCCGCAGCTCGTCGCTTTCTCCGGGGCTTGTTGGAGGTATCGGGGCAGCGTCCGTTGCGCGTGACGACCGACCATCACGTGGCGTACCCAAAGGCCATCTGCTGGATCTGCGGTCGGAAGGAGTTTCATCGACGCGATCGGTATCTCAATAACCGGACCGAACAGTCGCATCGGCCGCTGAAACAGCGGTACTACCCGATGCTGGGGTTCGGAACATTCGAATCAGCGTCCCGATTCTGTACAGCGTTCGATGAGGTCCACAACTACTTCAGATTCAACAAAGCCACCGCATCATTGGCAGTGCGGCGGGAGGTCTTCATGTTCCGCTGGCGGGAGCTAATCGAAGACGTGAGCGCGGCGTAACGGACGAGAGGCACTGAGGGTGATTCGGTCGTCGATGAGCCCTGAGTTCTGACGGAACCATCTCCGACCGCTCCCGCAGTATCCGCCCGGCGCACGGCGGCACACACTCGAACGTCCGTTCGCAGCGCTGCTATACTCGCGACATGGCCGAGCCCCGCACGCCCCGGTCCCCAAAGCCATCGACGCCTGCGACCAGCGAGGCCGCCCGCCCCGGGCCGCTATCCCCCGCCATCGACCCCGAGGACGCGCCGATCGAGACCAGCCTCCGCCCGCGCCGCCTCGAACAGTACTTCGGGCAGGAGCGGATCAAGGAAAGCCTGCGCATCAGCATCGAGGCGGCCAAGCAGCGCGGCGAACCGCTCGACCACCTGCTCTTCCACGGCCCGCCGGGCCTCGGCAAGACCACCCTCGCGATGATCGTCGCGGCGGAGATGGGCGTCTCGATCCGCATCACCAGCGGCCCGGCCATCGAGCGCGCAGGCGACCTCGCCTCGCTGCTGACGAGCCTGCAGGCGGGTGACGTGCTGTTCATCGACGAGATCCATCGGCTCTCGCTGCCGGTGGAGGAAGTCCTCTACCCCGCGATGGAGGACTTCTCCGTCGACATCATCCTGGGTAAGGGTCCGAAGGCGCGCGACGTGCGCCTCAAACTCAACCGCTTCACCCTCGTCGGCGCAACCACCCGCTTCGCGCTCGTCTCGCAGCCGCTCCGCGACCGCTTCGGCTCCGCGTACCGCATGGACTTCTACGACGAGGCCGCGCTCACGCAGATCATCAACCGCTCCGCCGATGTGCTCGCCTGCCGCATCACCCCAGACGGTGTCGGCGGTATCGCGAGGCGTTCACGCGGCACCGCGCGCGTCGCCAACCGCCTCCTCCGCCGCGTGCGCGACTACGCCGAGGTGCGCGCGGACGGCGTCATCACCGGCGAGGTCGCCGCGGCAGCCCTCGGCCGCATGCAGATCGACGACCTCGGCCTCGACCAGATGGACCGCGACCTCATGACCGCGCTCGCCGAGCGCTTCGGGGGCGGCCCAGCCGGCCTCGAAACCCTCGCCGCTGCGATCTCTGAGGAGGGCGACACAATCATGGATGTGTACGAGCCCTACTTGCTGAAGATCGGCTTCATCCAGCGCACCCCGCGTGGCCGCATCCTCACCCGCCTTGGCTACGAACACCTCGGCATCGACGCGCACACGGCGACGACCCGCAGCGCGCAAACCTCGTTCTTCGCGAACGAGACAGTTGAGGACTAACGAGGAACAAGAAATGCCGGAACGCCAGCGGATCTCTTCGGGTGGGCCGTGGGAGGACCGCATCGGCTACTCGCGCGCAGTCCGCGTGGACGACCATGTCTGGGTGAGTGGTACGACCGGCACGCACCCCGACGGCACCATCCCTGATGGCACCTACGCGCAGACGCGCCTTGCCCTCGCGACCATCGAAGCCGCACTCCGCGAAGCCGGTGCCACCTCAGACGAGGCCGTGCGCGTCCGCATGTTCGCCACCGACATCGAAGAGTGGCAGGCCGTGGGCGTGTTGCTGAACGAACACTTCGGCCGCGCGAAGCCCGTGATAACAATGACCCAAGTGACTCGATCGATCGATCCGAAGCACCGCATCGAGGTCGAGGCGGTCATCGGCAGCGCGGGGTAGGACCTACGCCTTGCGAATGATCGAGTAGGTCACGCGACCCACCGCCGCGAGTGTGCCTGCAGCGTCGCGCACTTCGACCTGAGTGAAACCGAGGGCGCGGCTGCTGCGGAGGATGCGCGCCTCTGCAATCGCCTCCGTGGTGATGGCGTTGAGGTATGAGACGTTGATGTCCAGCGTGGCCTGGCCGACGTAGTCCGCGTCGTCACCGACCGAGGCGATGATCGCCGCGCCCGCGGCGGCGTCGATCAGCGTCGCGATCGCGCCACCATGCAGGACGTCCGCGCGACGCGTCCCGAGCGGCGGGCGCATCGGCAGGCGCAGGACGGCGTGGCCCAGCTCATCGATGCGCACGACCTCAATGCCAAGCGTGTCCCAGAACGGCACGGGACGCGCCTCGACGCGGGCACGAAGTACCTCGGGAGTGGGTGGTGTTGAAGTCACGGTTACGCCGTCCTTGCTACGAGGTGCAGCCTACTACCGGCGCTTCCGCTACGGCTGCTGCGTCCCGGCGGCGATCTTCGCGGCCTCGGTAGCACGGTCGGCGGCGGTGGCGACTTCGCCCGTGAACTCGCGGCGACGGTCACCCATCGAGGGCGACTCGGCCGCGCCAGCGGCCGGGATCAGGATCCATGCGGCGACGTAGATGATGAGGCCGCCCGCACCGAGCGAGACGACCGTCAGCAGCACGGCGACCACGCGGACGAGGCCGTAGCGGGCGGCGATCCCGGCACAGACGCCGGCGATCATGCCCGCTTCCTTGTCACGGGTCAGGCGGGTGTTGTTCTCAGTAGCGGACATCGGTGGCTCCGCAATCTGGGATCCATCGTACAACGGGGCGCTGGCCTCGATGAAAAACGACGAAGCGCGCCTGGTGAGGGCGCGCTTCGCGGGTGTCCTGCCTCGATGGATCGGGGCTAGAGGCCCTTCGACTTCACAACTTCGGAGTCGTAGAGGATGGCGCCGTTGAGGACCGTGGCGGGCTGCTCACAGATCCAGACGGTGGCCTTGCCCATGTCGTCGGCGGTATCGAAGTCCAAGTTCGGGTTCTCGCGGTCATTGGAGGCCATCAGGTTGCCCGGGGTCTTGATGCGACCGCGCGGTGCGAGGACGTTGACCGAGATGCCATCGGCCTGGTTTCGCCAGCCCTCGGACTGTGAGAAGTGCTCGATAAGCGACTTCTGCGGGCCGTAGAAGATGTCGCCGCTGCGGACCTTGGTGCTGTCGTACGGGCCGGGGCCTGGGAAGATCGCGCCACCCGAGGAGATGTTGACAATGTGGCCACCACCGGCGGCACGGAGGTGCGGGTACACCTCGCGCATCATCAAGATGACGCCCATCACGTTCACCGAGAACGAGAGGTCGATGTGTCGGGCCTGCACGGTCTCGAGCGTGCCCGGCACGAAGATCGCGGCGTTGTTCACGACGATGTCGATCTTGCCGTACTGCGCGACGGTCGCCTTGACCGCGTTCGCGATGCTCTCGCCGTCACGGAGGTTGAGGACGACCGGTGACGCCTCGCCACCCTTCGCCTTGATCTCTTCGACGACGGAATGGATGGTGCCCGGCAAGCGCGGGTCCTGCTGCACCTCGGTGCGTGCAGCCACGACGACCTTCGCGCCGGCTGCCGCGAGGTACCTAGCGATGTCTGCGCCGATGCCCCGGCTCGCGCCGGCGACGAGAGCGACTCGTCCGTTGAGTGCCATGTTGGTGATTCCCCTCCACATGACGGCGCGAGGTGCGTCCGTCTGAACTTCGTCCCAGGCGCGTTCGGCGCGGCCGGAGCACTGCACGATAGCGCCTGCGGGGAGTCCTCGGGCGGGCGGAGTGGTGTCGCGCAGCGCGATCAGCAGGCCCGCGATCAGGCGGAGCGCAGCAGCCTCGTACCGCCCTGCATCGAGGTCAGTGGCGAGTGCTCCGGCGGCGGTCACCGGGCACCTCGAGGCAGCACGACGATCGCGAAGGCAACGAGGGTCGCGGCGAAGAGCGGCGCGCGGCGGACTACGTCGGCAGTCGCCCCGGCACTCTCAAACCGCGCAGTGGCTTCGAAGGCGACGCCACCAAACAGCACGCCGCGGGCGTCCTCGGCGTGCCGGACCGCACCTCGCTCAACGACGGCGCGTCGGACGAAGTAGACAGCATTCGCCGCCCTGCCTGCGGCGAGGGTGGACTGCTGCGCCACACCGAGCCCGTGCCAGAGGTCGCCCCAAGCCATGTCCATATGCTCCTTCCTCGCGCGACCGGAGGGCCTCGTCGTGGGAGGAAGGTTAGAACACTTGTTCTACACACCGCAAGTGGGATGCGGCGCGGGATCGAAGGCTGTCAGCCAGCTTGATCGGAGCACGCGCGAGCGTAGCGCACGAGGAACCGAGCGTGGGAAGACGGGCCGGAATGCGTTAGGAGACAGGGAAATGTCAGGGAGCGTGGCGGCGAAGGAGGTGGTTCCGGGTCAGCATCGCCATCGGATGGATCTGAAGGCCGTCGCGGACAGCCTCGTCATGGCGAAGGTCGAGGTAGATAAGGGCGGCACGTTCGAGCGAGGCAGGCCGACCGTCGGTGCCGAAAGCGGCGTCGAGGACGGCCTGGAGGGCTAGCCAGCGCTCGAGTTTGTGGGGTTCGACTTTGTCCGCGATGAACATCGCCCACGCCGCGGGCGGGTAGTCCGGGTGTCCGGTGGTATGCCACGAGATCGCGTCCAGCACGCGCTGGTCGTGGACCTCGAAACGCTCGCGAAGTTCGATGGCGGCGAGCGGGCCGTGGAGGATGACCGGGACATCGCACTCGACCGGGTCGATCATCAGGCCCCTAGTCTCGGCGCGGGCCAGGAGCTCAGAAGGCGGGACGGCCCGAAGCAGATCGTGCCCCTGAGCCATCAGACGTGCGAGCCGCACATCGGCGCCGTGGAGCGTGGCCAAGCGATCCGTGAGCGCGACGACGCGGTCGATGTGGGCCAGGAGGCCGGTGGGGACCTCGGCGGCGATACGCTCGCGGAAGGCGTGGTCGTCGGAGTGGGTCATGCGAGGCGATCCCTTGGGGTGTGCGGGAAAGACGGGAAGTTTCTCCACGAATCGGGGTTCTACCGATACGTGGGCGCCTGTCGCGCTCTTATGGTAAGCCGCGGACTGGCGGGCAGGGGTTGCACCATGCTGCAGGCGCAGCGGTCATCCGGACGCGGCGATTTCTGGCTGACGCCAGTGCTGGCGATGCCGCGCGCGATCCCCGCGGTGCTGCACGGCCGCGGCATGACGGCCACCCTGGGGCTCGTCGGGCTCAGCGGGATCACGGTCGCCCAGTTGGTCGAGGCGCCGTACTTGCGGATCGGGCTGATGCTCCACGTCGCGCTGCTGTTGGCCGGCGGCCTCGTGCTGACAGCGATGGCGACGCGGTCGTGTCGTGCGAGTGCGGCGGAAGTCGCCCATGACCTGCGCGGGCCGCTGATCAGTCTTCAGGCAACCCTCGAACTTCTGGCCAGCGATGGCTTCGGCGCGCTGCCGGAGCAGGCGCGCGCGATGGGCGCTACGGTCAACGTTGCGCCGCTGCCTCGGGTGGCAGGCGACTCCTGCGCGCTGTTCCACGTGTTCATGAACCTACTGAAAATGGGCAAAAGTACCATCAACCGGACATGCCGCCTCGGATCGCCGTGGCCGCAGCGGTGACGGGTGGCTGGGCTGAGATCGCGGTGAGCGACGAGGGAATCGGGATCGCCGCGACGGAGCGGGCGCGCGTCTTCGAGTGTCACTACCGGAAAATATCGGGGGCGGCCGGATCGCCCCCCCCCCATCATCCACAAACCACTATATTCTCCAAAATAACTAAGCGGTGACAGAGGAATTTGGAAGGTGCATCTATGCGCGCTACGAGGCTGATCCTGATCATTACAGCCTGTCTGTCAGTAGTGATCCTCGCTGGATGTTCAAAGGAGAAAGACTCCGGCGACTCTAAGAAAATCGAGGAACTGACGAAGCAGGTGGAGGCGCTGAACAAGGCGGTCGTGATCGACGCCAATGGCATCGCACGCCTCGCCACGCCGA
Source organism: Dehalococcoides mccartyi (assembly GCA_945865925.1). Taxonomy (GTDB): domain Bacteria; phylum Chloroflexota; class Dehalococcoidia; order UBA2979; family UBA2979; genus SURF-43. Next base: position 282,077 of record CAMBFG010000002.1, read on the forward strand.
CACCAGTGGCGATCGCCGACTACAAACAGTACGGCTTCGGCCTGCCGGTCCCGTCCAACGTGAAAGTCACGGCCGCGGGCGTGACGGGCAAGGACGCCTCCAACGACAACGGCAGCCTGCTGGCGTCTTCTGGCGGCACCAGTCTGTTCCTGGTGTGGAACAAGGTGAGCCCGCCGCTGTCGGCGCAGGAGTCAGTCGTCGGCGCGTTCAACGTGCTGGAGTCGCTGACACAGGCGAAGTTCGAGGCGCAGGGCGCGGGCCAGGGCCTGAATGTAGACAGCCAGCCCGGCTCCTACGGCACGTTCGTCACGCGCGACGCACGCGGGACGATCGAAGGTGTGGGAATCATCGGTGGCTGGATCTGCCCGAACGACAAGCGCTCGTACGCGATGACGGTGACAGGTAAGGCGCTGGAGCCAGTCCAGCAGTCGTTCGTCTATCTGACCAACGGGTTCCGCTGCGAGTCCGGCAAGACGCAGACCGCGCCGGCGGCGACCCCGACTCCGACGAAAACGGCGTCTCCGGCCGCGACAGCCCGGCCGTAGTTGAAGTCCGGTTCCGCAGTCCACGAGTAGAAGTAGAAGAGGAACGTTGATGAAACTACTACGTTTCCGAGCGCAGACTAGGCGCCGCCTGTGGCGCGCCGCGCTAGGGTTTGGACTGGCCACGATTCTGGCGGGGTACACCGGTACAGCGCTGACGTACGCGCAGTTACCGCCTCCACCACC
>CAMBFG010000003.1 GCA_945865925.1 Dehalococcoides mccartyi
GCGAGACGGCCATCACGGCCACCAGCGCTACCGCGGTGAGCGGAGCAAGAAACTTTTTGAATGAAGTCAAGGATTCCTCCAGGAATCAGTGCGTAATTGTTCAGTCGGTCGTTGCGGTCTTGTCCCTGCCGTTCCCTTTCCTTATGACCAGGGACGGAGATGAGCATCTGATGCCGCCGCTCGAGCGGTGCGCCACCAGCTACTGCTATCGCCCGTCTTTCGCGGTCGAACAGATTCTCGACATCGTATAAGCAGATGCAGATATGCACATGCAGACACGGTGCAAGGGTAGAAACGCACCTGGAGCCCCTTGGGTTAACTCCACCACCCAGGAATCTGGGAAGCCGGTCCTCGGTCGCTGGATCCGAGGCGGCACGACTAGATATAACGTATACGTCGCCATCAACGCTTTAAGTCATCAGAGTAATCTGATTATCTGAACTTTATTGCATACCCAGATACACATGACGAGCATCACCGCGGCGCCTGCCCCAACCGGTAACACCGGCCTTGCCCAGCCGGGCAGTGCCTCACCGTAGGCGTATGCCGAGGCGGTACGAGCATCTACTGCCCCCGACTCCATTCAACGGCAACCGCCCCGTGACCCCGCGACCACCGGGCACCCTCCCGTTAACTAAACCCCGACAACAGCGTTCGCTGTATTACGAACGGGGAAATGCGGTACCGGCCGACTGCCCGACGCGGGCTGCCCACAGCTTGCCTGTCTATACTTTGAGTGAGTCTCCGGCCTACAGCGGCGCCTCGCGCACAGTCGACAGACGGTTGAGGAGCGGCCCAGGTGCAGCCGGGTAGCGCGGATCGCACTCACTCACGGGGCGGCTTACCGGTCGAACAGGAACGCACGCTTGTCGAGCGCGCGGGCCGGGGCGACCAGCAGGCCGTCGGGCTGCTGTACGACGCCTACGTCGCACCGCTCTACCGGTTCTGCCTCTCCCGCGTCGGCAACGAAACTGACGCGGAAGACCTCGCTGAAGAGATCTTCATCAAGGTCATGCAGGCAGTCTCTGGGTTCGAGTGGCGACCGCTTCCTCCCCTCACCTCAGGTGCGGGGAGTGCGGCCGGCAAGGGGAGCGCAGCAGCGCAGGGCGGGACGGCTGAAGCAGTCGAGGAGCGGAGTCCCTTCCGCGCCTGGCTCTTCCGCATCGCCCGCAACCACGTCATCTCGCACTACCGGCGATCCGCACTGCGGACCACGGTGGGAGAGGTGCCGGACTGGATCGCGGACGAACATCGGGGCCCGGCGGAACTCGCCGAAACCTCGATCACCATCCAGGAGATCTTCGTCGCGGTGGAGCAACTGCCCCCCGCACAGCGCGAAGTGATCCGCCTACGGTTCGGCGCCGGGATGACCGTCGCAGAGACCGCCGAAGCGCTGGAGAAGCACGAGACCAACGTCAAAGTGCTTCAGCACAAAGGCGTCAAACGACTGAAAGAGATCCTGGAACGCCAGGACAGCGAGGCTGAAGCCGCTCACGAGCGGACTCCGGCACCGAAGGAGCAATCAGGGCGATGGGCGAGGTAACTCCCCTCATGGGTAGTCTGGCCGAGGAGCAGCCCGCCGACGCGGCCGCTCTGGCGGACGCGCTGCGCTTTGCCGATGCCCTCGAACTCGCCGAGGACAGCCGCGACGCCGACATCGACCCGCGCGAAGACCCCGCGCTCGCCGGCCTGCTCACGATGGTGAGCGCACTGCGCGGCCCGATCGCGGAAGCGACGGACGGCCAGTCGTTCCGCTCCTTCCATCACCGCTCGCGCGCGGCCATCCTCCACTCGCTCGAAGCCGAGCGCGTCCCCACCGTCCCCGCCAACGTCAGCACCTTCCGAGTGCGCGCCAGCCGCCTGTGGTACGGCCTCGCCGGTACCGCCGCCGCAATCGGCCTGCTCGCCCTCGGCAACCCCAGCCCGGGCACTGGCACGCCGGGCGGCGAGAACCTGACCGTTGCCAGCACGACGGACGAACTCGACCGCATGGCGATCGCGCTCGCGACGATCCAACAGCGCAGCGAACGCGGCGAGTCCGTGCCCGCACCGCTCCTCCGCGAAGTCGTGGAGACCAGCGCGCGGATGTCCAACCTGATCGAACAGCGCCCGGACGTGATCTCGCGTCAGGCCGTCACCACTTACGCGACCGCCGTCGCCGCCGGCGCTCAGGTCCTCGAGACCGCCACGGCTGGCCCGGGTGCCGAGGGCGCCCTCGCTGCCGCGCAGCGGGCCGCGAAGGACGGCGCCGTCGTCGCCACGCGCTTCCTCGCCACTCAGCCCACCGCGACGCCGACGGGTACCGCGACCGCGACGCCCACGGGCACGCCGACGGCAACCCCGACCGGCACACCCACCTCGACGCCGACGGGCACTCCGACCTCGACTCCGACGGCGACGCCAACCGGGACGCCGACTGGGACTCCGACGAGCACGCCAACCGCGAGCCCGACGCCGACCGGGACTCCGGACGACGGCGAGATCATCCGCCGCTAGCCCTCGACGCTTCCGCCCGACGGCCGACACCCGCATCGATGCAGCGCGGGCGTCTTGCTCTACTGATCCATTACGCATTCACCTCCTGAATCGCTACTTCCTTCACCCCTGTCGGCGGCGTCGGTACCGCCTCGCGCATGTATGTTCCGTCACGTTGACAGCAACCCCGTACGGCTCCCCTTGCCCTGGAATGACGGCAACATGCGCCCACTCAACGCGTCCATTGCGTCACTCCGCTCCGAGCGCACCCACCTCCCCTCTCGACGCGATCGAGCACGATGGGCGGCTCTGGTGATCGCCTCGAGCGTCGCGTTCTTCGCCCACGTCCGGGCGAAGGCTACCGACCCTCGCGTTGGGCGCGGCGGCGTGCCGCGCACGCACCCGTTCGGGTGGGGGCGTTCGTGTGATGGCTGCGATGTCCCCGGCGAGTGGCCGCTACTGACGAACGGCGGTCGCTACTGCGAGGACTGTGCCGCGTACGTCAGCGAGACGACAGGCGCGCGCCCGGTACACCCGCCGACCTCGACCCGCCACGACGCGTAGACAAGCGCCCCGGCCTGGAACGCGCCGCTACTCGCCTCGGTCGGCGCGGAGCCACATCGTGTACGCACCGCCGCCGAGGATGGCGAGGGTAGCCGCGAGCGCTGCGTACGCCTCCAGCAGGTGCGCGTCGCCGATGATGCCGGCGCCGGCAGCCGTCATCGAGAAGACCACCGCGATGCCAAGCGGCGCGACGGAGAGCACCGTCGCGCGGAGGGCGGACTCGGTCCTCGTGTTCACGTACCCACTGAGTGCGGGACCACCGAGGCTGAGCGATGCCATGAAGAGCGGATACGCCGCCAGCGCCCAGATGCTGTCGACCGTCGCCAGCACGACCAGCGAGGCGATCGACCCCACTAGCGAGAGCGCGAACGTCCGCTGGATCCCGAATGTCTGCACCACCCTCGCGCTGCCGATGGAGCCGACGATCGCACCGACGAAGATGGGGACGACTGCCACGCCGAACCAGGCCACCGGCACCTCGTGTCGCGCGAGGAACGGCTGGAAGAGGATCGCGTTCGCCGGCCGCGATGACGCGAGGGCGACCTCGAAGAGGATCGCCCAGCGCACGGCCGCCCGCGCACGCAGTGCCCCGAAGGCACCTCGTAGCGTGGCGACGTAGGACGGCCGCACGCCGCCCTTCCTCGGCGGCTCGCGCATCGCCAGCGCGACGAGCATCGAGGGGATGACCGGCACGGCACCTGCAAGGATGCCCCACATGAGATTCGTCTGTGACGCGACGGCGCTGCCGACAATCGAGCCGAACATGCCGGCCGTCGCCGTGATCGCCAGCAGGCGCCCGGCCTGACTCGGGTACTCGCGCTCGCGATCCTCGGCGGCCAGGGCGTCGTAGATGTAGGCGTTCTCGTTGCCCTGCCAGAAGGTGAGGCCGAACGCCCACAGCGCATACGACAGCACCAGCAGCGGGAAGTTCGAGGCGAGTCCGAACAGGAGGATGCCCGCACCCTCGATCGCCATGCCAACGATGAAGGTGAGGCGGCGGCCGTAGCGATCGGCGAAGGCACCCGTCGGCACCTGCCCCACCATCTTCACGACCTGGAAGAACGTCTCCATCAGCCCGACCTGCGCGAGCGAGAGGTCGCGGTAGTCGGTCAGGTACACGACCCATACCGCGAGGTGCGGTTGCAGCCGTCCCACCGCCATGAACGCGAACAGCAACCGCACGTTCCGCGTCGCGCGGAACGGCCGAGGTACCGCCGTCGAGGGCATCGAGGTCACGCGCGCACCTCGATGGTCGTCCGTGCCTCGCGCGCGTCGGCACGTTGCCAGAGGGCGAACGCGACACCGGATCCCACGCCACCGAGGAGCGCCAGGGCGATGAAGCCGAGGCCCAGGTGCGCGTCCGCGGCGATTCCGGCCAACGGCCCGGCCACCATCAGCACCAGCGAGAAGCCTACCGGCCCGACGGACAGCACGGTCGCGCGCACGGCGGACCCCGTGCGGTCGTTGATGTACCCGCCGAGCGCCGGTGACACCGTGCCTGTCGCGAACTGCGAAATCCACAGCGCAGGCAACATCCACACCGAGTCGATCATGCCGACGAGCAGCAACCCACCGGTAACCACCACGGCGGCCGCGGCCATCGTCCGACGCAACCCCAACCGCCTCGACAGGGGCGCGCTTGCGATCGATCCCGCGGCGTGCGCCAGTCCCGACGGCGCGTATGCCAACCCGAACCATGCCAATGGCACAGCGTGATGCGCAAGGAACGGCTGCACCAACAGAAAACTTGCAGGGGAGGCAGCACCGACGAGCATCACGTCGAACAGGATCGCCCAGCGCAACGCTGCCCGTTCGCGCAGCACGCGCCACGCACCTCGCAGCGTCTCGATGTACGGCAGGTGGGTTGTCTGGCCATGCCTCGGCGGCTCGTCCATCACCAGCAGCACCCCCACCGCAAGGAGCGCAGGCACCACGCCGGCGAGCGTCGCGAGGGCAAGCGAGGTCCCCGCAGCGAGCGCCGCACCGGCGATCCCCCCGGCAGTGAACGCGACATTCACCGCCGCCCCAAAGCGACCGGACCGCTGCGCGAACTCGGCCTCTCGGCCCTCGGCGGCCAGGGCGTCGTAGATGTACGCCCCGTCGTTGCCGCTCCGGAACGCGAAGCCGAGCGACCAGAGGACATACGAAACGAGGAGCAACGGGAAGTTCCCGGCGAGCGCAAAGATCAGAATGCCGCCGCCCTCGATGATCGTCCCGACCATGAAGGTGAGCCGGCGTCCGAAGCGATCAGCAAAGGCGCCCGTGGGCACCTCCGCGATCAACTTCACGCCCCAGAAGAACGCCTCCATGATGCCGACCTGCGTGAGCGAAAGGTCGCGGTAGTCGGTCAGGTAGACGACCCAGATGGCGAGGTGGGGCTGGAACTGGGCGACCAGCGTGAACCCCAGCATCAGCCTGAGATTGCGGTCGGCCCGGAACGGTCGAGCGACAGCCTGCGCCATGGCCTCGCGCCCCCTCGGCGCGAAGGCCGAGGTTAGCGCGTCAGGCCGCGAAGTGAGCGTGAGCGCTGGTCGCGCTCACGCCCGGAGACAGCGCTAGTCACAGCCGTTGTCGACCAACGCCTGCTGGAGCCGCTGGATCTCCGCCTCGATCACCGTGTTGTTCGGCGAGTTGGCCGTACTGCCCGGAAGCAGATCCCCACCGACCGTCGCCCCACCCGCGATGGCCAGCGGCGCTCGCTCCATCTCGGACAGGATCTCCTGCTGCCGTGCGATCGCCCCCCGCAGTTCCTCGCAGGTCGCCTCGTGGTCGACTGCCTTGATCTCGATATCGGTCATCGGGTGCCTCTTCTCAGAGGACGGCACCAGCCGTCCAGACACCCATTGGAGCCTGCGCCCGCTCGCACTCGCGTCACGAAGAGCCGAGGGGGCGTCGCAAAGGTGTGGCGGGAGAAGGTACTTAGCCCGAAATGCTGCTGGCGCGGCGCTTCGCCTGCGCGGCGCGGTCGGCGCGGGCGCGGTTGCCTTCCAGGCGGGCCATCATCTGCATCGCCTTCTTCGTGTCGGAGGCGACGCGGGCGGGTTCCATCGAGCGCAGGCGGTACTTCGAGAGCCAGTAGGTGAAGGCGTGCATCGCCGAGAGGTCGATCTCTTCGGAGACGTCCGTGCCGCCCTCCTGGAGGTAGAGCAGTTTCAACTCCTCCAGCGGCTTGCCGTACACGTGCTCGTAGGCAGCGATGTCGGCGTTGCGGCGCCCGTAGTGCGTGAGGCCGCCGGCCTTGAGCAACTCCTGCTCCGTCGACAGCATCAGCAGCTCCTCGATCACCACGCCGTATTGGAAGTTCAGGTGGGCGCGGTACTTCGCCGGGCCGATCGCGTGCTCGAAGTCCTCTTCCGTCTCGGTGCGCGGCGGCAGGCCCATGATCAGCAGCCGCTCGGTCTCCGCGAGCGGCACGAGGTCACCCGCCGCATCGATCAGCCGCTGCGCGAGCCGCAGCCAGTCGAAGGCTTCGCCGCCGACGAGGTAGACGTGCTCCATGCCTTCGAGGATCTCGAACGGCGCGACCCACCTCGCGACGATGGCGAGCAGCGTGTCGTACCAGTCGTCACCGCGGCGAAGAGCGCGGCGATACGCCTCGACCGCCTGGTCAGGCAGCAGCGCCCCCTCCACGGGGACGTGGAGGTCGAGCGCATCGGCAACGAGTGGCGTCGATGTAGGCATAGACACTTCAGTGTAGATCGATGCGCGGGCTGCGACGGCGCGCCGTTGCGCTCACACAGACTCGAACTCAGGGTGTCGCTCAGAGCGGCGGAAGCAGCGCTTCCGCCTGGCGTTCGAGGATCGCGTCCACGGTCGCCTCGATGGTGAGTGCGGAGGAATCGACCCACAGGCCGAAGCCAGCGAGTTCCTCGCGCATCGCGGTGTCGAGGTGCGTCCAGCCGTCGCCGGACTTCCCGCCGCGCGCGCGGTCGCGTTCCAGCGTCACCTCGACGGCGGGGGCGAGGACGACGAGCCGGAGGCGGGCGCCGCGCAGGTACCCCCGGAACGCCTCGAGGTGATAACGGGTCACCACAACGAGATCGAGGAATGGGGTGAAGCCGCCTTCGGCGTAGGAGCGCGCGAGCAGGCACATGTTGCGGACCGCAAGTTCGTACTGGCGCTCCGCCTCACCCTCGAGCGCACCGTCTTCGGGCCAGGCGGCGCCACGCACGACCCAGTGCCGGAGCGCGTCGCCCTCGACGAGCGCGGAACGGTCGAGCCGCTCGGCGAGCGCGCGGGCGACGGAGGTCTTCCCGGCGCCGGGGATCCCGGTCACGAGCCAGATCTCCGGCGGGCGTCCCATGGTCATCGGCGATCCCCCTCGGAGGCATTGTCGGGGGTGCGGAGGGGTTGGAGGGAGAGCGGTTCGACAGGCTGCCCGCCCCGCCAGAGAATCGAAGCACCCTGCAGGAGGCCACCGATGTTTATCGCGATGAACAACTTTGCCGTGAAGTCCGGCCACGAAGCGGAGTTCGAGGAGCGCTGGCGCACCCGCGAGTCCTATCTCGCCGATGTCGATGGCTTCATCCACTTCGCCCTGCTGCGAGGCGAGGAACCCGGGGACTACGCCAGCCACACCATCTGGCGCGACCGCGCGGCCTTTGTCGCATGGACGCAGTCACCTTCGTTCGCGGCGGCGCACCGGCAGGGCTCGGTGGCGCCAGTGCTCGATGGCGCTCCACACGTCCGGCTGCTGGAGTCGGTGATGACCCAGGGCGCGCCGATCGGCGGATAAGCCCGCCCAAGCCCGAGGGAAGCAATCCTCGCGGATGGGCGATGGGAACCCTTCACTCACGTGGTCAACAATCTTTAGTCGACAACACTCAACTTACGAGTTATGGTGTCTGCATGGCTATCGACCACTACTCGACTCTGGGCGTGAAGCGAGGGGTCTCCGAAAAAGAGATTCGGAGCGCCTACCGCCGTCTGGCACGCCAACACCACCCCGACGTGAACCCGGGTAAGCCGGAGGCGGAGGAGCGGTTCAAGGCCGTGAACGCGGCCTACGAGGTGCTGTCCGACCCGGCGAAGCGCCAGAAGTACGACCAGTACGGTGACCAGTGGCAGCATGCCGACGAGATCGAGGCGATGCGCCGGCAGCGGGCCGGGGCGGCGTACGGGCAAGGCGGGCCGGGCGGCACCTCGTTCTCGTTCGACGGCAACCTGTCTGACCTCTTCGGGGCACAGGGCGGCGGCACCGGCGCGGGGATGTTCGACTCGCTCTTCCGGCGCGCCCCGGGACGGCAGCGCGGGCAGGACGTCGAGCACGCCGTCCGCGTCACCCTCGATGAGGCATACGCGGGGACATCCCGCACCGTCGAACTGCGCGGGCCGGACGAGGTGTGCGCGACGTGCGCCGGCGCGGGGCAGATGGCGGGCGCGACGTGTCACGCCTGTCGCGGGACCGGGTCGACTGGCGGGACGCGTCGTGTCGAGGTGCGGATCCCGGCGGGTGTGGCGGACGGCGCTCGGATCCGTGTGGCGGGGAAGGGGAGCCCCGGCGCGGGCGGTGGTGCGCCGGGAGACCTCTTCCTGCGGGTGCAGGTGTCGTCGCATCCAGTGTTCGAGCGTCGCGGTGACGATGTGCATGTGACGGTGGACGTGCCGGTGGCGGACGCAGCCCTCGGTGGCGAGGTGCGAGTGCCGACGCTGAAGGGCCGCGCACTCGCACTCCGGGTGCCGGCCGGGACACAGGGTGGCCGGGTGCTGCGGCTCGCGGGGCAGGGGATGCCTCGTGCGACCGGTGGATTCGGCGACCTGTTCGCGTCGGTGCGGCTGGTGCTGCCCGACCCGATGTCGGACGAGCAGCGAGCGCTCTTCGAGCAGTTGCGCGCGACGACCTCGGATGCGGCGGGCGCGACGACGGATGGTGCGTCGTGATGCCTGGGATGTCGGATGAGCCGGTGTTCGCGATCTCGGTCGTGGCGCGGTTGGTCGGGCTGCACGCGCAGACGCTGCGGATGTACGAGCGAATGGGGCTGGTGGAACCGGCTCGGTCCGCGGGGAACGTGCGGCGTTACTCGCAGGCGGACGTCGAGCGGCTGCGGCAGGTCGTGCGGATGGTCGAGGACCTCGGCGTGAACCTGGCGGGCGCGCAAGTCGCGCTGGGCCTGCTGCGACAGATCGAGGAGTTGCGCGTGGAACTCGATGCGACGCGCGCGGCGCTGACGGAGGCCAGAAGCGCGCAGCCGCAGCGGTAGACGCCACTGAAGGTGGCATACAGGACAACGATTCGCTCGGGTGCTGAGGCATCGATGAGCGGGATGGAGCGCGACAGATGATGCGGAACGATCGATTCACGGAGCAGGCGCAGGAAGTGCTGGCGTCTTCGCAGGCGCTGGTGCGGGAGTCGCGGCATGCGCAGTGGGACGTGGAGCACGTCTTCTATGCCCTCGTGCGGCTGAAGGACTCGCTGGCGCGTGAGGTGCTGTCGAAGATGGGCGTGGACCCCGAGGCGGTCGGGCGCTCCGTGAAGGAGCGACTGGACCGTGCGCCTCGGCTGGCACACGACGTGGTGCAGATCTACACGACGCCTCGGATCGTGTCCGTGCTGGAGGCGGCGAACGCAGAGTCGTCCCGCCTGCAGGACGAGTACGTGGGCGTGGAGCATCTGCTGATCGCGCTGTCCGATGTGCGCGACGGCGATGTGGCGGCGGTGCTCGCGGAGTTCTCGATCACGAAGGAGCGCGTGTACCGCGCGCTGCAGCAGATCCGCGGGAACGCTCGGGTGGACTCGCCGACGGCGGAGTCGCGGTACCAGGCGCTGTCGAAGTACAGCACGGACCTGACCGAGGTGGCGCGCAACGGGAAGATCGACCCGGTGATCGGGCGCGACGAGGAAGTCGCACGCGTGATGCAAGTGTTGAACCGGCGCACGAAGAACAACCCGGTGCTGATCGGCGAGGCGGGCGTAGGCAAGACGGCCATCGTCGAGGGCCTCGCGCAGCGCATCGTGAACGGGGACGTGCCGGACCGGCTGAAGGGGAAGCGCGTGCTCGCCCTCGACATGGGCGCGCTGCTGGCGGGCTCGAAGTTCCGCGGGGAGTTCGAGGAGCGCCTGCAGGCCGTGATGGCCGAGGTGAAGCAGTCAGCCGGTGAGGTGATCCTCTTCATCGACGAGCTGCACCAGGTGGTCGGCGCTGGCGGCGCGGACGGGGCGATCGACGCCTCCAACATGATGAAGCCGGCGCTGGCACGCGGTGAACTCCGGGTGATCGGTGCGACGACGCTCGACGAGTACCGCAAGCACATCGAGTCGGACGCGGCGCTGGAGCGGCGGTTCTCGCCGGTGTTCGTGGACGAGCCGAGTGAGGACGAGGCGATCCAGATCCTGCACGGGATCCGCTCGAAGTATGAGGCGCACCACGGTGTGCCGATTACGGACGCGGCGATCGAGGCGGCGGTCCACCTGTCCGCGCGGTACATCCCGGACCGGAACCTGCCGGACAAGGCGATCGACCTCATCGACGAGGCGGGATCGAAGCATGTGATCCAGGCAGAGGCGATGTCGCCCGACCTGCGCGATCTGAAGCAGCGGCTCGACGACGCCTCGATGCGTCTCGACGCGGCAGCGGCGCGGCAGGACTTCGAGTCGGCGGCGCGGATCAAGCAGGAGGTACTCGCCATCCAGGCGGAGTACACCGAGCGTCGCGCGACGTGGCAGCGCGAGCACGGGCTGGGCGAGGAGGTCTCCGAGCAGGAGATCGCGGCGCTCATCGCGCAGATGACGGGGATCCCGGTCGACCGGATGCTCGAGGGCGAGGCGGACAAACTGCTGAAGATGGAGGAGTTCCTCCACCAGCGGGTGATCGGCCAGGAACGAGCGATCTCGGCGCTGTCGGACGCGATCCGCCGCGCGCGGAGCGGGTTGAAGGACCCGCGCCGTCCGATCGGTTCGTTCATCTTCGTCGGCCCGACCGGCGTCGGTAAGACGTACCTGACGAAGGCGTTGGCGGAGTACCTGTTCGACGACCCGGACGCGCTGCTGCGGATCGACATGAGCGAATACCAGGAGCGGCACACGGTCTCGCGGTTGCTCGGTGCGCCTCCGGGGTACGTGGGCTTCGACCAGGCCGGTGAACTGACGGAGGCGGTGCGCCGCCGTCCGTACCAGGTGGTGCTGTTCGACGAGATCGAGAAGGCGCACCCGGACATCTTCAACACGCTGTTGCAGGTGATGGACGACGGGCGGCTGACGGACAGTCACGGCCGCACGGTGGACTTCCGCAACACGGTGATCGTGATGACGAGCAACCTCGGCACCGGACAGAAGGTGGAGTCGGTGGGCTACCGGCGCACCAACTCGCCGGTGGAAAGCGACCGACAGCAGCGCGAGGTGGAGGGGGCATTGAAGCGGTTCTTCCGCCCGGAGTTCCTGAACCGGGTGGACGAGGTGGTGGTGTTCGAGCCGCTGACGGAGCCGGAGATCCAGCAGATCGCACGCCTCGAGGTGAACACGGTGGCGGAGCGGCTGTCGGACCGGAAAGTGAGGCTGGTGGTGACGGATGCCGCTGTGGCGCTGATCGCGAAGGAAGGGTTCGACCCGGACTTCGGGGCACGCCCGCTGCGCCGGCTGATCGAGCGCAAGGTGGAGAACCCACTCGCCCGCGAGATCCTCTCCGGTACCTACCAGGCAGGCGACCTCGTGACGGTGGATGTGGTGGACGGGCAGTTCGAGTTCACGCGGACGGCGGGGGCGCCGTCGGACGTAGTGGAGGCGACGGTGGCGTAAGGCCTCGACGGGTGGGAAGTGCGAGGGCGTCCGGCGACGGGCGCCCTCGTTGTTTGTGCGTGGGGGGTGCCACGCCCTCATGCGATTCACACTTCCGTTGCAACCGGGCGGAGACCTCGCGGTAACATCGAGGGTGCGCGGGACACTTCGGATCCTTCGCTGGAGGCTGGTGTCGGAATGAACAATCTCAAGACGGTGGTGCTGCTGGCGGCGTTGAGCGGACTGCTGATCGCGGTCGGTGGCGCGATTGGTGGGGCGAGCGGGGCGCTGCTGTTCTTCGGGTTCTCGCTGCTGCTGAACGCGGGGTCGTACTGGTTCTCCGCGGACATCGTGTTGAAGACGTCGGGGGCGCACGAGATCCAGCGCGAGCAGGACCCGGCACTGTTCGACATGGTGGCCGAGGTGGCGCGACGCGCGGAGATGCCGATGCCTCGCGTGTACGCGATGGACTCGGCGCAGCCGAACGCGTTTGCGACCGGGCGGTCGCCGAAGCACGCGGCGGTGGCGGTGACCGCCGGCATCCGGCAGTTGCTGTCCGACCGCGAGTTGTTCGCGGTGCTGGCGCACGAGATCTCGCACGTGAAGAACCGCGACATCCTGATCAACAGTGTGGTGGCGGCGATCGCTTCTGCGATCTCGATGATCGGGTGGATCGGGATGTTCACCGGCGGCGGTGGCGACCGTGACAACCGAGGCAGCAACCTGATCGCCATCCTCGTGGCGCCGATCGCGGCGTCGCTGATCCAGATGGGGATCTCGCGCTCCCGGGAGTTCGAGGCGGACGCGGACGGCGCGACGGTGTCAGGGGACCCGGAGGCGCTGGCGTCGGCGTTGCAGCGACTCGAGATGGGCGCGCGCCGGATGCCGATGAACGTGCCCAAGTCGACGGCTCACCTGTTCATCGTGAACCCCTTCGCCGGGGTGAGTGCGCGCAATCTGTTCTCGACGCACCCGCCGACCGAGGAGCGGGTGGCACGACTGCAGAAGATGGCTTCGCGCCAGTAGCCGTCGGCGCCCGGTGGCGGACAGATGGAGAGGGCGCCCGATGGGCGCCCTCTCTTGTTGTGTGGCCTCGGGGCGTCGCTCTACGCGGCGGGCGGGCGCTGGATGAGTTCGATGCGGATGTTGTCCGGACAGCGGATGAAGCAGATCCGCTGGACGGGCGGCGTCGACGGTGGAGGTGGTGCCTGGAGGAGGACGGCGCCGAGGCCGGTGAGCCTCGCGAGGTCCGCTTCGAGGTTGTCGGAGTCGAAGCCGAAGTGCTCGAGGCCTTCGTGGGCGTTGGCATCGCCTGGTCCGAGGGTCTCGCCGGTACGCGCTCCGGAGATGTTGACGGTGATGCCGTTCTCCGACCGGCAAGCGACGAAGCGGTCGCCGACATCGCGGACGGTGTCGCTGACGATGGTGAAGTTGAAGGCCTTCACCCACCAGTCGGCGACGACCTTGGGGTCGGTCGCCTTGAGGTGGATGTGGTTGATGTTGAAGGGCATGCGGCACTCCTGCTTCGGTGGTTGGGGTGGGGAGAGGGTAGCGCGGGCGAGTACGCACGAAGAGGCCGCCCTTGCGGGCGGCCTCCTGTTTGCGTTCCGCGTGCGGCCGAGGCCGCTCGGGGGTGCCTCGGCTAGAGGCCGAGCTGCTGTGCGACCAGCTCGCGGTGGAAGTCGGCGTCGCCGAAGGCGAGCTCGGCCCGCTTCTGGCGGCGGTAGAACAGCTGGATCTTGTAGTCCTTGGTGAAGCCGATACCACCGTGGATCTGCTGGCCGTGGGCGACCACTCGACGAGTGGCCTCCGAGCACCAGGCCTTCGCCATGTTGACGGCGATGGAGGTCTCGGCGGCGGGCTGGCCGGCCGAGATCGACCAGGCAGCCTTGTACATGATGAAGCGGGAGCCATCGACGTCCGTGACCATGTCAGCGCACTTGTGCTGGATGGCCTGGAAGGAGCCGATCGGGCGGCCGAACTGGACGCGCTCCTTGGCGTAGTCCACGGCGATTTCGAAGTCCATCTGCGCGAGGCCCACGAGGTAGGCGCACTCGGCAACGGTGTACTTCTGGATGACCGGGGCGAGGGCAGCCCAGCCGGCACCATCGGCACCGAGGAGCTGGCCCTTGGCGCCGTTGAGGACGACTTCGCACTGCTTGTCGCGGGCGATGGTCTGGAGGACCGTCGTCTTCACGCCGTCCTGCTTGGTCGGGACGATGGCGAGGGTGACACCCTTGGCCGTGCGGGCCGCGACGATCAGGTAGTCAGCGACGTGGGCGTCCGGGACGAACAACTTCGTGCCGTTGATGGTGACGTCGTTGCCGGAGACGGTGGCCTTCGCCTGGATGCCAGACTCGTCGAAGCGAGCGGACGGCTCCGTGAGGGCGAGGGTGAAGATGAGTTCACCCGCGGCGATCTTGGGCAGGAATTCCTGCTTCTGGGCGTCCGAACCGGCCTCGAGGATCGGGACGGCGCCGCCGAAGACGGAGGACATGTACGGGCCCGGGACGAGCGCGCGACCGAGTTCCTCCACGAGGACCATCTGGTCGACGAAGTCGAAGCCAGCGCCGCCGTACTGCTCCGGAACCAAGAGGCCGTGCCAGCCCTGCTCCGCCATCTTCTGCCAGAGGACGGGGGAGTAGCCCTTTTCGTCCTCTTCCATTTCCCGGACGTGCGTCTCCGGGCACTCGTTCTCCAGGAACTCGCGGGCGGAGTTCTTCAGGAGCTCCTGCTGTTCATTCAGTCCCAGGTCCACAGTGCATCCCTCCCAATCGCGTCCAGCGAGACTGCCGGTACGCGTGCTGCTCTGTCCGTGCGTCCTCGCTGAGGACTAACCGCGCGGAAGGCCGAGGCCCCGCGTGGCGATGACGTTGCGCTGGATTTCGTTCGAGCCCGAGAAGATGGAGTGCGGCACCGAACCCACGTAGTCGTGGATGTGTGCAGCGCCCATCGGCGCGTACTTCGAGGTGCGGTCCCAGACGTTCGCGTAGAGGCCCCACGCCTTGCTCTGCGTCCGAGACAGGCGCTGGTGCAACTCGGAGCCGAAGGTCTTGTTGACCGAGGCCTCGTAGTTCGGCACCAGGCCGCGGTTCTGGATGCTGACGATGCGGAAGGCGAAGTTGAACAGCACTTCGGTCTCGATGGCGCGGTCCGCCAGTTCGAGGCGCGTGGTGTTCCAGTCCTGGCGCTGGAAAGACTTGCCCTTGCCGCCGAGGAATTCCTTCATCTCGCCCATGCCTCGACGGTACGAGACCGCGCCGGCGATGCCGGAGCGCTCGAAGTCGAGCAGGGTCATGCCGACGTACCAGCCGCGGTTCTCTTCACCGATGAGGTTCTTGGCCGGGACGCGGACGTCCTCGAAGAACGTCTCGTTGAACCCGTGCTCCCAGCCCATGTTGATGAGCGGGCGGACGGAGAGACCCGGGGTCTTGATGTCCATGATCATGAAGGAGATGCCGCGGTGCTTCGGCGCCTGCGGGTCCGTGCGGACGAGGGCGAAGAGCCAGTCCGCGAAGTGCGCGCCAGACGTCCAGATCTTCTGGCCGTTGATGACGAACTCGTCGCCATCACGGACGGCACGCGTCTGCAGCGAGGCCAGGTCCGAGCCCGCGCCCGGCTCCGAGTAGCCCTGCGCCCAGGCGACTTCACCGGAGAGGATGCGAGAGAGGTGTTCCTTCTTCTGCTCCTCTGAGCCGTGGACGATGAGGGTGGGGCCGAGCATCGAGACGCCCATGCCACCGACCGAGGGGGCGGCCGCTTCGGCCATCTCCTGGTTGTAGATGAACTGCTCGACCGTGGAGAGTCCGGCTCCGCCGTACTCCTTGGGCCACGCGGGGGCGATCCAGCCCTTGTCCGCGAGGGCGGTCGCCCACTGCGAGGCGGTGGCGACGCGCTTCGGGTCGGTGGACTTGCGGTCCGCCTGCCAACCACCTGCGAAGCCCTCGCCCTCGCCGGTGGCCTCGCCGGCCTTGGGCTTGTACGGGTCGGGCAGTTTGGCTTGAATAAAGGCACGAACTTCCTGTCGGAAGTTGGCCTGCTCCGGGCTGTCGCTCCAGTCCATCGGGTGTCCCTTCTTCCTCTCGGCGGTACTGCGCGTGTGCTGCAGTCCGGGCGGAGGCTGTGCGGCGAACGTGCGGCCTCGGCCGCGATCACTCAATCTTCCGACCACCTCGGAGGAGGCAGCGCGTCAGACACGGGCGTGCGCTTGAGGCATGAGGAGTCTCGCGCGACGTCCCCGCCATCCCCCGACTGCCGCAGTCGGGCCGCGCGAGCGCACTATCCTCGGATTCGGGTGCCGGGTCAACCGCCGCTGACGCCCGCGTGAAGGTGGAATCTGGCGGGTTGACCCGCGGTGGCGGGGGTCGCATGATCCGGGGCGGGTGGTCAAAGGGAGTCCGCTCATGCGCTTCGGTTCCCGCGGTCGAGAAGACGAGGGGCGGACGATGCCTCAGGTACCCCCACCGGCGCTGCCCGCCCAGCCAGCCTCCCACGTGCCGACATCTCTGCAGGCACCCGCCATCGAGCGCGCGGTGCCGCCGAGCAAGCGCCTTCAGCGTGTCGCGGAGCATTTCCACTCTCAGGGTGAACTCCTCGCCGCGATGCGGGAGCAGTTCGAGACCGAGATGGAGCCGATGCAGGACCTGCTGGTCCGGCAATCCCACGCGATGCAGCGCTTGATGTCCAACCTCGACGAGCGCCTGCGTCCGCTGAATGAGAACGCGGACGGCGAGGAGTCGAACCTCCACGCGCTGGAGTCGCGGATCTCGGCGGGTGGCCCGGACCACGTCGCGCGGGCGTTCCAGCCCTACCTCGAAGACCAGCGCAACCGGATCAACTCGACACGCACCCAGATCGAGCAGCAGCGGATCCCGTTCTCTCAGTACGGCGAGGACGCGCGCGAGGCGGTCGAGGTGGCGCTGTCGCGCTTCGACCACGATATGGATGCCCTGGAGCAGAACCTGGCCGAACAGCGCCGGGTGATGATGCGGATGCTGGACGCGATGCGTTCCGAGGCCTTCGCCGCAGTGAAGGTGTACCTGGACGGCCGCCAGGAGGCGATCGGTCAGATCGCCTCGGCAGGCTCGACAGACCCGCAGGAGATCGGTCGGGCGATGCAGGCTCTCCGCAACGAGGTGGAGGGGATGGCGCGCCAGTCCGACCACATCAAGCAAGTGCTGGACAAGACGGACCTCTCCGACCGCCAGTTGGTGTCGATGTCGGTCGTTGGCCCTCGGGCGATGGCGGCACCGCCGACGCCGGCCGCTCCGACTCAGCCGGCCATGCCTGCGATGCCGGCCCTGACGATGGAAGATGTGGACGGGGCGAGCGCGTCGTCAGACGCATAGCGCTCGACGGTTGGTTGGCTGATCGAGAGGGGGCGCCGCGAGGCGCCCTCTCTGTGTGTTGAGGTGAGCAACGGAGTAGCCCTCGATGGTGGCCGTTCGATGTTGGGCAGAGGCTCGCACTGCTGCGCTACGCGCAGACGCGGCTAGCCGCCAGTACAGGTCGCGTCTGGGGGGATGCGGAAGGTGATGGGGACGGGTGGGCTGGCGGCGGTGTAGTTGAGGCGGGTGGCCTGGGCGCCGAAGCGGATGCCGACAGCCGGGGTGTAGTACCAACCGGCGCATTTGCCCGAGATGACAGTGATGTAGCCAGAGCCCTCCGGGGTACCGATCGTGTACGAGCCGCCGGAGGTGGTGGTGGTCGGGGCGCAGCGGTCGGCGAAGCAGACGCTGACGCTGACGCCCGTGATGCCTCGGCCGGAGGTGTCTTCGACGCGCCCGGTCGTGGTCACGCAGGGCCCCGCGACGAAGTTGACGTCCGGGATGGTGACAGCGGTCCCGCCGAGCGCAAACACTCGGGCGTTCACGGAGCCACCGACGATGGTGCTGCTGGATGAGAGGTAACCCCCACGGTTGCAGGCCTCGTCGAACACGACGCGGTAGTTCCCGGTCGCGGCGACCGCCATCTGGAACACGCCGCTGGCGGGGATGGCGACGCCGGGGCAAGACTGTCCCGCCGGCCCATCCACGCGGCAGATGTAGAAGTTCCATCCGGTCCCAGGCGCTGCCCCATTCAGCGCGAAACGCCCACGGAGGATGGGCGATGACTCGGCCCGGAACGCCTCGAACTGACGATAGAAGTCGGTGGGACTGATGCCGTAGGCGCTCTGGAAGGCGGCCTCCCACGTCGCGGCGGTGCGCATGTTGCGCCAGAACGTGGAGGCCGCACCGGGAGTGGTGCGGTCCGCGAGCCAGGCGTGCGCGAGCGATCCGACGCGATACGGGTCGAGGGCGTGACAGCCCTCGAGGCGTGCGCGGGCCTCATCACACGTCCGGGTGATCGCCGAGATCGGCGAGGCGGTGAGCGCCGCGGCAGGGCGCAGGCGAGCGGTGAGCGAGGTGGCGTTGCCCGTCAGGGTGTCTACGTAGCGATGCGCGGCGTAGTCCGCTGAACCTTCGATCGCCCAGAGGGGCGCGTCTGCGAGGCGGTTGTTGGAGAGGCGATCCTGGACCAGGTGGAAGTACTCGTGTGCGATCACCCAGATCGCGGAACGCTCGTCCGGGGCGGCGGGCCAGCCCTTCGCGACCGAGAGGATCAGCGGCTTGTTGTCCGGCGTGGAGCGCGGGATCGCGATCGCCGCCCAGCGTTCCGAGTTGAATCGTGTAATCGCTTCAGCCCGGGTGCGTCGGGTCGCGGTCGCGTAACGGTCAGCGAGTTCGCTCTCGAAGTCCGTGGCCAGCACCAGCGTCAGGCCTTCGAAGGTCAAGCCGACTTCGCGCTCCCAGTAGTCCTCGAGCGCCTTGATCTGTGTGGTGGCGGTCGTCTGCTCCGCCGGAGTAATCGAGGCGGCGAAGACCAGGGTGGCGCGCGGGACGCCGGTGATGGGCGCCGTGGTCGGGGTGGGCGTCGATGTCGCGGTCGAGGTGGGCGTGGCGACGGGGGTTGAGGGGCGAGTGCCATCGCAGAGGTACAGGACGGGCGAGTTCGCCGCGAGGTTGGCCGGGAAACCGGCGTTCACGAAGGAGGGCGCACCGGCGACGAAGGTGCGCAGCACGCCGCTTTGCACGACGCCGATGCTCCGCGCGTTGCAGCCGCGCAGGGCGAGCGATCCAACGACATCGACGGGTGGCAGGTCCACGGTGAGCAGGCCCAGGCCGACGCCAGAGGTGGGGACGTCGCCGCGGATGGCATCGGGGGAGGGGGCGGCCTCGGCGTTTGAGGTGGCGAAGGCGACGGTGGCGAGCGTAGCGACGACGAAGGCGACCCAGCGGAGGCTCGTCGATTTCATCGCGGCAGTGTACGGGTTGGCCGCGCGTGAGGTGACGACGTGTCACCCGCCAGGTACGTGCATGAGGGCGCCGTGGGCGCCCTCATGCATCGAATGACCGGCGCGTGCCAGCGCGCTACGGCCGAGGCTGGTTGGGGGCGGTGTCCAAGTCTTCGACGACGAAGGTGCCGAAGTAGCGAATGGACTGACCACCCGTCCGCTGCATCGTGTCGCTCGCGAGCAAGCGCTGTTCCTTCGCCTCGGTGTGTGCCCCAACGACCGAGCCACCGGACTTGAGGGCCTTCGAGTATTCGTCGAGGGTGTCCTTGTCGCCGAGTTCCTCGACGGTGCGCTCCGCCGTGGCGGCGATACCGTGCTCGGTGCCGTCCGCGTCGACCTTCTTCGCGTCGTCAGGGCGGGTGAGGATGATCAGTTCTGTTTCCGCGAAGCCGGCGGCGATGAGCCCGCCGACGGCTGCCTCTGCCTGGATGTGTCCCTCAAAGATGCCGAGGACGTAGTCCTTCGGATACCCGATGAACGCGTCGTCGCGGGTGAGTTCGAGTGTCATGGATGCACCTCGTGTTCAGGGAGGCTCAGCCTCCTAGATCAACGCTAACCAGCGACGGCTGACGGGCCGATCACACCGCAGCCCCTGACGTCGCAATAGCGTGACAACGAAGCGGATCCCGGATTGGGCGCGCCTATACTCGCTGCATGTCCAATGACCCATGGCTGAATGCGCCGCCCGATGGCGTCGAGGCTCGCCCGAATGCGACGGCCGGGCGCGTGCTGATGGGTGGCCCCGTCGCGCTCGTCACCACGATGTGGCGAGGTAAGCCGAATATCGTGCCGATCTCCTGGCACATGCCGCTGTCCTCGCGGCCCTCGATCGTGGGGATCGCCGTGGGGCAGGAGCGCTACACCGCGGAGATGATCCAGCACGCACAGGAATTCGCGATCAGCATCCCGACACGGCCGCTGCTCCACCACGTGCAGTATCTGGGCACGCTTTCCGGTGAACACATCGACAAGTTCGAGGCGACCCAACTCGGGACGTTCCCACCGCGCACGATCACGGCGCCGCTGGTGGCGGGGTGCTGCGCCTGGATCGAGTGCCAGGTGGTGGAGGCGTACCCGATCGGGGACCACATCCTGTTCGCTGGCCTCGTGACCTCGGTGCAGGTGGACCCTCGATCATTTGATGACCGCTGGCTGCTGGGTGAGACGGACACACGTCCGCTCCATTTCATCGCGGGGAACCGCTACTCCACCCTCGGCAGCGTGATGGAGGCGCGCATCCCACAGGCGTCCGAGGCGCCCGAGCGCGTCCTGCGCGACCGCATCGAGGAAGAACTCGAACTCACGCGCGAGGCACGCGAACGGCGCGAGGAGGCGGTGGGCGAGCTGCGGGAGGAGGTGCGGCGCGGCCACGCCATCGACCCCGGCACCCTGGACGACCTCGCGAAGAGCGGAATCGAGATGAGCGCGGACGACCTGATCGACCTGTCGCGCGGCACGATGCTGGGGGAGCCGCCTCGCGAGTAGCGAGCCGGCGAGCGGCGGGGCGACCAGGCGAAGGCTAGACGCGGCGCTTGAGCACGCGGTGCTCGTCGACCTCGTAGGGGAGGTACTCGCGGCCGCACTGGTGGCAGACGAAGCCCATCGCCTTGCTGTCGTCTTCCATGACCTGCGGCCCGCGCCAGCGCGGCATCAGCGGCTTGCCGAAGCAGCACGACTCGGGCTGGGTGGCCACGCCCTTGTAGGTTGCCTTGGGAGAGCCGAAGACCTTCGAGAGCAGGGACATCGCGGCGCTCCTTCATCGTGCGTGGCGCGCGGGGAGCGTAGCGCGTGGGGCGGGGTTCGCGGAAGGCAGTCGCGGAACGCGCTAGCCTCGACCGCCGCTCGTTAGGCGTCGCGCTCCACCGGCAACTGTGGCAGGCGCGACCACTCGGCCCAGGAGCCGTCGTAGTTGCGGGCGGTCTGCCAGCCGAGGACCTCGTGCATCGCGAACCAGGAGGCGGCGGAGCGGATGCCGCCGCCGCAGTAGGGGTAGACCTCGCGGGTGCCATCGATGCCAGCGGCGGCGTAGAGCGAGCGCAGGCGGTCCGGCGGGAGGAAGCGGCCGTCGTCATCGACGAGGAGTTCCCAGTTCAGGTGCTGCGCGCGGGGGATGCGGCCGTAGCGGGGCGCCTCGTGGCCCGCGCCCGCGACACCGTGGAACTCGTCGTCCGTACGGCAGTCGAGGATCGTCGCGTCGCCTTTGCCTTCGGAGGCGGCGAGGACTTCCTCCCATGAGGAGTAGACCGCCGGGTCGCCTTCGCCGAGGTGAGGTGTGGTCGCGGCGAAGCGCGGTTCGTCCTTCGTCAGGGTGATGCCGTCGCGCGCGAGTGCGGCGGTGGAGCGGTCGGTGATGTGGACGTTGGGGAAGCGGTAGTACTTCAGCACCCAGTAGGCGCGATGCGGCCACATCGACTTGCCCGCCGCGACGCAGACGACGGTGTGCGACTCGTCGATGCCGAGGCGGGCGAGGGTGGCCTCGACCTCTTCGCGGTACGGGACGAGGGCGCGGATGCCGCCGCGTTCGACGGTGGTGTCGTCGTAGCCATGCACCCAGATTGCACCGGGCAGGTGGCCACCCTCGTACTCCTTCGCGCGGTCGAGGCCGACGTGGAGGATGCGGAGGGACGGATCGTTGAGGTGAGCGCGGAGCCAGTCGGCACTGACGATGGCATCAGGATTCGGCTGGTCAGGCATTCGAGGCTCCTCGCATCACCGCTGGAACGGTCGCTACTCGTCGGTGCCGGACTCGGGCGCGCTGCCGCTGTCCGCGCCATCCGAGGCGCCACGGCCTCGACCACCGCGGCGGCCACGACGGCGACGGCGGCGCTGTTCCTCGGACTCACCGGGGACATCGGCTCCGGGGGTGCCGGGGGTGCCGTCCGAGGGCGGGCGGGGCGTTTCGCTGCGGGCTTCGGTGCGCGGCGGGCGCGGAGTCGTGTCGCGAGGAGCTGCGTCGCGAGGCGGGCGCGGGGTCGCGCTGCCAGCAGCGTCGGTGGGACGGGCGGCGCGACGCGTGACGCGGATGCCGCCGATCGTCGTGCGCTCGATGCGAGGGGCGTCGTCGCGCGGCGGGCGCTCACGGCCAGCATCGCGCGGGGCACCATCGCGAGGCGGGCGGGCGTCGCCGTCACGGCGGCTGCGAGTGCCGCCCGCGGGTGGCGCGTCGCGACGCGGACGGGCGGTGTCGTTCAAGGCGGCGGGGCGCTGACGCAGCGGGCGCGGGCCACGCGGCTCGTCGGTACGGTCGTCCGGGACAGCGGCAGCGTCGAGGTCACGCAGCGGGCGCTCGTCGCGCACCTCGCGGCCGGGGGCGTCGAAGGCGGCGCGGCTGGAGCGACGTGGGGCGCGGCGGTCAGTCGGTTCGAGGGCGGCGAGGAAGAGCACGCGGCGCTCCTCGTCCTCGCGGCGGAAGTTCTCCTCCACGTCGGCGTCGAGTTCCTCGGGGCGGATCGCGGTACCCATCTGCTGACGGATCGTCTCGGCGCCGAGTTCGATGACCTGGCCGGTCTCGTCCATGCGCAGGCGGACGGTCTCGTTGATGGCGTTGATCGAGATGACCTTCGCCTTGCCGATCGGCGTGGTGATGCGCTTCCCGACCTTCGGCAGCGTGCCGACGATCTCGCGGTAGGCGTCCACCTCGAAGGCGAGGCAGCAGAGGAGGCGTCCGCAGGCGCCGGATATCTTCGACGGGTTGGGCGCGAGGCCCTGGTCCTTAGCCATCTTGATCGAGATCGCGGGAAACTCCGTCATCCAGGTGGAGCAGCAGAGTCCGCGCCCGCACTGGCCGAGGCCGCCCAGCGCCTTCGCGCGGTCACGGTCGCCGACCTGCTCGATCTCGAGGTTGGGGATCTGGAGGAACTGTGCGGCGTCCCGGTGCAGACGCTCTTCGCCGTGGAACTCGTTCGCGGTGTAGGTCAGTTCGCCGTAGGTGTGTTCGAGGTCATAGGTGATGTTCGCGACGCGCACGCGGGCGTCGATGCGCGAGACGACCGCGGTCTGCACGCGCAGGATGTCCGCCTTCGCGCGCTCCGCCTGGTTGCGCCAGCGGGTGACATCGGACTCCGCGGCGAGGCGGTCGATCACGCGCGAGGGGCCATCGACGAGGTTGCCGAGCACCTGGTCAGCACCGACGACGACCCAGCCGAGCCGCTCACCTCGATTGCCGCGCACGATGACGTAGTCACCGACGCCGAGGATGAGGTCGCCGGGCGAGCAGTAGGAGATCGGGCCGGCATCGGCGTAGCGGACGCCGACATGGGCGCGGGAGGGGGCGCGGCGAGTGTCGGTGGTCATGCAACACCTGCTGTCGCTGGAACCTGGGCCAAGACGGGCAGGTCGAGCATCATCACTTCGAGGGCGAGCGTGGCGTTGGTGTTCCCCTGCAGGTGCAGGCGAGCGGTCTGCACGGCGCGCAGCGCGCGCACGGCGTCGGCTGGCGTCAGGCCGGCGGCGTCCTGGATGGCTTCGGGCGCGGCGTCGAGGCCGGAGGTGGCGAGCAGCACCTCGCGCCACCAGTCACGCCAGAGGTCGACGGTCGCGAGGACGCTCTCGCGCTCGCGGTACCAACCGGCGCCGAGGCGGTCGGCGACATCGAAACGCTCGTTTCGGCCCGCGCGCATCAGGCGGCGGACTTCGTCGGTCGCGGACTGGCGCAGGACGGCCAGCGAGGGGTCAGCCTGCATCCGCATCGCGAGGCCGTAGCGCCCGTGGGCGAGCCGCGCGAGGCTCATCGCCTCGTCCGTCGGGAGACCGGCGTGCTCGCGAAGCGCGGCAGCGAGGCCGGCGTGGGAGAGCGGCCGCAGCACGATCTCCTGGCAGCGGGAGCGGATCGTCGGGAGGAGCGCGTCGACATCGGAAGCGAGCAGGAGAAGGAGCGTGTCGCCGGGCGGCTCTTCGAGGGTCTTGAGGATGGCGTGCGCGGCCTCGGGCTGGAGGTCGTCCGCACCGTCCACGATGAAGATCCGGCGCGAGACCGCGAACGGCGCCAGCGAGGCGACACGCTCCAGGCGGCGGATCTGGCAAATGCGGATGCGCGTCGAGTTGTCGGAGGAGTGGTCGTGGCTCGCTTCGTCGCAGACGCCTCGGATGGCGATGCGCTCGATGTCGGGCGAGGTGCCCGCCTCGATCTGCTGCGCCGCCCGCGACGCGAGGTCGGGGAGCGTAGGGTCTTCGGTGCTGGGGGCGACGAGGGTCTGCGCGAGCCGGCGTGCGAGGAGGGCCTTGCCGACGCCCGGCGGCCCGGCGAAGAGGTAGGCGTGCGCGAAGTGTCCGCCCGCGATGGCGCGGCGCAGCACCTCGACGGCGGCGTCCTGTCCGACGACACCCCAGGCGTTCGCCTCGGTGGTTGAGGTAGTCACGATATTGCCCGAACCCCGCTCGAGGCGGTGTCTGTGAATCTAGTGGAGCCCCCCGCAGCGTCGCCCGAGGCGGCGCGAGGTGAACCGCTGGAGATTGTCTCATGCCTCGACAGAGCGGGGGGGCCGCTGCCCGAGGGGTGCGCCGCGAGGGGCATCCGGCAGTGGTCAGGCGGAGATCCGTACCGCCTCGCTCCGCGAGGGTGGGGCCACCCATTCGCGTTCCGAGGGGATGGTCGATTGCCGTCTGACGACCTTGAGACAAGTGCCGTGAAGCGGGTGAGGGGATGGTGGGTGCGCTACTATCCCGCGGGCACCTCGGAAGGGGTGTCTGCGGTAGGGGCGCGCGCGCACCAGACGAGGCGGCTTGCTTCGGGCGCGACGCGATAGTGATAGAGGAGGGGCAGTGCCTGACGAACTACCCGACCTGACGCCAGAGATGAAGGCGGCCATCGGCAAACCCGGTGCACCGACCACCTACGAGGTGACGAGCCTGGGCATCCGCACATTTGGGCGGGCCGTGGGCTACAAGAACGCGATCTACTTCGACGCTGCGGCGGCGAAGGCGGCTGGGCACAAGGACCTGGTGTCCCCCCCGGGGTACTTCGGGATGCCGGTGTTCAACCCGAACGCGGCTGCTGGCCGCGCCGCCGACTTCGAGACGCCGTTCAAGCGCAATCTGAATGGTGGCACCGGGGTCTTCCCGATCGAGCGCGTCTTCGCAGGCGATGTCCTGGACGCGGTCACGACGCTGGTCGACCTGAAGCTCGACCGCGGCCGGCTGGGCCAGATGCTCATCCGGACGTCCGAGACGGTCTACACGCGCAAGTCCGACGGCAAGGTGGTCGCGAAGACTCGCGGCACCGGGCTGTCCTACTAGCGATAGCGCGAGGAGACGACGATGGCACAGACGATGTGGGATGACGTGTCGGAGGGTCAGGAGATCACTCTGACCGAGTCGACCTCCAGCCAGCGCCTGGTGATCTGGGCGGCCGCCTCAGGCGACTTCTACCAGATCCACTACGACGACAACTTCGCGAAGGGGAACAACCTGCCGGACATCATTGTCCACGGGGCCCTGAAGGGGATGCTGGTCGGCCGTCTGCTGGACGAGTTCGCCGGCGACAAGGGCTGGATCGAGTCGTGGGACGTGTCGTACCGCGGCATGGACAAGGCTCGCGAGGACATGACGGTCTGGGGCAAGGTCACCAAGAAGTACCAGGAGAGCGGGAAGAACCTCGTCGACCTGGACGTTGGTGTGCGCCAGGTCAACGGCACGGAGACGACGCCCGGTCGGGCGACGTTGAGCCTGCCGAAGAAGTAGCACTCGCCTTCGCGGTTGCGAAGTACGGACGCCCGGCCGGAAGGTCGGGCGTTCTGTTTGCCTCTGGGGATTCGAGGCAGGCGGGAGCCTCGTACCGCCTCGCTTCGCGAGGGCGGCCCCACCCCCTGCCCCCGCCCCTCGGGGGCGGGGGTTCAAGAAGCGAGGTCGACCCCACCCCCCAGCCCCCTCCCCTTCCAGGGGAGGGGGAGCCGGAACAGAAGACACGGCACGACACGACCTCGACTCGGAGGACACGACCTAGAGGCGGGAAGCGGACGCCTGCGGATGCGGGCGGCGTCCCCTACATTCGAGGGATGCTGGACCTCACTACTTACCCACTCGAAACACTGGCGCGGCAGGTCGGGACGCCGTTCTTCCTGTACGACGGCGCGATGCTGCGTGCGCGGATGGCGGAGGTCGCGGCGGCGACTGAGGGCACCTCGCTGCATGGGCGCTATGCGATGAAAGCGAACTCGGCCCGCTACGTGCTCGATGCGGCGCGCGAGGCGGGGCTGTGGATCGATGCGGTGAGCGGCAACGAGGTGGAGCGCGCGATGCGCGCGGGCTTCGCGGCCGGGCATGAGCCGCCGACGATCATGTTCACGGCAGATGTGTTCCGCGACAACGCGCTCGGCACGGTTGTGCAGCACGACATTCTGCCGAACATCGGCTCGCCGGGGATGATCCGCGAACTGCACGAGGCGGGATACCAGGGGCCAATCGCGATCCGCGTGAACCCGGGCTTCGGCCACGGGCACGTCGAGGCCTGCGACACCGGCGGGCCATCCTCGAAGCACGGGATCTGGTACGAGGACATCGATGACGTCGCAGCGCTGGCGAAGAGCGCGGGGTTCTCGGTGGTCGGATTGCATGCACATGTGGGCACGGGGCCGCAGATCGGTGAGTTCGACTTCAACATGCGGCGGCTGGTCGGGGTGTTCGACGATCTGCTGCAGCGCTTCCCGGACGTCGCTTCGGTGAACCTCGGTGGTGGGATCCCGCACCCGTACCGCTTCGAGGGGCAGGCGTACGACCTCGGCGGGTACCGGACGCTGATGCTGGAGGCGGCCTCGACGCTGTCGGAGTCAGCAGGCCACCCGGTCGCGATCGAGATCGAGCCGGGCCGCTATCCCGTCGCCGGGATGGCGATCCTCGTCGCACGGGTCACGGACGTGAAGGAGACTCGCACGAACGAGAAGGGGTCGGGCCACCGCTTCGTGATGGTGGACGCGGGCTTCAACGACCTGATCCGTCCGGCGATGTACGGCTCGTACCACGAGATCTCAGTCGTCGGGCGCGGGGCATCGAAGACGCCCGAGCCGCTCGTGGTCGCGGGGCCGCTCTGCGAAAGCGGCGATGTCTTCACCCGCGACGATCAGGAGCTGCTGGTCCCGCGCGCCCTCGGCCGTCCCGAACCGGGCGACCTGCTCGTGGTGCACGATGCAGGCGCGTACGGGGCGGCGATGTCCTCGAACTACGTGTCGATGGGACGGGCGGCGCAGGTCGCCTGGGACGACGGCCACGCGACGCTCATCGCGCGCCGCGAAACCCTCGATGACGTGCTGCGGCAGGAGTGCGCGGAGGCGCTGTAGGCGACTGCCCTATGCGCCGTGGCAGCGCTTGAACTTCTTGCCGCTGCCGCAGGGGCAGGGGTCGTTGCGGCCGACCTTCGCGGTGACGCGAGTGGCGGTGGCCGTGACGGGCTCGGCTGCGCCGGCGCCGTCCGGGTCGCCGGGGCCGCTCTGCTGGATGCGGCTGGGGGCGCGCTCCTGGGCCATCGCCTCGGCGGCGGCTTGCGGGGCGAGGCGGGCGTGCAGGATCTGGCGCGCCACCTGCTGGCGGATGCGATCGCGGAACTGGTCCCACATGTCGAGGGCTTCGCGCTTGTACGCGACCAGCGGGTCGGTCTGGCCGTAGGCGCGCAGGCCGATGCCCTGACGCATCTCCTCGACGGCGGTGAGGTGCTCGACCCAGAGCGTGTCGATGGTGCGCAAGATGACGAGGCGCTCGACGAGCCGCTGGGTCTCCTCGCCGGCCATCTCTTCGAGGGCGAGGTAGCGCTGGTCCACGATCTCGAGGGCGGCGTCCTGCGCCGCGTCGGCGCTGGTGATCGCCTCGACCGGAAGTTCGTCCGGCTGGAGGTCGACAAGGGCATCGATGCCCGCGCGGAACGCCTCGATGTCGGCGTCCTGGCCGAGGTACATCGCGGTGAGTTCGGCGACTTCCTGCTCCAGCATGTCCATGACGGTGTCGCGCATCGACTCGCCGCGCAACACTTTGTCGCGCTCGGCGTAGATGACGTCGCGGTGCGTGTTCATGACGTCGTCGTACTCGACGACGTGCTTGCGGGTGTCGAAGTTGTAGGACTCGACGCGCTGCTGGGCCTGCTCGATGGCCTTCGTAACCATCTTGGACTCCAGCGGCGTCTCGTCGTCCATGCCCATGCGGGTCATCAGGCCGGGGAGCCACTCGGGGGCGAAGCGCTTCATGATCTCGTCCTCGAACGAGACGTAGAAGCGCGTGGAGCCCGGGTCGCCCTGACGGCCGGAGCGGCCGCGCAACTGGTTGTCGATGCGGCGTGACTCGTGACGCTCGGTGCCGATGACGTGCAGGCCACCGATATCGGCGACCCCTTCACCGAGTTTGATGTCGGTACCGCGACCGGCCATGTTCGTCGCGATGGTGACGGCGGAGCGCTCGCCCGCACGCGCGACGATCTGCACCTCGCGCTGGTGCTGCTTCGCGTTGAGTACCTCGTGGTCGACGCCACGACGCTTCAGGAGATCGGAGAGCATCTCGGACGTCTCGATGGCAACGGTGCCGACGAGCACGGGGCGGCCCTCGGTATTGCGCTCAACGATGTCCTCGACGACGGCCTTCCACTTGCCGCCGACGGAGCGGTAGACGTAGTCCGCGCGGTCGTCGCGGACGATCGGCCGATTGGGCGGGATGACCGTGACATCGAGTTTGTAGATCTTGTCGAGTTCTTCGGCCTCGGTGACGGCGGTACCGGTCATACCGGAGAGTTTGTCGTAGAGGCGGAAGTAGTTCTGGATCGTGATCGTGGCGTAGGTGACCGTCTCCTGCTGGATGCGGACGCCCTCCTTGGCCTCGACGGCCTGGTGGAGGCCGTCCGACCAGCGGCGGCCTTCCATCAGGCGCCCGGTGAAGGCGTCCACGATGATGACTTCGCCGTCCTTCACCACGTAGTCGTGGTCGCGCTGGTAGAGGATCTGCGCCTTCAGCGCGGCCTCCATGTAGCGGGTGAGGCGGAAGTTCTCCAGCGAGTAGATGTTGGTGATGCCGAGGGCCTTCTCCAGGACCTCCACACCCTCCTCGGTGAGCGTGACGGCACGATGGCGCTGCTCCACGTTGAAGTGGACGCCTTCATGGAGCGTCGGCACGATCTTGGCGAAGCGCGGGTAGAGGCTCGTGTCCTCCTGCGCCGGGCCCGAGATGATGAGCGGCGTGCGCGCCTCGTCGATGAGGATCGAGTCGGCCTCGTCCACCACGGCGAAGTGGCGGCTGCGCTGCACGCGGCCGGCGAGGGTGGTCGCCATGTTGTCGCGCAGGTAGTCGAAGCCGAACTCGTTGTTGGTGCCGTAGGTGACGTCGGCCTCGTAGGCCTCGGCGCGCCCGACGGGGACGAGGTGCTCGTACGTGGACTGCTCGCTCGCGACGTCGGTGGAGTAGCGGAAGGCGCCCTGGTTCTGGATGACGCCGACGGTGATGCCGAGGAGTTCGAGCGCCGGCGTGTACCACTGCGCGTCACGGCGGGCGAGGTAGTCGTTCACCGTCACCGCGTGGATCCCCTCGCCGTCGAGGGCGTTGAGGTAGATCGCGATGATGGAGACGAGGGTCTTGCCCTCGCCGGTCTTCATTTCCGCGATCTCGCCTCGGTGGAGGGTGATGGCGCCGACCATCTGCACGTCGTACGGGCGCTGGCTCATCGTGCGCTGGATCGCCTCGCGAGCGACGGCGAACGCCTCCGGCAACAGGTCGTCGAGGGTTTCGCCAGCGTCGAGGCGTGCGCGGAACTCGGCGGTCTTCGCGCCCAGGGCGACGTCGTCCAGCGCCTGCATCTCCGGCTCCAGGCCGTTGATGCGGGCGATCAGGGGGCCCATGTCCTTCACGACACGCTCGTTGGAGTCGCTGCCGCCCAGGATCTTTCGGAAGATGCTCACCATCGCAGACTCTCGCTCTCGGGCCTCGGTCGGGGCGCTATCGGAACAACGCGCCGACGGAACCGCCCGTGTGGATACGGTGCATCGCGTCGCCGATCAGCGGCGCGACACTCAGGACGCGGGTGGGGACGTGCTTGAACTGCCCGTGGACCAGCGGCAGCGTGTCCGTGAACACGATCTCGTCCACCTCGGGGATGTCGAGGGCCTCGAACGCCTTCGCGGACATGACGGGGTGGACACAGGCGACGCGGACGGAGCGCGCACCGCGCTGGCGCAGCAGGCGCACCGCGGAGGCGACGGTTCCACCGGTGAGGACCTCGTCGTCCAGGACGATGCAGTCGCGGCCCTCGACGTCACCGATGAGCGTCATCGCCTCAGCCTGCTCGAGGTTCCCGGTGCGCTTCTTGTCCACGATGGCGAAGTCGCCATTCACGCGCGAAGCGATGTCGCGCGCGAGTTTGGCGCGGCCGACATCCGGTGCCACGATCGTCGGCAGGCTGAACGACTGGGAGCGCACGTACTCCGCGATCAAGGGGAACGCCGTCAACTCGTCCAGCGGGATATTGAAGAACCCCTGGATCTGGCCAGCGTGCATGTCGATCGTGAGCACGCGTGAGGCACCGGCGACCTCGATGAAGTTCGCGACGAGGCGGGCGGTGACGGGGACGCGGGGCTGGTCCTTTTTGTCGGAGCGGCCGTAGGCGTAGTACGGGATGACAGCGGTGATCCGCCCGGCCGAGGCGCGCTTCGCCGCGTCGATCATGACGAGGAGTTCCATCAGCCGCGTGTTCACGGGGGACACGATGGGCTGGATGATGAACACGTCGCGCTCGCGGATGTTGTCCAGGTACCGGACGAAGACTTCCTCGTTCGAGAACTGGAAGACCTCGCAGTCCCCCAGCGGCATCTCAAGGTGCTTCGCGACGGATTCCGCGAGCCCACGGTGCGAGTTGCCCGTGAAGACAGCCATCTCCTGAAACACGGGCAAACTCCTCACGTCGGGGACTTCGATCCTACCACTCGCGCCCGGTTGGGCTCCCGTGGGGAATCTGTCCGAGGGGGAGGCGAGGGCCTACTGCCTCAGCGGTTTCGCCGGTGGGCGGCGCTTTACGGTGGGGTGGATATCCAGTGGCGCCTCCGGGCGCACCCGCTCATCGAAGTGCGCGAAGGCGGCAGCGGCGATCATCGCGCCGTTGTCCGTGCAGAGGATGGGTGGCGGCATCCAGACCGACACTGGCGACCGCTCCAGCACCCGCTCCCGCAGGCGGTGGTTCGCGGCCACCCCCCCGGCGAGCAGCACGGAGGCGACACTTTCGCGCTCGGCGGCTCGGGCTGCCTTCTCCGACAGCACGTCCACCACGCTCTCCTCGAAGGCCCAGGCGATCTCCGCGCGGGGGGGCGGGTTCGGCGACTGCACCAGCTGGAGCACCGCCGTCTTCAGGCCGGAGAACGAGGTGTCGTCGCTGCCTCGAAGCCAGGCGCGCGGGAGGCTCAGCGTGCGCGCAGTCGCCGTCGCAGCGAGCGCCGAGAGCGGCGGCCCCCCGGGGTAACCGAGGCCCAGCAGCCGCGCGACCTTGTCGAAGGCCTCGCCGGCGGCGTCGTCCCGCGTCCCCCCGAGGCGGGTGAACGAGCCGTCCTCTTCCACGAGCAGGAGTTCGGTGTGGCCGCCCGACACGACGAGGGCGAGCGCTGGCAGTTCCGGCACGGTCTCCGCGAGCCAGTTCGCGCGGACGTGGCCCTCGATGTGGTCGACCGGGATGAGTGGCAGGCCTCGTCCGTAGGCGAGCCCTCGCGCTGCGTTCAGCCCGACGACGAGCGCGCCCGGCAGCCCCGGCCCCGCCGTGACGGCGATGGCATCGATGTCGTCCCAGCCGCACGAGGCCTCGGCGAGCGCCGCCCGGACGACGGGGACGAGGGCGCGCAGGTGGGCGCGGGCCGCGACCTCCGGCACCACGCCGCCGGTCTCGCGGTGCAACTCGGTCTGGGAGGCGATGACGTTGGAAAGCAGGCGCCGGCCATCCTCGACGACGGCGGCCGCCGTCTCGTCACAGGAGGACTCGATGCCGAGGATGCGCATGGCTGACCTGACCGGGCTTCGCGGGACACCCTCGAAGCCTACGGGAGGCGGGCGGCCAGCGCCTTCAACTCGTCCAGTTCCCACTGCCCGACATCGCCCGTCTCCGCCTTCAGGCGCCACGCGACGTTGAACATGTAGGAGACGAACGACCACTGCTCCGCCGACATCGAGACTGGCATCCGCAGGGACTCGTCTCGCCACCGGAGGAAGGGCGACCACTCCGGGCAGATCACGATGTCCACCCAGGTGCAGGAGCGCTGGTAGGTGGTGTGCGGGATGGTGTGCCAGTCCTCCTTCAGCACCTCGTCGTCTGTGACGCTGCTGAAGATCGGGTACTCGCCACACGCCGAGTGTCGAGGGCTTCCGAAGAGGCCGCAGAGCGCGGTGCCATCGTCCTCCAGCCGGAGAGCACTACACACGAAGCCGGGGCCGTCCCCCTTCGCGTCCTCTTCGCGCCACGCACGAGGGGCGCCGGTCTTCGTGAGCGGGATGATCAGCGGGACGCCGCCGTTGTACTTCTTCCACTGGTGCTTCGGCAGGCGGCCGAAGGTGTACATGTGCAGGGGTTTTGCGTCGCTGCGGGTCGAGGTGCAGCAACCGCCGCAGAGGTTGCAGTCCCACGACCGCGCCTCCGCCAACGTCACGTAGCGGAAGTTCGAGGGCGGCACGCTGAACTTCTCGTTCTCGTTGTAGGTGTGGTCAGGGGCGACGACCGGGGTGTCGGCGGGGACACCGACGTACGACGTATGGGGTCGGGGCAACTCCACGATCGCGCCTCTCTCGATGTCCGAGCGTTTCGCGCTGACATCGGCGCGCGCGATCATCGCACCCGCGTCATGCGCCCGCCACCGACCGCCGTGATACCGACGTTGCGTAACGGACGCGTTAACCCCGCGGCAGGCCCAGTCCGCGCTGCGCGATGATGTTGCGCTGCACCTCGGACGTCCCGGCGGTGATCGTGGACGCCACAGAATTGAGGTAGAGCCTCGAGTACGCGCCACCGAGGCGGGCGTAGGGGGAGCCGGGCATCAACTGGCCGGCGGGGCCCAGCAACTGCATGCCGGTCTGCGCGACGCGCTGGGTGAGTTCGGAGCCGTACAACTTCGAGACGCTCGCCTCGTGGTTCGGCTGGACGCCCTGCTGCTGCATGAACGGGATGCGATACGCGACGTTGAAGCCGACCTGCATCTCGATCCAGCGGTCGGCGAGTTCGTAGCGCGCGTTCGGGTTGCGCGACATCAGGCTGCGCTCGTCCTTCGCCGCCTCGACGAGGCGCTCGATGTCGCGCTTGCCGCGCGAGAAGGCGGCGACCCCGGACCGCTCAAAGTCCAGGGTGGCAGCAACCTGGTACCAGCCGCGGTTTTCCTGCCCGATCAGGTTCTCGGACGGGATGCGCACGTTCTCGAAGTGGACCTCGTTCAAGGTCTTGCCGCCCGACATGTCCTCGATCGGCTGGATCGAGATGCCGGCGGAGTCCATCGGCAGGGCGAACATCGAGAGGCCGCGATGCTTGGCGGCGTGCGGGTCGGTGCGGGCAGCGAGGAGGCCCATGCTGGCCTCCTGCGCCCCGCTCGCCCAGATCTTGGTGCCGTTGATGACGTACTCGTCGCCGTCACGGATGGCACGCGTCTGGAGCGCCGCGAGGTCTGACCCAGCGCCCGGCTCGGAGTAGAGCGTCGTCCAGGTGTCATCGCCCCCGGCGATCCGAGGCAGGAGCAGGCGCTTCTGCTCCTCGCTGCCGTACATCATCAGCGCGGGCCCGACCCAGGCGACGCCGGCGCCGCCCCCACCCGGCATCCGGGCGTAGGCAGCCTCTTCGTTCATGATCATCTGCTGGACCTGGCCCGCGCCGGCACCGCCGTACTGCTCCGGCCACGCGAGGGCCAGCCACCGCTGGTCCGCCAGCCCCTTCGAGACCTGGTGGGCGAGGGCAGCCCGTTCCTCCGCGCTCACCTCGCCGGTGAAGTCGCGATCGCCCCAGCCGTTCGGCAGGCGCTGCGCCAGGAAAGCGCGCAACTGCTCGCGGAAGCGCTCTTCCTCCGGGGTAAAGGCGAAATCCATCCTGGAACCTCCGCTGGGGACGGGGGGTGCCGAGGTTCTCGGTGCCGCCGCCCGTGCGTGCAGCCCACTCCCCCGACCCGTACCCCTCGATCTTAGCGCCGCACCTGCCCAGTCGCCCTTCGTTCCGCGCCACTCTGGTCACTGGTTCCGAGCGCGCGATTCGCGTCCTCGACGGCGCACCCCATATCATCGCCAGCGTGACCGGGCGGGGTTGCACGGGATATCGCGTGGTACCGAATGCTCCCCGCCGGCCGAGGGCCTCCTCGCCGCTCCCCAGACTGTCGCGTGTCGTCTACCTCGGCGGGTACCGCTGGGTCGGGAGCCTGTGACGCTGTGACCACCTGGGTCGGCCGCTACGCGATTGTCGGAGGGCAGGTGCAGGAGCACGGGCCCTGGCTCGTCGACCGTCAACGGCAGCGCGAAGAGGAAGTCCTCCGCCTACTCGTCCTCACGGAGCCCTCGGATGCCCGTTCCGCCGACTTCTGCAAAGAGGTCGCCGAGGCCATCGCCGCCCTGTTCGCCCGAGAGTCGCTCTCGATCACCGGTGGCCTGCTCCGCGCTCTCCGCCTTGCCCACGGCAACCTCGCCGAGTGGAACCGACGGTCCCTCCGCGAGCACCGCGTCTCCATCGGCGTCACCTGCGTCGCGATCCGCGATGGCGAAGCCACCATCGCGCAGGTCGGCCCCGGCATCGCTTACCTCGCCGGCCCCCACACCATCGAGCGGCTCGCCACCGAGGGCACCCCCGCCGCGAACGCCCTCGGTAGTGACGTGGCGATCGAGCCGCTGTTCACGGCGACGCCACTCGCGGGGTACGAGATCCTGCTGCTCTCCTCGGCCGCGGAGCCCGCGATCGGCCGCCAGGCGATCGAGGAGGCGCTCGTCGTCGGCCCGGAACGCGCGCTCGCCGAACTGTTCCGCCGCACCCGAGGCGTCACGGATATGGCTGCCGTCCTCGTCGCCGACCTCGACATCGACGAGACGCAGGAGGCCGAACCGCTCGACTACGCCGTCGACGCGCGCGCGAACGCCGGGCCGGCTGGCGTTGCCTCGGTCGAGGGTGCGCGGGCACCCGGCCCCGTCACGTCGAGGCCGGACGTCGATTCCGGCCCGCCGATTGCACGCCACCGGCCGCAGCGCACCGCAGGGTCACGATTGCCATCACTCCGCCGGCCTCGGACGGTGGGGCGCGCTGGTCGGGGTGGTGGACCCGCCGTGCCGTGGCGACTCGCCAGCCTCGTGGTGGGGGTGGCGGCGGTGATTGCCATCCTCGCGTGGACGGTGCTGCCACGACTGCTGAACGAGGACCGCGCCGCCGAACTCGACCGGGCGATCGCCGCCGCGACGCAGCAGGTGACTGCCGCCGACTCCGCCGCCGGCCCGAACGAGCGCCGCCAGGCCCTGCAACAGGCCCTCGTGGATATCGAGAAGGCGCGTGCCATCTCCGCGCAGGATCCCCGGGTCGCCACCCTGGAGAAGAGCGCGCGTGATCGCCTCGACCTGCTGGACGCGATCACCAACGTCGAGCAACTGACGGCGGTGCTCACCTTCGCCGGGACGATCACGGCACCGGTGAACCCGGAACAACTCGTCGTGGGCGGTCGTGCTGTCTGGCTGATGGAGTCTGGCCGAGGCCGCGTGTTCCGCGTCGACCCGCAGGCGCAGAACTCCGCGATCGAGGTGTACCGCGCCGGCGAGTCCTACAGCCGTACCACCGCGCGTGACCCCGTCGCAATCGCGTGGGACGGCGCGAAGAACCGCCTGCTCATCCTCGATGCCGGTCGCACCCTGTTCGCCGTCGCGGACGACGCCAGCGCGCGCCCGGTAGGGATCGCACTGCGCGGTGCCGCCGACCTGAAGTCGACGGTGTCGATGACCGTGTACCTCAGCAACCTGTACGTCCTCGACAGCGCGGGTGGTGAAGTCTGGCGGTACTTGCCTGCCTCGGACGGGTTCGACTCGGAACGCACGGGGACGCTGGGCGGCGGGGAGATCGCGCAGGCGAGCGAACTGACGGTGGACGGCGATGTCTTCCTGCTGGACGGCGCGCGGCTACGCCATTTCCGGCAGGGCCGTGAGCTCGCGCCGTTGCTCCAGGGACTGGACAAGCCGCTGCAGTCCCCGATCGCCCTCGGCGAGGACTTGCTGCGAGGCATCCTGTACGTCGCCGACCGCGGCAACCGCCGCGTGATCGCGGGCGACCGCGAACTCGCGTTCCAGCGCCAGTACCGCCACGCCGACTTCGGCGACCTCCGAGGCGTCGGCGTGTCCTCGGACGGCTCGCGGGTATACGTCCTCACCGGGGACCGCATTGCGTGGTTCCAGCCGAAGCCGCCCGCCGCCGGGCCCGGTGGCGCAGCGACCCCCGTGCCCACCTCGACGCCCACGCCAGCCGCGTCACCTACCGCGACTCCGACGGCCACGCCCACCCCCACGAGATAGCCGACAGCGAGACAGTGATGCCCGACGCCCTCGACCCGATGCAGGAGCGTGCCGTCGCGGATGCCGTGGTAACACGGGCGGCGCAACAGTTACGTGAGCAGATGAAGCGAGTAGCCGCCGCCATCGTCCCGTTCCCCGCGTTCCCCGGCGCGGTGTTCGCCTACGGGATCGAGGTGGAACCGATCGGTACGGAGCAGGGCTGTGTGATCTTCGGCGACGACGGGACGCTCTACGAACTCCAGATCGGGATGGACGCCTCACAGGCGGCCCTCGACTCCGACCAGGTCGGCACCCGCCACGAGGAACTCGTACCTCTCGACGTCCCGGCGGCGGAGTTCGTCACCTACGCCCACCGCGCGATCGCCGCGGCGACCGCGTACCTCGAACGCCGGTCAGCCGAGGCCTAGTCCGCGCGCCTACTCCGCGACGTAGTCGCCGGAACGGCCGCCGGACTTCGCGACGAGGCGAATGTCGCCGATGCGGATGTCGCGCTGCACGGCCTTCACCATGTCGTAGACGGTGAGCGCGGCCACGCTGACGGCCGTCAGTGCTTCCATCTCCACGCCGGTCTGCCCCGTGACGCGCACCGTCGCCTCCACCTCGATGGTGTGGGCGGCGTGGTCGGGCTCGAGGGTGACGCGGACGGCGGTGATCGGGAGCGGATGGCAGAGCGGGATCAGTTCGTGCGTGCGCTTCGCCGCCATGATGCCGGCCACGCGGGCCGTCGCGAGCACATCGCCCTTCGGCGCACGCCCTTCGACGATGAGCGCGAGCGTCTCAGGGGACAGAAACACGCGCCCTCGGGCCGTCGCCTCACGCGTGGTCGTCTCTTTGGCGGAGACATCGACCATCCGCGCTTCGCCGTGGGCGTCGAGGTGGGAGAGGCCGCCGGGGTGTTCGTCTGAGTTCGTCATCGCTGCGAATCGTAGTCGACGGTTATCCGCCGATGTACGACATCTCGACCTTGCGCAGGTCAGGCGTCGCCTGCGAGCGCAGTTCGGAGTAGCGGTCCTCGCGGGCACGCCACGTGCCCGCGATCAGTGAGGTGAGCGCGGCGTCCGAGGCGCCCTCGCGCATCGCTTCGCGCAAGTCGATGCCACCGGCGGCGAAGAGGCAGGTGTAGATCGAGCCCTCGGCCGACAGGCGCATGCGGGTGCAGGTGCCGCAGAACGGCTGGGTGACCGAGGTGATCACGCCGACCTCGCCCGCACCGTCGCGGTAGCGGTAGCGCTGGGCGACCTCGCCGGTGTAGTTGGGCTCGACCGGTTCGAGCGGCCAGCGCCCGTCGATCATCCGCACGAGGTCAGACGCGGGGAGCACCTCGTCGAGTTTCCAGCCGTTGGTTGTGCCGACGTCCATGAATTCAATGAAACGGACCGTGTGCGGTGTGCCTCGGAAGCGCCCAGCGAGATCGAGCAGCGTGTGGTCGTTCACGCCTCGACGCACCACGGCGTTCACCTTCACCGGGAGGCCAGCCGCCGCGGCCGCTTCGATCCCTTCGAGGACGAGGGCGACGGGGAAGTCCATGTCGTTCATCGCGCGGAATGTCGCGTCGTCGACGGAGTCGAGGCTGACCGTGACGCGGTCGAGCCCAGCCTCGCGCAGCGGCGCGGCGAGCGTCTTGAGCATCGTGCCGTTGGTGGTCATCGCGATCTCGACGTCGGGCACCTCGCGCAGCACGCGGACGAGTGTCGGCAGTTGGGCGCGCAGGGTGGGCTCACCGCCGGTCAGGCGGAACTTGCGCACTCCCTGTGCGGCGAACAGCCGCGCCAGTCGCGTGATCTCCTCGAAGGTCAGGACAGCCGACCGAGGCAGGAACGCGAAGTTCGCCCCGAAGATTTCTTTGGGCATGCAGTACTGGCAGCGGAAGTTGCATCGGTCAGTGACGGAGATGCGCAGGTCGCGCATCGGCCGCCCGAGGGCATCGACCAGTGTGGAGCCCTCGGCTCCCCCGTTATCGAGGTCGTCCCATTCGGGGTGCGGCGTGCCAGCAACTGGGGTCATGCATCGAGTGTAGGCCGTCAAGCACAGCGGTGCAGGACGGGGTCAGGGCGGCCACGTCCAGAGGCCCGCACGCCTCTACGGAGTGTGGCCGTTGGATGCTGGCTTCAGTTGATCGGCGCTGGCCATCAGGTGGGTCACGATGGCGGGATCCGAGATCGTGAACGTGACCGAGCCGGAGCCCGCGTCCACCGAAGCCCGCACGTTACCGCCGCCGGAGATGTAATCCAGTAGCGCCGCTGTGAAGCGCTCGGCTCGAGTTCCGGTGTACTCAGGCATGGGCAGGCCCCTCACGCTCGACAACCTCGGTGTTCGATTCGGCGGCGGAGGGGACTTCCGCAGCCATCGACGGGCGCGGGTAGATCACCATCGCCTGCATGCCCAGCTGGGAGAGGACATACAGGATGCGATCGATTTCGGGTTCAGATAACGGCACAGCACGGCCTTTGTTGAGTAGGCCACTGCATCTGAGCATGAGGTGAGGGTCTACGGGCTTTGTGCCTTGAGACTACGCGCCAGCGCGGATCGTTCCTGTGTCGGAGTGACGTGCGGGGCGACGGATACCGTGACAACAAGTCGCCGGAACGCGCGCATCCGAATCCGGCGGGACAGCGGAGCCGGCTAACGCCTCGGGCTGCCGCCTTCGGAGATCGCGTCGCCGATGATCCCCACGGCACGATCGATGGCGGCGGGATCGGCGGCGGTGAAGTTCATCCGCAGCGTGGAGACACCATCTTCCTGGTTCACGAAGAAGTACTTCCCGGGGACGAACGCCACGCCGCGCGCGAGGACGAGGCGGTTGAGCGCCTCCGCGTCGAGGCCCGCGGGACCCTGCACCCATACGAACATGCCACCCTCGGGCCGCGTCCAGCGGAAGCCCTCGGGCAGATGCCGTTCGAGCGCGTCCAGCATCGCCTGTTGGCGCGGGCGATACAGATCGAGGATCGCGGGCAACTGCCGTTCGAGGTTTCCGCCGCTGATGTACTCGGCTGCCAGTGCCTGCCCGAGGGTGCTCGTGTGCAAGTCGACTCCCTGCCGCGCGATCACGAGCCAACGTCGCAGCGCCGCGGGTGCGACGCAGAAGCCGAGGCGCAACCCAGGCGCGAACGTCTTCGACAGCGTGCTGATGTAGACGACATGCTCTGGCGCGAATGAGTGGATCGGTGGCAACGGATCGCCCGTGTACCGCAGGTCGCTGTATGGGTCGTCCTCGACGAGCAGGGTGTCGCGCCGCTGCAGGATCTCCGCCACCTGATGTCGGCGTGCGAGCGATAGCGTGCGGCCGGTCGGGTTCTGGAACGTGGGCACGAGGTAGACGAACTTCACACGCGTCCTTGCCAGGATCGCGTCGAGCGCCTCCGGGATCAGGCCGTCGTCATCGGTCGCCACTTCCGCGTAGCGCGGCTCGTATGGGTTGAACGCCTGCAGCGCGCCGAGGTAGGTCGGCGCCTCGACGGCCACCGTTTCCCCAGGTGAGACCAGCACCTTCCCCAGCGCGTCCAGCACTCCTTGCGACCCGGTGAACACGACCAGGCCCTCGGCGGTCGTCGTCACTCCGCGCGCGGCGAGGTGCGGGACGAGCGCCTCTCGCAGCGGCTCGAAGCCCTCGGAGGCGTCGTACTGGAGGGCCCGACCACCGTACCGGCGGAGCACGGTGGTCATCAGGTCGTCCATGATGGCGAGCGGGAAGGAGTCGTCTGCCGGCAGCCCGCCCGCCAGCGAGGTCACCCCCGGCGAGGAGGCCGCGTGCAGGATCTCCCGGATGGCGCTGGCCTCCATCTGGTGGGTCCGGCCAGCGAGCAGGTCATCGATGTCCATCGTCACCGCACTATAGGCACCACTGGGCCACTCACGAATCGTGCGCAGAGTCTGGATGAGGGTTCCCCGAGGGATGCGGCCGTCTTATGCTTCCCCGTAGGAGTCAGCGACCGCCTGTGGCTTGGCGCTCGTCGGCAGCCTCATCCTTCGGATCACCTCGGCGGCACTGTCCGTCGGTCTTGCTCGCTGTTCTGCGGCGAGGGCGCTCTGCGAGGCCCAACCATGTACGTCGTCCACACGACTGACCTGACGAAGATTTACCACGACAAGTACATCGCCCTGAACGCGCTCAACCTGCGCGTGGAGAAGGGGATGGTGTTCGGCCTCGTGGGCCCAAACGGCGCCGGCAAGTCGACCACGTTCCGCATCCTCCTGGGCCTGCAGCGCGAGACCGCCGGTGACGTGCAGGTGCTGGGCGAGGCGATGACGCCAGAACGAGCAGACCTGCGCCGTCGCATCGGCTTCCTGCCGACCAACCCGGCGTTCCCGAAGCACATGACGCCGATCGGGTTCCTGGAGTTCGTCAGCCGCATCCTCGGCATGCCATATGAGCGCGCGCGCGTGCAGATGGCACGTCTGCTTCAGGCGGTCGACCTGACGCAGGCGACGTCCCAGAAGATCGAGGGGTTCTCCACCGGCATGCTCACGCGCCTCGGCATTGCCGCCTCGCTGATGAACGACCCCGAGTTGTTGATCCTGGACGAGCCTACGTCTGGCCTCGACCCTGCCGGCCGCAAGCAGACCATCGAGTTGATCCGGGAACTCTCCGGGCGCGACCGCACGATCATCATCGCGACGCACATCCTGACGGACGTGGAGCGCGTGTGTACGGACGTCGGCATCATCTCGCAGGGCCGCATGATCTACTCCGGCCCGATGTCGGAGATGCGCCGCCTCGCACGGCAGGGCACGATCTCGGTGGAGATCGAGGGCAACGCCACCGCGTTTGAGCAGCAGATCCACACGCTGGATGACATCGGCTCGGTGCGATACGAGCGCGTCGGTGCGGAGTTCCGGATCACGTTCCTGGGCACCGAGGCACTGACGGTCTACCTGACGCGCGTGCTGCAATTGATCGACCGCACCGGTGTGGAACTGCTCCGCGTAGACACCGGATCGGACGAGATCGAAGAGGCGTTCCTGCGCCGGCTGGAGGAGGACCGCACACGCGGCTTCCTGCGTGCCGCCGCCTGGGCGGCGACCCAGGACCTTCGGCGCCCTGGCCGAGCGAATGAGGAGATCGATGCAGGCATTCCTGGCCATCCTTCGGTATGACCTAGGCCTCCTCTTCCGCTCCTGGATTACGCGGATCTGGATTCCTCTGCTGGTCGCCCCCGCCCTCTTCCTCGTCGTGGTCGCCGCGAACGAGAACGAACTGGCGTCCGAGACGCTGGCTGCCTATGTGACGGCCGTCCTGATCCCGATCTCTGGGCTCGCCATCGCCGTCCTCGGCACCGGCGCTATCAGCGGCGAGTCGGGCGTCCTGGCGGACGGCATCCTGTCGAGGTCCGTGACGCGTACGGAGTACATCAGCGCAAAGATCGTCTCGCGGCTCGGGTTCGCGGCGGCGGTCACGCTGGCGGCACTGATCCCGTTCGTCTATCTCATCGACCGTTACGCAGAGCCGGACACCTCCTGGGCTGGTGTGTTCGTCGGCCTCGTGATCGTGTTGCTGTTGCTGCTGTTCCTCGGCGCGATCGGCATCACGCTGTCAACGATCCTGTCGAACGTGCTGCTTTCCACGCTGATCCTGTTCCTGGGCGTGACGCTCTCTGGCGCTGCGCTCCAGTTCCTCGGCCTCACGTGGATGAGCGCGACGGCCGTGGTCGTCGAACTCCCGGCGACGTTCCGAGGCGACAAGAACTGGTGGGAACTGCTGCGCGTGTTCATCGTCTTCTCGACGCTCACCGGAGTGGCGATCGTCACCTCGTTCTGGGTATTCCGCCGCCGCGACCTCTAGTACGTCCGAAGACAACACGAAGGGCGGCCTCACAACCGCCCTCGTCGTTCCACGTGCCGCCGAGGTCAGGCCTGGACGCCCGCCTTCATTTCTTCGATCTGCTTGATGAGGTCAGCGCGGCGAGTCGCCATGCGCGTCATCTTCGCGCCCAGCTCTTCCTTCATCGTCGAGAGGTTGCTCACCTTGTGGTCGACGACCTCGAGCTGGCGTGCGAGCGCTGCGATGGCGGTGGAGACGCGCTGGAGGCGCTCGGGCAGTTCAAAGTCCGGACGGCGGGTCGCGGCGATCTGCTTCAGTTCCTCTTCGGCCTCCACCATCTCCTTGATCTCGGAGAGCGTGAAGCCGAGGAATTGCTGGAGCTGCCGGACGTAGGTGACGCGGTTGATGTCTTCGTCGGAGTAGAGGCGGAAGCCGCCATCCATCCGCTCGGGCGGATCGAGGAGGCCCTTCTCCTCGTAGAAGCGAAGGGTGCGCTGAGTGACGCCAGTGCGCTCCGCTACCTCGCCGATCTGATAGCGCTGGGGTCTAGGGGCGGCGTCCGCGGACTCTGCCGTCATCCGTACCGTCCTTCGTGACCAACCGAACCACCCGATCTATCCGTTGCCAGCGCAGTGCGCCGTTCCGACGGAACTGATCTCAGGCGGGGCAAGGGTACTCGGTCGGCTCGGGTGTGTGGGTAACACATGAGGGGTTTTGAACGCCGCAGGACGCCACTTCACAGGGGCGCAGATTTGCCCGACTACAGGTCGTCGTCGTCCTCATGGTCGTGATCGAGCCCCGCAGCGGCGGTGGAGTGCAGTCCGAGCGATGCCGTGGAACCCTCCGCGCGCCGCTTTCGAGGTGCCGGCACCGCATTCGCGGCGTCGACGGCGGCGGCCAATGCTGCCGCATCGCCTCGCACGAGGACGGCCGCAGCGCCTGCGTCGCGCCACGCCTCGAGGGCCCTGGCCGTCGGCGTTTGCTCGGACGCGACCAGTAGTGGTGCACCGGTGTAGCCAATAATGCGACGCAAGGCGATCAGGTCGCGCACCGTCTGCGCCGTCGAGTCGCCGGTGACCAACACCGCGTCGAGGTCGATGACCGCGATTGAACGAAGGCGCTGCTCATCCTGATCGGCTCCGAGTACGAGTACACGCCCGATCTCGTCGATCGCCATGCTGGAGGCGTGCGCGCGACCGTCGTCGAAGACGAAGAAGTCGGCGCCGGCATCGCGTGCGGCCTGGACCGCGTCGCGGTCGGCGTCCAGGAGCCAGGCGCCCGTTGGCTTGCCGGTGGCCGAGGCGATCGCGCCGACCTCGCTTGCTGCCCCCGTGAAGACGATCGCATCCACGCCGGCTTCCGCGGCCGCCTTCGCCCCAGCGACGTCGGCTGCCTCTGCAAGCAAGAGGATGTGCCGGGCCCGCGTGTGCTTCGCCAGGACCGCGAAGCCGAAGCCCGCGGTGGTCTTGCCCGTGTCACGGATGAGTTGGCGGAACTTGCTCATGCAGGACGACTCCGAGCGCGCGTGAAGGTGAGGTGGGCGATCGCGGCACGCGAAGGTTCAGGTGGGCGGTGGAGCCGCCGGTGGGACTCGAACCCACGACCTGCTGTTTACGAAACAGCTGCTCTGCCTCTGAGCTACAGCGGCGTGCCGTCCGGCCAGTATATGCAGCCCCTCCGTGGGGGCCAATGCGAGCCCGGGCGGTACGCTCGCAGGGTCCTGAGGAGAACGCCATGGCCGAGGCCACACCGCGCCTGATCCCGGAACTGCTCGTGGCAGACATCGCAGCAAGCCTGCGCTTCTACCTCGATGTCCT
This sequence comes from Dehalococcoides mccartyi, assembly GCA_945865925.1. GTDB lineage: Bacteria > Chloroflexota > Dehalococcoidia > UBA2979 > UBA2979 > SURF-43. The sequence goes on from CAMBFG010000003.1 coordinate 44,100, forward strand.
CGGCTTCACGATCCTCTACGAGCGCCCGGAGGAGTGCTTCGCGCACCTCGACCGTGAGGGCGCGCGGATCATGCTCGAGCAGCCGGTCGGCCGGACGTTCCTCGCGGGCCCGCTGCAACATCCCTACGGCCTCGGGATGAACCTGCAGATCCAGGTGGCGGATGTCGAAGTGCTCTACGCGAGCGTGCAGACCGCGAACCCCCTCGTGATCCTGCCGATCGAGGAGTCCTGGTATCGACGTGACGCGAGGCTGCTGGGGAACCGTCAGTTCGTCGTGCAGGATCCGGACGGCTACCTGCTGCGCTTCTTCGAAGACCTCGGCACCCGCCCGGCATAAGGCCTACAGCGGCGGCGTGACGAACTCACATCGAGGCCCCACCGCCTGCGCCAGCCGGCGATCGAGGGTCGCGAGGCCGGACCCCAACTCCTCGGCGAGCGCGACGTACCACGCGTCATATGGGGTGACGTTCTGACGGAGTTCCCACACCCGCCATGCGAGGGGCTCGTAGGGGTACAGCACGACGGTCAAACGGAGCAGGTTCTCGTGAGCCAACGCTGCCGAGTCCGGAGGCATGAGCCCACTCAACTCTGAACGACGCAGCGCACTCGTGACCTCCGCCAGCATGTGATGAGGAGATCGGAGCTCATTGGTGCGGAGCAGATGTCTGGCCCACTCGCCCTCACGATCGAGATCCATCAGCGCGCTGACAACAACAGACGCATCGATCACAAGGGTCACCGACGGTCGGCGTCTCGCCACGCAAGAATGGTCTCAGCGCTGACATGAATGCCGTCGCGCTTCACGCGCTCTTCGACCTGCTTCACCCACGTGGCCCTGTCGGGCTTGCTGGCCATGTTGATCAGTTCGCCGCGCAGGTACTCCTGCAGCGAACGGCCACTACCCGCCGCCCGCGCAGCGAGTTCGTTGCGGGTCTCTTCGGGGACGTTGCGGATGGTGATGGATGGCATGCATGCATTTTGCTGCTACTGCATGCACTTTGCAAGCACTCGATACAGCACCACACAGCGAGGGCCCCCGCAGATTCCTGCGGGGGCCCTCGAATGCTGCTCGAAGTACTCGCGGAATCTAGTGGTGCGGGGCGTCCGACTTCTGGAACTCCCAGTCGAGGTGACGCTCGCGGCGGTAGAGGTAGCCGAGGGTGGCCACCACGAAGATCGCGAGCAGCCCGGCGACCGTGGCGAAGCCGATCATGACGCCGTCACCTGGGAGTCCGAGTCCTCGGTTCGCGGCTTCGGCGTACTGGGGTACCTCGTCAGCGGTCACCAGCATGGGAAGTGCGGCGGCGAGGCCGCCGGTCGCCAGGGCTGAGGCCCGTGCCGTCATCTTCGAGATCTGCATCGGGGGCTCCATCCACGCATTGCGGTCGCCGGGTGAGTCTAGCGCGAGGCGGGGCGAGGATCACGCGGAACGCGCCTCGGATTCTGCCTCGGATTGCCCCAGCCGGTGCGGCGTCCCTATACTTCCTAGGCCCAACTTGACGAGGGCAACTGGACGACGATCTGGAGCAACGCTGTGAAGCGTACCTGGCAGCCGAAACGCCTTTCCCGTCAGCGGAAACTCGGGTTCCGAGCCCGCATGCAGACGTCTAACGGACGAGATGTGATCGCTCGCCGGCGCGCCCACGGCCGCAAGCGGTTGTCGGTCTGATTCCCACCACCGAGGCACGGACGTCAGTCCGGGCCTGCTAGCGACGCCCCTGCGGCGGACACAGACCAACCTGATGCGGGACCCTGGCGACTCATCCGGCCACGCTGGCCGTACGCCACAGGCGACGCCGCCGGACAGACTGCGCCGCCGTTCGGAGTTCGCCCTCGTCATGCGTGAGGGTCGCCGGGCACGCCATCCGCTGCTCCACCTGGTGGTGCGCCGTTCGGGCGTGCCGGGGACACGGATCGGATTCTCGGTCGGAAAACGGCTCGGCGGCGCTGTGGTGCGCAATCAGGTGAAGCGGCGGCTGCGCATGATCGTCCGTGGGTTCTCGTGGCGCGACGGCCTCGACATCGTCGTCCTCGCCCAACCACCTGCTGCCATCGCGAGCTTCGAGGCGCTGACGGGCGCTCTGGCGCGTGCCGGGGAGCAGGCGCGGGCCCTCGAACCCTCAACCGTTACCGACGGGGCAGGTCGAGCTTGATAACCGCTGTCACCTCCCACACCGACTCGGGGAACCTGAACGGCGGGCAACGCCTCGCGCTGCACCTCATCCGAGGCTATCAGCGCATCATTTCACCGAGCCTCGGCGCCCGTTGCCGCTTCGCACCGTCCTGCTCGCACTACGCGGCGGAGGCGATCGAAGTCCACGGGGTAATCCGAGGGGTGCTAATGGGTGCTCGCCGCCTGGCGCGCTGCCGCCCAGGAGGCGGCTCTGGATTCGACTCCGTGCCACCTCGAATCTCTGGGCGGGCCTCGTGAGCGGGATACGTGCGCGGATTTCGCACACGACGCGCTCGATGTTTCACGTGAAACATATCCACAAGTTCATCCACAACCGGGGTCAAACAGCCGCTCCTTGTGGACAGAATGAGCAGTTGGGGGCCTCTCCGGTCTCCCGGCGACCTCGATTCTCCCGCCTGGTGGCCCTCGCCGCGTTCGCGTCACTCATCCTCGCGGGGTGTGGCGGCGTCGCGGAGGCAGCCGGATGGTCCGGCCCGGTACGGCTGGCTGACGGCAGCATCCTCGTCCAGGTGAAACCGGGCGAGGTTCGCGCCGTCGATCCCACCTCGGGCGATGAGCGCTGGCACTTCCCGAACTCGGTGAAGGACGAAAAGTCCTCGAAGCGCGTCTCCAAGCCCGTGAAGGGCACGTTCTACGCCGCCCCGGTGCTCGACAAGGACCGCATCTACCTCGTCTCTTACGAGGGCCATGTCGCCCGTGTCGACCGCGGCGAAGGTGGCGCGATCGGCAACCCGTGGACGGCCGAACTCGGCGCGAACGTGGTCGCCACACCGATCTTGAGCGGTGGACGCCTTTACGTCGCCACTGAGGGCGGCGAGATCGTCGTAGTGGGTACCGAGGATGGCGCCATCGTTTCGCGCTACCGGGCGGGCTCCGGACGCATCTGGGGTGGCGCCGTGGTGTCAGGCGAAAACCTCATCACTCCGAATCTGGACGAGCGCGCGATCTACGCGATCCGGCTCTCCGATGGCCAGCAGGCCTGGCGCACTGACGATGCCGCATCGGTCTCCGACGTGACCTCGGCGGGCCCGAATCTGCTCATCGGTGGCATCGACGCCTCACTTCGAGCGATCGACGCCGCTGGCGGCGGGGTCCGCTGGCGCTTCGAGACCGACGGCTGGGTCGCTGGTGCACCGCTGGTGGCCGGCGACACGATCTACGTCGGGAGCATGGGCGGCAGCGTCTACGCGCTGACCCTTGATGGACAGCAGCGCCAGAAATACACCCTCGACGCAGAGAAGGCCGAGTTCCGTGCGACGCCAGTGATTGCCAGCGGGCACCTGATCGCGGTCTCACGGAGGGGCGTGATCGTTGGCCTGAACCCATCCACGCTCGAACAACAGTGGCGTCAGGAGATCCCCGACGTGCGGATCGACGCGACGCCGCTGGTCGTGGACGGTCAGGTCTTCCTGATCACGACGAAGCACGCCTTGATCCGTGTGGACGCCGCAACCGGCGCCCACCGGTTGATCAGCGCACCGAGCGAGTAGGACACAGATGCCGATCGGCTACGTCTGGCAGACCTTCCTCGAAACGCCGCTCATCAACGTGATGGTGGCGCTGACGGGGATCTGCTTCTCCTCGTACGGCCTCGCAATCCTCGTGTTCACGGTGATCTCTCGAGTGCTGCTCTTCCCGTTCACGCTGAAGATGCTGAACTCGATGAAGGCACTTCAGACAATTCAGCCGCAGATGCAGGAATTGCAGAAGAAGTACAGCGACCCGAAACGCCGTCAGGAAGAGACCATGCGTCTCTACAAGGAGTCCGGCGTGAACCCGCTGGGCTGCTTGAGCGGCCAGGTCATCCAGATGCCGCTGTTCATCGCGCTGTATCAGGTGATCCGCGTCACCCTGGGTGGGTCGCCGGAGAGCATCCTCGACCTGTCGGGGCGTCTGTACGACGTGCCCTTCATCCAGGACCAGATCCCGCTGTCGCGCATCTTCATCGGCATGGACCTCGGCGCGAACGGCGGGATCCCGCTGCTGGTGCTGGTGTTCATCGCGATGTGGCTGCAGCAGCGCATCTCGTCGGGCCGCACGGCGACCACGACCGTGCAGAGCGACCAGCAGCGTCAGACCGCCCAGATGATGCAGTGGATGATGCCCGCTGTATTCTCCTGGTTCGTCCTGTTCTCACCGGCCGGTGTGGGCATCTACTGGTTCGCCAGCACCGTCATCGGCATTGCGTTGCAGTGGGCCTTCGTGGGCCCGGGTGACTTCACATGGGGATCGCTGGTGCCGAACTTCGCGCGTGCGCGCCTCGGCATGACGCCGCTCCCGGTCACTCCTACACGAGTCCGTCCTAGCCGACCCGCCGCAGATCGCGGCACGTCCGAAACGGGGAACAACGATGCGAGTAGCGGAAACAAGCGGCCGAACGGTCGACGAAGCGGTGGGGAAGGCGCTGGCCCAACTCGGCCTGCGCCGGGATCAAGTCGAAATCGACGTCGTCACCGAGGGTAAGGCCGGGCGCTTCGGCTTCGGCTCTGAGGACGCGATCGTCCGCGTCACCGCCCACGAGTCAGTGCTGACCTCCGGCCCATCGCGCGGCCCGCGGCGCTCTGCCCCCGTCCGTCAGCGTCAGCCCGAGGCCGCGGACGTGCTTCCGCAGCGCGACGAAGACGATGACGACGACGACGTGGATGACGACGACGATGATGACGAGGCACCGCGCGGGTCTGAGGACGGCGAGGCGCCGGCTGCGGACGGGGACGCCCCGCGTCGCCGTCGACGTGGCCGCCGAGGTGGCCGTGGCCGCCGACGTGAGGACGACGCTCCGGCTGCGGACGGCGAGCAGCCAGCGGCGGTTGCCGCCGCTGCCGTGCCTGCCGAGCCGCGCACCGCTGCTCCCTCCCGCGATGACGATGCACCGCGTGCTGGCATGGCGAGCCGCGACGGTCGTGCCCCCAGCCGAGGCCCGGCCGGTGGCGGTCGAGGGCGATCGAGCGGTGGTGGTGGTGGCGGACGCAACGACCGTGGCGGCGGTGGCCGAGGTGGCCCGCGCGGTGGTGGTGGCCGGGACTTCCGCGAACCTCGCGAGCCGCGTGAGGCGCGACCGCAGGGGTTCACGGTGCCGCTGGACGAAGAAGTCCGCGTACCGGATGCGCCGGACGATCTGCCGATCGCGCCGAACACGACTGCTGAGGACGACCTGGACCTCGCGGGCGGCACGCTGCGCGATGTCCTGAACCTCCTCGGCCTGCAGGGTACGGAGATCAGCGCGCGTGACCCGGAGACCCCGGGCGACGGCGCTGGCCTGATCGCGCAGGTCTTCGATGTCTTCGGTGAGGACGATGTGGCCTCGGACGAACTCGGACTGCTGATCGGGCGACGGGGCGAGACGCTCTACCACCTGCAGTACCTGATGAACACGATCGTGGGTCAGCGCCGCGAGAGCGCGCCGGTCTTCGGCCTGGACATCGAGGGCTACCGGCGCCGCCGTGAGCAGATGCTGGTGGACATGGCGCGAGAGATCGCCGAAGAGGTGCGCGCCAGCGGTGACGTGATCACCCTGGAGCCGATGCCGGCGCACGAGCGTCGGATCATCCACCTCACCCTGGAGACCGAGGGTGGCGTGCGCACCGAGAGCGTGGGCTCCGGTGAGAACCGCCAGGTCGAGATCCTGCCCGCCGAATAGCACGCACAGTCTGAGGACGAGCGAGGACGGCTGAAGGCACATGCCTGACGACGCCTCGCCACGTCTCTCCTTCGCCGATGCCGGCCCGCTGTTGATCGCCGGCCCGCTCACGCTCGACCGTTTCGTCGACGAGACACCCGTGCGGGAGTCGCCGGGTGGCGGCGTGCTGTTCGCCGCGCGGACAGCCGAGGCGTTTGGTATCCGTCCGCTCGTCCTGACGAAGGTGAACCGCGAGCCGCTGCTGTTCGAGCACGCGCATGTCGATGGCGAACGCCGTCTCCGGCTGCAGCACCCGCCGCGCTCTCCGATCGCCGCGCTGGATATCCCCAACGGCTGGCCCGAGCCGCGCACGATCCTGCTCTGTCCGCTGATCGCCGGTGACCTAGACGTCCTGTCCTTCCTCGACCGCTGGCCGGGGACGCGGGTGGGGCTGCTGGCACAGGGGATGCAGCGTCGCCGCCTCGATGACGGTGCCGTGCGGGTCGTCGGTGCGCCGTCACCGGCGCTGCTGAACGCGGCACGCGAGGGGGTGACGATCTTCCTGTCGCAGGAGGAGGTCGCGCGCTGGTCGCCGGGCGCCCTCGCACGGCTCGCGTCACGGGCGGAGCGCGTCGTGGTCACGGAAGGCACCTCGGGTGCGCGAGCCGTGAACCGCGACGGCAGCGAGTCGCGGATCGAGCCCGTCGAGGCCCAACCCATCGATACCACGGGCGCGGGAGATGTGTTCGCGGCGGCCTTTATACTCGGGCTGCGAGCGGGGTTGGTGACGGCGGGCCGCCTGGCTGCGGCTGCGGCCGCCTGCGAGGTCGAGACACTCGGCCCCGCCCCGTTGCCACCGCTCGCGCAGATCGCCGCCCGAGCGGGAGTCGTCCTGTGATCGTCCTCCCGCCCCTCGCACTGCGTACCGCGGACAGCCCTCGATGAGCGTGTGCATCGCTGTGACGAACCAGAAGGGTGGCGTCGGCAAGACGACGACCACCGTCTCGCTCGGCGCGTCGCTGGCGGCGCGCGGGCTGCGGGTCCTCATCGTCGACGCCGACCCGCAGGCGAACGCCACGAGCGCCCTCGGCATACGCGGTCGCGACGAGGCCGGCCTGTACGCGACGCTGATCGAGGAAGACCCGCTGGAGCGCTCGGTAGAGGCGACCTCGACCCCGAACCTCTGGCTCGTGCCAACCACGCCGGCGCTCGCGGGCGCCGAGATCGAACTCGTGACGGTGATGGCGCGCGAGTTCCGGATGAAGCGCGCCCTCGAATCCCTCCGCTCGCAATACGACATCATCCTGATGGACTGCCCGCCGTCGCTCGGCCTGCTCACGGTGAACGCGCTGGCGGCGGCCGACGAAGTGATCATCCCGGTGCAGGCGGAGTACTTCGCCCTCGAAGGCCTCGGGCACCTCTCGAAGACCGTCGAGATGATCCGCCGCAACCTCAACCCCCAACTGGCGATCCGCGGGGTGCTGCTGACGATGTACGACTCCCGCACGAACCTCGCGCGTGAGGTGGAGCAGGAGGTGCGCACGCACTTCCCGGCGACGTTCCGCACGGTCATCCCTCGGTCAGTGCGGCTGGCGGAGGCGCCGAGTCACGGCGAACCGATCACGGCGTACGACCCGTCCTCGACAGGTGCGCGTGCGTACGAGGAACTCGCGGACGAACTGATCGGGCGGCTGCGCGAGCGCGACCTGATCCCGGCCGTCGCGCCGATGCGCCCGCGTGCCGCCGCGGCGACACCGCCCTCGGAGGTCACACATGGCGCGTAAAGGTGGCCTGGGCCGTGGACTCGCAGCGCTGATCCCGGACGGCGCACCCGGCGATCCGGAGACGGCACCGCGCGACGAGCGCGTGCCCGCGACCGACGTCGCGATCGAGGATGTGGTCCCGAACCCGCAGCAGCCGCGTACGTTCATCGATCCCGTGCGGCTCGCGGAACTCGCCGAGTCGATCAAGTTGTACGGCATCATCCAGCCGCTGCTGGTCACACAGGAACGCGGCCAGGACGGCCAGGTCGTCTACCAACTGATCGCTGGTGAGCGCCGTCTGCGCGCCGCGAAGGCGGCCGGCCTCGAGCGTGTGCCGGTCACGATCCGGCAGACGACCCCGCAGGAACTCCTCGAAATCGCCATCGTCGAGAACGTCCAGCGCGCCGACCTCAATCCGTTGGAGGAGGCGGTCGCGTACCAGCGGCTGATCGAGGAGTTCCATCTCACACAGGCGCAGGTCGCGGAGCGGGTCAGCAAGTCTCGCGTCGCCATCGCGAACACGCTGCGGCTGATGGACCTGCCGGTGGAGGTGCGCGCCTCGATCACGGGTGGCGATATCTCCGAGGGGCACGGGCGGGCGCTGCTCGGGCTCGCGTCGCAGGCGGACCGCCTGACCGCATGCGAACGGGTGGTCGCCGAGGGCTTGAACGTGCGCCAGACCGAGCGCATGGTGCGCGAGTGGGGTGGCACCGAGGCGAAGCCCTCGAAGCCGCGCCAGCCGAAGCCGGACGTACGCGGCCCGGCCGCGGTCACCCAGGGATTCGAGGAGGCGGTGCAGCGCTCCCTCGGCACGAAGGTGACGCTGAAGCGGAGCCAGACGGGGCGCGGGGCCCTCACGATTCACTTCTACAGCGACGAGGAGCTCACGGGAGTCCTCGAACGGATCCTTGGAAAGGACGCGCTATGAGCATCGCCGACCGTCTGAAAGAACTGGGCATCGACCTCCCGCTGGTCTCGCCCGTCGCGATCTACAAGCCGGCGGTGCGCACGGGGAACCTCGTGTTCGTCTCCGGCCAACTGCCGATGAAGGACGGCGCCCTCGTGGCGACGGGTCGCCTCGGCGCGGGCGTGAGCATCGAGGACGGCAAGGCAGCGGCCCGCCAGTGCGCGATCAACGCGCTCGCGGCGGCGCAACACCTGCTGGGCACCCTCGAGGGGGCGCGCGTGATCCGCACGGTCGGCTACGTGGCGAGCGCGCCCGAGTTCGTCGACCAGCCGCAGGTCGTGAACGGCGCTTCCGAGTTGCTCAAGGATGTCTTCGGCGACGACGCTGGCGTTGGCTCGCGCACCTCGATCGGCCTCGTCTCGCTGCCGTTGAACGCGCCGGTCGAGGTGGAACTGCTGCTGGAGGTGAAGTAGATGGCGCGCATCGACTTCGTGACCGGTGCTCCGGAGAAGTACGCCCACCTGGTCGAGTCGCTGGCGACCGTGTCCGAGCGGCTGCGCGGCGTGACCTCGAATGTCCGCGCAGCCGCGTGGACGTCCGCGCCACGCGAGGGCGGCGAGTGGACGGCACAGCACACACTGGCGCACATGGCGCTGTATGCGCAGAAGAACGGTGTCTTCATCTACCAGATGGTGATGATGACCGAGCCCGCCCGCCTCGCGTTCGGCGAGGACGCCGAGACAGCGGCCCTCGAAGCCCGCTCCCCGGGCGACCTGATCGCTATCGTGGAGTCCGAGTTGGGCAAGACGGTCGGACTGCTCTCCGGCACGCCGGACGCGGCCTGGGGCCACCCCGGCAGCATCCGCGGCGCACGGCGGTCGCTGCGTCAGCAGGTGCAGTCGCACGCGGAGCACCTGCAGGGGCATGTGGATCAGATCGCGGACGCGCTGGGGTAGAGGGCGCTCCGGCTACCGCGCCGTCGAGATGAGCGGGCCGGTATCGACGGCCTCGAAGGCGCTGCCCGGGACCTGCTTCAGTTGGTTGAGATCCGCATCGTCCCAACCCGGGTCGGTCGCGCCGCTGATGTACCAGTTCGACCCGTTGTCAGCGAGCAGCATCCCGTACCGCTTCAGCGCCGTGAGCACGACGAGCGCCTGCCCTCGATACCCCGCGAGGTCGAAGTCCGCCTTGAGGCGAAGGCGGAGCCCCATCGGCGGCGCGGACGCATCGGTGATGCTGCTCGCGAAGTGCGTCGCGGGGTGGATATACGCGCGCTGGGTGCGGCTGACGGTGAAGCGCAGCGCATGGTTGATCGCCCCGGCGCGCACCTCGTCCACACGGACGAGGCCAGGCAGGATCGGCAGTCCGGCGGCGTCGGCGGATGTCCACCCGTCCGGTCGCAGCGCGTTCGACCGCAGGTCGAAGATCGCGCCTGAGCCGGCACTCCACGAGGCGCCGCTGCGACGCAGGTCGAACAACTCGTACAGTCGGCACTCTCCCTCGCGGACGATGAGCGCATGCCGGTCCGACCCGGCCTCAATCCGCACGCCTGAGGGGATGGGGTAGGGCCCGACGTCGCTCTCGTCGGCATAGTCGAAGGTCACCGGGACGCTCGGCTCGCCGGCGGGGACGATCACGTAGGGGATGCCGTAGTCCGGGTTCTCGCCGAAGTCCGCGTGCAGGAAGCGGTTGCCACCGCTCGCCATGATGTGGCCAACGTAGCGATCGGAGAGCGGATGCCGTGGCGCGCTCGAGATGTCGGCTGCCCACGGGTTGTCGTCCGGGAACAGCGGACACGAGCCGATCGAGCGCGTCCCGGCCGATCCTCCGCCGGGAGCCGAGGCGGCTCGGCAGACCAACAGCAGCGGGGTCGACGGCAGCACCCCGCCCGGGAACCGCGAGACGAACGACTCGTTGACGAACGTCGGGGCGCCTCGCAGGTATCCGACGAGAAAGCCTCCGCTCGATAGCCAGGCAGCGGTCGCGGTGCAACCTCGACCGTCGGCGACGGCGAAGAGTTGCGTGGGGGTGCCGCCGCTCCACTGGACGAGCGCGACGCCACCGCCAGCGGGCAGGCTCCCGGAGATCTGGCCAGCCTCGGGCGCCACCTGTGCCTGCAGCGGCTGGTCGGATGTGAGGAAGAGCGCCATGCTGAGCAGCAGCGGCCAGGCACCCCACAGCCGCGCCTTCGATCCCACTGGCCACACTCCTGCCATCGCTCCATCTGACGGTAGAACGACAGGCGAGGCAGTGCGTGACGCGAAGGCGTCGAAGGCTAGCGGGGTTGCGGGACGGCCGGCGCGCCGAAGATCTCGATGAACCGATAGCCGACGTTGCGGACGGTATCGATGTACTGCTCGCGGTTCTCGATCTTGGCGCGGATGCGACGGATGTGGACGTCCACGGTGCGCGAGCCACCGTAGTAGTCGTAGCCCCACACCTGGTTCAGCAGCACCTCGCGGGTGAACGGCTTGCCGGGGTTCGAGGCGAGGAAGCGGAGGAGTTCGTACTCCTTGTAGGTCAGGTCGACGACCTCGGTGTCCACGGTGACCTTGTAGCGCTCGAGGTCGATGACGAGGGCGCCGTGGCGGATCATCGAGCCGTCGGTCGCGCCGGTGCGCTGCCAGATCAGCCTCGACAGGCGCAGGCGGAGTTCGACGTCATCGACCGGTGACAGGACGAAGTCGTCGACCTGCGTGCCGGGACCAATGAGGGCGAGTTGGCTCGGCGTGGCGATCGCCAGGACGGCGGTGCTCTCCGCGAGCGCCTCGTCACGCAGGAGCGCAGCGACACCCCCCGCAGTGAGGCCGATCGAGAGGTCGAGCACGACGACGGCGGGCCGCCAGTCGCGCACGGCGACGAGGGCGCCTTCGGCAGATGGCTCGGCGCGCACGACGCGACCGTCTGGCCGCGCCGCAGCCTCTACCGAGCGCAGATGCTCGCCGTCACGTGTGAGCACGAGGATCCGCTGCATGGGCGGAAGTGTATGGGCGCGGTGTTTCGGATACGAGTCCGCAGTGCGGGGGACGTATCGCCGTCACATCGGAGTGTCGCTCTGGGGGAGAAGGGTCGCGACCGGAGGTGGTCTCGGGAGGGGGTCGGGACCACCTCCGGTCGCGGGCTGTAGGCGCTCGGTCAGGCCTCAGGGGCGAGGCGGTAACCGACGCGTGTGACGGTATCGATGGCGTCCGCGGCCTCGCCGAGCTTGGAACGGACGCGCGAGACGATGACGGCGAGGCGCCTGCGCGCCTCCGGGCCGGCAGAGCCCCAGAGGGCCTCGGCCAAGCGGTCATAGGTGACCACCCGACCGGAGTGCTCCGCGATCATGAGGAGCGCGTTGAACTCCATATAGGTCAGGCGGATCGGACGGCCGTCCACGGTGACCAGATAGCGGTCGCGGTCGATCGTGAGGTGGCCAGTTCGGATCACCGCGTGACTCCCTCGTCCACCAGTGGAGTCTTGAGGCCCCGTCGAGCCTCCGACTACGAGATTGAGTCTGCGAATCTCCGATTTCGCGGTCGCGTCGTGAATGTGAATCCTCGGTGTCGGGAATGTTTCCCACAGGTTTCGCGCGCTCAAGCACGAGGTCAGTTGCGGGGGCGGGCTCCCCTCACGCGGTACGCGTGGTTCAATCGACGGGCTGCCCTCCCGGCAGCGCAGGCTCGGAGGCAGTTGAGATGGCGAATCTGGCCGACATCCGTCAGCGGATGACCTCGGAAGGCGTCACGCGCGTCGATCTTCGTGTGACGGACTTGCCCGGACGGTGGCATCACTTCTCCGTCCCTGCCGGACGGCTGACGGAGGAGAGCACGGTCAACGGCTTCGGATTCGATGGCTCGAGCCTGCGCGGCTTCCAGGCGATCGAGGAGTCGGACATGCTCCTGCTCCCCGACCTCGACACGGCCGTAGTCGACCCATCCGAGGCGGTCCCGACGCTCGCGATCATCTGCGACGTGGTGGAGCCCCAGACGGGCGAGCGCTATGTGCGCGACCCTCGACGGATCGCGGCGCTGGCGGAGTCCTATCTGCGATCGACGGGGATCGCGGACACCGCGAACTTCGGGCCGGAGTTGGAGTTTTTCCTGTTCGACGACGCGCGCTTCCAGCAGAACGCCAACACGGCATTCTTCACGGTGGACTCGGTCGAAGGCCCGTGGAACAGCGGGCAGGACGAGCACCCGAACCTCGGCGCCAAGATCGGGACGAAGGAGGGCTACTCGCCGGTCCCGCCTGCGGACCAGACCTCCGGCGTGCGCTGGGCGATCTCCGAGGCCCTCGAAAGCGCGGGCATCGAGGTGGAGGTACACCACCACGAAGTCGCCGCAGCGGGCCAGGGCGAGATCGCGACGAAGTACGCAAGCCTGCGCAAGAAGGCGGACGAGACGCAGTGGTACAAGTACCTCGTCCGCACGATCGGGCGAGCGCACGGCAAGGCCGCGACGTTCATGCCGAAGCCGATCTTCGGGGACAACGGCAGCGGAATGCACACACACCAGTCGCTCTGGAAAGACGGCGTGCCGCTCTTCCATGACGCGAACGGATACGCCAGCCTGTCCCAGACGGCGCGGTGGTACATCGGCGGGCTGTTGACGCACGCGCCCGCGCTGATGGCGTTCTGTGCGCCCTCTACGAACTCATACAAGCGTCTCGTGCCGGGCTTCGAGGCGCCGGTGAACCTCGCGTACTCCGCGCGGAACCGGTCGGCTGCGGTGCGCATCCCCACGTACTCCTCGGCGGCAGGGGCGACGCGCATCGAGTTCCGCCCACCTGACGGCACCTCCAACCCCTATCTGGCGTTTGCGGCGATGCTGATGGCCGGCGTGGACGGGATCCGGCATCAGATCGACCCGGGCGACCCGCTGGACCGGAACATCTACGAGTTACGGGCGGAAGAGGCGGCGCGCGTACCTCGCGTACCGGGGAGCCTGGAGGCGGCGCTGGACGCGCTCGCGGGCGACCAAACGTTCCTGTTCGAGGGTGCGGTCTTCACGGAGGACCTGGTGGCGCGCTGGATCGCGATGAAGCGCGAGGAGGTGCAGGCCGCTGCCCTCCGTCCGACACCCTACGAGTACGAGTTGTATTTCAACGGGTAGCGGCTGAACGTCCCGACCTCAATGGGTGTCTGGGCGGCCCGTAGAAACAATCTGGAAACAGGTCGGACGGTACGATCTGGTGATGCTTGAACGTGAATCTGGTGCGGGGTCGGTGCAGCACGTCTTGCAGGCGTGCCGCGATCACGATGTGAAGTTCATCCGGCTGTGGTTCACGGACATCCTCGGGATGCTGAAGTCCGTCGCCATTACCGTCGAGGAACTCGAACACGCGCTGACGGACGGGATCACGTTCGACGGGGCGGCGATCGAGGGCTTCGCGCGGCGCGATGAAGCCGACATGATCGCGATGCCAGACCCGGCGACGTTCCAGGTGCTGCCGTGGCGGCCTCGGCCGAACGCGGTGGCGCGGATGTTCTGTGACATCTACCGCACGAACGGGGAGCCGTTCGAGGGTGACCCTCGGCAGGTGCTGAAGCGGACGCTGCGCCGTGCCGCCGACCAGGGGTACACGTTCTACGTGTCGCCCGAGATCGAGTATTTCTACTTCAAGGACGCGCAGGGGACGGTACCGCTGGACCAGGGCGGCTACTTCGACCTCACGCCGCTCGATGGCGGCTCGGACCTGCGGCGCGAAACGGTGCTGATGCTCGAGGAGTTGGGCATCGGGGTCGCGCTGAGTCACCACGAAGTCGCGCCGAGCCAGCACGAGATGGACCTGCGCTACACGGACGCCCTGACGATGGCGGACGCGGTGATGACGTTCCGCCTTGTGGTGAAGGAAGTCGCGGCACGCGCTGGCGTCCACGCGACGTTCATGCCGAAGCCGATCGCGGACCAGAACGGCAGCGGGATGCACCTGCAACTCTCGCTGTTCCGAGGCGAAGCGAACGCCTTCCACGACCCGCAATCTCCGGACACGCTCTCCGCGGACGCGAAGCACTACGTGGCGGGCTTGCTCCAGCACGCGCCGGAGATCGCGCTGATCACGAACCAGTGGGTGAACTCGTACAAGCGCCTGATCCCGGGCTTCGAGGCGCCGGTGTATGCGACGTGGTCGCACACGAACGACGCCGACCTCGTGCGGGTGCCGGCGCACCGCGTCGAGGCGACGGTCGCCACACGCGTCGAGTACCGCGCACCTGACCCGGGCTGCAACCCGTACCTGACGTTCGCAGCGGTGCTGGCGGCTGGCCTCGACGGGATCGCGGCGAAGACCCCGCTGCCCGAGCCCGCGCGCTCCGGCCTGACCGAGGCCGAACGTGCCGCCCGAGGCTTGCGGACGTTGCCGCTGTCCCTCGGCGACGCGATCCAGCAGTTCTCCGGCTCCGCGCTGATGCGCAGCGAACTCGGCGACCACGTCTTCGAGTCGCTGATCGCGAACAAGCGGATCGAATGGGCGGAGTACCGCGCCCAGGTCACGCCGTACGAGTTGAACCGCTACCTCGGCGCGCTGTAGCCCCTCGCCCTGCCTCACCCTCCCTTGGCTGTGCCTAGCAAAGATCTCGATTCCCTTCGCGAGGTCGTATCCTCCGCGGGGATCGAGGGGGATTGCATGCCATTCGCCGAGGCCATTGCCGGCTTGATCGACCAGCACCGTGCGCGCATCGAGGCGGTGACCGCAGGGGTGGATGACGCGCGGGCTACGAAGCAGCCCGTGCCCGGCGAGTGGAGCGTGAACGAGACGCTGTTGCACCTGATCGGCGACACCGCGTCGTTCCCTCGGGAGATCCGGAGCGCGCTGACCGGGACGAACCCGCCGCAGCGGCTCGACCAGGCAGGTGGCGCGTATACGAGCCTGGGCGCGGAAGATCGCAGTCTGACGGCGCTACGGGCGCGGCTGTTCGCGAACCTCGATGCGACGAAGGCAGCGATCGCCGGATTGTCGGATGAGGCCATCGGCAACACGCAGCAGATCGAGGGGTTCGGAGATGTGGCAGTCGGACGGTGGCTGCGGTTCACGCTGTCGGGCCACTTCGATGAGCACATCAAGCAGATCGAGGCGGCGGCGAGCGCGTAGGCGCGCTGCCTAGCGGTAGAGCGCGGACGCGCCCTTCATCCAGCGCTTCTCCATCAACTGCTCGAGGACGACCCGGCCGTTCGAGGCCTCGCGCATGACGCTGCGCAGCCAGAGCACCTCGGTCTTGCCGGTTTCGCCGCGCGCGATCGCCTCGCAGTCGACGACGTACTCAACCTCAACCAGTGGCGGGCCGTCGACGAAGCGGATCTCAATACCCGCATCGACTCGGACACCCATCGGGTCGACCGCCTCGGTGACGGCGCGCGGTTCGAGCATCCGGTAGAGCGAGCGTGTCGAGGCGACGGCCGGGCCCCACGGGCTCGCGTCGAAGTACCAGTCGATGGGTTCGGTGGTCGTGTCGCGCATCTGTGCCTGCACGTCGGCGGAGGCGCGGAGGCGACGCTGCGGGCCGAACGGTCCGAGGGCGACATCGCGCAGGATGCGGCCCTCGGCGGGCTGAGACGCGGCGAGACGGGTGGCGAGCGGCGTCCGCGTGTCACCGAGGAACAACACGCCATCGGCGACCCGCTGGCCGGCGTCGTTCTGCGACCACGCCTCGACCTGGGCCTCGCCCTCGACTGGCACGCGCGCGAAGGCCTGCACGGGCTCGCCGTCGAGAGTGGGGGTGCGGTAGGCGAGGGAGAAGCCACCGCGCTCGAGCCACGCCGGCCCGAAGAGATCGAGGGCGATCGGGACGAACTGCTCGTTGTGGACCAGTCCGGAGACGAGGCCGCCCTGATAGCCGAGTTCAGCCGCCTTCTCGTCGTCGTGGATGCTGCCGCTGGACGCCGCGGCGATGTTGAGCGCCTCGCGACGTTCGCCGAAGCAGATGCCGTCCGCACGCGTCAGGATCGAGGTGCGGTCGTACGGCATCGGGCCTCCTTACCAGCGCCAGCGGGTGGCGGTGCGTGAGAACTGATCCGCGTGCTCGATGAAGCCGAAGGCCGTCCTCGGGGTGACCACCCAGCCGTCACCGGACGGGGGACGAGAGCCGTACTTCGCCTCGTAGAGCACGAAGTAGTGCTCGGCGTCGGTGTCGGAGATCGGGGCGGCGAGTCCTTCGACCATCACGGCCTCCTCGGCGTCCTCGGTTGCCAGAGTGCAGCGCGGGTCGTGCTGGAGGTTGCGCGCCTTCTTCGAGCGGGTGCCGGTGGCAACGAAGAGGTGTGCGCCGTCCCATACCCCCCAGACCGGTGCGAGGTGCGGGCCACCCTCGGGTGTGTGGGTGGCCATCCAGTAGTTGTGGGCGTCGCGCAGGCGGCTCTCCGCCCACGACCACGGGAGCAGTTCGGCCTCGGCACCATCGAGGTAGCCGGGCATATCTGGCCGCGAGGCGGTCGGGTCAGGCATCGGAGCGCTTTACCTCACCTGACTCACCTGAATGAGCGGGCGCCGCTCCGGATGGATCGCCGCATGCTGGATACCGAAGCGTGCGGAGAGTAGCGCACTGCACGCCGCGACGACCTCGACGCCGTCGGCTGCTTCGTCGACGAGTACGTGCGCCTCGAAGACCACGAAATCGGTGGCGACGGCCCAGCAATGCATGTCGTGGACGTCGCGCACGCCGGGGACGCCTCGGAGCGCGGCCTGCACGGCTTCGAGGTCGATGTCTGCCGGGGTCGCTGCCAGCAGGGTGCCCGTGGCGCGGATCAACATGCGCACACCGCCAGCCGAGACGATCGCGAGGATCACGAGCGTGAGGACCGCGTCTGCCTGGAGCCAGCCCGTCGTTGCCACGATGACGCCCGCGGCGAGCGCCGCGACCGATCCGCCGAGGTCACCCCAGACGTGGAGGCGAGCCGCGTCCAGGTTTATGGACGCGCCGCTGTGGAGCAGGAGGAGTTGCGCGCCGTTCGCGACCAGGCCGACCGCCGCGAGCAGCAGGAGCCCCACGCCCTCGATTGGCTGCGGGTGAAACAGGCGCTCGACGGCATGGACAGCGAGATAGAGGGAGAACACGAGCACGAGGACGGCGTTCACGGATGCGGCAAGCACCTCGCTGCGGTGGAGGCCGAAGGTGAAGCGGAGCGAGTGGGGCCGCGTCGCGAGCCAGACCGCGAGCCACGCGAGGCCGAGGGCGACACCATCGCTGAGGACGTGGCCCGCATCGGCCAGCAAGGCGAGCGATCCGGTGACGAGGCCACCCACGACCTCGATGGCGAGGGTGCATCCGGCGATCGCCAACGCGAGCGCGAGCCGCCTCGAGTCCTGCGTGGCGTGCGTGTGCTGGGCGTGGGCGGCGGTCATGCGATCAGGCTACGCCTGAGGGTGCGAGACGCCGTCTCAGCGAGACGGCATCTCAGTCGCGGTCGAGCGGGATGCCTAGCGCGCCTTCACGATCATCAGCGTGGCGTTGAGACCGTTCGGGAACGTCGCGTTGAACTCGGCGTTCACGAATGCGGGGGCGCCAATGACGAGGGTGATCAACTTGCCGTTGGCCGTCGCGGAGGCCGTGACGAGCACCGGGACGTTCGCAGCACCGGCTGCATCCAGTTCGGCCACCGTACCGCTGAAGGAAGTGAGGGAGACGCCCGTCGGAGCGATCGAACCGATGGGGAACGTGAGGGACTTCGTGTAGAAGACATCGCCACAAACCGTCACCCCAGGGCTGGCGACGGTGATCCAGACGGTCTGGCAGATCTGCCCCGTCGCCGTCACCGTGACGGTCTCCGTGATCACAATCGATGCGGCCGCCGTACAGCCGCCCGCACCGATGTTGATGTTGTAGTCGGCGATGCCCTGCGGGATCGAGATCAGCGTCCCCGCAGCGACCACCGGCAGCGTGCTACAGCCGGTCGTGGCGTTGCTGACCACCGAGGGCGCGGTGAACGTGCCGGGGCCGGGCGTGACCATCTGGACGAGCCACGGGCCGGGCGCTGTCGCGACCATGGGGGTGATCGTGAAGATGCAGGTGAACACGTTCTTCGTCGAAGTCGGCAGGCAGACCTTCGTAGCTGCTGGGCCGGGAGCTGGTGGCGTGTAAACGACGCTCGCGCAGGCCGTCGTGGGTGGCACGGCGGCCACCATGTAGAAGGACTGGCAGAGTTGGCCGCTGGCAGTCACGGTGATCGTTTCGAGGAACTGCACCGACCACGTGTAGCCCGGGCAGCCACTCGATCCAATCGTCGCGTTGTAGCTGGTCGTACTCGTCATCGCGACCCCCGAAGGTGCCTGGGCACACCCGATCACCACGCCGACCGTTGGCGTTGGGAGGATGGTGCCGGGGCCGGTCATCGGCGGGCCTGGGGGCTCGTTGACGTGGATCTGGTCATTCGCGATGGCGGGGAACGCCGGGACGACGGTGAAAATGCAGGCGTAGCGGTTGGGCGTCGATGTCAGGACGCAGGTCTTCGTCGCCGACGGGACGCCCGGCATCGCCGGCGGCGTGTAGGTCACGTTCGCGCAGGCCGTCGTCGGCGGCACAGCAGCCACCATGTAGAAGGCCTGACAGATCTGACCGGTCGCGCTCACATCGATGGTTTCGAGGAACTGCACCGACCACGTGTAGCCCGGGCAGCCGCTCGACCCGATGGTCGCGTGGAAGCCGTAGGAGCTGGTCACCACCACGGGGGTCGGGTCTGAGCGCAGCCGCTCACCACTCCGACCGTCGGTGTGCCCACGAGGTTGTAGCCGGGGTTGGGGACGACGGGGATCGGCGCCTCATTCACGTGGATGATGTCGCCCGCGACGGCCGGGAACGCCGGGACGACCGTGAAGACGCAGGTGTACCGGTTCGGCGTCGACGTGAGGGTGCAGATCTTGGTGGCCGAGGGGGGAGGTGGCGCGGTTGGCGGCGTGTACGTGACAGAGGCGCAACCCTGCACGGGGGGCGACGCGGCAGTGATCCAGACGTTCTGACAGACCTGGCCGGTTGCGCTGACGGTGACCGTCTCTGTGACGGTCACGGTGGCGGTCGCGAGGCAACCACTCCCACCGACGGTCACGTCGTAGTCCGCGTTTCCAGATGGACTGCTGATGAAGGTGCCCGCAGTGATGCTCACGGGCCCGCAACCGGTCGCCGACACGACCGTCGGCTGTGACGCGAAGGTGCCGGAACCGGGGCTGACCATCTGCACTAGCCAGGACCCCGCGCCCGTCGCGATGGCCGGCGTGATCACGAAACTACAGGTGTACTGGTTCGAGCCTGTGAGCGTGCATGACTTCGATGCTGAGGCGGCGCTGGCAGGGGTCGTCTGCAGCAGGGCGAGCACGGCGAACAGTCCGACCACGACTATCTGCACCAGCAGTCGCCTCGAAATCAAGCGCACGGGGCACATCCTCACATCGAGAAGCCGAGCCTCAGGTGGCTCGGCGTGATGCGCACGCTACGCCCTCGATGACGTTATGTGGCACGACCGAAGATTTGCGCCTACCTCGACGCCGGGGGTGACGCCTCGGAGTGCCTACTTCGTCAGGGCGACGCGCCAGACCTTGCCATCGTCCTCCTGGGTGACGACGGCGATGCCCTGGCCCACCATCTTGGCGAGGTGGGAGCGGATCTGGCCCCCCGCGGCACGCCGCAGGCCCTTCTGGATCTCGGGGTAGAGCGCGCGGCGAATCTGGCGGTCGGTCGCGTAGCCCTTATCGATGAGATCGATGATCTGGCGGTCACGTGTCGCGCGGTGGTCGAGCAGTTCCTGCACCTTCGCGTCGGTCGCGGTCACGGTGGGGCCATGGCCCGGGGCGAAGAGCGTGGCCTGCAGTTCGCGCATGCGCAGCAGAGAGTCGAGGTACTGCTTCATGTCGCCGGCGGGCGGTGGGCCGATGGCGCTCGTGCCGACGCCGAGGACATTGTCGCCAGTGAAGAGGATGCGCAGGTCTTCTACCCAGTAGCAGTTGTGGCCGGCGGTGTGGCCCGGCGTGTGGACCGCCTGCACCGTGAGACCGCCGACGCGGAACGTCTCGCCGTCTGAGAGCGGACGGTCGATCGGCGTCGCGAGGGCTTCGGCACGCCAGGCGGCGACGCGCTCCTCGAGATCCTCTTCGTCCGGCAGGTCCTCGTTGCCCTGGGAGGGCGTGGGCGGTGTGTGCAGCAGCACCTCGTCGATCGGGTTGATGGCAGTCTCGGCCTTGAGCAGTTCGCGCAGTTGGCGCGCACCCGACGAGTGGTCGTAGTGGTGGTGCGTCATCGCGATGGTCTTGAAGTCGAGGTGGCCCATCTCGCTCGTGAAGAACTTCGAGCGCTCGCCGATCGACTGCTTGTCGCCGTAGCCCGCGTCCAGCAGCGCGGCCTCGCGACCGTCCTTCAGCACCCAGACATTCGAGGTGGGGAACGTGCGGGTGAACTGCTTCACGATGACGACGTGCTGCGTGAGGTGGTCGTTCACGACGTTCACGCGCGACTCGATGGTCTCCTTGGCGGCGGCTTTCTTCGTCACGGCCTTCTTTGCAGCGGGCTTCAGAGCAGCCTTCGTCACGATCTTCTTAACGACGACCTTCTTCACGACGGTCTTCGGCGCGGGCTTCCTCGCAGCGGGCTTGCGCGCCGGCGTCTTCCTCACGACCGGCTTCTTCGCCGCAGGCTTACGGGCCAGCGCCTTCTTCGCGACCGGCTTCTTTGCCGCAGGCTTACGGGCCGGCGCCTTCTTCGCTGCGGGCTTCGAGGCGGGGCGCTTGGGGGCGGGCTTGCGGACCACCGGCTTCTTGGCGGCGGGCTTCACCTTCGCTGCGGGCCTCTTCTTGGCGACTGGCTTCTTCGCAGCAGGCTTCTTCGCAGCGACCATGGCGCACCACCCCTCGGCGGCGCATGGTACACCGCCACATCCGCCCGGTACCCTCGGGCGACGATGCCACGCGCGACCTCGAAGGCTCCCCATGCGACACGTCCGTACGTGCTGCCGCCAGCCCGGCGGCGAGCGGTGCAGCGACGCCTGCTCGAGTGGTACGACGCGCACGCGGAACCGTTCCCCTGGCGCGAAGCACGCGACCCGTATGCCGCGCTGGTAGCTGCCGTCTGCGCACAGCAGACGCAGATCGCGCGTGTGCTGGAGATCTACGCACGCTGGATGGCGGCCTTCCCGACGCTCGCCGACCTCGCGAGGGCTGACCGCGCCTCGGTGCTGCAAACGTGGGGCCGCGCGGGATACCCGAGGCGCGCCGTCAGCCTGCACGAGACGGCTCGGCGGTGCGTGGCGGAGCACAGCGGCGCGCTGCCGCGCGACCCGGAGGCGCTGCTGGCTCTGCCGGGGATCGGGCCGTTCACTGCCGCCATCGTGCGCACGTTCGGGTTCGAGGAGGATGCGCCCCCCGTCGACACGAACATCGTGCGCGTCGTGGGGCGGCTGGTGTTCGGCGACCTGCAACCGGCGCGGGACACCCCTCGCGCGGAGATCGATACGGCGACGGCAGCACTGTTCCCCCCGGGCGAGGGCGCGCGCTGGAACCCGGCGCTGATGGACTACGGCGCGCGCATCTGCACGCCCCGCCCGAGGTGCGAGGTGTGCGTGGTGGCCTCAATGTGCGCGGCGCGACCTCGGTTCGCGGCAGGCGAGGTGGCGGAACCGGTGCGCGCACAGGGCGCCTTCGAGGGCTCGGAACGGCAGACGCGCGGGCGGGTGATGCAGGTGCTGCGTGACGCAGCGGGTGATGCAGCGAGTGACGCCGAGGGCGCGTCGGTGACCCTCGGCGTGCTCACGAAGCGGGCGGGCGCCACGACAGCCGAGGAGCGAGCGCGGGTGCGTATGCTCCTCGGACGGCTCGCGGACGAGGGACTGGCGTGGACGGATGGCCGTCGCGCGGGCCTCGGGCAGCGGCCGGCGTAGGAGGAGACGAGATGGCGAAGCAGATCTACGCGGACGCGACCATCACCATCGAGATCGTCCCAGCGCTCGGGCGGTTCGCGAACAACACCTACATCCTGCGCCCCGCCTCGGGTGGCCCCGCGACGGTCATCGATGTACCGGAGGGCGCCGAGGCCGTCGTGGCAGCACTGGGCGACACGCCCGTCGAGCGGATCGTGGTGACGCACCACCACAGCGACCACTGGCTCGGCTTCGACATCCTGCGCGCGCACACGCCCGCACCCGTCTTCGCCGGCGCCACCGAGACCAACCTCGATGCCACACGCAACGTCCAGCCGCTCGCCGACGGCGCGACCTTCGAGGTGGGCAGCGCCACGGTGCGCGCGATCCACACGCCGGGGCACACGCCTGGCTCGACGTGCTTCCTCGTCGGCGGGGCGCTGATCACGGGCGACACGCTGTTCCCCGGTGGCCCCGGCCGCACCGGCTCCGCCGAGAACCTCCAGCAGGAGATCGCCTCGATCACCTCGCGCCTGTTCGTCCTGCCGCCGGAGACGCTCGTCCTCCCCGGCCACGGCCCGAGCACGACGATCGGCGCCTCGCAGGCGGAGTACGCCGTCTACGCCTCGAAGTCGCACCCGGCCGACCTCAAGGGTGACGTGCTGTGGGAGATGTAGGGGGCGCCGCTCGCTGATGACTTACTCCGGACGCGTGCTGCGCCACTTGGCGCCATACGGCAGTACGAACAAGTACAGACCGGTGAACAGAAGCGCGAAGAGCGGGGGCAGCGGCAAGTAGAACACCCAGGCGGCGGACTCCTGCTGTCCCAGTCCCAGGACAACGAAGCAACCGATGACAGTCGCCGTAAAGGCCATCGACACCCAGCGGTGTACCTGCCGAAGCCACTTGTTCCAGTTCATTGGGCACTCCTCTGGATGAGATCTGAATACATGGACGAGGATCGGCGAAACGATACCGCCCGAACCTGACGTTTGACCCTCCCCCGCCTCCCGGTAGGATGGCCGAGACCTCCCACACATCACCGGAAACGGGATCCTGTGCCCGAATTGATGCCCCTCGCGTCGCCGCACCTGACTACGTTCACCAACGGGTTGCGGCTCCTCGTCACGCCGATGCCGTACGCGCGGTCGGCGGCCGCCTCGATCTATGTGGCGGCGGGGTCGCGGTATGAGGCGACGCCGGCGGAGGGCGGGCTGTCGCATTTCCTCGAGCACCTGCTGTTCAAGGGGACGGAGCGCCGCCCGAAGCCGCTCGATATCTCGATGGAGATCGACCGCATCGGCGGCAACATCAACGCGGCGACGAACCGCGAACTGACCGTCTACTACGCGAAGGTCACCCCGGAGTACCTCGGCGGCGCCGTCGACATCCTGGGCGACATGATCCGGAACTCCGTGCTGCCCGACCACGAGATCGAGCGCGAGCGCGACGTCATCCTCGAAGAGTTGGCAGCCGTCGAGGACTCTCCGCCGGAGCAGGTGGGCGTGATCCTCGACGAGACGCTGTGGCCGGGGCAGCCGCACGGGCGTGACATCGCGGGCACAGACGAGTCCGTCGAGGGTCTGAGTGCCGCCGCGATCCGCGAGTACTACCAGCGTCAGTACGTGCCGAACGCGACCGTCGTCTCGATCGCAGGCGCCGTCGATCCCGCCGAGGTGCGCGAGATGGTCGGTCTGGCCTTCGAGGACTGGCGCGCGGGGGACCCACTGCCGTGGGTGCCGAACTTGCGCAATGCCGGCCACCCATTGGTCACGGTCCACGACAAGGACACCGAGCAGGTCCACCTCTCCTTCGGTCTCCACGGTGTCGCCTCCGACGACGACGACCGCTACGCGCTTGACCTGCTCTCGGTAATCCTCGGCGAGGGGATGTCATCGAGGCTGTTCGCACGGCTGCGCGAAGAACTCGCGCTCTGCTACGACATCCACTCCTACATCGCGACGCTGCGCGACTGCGGGATGTTCGGCGTGTACGCGGGCGTCGACCCCGAGCGGGCGATCGAGGCGGTGCGCGAGATCGCGAAGGAGCTGGCGCGCGCGTGTGCGCCGGTCGGTGCGGACGAACTGTCACGCGCGAAGGCCGTCACACGATCGCGCACCCAGTTGCGCCTGGAGGACTCGCGTTCCGTGTCCGCGTTGTACGGCTCCCAGGCGATCCTCGGGCTCCCGCTCAAGACGCCGGAGCAGACGCTGGCCCGCTCGGCGGCCGTGACGGTCGAAGAGGTCGAGCGGGTGGCCATCCGTGTGATGCGCGGAGGCGGCCTGCATGTCGCAGCGGTCGGGCAAGTCGACGCGAAGGCCCTCGAAGCCGCCGTGGTGTTCGAGCCATGACCGGCTGGGGCGCACCCGGCGCGGGCATCGAGGCTGACCCGGACGCCCTCGTGCGGCGCGCGGAGCAGCCGGATGCGAACCCGGAGCGGATTCTGCTGGTCGTGCGCCGTGTCGAGGACGGCGCGATGCTGCTCGCGCGCTGGCCGGACGCGCAACCGATGCTGCTCTCCCTGGATGCCCCCCACCCGGACGAGGGCTTCGCGGAGGGCATCGCGCGGCTGTTGCGGTCGCGCTTCGCGGTGACGGCGGGCACGCCTCGGCTGCATGCGGAGCGGTTGCCGGTGCGGATGCAGCATCCCGCGAAGGGCAGCGAGACGATGGGGTTCCTCCGCGTCGCCGCCGTCGAGGTGAGCGGTGAGCCGGCGCCGGACGGCGCCCTCGCCGGCATCGAGGCGCTCACCGCCGACGAGGCCGCGCAAACACTCTCGACTGACCTCGAACGTCGCGCGCTCGCGCTCGGGCTGGCGCTGCTCGACCTGTAGGTCTGCGGTAGTCTCCGCCGATGGCCGACATCGACGTCAACATCGACCCCGTTCAGCACAACCGTGACGCCTGGGACCGCCTCGTCGAGCAGGGGGACGAGTGGACGTTGCCCGTGACCTCCGAGGTGATCGCGCGGGCGCGTGCGGGTGACTGGTCGGTGGTGCTGATCGGGCACGAGCCCGTGGCGCGCGACTGGTTCCCCGCGGCGCTCGCGGGAATCGATGTGCTCGCGCTCGCCTCGGGTGGCGGTCAGCAGGCGCCGGTACTCGCGGCGGCTGGCGCGCGGGTGACGGTGTTCG
This sequence comes from Dehalococcoides mccartyi, assembly GCA_945865925.1. Taxonomy (GTDB): domain Bacteria; phylum Chloroflexota; class Dehalococcoidia; order UBA2979; family UBA2979; genus SURF-43. The sequence continues at coordinate 69,524 of CAMBFG010000003.1, forward strand.
ACAACTCGCCCAGGCAGTTGGCGCGCGACCGCGAGGTGGCGGAGCGGGATGGCCTGGAACTCGCGACTGTACTCGGCGATATGCGCGACCTGAGCGTGTTTGCGGACGGGTCGTTCGACCTCGTCTTCCACCCGGTGTCGAACCTGTTCTGCCCCGACCTCGAACCGGTGTGGCGCGAGTGCTTCCGGGTGCTCCGCCCGGGCGGGACGCTGCTCACGGGCTTCATGAACCCCGACCTGTTCGTCTTCGACCGCGACGCCGAGGGCAACCGGGGCGAACTCATGGTGCGACACGCGCTGCCGTATTCCGACCTCACGCATTTGAGCGAGGAGGAGCGGGTGCGCCTCGGTGGGCCGGGGGGCGCGCTGGAGTACAGCCACTCGATGACAGCGCAGGTCGGCGGGCAGATGGCGGCCGGGTTCCACCTCGTGGGATTCGTGGAGGCGCCGCATCACGCGGGAGTGACCAGCCAGTACATGCCGGGGTACTTCGCGACGCGGGCGGTGAAGCCGTAGGGCGGCCCTCGGACTAGCCGCCGAAGATCGGCCAGAGGATCAGCCCGGCGACGCCTGCGCCGGCCACGAGGTACGGCTCGCGCACGCGATACCGCCGGAGCAGGCCCAATCCGACGAGCGCGATGACGGCCGTCGGCACATCGGTGATCGCGCCCTTCGCGAGCAGGACGACGGCGCCGCCGATCGCACCGCTTGCCGCTGCAGTTGTGCCGGAGACGAACGCCTTCAACTGGCGGTTGTCGCGATGCTTCTTGAACCACGGCGCGGGCAGGATCGTGAAGAAGTAGACGGGGAGAAAGATGCCCACAGCGGCCAGTGATGCGCCAGCGATGCCCGCCACGAGGTAGCCGATGAAGGCGACGGTGATCACCACCGGGCCCGGAGTGACCAGGGCGACCGCGACCGCGTCAAGGAACTGCTGCTCGTTCAGCCAGCCGAAGTCATGGACAACACCCTCCCTCAGAAAGGGGATGATGGCGAGACCACTGCCGAAGACAAAGGCACCGGCCTTCGTGAAGAACAACAGGATTTGCACCAGCACATGAGCGTCGTCACCGGCCGTACCGGCCTGAAGCAACGTGCGTTCCACGACCCAGATGAGCGCGGCACCACTGACCGCCACGGCCGTCAGCAAGATGCCTCGATTGGCGCCCGGCCACGCGCGGACGAGCGCGACCAGCAGGCCGGCGAGGATGAACAACACGGCGAGTTCGGTACCTGACCAGACGGTGGCAGCGAACAGGACCGTGAAGACGCTCCAGAGCAGCGGGTCGCGCTTGTTCGTGCCGACACCGAGCCGGTAAGCGGCCATCGCGATGATCGCGATGACGACAGCACCAATGCCATAGAAGAGCGCCTGCAGCCATGGCAGTCCCTCGAACGCCACGTAAGCGATGCTGAGTGCGAACACCATCAGGAATGAGGGAAGGACGAAGGCTACTCCGACGAGCGTGGCGCCAAGGATCCCTCCGGAGAAGTAGCCGATCGCCATCGCCGTCTGGGCGGCCAGGGGGCCGGGCATGATCTGGGCCAAGGCAATGGATAGGTTGAACGTGTCCTCGTCGAGCACCTGCTGGTCGTCGACCAGGTCGCGGCGCATGTAGCCCACGAGCGCGGCCGGGCCGCCGAACCCGATGGTGCCGAGTCGGGCGAAGTAGATAACGAGATCGCGGAGCCCGGAAGATACCGTCTCGGTGTCCTCCGGGTCTCGTCGTTGCTTGTTCATGGCACTCCGTGGGCGGGACTGTCGCGGACGAGCCTCAGTGCGTCAAATCACCATCATCGAATTGGTAATCCGACCTTCATATTCCCGTGCCCCCTGTATCCGGCTCCGCGCGTACCATCGATTTCTGGCGCGACCTCCCGAGGGCCCTCGACGGGCCTGGGCGCGCACTGGCGGATGGAGCACCTGTGCCTGACTTCGATGTGACCACGCTTGAGCCGCCGCGCGAGATCGTGCCGGGGCTCTGGCGACTGCGGACGCCGATGACCTCGGACGCGCTGCCGTGGATCATGCCCTACGCCTTCGCCGGCAAGCACGGCGTCACGCTGTTCGACTCCGGCTACGGGACACCCGACGCCGAAGCCGCACTCACGGCGCAACTGAAGGCGATCGGCTACGCGCCCTCCGATGTGCAGCGGCTGATCGTCTCGCACGCACACCCCGACCACCTCGGGCTCGCACACTGGCTGAAGCAGCAGTCGCCCGGCTGCGAGGTCGCGATGCTCGGCCGCGAGGTCGAGTGGTTCAAGGACAGCCATCGCGGCGACGAAGACTGGATGGCGCGTCATCGCGCCTGGATGCAGCGCCACGGCGTGACTGCGGAAGAACTCGAGCGCGGGCGCTCGGAAGAGCGCGGCGGGCCGCCGTGGGAGAGCAAGCAGCGCGAAGAGGCGCGTACCGCCCGCGCGGCGGAGAAGGCCGCCGCTGTCGCGGAGGGTGCGCACCCGGACGCGGCGACCGAGACCGAACGTCGCTCCTGGCACATGCAGATCGAGGCCGACCGGCTCCTCGTCGATGGCGAAGCGATCGAGTTCGACGGGTGGCGTGTGCTGTCGGTGTGGACGCCGGGCCATACACCCGGGCATCTTTGCGCCTACCTCCCGGAGCACCGCCTGACGTTCACGGGCGATCACGTGCTCTCACGCATCACTCCGAACGTCTCGCTCTCCGAGGAGGACGAGGCGGCAGGCCGAAATCCGCTGCGCGAGTTCCTCGCCTCACTGAAGAAGGTCTCTGACCTCGACACCGGGCTCGCGCTGCCGGCGCACGAGGAGCTGATCGAGGACCTCCCGGAGCGCTGCCGCGTCATCGCGGATCACCACGAGCACCGCCTGCACGAAGCTCTGGACGCCATCGACAGCGTCGAGGGTGGACGGCCGTCAGCGGCGCAGATCGCGGAACGCGTGACGTGGAACCGTCCGTACGCGACGTTCAGCATGATGAAGCGACGTAGCGCGATCGGCGAGACGCTCGCGCACCTCGACCTCCTCCGAGAGGACGGGCGCCTGCTGATGCATGAGGCCGAGGACGGCACCGTGCGCTGGGAGCGCACGCGCTAGAGCCGGCTCACCCGTTCGCGGCGACCGCAGCCTTCAGCCATCGAGTGATCGCCACGGGATCGATGTCGGCGACAGCGCGGACTTTGAGCGCGCGGTTGCCTTTGCCCTCGCCTTCGAGTCGGCCCGTGGGGTCGATCAGCACTTCGGGCGGCGCGAAGAAGTTGATCGAGACGTGTTCCTTGAACGCGGCCATCGAGGTGATGTTCTTGCCGTTGACGAGGTAGAACGGCGCGCCCCACTTCAGTGCGGGCTGCGCGTCCGGGAGCGCTTTCAACACAATCGCGCGCAGGCGGTCGAGGAGCGCTCGATCACTCGGCTTCTGCGCGGCGAAGTAGGCGTCGACCGCGGCGCTCGATGCTGCGGTCGGAGCGACGGACTTCGCGGCGGGCTTCTTCGCCACCGGCTTCTTGGCAGCGGGCTTGGTGGCAGGCGCCTTCGTAGCCGGCTTCTTCGCGACCGGCTTGGCGACAGACTTCGACGGAACCATTCGAGCGATCCCTTCGGGTACGGCTACGCGCCGTGGAGGATGGCGTCGAGGCGGTCGGGGGAGGCCGAGGGGCCCACGACGGCGAGTGAGAACTTCGCGTTCGAGAACACCCGGGACGCGACACGCTGGACATCGGCGGCGGTGATGCCGCGCAGGCGCTCGACGGTGACGTCGGGGGGCTCGATGGCACCGTCCTGGAGCAGTTGGCCGCCGAAGCGCTGCGCGAACGACATCGGCGTTTCGAGGCCGAGGCGGAATGAGCCGGCGGCGTAGTCCTTCGTGCGCGTCAGTTCTTCGGGACTCATCGGTTCCGAGGCGATGCGCTGGAGCTCGCCGATGATCACCTGGAGCGCTTCCTCCTGATGCTCACGCGTCACGCCTGCACTCACGGACACAGAGCCGATGTCGCGGTAGCGCGACGAGCCGGAGCCGACGGAGTACGCGAGACCTCGACGTTCGCGCACCTCGGTGAAGAGGCGGCTGGACATGCCTCGGCCGAGGGCCGTGTTCATGATGTCGAGCGCGTATTTATCCGGATCGCTCCGACCGATGCCGAGGACCGCGAGCGAGAGGTTGCACTGCTCGATCTCGCGCTCGTCGATGCGGATGTACTCGGGCGGCCGCTCGGGCTTCGCGATGTCGCGCTCGATCACCTCGCCCGACGCCCAATCGCCGAACTGCCGGCCCGCGAAGTCGATGACTCGCGCGGCGTCGACGTTGCCGGCGATCGAGAGGACGGCGTTCTGGGGGTGGTAGTGCGTCGCCATGTGCGAGAAGAAGTCGTCGCGGTGCATCGTGCCGACCGTGTCCAACGTGCCGCCGATCGGCCAGCCGATCGGCTGGTCGCCGTAGGTGGCCTCCGAGATCAGTTCGCTCACCCAGTTCCCCGGTGAGTCCTTCGCGCGACGCAACTCCTGTTGCACGACCGTGCGCTCACGCTCGACCTCGACTGTCTCCATCAGCGAGCGCTGGAGCATGTCGGCGAGCACATCGAGGCCGGTCTCGACGCGCTCGTACGGGAGGTTGTTCCAGTAGCAGGTGACTTCTTTGGTGGTGAACGCGTTCAAGCCGCCGCCCGCGCCCTCAATCGCCTCGGAGATCATCGCGGCGGTCGGGCGACGAGTCGTGCCTTTGAAGAGCATGTGCTCGATGTAGTGCGAGAGGCCGTTGGTCGTCGGCGTCTCGTCGCGGGAACCGACGCCCACCCAGAGGGAGACGGCGGCGCTTTGAGCGGTGGGAATCGGCGTCACCACGACTCGAAGGCCATTCGGGAGGGTCGTGATCGTCCAGTTGTTTGCCACGATTACGTCCGTTCTGAGCCCCGCGCCCACAGTATCCGGCGCGATACCTACAAACCGTACGTGACAAGCGGTATAAAGGGCACCCGCTGCGGCCCTGCCGAAGCGCGGGCTGCTAGGGAGGTCGGTATGTCTGAGCGCGCCTTCAATGGTCGCATCCTGAACGTCAACCTGACCACCGGCCAGCACTGGGTCGAGGAACTGCCGGAGTCGATGTACCGGGACCACCTCGGCGGGTACGGCCTCGGCGCCCGCCTGCTGTTCGACCGCATCCCCGCCGGCGCCGAGCCGCTCGGCCCGGACAACGTCCTGGGGTTCATGCCGGGCCTGCTCACCGGCACCCCCCTCTTCGGCCAGCGCTTCCAGGTCGTCTGCAAGTCACCGAAGAACGGCGGGTGGGGCGACGCCAACTGCGGCGGCGACTTCGGCCCCAGCCTGAAGTTCACCGGCTACGACGCCCTCCTCGTCTACGGCCAGGCCACGAAGCCCTCCTACATCTATATCGACGACACCACCGTCGAGGTGCGCGACGCAGCCCCCTACTGGGGTGGCCTCGCGATCGACACCGAAGACCGGCTGAAGGACGAACTGGGGAAGAAGATCTCCGTCGCCCTGATCGGGCCTGCGGGCGAGAAATTGTCGATCATGTCCGGCATCGCGAACGAGCGGGGACGCCTCGCGGCACGCTCCGGCGTGGGCGCGGTCATGGGCTCCAAGATGCTGAAGGCCGTCGTCGTGAAGCCTGAGAAGAAGATCATGGCGCAGACGAAGGACGTCCTGCAGACCGTGAAGTCGAGCCTCCAGGGGTTCAACCAGGCCTCGAAGACCTTCTTCACGACGTTCGGCACCACCGGCATCACGGCGAACTCCGCCATCAACGGCGACGCGCCCGTGCTCAACTGGGGCGGCGTCGGCGTCGTGGACCTGGTGGACCGTATGTCGATGGCGAACATGAACGGGCCGACCGTCAACGCCAGCATGGAGAAGAAGTACGCCTGCTGGCACTGCCCCGTCGCCTGCGGCGCGGAGTCCGTGGACGGCTCTGACCGAGGCGAGTTCGCCTTCCCGAAGCACACTCACCGTCCCGAGTACGAGACGATGGGTGCCTTCGGCGTGATGAACGGCGTCAACGACACGGACGCGATGATCGCGATCAACCACTGGTGCAACCAGTACGGCCTCGACACGATCTCGACGGGCGCGACGATCTCGTTCGCCATCGAGTGCTACACGGCCGGCCTCCTCACCAAGGAGGACACGGACGGCATCGACCTGACCTGGGCGAACGCCTCCGGCGTGCTGAAGGCGCTGCACGCGATCGGTAACCGCGAGGGCAACCTCGGCGAGTTGCTTGCGGACGGGACGCGGATCGCGGCGCAGAAGATCGGGCGTAACGCCGGCGACTACGTCACCTCGATCGACGGCGAAGAGCCACCGATGCACGACCCGAAACTCGATGTGGGCTTCGCGGCCTCGTACGCCCTCGACCCCACGCCGGCACGGCACACCCTGTGGTCCCCGGGTAAGTCGAGCAAGTTCCCGACGATGAAGCAGGGCCCGAAGGACCGCCGCGCGACCGACGAGCGCGGCCCGCAATTGAAGGCCGCGCACGAGCAGGCCCACGTCATGAACAGCGCAGGCATGTGCTACTTCATCTACACGATGTCCCCGACCGACCGCATCCCCGAGTGGATCAACCTCGTCACCGGCTGGGACACCACGCACGAGGAACTCGACATCGCCGGTGAGCGGATCGCGAACCTGCGGATGGCGTTCGCGGTGAAGCACGGCAACAACCCCGCCGCCCGCACCGTCCCCGGCCGCATCCTCGGCAGCCCGCCGCAGGCCGCCGGCCCGCACGAGGGCGTCACGGTCGACCTCGAAACGATGAAGAACGACTGGTTCGGCGAGGCTGGCTGGGACACCACGACCAGCAAGCCGAGCCGCGCGAAGTTGGAGTCGCTCGGCTTGAAGGACGTCGCGGACGCCCTCGCGGTCTAGCGGATGACCCTGGAAGCGCACAACGGCCCGCCGATCGGCGGGCCGTTGTCTTGGAACGGGAGAGCGACCATGCCCGAAATCGACACCGACGGTGCCATCCGAGCCTTCATCTCCGACGCGCACTCGATCGTCGCGCAACATGGCGGGCAGGTGAACGACGCATCACTCGCCGACATCGCGCACCGCATGAAGGAGATCTCGCGGTGGAAGAACCTCGAAGCGCTCGCCGATGCGGCACGGGAGCGTGGCGAACGGCTGTATAGCGAGCCGGATGGCGGGTTCCAACTGATGCTCGCGCACTTCCCCGCCACCACAGCCGTACACACCCATGGCGCCTGGGGCGTGATGGCCGCGCACCAGGGCAAGGAGTGGTACCGCCAGTACGTCCGCGAGGATGACGGCAGTGCCGAGGGCGAGGCGCGCCTGAAACTCGTGCGCGAGGTGCGCATCGAGCCGGGCGACATCGGCTGGTGGTACTCGCCGCCGGACGACATCCACCAGCAGGTCCCGGACGAGGGTGGGGCCTCCGAACTGATCATGATGAGCGAGCCCCCAGCCAGCGAACGGCTGTACTTCGACCTCGACCACCACACGTACATCCGGGACACGCCCGCCGCGCGTCATTACCCCGCGCGCTAGTCCCGCGCGTGTGCCATCCGAGGGGCTGGGCAACGACGGTCGTGGGCTAACCTCGAAACCCGCACCGCGAAGGAGCCCGCAATGGAAGTCACGTCGTTCAACATCAACATCACCAGCGAGCAGCCGGAGCGGCTGCACGAGTTCTATCGCGATGTGGTCGGGCTGCCGGAGAACGACCGGAAGGATGCCTTCCTAGTCGGCGCCGACGCGCAGATCCTGATCGACGGGCACAGCGAGACGAAGGGCCAGGCCAAGGAGCCTCAGCGCGTCCTCATCAACCTGTTCGTCGACGACATCGCGAAGGAGCAGGCCGCGCTGGAGGCGAAGGGCGTGAAGTTCATTCGCGACAAGGGCAAAGAGTTCTGGGGCGGCGTGATCTCGACGTTCACCGACCCGGACGGCAACTACGTGCAACTGCTCGAGTACAAGCCGTAGGCCGCCAGCCCTTCGGGGCGCTTAGAAGAACGGGAAGTCGACCGGGACGCCGAGTTCCGCCCGCCCTGCGGCTTCGTACACCAGCGGGCCGATCATGACGTGCGCACCCGCGGTGTGGATGTCGCGGAAGATGCGGTCGAGCGGACTCGACTGCTGGACCGCTGAGGTCGCGAGCGCGCGGTGGAGCAAGTCGACGGCGCGGATGCTCTCGTTCGCCGCGTGGGCGGCAGCGAGGCGCACGCGGGCCCTCGCGCGGGCATCCGGCTCCTCGCCGGCAAGGACAGCCTGCCACAAGGCCTCGCCCGTCGCGTAGAGGTACGTTGAGGCAGCGCCGACGATGGCGGTCGCTTCTGCGATCACCTGCTGCATCCGACCGGTCTCCTTCAGCGGCACCCCGCCCCACCCTCGTTTGCTGCCGACGACCTCGAGGGCTGTCTCGAGTCCGGCGCGTGCGAGGCCGAGGGCGTGGCTCCCGTGGTTCATCACGAACAGCGGCATCGCGCGGAACCCGACCCAGTCATGCGCAGGAGCACCTGGTTGGAGCACGCGCTCATCGGGGACGTATACGCCGTCGGCGGTGAAGTCGTGGCTCGCGGTCCCCCGCAGGCCAGTGGTGTGCCAGGTGTCGAGCACGGTCACGTCCGCGCGAGGCATCAGGACGGACTTCACGACGGGATTGCCGTCGTCGTCCTTCAGCGGTTCAGTCGCGCCGCCGGCATAGACAAGACACTCGCCCATGAACCAGTCCGCGTGCGAGGACCCCGAGGCAAACGGCCAGCGTCCGCTCACGGTGTACCCACTGCCCTCAACGGGTACCGCGCGACCGATGGGCCTTGCGACGCCGCAGTTAATCGCGCCGTTGCCCCAGAACGTCCGGGCCTGCTCGGGCGGGAGGAAGCCCGCGAAGAACGTCGACTGGTTGGCGAGCATGAGCACCCAGCCGGTGGAGCCGTCCGCCGCCGCGATCTCCTCGATCACGCGCGCAGCGGTGACGGGATCACATTCGAGACCACCGATGTCGCGGGGCAGGGTCATATGAAAGAGGCCAGCATCGCGCAGGCGTTCAACGAGGGCGCTCGGGATGTGCCGGTGGGCCTCGGTTTCATCGGCGGCGGCGCGCACCTCGCCAGCGAGGGTACGGGCGGCGCCCAGCGGGTCGGCGGCGGCCCAGAAGGTGGGGGTCATCGTGTGCTCCTCGCGCACGGGGAGCATACGAGGTGTGGCCTTCTGGTGATGGAGCCGAGCCCCCGAGGTCGCTACCTCGGCTCCGGCTCCGAGGCGAGGGCTGGCGTGACGAAGCCGGAATCGAAGGCGAAGACGGCGGCCTGGGTGCGGTCGCGGACATCGAGCTTGGCGAGGATGCGCTTCACGTGCGTCTTCACAGTGCCCTCGCTGACCACGAAGGCCTCGGCGATTTCGGCGTTCGAGTAGCCACGCGCCATCAGCAGCAAAACGTCCCGCTCGCGCGAGGTGAGGGTGGCGATGCGGGCATCCAGCGTCACCGCCGCCGCCGCGGGGCCGTCCTCGATCGTGGCCAGCGGCGCCGGGATGTCGCGCGCGCGGCTGCCGAGCATGACGCGCGCCCACTTCGCCGTGAGGGCGGCCCAGCCGGAGATCGCGTACGCCGTGACCACGGCGGCCGCGAGGCCAATCGGGACGAGCAGCCACGCCTCGGTGACGGTGTCGATGTGGCCCCATGGCCCGAAGTCGTAGATCGCACCGTCGCGGGCGGCCGTGTTGAAGTTGAACACCGCCTCGTCGCCGAACGGTCCGATGTGACTCGCAAAGACCGGTGCGAGGGTGAACGTCACCGCTGTCGCGACGCCGACGCTCAGCAGGACCAGCGAGGCGATGCCGATGAACATGTGCGTGCCGAGGTAGACCAGCCCGGTCCACGTCGACGGATCGGTGAGCACCTGCTTCGCCTGCTCGCGCTTCGGGACATCCCGCTCGTACCAGGTGGGCGGGCGGCGGATCTCGATGTCGACGAGATGTCGTGCCAGCCATGCCTCGAGGTCACCCGCCCAGCGGGATGCCACCACGCCGACGAGCACGAGCGCGAGGCCGGGGATCGACCACGCCATCGACCCGCCGACCGAGAAGACGACGACCACGAAGACGAAATAGGCGACGCCGAGCGGGAACTGGGCGGCGACGTACACCGCCCGCTTCGGCACCTTCCACCCCCAGACCGGGTCGAGCATCCGGCGGAAGCGGCTGGAGGTCGGGGTGGCTGACGCCTCGGGCGGTGCTCCCGAGGTGCCTTCGTAGGCAGCGAGGTACGTGGTCATGGGGGCGTCCTTCGGTTCAGGTCTCTGTCTGGTGCGCCCCATGCTGTCCTCGACACCCCGCGCGGGCGTCTCCCTCGCGAGGGATTGTCTTCGATCTGACCGGATCTAACGGGGTATTCAGGCCGCTCGAGGGGCCATCCCGAATCTACGAGGCCGCTCTGAGCCACGCCGTCGGGCCAGCAGCACATCGGTGTCACATGGCGGCGAGTACGCTGACGTCGATGGCTCGCTATCTTCTCGTGCTGTCGAAGGCCACTAGTCTCCCGGCGCTCATCGTTCGGGCGCAGCTGTTGGCGGCAGAGCAGGCGCGGACGACGTTCGTCCTGATCACGCCGCTGCCGAGGGCGACGCAGGACAGGGATGTCGCGGAGCATCTCGCCTCCGCGAACGACATGTTCGCCGTCGCGCAGCTCCGTCGCGCGCGCCTGCGCGTCGAGCGAAGCGAGATCGGCGACCGCGCGCCGCTGATGGCGATCGCGGACGAACTCCGCGCGCACCCGAACGCCTATGACGCGGTTGTCCTGGCCTCGCCGACCCCTCGACGGGTGGCGCGCCTCGTCGCGCTCGACGATCACTGGCGCGCGGAGTCGCTCCCGGTACCCGTCATCCACGTATTCGAGAAGGCGGACGTCGCGTTGCCGCCGCCGCTCACGTACCGCGCGCGCCGGGTCGCGGCGGGACCGGCCGGGATCATCCGGTGGGTGGTACGCCTGCTTCAGCGGCCGCGCCTCGGCATCGCCGTGATGATGGCACCGATGATCACCTACCTCACCATCGGTGCCGTGCTCGCGGTCTTCGTAGACCGCCGCTTCGTCATCAACGAGATCCTGGCCGTCGTCTTCTACTCGGCGCTCGTGACCATGGTGATCTTCCTCGAACGCTCGCAGGAGCCCTCGAACCCGCGGATCGAGGACATGCACCACGGCCGCCGCCTCAAGCGCTAACTGTGGCCGGGATCTGAATCTACGTGTTCGGCTTCCGCGCGAGCAGGACTCCGGTGTCACCCGGCCAGTCCCAGAAGGTGCCGCTGGGCGACATCGAGGTCAGGAGGGCACGCAGGTCGGCGTCGAACGCCTCCAGGCGGTCGCGGAAGAGCGGCGGCGCGGCGTACGACATCGAGTGGACGTTCGCGAGCACATCTTCGACCGACTGCACGAGGTCCGACCGCCCATCGAGGTAGACCGTCTCCGGTCGCCCGAACCGCGTCCTCTCCAGCACGTCCTCATGCCGCTCGGCGGGGAGCGTCCACACCCCTTGCCCGGCTCGCCGTTTCGCCCCGAGGTGCCGGTCGAGCAGCGCCTGGATCGCCTCGTGCGGGATCGGCGGGGAGCCCGGCCCCACCGGCTGAGGGCGCCCGTTCACCTCGTGGCCGATCAGGGCAAGGACGCCGCCCGGCTCCAGCAGGTCGTAGACCACCTCGGCCACTGCCTCGCGATCGGTCCAGTGAAATGACTGCGCGAACGTCACCAGCGCGAACCGCCCAAGGTCGAGCGTGCCGAGGTCTTCCGCCCGCCCGAGCACCCACCGCAGGTTCCCCACCCCTCGACGCTCCGCGTGACGAGCCGCCTCCGCCAGCATCTCCCCGTCCGGGTCGAGCCCCACGACCTCGGCGGCGTGCGGCGCGAGGTCGACCGCGACCGTCCCCGGCCCGCACCCCACGTCGAGCGCCCGCCTGCCTCGAAGGTCGGCTTCGCGGGCGAGGAACTCGGGCAGGGCGCGGGAGTAGGGCGGACGGCCACGCAGGTAGAAGGCGGCGGTGCCTCGGAAGAGCGTGGGGTCGTAGGAGAGGGTCACGCGGGCGATCCTACGAGTGTCAGACAGGTGTTCGACACCCCTCGGCGGGGGCGGGTAGAGTAGGGAATCCGCGAACGTCTCCCCGACGATCGGCGCCGAGTATGGCCAAGTACGTCTTTGTGACAGGTGGCGTGGTCTCTTCCGTGGGGAAGGGCATCGTCTCCGCCTCGCTGGGGCGCATCCTGAAGGCGCGCGGGCTCGCGGTCTCCATCCTCAAACTCGACCCCTACATCAACGTCGACCCCGGCACGATGTCGCCGTATCAGCACGGCGAGGTCTTCGTGACCGACGACGGCGCTGAGACGGACCTCGACCTCGGGCATTACGAGCGGTTCCTGGCGGCTGACCTGAGCAAGGTGAACTCCTCGTCCTCCGGACAGATCTACGAAGAGGTGATCCGCAAGGAGCGCCGCGGGGACTACCTCGGCGGCACGATCCAGGCGATCCCGCACGTCACGAACGAGATCAAGCGCCGCATCCGCCTCGCCGCCAGCAGCCCTCGGGCGGACGTGGTGATCGTCGAGGTCGGTGGCACGGTGGGTGACATCGAGGGCCAGGTGTTCCTTGAGGCGATCAGCCAGATGCGCTACGCCTCTCCGAAGGACGAGACGCTCTCGATCCACGTGACGCTGCTGCCGCACATCGGATCGACGCACGAACTGAAGACGAAGCCGACGCAGCACTCGGTGCGCGAGCTGCGCTCGTTCGGCATCCAGCCGGACGTGATCGTGGCGCGTTCTGACCACCCCGTCCCAGACGGCCTGCGCGAGAAGCTCGCCCTCTTCTGCAACGTGCAGAAGGAGGCGGTCATCGCCCTCCAGACCGCCGAGTCGATCTACGAGGTACCTCTAGTACTTGAGGCGACGGGCCTCGGCGACCTCGTCACGAAGGCGCTCGACCTCGGGACGGCGCGCCCAGACCTCGAGGAATGGGCGCAGTTCGTCGAGCGGCTGCACCGGCCGGAGCGGACGGTCAGCGTCGCGATCGTTGGGAAGTACGTCGAACTGCACGACGCGTACCTCTCGATCAAGGAAGCCCTCGTCCACGCGGGCGTGCATCATCACGCGGCACTCGACATCAAGTGGGTCCACTCCGAGGACCTCGAAGGCGGCGACCCCGCGCAGGTCATCGGTGACGTAGACGGGATGCTGCTGTGCCCCGGCTTCGGTGACCGTGGCCTGGAGGGCAAGATCAACGCCGTGCAATACGCGCGCGAGCGGAAGATCCCGTACCTCGGCGACTGCCTCGGGATGCAGATGCTCGTCGTCGAGTTCGCGCGCAACGTCGCGGGGATGCCCGGCGCCAACACCACCGAGGTTGACCCACGCGCGCCGTTCCCGGTGATCTCGCTGCTCTCCGAGCAGCAGGAGGTACACGAACTCGGCGGCACCATGCGCCTCGGCGGGTACGACTGCCGGCTGGTGCCGGGGACGAAGGCCGCCGCCGCCTACGGCACGGAGATCGCCCGCGAGCGCCACCGTCACCGCTACGAGGTGAACAACGCCCTCCTCCCGCAACTGGAGCAGGCCGGCCTCGTCGTTGCGGGACGCGACACCGACAGCGGCCTGGTGGAGATCTGCGAGTTGCGCGACCACCCGTTCATGGTGGGGGCGCAGTTCCACCCGGAGTTCACCAGCCGCCCGAATCAGCCCAACCCGCTGTTCCGTGACTTCATCGGCGCGGCCGTCGAGTACCACCGCGCCCGTGGGACCTCGGCGGGCACGCCCGCCAGCACAGCGTCTGGCGTCGCGTGACGTTCTGGCGGTTCCTGCACCTGATGTCGTTGTTCCTGATGATGGCCGGGGTCGGCACGACTGTGGTGCCGATCTGGAAGGCCTGGACGGCGCCCACCAACGATGAGAAGTCGTTCCTGCTGAATCAGGCGCAGCGAGGCGAAACGCTCTTCCTGCTGCCGGGCCTCATCGCGACGTTCTTCTCGGGGTACTTCTGGGCGACCGCCGCCGGATGGAACGTGATCACGACGGGCTGGCTGGTCGCGTTGCAGGTGCTGACGATGCTCAACATCTTCATCTTCCTGCCGCTGATGGGGATCGGCCTGCGGCGCGTGCGCTACCTCGCGCTGGCCGCTCGTAAGCACGGCGCGGAGACTCCCGAACTGCGCGAGGCGCTCGCCGACAACGTCCCGCTCGTCTTCGGTACGCTGATCGTGGTCACCGTGCCATTCATGGTCTGGCTGCCCGTCTTCAAGCCCTTCTAGCCACCTGCCCCCGCGCAGGGATCCGAGGCCTCCCGATGCAGATCTTTCTCGACACCGCGAACATCGATGAGATCCGCCGAGGCGCCGCGATGGGCGTGGTCGATGGCATCACGACGAACCCGACGCTCGTCGCGCGCGAAGGCATCGACTACAAGGCGCGCATCCTCGAAATCTGCGCGATCGTGGACGGTCCGATCTCAGTGGAGTGCATCTCGACGGAGGTCGAGGCGCTCGTCGCGGAGGCGAAGCGCGTCGCCGCGTGGCATCGCAACGTCGTAGTGAAGATCCCGATGTCGGAGGTGGGCCTCGCTGCCATCAAGCGCGTCAGCGCCGAGGGCATCCGCGTGAACACGACGCTGATCTTCTCCGCGAACCAGGCACTGCTCGCGGCGAAGGCAGGGGCCGCCTTCGTCTCGCCGTTCGTCGGACGGCTGAATGACGCCGGCCACGACGGTATGGAGGTCATCCGCGAGATCGTGCAGTTGTTCGAGACGTACGAACTCGACTGCGAAGTCCTCGCCGCCTCGATCCGCGGCCCGCGCGACGTGACCGAGGCCGCCCTCGCTGGCTCCCACATCGCGACGATCCCGCCCGCGGTGCTCTTCCAGATGGTGAACCACCCGCTGACGGACAAGGGCATCGAGATCTTCCTGGCGGACGCGAAGAAGTACGCGCCGGTCTAGGGCAGGTCGCGCTCGACTCCTCAAAAACGACGGGGTGGGGCGGGTGGCAACCGCCACTTGCCGTCCGGTGGCGCTTGCGCCTACAGTCAGGAGGCCGCCACGCTCGTGGCCGCGCCTTCGAAGCCCCTTGTGCCTCCCTCGCGCGCGGGCCCTGCTATTGAGCAGGTCGTATCCATCCAGACCCGTACAGACTCAGGTGGTTCCATGACCACATCCCCGCGCGGACGCGATCTCGCGTCTTCGGATGTCCCCAATCGAACTCGTCGCCGTCCCGCCGGCCGCCGTCCCGGTGGCAGCAATGGTGGCGGCGGCGGTAATCGCAACGGCAACGGCCGTCCGCCACAGGGTGACCCCTCCCTCGAACAACTCCCCGACATCGACCCCACCATCCCCGTCCTGCACATCTCCGAACTCGAAACCCGCCCTCGTGAAGACCTCATTGAGATGGCCGAGGAAGAGTTCGAGATCGATGGCGCCGGCGGGATGCTCCAGCAGGAACTGATCTTCCGCATCCTGGAGGCGCAGGCCGAACGGAACGGGACCATCTTCTCCGGCGGTGTCCTGAACGTCGTCGACGACGGCTTCGGCTTCCTCCGTGGTGAGCGCCTGCTCCCCGGCCCGAACGATGTCTACGTCTCTCAGTCGCAGATCCGCCGCTTCGGCCTCCGCTCTGGCGACTACGTCACCGGCCAGGTGCGCCAGCCGAAGACCTCCGAGAAGTACTACGGCCTCCTGCGCGTCGACGCCGTGAACGGCATGGACCCGGAAGAGGCGAAGCGCCGCCCCGACTTCGACGCGATGACGCCGATCTTCCCGAACCGGAAGTTTCGCCTCGAAACCGTGCAGCACGAGGTCTCCCAGCGCACGGTTGACCTGTTCTCCCCGGTCGGCAAAGGCCAGCGTGGCCTGATCGTCTCTCCGCCGAAGGCCGGCAAGACGATGCTGCTGAAGTCGATCGCCCACGGCATCACGGCGAACCACCCGGAGGCGCACCTGATGGTGCTGCTGATCGGTGAGCGCCCTGAAGAAGTCACCGACATGCGTCGATCGGTGCGCGGCGAGGTCATCGCCTCCACCTTCGACGAGCCGGTCGAGGACCACACGCGCGTCACCGAGGCTGCCCTGGAGCGCGCGAAGCGCCTGGTCGAGGGTGGCGTGGACGTCGTGATCCTGATGGACTCGATCACCCGCCTGGCTCGCGCCTACAACACGGCGATGCCGACCTCGGGCCGCACGCTCTCCGGCGGTATGGACCCGATCGCGCTGTACCCGCCGAAGCGGTTCTTCGGTGCCGCGCGAAACATGGAAGAGGGCGGCAGCCTCACCATCATCGCGACCTGTCTCGTGGAGACCGGTTCGCGGATGGACGACGTCATCTTCGAGGAGTTCAAGGGCACCGGTAACATGGAATTGCGGCTCTCCCGACGCCTGTCGGAGAAGCGCATCTTCCCCGCCATCGACGTGCTCGCCTCGTCCACCCGCCGTGAGGACCTGCTCTTCGGTGAAGACGAACTGAAGCAGGTGTGGCTGCTCCGGCGGATGGCCGCGATGCTCGAAGAGGACTCCGGTGACGCCGCCGAACGGATCATCGAGCGCCTGAGCCGCACCGTGGACAACGTCGAGTTCCTGGCCACGCTCAAGGGTATGTAGCCGAGGGTCAACCTCCGGAAAGCCGACCGGGGCACTCCCGCTCAGCCGCATTTAGGGATGGCCTGCTCGTAGAACTTTTGTTCTGATACAATCGCCTCCGCCTCTCGGCGGGGGAACCGATGTCCACAATTCGACCTGACACCGAATCTCGATCCATCGCCTGCCTGGCGATCCCTTCGCTTGCCTTCCAATGCGAATTGGTCGAGCGCCCCGGGCTCGTAGGCTCACCGGTCGCCCTGAGTGACGAGGTGCGATCGAGGGTGGTCGATGTGTCTGGGGAGGCCCGCCTTCGCGGCATCCGCGCAGGGATGACACTCCGTGACGCGGTCGAGTTGTGCCCCACCCTCAGCATCCTGGAGCCGCGACCAGCACTCGTCGCCCAGTACGCCGAGGCGCTCGTTGAAGCCATGAGCGCCGTGAGTCCACTCGTCGAGGAAGCGGAGCAGGGGGTCGTCTTCGCCGACCTGTGCGGGACTGAGGGCCTGTACCCACGCATCGAGGACATCCGGCAGGCGGTCTTTGCGGGAATTCCCCCACGACTGAGTCCTCAACTCGGCGTCGCCGGGCATCGCTTCACCGCGTTCCTCGCGGCGCTTCGCGCGGGGCCCTCCAAGGTCATCCATGTCCCGGTCGACGACGCGGGCGCCTACATCGCTGCACAGTCCATCTCGCACCTCCCACTTCCTCCGGAGGTCCTCGACCGGCTGCGACTCCTGGGCATCAACCGGTGCGGACAATTCGCAGCGCTTCCCCGTCACGCCGTCGAGGCACAGTTTGGGTTCCAGGGCGGCCTCGCCTGGCTGGCAGCGTGCGGGGAAGATCCGCGGCCGGTGCACCCTCGACCGTGGGAACAAGAGCGAGCCATCGAGGTCGCCCAGGCAGAGCTGCCCCTCGTCAGTCGCGAAGCGATCCTCCACGCGCTGGAGCAGATGCTCGGTCGAGCGTTGCGCCAGCCGCGGGCCAGGCATCGGTTCGTCCGCTTCATCCGCCTGCACGCGGAGACAGAGCGTGGCGCGCTCTGGGAGCGGGAACAGGTGTTACGAGAACCGCTGGGCGACCGCGGGCGTCTCTGGACACTGCTCCGTTCTCTCATCGAGTACGCCGAGTTCCCCGGCCCGTTCACGCTGATCACCCTCGAACTGGGGGGGCTGACCGAGGAGAGCGGCCGCCAGCGCAGCCTCTTCGTCGAGCAGACGCGCCGCCGCGAGCAACTCGACGAGATGGTGCGTCATCTGAAGGTGCGATTCGGAGAGTCGCCGCTCGCACGTGTGGTCGAGGTGGAACCGTGGCACCGCCTCCCGGAGCACCGGCGCGCGCTACTGGAGTACGACCCGTGAGTCCCCAGCGACCGGCTGCCCGGGCCTCGCTGCGCCCGATCGGGCTGCCGCGACCGCTCGGTGTCCGCGCGGATGCCGATGGCTCGCCGGTCACACTCGCTCGGACCGACGCTCGAGGCCGTCACAGCAGCGAAGCGCACGTCGAGAGCATCGAGGAAGTCTGGCGCGTCGCCGAGGCGTGGTGGCGTGAGTCGTCGCAGGCGCGGACGTACTACCGCGTGATCCTCGATGGTGGGCGGCCGCTGACGATGTTCCGCGACGATGACACGGGTGCGTGGTTCGAACAGTCGTACTCGGCGGCCACGCGATGAGCCATCAAGACGCGCCGTACTCGTGGGAGGCGTTCGAGGCGCGCCGTCGCGCGATCGACCAGACGGTCATCGGAGACACGCCACGCTCGATGGCGCCGCGTGGCCCGACACAGCCAGTGCCGCTGTCAGTCCTCGACGACACCCCTTACGTCGAACTTCACCTGCACTCCAACTTCTCCCTGCTTGAGGGAGCGTCGAGCATCGACGAACTGCTCATCGGTGCAGATAAGCAAGGCCATCGCGCGCTCGCGCTGACGGACCACGACGCCATGTACGGATCGATGGAGTTCGCGCGCTCAGCGAAAGAGGCTGGGCTCCGGCCGATCACAGGCCTCGAACTCACGGTCGAGGAGACCGATGGCACGCGGTCGCACGTAACGCTGCTGGCAGAGAGCCGCGAGGGGTACTCGAACCTCTGCCGTCTCTCCAGTCAGGCCTTCGGGCTCTTCGAGGGCGAGCAGGCGGACCGCGAGAAGCGCCGCCTCGACCCCGTGGTGCCCGTCGCAGCACTGGAGGCGCATGCGGGCGGGGTGATCCTGCTAACAGGTTGTCGGGACGGCCTCGTACCCCATCTCGTACAGGAACATCACATCGACGAAGCAGCGGTCGCCCTCCAGCGCTGGATCGAGTGGTTCGGCAGCGCCAACGTCTTCGTGGAGTTGCAGGACAATCTCGTCTTTGGCGACCGGCCGAGGAACCGCACGCTAGTCGTCCTCGCAGAGCAGGCCGGCGTGGGCGTCGTCGGCACGGGTGATGTCCACTACCACGAGCCAGACCGCCACCGTCTGCAGGATGTCCTCGTCTCCATCAAGCACCGCAAAACCCTCGACGAGTCCCACCGCGAGCGGCGTCCGAACGCGGAGTTCTACCTCCGCTCACCGCAGGAGCAGGCGCGACGCTTCGCCTCGTATCACCCGGAGGCCGCCGCGAACTCCGTGCGCATCGCCCGCCGCTGCGCGTTCGACCTGACCGAGGACCTCGGCTACTCGCTGCCATCACCAAAGACCCAGGACGGGCGGACGCCGATCGACGAACTGCGCCGCATCTGTCATGAGCGGCTCGAGCGGAAATACCTGCTGCATGAACAGCCCGCTGCGAAAGAACGCCTCGACCGTGAACTAGGGCTGGTCGAACTGAACGGCCTGGCGGGGTTCTTCCTCGTCTACCACGAGGTGATGAAACTGGCCGAGGTCGTGGCAGCCGAGGTACGAGGCCCCAGCCGCGCACGGAGCGTGACGGAACTCCCGCCGGGGCGTGGGCGCGGATCCTCAGTCGCCTCGATCGTGTGTTACCTGATCGGCCTGTCACACATCGACCCGATCCGTAACAAACTCAGCGTGGACCGCTTCCTCAACGACGGCATGCGGTCACTGCCGGACATCGACCTCGACTTTCCACGGGACATCCGCGAGCGACTGATTGAGCGCGTCCACGAGACGTGGGGGAAAGACCATGCTGCGCTCGTGGCAATCTTCCCGACCTACCGCATCCGCAGCGCCGTTCGCGACATCGGTAAAGCCCTCAGCCTGCCGGAGACCGAGGTCGACCGCCTCGCGAAGCGGACTCGGCCGTACGACCGCGCGACCGAGGTCGGTGAGGAAGTGCAACGCCAGCGTGGCGGCGCCGAACCCACCGTCGAATACGGCGAGGAGCGCACCTGGCGGTACCTGTCGGAGATGGCCAGCCAATTGGCAGGCTTCCCACGCCATCTCTCACAGCACGTCGGCGGCATGGTCATCTCCTCTGAACCGCTGATCGACTGCGTCCCGTGCCAACCGGCGCGCTGGCCGAACCGCTACCTCGCGCACTGGGACAAGGACAGCATCGACGACGCGCGCATGGTGAAGATCGACTTTCTTGGCCTCGGCATGCTCTCCGTCGTCGAGGAGTGCGTCGACCTCATCGAGCACTATCGTGACGAAGTCGTCGACCTCTCACGCAGTCCAAATTTTGATGACCCCGTGATCTACGACGAGATCTGTCGAGGTGACACCGTCGGCGTCTTCCAGATCGAGTCGCGCGCGCAGATCGCCATGCTCCCGCGCACCCAGCCGCGCAGCCTGGAAGACCTCACCGTGCAGGTCTCGATCGTCCGCCCCGGCCCGATCGTCGGTGGGGCGGTGAACCCGTATGTCCGCCGTCGCGAGGCACGCCGTCGCGACCCGAACTACGTAGTGGAGATGCCCAAGTGCGTCCGCGCCGCCCTCGACGAAACACTCGGCGTCGTGCTGTTCCAGGACCAGGTGATCGAGGTCGCCAAGCGGATGGGTGGCTTCGATGCTGGTGAGGCCGAGACCTTCCGGCGTGCGATGAGCCGCAAGCGGTCAGCACAGATCATGGAGCAGTACCGGCAGAAGTTCATGGCGGGAGCGCGCACGCACCCTGATGTCTCTGCGGCTGAAGCCACGAAGATGTTCGAGAACCTCCTCGGCTTTGCCGAGTTCGGGTTTCCGAAGTCACATGGGGCCGCGTTCGGCCTGCTCGCCTACCAGTCGACGTGGCTGAAGCACTACTACCCGCCGGAGTACCTGTGCGCGCTGCTCAATGAACAGCCAATGGGCTTCTACCCTCCGCACGTCCTGACGAACGACGCGAAACGCCATCACGTCGACATTCGCCGTCCGGACATCAACCGCAGCGATGCACGCTGCACTGTGGAAGAGATCACTCCGGATGATGTCCAGACGGACCTTCGAGGAGTGGTGCGGGTAGGCCTCGGCTACGTGAAAAGCGTGGGCGAAGCAGGCGCCACCCGGATTGAGGAAGAGCGTGGCCGCACCGGCCCGTATCGCTCGCTGTTCGACTTCATCCAGCGCACCGGGCTCTCACAAGAGGCCTCGACCAACCTCATCCAGATCGGCGCCTTCGACGGACTGGGGCTCAACCGTCGCGAGTTGATCTGGCAGTTAGGACTCTTTGCCGGAGGGTTCGAGCAGGCTGAACTCCGCCGGGCACGGGACCGCCAGATGCGCCTCGACCTCCCAACGGTGCAAGACGAGGTACGCCTGGCCGACTTCAGCGCTTACCAGCGCATGGCCGCCGACTACGCCGTCTTGCGCCTTTCGCCAGACAGCCATCCGATGCAGTTCCTCCGCCCGGCCCTCGGCGAAGGCGTGGCATCAAGCCTCCACCTCCGCTCAATGTCAGCCGGCAAGCGCGCCGACTTCGCGGGGCTGGTTGTCTGCCGTCAGCAACCACTGACCGCCAAGGGCATCATCTTCCTGCTGCTGGAGGACGAGTTCGGCATGGTCAACGCCCTCGTCAGCCGCGACCTCGTCGAGGCGCACCGCGACATCGTGCGCACTGCTCCGTTCATGCGCGTGCGGGGCCCCCTCGAAGAGCGCGCGGGAGAGCAGCGGACGCTGATCGTGGAACAGGTGGAAGAGTTGCTCCCCGCTGAGGTGCTGGCGATGCCGCGCGGGAAGGAGTTCGGGTAGGCATGTCGGCACCAGACAGGGCTCACCTATCTATTGCGATGCGGGCGTGCGCGCCACATACTCCGCGCGTGTTCCGCTCCCGATCCCCTCACTTCGCTGTCCTCGCGCTGCTCGTCACGGGCGCGCTTCTCGTCGCCTGCGACGGGGATTCGGACGCGCCCGCGAAGATCAAGCCGGCGGACATCCCCGGTATCGCCGCGGCTGTGAAAGACGACGCGCCGGCCCTCAACCGCATCGAACAGATCATCGACCTCGGCTCCGAGGCCGTGCCCGCGCTCGTCCCGCTCGCCGGGAGCCAGAGCGAGGCGGAGCGCTACACCGCCATCGCCGCGCTCGGCCGCATCGGCACGGCGGACAGCGCGAAGCCCGCCGACATCGAGGCTGCCACGAAGGCCCTCGCCAGCCGGCTCGACGACCCGAACATCTCACTGCGGACGTATGCCGCCGGCGGACTGGTCGCGATGGGCGACAAACGAGGCGTCCCCGTGCTGATCGAGGCGCTCAGCGTGCAGCAGCGGGGATACCTCAGCGTCCCTCCCGAACTCCTCAACGCCTTCGCCTACCGCGCGCTCAACGTGTACACCGGCCAGTCCTTCAGCTACGACCCGCTGGCGGACCAGGCGAAGCGTGCCGCCTCGCAGCAGCAGTGGCGCGACTGGTGGAAAGCCACCGGCGACCGGCTGCAATGGGACGCGGGCAAGCGCGTCTTCGGGGTGAAGTAGATGGTGCGCACGCTCACCTCGCTGCCGGCGTCGCGTCGAGCGCACCTCGTGATCCTCGCGCTGCTGGCGGTGTTCCTCATCGGTGCGTGTACGCCCTCGGAAGAGCGAGGCGGCACCTACATCACATTCGACGCCGATACGTGCGCCTTCACGATGAACCTGCGGATGGCGTTCTGGGGCCCTGGCTCCAACCAGGCCCAGGTCGACGGGTGGACGAAGGCGATCAACGACTTCTGGAACGGCAAGGACATGAAGGTGGGCAACTGCCCGCTTCGTGTCGTGGCGACCAGCCAGATGGCCGCCAACCACGACGCGTGCCCGAAGGGCTTCCACTGCGTCGAGGTGAAGAAGATCCCGGCCGGGACCAAGCACACCTCCTCCGTGAACCTCCCCGAGGGCGACCACCACAACGGCGACGGCAAACCCAACGGCTGGAAGGTCACCGACAAGGGCACCGGCATCGACGCCGTGGACGCCGAGTGGGACAACGAGGACATCGACCAGGTCGCCATCCACGAGTCGGCGCACATGCTGGGCCTGGATGACGAGTACCGCGAAGGCGACGTGAAGTGCGGCGTCGCCGACTGCGTGACCGAGATCGCCTGGGGCAACCAGGTCGTCCCGCAGAAGCACATCGACGACCTCGCGAAGGCGGCAGACCTCAAGTGCCCGTGCGCGCCGACGCCGACACCCACCCCGACACGGACGGCGACGCCGGGCGTTGCCGCCAGCCCGACACCGGGGCAGGCCGCTGTCACCGTCGAGACGATCACGCGAGGCGGCAAGCACTACCCGACGAAGCAGTTCCGGGTGTCGGCGCCAGACCGCTGCCCGGACTTCCACTACCACGGCCCTGGGCGCGCCCTCGAGTCCGGGCTCCAGGTCGAGGCGGACCCGGCGACCGACGGGTGTGGCTGGGGCTCCGTCCCGAACACGCCCAAGGAGCAGACACCAGTCACACCCGCCCACATTGAAACCTTCAAGGGCGCCGGAATCGCCCTCCCCTAGGGGACAACTCGGGGCGGTTTCAGATTCAAAACACGCTGAAATACCCCTGCTGGGTATGTGCGTGATTCTTCACTAAGTCACAGGGTTTCCCCGGCTCAGCGTGGTACGATCCCGCAGTGCTGACGGGCTTGTTCCGTGCTGCACAAGCGTCCAGTCGCGCGGGGAGCCGGGTTTGCCGGCCTGGACAGCCGCCCTGACCATCTCCAACCGGAGTGTCAGGCGGTACGAAGAGCCAAGCCGAGGCGATGCCTCGGCCCAGTGGGGGACTCTCTTGCGCGGCACTCTTGCTCCACCCACGCCTCCGCGTCGTAGCCGAACATTGCTTCGTGCTCGGCTGCATCCACAACCGCAACGTCACCACCGTCTCTCCATCGCCCCCGCTGGCGCGTTCGCAGCGCTCCTCGGCGTCCTCGTCCTGGCCGGGTTCTTCCCGGTACGGGTACCTGGCGTCGCTACCCAGCCCGTCCTCGCCGCCAACCGTCTCTCGCTCCCCGGCCTCCCGGCCGCCTCGGGTGCCGGAGCGGGTTCCGAGCTCGCCGCGCGCGCCGTACCGTTGACCATCGTGGCGCCGCAGGTCACTGGTGACGCCGTGCTGTCAGCACAGAACTCGACGGAAGCGGCGCGGCAGGCGCTCCTCCAGCAGCAGCAGAACGGCCAGGGCGCCGGTGGCGCCGCCCAGCAGACTGACCGCACCCCGATCTTCTTCGAGTACAAGGTGCAGCCCGGCGACAGCGTGAACGGGATCGCGGCCCGCTTCGGGATCGCGCCGAAATACATCACCTGGAACAACGTCGACATCATCAGCGACGTGGACGCCCTCGCCCCCGGCATGACGCTGCAGATCCCCGCCGTCGAGGGCATCATCCACTCGGTGCGCTTCGGCGAGACCGTGTCGGAGATCGCCACGCGGTACGACGCGAAGGCGCGCGACATTGTCGAGTTCCGCGCGAACGGACTGGCCGGCGACCCCAACCGCCTGCGAGATGGCACACTGCTGCTCGTCCCGGGTGGACGCATCGTGCCGCTGGCACCCGCGACACGGCCGGTACCCGTCGCGACACCGACGCCCGCCCCCGCGTCGAGTGGCGCCCCGGCACCCGCCGCCGCACCGCGGCCGGCCGCTGCACCCACCACTCCGAGCACGACCGGCTGGGTGTGGCCAGGCAGCGGCCCCCTCACCTCGGCGTTCGGACCGAGCCACCCGCTCGGGATCGACATCGGTACGGGCTACGGCGCTGCGATCGTCGCAGCACGTGACGGCACGATCTCGTTCGCCGGCGGCAACCCGTGCTGTTCGTACGGCTTCCACGTGATCATCATTCACGATGGCGGATACGAGACGCTGTACGCGCACCTCTCCGCCATTACCGCCCAGAACGGCCAGAAGGTCCGCGCGGGCGAGATCATCGGCTACTCCGGCACGAGCGGCCGGGTCACCGGCCCACACCTGCACTTCGAGTTGCGTCGGAACGGCGCGCACCAGAACCCGAGCGCCTTCCTGCCGTAACCCTTCACATCACGCGTAACGAAGAGGGCGCCCGATGGGCGCCCTCTTCGATCTCGTCATGAAAGGAATGAGGCCTAGGCGCGGGCCTCGAGCAGGATCACGCGCATCTCGTCACTCTCGGCACCGCGCCGGCTGATCGAGAAGCGTGAGACCGGCGCCTCCTGCTTGCCACCGACGGCGGCGAGGAAGGCGGCCAGCGCCTCGGGTTCCGCCGGGTCGTAACCGACCGGGATCACGATCGACGGCTCGATGTGGCGGACGGCGCGCGCCGCCTCTTTCGGGTCGAGCGCGTCACTGAGCGCGATCGGGACGATCACGATGTCGACGTCCGAGAGCAGGTCCATCTGCTCCTTCGTCGGCTGTGTCCCCAGTCCGCCGAGGTGGGCCCAGCGCAGATCCTCCGCCGCGAAGTGCCAGATCGTGCTTCGCACTCCAGAGAGATCGAGTGATTCTTTCAACGCGCCGGCCACGCCCTCGACCTGCACGCCGCGGATCTCGTACTCGCCGGGGCCACGAAGGACGATCGGTGCGCCGTCCGCCGGTGCGACGCCGGTGATGCCATTCCGGAGAGGGTCATCGTGACTGATCGTGATGATGTGGCCGTCCGGACGCCCCATGGTGCCGCCGGCCGACTTGTCGTAGGGGTCCATAACCACAGCGGCCGTCCGTGTGCGGACGCGCGTTGCAGCATTCCCCAGCCAGGTGATGTCCATCCCTCGATCCTATCGGGGGCGGGGGCGGGGGGCTATGGAGCGTCTCGCTCGTCGGGGACGACGAGGACGACGCCGGCCGCGTCGAAAGAGGCGGGGATGGGACGCATCGAGGTGGGGTGGCAGATCGCCAGAGTGGCGTTGTGGGCCCAGCCGGTGGTGTTCACCATCGCGACGCGGAGGGTGTCCGCCTTCGGGCCATTCGGGTTGGCGTCCAGGTCTACCTCGGGATCTTCGCGGAGCAGGTTGCGGGTGCCCGGGATCTGCTGGCGGTTCATCGCTTCCAGGATGACGGCGAGGGCGAGCGGGCCGGAGGCGGCCAGCGCGTGGCCGAGGTGGGACTTCAGCGCTGGCGTATACATATGGTGACGCGTGGCCGAACCGAAGATCATCCGCACAGCGCGCGCTTCGATGCGGTCACCTTCGACGTTGCCGGCGGCATGCAGCG
Organism: Dehalococcoides mccartyi; assembly: GCA_945865925.1. Classification (GTDB taxonomy): domain Bacteria; phylum Chloroflexota; class Dehalococcoidia; order UBA2979; family UBA2979; genus SURF-43. The sequence goes on from CAMBFG010000003.1 coordinate 95,577, forward strand.
CGAGCAGGTCCACCTCGGACTGGATGCGGCCGCTGGTGACGAGCGCAAGTTGGATGCTGCGCGCGATCTGGTCAGCGTCGAAGCCGGGGACGCCATCGCGGCCGGCGGAGAAGGTCATCGCCTCACCCTCGATCTCCGCGAGGATGCGCGCGCCTCGGGCGATCGCGACTTCGAGCAGTTCGAGGACGACGACCGCGGCGCCCTCCGCAAGCACGAAGCCGTCACGGTCGAGGTCGAGCGGGCGAGAGGCCTCGTGCGGCGCGTCGTTGCGCGTCGAGAGCGAGCCAGTGCCCTGGAACGCGGCGAGCGACAGCGGCGTGATCGGCGCCTCCGCGCCACCCGCGATCGCGACGAGTGCGTCGCCACGTCGGAGTACCGCCGCCGCCTCGATGATCGCGGCGAGGCCGCCGGGTGCGCGGTTCTCCAGTTGCAGCACGGGACCCGTGGTGCCGAGCAGCGATGCGATGCGCTCGGCGGCGGCGTGCGGTCGCGCGTTTGCGGCGAGGATCTCGGCCGCGCTCGCGATATCGCCAGCGACGAGGTGGCGCGCACCCTCGAGCAGCCGGTCTTCCTCGGGCCGTTCGGACGCCATCGCGACAGCGACCTGCGCGCGGTTCTGTGCGGTAAAGGTGATGCCCGCGCCCTGCACGGCAGAGAGTGCCGCGCTGACCGCGAAGCGCGACCGGCGATCAAGGGCGTCCCAGTAGTCCGGCTTGAAGCGCGAATCTGCCTCGTCAGCGACCTGCGCGGCGATGCGTGTCGCGAACGGCGAGGCGTCGAAGCGCGTGATCGGGCCCACCGCGCTACGGCCCTCGGCCATCGCCTCCCAGATCTGCCCGGTGGTACGCCCGAGGGCATGCACGACGCCGACGCCGGTGATGACGACGCGCGCGCGCGGCGCCTCGGAGATATCGGAGGGCTGACCTTCAGTGCGGGTGTAGACGATCTCGGACGGACGCGCGGTCACGCCGAGGCGCTCGCGAGCGCGCCAGTGGGCATGCGCAGCGCGGACGGCACTCGCACGCCCGACCATTCGAGGACGAGCGCGCCCCAGGTCAGCCCGCCGCCGAACGCCGTGAGCAGCACTCGATCACCCGAGGTGAGACGGCCGCCCGCGACCGCCTCGGCGAGGGCGACGGGGATCGTCGCGCTCGATGTGTTGCCGGTGCGATCGACGTTGACGAAGACGCGCTCCATCGGCATGCCAAGGCGGTCCGCAACCGCTGTGATGATGCGCAGGTTGGCCTGATGCGGCACGACGAGGGCGAGGGCGTCCGCCGTGAGGCCGGCGCGGCGCAGCGCCTCGGTGGAGGCGTCAGCCATCGCGGTGACCGCGTGGCGGAAGACGTTGCGGCCGTCCATGATGATCTTGGCTTCGTGGGAGAGGGCGTCCGCGTTACACGGGCCGCCCGAGTACAGCAGCCCCGCCTGCGCGCCGTCCGCCCGCAGCACCATCGCGTCCACACCGCCGGGTTCGCCCTCGGGAGCGCGCTCCAGCACGACGGCGCCCGCACCGTCACCGAAGAGGACGCACGTCCCGCGATCGGTCCAGTCGACGATGCGCGAGAGCGTCTCCGCCCCGATGACGAGGGCGCGTTCCGCTTGGCCAGCGGCGATGAAGTTCGTGGCGACCGAGAGCGCGGAGAGGAACCCGGTGCAAGCAGCGTTCACATCGAAGGTGCCGGCACGTGTCGCGCCGATCTGGTGCTGGATGAGCGTGGAGACGGCGGGGAACAGGCCGTCCGGGGTGCAGGTGCCGGTGACGATGAGGTCGAGGTCGCTCGCCTCGATGCCGGCGGTGGCGAGGGCGCGTCGAGCGGCCTCAGCGCCCATGGTGCTGGTGGTCTCTGAGTCGGCGGCGATGTGGCGCTCGTGGATGCCGGTGCGTTCGACGATCCAGGCGTCGTCGGTGTCCACCATGCGCTCGAGGTCGGCGTTGGTGAGGATGCGCTCCGGGAGGTAGGCACCGACGCCAGTGATGCGGGCCGGCAGCCTCATCGCGTCGTCCTCTCAGGCGGGGCGCCCTCGGACTCATCGAGGAGGCGCTGCAGTTCGCGAAGCGTGCGGTGGTGCAGTGCCTTCACCGCGCCTTCCGTGCGGCCCATGATATCCGCGACCTCCGCATTGGAGCGGCCCTCGACGTATTTGAGGGCGATCAGCCGCTGACGTTCCGGGGCGAGCGCGGAGACGGCTGCCCGCACGTGCGCGATCACCTCGTTCCGCTCCAGGCTCTCGGCCGGGCCGGGGATGTCCGAAGGCACCTCGAGGGCGGCGTCCAGACTCTCGGTGGAGGGGCGGCGTCCCTTCGAGCGGTACCAGTTCAGGAGCAGGTGGTGGGCGATGCCCATGAGCCAGGCGCCGAACTCGCCGCGACCGCGGTACTGGTCCAGCCCGGCGAGCGCCTGCACGAAGGTACGCGAGGTGAGTTCCTCGGCCTCAGCCGGACTCGATGTGCGGTGGAGGAGATAGCGGTAGATCCGCGGGGCGTGCGCCTCGTATAGCGCGGAGAAGGCGGTACGGTCGGCGGCGTCGACGCGTTCCTGCTGCTCCTCCTCAGATTGAGGTGGCGCTGCCTGATGCGCGGGACGGCGGCGGGGCTGGGCCATCCTCGGTCGCTCCCCACCCGCGCGGCCCGCTTCGTGCGAGGCCCATCAGCAGCCTACGGGAGGCATCGGTCAGCGCGCGATGGGCGGCAGTGGGCGGGATCCCTCACCGGCAGGCACCTCGAAGGTGTTGAGGGCGCACGCGAGCATCGAGTAGTACCCGACCAGGGTGGCCAGGTCGACCATCGTGCGGTCGCCGAGGCGGGTGTGAAGCGCCGTGTAGGTGGCCTCCGAGACGCGCCGCTTGGGGCCCAGGAGGTCGCGGACGAAGTTGATGATGTGCGCCTCGTTCGCGGTCAGGGCGCTGACGCTGCCGTGGTTGGCGACGACTTCGATGGTCGCCTCCGGGACGCCGGCTTCGAGGGCCAGGCGGGTGTGGCCGGCCCATTCGACGTCCACGTCGAACTCGCGGGCGGTGGCGATGATGGCGAGTTCGCGCTCGGCGGCGGGGATGTCGAGGTCGAAGCGGACGTGGTCGCCGACTCGGGCGACGCGCTCGGCCGCCGCCGGGCTGTGCATCAGCACCCCGAACGGCCCCCCGACCCGCCCACCTCGGCGCTCGGCAACGGCGTCCCAGGCCTGCTTGCCAGCGGCATCCAGCGGCTCTCGGGCGGTGACGGGCTGGATGCGCATGGGTGCCTCCTCAGGCTGTCGCCCGTGACGGAGGGCGGAGGCGGAGTATAGGTGTGCCGGTTGGCCTCCATGGTTTGGGGGAAATTGGAGGCTGCTGGCCCGTCTGGGACGCCTCCCGAGAACATCAGGAAGGCGACCATTGACCTGCTCGGGGGAGTCTGTCAGAATCAAAGGCAGGAGTTAGCACTCTCGCCCCGAGAGTGCTAACAGGGGAGGCGAAGGTGCTCACTGAGCGTCGCGCGACCATTCTGGGGCTGGTAGTGCGGGAGTACGTCCAGACGGCTGAGCCCGTCTCGTCCAAGGCACTGGTTGACCGGCGAGGCCTCGATGTCTCGTCGGCGACCGTGCGGAACGAGATGGCACGGCTGGAGGACGAGGGGTACATCACCCACCCGCACACGTCGGCGGGCCGGATTCCGTCCGACCTCGGCTACCGCACGTACGTGCAGTCGCTGATGGCGGAAGAGCCGGTTGGGGCGGAAGAACAGCGGACGATCACCCACCAACTACACCAGGTGGGGGGTGGTCTGGAAGACTGGCTCAGCCTGACCGCAACGATCCTCGCGGGTGCCGTGGGGAACGTGGCGGTGGTGACGCGACCTCGGACGGTGACGGCAGGGCGGCTTCGCCACCTCCAACTGGTCGAGTTGAACGCAGACACCGCGCTGCTGGTGGCGGTGATGGACGACGGACGGCTGCGACAGCGGCTGGTGCCGCTTCGGACGCCGGCCACACAGGCGGAGTTGCAAGAGCGGGCGGCGCGGTTGAACGCGCGACTCGCAGCCGCGGACGGCCCGGGCGCTCGAGCGCTGGCCGCCGACCTCGTCGATGTCGACGACGCCTCGACCGCACGGGCGGCGGCGGAGTTGATCGAGGAGCACCGCGGCGCGGAAGAGACGTACCTGGACGGGCTCTCGCGAGCGCTCCGGCAGCCGGAGTTCGCGGACCCGGACCGGATGCTGGACGCGGTGGCACGGCTGCAGACGTACCGGCTGAGGACGCTCCTCGAAGGTGCGGCGGACGCGCTGCCGGGTGAGACGCGAGTGGTCATCGGTAGCGAGATGGCCGCGGACGAGATGCAGGACTGGAGCGTGGTGATCGCGCGATACGGCGACCCCGAGTCGGCCGGTACGGTCGCAGTGGTGGGCCCGACGCGGATGGCGTACGAGCGGACGATCCCGCGGGTGCGCTACATCGCATCCTTGATGGGACAACTGCTGCGCGACATGCGATAGCGATGGCCGCGCGCGGAGACTGAAGGTGTGTGATCGCGGCGGCGCGAATCACACTCGAACAAGGGAAGACGATGACGGACGAACAGGACTCCCCGGTCGGGGCGGAGGCTACGGCATCTCCCGCGGACGTGGAGGAGCCGACGCTGGAGTCGCTGCGCGCCGAACTTGAAACGGCGCGAGCGGCGCAGGCGCGGGCCGTCGCTGACTACCAGAACCTGCTCCGCCGCTCACGCGATGAGCGTGCGGAGTGGAGCGCGGCGGCGGTGACCGGCGCGGTGGTGGCCTTCCTCCCGGTGCTCGACGACCTCGAGCGCGCGATCGAGGCGACGCCGGGCGAGATGTCCGAGCAGCCGTGGGCCGAGGGCGTACGGCTGGTGATGCAGAAGTTCCGCGGCGTGCTGGAGCAAAGCGGGGTCACGGAGATCCACGCGCTCGGCAAGCCGTTCGACCCCGCCCGACACGAGGCCGCTGGTTCGGCACCGGGTCCGGAGGGGGCGGTCATCCACCTCGTGCGGCGCGGGTACGCGCTGGGCGACCGGGTGGTGCGGCCGGCGATGGTGATTGTGGGCGCGGGTACGCCAGCCGGGGCAGAGGCCACCGGCGCGCACGACGCGCAGACGCAGTAAGGCGAGAGAGCGAGGCAACTATATGGGTAAGGTCATCGGCATCGACCTGGGCACGACGAACTCGTGCGTGGCGGTGATGGAAGGCGGGGAGCCTCGCGTCATCCCCAACGCTGAGGGCGGTCGGACGACGCCGTCTGTGGTCGCCGTGACGAAGGACGGGGAACGCCTCGTCGGTACTGTCGCGAAGCGCCAGGCGGTCACCAACCCGCAGAACACCGTCTACTCGGTGAAGCGGCTCATGGGCCGCAAGTTCGAGGACGAAGAGGTCAACCGCCTGAAGAAGGTGGCTGGCTTCGGGGTGGTGAAGCGCGACAACGGCGACGCCGGCGTCGAGCTGGGCGGCCGTCAGTACTCGCCGCCCGAGGTCTCCGCGATGGTGCTGCAGAAGTTGAAGGCGGACGCGGAGGCCTACCTCGGCGAGTCCGTCACGGAGGCGGTGATCACCGTCCCGGCGTACTTCAACGACGCCCAGCGCCAGGCCACGCGTGACGCGGGCCGCATCGCCGGCCTCGAAGTGCTACGCATCATCAACGAGCCGACCGCCGCGTCGCTGGCCTACGGCCTCGACTCAAAGGCGGAGGAGCTGATCGCCGTCTACGACCTCGGTGGTGGCACGTTCGACATCTCGATCCTCGAGATCGGCGACGGCACCTTCCAGGTCAAGGCGACGAACGGCGACACTTTCCTCGGTGGCGACGACTTCGACAACGTGTTGATCGAGTTCCTCGCGGCCGAATTCAAGCGTGACTCGGGCATCGACATCTCGCAGGACCGGATGGCGCTTCAGCGCCTGAAGGAAGCCGCCGAGAAGGCGAAGATCGAGTTGTCCTCGGCGCAATCGACGGAGATCAACCTGCCGTTCATCACGGCGGACGCCGCCGGGCCGAAGCACATGGTGCTGACGCTCACGCGTGCGAAGTTCGAGCAGTTGGTCGTGTCGCTGGTCGAGCAGACGCTCGTGCCGGTGGCGCAGGCCCTCAAGGACGCGGGCGTGCAGGCCTCCGCCGTCGACGAGGTGGTCCTCGTCGGTGGCATGACGCGCATGCCGCTCGTCGTGCAGCGCGTGAAGGAATTCTTCGGGAAGCAGCCACACCAGGGCGTGAACCCGGACGAGGTCGTGGCCATCGGTGCCGCGATCCAGGCCGGCGTGCTCAAGGGTGAGGTGAAGGACGTCCTGCTCCTGGACGTCACGCCACTGACGATGGGCATCGAAACCCTCGGCGGCGTCGCGACCCCGCTGATCGAGCGCAACACGACGATCCCGACGACGGCGTCGCAAACGTTCTCGACCGCGAGCGACAACCAGCCGAGCGTGGAGATCCACGTGGTGCAGGGCGAGCGCTCGATGGCAGGCGACAACAAGTCGCTGGCCCGCTTCATCCTCGACGGCCTGCTGCCCGCGCCGCGAGGCGTCCCGCAGATCGAGGTCTCGTTCGACATCGATGCGAACGGCCTCGTGAAGGTGTCGGCGACGGACAAGGCGACCGGGAAGCAGCAGCACGTCTCGATCCAGCCCTCGAGCGGCCTGACCGACGGCGAGGTCGAGCGGCTGCGCAAGGAAGCCGAGATCCACGCCGGCGAGGACGCGAAGAAGCGCGCCACCGCTGAGGCGCGGAACCAGGGCGACACCCTCGTCTACTCAGCCGAGAAGATGCTGCGTGACAACGCCGAAATCGTGACCGCCGAGCAGAAGTCGACCGTCGAGGCGGCACTGGCCGGCGTGCGCGAAGCGCTGACGGGCGAGGACGGCGACCTGATCAAGGAGCGGGCGGATGCCCTCTCCCGGGCGATGCAGGAAGTCGGCAACGCGATCTACACGAAGCAGGCGGAGGCAAACGCCCCCGGCGCAGAGGGTGCTGACCCGGCCGCAGCCGCGGCAGGCGGTACCGGCGACACGATCGAAGGCGAGTTCCGCGAGGTTTAACGCTCCCGGAATCGCGACAGACATACGGCAGGCGCCCGTCGAGTAACCTCCGGCGGGCGTCTGTGTCTGACAGGGGCGGTATGCCGTGATCGAAGAGTTCAAACGCCGTCACATCCCGTTCGGACGCTGGTTCAACGTGCGCGACCTCGGTGGGTACGCGGCGGAGGCGGGGCCTGTCACATGGCAGCGGTACTACCGCGCCGGAGCGCCCGCCGCCTTCGAAGACGACGACATCGAGCGGGCACGCGGGCTCGGCATCCGCTCGGTGATCGACCTGCGGCGTGGGGACGAGGGCCAGCGCGACCGGCCGCACCCGATCACGGAACTCGGCGCGACCTATCACTTGCTGCCGGTCGTGAAAGAGGACGCTTCCGTCACCGCAATCGCGGGGCCGCGCATCTCCGCCGAGCGCTACCTCGCCTACCTCGAAGTGGGCGGGGAGTCCTTCCGCGACATCTTCGAGGTCCTAGGGAACCCTGACTCATACCCGGTGGTCGTCCATTGTTCGGCCGGGAAGGACCGCACCGGCGTCGTGAGCGCGATGGCCCTCGAAATCCTCGGGGTGCCGCGCGAGACGATCGAGGCGGACTACGCGATGACGAACCTGGAACGGGAGCGGACGGCAGCCTACTGGCAGACGCGCGGTGGCTGGTACGCGACGGCGACTCCGGAGCAACTCGATTTCGCGCTGAGCGTCCCTCCGGAAGCGATCTCCGGGTTCCTCGACGGCCTCGAGGCGCGATACGGCGGCGCGGAGGGGTACTTGCGCGGCGTGGGGGTGCCCGCCGAGGCGATCCGAGGGCTTCGGCGCGTCCTGGGTGGTGAGGCCTCGTAGGACGCTCCCGAGCAGCGCTCGCGGGGACCGTCGTTTAGGATGATTGGTCTATGACGACTGGCACTGACGACCTCTACGGCACGCTGGGTGTCGCCCGGGATGCCACCCCGGACGATGTGAAGCGCGCGTTCCGCAAACTCGCGATGGAGTTCCACCCCGACCGGAACAAGGACGAGGGCGCTGAGGCGCGCTTCAAGCAGATCAACGCCGCCTACGAAGTGCTCTCCGACGCGGAGAAGCGCGCGCGGTACGACCGTTTCGGCGCCGCCGGGATCGGGAACGCGGGCGCGCAGGGCTTCACCGGCCACGATGGTTTCGGCGGGTTCGGCGACATCTTCGATGCGTTCTTCCGCGGGACGGCATCGAGGCGCGCGGGGCCACAGCCTGGTTCCGACCTGCGCGCGACGATGACGCTCAGCCTCGAGGAGGCCGTCTTCGGCGTGGAGCAGGAGATCGCCTACCAACGCACGGAGCGATGCGCGGACTGCAAGTCCACCGGCCAGGTCAACGGCGTCGCGCGGCCCGAGTGTCCCGACTGCAAGGGCCAGGGCGAACTCCGACGTGTGCAGCAGTCGGTCTTCGGCCAGTTCGTGAACGTGGCGGCGTGCGGGCGCTGCCGAGGTGAGGGCAGCATCGTCACCGACCCGTGCAAGACGTGCCGCGGGAACGGGCTGCGGCGCGTGAAGGTGAGCCGATCGGTGAAGGTGCCGGCAGGCGTCGATGACGGCTCACAGTTGCGCATCTCGGGCGAGGGCGACCACGGACCGCGCGGTGGACAGCCGGGACACCTGTACGTCGAACTGCGCGTGCGACCGCACGAGCGCTTCAAGCGTGTGGACAACGACCTCGTGTACGAACTGCCGTTGAACATCGCACAGGCGTCGCTGGGGATGGACCTCGACGTCCCCACGCTCGAGGGCGAGGCGGTGGCGCTGAAGTTGAAGCCGGGCGTGCAGCACGGTGACGTCCACGCGATCCGTGGCAAGGGCGTCCCGTACCTCCGGGGGACCGGGCGCGGCGATCTGCTCGTGCGCACGCACGTGGTGACACCGACCACGCTGACCAAGGAACAGAAGAACATGCTGGCGAAACTCGCCGACTCGCTGGGTACGCCCGATGTCCCCGAGGACCCCTCGCTGTTCTCGCGCATCCGCGACGCCTTCGTCCCATAGCGGTGACACCTCGACGCTCGCCCACGCCCGAGGCCTCCCAGTGGGTCGAGGCCATCGTGCGCTGCGATGCGCTCGATGCGGAACTCGTGGCGGACGCATTGCGCATCGCGGGCGCCGAGGGCGTCGCGATCGAGCCCGCGATCCTGCTCGATGACGACGCCGATTTCACCTACACCGAGCGCTTCGATGTGCCGTGGACCGTGCGCGGGACGGTGCCCGCGCCCTTTGAGACAGCGGCCCGACGCGCGCTTCGGCGTCATCTCATGTCACTGCCACTCCACTCACCCCTCGGCCGGCTGCGAGTGATCGAGGTGCGTCCGGAGCAGTGGTCAGAGGCGTGGAAGCGCTTCTTCGGTGTGCTGCACCTGGGCGAGCGGACGGTGATCCGGCCGACCTGGGAGCAGTACCGCGCGCAGCCACACGAGGTTGTGATCGACCTCGACCCCGGGACCGCCTTTGGGACCGGGCAGCACGAGACGACGCGGCTGTGCCTGGAAGCACTCGAAGGGGTGGTGACGCCGGGCTGCACCGTCCTCGATGTGGGGGCGGGCTCCGGCATCCTCGCGATCGCGGCGGCGAAGCACGGGGCGCGGCGGGTACGCGCGTGCGATCTCGACGCGTCGACGGTAGCGGTGGTGCGTGAGAACGCGACACTCAACGGTGTCGAGGGACGGATCACGGCGGCGGCGGGCTCGCTGGGCGACGCGTGGCCGTGGCCTCGGACGTCGCCGGTCGCGTGCGCCGAGGTCGTCGTCGCGAACATCTCATCGATCGCCGTGCGTGCGCTGCTCCCCGCGATCGTGGCGGCGGTCCGACCGGGCGGCGCGGCGGTGGTCTCGGGGTTCCTCACCGTGGACGCCGATGTGATGGTGCGAGCGGCACGGCGCGCCGGCCTGCGCGAGGTGACGCGGCACGATGGCCTCGAGTGGTCGTGCGTCGTTGGACGGCGGGCAGAAGAGCAGCGTTAGGGGCGGAAGGTCTGCGTCGTCCAGGTGAACGGGTCGACGTTGACGCCGTAGACGGTGACCTCCCAGTGGAGGTGCGGGCCGGTGGAGAAGCCGGTCGTCCCCATGCGTGCGATGAGCGTGCCCGCGCTGACGAACGTCCCTGGCGTGACGAGTGCCGCCTCCAGGTGGTGGTAGCCGCTCTTCACGCCGGAGCCGTGATCGATGATGACCGAGATACCCCGGATCGGGTGGGTCTCGACGAAGGCGACGCGGCCGGGGGCGGCTGCAACGATGGGTGTGCCCTGGTCGTTGGCGATGTCAGCACCCGAGTGGAACCCACCGATGGGCCCGCCGTTGATCGAGCGCCCCGAGCCGAACTCGGTGGAGATGTAGCCTGCCGCCGGCTTGATGAACGGCCTGTCCCAGCGGACATCCGGGTCGAACGCGGCGAATTCCTTCGCCCGCAACTGCTCCTCGGTGATCCCGGCTTGCGGCGTGAGGATGGCCCCCACCTCCTCGGTCACTTCGAGGTAGTCGACGGGGCGCTCGACGTGTACGACCTGCGTGACGGCGTCGATCTGCCGTGTGGTCTTGCCCGCTGCGTCGAAGAGCGTGACCTGCGCGGTGCGCGCTCCCAGAGTCGCGTCCACGGGGACGCCGAGGAGCGCCCATAGGAAGTCGCCCTGCGCACGGAGTGGCACCGTGGTGCCGATGAACCGCACAACTCCTGTCCGCTCGATCGCGCGGACGATGAGGAGTGTGGCTTCGCCGTTTCCGACGGTCCTCGGACGGAACTCGAACGCAGCCGGTGACTGGGTGGCCGGGGGCGTCGTGGCGGTGGGTGTCGGGGTCGGCGTCGGTGACTGCGCCGGCGTCGAGGTCGCGGTGTTGGTGGCGGAGGGGGAGCCCTCGGTGGGCTGGGCGGTCGGGGAGGTCGTCGCGTCGGTAGTGGCTCCGCGCCCGAACGAGCAGGCGGCTGCGGGCACGGCAAGGCTCAGCGCAACGCCTGCGCGCAGCACAGCGCGACGTGACCACGGCCTGGGGAACGGCTGCTTCATACTTCTCCGCCCGGGACGCCGTATGGCGCACCCTGCTTTCATCCTAGCCCGGGAGGCCTCGTCGATCCGGAAAGCCTGCTCTCTCGGAAATTTTCACAGGTGCGACTCGCCAGATTGCTATACTCCCGCCGTTCGCAGCCGGATGCGGCCCCGGCAACGACCCCACGCATTCGCACCCCTCGGGCGGAACCGAGGTGCCAGCGTCACCTCTGGGTTACGGATGGCACCCCCGGACAGGCGGCCCACGCGGAGGAGCAGATGGAAGCCCCGAAACTCGTCGCGGAGCGCATCCTCGCCAACGTCGAGCGCGTGATCATCGGCAAGACGGACGAGGCGCGGTTCGCCCTCGTGACGTTGCTCTGTCGTGGTCACTTGCTGATCGAGGACGTACCCGGCGTCGGTAAGACGATGCTGGCACGGGCGCTCGCGAAGTCGACTGGATGCTCCTTCGCGCGCATCCAGTTCACGCCCGACCTGCTGCCGACCGACGTCACCGGCGTCTCGGTGTACCGCCAGGGCACCGGAGAGTTCGTGTTCCGGCCAGGCCCGATCGTTGCGCAGATCGTCCTCGCCGACGAGGTGAACCGCGCGACGCCGAAGACGCAGTCCGCGCTCCTCGAAGCGATGGAGGAGCACCAGGTCACGGTGGACGGGATCACGCACATCCTGCCGCGACCAAGCATGGTGATGGCCACGCAGAACCCGATCGAGTACGAGGGCACGTTCCCGCTGCCGGAGGCCCAGCTCGACCGATTCTTCATGCGCATCCACCTTGGCTACCCGAGCCCGACGGACGAAGTGCTGATCATGGACGCGCAGCAGGAGCGCCACCCCATCGAGACGCTGGGCGAAGTGGTATCGCCGGCAGAGCTCCTCGAACTACAGGAAGCGGTCGGACGGATCTACGTCGACCCGCTGATCAAGCAGTACATCGTGAGCCTGTCGAACGCGACGCGTGAACACGAGGCGGCCTACCTCGGCGCGTCACCGCGCGGATCGCTCGCGCTCATGCGGGCGACGCAGGCACACGCGATGCTGGACGGGCGTGACTTCGTGCAGCCGGACGACGTGAAGTTGCTGGCGTACTCCACGCTGGGACATCGCGTGATCGTGAGCCCGAGCGCGCGCGTCCGTGAGATCGACGCACGCCAGATCGTGGAAGAAGTCCTCGGACGCGTGCCGGTGCCGGGCGTCCGCGCCCGCGGCGGCGCGTAGGCGATCGAGGCGCGTGATGCGTCGCTTCCTGCGTGAGGTCGTCAACCGCGGCAACGTGTCGCTGGCGGCCATCGTCGCGATCGTGTGCGTCGTCGTCGGGTTCGCGACTGGCTTCTGGCTGCTGTTCCGCATCGCCTACGTCATCATCTTCGCGATCCCACTGCTGTACTTCTGGACGCGCGCGATGGCGGACAGCCTGGACGTCCAGGTGACCCGCACGTCACACCGCGTGACGCAGGGCCAGCCGATCGAGGGCCACATCACCGTACGCAGCCGCTCGATCCTGCCGAAGGTGTGGCTGGAGGTGGAGGACCCGTCCTCGGTCCCTGGCCACAGCGCGCAGCGCGTGTTCACGATGGGCTCGCGCGGCGCGATGTCGTGGGCATACCGCACGAGGACGCGGGTGCGCGGCGTGTACACGCTGGGCCCGGTAGTCGTGTCCGCGAGTGACCCCTTCGGGTTCTTCACGTTCCGGCGGACGTTCGGCGACCAGACGACCGTCCTCGTCTATCCGAACGCGCCCGACCTGCCGAACTTCGCGATCCCGCCCGCCAACCTGCCGGGCGAGGGCCGCTTCCGACGTCGCACGCACAACGTGACCCCGAACGTCGCCGGCCTGCGCGAGTACGCACCGGGCGACTCGTACAACCGCATCCACTGGCCAGCGACCGCCCGTAAGGGCGAGCCGATGGTGAAGCAGTTCGAACTCGACCCCGCCTCGGACATCTGGGTGGTGGTGGACCTCGAGGCGCAGCACCATGTCGGCGCGGGCGAAGACGGCACGGAGGAGTCCACGGTGCAGGTGGCGGCCGCCATCGTGCGCTACTTCATCAACGCGAACCGCTCGGTGGGCCTCGTCACCTTCGGCGACGACCTCCGCATCGACGAGCCGGACCGCGGGCAGAGCCACTTCACCCGCACCCTGGAGTCCCTCGCGCTCGCGCGGGCGGTGGGTGACGTCACGCTGTCGGCGCTGCTCCTCGAGGAGTCGAGACGCTTCGGGCGGCACACCACGGTGGTCGTCGTCACGCCGTCAACGGACGAACAATGGGCGTACACGATGATGTCGCTGGCGGCGCGCGGGGTGAAGGTCGCGGCCGTGCTGATCGAGGCGGACACGTTCGGGCCGGCGCCCAGCCCGCTGCCCGTATACGGGACGCTCGCCGCTGCTGGCATCTATGCCTACACCGTGAAGGCGCAAGACGACCTGCGCCGCGTGCTGTCCTCGGGTGCCGACCCGGCGCTCGGTCGCGCCGTCCCGGAGGCCCGCTGATGGCAGTACGGGCACTGGACGACTACTTCGCGCCGGCGACGCGCGCGAATGACCGCAAGGAGCAGCCGTGGTGGCTCTCCTGGGAGGAGTGGCTGACCTTCACGCTGTTGCTCTTCTTGATGGTGCCGGTGGTGGGCTCGCTCCAGTCCGCGGACTGGGTAGACGAGATGCCCTCGCTGGTGGCCATCGCGCTGTGGGGCCTCGTCATCGGATGGGTGATCGCGAAGTCCTCGGTGCCTGGATGGGCAAGCGCGGTCCTGGGGGCGGCGTCCGCGATCACGGTGACGCTCGTCCTCGTCCTACGGACGCTGCTCCTCGTGGACACCACGGGCGGCGACGGATGGCGCGCCCGCTGGTCCGAGTTCTGGCTCCGGATGCAAGACTGGGTCAGGGCGTTCATCGCGAAGGACTTCTCCGCCGACCCGCTCCCGTTCGTCGTCGTCCTCGTGCTCGCGGTATTCCTCGTCGCGTTCGTGACGGTATGGGCGACCGCGCGCTGGAAGAACCCCTGGGCAGCCGTGCTGCCGGGCGGCTTCGTGCTGTTGACGAATATCTCCTACCTGCCGGGACAGCCCTCGTTCGCTGTCGTGTTCTTCGTCGTCGCGTCGGTGCTGCTCGTGACACGGCTGCAGTACACGCGGGCCGCCGAGCGCTGGGGACACCAGCGGGTGCAGCCGCCTGATTTCATGTCCGTCGAGGTGCTGATGGTCGCCTCGATCGTCGCGGGCGTCCTCGTGATCGCGGCGTGGGCGGTACCGACAGCCAACAACTGGAGCCCGGTCGCGCGAGCGTGGGGCGCCCTCATCTCACCGATCGCGGACCAGTTCGAGGGCTCGGGCGGCGTATTCGTCGGCATCTCGTCGAAGAAGACCGTGCCTGTACATACCCTGGGCCCGACGTTCCCGATCCAGGGTCCGGTGACGTTGGACGGCACGGCGATCTACCGCGTTGACTCGCCTGAGCCGATGACCCTGCGCGGTGCGGTCTACGACGAGTACACCGGTGCCGGGTGGAAACTCTCCCAGGCGGCCGCGAGAGCCCTCGACCTCACGATCGAGCAAGCCGAGCAGGGCACGGATGGCAGCCGCGCGCAGGTGCGCCGGCCCGTGAAGGCGAAGATCTCGGTCGTCGGCGAAGGCGGACCAGAGCGACGTCTGCTCGCCCCGGGCGATCCACTCGCCGCCGACAAGCCCGGACGGATCCTTGGCGCACCGGGTGCGCAGCCGGCGGCGATCGCGCCCGACAAGGACGCGAAAGTTGGCACGGACTACATCGTGGTGGGTGCGGTCTCGGCAGCAGCGATCAATACGCTGCAGGACGCCGGAACGGACTACCCGGACGACATCTTCCGCATTTACACGCAGTTGCCCGCTGGCACCCCACCCGAGGTCGCCGAACTCACCAAGCAGGTGATCGGCAACGTGGCGACACCGTACGAGGCAGTCCGCCGCGTGGAGACGTACCTGCGCGGCACCTACACGTTCACGCTGGAGCCGAAGCGCCCCGCCCCGCGACGTGACTCGGTCGCGTTCTTCCTCTTCGACGAGAAGGCGGGATACTTCGACCACTTCTCCAGCGCGATGGCGGTGATGCTGCGATCGGTGGGGATCCCGACGCGCCTCGCTGCTGGCTTCGTCCTCGACCCGGCGGACTTCGACAGCACCGACAAGGTGTACACGGTCACGGAGCAGCGCGCGTGGGCGTGGCCCGAGGTCTACTTCCCCCACCTCGGGTGGGTGGAGTTCAACCCGACGCCCTCGCGTGGCGTGGTGGCACGACCTGGTGACGACACGGCAGCGCTGGAGGCGGCGAGCGGGGTGGACACCAGCGAACTCGACGCGCTGCTGTTCGATGGCCTCGACGGGGGCGACCCCGCGTTGCAGGTGTCGGCGTCCGACCAGGAGACAATCACGGGCGCTGGACGCCGGCTGTTCGCCCGCGTCTTCGCGTCGCTCCTCGTGATCTCGATGATCGGCCTCGTGGTCGTCGTCATCGGACGGTGGTGGTGGGAGCGTCCGTTCCGAGGGCTGAGCGCGCCGCTCGCGCGCTGGTCGAAGGTGATGCGCCTCGCCGAACTCGCGGGCCTCGCGCCAGATGCCGCCTGCACACCGACGGAGGCCGCCGAGGTACTCGGTCCCGGCCTGGGCGAGCCGGACGCGATGCGCATGCTCGCGGTCTCTTACACGAATCAGCGATACGCGCGCGAGGGCGGCGCGGAGAACGCCGATGCCACAGCCGAGGCAGAGCGGGCCTACCGAGCCGTCCGTGGAGTGCTGCACAAGCGGATCGCGAAGCGCGTACTCCGACTATGGCAGGTGCCGGAACGTCCTCGAATGGCGCCACCGCTCGTCGGAGCGCGCGCGCTCCGTGCCGGTGTGCGGTCGGCTGGAGGTGCAGGCGGACGCCGGCGGTCATCCGGCCGGGCGCAGACGCCGTAGTCCTCAGCCCTATCGAGAGTCCTATCGAGGTGGCGGCGGCCCGTTCGGCGGACCCGGTCGGGACGGTCGGTTCAACGCGTTCGCCTGCTGTGCGAGTTGCAGGATCCGCAGCGCCTGCTCACGGGTCACCTCCGGGCCGAGCGCCGCGAGTGCCGCCTCGAGTGCTGCCTGGGCCTCGGCCTGTGTCGGCGGGGCAGGCTCGTCTCCTGCAGCAGTGGTGTCGCCCGGCTGAGCCGGCTGGTTAGGCTGCTGGCCGGGCTGCCCGGGCGGCGTGCCGGAGCCCGGCTGCGGCGGGCCCTGCTGGCCCGGTTGCTGGCCGGGCTGCGGGCCCGGTGGTGGCGAGCCGCTACCCGGCTGATTCTGAGGTGGCGGATCCTGTCCGCTGCCGTCCTGCGGGCTCTGGCCATCGTCGCTCGGGTCCGCGTTCTGACCACGGCCGGTCTTCGCCAGCGCCAGTTCGAGGTTCGCCTTCGTCGCCGCGTCACCCGCGTCGATCCGCAGCGCGGCGACGTAGCGCGTACGCGCGTCTTCCCAACGTTCGAGGAGCATTGCGCTGTTGCCGGCGGCATACTCCATCTGTGCAACAAGCGCAGGGTCTGTGGCCTCATTGATCGCGGCGAGGGTGGTGCGGTACGCCTCGTCGTAGCGGGTGAGACGGTGCAGCGCGAGGCCGCGGTTGTAGGCGATCGCCGCGCTCTTCGGGTCGGCGGCCAGCGCCCGGTCGTACGCGGCCAGCGCTTCCTCGTACTGGCCTTCGTCGTACAGGCGGTTGCCCTCCGCGACGGCGCGGTAGACCTGCGTGCCGAGCAGCGTCGTGCAGCCGGACAACAGCAGCATCGCGATCACCATCGAGGTCAGCGCGGCCGCACGCCCGACACGTGAGCGGCGGAAGCCAAGGCGTCGCACACCCCTCGATGGCTGGCGGATGGAGGTGTGCGGGAGCAGGACCTGCGCGACGAGCAGCGCGAGCGCGGCCCCGGCGAACCACTGGAAGCGCTCGACGCTCGCGAGGCGCGAGGCTTCGGCAAAGCGCGTCTGCTGAAGGCGACGGAACTCGACCGCGTAGCCCGGCACCTGTGCCACGTCGCGCAACTGCGCGTCCGTCTGCTCGGCGAGGGCGAGGAGCGGCGTGCGCTGACCTCGAGTGGTGTCCGTACCGCCGCTCGAGGCCGGCAATGCCGCGGGCTCATCGGAGGCAGCGTAGCCGCCGTAGACGCGGACGCGCTGGGCCTTCGCCTTGTTCGCCGCGCCCGCGACCGCCGTGATGTCGGCCTGCTGCACCTCGCCGTCCGTCACCACGAGGATGACCTGCGTCGTCGCGCGGTCGCTCACGTCGAGGAGCGTGAGCGCTGCGTTCACTGCGCCACCGAGGTCTGAGCCGGGACGCACGAGTGACGACTCGTTCTGTGCGCCGTTCACCAGCGTCCGCACCGTCTCGATGTCCAGGGTGAGCGGCGACCGCGAGAACGAGGTGCCCGCAAAGGTGATGAGGCCGACGCGGTTGCCCTGCAGGTGGGTGAGCAGTTCGCTGACCGCCGACGCTGACGCCTTCGCGCGCGACGGGACGATGTCCTCGGCAAGCATCGAGCGCGAGATGTCGAGGACGACCACGACATCGATCCCGCGCTGTTCGAGGGGGATCTCCTGCGCACCCCAACGAGGTCGGGCGAAGGCGAGGGCCGCGAGCGCGATGGCGCCGACGAGGAGTGCTGGACCGACCAGCGCGACGAGGTCGCGACGGCGTACGCCCTCGGCCGGGCCGCCGAGCGCGAGGCGAGCCGCGCGCCGCCGCCTAACCTCGACGCGAGCGAACAGGCCAGCGACCGGGACGGCAATGAGGGCAAACAGAGCCAGCGGCCACGCGAAGACGTCGAGGAAGGCGTTCACGACGTCCTCCGCAGCCAGGTGGCGCGCAGGGCGCCCTCCGCGAGCAGGAGCGCGACAGCAATGCCCGCGAACCACGGGCCATACTCCGTGAAGTCGACGAACTTCCGCTCACCCAGTCTCGACCGCTCGAGTTTGCCGATGTCGGCATAGATCTTCTTCAACTCCTCGGGCGTGCGGGCGTCGTACGACTCTGCGCCAGTGGAGATCGCCATCGCGCGGAGGCCGGAAGCCGCGCCGGTCGTGCCGGCGAAGGCGATGGTGTAGACGCGGATGCCGAGGGTCTGCGCCACGCGCGCGGCCTGCTCCGGTTCCACGTTACCTGCGTTGTTTTCACCGTCGCTCAGCAGGACGACGACACGACTGCGTGCAGGCGACTCACCGAGCAGCAGCAGCGCCTCGGAAAGACCGAGGCCAATGGCCGTGCCGTCCTCGACGAGGCCCGGCTCGAGCGTCTTGGCGCGCAGTTTGATCGCGTTGTGATCAGCCGTGAGCGGCGAAAGTGTGATCGCGCGCGACTGGAAGGCGACGAGGCCGATCCGGCCGCCATCGAGTTGCCCGGCAAACTCGGCGACGGCCTGCTGAGCCGCCGCGATACGGGTCGTGCCACGTGTCACCGCCAGCGTCATTGAGGACGAGACGTCGACGGACAAGACGATATCGACGCCTTCCTCGGGCGCCACGGTGATGGCGTTGCCGTGACGTGGTCGCGCGACCGCCACGACGAGCAGCGCGATCGCGAGGACGCGGAGCGCGCCAGGGAGCCATCGCATCCGCAGGCGCCACGAGGGACGGGCCGCCGCCCGTGCGAGCGAGCCGTCCGCGATCACCGTGGCCGTGCGGCGCCGCACCAGGCCGGGCAAGAGGAGCGCGAGAGCCGCCGGCAGGAGCAGCAGTAGCGCCGGCGTCGCGAAGGCGAAGCCCTCGAACCCGGGGAGGCCGTTGAGGCCGGGGATCACGCCGTCGCTCCGCGTGGCAGGACGCCGATGCGGGGCGCGCCCGGCCTCGACAGTTCCACGATCTCGTAAGCGACCGTGAGGTCATGGTCGGCGGAGGTGGGATCGGGGAAGCGGTGCGCGTACACCGCGGAGTCGCATCGCTCGAGTAGGCCACCAACGAGGCGTGCCTGCCAGCGGTCGACGCCGTTCGCGGTCATGCGCCGCTCGAGTTCGTCCGTCGTCAGGGCGTGGGCGTTGAAGCCGATCCGCTCGGAGAGGTAGCGCCGCACCACAACGGCGATCGTCCCGTAGTACTGCTCGAACGCGTCGGAGTCGGTCAGACGCAGGCCGGCGAGGTCATCGAGCGACTCGCGCGCGGAGGACTCCGCCGTGATCACGATCGGGATCGCTGCCACGGCGGGGCCGTACCGGCGCCTCCCGAGGAGCGCGCGTACCTGACGCGCGAGGATCCACAGCAGCGTACCTACCAGCGCGAGCGAGGCGATTGCCGCGAGGCTGTAGAGCGCGGGTCGCAGCCAGGCCGGTGGGCCGCCGGGAACAGCAACGGGGTCCTTCAGCGGGCGCAGCAGCGTGTCGTCTGCTGTCCGCAGTGGTTGGACCTCGAAGCGGGGCGGCTGCACGAGGAAGCGCCCGGTGCGTCCATCCTGCGTGACCCAGGCGACGGGGAACGCACGCAGTCCGACAGGGCCGAGGACGAACGGTTGCACCGTCCACGTCACGGTGGTCTGCACGACGCCGTCCGGTAGGGCGAGGGTGGTCACGTTCTGTTTGCCGAACTCGACATCCGGCGGCGCCTCGGGAGTCGCAGTCACCGCGACGTCCGCGCGATGCCGGATGCGCAGCGTGAGCAGCACGCGGTCGCCGACCGAGGCCTCCGGTTGGTTCATCGTGATCTCGACGCCGAGGATCGGCGCGGGCGGTTGCTGCGCGACAGCATCGCGCGGCGACATTGCGACCAGCGAGGCCGCAAGCACCACGAGGACGGCCAGGGCGCGCATCAGAGGGCCCTCGCGCGGCGGCGGAAGTAGGCGACGAGCGGCGTGGTGACGTCACGGTCGAGGCGTACCTCGATCTCATCAACACCAGCGACACCGAGCGAGCGCCGCCGCCGGTCGGCGCGTTCAGCCGCGGCAGTGGCATACGCCTCACGCACCCGCGCGCTCGATGAATCAAGGAGCATGCGTGCGCCTCGTTCGGCGTCCACCACCTCGATCATGCCGACGTCCGGCAGCGCCACGTCGAGCGGATCGACGAGCGTGACCGCGATGACCTCGTGCCGGCGGGCGAGGCCGCGAAGGGCCTCTTCGTAACCACTCGCGATGAAGTCTGAGATCAGGAAGACGGTGGAGCGCCGGCGCAGCACTCGGCCGAGATAGTCAGCGGCGGCGCCGATATCCGTGGAGCGGCCGGGCGCGGCCTGTTGCGCGCGCAGGACGTCACCGACGAGCCGCGTGACGTGGCGTACGCCTCGACGGGGCGGGACGAAGGAGCGGACGCCTTCGTCGAACAGCAGCAGGCCGGCGCGGTCGTGGTTGAACGTCGCTGAGAAGCCGAGGAGCGCCACGGCCTCCGCAGCGGCCTCGAAGCGTCCGCGCGCCGGACGGGCCGCGAGCGCGGAGGCGGAGGCGTCGACCGCGCAGACCACGGTGAGCTCGCGTTCCTCCACGTATTCCTTCACCCAGGGGGTGCCCATGCGTGCGGTGACGTTCCAGTCGATGCGGCGTGCGTCATCGCCGGGGACGTACTCACGCGCCTCCGCGAACTCGATGCCCGCGCCCCGGAAGATCGAGCGGTAGGTGCCCGCGGTCATGCTGGCAGCACGCCGGCGCGCGCGGATCTCGATGGCGCGGACGCGGGCCAGTGCCTCCGTGCTCAGCGCGAGCACATCGTCGTGGGTGTCCGGTGTGGCGAGGGGGGTCATGGCCCGGCCCTAGGGGATCCCGATGCTCTCGAGGATGCGCGTGGCGATCTCGTCCGCGCCAACCCCGCGCGCCTCGGCTTCGTAGGTCAGGATCAGGCGGTGCCGCAGCACATCCGGCGCCAGCGCCTTCACGTCCTCGGGTGTGGCGTACTCGCGACCATCGAGGAAGGCGTAGGCCTGCGCCGCGCGCGCGAGGAAGACGCCCGCGCGTGGCGAGACGCCGAACTCCAGCAGCGGCTGCAACTCGGCGAGGCGGAAGCGTGCGGGCTCCCGCGTCGCCTCCACGATCCGCACGATGTACTCACGGATGCGCTCGTTCACCTCGACGGCGCGGACGGCCTCGCGCAGGCTGACGATCTCGGCCATACCGACAACCGGCTGTGCCTCTTGCGGTCCCTGGTCGAGCGAACGGGCGAGGATCTCGCGCTCCTGGTCGCGCTCGGGATAGTGCACCACGATCTTCAGCATGAAGCGGTCGAGTTGCGCCTCAGGCAGCGGGTAGGTGCCCTCCTGCTCGATCGGGTTCTGCGTCGCGAGCACCATGAACGGGTCGGGCAGTGCGTGTGTCTGCCCGCCGATCGAGACGGTGCGTTCCTGCATCGCCTCGAGCAGCGCGGACTGCACCTTCGCTGGTGCACGGTTGATCTCGTCCGCGAGGACGACGTTGGCGAAGATCGGGCCGCGCCGCGTGTGGAAGTCACCGTCCTGCGGGTTGAAGATCAGCGTGCCGGTGACGTCCGCGGGCAACAGGTCCGGCGTGAACTGGATGCGTGCGAACGAACATTCGAGCGCGCGCGCGAGCGTCGACACGGCGAGCGTCTTCGCGAGCCCCGGGACGCCCTCGATCAGTGCGTGGTTGTTGGTCAGAAGCGCGACGAGCAGGCGGTCGATCATGCCCTGCTGGCCGACGATCACTCGCCCGACCTCGGCACGGATCGCATCCACCTCGCGGTGGTGCTGGTGTGGGCGGGGGTCTGAGCCTGCTGGCCCTGCGGCGAATTGAGCCATGGGCTCCCTCATCAACGCGGTGAGAGGGCCAGTCTAGCGGGCAGCGAGGGGGCCGTGTTTACGGGCGCGTGACGTCTCTGTGGCGTTTCGCGGACTGGGCCGACATACGGGGCGATCAGCCGCCGGCGGCGACGGCGAGCGCATCCGAGGTCTTCGCCCCGGCTTCGTGTGCCTCGCCGAGGACACCGAGGAACCCGCGCAGTCGCTTCAACAGTTCTTCGAGCGCGCTCGGGTCGACGCCGACGCGACGGAAGCGGGCGGTCGCGCCACCTCGTTGTCGCACGACCAACTCGATCGGGACGTCGCCGACGTGCTCGTCCAGGAGCGCAAAGATGCGCCGAAGACGGCGGAGGTCAGCCGCGTCGTCGGTGGTCTCCTCCATGGTGATCACGAGGCGGTGCGGGCCGACGAGGTCGGCGCTGGGCGCCGCCGGCGGCACCTCGATGGGTTCGGGGGCCGGCGCATCCGGCGCGACGATGCGGAGGTCAGGGCGGCGGCCGGGCTCGGGCGGGGCGGGCGGCACCGTGGACGGGTCGTACACCCCGGGCTCCTCGGCGGCGCGCAGGCGGGAGCCGGTGCCCCGCACGTAGAACCGGCTGAGGTTGGCGTCAGCGGGGCGCCCCGCCTCGTAGTCATACGCGGTGGCCTCGACGGCAGCGACGGTCAGGCGGTCGCCACGCTGGCGGACGGTGACCTTCAGCATGAGCACGGTGCCCTCGAAGAGGAGGCCGCGCGCCTTCCACGGCTCGTACTGGTCGGACCACACGACGACCTCGGTCTGTCCGCTCAAATCCTCCAGGGTGACGGCAGCGAAGGCTTTGCCCTGCTTCGTCGCGAGCGAGCGCACGCCGACGACCGTGCCGGCGAGCACGGCTTCCTGGCCCACGAGGTCAGCGTTCACCTCGGAGAGCGTGTGCGTGACCCACTCCGCGAGGTGCTGCGAGGCCTGCTGGAACGGATGCTCCGAAAGGTAGGTGCCGAGCAGTTCCTTCTCCCACTGCAGCAACTGCTGCTGCGGGATCGTGATGCTCTCGATCTCCAACGCGGGCAGCGGCGTTGCCACCTGCGCACCAAAGAGGTCGAACATCGAGGTCTGCCCGGTCTCGCGGAGTCGCTGCTCCTGCTGCGCGAGCGAGAGGATGCGGTCGAGACCGCCGATGATCCCGCCGCGACTGCCGAAGCAGTCCATCGCTCCAGCCCGGGCGAGCGCCTCCAGCACACGCTTGTTGATCTCGCGGGCGCTGATGCGTCGCGCGAAGGCTTCGAGGTCGGCGAATGACCCGGCCGCGCGGCGTTCGGCGAGCAGGCCCTCGACGGCACCCGAGCCGACGTTCTTGATCTGGGCGAGGCCGTAGCGGATCCCCTCGCGGCCGTCCTCGACGGTCTCGATGGTGAAGTTCGCCTCACTGTGGTTCACGTCCGGCGCCATCACAGGGATACCGAGGCGGTTGCACTCCGCGAGGGCAGCGGCGATGCGGTCGGTGTTACCGCTCGCGGACTGCAGGACGGCACACATGTACTCGACGGTGTAGTGCGCCTTCAGGTAGGCGGTCTGATAGGCGATCACGCCGTAGCAGATCGCGTGTGCCTTGTTGAAGGCATAGCCGGAGAACGGCTGGATCAGGTCAAAGAGGTCATTCCCCAGTTTCTCGGTGTAGCCGTTCGCCTTGATGCCCGTGAGGAAGTTCGCGCGCTCCTCCAGCATGACGGCGGCGTTCTTCTTCCCCATCGCCTTGCGCATGACGTCCGCCTGGCCCATCGAGTAGCCGGCGAACGTGCGCGCGATCTGGAGCACCTGCTCCTGGTAGGTGATGACGCCATACGTCTCATCGAGGATCGGGCGGAGGTCTTCATGCGCGTAGTGGGCGGCGATCCGGCCGTGCTTAACGTCGATGAAGCGGGGGATGTGCTCCAGCGGGCCCGGGCGGAAGAGCGCGACCATCGCGGAGAGTTCGCGGATGTCCTTCGGCTTCAATTCCACCACGTAGCGGCGCATGCCCGCCGACTCCATCTGGAAGATGCCGAACGTCTCGCCCGCCGCGAGCAGTGCTGCCGCCGCCTCGTCACCATCGGGGATGGTCAGGAGGTCGATGTGCTCGCCGCGGCGGCGCTCGATCTCCTCGATCGCCTTGCCGAGGATCGTAAGGTTCGTCAGTCCGAGGTAGTCGATCTTGAGGAGGCCGATCTTCTCGATCTCGGCCATCGCATACTGCGTCGTGGGCACGCCGTTCTCTTCGTCCGCGTCCTTCTTCGTCGCGCGCTGCAGCGGCACGACGTCGCTCAGCGGCTCGCGTGAAATGACCACGCCGGCCGCGTGCGTCGAGGCGTGGCGGGCGACGCCCTCGAGTTTGCGCGCGGTGTCGACGAGTTCGCGGACGGCGGCCTCGGACTCGTAGGCGGCGGCCATCTCCTGCGAGTGGGAGAGCGCGTCTTCGAGCGTGATGTTGAGGGTCTCAGGCACCATCCGCGCGACGCGGTCGGCGGCGGCGTAGTCCATACCAAGAGCGCGGCCAGAGTCGCGCAGCGCTGCTTTCGCGCCCAGCGTCCCGAAGGTGCAGATCTGTGCAACGCGGTCGCGCCCGTACTTCGACACCGTGTAGCGAATGATCTCCTCGCGGCGGTCGTCCGCGAAGTCGAAGTCCACATCAGGCATCGAGATGCGCTCGGGATTCAGAAATCGCTCGAACACCAGGCCGTACTCCAACGGGTCGATGTCGGTGACGTCGAGCGTGTAGAGGATGATCGAGGACGCCGCCGAGCCGCGGACACCCATGCGGATGCCGTGCTCCTTCGCGTAGTGCGCGATGTCCCGCACGATCAGCATGTACTCGTCGAAGCCGGTCTGGCCCACCACCTCGAGTTCGTAGCGGAGGCGCTCACGCTGCGACTCTGTCGGGTGCCCGTAGCGGCGATACAGGCCGGCCTCGCACAGCTCGCGGAGCCACTCTCGCGCCGTGGTGCCCGAGGGGACGCCGGGGTCGGGCAGCATCGTGCGGCCGAAGTTCAACTTGATGTCGACCTGCTCCGCGATCACCTGGGTGTTGTTCGCAGCCTCGGGCAGGTGCGGGAAGACGGAGCGCATCTCGTCCTCGGGACGGAGGTAGAAGGTGTTGCCGTCGAGTTTAAAGCGCTTCTCGTCGTGGACCGTCGTGTTCGAACCGATGCAGAGCAGCACCTCGTGCGCGCGGTGGTCATCGGGGTGCGTGTAATGCGAGTCGTTCGTGACGACGAGCGGCAGCCCCATCCGCTTGCCGATCTCGGCAACCTTCGGCATCAGCGCGGAGAACTCCGCGATCCCGTGGTCCATCATTTCGAGGTAGTAGCGCCCCTTGTAGACGTCGGCGTACCAGCCGGCGATCTCCATTGCGCGCTTCTCGTCGCCGTCCCGCAGCGCCGACATGAACTCGCCCGAGGGGCACCCGGAGAGCACGATCAACCCATCCGAGTGCTGCTCCAGCAGTTCCTTGTCCATCCTCGGGCGGTAGTAGAAACCCTCGAGGTGGCTCGCCGTGCTGAGTTTGATCAGGTTGCTGTAGCCCGCCTCGCTGGTGGCGAGCATCGTGAGGTGGTGGGGCCAGCGGCTCTTGGGGTCCTTGTCGAAGCGCGTTTTCGGGGCGATGTACGCCTCGATGCCCAGGATGGGCTTCACGTCGTACTTCTTCGCCATCTCGTAGAACTCGATGGCGCCGTAGAGCGCCCCATGGTCGGTGATGGCAAGGGCGTCCTGGCCCATCGCCTTCGCCCGCTTCACGAGGGGTTCCACCTTCGACATGCCGTCGAGGAGGGAATACTCGGAGTGGACGTGGAGGTGGGTGAACATGGGCGGTGGGGGCGTCCTCGGAGGCGTCAGGAACGCATCATCAGCATATACAGATACGCGAACGGGCGTGCGAACCACCCGGACTCGCGACGTTACTCCGGGGGTCTGCGGAAGTCAAAACGGGAGGTGGCTCACCAAACTGGCGCCAAATCTACCTACCCGCGCTCAAGTTCGAAGGCCGCATGCAGGGCGCGGACGGCGTCCTGAACCTGGGCTGAGTCGACGACACAGGTGATCCGGATGTCACTGGTCGAGATCATGTCGATGTTCACGTTGTGGTCGAAGAGCGTGCGGAACATCCGCGCGGCGTAGCCGGGGGCGCTGGCCATGCCAGTGCCGACGATCGAGACGGTGCCGAGGTCTGGCGCTGAGACCACCTCGCGCGCGCCGATCTTCGGCATCAGCGCGTTGATCACCTCGAGGGCGTGGGGGAGGTCGGCGGGGGCGACCGTGAACGTGAGGTCGGTGAGCCGCTCCACGCTCGCGTTCTGCACGATGGTGTCGACTGAGACGTGCGCCTCCGCGAGCGGCTCGAAGATCTGGGCCGCGATGCCCGGCCGGTCCGGGACACCCCGGACGGTGACCTTCGCGATCTTCTCCTGGTGCGCGATGCCGCGGACCTTATTGCCCTGTTCCATGGTCATCTCCCTGTGGATCAGCGTCCCGGGCGCACTGGCGTCGAACGTACTCGCAACGAGGATCGGCACGTCATAGATCGCCCCGACCTCGACGGCACGGGCGTGCATCACGCGCGCACCCGTCGAGGCGAGTTCGAGCATCTCCTCGTAGCCGATGTCCCGGAGCGGGCGTGCCTCCGGCACCACGCGAGGGTCAGCAGTGAAGATGCCGGGGACATCCGTGTAGATCTCGCAGGTCGTCGCCTTCAGCGCCGCCGCGAGCGCTACGGCGGTCGTGTCACTGCCACCTCGGCCGAGCGTGGTGACGTCGAAGTCTTCCGAAACCCCCTGGAAGCCCGCGACGATCACGACGCGGCCCGCCGCCAGTTCGCGCTCCATCCGTGCCGTGTCGATGTCGGCGATGCGCGCGCGTCCGTAGACCGCATCCGTCTTGATGCCGGCCTGCGCTCCGGTGAGGCTCACGGCGTCGACGCCCAGCGCATCGAGGGCCATCGAGAGCAGCGTGGACGAGACGATCTCACCGGTGTGGAGCAGGACGTCCATCTCGCGCTGGTTGGGCTTCGGGTTGATCGCGTTCGCGAGTTCGATCAGGTCGTCCGTGGTGTCGCCCATCGCCGAGACCACGATCACCATCTGCTCGCCCTTGCGACGCCGTTCGGCCACGCGCCCCGCGACGCGCTTGATGTGGTCAGCGGTGGCGACCGAGGAGCCACCGTACTTCTGTACCGTCCGGATCACCGTCCCGTTCGTCGTCATGTTCGTCATCGCGCACCCACCGCAGTCACCACCTCGGCGCCGCGAGGGCTGAGCGAGACCACGCGCGTGACACCGTCGATGCCGTGGGCGGCAGCCGCCTCACGCATGGCGCCCGCGACGGATTCGGCGTGGTCGGTCACGAACGCCGCGAGGGTCGAGCCGCCGCCAGAGAGGTAGGCGCCGTGCGCACCCGCCTTGCGCGCCGCCTCGAGGGCCGGGAGCATCGCCGGGAACAGCGTCGCGCGCGCCGGCTGGTGAAGGATGTCCTGGGTCGCGGTGCCGAGGAGGTCGTAGCGTCGCTGCGTGATCGCGGCGACCACGAGAGCCGACCGAGCGATGTTGTGGACGGCCTGGCCTCGGGTGAGCGAGACGGGCAGCCGCTCCCGCGACTCGTGCGTCGGCATGTCGAAGTCGGGGACGAACAGCGCCAGCCGAAGGTCCTCGGGCGGCTCGATCCGGCACCAGACGGGGCCGTCGTCGTCCTCGGCCACCACGCACAGGCCGCCGAGGAGCGTGGGGATGATGTTGTCCCCGTGCCCCTCGAGGTGCCAGGCCAGCGGGATCAGGCCCTCGACCCCCACCCGACCGAGGAGCGCGTTCGCGGCGACGAGGCCCCCCGCGAAGGCGGCGGCGGACATCCCCAGCCCGCGCCCAATGGGCATATCGCCCCGGTACTCGGCCGCCAGGGGCGGCATCGGCTCACCCGCCTGCTCGAAGAGGGCGGCGGCGGCCATCAGCGCGAGGCGCTCCATCGAGCCAGCCGGGGCGGTTGGGGCGGCAACCTCGGACAGCGTGATCTCGCCCGCCCAGTCCAGCGCGACGCCAAGGGCGTCAAAGCCGGGACCGAGGTTCGCGGAGGTCGCCGGGACCCGAACCGTCACTGAACGCGCCATCGGGCCAGTCTAGAAGCGGCCAGATCGCCGGGCAAACTCGGCGGAAAGTCCGTTGACGCGCCGACGAAGCCGTTTCCGACGCCGCTCCGCCGGTACTACACTGGGGGGGCCCTCCGGTGTCTCGCGCGCCACCAGCGCGCCGCTTGGGCGGCGTCAGACCAGCATCCCCACCGCGACAGGCGGGGGTAGCAACCGGGGGTACCTCCATGGAGGACATCGTCATCCTCAGCGGCGCGCGGACGGCCATCGGATCGATGGGCGGATCGCTCAGCGAGACTCCGGCATCCGACCTCGCCGCGCACGTCATCCGTGAGGCCGTGAAGCGCTCCGGCCTCACGCCGGAGCAGATCGACCAGGTCATCCTCGGCTGCGTGGGCCAGGTCGCGGAAGACGGGTACATCGCCCGTCACGCCTCGATCAAGGCTGGCATGCCCGTCGGCACTCCCGCCTACACCGTCAACCGCATCTGCGGCTCCGGCCTTGAGGCGATCAACACCGCCGCTCGATGGCTGCAGACCGGCGACGCCGACATCGTCGTCGCGGGTGGTGCTGAGAACATGAGCCTGATGCCGTACTACGTGCGCAAGGCACGCTTCGGCTACCGCTACGGCGACGGCGTCCTCGAAGACGGCACGCAGGACCTCGTCACCGACCCCTTCGACAACGTGCCCATGGGCATCACCGCCGAGAACCTCGCCGCGCAGTACGAGGTCTCCCGCACCGTGCAGGACGAGTACGCCCTCCGCTCGCAGGAGCGCGCCATCAAGGCGATCGAGGCTGGCATCTTCGACGAGCAGATCGCCCCCATGGACGTGAAGAAGGGCCGCGACACGATCTCGTTCTCGAAGGACGAGTACCCGCGCGCGACCTCGATGGAGATCCTTGGCAAACTGCGCCCCGCCTTCAAGGGTGACGGCTCGGTGACCGCTGGCAACGCCTCCGGCATCAACGACGGTGCTGCGGCCCTCGTCGTGACCACGGCGCGCAAGGCCGCGGAACTCGGCATCAAGCCGCGCATGCGCATGGTCGCCCGCGCCGAGGCCGGCGTGGACTGGAAGATCATGGGCTCCGGCCCGATCCCCGCGATCCAGAACGTCATGAAGAAGGCCAACCTCACCGTCGACGACATGGACGTCATCGAACTGAACGAGGCGTTCGCGGCGGTAACGGCAGCCTGCTCGGTCGCCCTCAACCTGCCCGCCGACCGCACGAACCCGAACGGCGGCGCGGTCGCCCTCGGTCACCCCGTCGGCGCGACGGGCGCCATCCTCGCCATCAAGACGATGTACGAGCTGGAGCGCACCGGCGGTCGCTACGGCCTCGTCTCCCTCTGCATCGGCGGCGGCCAGGGCATCGCCACCATCTTCGAACGCGTCTCCTAGACGCCTCGCTGCTCGGCAAACAGGGAAGCCCCCGCTCACGCGGGGGCTTCTTCGTGTCGTCCCGCCGCTAGTTTCGAGTCGCGACGAAGATCAGTTCCGGACTCTGCGCGCCGACCGGGCTGCGGTCCCAATCGCCGAACACATCCCGCACCTCGAACCCCGCATCGGCGAGCGACCGTTCGAGTTCCGTCTGACTGCGGAACCGCAACTCGTTCGACGAGACCAATTCCTCGCCGTCCGAGGCGAAGCGGTAGTGGATGTCGTACCGGACGAGGTCACCGGCGACCTCGGTGAGGTCGGACCACACGTCGACTGTGCCAAGCGGTGTGTCGAGGCGCTGGCGGGACGCTTCCGGAGTCCAGGCGAGCCACGCGTGCGCCTCGGGGTTGCGGCTCTCGAAGGCGAGGTGGCCGCCGGGGCGGAGCGCTCGGTGGGTGGCGGCGAGAGTGCTGCGCCAGGCGTCCTGATCGTGGATCACCTGGGCGACGTGCGCCGTCATGATCGCGAGGTCTGCGGACGGGCCGTCGAGGCCGCTCGCGTCGCCCTCGATCCAGCGCACGAGGTCACCCCCGGGACGGTGGCGTGCCAGCTCCAGCATCGCCGGCGCGGGGTCGACGCCGGTCACGCGGTAGCCCTGTAGCGCCAGCGCGCAGGTGATCTCGCCGGTGCCGCAGCCGATGTCCACGATGGAGGTCACGGACAACACGGCAGCCAGGCCGAGGTAGAAGGCGGTGTCGGCGCGGTCCGCACCCCATGCGTCGTAGAGGGCGACGAGGCGCGAGTCGTGGAACTCCTGGAACGTCGCCACGACTAGAGCAGTCCCTGCAACCGCCCCCAGATCGCGTGCGTGATCTGCATCTCCGGCTTCGAGCCATCGAGGACCAACCAGCGCTCGGGCTCGGCGGCAGCGAGTTCGAGGAAGCCACGGCGTACGCGGCGGTGGAAGTCGAGCGCCTCGCGCTCCAGGTAGTCCGTCTTCTTCTTCGCACGGGCGAAGGCCTCGGCGGGGTCAACGTCGAGGAGGATCGTGAGGTCGGGGACGAGGCCACCGGTCGCGACCGCGATCGCGGCGGCGACGAGGGCGGCATCCAGGCCTCGGCCGTGTTGCTGGTAGGCAACTGTTGAATCGGCGAAGCGGTCGCAGATCACCACGGCGCCACGCTCGAGGGCCGGGCGGATCACCTCGCGGACGAGTTGTGCGCGGGCGGCGTTGAACGTCAGCAGTTCAGCCTCGGGCGCCGGGTGCGGCTCGTCCTTCTTCGTCGCGAAGAGGGCGTCTCGCAGCCGTTCGCCGAGGGCGGTGCCACCGGGCTCGCGGCAGGCGACCGCCTCACGGCCGGCCTCGCTCACGAGGCGGAGTAGCGCCTCGTGCTGCGTGGACTTGCCGGAGTGCTCGCCACCCTCGAGTGTGACGAAGACGCCTCGACGCTCACCCTTCGACGTCACCGGGCGCGCCGCCGTCCCTCGTCCGCCCAGGGCAAGCCGCGGTTGGGGCCGGCGGTCTCCTGCAGGATGGTGACGTAGCGGAATGGCTCGCGCCCGTTCGAGGCGGAGACGAGCGCATGCCTCGCAGCGAGTTCGTGCTGCAGGCGGCGGATGTACGCGTTCTGCGGCGCCAGGTCGATCTTCGCGTCGCCCTGGTGCGTTACACGACGTACGGCCTCCTCTGCCTCACGCAGCGCGGCGGTCGTCGGGTCATCGGTCTGGCCGTCGCGCATCGCGAGGAGTTGGCGTTCCATCTGCTCGCTGGTGTTGTTACGCAGCACATAGATCGGGATGCCGCGCTCCTCGGCCTGCTTCAGTGGGCCGCTCCTGCGCCGGTAGTACGGGCGCAGCGTGATCACCGCGTCGGCCTCCCGCACGGAGTCGACGATCCGTGCGGCCGACCTCGTCTCCATGATCGCGCGTTCGAGGTGCGTGCGGCTGATGCCGAACGGCAGCACCCGCTTCTCGGGGCCACCGGGTGCGGCGGACAGCGTCCGCCGGCGCTCGACTTGCGGGCGAGCCTCGAGCGGTTCCTGGGGCGTCGTGCGCAACGGGACGCGCTCGACTGTCGCGATCTGGCCGCCATCGCCGATGACGCGGACCTCCGCCTCGACCTCATAGCCACGCAGCAGCGAGTCGACCGTGGCGGCCACGTCGTCGTGGATCGCGAGGCGGTCGAACGACTGGATCTCAATCAGTACATCGAAGGTCGGAGGGGCGCGTCGTTCGAGGACGGTCTTCTGTGTGCCGCGCCGGCGCGCTTCCTCGTCGGAGAGCGTGACGGACTCGATGCCACCGATCAGGTCGGACAGCGTCGGGTTCTGCATCAGGTTGGAGAGCGTGGTGCCGTGCGCCGTGCCGATCAGTTGCACGCCACGCTCGGCGATCGTGCGGGCGGCCTCGGCTTCCTCGGCGGTACCGATCTCGTCGATGACGACGACTTCCGGCGTGTGGTTCTCCACCGCCTCGATCATCACCTCGTGCTGGCGGTGCGGGCTCGGCACCTGCATCCGGCGGGCGCGGCCGATGCCGCGGTGGGGGATATCGCCGTCGCCGCCGATCTCGTTCGAGGTGTCGACGATCACGACACGCTTGCTCAGTTCGTCGGCCAGCAGCCGAGCGACATCACGCAGCATCGTGGTCTTGCCAACGCCCGGGCGTCCGAGCAGCAGGACACTCCGCCCCGCCTCGATCAGGTCGCGCATGATGTGGCCGGAGCCGGACACCGAGCGCCCGATGCGGCAGGTGAGGCCCACGATGTGGCCCTTACGGTTGCGGATCGCGGAGATGCGGTGCAGCGTGCGCGGAATGCCGGCGCGGTTGTCCTCGCCGAACTCGGAGACCTGCGCCACCACCTGGCCCAGTTCGAGGTCGGTCACCTCGGACTCATCGAGCGGGGCTTCCTCGCGCTGGTAGCGCGCGGTCGGCGGCCGTCCGAGGTCGAGCACGATCTCAATGAGGCCCTCAAAGCCCTTGGTGCGGACGGCTTCGGCGACGCGACGCGGCATGATGCCGACCAGCAGTTCGATCTCGGCGCGCTCTTCCTCGGTCATCTCACGCGGGGCGACCGCCCATGCGGGTTCGATGTGCATGATGCGGCTCGGCGGAATGCCCTCGCCGTCGTCGTCACTGTCGAGGGAGAAGTCCTCGTCATCGAGGTCGTCGATGTCGTCCATCTCGTCGAGCAGGTCGTCCATGTCCTCTTCGTCGAGATCACCGTCGGCGGCGTCCCGCGCGGCGCGGGCAGCCTCTCGCTCGAGGGCTTCGAAGATCGCGTCGTCGTTACGCGGCCGGCGGTCCTGCATGCGCTCGTCCACCTTCCTCGACTACCCCACGAGCCGGCCGGGCGCGACGGCCCGGACGACGGCATGGGCTTCGTCCAGCACCGGACGGGCGGTCCGGTGACAGAACAGCGTGAACTCATTGCCCGGTTCCAGCCCGGCGTCTCGCAACGCGCGCTCCTCCTCGGCGCCGCACGCCGGGACCAGCGCACGGTGGACGGCGGTCTTACCGAGGCGCTCCGATACGGCGGCCAGCAGCGTCCGCGCCACCTCGGGTTGCCCCGGTTCCACCATCAGCGAGAACTGGCCGCCGGTCCGCGCGACGCGCGCGAGGCCAGCGATGCGTCCCTCATGTTCTGCAACGAAGGAGCGGCCGCGTTCGTGCCAGCGGCGTTCATGGACGGCGGTGGACTCCTCGCGGGTCATCGCCAGCACAGAGCGGGCAGTGACGGGGAGGGCGCGGCCGTACAACTGGAAGCAGGCGAGGTCATCATCCTCGTGCCAGTCGCGCACGCCCTCGGCAGTCGCTTCGATCTGCAGGTGTCCTCCCCACAGCCGCTCGTCCAGCGCCCTCGCGAAGCCCGCACGAGGCGCCTGCCGCGCCGCCGGAGCGTCCGAGGGCGTGCGCAGCAGCACGTGCGTCACCTTCGCGCGGGCGGCGGAGTCGGCCGCCTGGCGGAGGAGGTCCGCGATGACTCCGGGGTCATCCCCGGCGTCGATCAGCGTATCGACTTCCCACGCCGATGGTGTTGATAGTTCGCGCGCGGTCGCGATCCCCACGATCGAGCGACCCTGCACGCTCACCCAGGTCTGCCGGCCAAGGTGCAGCCACTGCTCCACGGCTGCCGAGAGAGGACGCGGCGTGCCGGGCGCCTTGCCGAGGCGGTCGCGGGTCACCGCCTGGTTCGCCCGCACCTCGCCGTCGAAGGTCACGAGGGCGACCAGGTCGGTGGGGCGGGGGGAGCGCGCTGTCATCGACGTGCCCTCGGGCGCGGGGCAGCGGAGGCAGCCTTCGCTTCCGCGACCATCTGGAGGAACAGTCCGTGCATACGGCGGTCGTCCGTCAGTTCCGGGTGGAACGAGGTCGCGAGCAGCCGCCCCTCGCGCGCGGCGACGATCGTGCCGTCCTCGAGCGAGGCGAGCACGTCCACCCCTCGGCCGGCGCGACGGATGATCGGCGCGCGGATGAAGACGGCGCACAGCGGGCCGCCTTCGATCCCGGCGATGTCGAGGTCGGCCTCGAAGGAGTCGACCTGGCGGCCAAAGGCATTGCGTTCGACGGTGATGTCCATGACGGCGAGCGGGGGACGGTCGAGGTTCGTGACCCGCTTGGCGAGGAGGATCGCGCCAGCGCAGGTACCCCACACCGGGAGCCCGCCTGCGATCAGGTCGCGCAGGGGCTCAAGCAGGTCGAAGGCGATCAGCAGCCGAGCGATCGTGGTGCTCTCGCCCCCGGGGATGACGAGGCCGTCCACGGTGCGCAGCTGGTCGAGCGTGCGCACCTCGACGGCGTCAGCGCCGAGCGCGCGCAATGCGACGAGGTGTTCGGCGAAGTCACCTTGGAGCGCCAGCACACCAACTCGGACGTCCGCCGGTGCGGGCGTGGTGGCGACGGCAATGCGCGATGCGCGCGGCATGCGGGCTGGCTAACTCCCGCGGTGCGCCAGGAGTTCCTCGCGAGGCATGGTGGCGGTCGAGCGGCCGCGCATCGCCTCTTCGGGGATCTCCTCGGAAACGGCAGCGAGCATCATCGGGTCGTTGAAATGGGTCACGGCCTTCACGATGGCGGTCGCCATCCGGCGCTGCTGGTCGAGTTTGCGGCGCTTGTCCGTGACGTCCTCGGCGGACTTGAAGATGCCCGAGCCGACGAACACGCCCTCCGCGCCCAGCTGCATCATCAGCGCGGCGTCCGCCGGCGTGGCGACGCCACCCGCGGAGAAGTTCACGACCGGCAACTTGCCGAGGCGCTTCACCTCGCGCAGAAGGTCGATCGGCACCTGCAGGTCTTTCGCCGTCGTCCACAGTTCGTCATCGCGCATGCCCTGCACACGGCGGATCTCTGACCAGAGCGAGCGCATGTGGCGCACGGCCTCGACGATGTCGCCCGTCCCTGCCTCGCCCTTGGTGCGGATCATCGCCGCGCCCTCAGAGATGCGCCGGAGCGCCTCGCCCAGGTTGCGGCAGCCGCAGACGTACGGCACGGCGAAGGTGTTCTTGTCGATGTGGAACTGGTCGTCGGCGGGCGTCAGCACCTCGGACTCGTCGATGTAGTCGACACCGAGGGCTTCGAGGATCTGCGCCTCGACGAAATGGCCGATGCGGGCCTTCGCCATGACGGGGATCGAGACGGCGGCCTGGATCTCTTTGATCTTCTTCACGTGACTCATGCGCGCGACGCCACCAGCGGCACGGATGTCCGCGGGGACGCGCTCGAGGGCCATCACCGCGACGGCGCCGGCCTCCTGCGCGATCTCGGCCTGCTCCGCCGTGACCACGTCCATGATCACGCCGCCCTTGAGCATCTGGGCGAGCCCGGCTTTCACGGTCCACGTCGCGGTCGTGCCACGGACGCCAGCCCTGGGTGCGACGCCGTTCGCGTGCGCGCCGTTCGTGCGGCCGTTGGAGGACACCTTGGGGGCCGCCTTCACGGCAGCGCGTGGCGCAGCCTTCGGGGCGGCCTTCGCCGCAGGCCTGGAGGTGACGCGAGGGGCAGCCCCCCGTGCCGGTCGGGTGGACCCATTCTTGGTGCCAGTCGTTGCCATGGTGCTCCCCGTACAGGTGAATCGAACCGTCATTGTACCGCCCGACGCGCCTGCGTACGCCCACCCTCGGCACTCGCCACCAGTCCTTGCGAGGGCGCCTCACCCGCCCCTGCGGTACCCTCCCTCGATGCCGGAACTCCCCCCTCGGAAATGGCTCAGCGAACACCAGTTCTCCGGCCCGATGCTCATCGGCCTGGTCTCCGACACCCACGTCCCGGAAGCCCGCCGCGAGATCTTTGAAGAGGTCTATGCGGCCCTCCGAGGCGTCGACCTGATCCTCCACGGCGGGGACATGCACGACGTGTCCGTCCTCGACTGGCTGGAGCGACGCTGTGGGGCGCCCGTCCTCGCCGCCTGCGGGAACGGCGACGATGGCTCCTCGGGCCGCCAGATCGCACCGGACGACCCTCGGCTCTCCTACAACCAGCTGCTCCACGTCGACGGCCTGCGGATCGGGATGACGCACGACTTCCCCGACCGCCCGATCATGGGCTCCGCGAACGTACAGGAGCGGATGGAGCGCCACTTCGGCGGCCCGTGCCACGTGGTGGTGGCGGGGGACACACATGTGCCCATCGTCAAAACGTGGGAGGGGACGCTGATCGTGAACTCAGGTTCACCCCTTTACCCCCGCAATCTGCAGACGCAATTGGGGACCGTCGGATTCCTCGATATCCGGGGCGGACGTGTGGACGCCTGGATCGAGCAACTGCACTAGCGCACGCGGTCGGGCGGCGAATTCGTTGACGCTCGATCGGGGCGGGCGTAGCGTCAATCTCTGTGCTCCACAGGGAGCCGGAGGGTAGATGCGGCGCGGACTCATCGGAGCATTCGTCTCGGCGATGGGAGGCGCGGCCGCACTGGGCCGTGCCGTCGCCACCGATCAGCCGATCTCCTGGCTCTCTCTGCTCGGCGTAGTCCTCATCGCGCTCGCGGCGGTGCGCTGGCAACTGGCCCGGGACACATCCTCCCGGTCGAGGTAATCGATGGCGAAAGACGCGCTGGACGCCCTGCACACCTACCTGGTCCCGGTCGACGGCACCGAGGCTGGCTACCGTGCTCTCACCGTCGCTGCCGACCTCGCGAAGAAGCACCGCGCGCACCTCCACCTCGTCCACGTGATCGAAGTGCCCCGCGCGCTCGCGCTGGACGCCGACCTCTCCGCCGCCGTGCGCGAGGGTGAGCGCGTCCTCCAGCGGGCCGAGAAACTCGCGGAGGACTACGGCGTCAGCGTGCAGGGCGACCTGATCCAGGCGCGCCAGGCCGGGCACGCCGTCGTGGACGAAGCCGTCGAGCGTGGTGCGGACGTGATCGTGCTCGGCGTCGAGTACAAGCGCCCGCTGGGGCAGTTCGAACTCGGGCGGCTGGCGCAGTACGTGCTGGAGCACGCGCCCGTCCTCGTATGGCTGGTGCGCTACCCCTCAGCCGAGGTGCGATAGCACTTCGGTGAGGACGAGCGGAGGAGACCGATGCGCGTCGTGATCATGGGCTGCGGCCGTGTGGGCGCTGGGCTCGCTCAACAACTGGCAACCGAGGCGCACGAGGTGACGATCATCGACACCAACGCGTTCGCGTTCCAACGGCTGCTTCCGGAATTCGTCGGCAAGCGCCTCGTCGGGTCGGGCACAGATGACCGCACGCTGATCGACGCGGGCATCGAGCATGCGGACTGCTTCATCGCGCTCGCGTCCGGCGACAACCGGAACATCCTCGCCTCCGAAAAAGCGAAAGAGGTCTACGGCGTCAAGACGGTTGTGACACGCGTGCGTGACCCGTTGCGCTCGGAGATGTTCGGGCGCCTCGGACTGCAGACGTTCAGCCCGACGAAGTTCGGCATCGACCTCGCGCACCAGGCGCTCGTCACCGCCGCCGGGGGGCAGTAGGCCATGTACATCATCGTGGTGGGCGGCGGCATCGTCGGGTACGGGCTCGCACTGGAGCTCCAACGCGTCAGCGACACCGAGGTCACGATCGTCGAGTTGTCGGCAAGCCGTGCCTCGCAACTTCGAGACGAACTCGGTGAGATGGTCGTCCACGGGGACGGCAGCGAGATCGCGTTCCTCGAACGGGTGGGTGCCCGACGCGCGGACATGGTGATCGCCGTCACCGCTGACGATGGCGCGAACCTCGTCGCCTGCCAGGTGGCGAAGCACTGGTTCGGCGTGGCGCGCACGGTGGCGCGCGTGAACGACCCGCGTAACGAGGCGCTGTTCCTCAAACTCGGCATCACCTCGACTGTCTCGGCTGCCGGCGCGGTGATGGCGCAAATCGAGACCAGCCTGCCGCAGCACACGCTCGTACCGCTGATGGCACTGCAGAGCGCCGGGCTGAAGGTGATGGACATGCGCGTCCAGGACGGCGCCACGGTCGCCGGACACGCCCTCCGTGACCTCAAGTTCCCCACCGGCGTGCTGATCGCGGTGGTCGTCGGCCCGAACGGCGCGCGCGTCCCCGACGGCGACACCGTGCTCACCCCGGGCGACGAGATCATCGCGGTGATCCCGCACGAGGCGGAACACCTCGTCCGCGCCATGGTCACTGTCAACGACGGCATGTAGTCGAGGGCTACCGAGCCCGCTGCGGGCGGCTGTCCGGCCGCTCCGCTAGACTGCCGCCGATGCGAATCTCACACCTCGGCCCTCGCGGAACTTACACCGAGTCGGCGGCGCTCCTCCACGAGCCGGCCGCTGACCTGACGCCGCACCCGACCGTCGCGAGCGCGGTGGCCGCCGTGCGCGATGGCACGGCAGACGCTGCCGTCTGCGCCCTCGAAAACTCCATCGAAGGCTCCGTCTCCATCGAGACCACCGACCTCCTGCTCGACCCCGCGACCGGCATGCGCGTGCGCGGCGAGGTCGTCCTCCCGATCCAGCATCTGCTCGTCGGCGCGCCGGGCCTCGATCTCGCGCAGGCGACCACGGTCTACTCCCACCCGAACGCCCTCGGCCAGTGCCGCCAGCACCTCGCGCGGCTGGCGCCGAATGCGAAGCCCGTCGCGGCACTCTCGACGACGGCAGCCATCGAGGCGGCGCTGGCGCAGCCGGGCACCCTCGCGATCGGCGGCGAGCGGGCAGCCTCGATCTATGGCGCGCACATCTACGCCCGCGACATTGGCGACGAACCGGGGAACGCCACGCGCTTCGTGGTCCTCGCGCGCGAAGACCACGAGCCAACCGGCGACGACAAGACCTCGCTCGCGTTCACGACGGCGCACGACCGGCCCGGGTCGCTGGTCGAGGTGCTGCACCGCTTCGCCTCGCGCGGGATCAACCTCACCCGCATCGAGTCGCGTCCGACGCGTCGCCAACTCGGCACGTACATCTTCTGGGTCGACATCCAGGGCCATCGCACCGACCCCGACCTCGCCGAAGCGCTCGCCGAGGTGCAGGCGATCGCCTCCTGGCTGGTCGTCCTCGGCTCCTACCCGCGCTGGTCCGCGGGCGACTGAGCGAGGCGCGCGATGCCGGAGATCCCTGACCTCGAGGCCGTCCGCCACTACCTCATGCCGCGCTTCGAAGCCCTCACGGTCACCGAGGTGGAGACGCCGCTGCCGTGGCTCGTACGCACCGGCGCGGACGACCTCGCGACACTGGTGGGGCACCGCTTCGGCGAAATCCACCGGCTGGGGAAGTTCCTGATCTGGTTCGTCGATGACGGGCGTCTGCTCGTCGTGAACCCGATGCTCACGGGGCGCTTCCATTGGGTTGAACAGGGCACACGCAAGCCCGGCATGCTCGGCGTCGTCCTCCGCTTCGATGACGGCCACGAGGTGCGCTACTCCGACCAGCGCCGCATGGGGCGCTGGTACCTCGTCTCCGGCGACGGCCTCGACCAGGTGCCACAGATGCCGACGCTTGGCCCGGACGCGATGGCGATCACGGAGGACGACTTCCTCGCGCGGCTGAAGCCCCGTCGAGGGCAGATCAAGGCCACCCTCACCAACCAGGAGTTCATGGCGGGCGTCGGCAACGCCTACTCGGACGAGATCCTCTGGGCCGCCGGCCTCCACCCACATCGACGGCGCGCGACGATGGACGAGGCCGACCAGCGGCGCCTGTACACCTCGATGCGCGCCACCCTCGAAGAATCGATCACGATCGTGGACGCGACGGTGCAGGGCGAGGGGCTGGGCAAAAAGGAAGAGTGGCGGCAGCACCTGAAGGTCCACCGGCGCGCCGGGCAGGATTGCCCAAAGTGCGGCTCCGAGATCCGTGGCCAGGTACGCAGCGGCTCCGAGACGAACTATTGCCTGACCTGTCAGCCGCTCTTCGAGTAGGCTCGGAAGGCCCGAGCGCACTCGGGCTGCTGGAGGGGGCGGGGATGAAGGTCATCGGCAAAGAGATCGGCACGGCCATCGAGCCGCTGTACCAGGAGATCGAGGCGCGACTGCTCGCCGAGACCGAGTGTTCGCTCCGCGTCGAACAGTACGAGGGCGGCGCGCTCTCCGATGTCGACTGGCACAACTCGGGCGTCGTCGTCATCTCGCTGCTCACCGGCGTCCCCACACACGCCCTCGCACACGCCCTCAGCGTCGCGCTCCAGCACGTGCGCCAGACGCTGGACCACTACCCGGACGTCATCCTCGGCGAGACCGACTTCAACGGCGGCCCGACCCTGCGCCACGCCCTGCGTGACCTCGTCCTCGGCCCGGAGGCGGAGGCTCGCCTCGCCCCGTACGGCATCGAGTCGCAGTGGGAGATCAAGCAGCGTCATCAGGGCATGAAGGGCATCTTGCGCGAGGCGACCAAAGACTGGGAAGACCCCGCCGCGCCTGACCATGCCCTCGGTGCGCTCTTCTACGCGCGCTTCGCGCTCGACCACCCCGAGGAGTTGTGGACCGGCCTCAAGAAGGAGTTCACGAAGAAACTCCCCGCCGTCGCCGAGAGCGGCGAGGGCCTCGCCCAACTCGTCCGCGAGTCCGGCTGGGCCACCCCCGACGCGTGCATCGAAGCCCTCGTCCACGCGCGCGACGAGATGGGGATGGTCGAGATCGCAGCGATCGAGGACCGTCGAGACGGGACGCTGCACTAGGCGGGGCCGAAGACTCGCTACTTCCCGATGTCGATCGTCACTTGCGCCATCGCGGCGTCGATGCGCGCACGGGCGGCGTCCGAGGCCTCGATCAGTGGGAGTCGAGGCGGGCCGGCGGGCAGGCCTGCCTTCGCGACGGCGTACTTCACGGGGATCGGGTTGCTCTCCACGAAGAGCGCGCTGACCAACGGCATCAGGCGGTGGTGGATCGCGGCGGCCTCGGCGGTGCGGCCGCCACACGCGGCCTCGATCTGTGCGCGGATCTGGCGGCCCACGAGGTGGCTCGCGACGCTGACGACGCCGTAGCCGCCGAGGGCCATGACGAGCAGCGTGTCCGTGTCGTTCCCGGACCACACCCGGAACCCCGAGGGCGCACGCGCGATGACCTCGCCGATCTGCCCGAACATCTCACTCGACTCTTTGATGCCGACGATGTTCGACACCTCAGCGAGCCGCAGCGTCGTCTCCGCCGTCATGTTGAGCGCCGAGCGACCGGGGATGTTGTAGAGCACGCACGGCAGGCCCTCGGCGGCATCGGCGATCGCCGCGAAGTGGCGCACGAGGCCCGCCTGAGGTGGCTTGCTGTACGCGGGCACGGTCAGCAGGACGCCATCGAGGCCCGCCTTCACGGCCTCGCGGGTCAGCCGGAGCGAGGCACCGTGGTCGTTGTTCGTGGCGCCAGCGATCACGGCGACGTCAGGACCGACAGCCGCCTTCGTCGCGCGCCAGACGGCGACCGTCTCCTGCTCGGAAAGCGCGGCCGCCTCACCCGTCGAGCCCGTCGAGACGATGCCCTCGGTGCCCGAGGCGACGAGAGCCTGCGCGAGTCGCTTCACGCCGTCGATGTCGACGTCCCCGGTGGGGGTCATCGGCGTGATCATCGCAGTGAGCAGCCGGCCGAGCGGTGCGGTCATGATGGTGCGTCCTTCAAGGGTCGGTCGAGGCGGGGTCGCGAGCGCACGCGGCCATCCCACCTCGCGGCGGGCGCAGTGTAGCGCGGCCGCGGGGGAGGTGGCCGCTAGCGCTTGAGCGCGGGCCGCCGCACGAGATTGCGGCGCAGGAGTTCCTCGGCGATCTGGATCGCGTTCGTCGCTGCGCCCTTGCGCAGGTTGTCCGTCACGCACCAGAACACGACGCCGTGGTCGACCGTCGGGTCGACCCGCAGGCGTGCCACAAAGGCTTCGTCACGGTTGGCCGCCTGGAGCGGAGTGATGACCTGTGTCGGATCCTCGATCAGCACGACACCCGGCATCACCCGGAGCGCGGCCTTCAGCGCCTCGATCGGCGCAGGGCCCTCGAACTCCACGTGGACGGCCTCGGCGTGGCTCAAGGCGACCGGGACGCGCACGCACGTGGCGGCGAACTTCAGGCCGTCCAGGTGCAGGATCTTGCGCGTCTCGTTGCGCATCTTCAGTTCTTCTTTGGTGTAGTCGTCGTCCGCGAAGTCGTCGACCTGCGGCAGCACGTTCATCGCGATCTGCTGCGGGTAGACCTCGAGGGCGGGGATGGCGCGGCCGGCGCCGATCGCCTCCACCTGCGCGTTCAGTTCGCGCACGGCCGCCGCGCCGGTACCGGACACCGCCTGGTATGTCGCTGCGGTGACGCGCTTCAGCGGCGCGACGGTACGCATCGCGTGCAGCGCCATGACGAGGGGCGTTGTGGTGCAGTTCGGGATCGAGACGATGCCCTCGTGCCATTCGAGGTCGTCACCGTTGATCTCCGGCACGACCAGCGGGACGTTGGCGTCCATGCGGTAGGCGGAGCCGTCATCGATCATGACGCCACCCATCTCGCGGACGACCGGCCCCCACTGCTTCGAGACGGACGAGTCCGCGGAGCAGAAGACGATGTCGGCGCCCTCGAGGTTGGCGCGCGTCACCTCGTGAACGGTGATCGGCTTGCCGTCGTACATCAGCGTCTTGCCCTCGGACCGGGCGGACGCGAGGAGCCGGAGTTCCTTCATCTTGAGGTGCCGCTCCGCAGCGACGCGGAGGAAGACATCCCCCACTGCCCCGGTGGCCCCGATCACGGCAATCACTGGCTCCACGCTGGTGCTCCTGCTGCCCGGCTCACGCCGGGGACAAAGACGCCGCCCGTCGGCGGCTCGCCATCGATGGTACGGCGCGGGATGGGGTAGCGGCGAGGGGTGGGTCAGGCGAAGTCCGCAGCCACCCGGTTATTCGACCAACCCGAATCGTCACCCCAGCCCCACCAGCGAGGCCAACCCTTCCACGAGGGCGTCTCGGCGCATCACCTCGCGGACGGCGATCAGGACGCCGGGCATGAAGGAGTCGCGGCCGGTGGAGTCGTGGCGAATGGTCAGGGTCTGGCCGGTGCCACCGAAGATGACTTCCTGGCTGGCGACGAAGCCCGAAAGCCGGATCGAGTGGATCGGGATGCCGCCAATCGCACCACCTCGGGTGTCCTCAATATGTCGGAGGTCAGGGACGTTCGAGGTGAAATCGGTACCTCGGGCGGCGCGCATCATGTGGGCAGTTGTGAGCGCGGTCCCGCTGGGGGCGTCCACTTTGAGGTTGTGGTGGAGTTCGATGATCTCCGCGCTGTCGAAGAAACGCGCGGCGATCGTCGCCATGTGCATCTCGAGGATGGCGCCGATCGCGAAGTTGGCGGCGACGACGGCGCCCCGCTTCGCCTCGGCGCTGCCGGCGCGCAGGCGCTCGACAGTCGCCACGTCGACGCCCGAGGTGCCGATGACCGGGCGGACGCCATGCGCGAGTGCAGCCTCGACGAGACGTGAGGTGAAGGCCGCGTTCGTGAAGTCGATGACGACGTCCGGGTGGACCGAGGCGAAGAGCTCCGCCGGATCGTCGGACAGCGGGTAGACCGCACCCGAGTCCCCTCGGAACTCATCCGTCGTGACACCCGTCGGCTCGACGAGGCCCACAGCATCGAGGTCAGGCTGCGCCTCGATGGTGGCGAGGACGAGGCGGGCCATCTGGCCGGTACCGGTGATCGCGACGCGGATCATGCCTGACCCCCACTCTCGGACGTGTTGCCGGACCGCAGCCGGTCCATGAGCAGCCGCTGGTAGAGACTACGCGCCTCGTCGAGCACGTCATCGGGACGTCCGCCGGCAGGGCGTCGAGGCAGCCCGCGCGCCTGCGCCTCCAGCGCTTCCATCTGGGTCGAGACGGCGGCCCAGCCACCTCGACCGCGCATGTAGGCCTTCACCGCTTTCATCGCCGCATGGAGCGCGTGCGTGAACTCGTACTCGCCGTTATCCGGCTGTTTGCCTGACCCGATCTCTCGAACAGGTTCAGCATCGCGCCAGAGGAGGTCATGTGCGATCACCTTGTGGCCGCTGACGCCCTCGTCCAGCACCCGCGCATGCGCCTCAGCGGTGCGGAACGAGAGATCAACTGAGTGGAAGATCGACTCGCCGTACGGCCAGTAACGGCCGGAGGGCAGCGGCAGGTCCGCGAATGGGCCGTGCCACCGCAGCGGCATCGACTCTCGCACGAGCCCGATCGCCTCCCACGCGCCCGCCTGGCCCGGCGTCACGCACATCACATCGATGTCTGACCAGCCGTCATGCGTGCCCGAGGCGAGCGACCCGAACAGCGTGACGCGTGACACCGCGGCACACCGGGCGAGTGCCTCCGCGACATCGAGGGCGATGCGTGGCGGCGCACTGGCATACGGGTACACGAGGTCGTCCGCGATGTTCATCGGGTGAGTCTACCGATGGCGCCGGGGATACAACGAGGCCCGGCGTGTGCCGGGCCTCGCGTTCTGAGTCTCCGAATCGAGACCTACCAGCGACGGCCACCGCCGCCGCCAGCCGGGCGCTCACCGCCACCGGCCGGACGGTCTTCGCCCGCGGGGCGTTCCGGGCGCGGGGCGCGGTCGCCGCCGCCATTCCCGCCGCCATTGCCACTACGGTCACCACCACCACCGCGTGGCGGGCCGCCTCGGTCGTCACGACGCGGGCCACGGTCGCCTCCTCGGCCACCGCCGCCACCGCCGCCACCGCCGCCGGGGCGCGGGCCGCCCCGACCACCACCACCGCCGCCGCGCGAGACCACACGCGGCTCGCCGCCGCTGCGGGCGTCGTCGTCCGAGAGGCCGACGGTGCCCTCGTCATCCACGCCG
The DNA here is from genome assembly GCA_945865925.1 of Dehalococcoides mccartyi. Lineage (GTDB taxonomy): Bacteria > Chloroflexota > Dehalococcoidia > UBA2979 > UBA2979 > SURF-43. Next base: position 139,969 of record CAMBFG010000003.1, read on the forward strand.
CGCATCGTGAGGTTGATGCGACCGAGGTTGTCGATCTCCATCACCTTCACCTTGACGTGGTCGCCGACCTGGACGACGTCCTCGACACGGTCGACACGGTCCTCGGAGAGTTCCGAGATATGGACCATGCCGTCCTTGCCCGGGAGGATCTCCACGAAGGCGCCGAAGGACATGATGCGCGACACCGGGCCTTCGAAGACGTCACCGATCATCAGTTCGCGGGTCAGGCCCTCGATCTGACGGATCGCGGCACGCACGCCGTTGATGTCCGAACCACCGACGAAGACCGAACCGTCCTCCTCGATGTCGATGGAGGCACCAGTCGCGGCGATGATGCCGTTGATGACGCGACCGCCCGGCCCAATGACCGCACCGATCTTCGACGGGTCGATCTTGACGATCGTGATCTTCGGCGCGAACTCGCCGACTTCCTTACGCGGCTCCGAGATCGCCGCGAGCATCACCTCGAGGATCTGCATGCGGGCGACGCGAGCCGCCTCGAACACTTCCTCCAGGAAGTTCGGCGGCAGGTGGCCGAGTTTGATGTCCAACTGGACAGCCGTGACGCCCTCGTGGGTGCCCGCGACCTTGAAGTCCATGTCGCCGAGGGCATCCTCGACGCCGGCGATGTCCGTGAGCAGCACGTACTTGCTCTCGTCATCGCTCGTGATCAGGCCCATCGCGATGCCGCCGACCGGCGCGGCGATCGGCACGCCCGCGTCCATCAGCGCCAGCGTGGAGCCACAGACCGAGGCCTGCGACGTGGAGCCGTTGGAGGAGAGCACGTCCGACACCAGTCGGATCGTGTAGGGGAACTCGTGGAACGGCGGCAGCACCGGCTCAATCGCCTTCTCGGCGAGCATGCCGTGGCCAATCTCGCGCCGGCCCGGCCCGCGCAGCGGACGCGCCTCCCCGACCGAGAAGGACGGGAAGTTGTAGTGGTGCATGAACATCTTCCACTCGGTGGGGGCGATGTTGTCCAACTTCGCCCGGTCACGGAGTGCGCCCAGCGTGGCGACGGTCAGCACCTGCGTCTCACCGCGCTGGAAGAGGCCAGAGCCGTGGACGCGCGGGAGCACGCCCACCTCGGCGGTCAGTTTGCGGATCTGATCCGCCTTGCGGTTGTCCGCACGCAGGCCCGTGTTCAGGATGCGGGCGCGCAACGTCTGCTTCAGCACGTACTCGGCAGCGGCACGGACCTGGCCGCCGTTGGCCGGGGCGCCGTCTTCCGCGCTGATCTGCGCGGTGACCTGGCGGCCGATCTCGTCGATGCCACGGAAGCCCTCGCCCTTGAGCGCGGACATCAGTTCCTCTTCGCGGCCCGTGAGGATCTTCTTCACACGCTCGCGCAGGGCGACTTCGGCGTCCTGGTTCGGCGCGACCCATGCCGTCTTCGGCTGGCCGAGGGCGGCGATGACTTCGCGCTGGAGGGCGTTCAGTTCGCGGCAGACCTTCTCGCCATACGCGATGGCGACGATCAGGTCGGCCTCGGAGATCTCCTTCGCGCCGACCTCGAGCATGATGATCGAGTCATCAGTCGCGGCGACGGTGAGTTCCAGGTCGGACTGCTCGCGCTCGGCGTATGTCGGGAATGCCTTCAGCACGCCGTTGATGCGGCCGATGGAGACTGAGGACACCGGCTGCTCGAACGGCAGCGAGGAGATGTTGATCGCGGCGGACGCGCCGATGGTGGCGAACGGCTCGGCCGGGTTCATCCGGTCAGAGGCGATGAGGAGGCAGGAAATCTGCACCTCGCGCTTGAAGCCCTTCGGGAACAACGGGCGGATCGGGCGGTCGGTCATGCGGGCGGCCAGCGTGGCGTCCGTACCCGGGCGCCCCTCGCGGCGGAAGAACGAGCCCGGCACCTTGCCGATGGCGTACATGCGCTCTTCGAAGTCCACCGTCAGCGGGAAGAAGTCGATGCCGGGGCGAGGCTCGCCCTCGCAGACCGTCACCAGCAGGACAGTGTCGCCGTAGCGGATGGTCACGGCGCCGGCGGCGTTCTGCGCCAGGCGGCCCGCGCCGATTTCGAAGGTCACGCCTTCGATCTCACGGGTGAAGACCTGCGTCTGGGAGCCGGTATTCGTTTCAGTGGTCATGGTGCCTCTGTCTCTCTCGTCGTCTCAATACGACATCGCCGCGTCCACCTCGGACGTCCGGCGGTTACACGTGCAGTTACGGGTGTGGGTGTCCCACACGAAGCGACGCACCCACACGGGTGCGTCGAAGACGCTCGGCTGAGCCGAACGTGATGGGCTGAAGGGGGCAAGTTCGACGCATGGCCAACTGCCTCGGCCAGGCAAAGGAGCCCGGCCGTGCTCCAGGGCTGCCCTACCGGCGCAACCCGAGCGACTGGATGAGTTTGTGGTAACGGTCGACATCCACCTTGCTGAGGTAGCGCAACTGACGACGGCGCTGGCCGACCAGTTTCAGCAGCCCTCGGCGGGTGGAGAAGTCGTGCTTGTTCTCACGCAGGTGCTGCGTGAGGCGGGTGATCCGGTCCGTCAGCAGGGCGACCTGGACTTCCGGGGAGCCGGTGTCCGTGCCGTGCGTGCGGTACTCGGTGATGATCTCGGTCTTGCGCTCAAGGGTCTGCATGCGGCGTTGTGATCCCGTGTCTGACTCTATGTCTCGTCGTCTTTACACTCGCGGCGTACCCGGCAGCCGAGCCGAGCGTCCCGGAGGGACAGCGGTGAAGTCGCGCACGCTCGATGTGAGCCGGGGCAGCCTTCGCCGGTCAGTCCGCTGGGGGAACCGCCGACCGGGGAACCTGCGAGGTGGCTCGCGGGGGCACCCGATACGGTCAACACGCTAACACAGGCCTCGCGCTAGACGCCATGCTCACCCGACACCCCACCCAGGAGCCGCCCGTGCCCCGCCCCAGATTCGTCCATGTCGTCGTCGATGCCGGCGCCAGCGTCCCGGCCGCCCTCGCGGAGCGCACCGGGCTGATCCTCGCCCCCACCGACCCCGTCCGGATGGTCGGCTACGAGAGCGTCTCCAGCCTCTCCCTCGATGCTCAGCCCGTCGACGCCTCGGCAACCGTCGAGGCCTGTCGGGCGGCCGCCACCACCGCCGATGTCCTCTACGTCTCGGTCGACGACGGCCACGGCGGTGCCTCGGACACCCCCGACCTGGCGAGGGCCGCCGTGGAGGCGCAGGGGCGACAGTTCGCCCACCTCGCCACGAACGCCACCCTGATGCAGGCGGGCTGGCCGGCGGTCATCGCCTCGCAGGCCGCCGCACGGGGCACTGACCTCGGAGCCGCGCTCGCGTCGGGGCAGCAGACCCTCGGAAAGACCGGCATGTTCGGCGTTATCGACCACCCCGAACTCGCGAACCCGACCTCCACGAACAACCTCGGAGCGCCGGTCCGGGGCGTCGCGCGCTGGGATGGCCCCCGCCTCGTGGCGCTCCCCCGCCCGCAACGGGACGCCGCGCTGGGCATGCTGCGCGACCTGTTCACCTCGAATGTCACCCGCGAGGCTGCCGAGGACCGTGGCGCCCTCCGCGTCGCCGTCATCCACGCGGCAGCCGCGCCCGCCGCCGAGGCGCTCGCGATCTGGGCGGAGCGGCAGCTGCAGGCCTCGGAGGTCAGCGTGGACGCGGTGACCCGCCATGCGGCCTCGCACCTCGGGCCGGGGTTCGTCGCGGTGTCGTGGGTATGGGATCGGGCGCCGTACCAGGCGGAATAGCGAGGGCTAGCGCGCGACGTCCCGCATCCGCCGCTCGAGGTCGGACGCCCTCCCCTGGAACCAGCCGCGCAGCCTCGGATAGCCCCCCTGCTGCGCCCACAGGGCAACGGCGAGACCAGCCAGCGAGACGAACGCGCCCACCACGGCATCGAACAGGAAGTGGTTCGCGGATCCGACCACGGCGATGCACTGCGCCACCAGCACGCTGCAGATCGCGATGCGCGCCCACCGCGCCCGGGTGGCATCGAAGATCACGATCGCGAGGATGAGTGCCCAGCCGACGTGGAGCGACGGCACCGCCGCGAACGGGTTCACGAACGGACGCATCGACTGCGCCTGGTACGAGAGGTTGTCGAACTCCGCCAGCGTGTCCACGAAGCCCCACTCCGGCAGGTAGCGAGGCGGGGCGACCGGGAACGTCCAGTACATGACGAGGGCGAACGCACCCGAGATCAGCAGCGCGTCCCTCAGCACCGTGTAGTGCTGCCGGCTGCGGATGAAGAACAGGACGGCGACCCCCACGATCAGCGGGAAATCCAGCCAGAAGTATACGAAGTTCACGAAGCGGACGCGCCACGCCGACTCCAGCACCCACTGATTGAGCGTCGGCTCCACGAAGAGGTCCACCGCTTGCTGAACCTCGATGACCCAGCGGGCGTTGTCCAGTGCCGCCCCGGCGTCATCGACGACCAGCCCGCGCACGATGAAATAGCAGAGGAACCCGAACGCCGCGAGGCCGAACTCGATGAGGTCGAACCAGACCACCCCGGTCCGGTCCGGCGCGGTCACACGGTGCAGGTAGCGGTAGAACCTCAGGCGCATCGGCCACCCTCACATGGGCCGTCGCCCGCAGGTCAACCCCGCACGCGCAGCGTGAAGGATCGTAGTCGAGCGTCTGGATGATCGAGACTCGCGGGTCTGACGCTTGAGTGCGGTATCCTCGCGCCCGCGGGAAGGGTGGCGGCATGTCAGTCACAGTGGCCAGTGGGACGCTCAGCGAGGTGGCCGCGGATATTCACATCGTGATGATTCCCCCCGGGAGCGCACCCCTCACCGGGGACGCCGCTGCCGCCGACCGCGCCACCGGCGGGGCGATCGCCAAGATGCGCACCAATAACCTGTTCGCTGGGCGCGCCGCGGAGGTCGCCCTGCTCCCGGTGACCGGCCGGGCGAAGGCGAAGCGCATCGTCCTATTCGGCCTCGGTGAGACCGAGAAGCGCACGCTGGACGCCTTCCGCACGCAGATGGGCAACCTCTCGCGCCGCCTCCGTGACGCCGGGGGTGGGAGCGTCGCGATCTCGATCGAGGGCCTGGACGGCCTCGACCCGGAGCGTGCCGGCGAAGCCATCGCCGAGGGCTTCGTGCTGGGCCTCTACCGCTTCGACAAGCACCACACGCGCTCGTCCGACCGCCCGACGCACACCGTCGGCGACGTGACCGTGGTCGCGGGGACCACCCGCCGCGCCGCCGCCGTCCGCCGAGGCGTCGAGCGCGGCTCGATCATGGCGGAGATGCAGAACCTCGCCCGCGACCTTGGTAACGAGCCCGCGAACCTGATGACCCCCACGATCATGGCCGCCCGCGCCCAGCAACTCGCGGCCGAGGTGGGCCTCGAGTGCACGATCATCGAGCGGGCCGAGGCCGAGCGGCTGAAGATGGGCTCGTACCTCTCCGTCTCGAATGGCTCCGTCCAGCCCCCGAAGTTCATCGTCCTCAACTACCGAGGCGCCGGCCCGCGCGGCCGGACAATCGCCCTCGTCGGGAAGGGGATCACCTTCGACACGGGCGGCATCTCGCTGAAGCCGCCTGCGGACATGGACGCGATGAAGGGCGACATGAGCGGCGCGGCGGTCGTGATCGGTGCCATTGGCGCCATCGCCCGCCTCAAACTGCCGGTAAACGTGATGGTGGTCGCCCCCTGCACGGAAAACATGCCCTCCGGCTCCGCCACGAAGCCCGGCGACGTGGTCTACGCCATGGACGGCCAGTCCATCGAGGTCATCAACACGGACGCCGAAGGCCGCCTCGTGCTGGCAGACGGCATCGCCTACGCGAAGGCGAACGGCGCCACCACGGTGATCGATGTCGCCACGCTCACGGGCGCGGTGCGGGTGGCGCTCGGCACCTTCCGCTTCGGGATCTTCTGCAACAACGACCGCCTGATGGCGGAGATGGAGCGCGCCGGCGACCTGGCGGGCGAGAAGATGTGGCGCCTCCCTCTGGATGACGAGTACGGCGAACTGATCAAGTCACCCGTGGCCGACATGAAGAACACGGGCGGCGCTCCTGCCGGCTCGATCACCGCGGCGAAGTTCATCCAGAACTTCGCGGGCGACACCCCGTGGGCCCACCTGGACATCGCCGCCATCGACATGGTCGGCACGGAGTCGGGCCTGAACCCCCGAGGCAACACGGGGCGTCCCCTGCGCACGCTCGTCCACTTCGTGGCGGGGCGAGCCACGAAATAGACACACGGCGTCGCGGGCCGCGCGAAGTAGCCCCGGGGGCATCGATGGCTGACGACGGCTTCTTCGGGCTCGCGGGACTGATGGTGAACACCACGGCGGAGCGCTGGCCGGCGATGCGCCAGTTCTACGTGGACATCCTCGGACTGACGCCTCGGACCGACCGGGACGGCTTCGTCTCGTTCCAGTGGGGCACTCCGCCGCACGACTGCCGCCTGACCGTGACCGTCCACAGCGAGGTGACCGGCGCGACCGTCGAGCCCGCCCGCTACCTCCTGAACCTCGGCGTGGACGCGATCCAGCCGGTTGCGGCGCGGATCGCCGCGGCGGGCGGCACCTTCGTGCGCGAGCCCTCGAAGGAGCCGTGGGGCGGCTACATCGCCACGCTCATCGATCCGGACGGGAATTACGTCCAGTTGATGCAGCCGGGGCCGCCAGGTGTGAAGGTGCATCGAGGATGAGAATCGGGCTCGACTTCGACGACACCCTCGCTGACTTCAGCGAGATGCTCGTGCGCCTTACGCAGGAGCGCTTCGGCATCGATCTGCTCGAACTCCACCGGCAGGGCAAGCCCGGCAAGCCCGAGGTGGGCGCGGAGCGCTGGGACGTGATGCTGAAGGACATGCTGGAGGGCGACCTCACGGTCGACATGGCCCCGAAGCACGAGGCGGTCGAAATCGCCCAGCGCCTCGCCGCCCGTCACGAACTCGTCATCCTGACGGCGCGCTACGAGCGGGAGATGCCCTCCGCGCTCCGCTGGCTGGAGCGCCACGGGATCCCGACCGCGCAGGTGATCTGGACCGACCGAGGGCCGAAGTCGGCCCCTGCCCGTGAGCACGGCCTGGCCGTCCTGTTCGATGACACTGCGAAGAACTTCGATGACTTCGTGGAGCACCCGACAGTGCCTGCGCTCTTCCTGGGTGCCACCGTGAGCCCTCGTGCGCAGGAACCGGGCGCGCACGTCCGCCACCATCTCAGCCACTGGCGCGAGTTCGAGGCCCTCGTGGAGCGCCTCGAGGCTGAGGGCTAGCCCCGCGGCGCGAGCAGCGGCAGGACGCGGTCGAGGATCGCGTGGCCCACGTCGTACTTCGGCATCAGGGGGAGGTCGGCGCGCCCACCTGCGTCGTCCAGGATCGTCACCCGGTTGTTGTCCACCCCGAAGCCAGCGTCCGTCGCGCTGACGTCGTTCGCGACGACGAACCGCGCACCCTTCTTCGCGAGTTTGGCCGTGGCGTTCGCGATCAGGTCCTGCGTCTCCGCAGCGAACGAGATCTTGGTCAGCCGCCCGCGCTTCGTCTCGAGCGGCGTAGACGCGATGATGTCCGGGTTCTCCAGCAGGTCGATGCTCATGTCGCCGGTCTTGTCGCGCTTGATCTTCTGTTCGGCGGCGTCGGCTGGCCGGTAGTCGGCGACGGCGCCTGCCATGATCAGCGCATCCGCATCAGCACACTCGCGGTGGACCGCCTCCATCATCTGGAGCGCCGACTCGACCGAGACGACTCGCACGCCCGCCGGCACTGGCAGCGACACCGTGGAGACGATGACCGCCTCCGCGCCACGGTCACGAGCGGCCTCGGCGACGGCGTAGCCCATTTTGCCGCTGCTGCGGTTCCCGACGTAGCGCACCGGGTCGATCGGCTCACGCGTCCCGCCAGCACTCACCACGATGCGCCGGCCCACGAGGTCGCCGTGCTCCCGCCCGAGGCGCCAGCGCAACTCCTCGACCAGCCGCTCCGGCTCGACGAGCCGCCCGAGGCCCATCCGCCCGGAGGCAAGCCGCCCCTGCGCGGGCCCGATGAACTGCACGCCACGCGCCTTGAGGATCTCGACGTTGGCCTGCGTCGCGGGGTTCTCCCACATCTGGCCGTCCATCGCTGGCGCGACGAGCAGCGGTGCCGTCGTCGCGAGGGCGGTGAGGGACACCTGGTCGTCCGCGAGTCCATTCGCGAGCCGCGCGAGCGTGGAGGCCGTCGCCGGGGCGATGAGCATCGCGTCGGCACGCCTCGCGAGCTCCACGTGGGCCTCACCGACGCCGGCGTAGGGCTGCCACATGCTCAGGTAGGGCTCGCGGGCGGTCAGGGAGCGGAAGGTGAGTGGCGTCACGAACTGAGCAGCGTGCTCGGTCATGGCGATATCGACGATGGCGCCCGCCTGGACGAGGCGGCTAGCGACCTCGATCGCCTTGTAGCAGGAGATCGACCCCGTCACGCCGAGGACGATGTGGCGCCCCCGAAGCGGGTCGCCCGGGCGGCCGGGGAGGGTCGGGGTGGGATCAGCGTTCACGGTTCGCCTCGTATACCAGACGGAGGCCCGTCAGATTCAGATCCGGCTCCAGCGCGTCAAAACAGCCAGCTTCCTCGGCAATCATGTGGGCGTATCCGCCGGTGCCGATGACCACGGCTTCCTCCCCCACTTCCTCCTTGAACCGGCGCACCATGCCACGCACCAGTTCCACGTAACCGAAGAAGATGCCGCTCTGCATCGAGTGGATGGTGTTGCGCCCGACTGGCCCGTCGGGACGTTCGATTTTCACGCGGTGCAACATCGCCGCACGGCTGAACAGCGCCTCCGAGGCGAGGCCGATGCCCGGCGCGATGGCGCCACCCAGGTAATCGCCATTCCTCGACACGGCATCGAAGACGGCGGCGGTACCCAGATCGACGATCACGAGCGGCGGGTCGTACTTGTCCAGGGCGGCCACCGCGTGAAGGATGCGGTCCGGGCCGACCTCGCGCGGGTTGTCGTACAGCACGCGGATGCCGGTGCGCACGCCCGGCCCGACGACGATCGGTTCGACGCCGAACTGCTCGCGGCACACCTGTTGGAAGGTCCCTACCAGAGGCGGCACGGTGCCCGACATGATGGCGGCGGTGACGTCATCCGGATCGATCCCCCGCGACCGGAGGAGGCTGCTGAACAGCACGGAGTATTCGTCCGGGAAGTTCTCGCGGTCCGTTGCGACTCGGAAGGTCGCAGCGATCTCGTCACCGTCGAAGACGCCGACGGCGATGCTGGTGTTGCCGATGTCGATCGCGAGGAGCAGCCCGCCTGCTTCGGGCAAGTCTTGATCAGTCATACAACCTCCCGCTCGCGATACGCCGCCGCCGATGCGGTCGGTGTTCACGGGAACCTCAGGGTCGCGCAGTATACGTGGGCTGCATCCAGAGGGAAGGATTGCGGAGGTGGGCTCGGCAATACCCACATCGGACGTCTACTTGACGGCCCCCCGAACGACGGCCATGTGACACGAAGTGTGACAGTTGTGCGAAAAGTCCTGCGCACTCTACGTAATCGCCTTGATCGCCGAGGCGCGTCAGTGCTACGTTCCCTCGCGGTCGACACCTGTTGCTTGTGCGGCAAGCAAACACGACAGCGGCGACCAACGTGGACGAGTCATCCGGGTTACGAACCCCGAATTTCCCTGGCGGTAGGTCACCGGTCTCGGCCGGCGCGGCGGACGCATCCCCATCATGGTGGCGTGTCTCGTCGGGCGTCCGGTTCGGTGTGTCTATCGCCTGCGGAGCGGATCGTGATCAGGGTGGCAGCGGAGGGGGCACTCGTGCACGACGATCCCGCCGCGGTCTGGCAAGCCACCCTCAAGGTGCTCTCCACTGAGGTCTCGCGCGCGAACTATGACACCTGGCTCGAGGGCACCATCGGCACCCGGTTCGATGGTGAGACGCTCACGATCGGTACGCGCTCCGAGTTCGTGACCGAATGGCTGCACAAGCGCCTGCGTCCCACCATCCTGCGCACACTCGCCGAACTCCGAGGCAGTGCGGTCGCGATCGACTTCGAACCGCTGCGCACGCAGGACGACGCCGTGAACGCGCTGCAGACCGCCGCCACCGCCGAGGTGCGTCAGGCCACCCCGCGACCTCGCCTCCGCGAGCGCTACACCTTCGACAACTACATCGTGGGCCCCAGCAACCGCCTCGCGTTCGCGGCGGCCGAGGGCGTCGCCCGCGACCCAGGCCACCTCTACAACCCGCTGTTCATCTACGGCGCGGCCGGGCTCGGGAAGACCCACCTGCTGCACGCAGCCGGGCACATGTTCATCGAGCGCGGGTTCCAGGTGATGTACGTGAGCGCCGAGGCGTTCACGAACCAGTTGATCACCGCGATCCAGAAGCGCGCGATGGACGACTTCCGCGCTCGCTACCGCTCTGCGGACGCCCTGCTCGTCGACGACATCCAGTTCATCGCCGGCAAGGAGCAGACGCAGGACGAGTTCTTCTACACGTTCAACGAGCTCTACGAGGCCGGCCGGCAGATCATCATCACGTCGGACAAGAGCCCGGCACACATCTCCGGCCTCGAGGAGCGTCTGCGCACCCGCTTCGAGTGGGGGATGATCGCGGACCTTCAGGCGCCGGACATGGAGACGCGCATCGCGATCCTCCGTCACAAGGCGCAGGAGCAGGGCATCCGCGTCCGCGACGACGTGCTGCAGGTCATCGCCGCGCGTTACAAAAACAACATCCGTGAACTCGAGGGCTCTCTGACCCGCGTCGTCGCGTACTCGCGGCTGACGGGCGAGCCGCTCTCCCCGGAACTCGTCCACTCCGCCCTCGCGAGCCTGGAGCCGAACGAGCCGCGCCTCCCACCGACGCCGGATCTGATCATCGATGTCGTCTGCCGGTACTTCGACATCGACCGTACGGGGCTGCTCTCGGAGAGCCGGGAGAAGCGGGTCGCGTACCCGCGCCAGACCGCGATGTACCTCATGCGCGAGCTGGCGCACCGCTCGCTCGTCGAGATCGGTCAGGCCCTTGGCGGCCGCGACCACTCCACGGTCCACCACGGCTGGCGAAAGATGGAGAAGTCCCTCTCCGTCGATCCGGAGACAAAGCGCGACATGGCCTCGCTCCGCGAGATGATCGAGCAGTCCCGCCGCATCGCCTGATCGCGCGCACCGAATCTCGCGCCCGTCGGTTACCCACAACTCGACTCGTTATCCCCAACATCGACTGATAACTCGTCCTCTCGCTGATCGGCTGCGCGAGTGATCCGATCAGCGGGTAGTTCCGTGGACAACCGGCGGGGTTCTTGTGGACAGGTGTCGAGGGCTGGCATAACTCGTCCTCCACTCAGAGCCGTCACCTGGTGGATCTCACCTCGAGAGCCTGCTTACCAACGATGCATCCGATACCCACGAGGAGTCACAGAACAACCGTTACAGATTCGTCACAGATTCACCGTCCACGGAATCCCCACTACGACGATGACGATCAGAGAGTGGCGCCCCGGACACATAACCTCGACTCTGTTTGGGAGAACCAATTCCTTCGTTCGGAAGTTTGTGTGCATTGATCGACGCCGCCGCTTTTGATGTTGCCGGGGGACGGGGTGGGGACGGCGTCGTGTCGTTCCGCCGCGAGAAGTTCGTACCGCACGGAGGGCCGGACGGTGGCGACGGCGGGCGCGGTGGAGACGTTGTGCTGGTCGCCAGTGCCCGCCTGAGCACCCTGGAGGCATTCCGGGACGGCCGGGCGCGTGAGGCCCTCCCAGGGGTCAAGGGAGGCGGCAACCAGAAGCGGGGCGCGTCCGCGGATGACCTTGTGCTAACCGTCCCCGTGGGGACCGTCGTGTGGGACGAGGCGAACGCTGACGAGCCGCTCGCCGACCTGACTGAGCACGGTGAGAGCGTCATCGTGGCGCGCGGTGGTCGAGGTGGCTGGGGCAACATGCGCTTCACTTCCCCGACGCGTCAGGCACCGATGTTTGCCCAGAAGGGTGCGGAGCCGCAGCACCGGAGCATCCGCCTCGAACTGAAATTGCTCGCGGACGTCGGCCTCGTGGGTCTGCCGAACGCTGGGAAGTCGACGTTGCTCACGGCCTGGAGCCGCGCTCGTCCGAAGATCGGGGCCTACCCGTTCACCACGCTCGAGCCTGAACTGGGCGTCGTGCCGCTGGGGTACGACTCGTTCGTGGCCGCGGACATGCCGGGGCTGATCGAGGGCGCCAGCCGCGGCGTCGGTCTCGGCCACGAGTTCCTGCGGCACATCGAGCGCACTCGAGTGCTCGTCCACCTGCTCGACATGTCGGGCGATGCGCCGCTCGAGGCATACGCGATGATTAACAACGAACTGGCCGAGTTCGGGCACGGGCTCGCGCAGAAGCCGCAGATCCTGGCGCTGAACAAGGTCGACACCCCCGACGGCGAAGCGCAGATCGAGTTGCTGCGCGAAGACATCGAGCGGCTAGGCGTGCGCTGGTTTGTGATTTCGGCCGCGACCGGGCAGGGAACGCGAGAACTGGCGCAGGCGTCGCTCGAAGTGTTGCGGCGCACGCAAGTGGAAGACCGGCAGGTCGTTTCCAACCAGGTGCCGGTGCTCACGCCCGAGCCAGTACGACGCAACCGCTTCGAGGTGGAGACTGGTCGCGATGGCGTCGTCTCGGTGGACGGCCCGACGCCGAACTGGCTGGCGCAGACGCTGAACCTCGAGCAGTTGGACCCGAGGCTGGAGTTCCTGGCACGAATGCGACGCATGGGCATCGAGCGTGTGCTGCGCCGGCACGGGGTGGCGACGGGCGACATGATCCGCGTGGGCGGAGTGCTGGTGCGCTGGGAATAGTCGGGGTGGGGAGTAGTCGAGGATGGCGAGCAACGACGCGCGCTTCGGACTGCTCGGCGGGACCTTCGACCCGCCACACAACGCGCACCTCGCGCTCGCCGAGGCAGCCCGGTTCTCGCTCGACCTCGACCGTGTGGTCTTCGTGCCAGCGGGTGACCCGTGGCGGAAGGCCTCGCGCGATGTGACCCCGCCCGCCTCCCGCCTCGAGATGACTCGCGCGCTCGTCGAGGGCATCCCCTGGGCCGAGGTGAGTGCGGTCGAGGTGGAGCGGGACGGCCCGTCCTACACCGCCGACACTGTCGAGGTGCTGTCACGGCGCGGCGGCGACTGGTGGGTAATCCTCGGCGCGGACGCGCTCGCTGACCTCGAACACTGGCACGACCCGGCTCGGATTTTCGCGTACGCGCGGCTGGCGGTCGCGGCACGCCCGGGCACCGTGATCGAGGCGTCCCCCGCACTGCGGGCACTCGTCCCCAACGTTGTCGCGAGCATCGACCGCGTGCGCATGGCGGAGGTCGACCTGTCCTCGACCGAAGTACGGCAACGGCTGCGTGTCGGTGCGGAGGTCGACGACGTGCTGCCGGAGCGAGTGCGCGGTGTCATCGAACGGCTCGGGCTGTACCGCTAGCCCTCGGCTTGAGCCTCGGACCCCTCACCCGGCGGGCGGCCGATCAGGATCGAGGCGCGTGGGATCGGCGGCAGCAGGAACGGCCGCAAGTCTGCGTCGCGGGTGAAGGTGAAGCCGGCCTCCTCGGCGAGCCCTCGCAGCGTCTTCGTCGAGCGCAGGCGCGGGCGGCGCACGCCCGTCGAGAGGGTGCGTGCGTTCCAAGCGTCGAGGGCGCGGTGGCCGGTCGGCCCGAACTCCCACACCAGCGCGAGCCCACCTGGCTCCAGCACCCGGCGCACTTCGATGAACAGCGCGCGCACGTCGTCGTCGTCGAGGTGCTTCACGACGTGTCCGCACAGCACGAGGTTGAACGCACCGTCCGCGAAGGGAAGCGCCGTCGCGCTGCCCTGCACCAGGCCGGCGCCGCGCTCGAAGTTGTTCTCGTCCGCGTCGGCGAGCCGGAGGACGGTGCGCGAGACATCGAGTCCGACCGGCGCGCGGTCGCAGGCGAGGGTGTCGTCCAGCATGCGCATGACGGTGCCGCGCCCCGTGCCGATGTCCAGCATGCGGACGGTGTGGTCGAGTTTGAGGTTGGCCTTCAGCCGATAGAGCGGCGCGTTGGCGAACCACTGCCCGAGCGGCCCCATCCACCATCGAATCCCCCGCGCCGACAGCGAGTCGGAGCCGAGCCAGCGCTCGTACTCAGCAGCGCGTCGCGCCTGCTCGCCGGGGTCGGAGTGGTGATGTGCCGTCACGCCTCGATGGTGTCACGGGGCAGGGGCGTGGGCTAGCGTGGCTCCACCGTCCGAGATTCACGGCGGGGCGCGTCCGGTTCACGCAGGTCGAAGGTCATGCGGACGCGGGCGTTGCGGGCGGTGGCCCAGTCGCACATCGCGGCGAGCTCGCGGAGGCGTGGGGCCAGGTGCTCGTAGCCGGCGATGAGCGGGGCGAGCGTCTCGTCGGGGGCCTCGATGTGCGCGGCGACCTCGCGGACGCAGGCGGCCAGGGCGATCGCGGGCTGCCAGGAGCGTTCGAGTTCGCGACGGTCGAGTTCGGAGTCGAAGTCGCGGTCGGCGTACTTGAGGAGCGGTTTCAGGTCGACCTTGTGCTTCCGCTTCAGGTGCGTCGCGGCGTCGCCGAGTTCGTGCTGGCCGCCGAACTCAGCGGAGTAGGCCCACGAGGCGAAGAAGAGGATCGAGACCGGGTCGTCCGTGAACGGGAACGGGCAGACCTCGTCGGTGTCGAACTCGACGAAGAAGCGGTGGGGGACGCCGGGCGGGATCGTGGCGGTGGACATCGAGCGCTCCGGCGTCGCTAGACGTCGAGGGTGGCTTCGAGGGCGTGGGCGGTGATGAACTTCTTGCGCGGGGCGACTTCGTCACCCATGAGCATGATGAAGATCTCGTCCGCGGTGGCGGCGTCCTGCACCTCGACCCGGAGGAGCGAGCGGTTCGCCGGGTTCATCGTGGTGTCCCACAACTGCTCCGCGTTCATCTCGCCGAGGCCCTTGTAGCGCTGGATGTTGACGCCGCGGTCGCTGTGGTCCTTGAAGTAGGCGTCCTTCGCGTCGTCGTCGAAGAGCCAGGTGACTGAGCGGCCTCGCGTGATCGAGTACAGCGGGGGCTGGGCGATGTAGAGGTAGCCATCGTCGATGACCTGGGGCATGAAGCGGTAGAAGAACGTGAGCAGCAGCGTGCGGATGTGCGCACCGTCCACGTCGGCGTCGGTCATGATGATGACCTTGTGGTAGCGCAGCTTCGCGGCGTTGAACTCTTCGCCGAAGCCCGTGCCGAGCGCCGTGATGATGTTCCGGATCTGCTCGTTCTCGAGCATCTTGTCGAGGCGTGCCTTCTCGACGTTCAGGATCTTGCCGCGCAACGGCAGGATCGCCTGCGTGCGGCGGTCACGGCCACCCTTGGCGGAGCCACCGGCCGAGTCGCCCTCGACGATGTAGAGCTCGCACTTCGCGGGGTCGCTCTCGGAGCAGTCCGCGAGTTTGCCAGGGAGGTTGGAGCCCTCGAGGACGCCCTTGCGCTGGACGAGGTCGCGCGCCTTGCGGGCCGCCTCGCGGGCGCGGGCAGCGGTGAGGCACTTCTCCAGGATGCGGCGTGCCATCCCGGGGTTCTCTTCGAGTTCCTGCTGCAGGCGTGTGCCGACGGCGGACTCCACGAGTCCCTTGATCTCGGGGTTGCCGAGGCGGGTCTTGGTCTGGCCCTCGAACTGCGGCTCGCTCAGCTTCACGGAGATGACACAGGCGAGACCTTCGCGTACGTCGTCGCCGGTGAGGTTGGGGTCGCTCTCCTTGAGGATCTTGGACTTGCGTGCGTAGTCGTTCAGCACGCGGGTGAGGGCCGTGCGGAAGCCGGTCACGTGCGAGCCGCCATCGATGGTCTTGATCGCGTTGGCGAAGGAGTAGAGGACTTCGCCGTAGGAGGCGTTGTACTGGAGGGCCACCTCGACCTGCGCGTCCTCGACCTCGTGGAACACGACGATGGGGTCGTGCAGCGGGTTCTTGCTGCGTCCGATCTGGCGGACGAACGCCTCGATGCCGCTGTCGAAGTAGTAGGAGCGCTCGTCACCGGGGCCGCGCTCGTCGCGGAAGTAGATGAAGAGGCCCTTGGTCAGGTAGGCCATCTCGCGGAAGCGCTGGGTGAGGATCTCGAAGTCGTAGTCGAGCGTCTCGAAGACCTCGGCGTCCGGGAGGAAGCGGGTGTAGGTGCCCGTGCCCTGGTCCTTCTCGCCCTTCTCCTTCTTCATCGCGCCCTGCGGCGCGCCTCGGATGTAGTCCTGCGTGTGGATCGCGCCGTCGCGCTTCACCTGGACGCGGACCTCCGAGGACAGCGCGTTCACCACGGATGCGCCGACGCCGTGGAGGCCGCCCGAGACTTTGTACCCACCGCCGCCGAACTTGCCGCCGGCGTGGAGCACCGTCATCACCGTCTCGACGGCGGAGAGGCCGGTCTTCGGGTGCTTGTCGACGGGGATGCCTCGGCCGTTGTCCTGCACGGAGACGTGGCCGTCTGGCTCGATGATGATGTCGATGCGGTCGCAGTAGCCGGCCATCGCCTCGTCGACGGAGTTGTCGACGATCTCGTAGATGAGGTGGTGGAGGCCGCGCTGGTCGGTGGAGCCGATGTACATGCCGGGGCGTCTGCGCACGGCCTCGAGGCCTTCGAGCACCTGGATGTTTTCCGCGTTGTAGGCGGGTTCCTTGGCGGCGCGAGGGGCGGTCGTGGTCATCGTGCCTCGATCAAACCGGACGCCTCGGGAGGCGGGCGGGGATACTCGATCCTGGTCGTGCAGCCGGCGCGGGCAATGGAGAGAGAGGCCCCCCGACGAGGTGCTCCGCGGCCTTCGACAGGCGCCCGCAACACTCGTGAAGTATAGCACGATCGAGGCCTTCCCGAACCTCCGAACGCCCCCGATCCGGCACCCCTAGAATGGCCCGAATGTCCAGTGATTCCGCCTCGATCACGCTTCAGCCGATCGGCCTCGTGCGCAACGCCGAGGCCGATGTGGCTCGCCTTGACTGGTCGCGCGTGCGCTCGCAGATCGTGCTCGCCGAGGGGCTCGCGGACGCGCTGCTCGGGCTCGCGGATTACTCGCACGTGATCGTCGTGGGCTGGCTCCACGAACTGCCCGAGGCGATGCGCGAACGCCGTCAGGCGTATCCCAGCGGCGACGACCGCTACCCGCTGCAGGGTGCCCTCGCGCTGCGTGGCGCGCGGCCCAACCCGCTGAGCGTGACCGTCTGTCGCCTGCTCAAGATCGAAGGCGTGACCATCGAGGTCGAGGGCCTCGATCTGGTCGACGGCACGCCGGTGCTCGACGTGAAGCCGTACATCGCGGCGTACGACGCGGTGCCGAAGGCCTCGATCCCTCGCTGGGCGCGCGGCTAGTGGTGACGACCCGTTCTCCTGGCCGGAGACGCGCTAGCCCGAGTCGAGGGTTGCAGGCTGGGCGTACGGGCCTCGACGGGCGCGAGCCGGGCCTCGCACGCCGCCCGTACACGAAGCGCGACCTCGACATGATCTACCGCGCGCTGCTTGAGGCGTACGGGCCGCAGCAGTGGTGGCCGACCGCCGCCGAAGACGGTCCGGCGCAGCGCTTCGAGATCTGCCTCGGCGCGATCCTGACGCAGAACACGGCGTGGCGCGGTGCGGCCGCGGCCCTCGCAAACCTCCAGGGCGCGGGCGCGACGACACCTGAGGCGATCCTCGATCTGCCGGAGCCGGTACTCGGCGAATTGCTGCGGCCGAGCGGCTACTTCAACGCGAAGGCGCGGAAGGTGCGCGCGTTCTGCGCCGCCGTCCTCGATGCGGGGGGCATCGACGCGCTGCTCGCCGGCGATGCGGACGAGGTGCGCGCGCGGCTGCTAGCGCTGTGGGGTGTCGGCCCCGAGACCGCTGACGCGATGACCCTCTACGCCGGGCGGAAGCCGACGTTCGTCGTGGACGCGTACGCCTACCGGCTCTTCGAACGCCTCGGCCGGCCGCCGGGGAAGCGCGACTACGACACGTACCGCTTGTACTTCCTCGGGAAGTTGGGCGACGACGTGTGGACGCTGAACCAGTGGCACGCGCTGATCGTGCGCCACGGTCAGCAGACCTGCCTGC
Source organism: Dehalococcoides mccartyi (assembly GCA_945865925.1). Classification (GTDB taxonomy): domain Bacteria; phylum Chloroflexota; class Dehalococcoidia; order UBA2979; family UBA2979; genus SURF-43. The sequence goes on from CAMBFG010000003.1 coordinate 157,930, forward strand.
GCACGAAGCCGCAGTGCGGCGCCTGCATCCTGGAACCTCGCTGCGAGTTCGCCCGCGGTGCTGCCGCCAGCGAGGGAGAGTGATGGCCAAGCGCTCGATGCGCACGGCGGCGTGGTCGCTCCTGATGGGCCTCGTCGCCGCGCGCTTCGTCAACGAAGTGGCGCCGGTCCTCGTGCAGGCGGTCGTGGGCGTCGGCGCTGCCGTGGGCACGGACTGGCTGCTGCGCTGGCGCGAGGCACGTCGTGAGGCGCGCATCGATGCGATGGCCGCGCGCGCGGACGAGGAGCGGGACGAGCGGCTGGGGCGCGATCGGTAGGCCGGAGGGGCATTTCGCCTCGGCGGTTGCTCGGGCGGGGGACGGGCGACAGACTGGCGGGCGAGGGGTAACGCATGGAACTCGGCATCATCGGCAAGTCGCGGAGTGGGAAGACCTCGCTGTTCAACGCGGTGACGCGGGGGACGGCGCAGGTGGGGGCGTACTCGACGGGCACAGAGCCGAACGTCGGCGTGGTGAAGGTGCCGGATCCGAGGCTGGACGCGCTGGCCGAGGTGTTCAAGCCGAAGAAACTCACCCCCGCCGAGATCCGCTGGGTGGATTTTCCCGCTGGCTCCTTCGGCAAGGACGCACCCGGCGCGCAGTTCCTCGCGCAGATCGCGAAGGCGGACGCCCTCGTCCACGTCGTGCGCGCGTTCGAGGACGAGTCCGTGCCGCACCCGGACGGCGGGGCGATCGATCCCCACGGCGACATCGAGGCGCTCGACCTCGAACTGGCGTTCTCCGACCTGGCGCTGATCGAGCGACGGGTACACCGCATCGATGTGGAGATGCGTGCGATGAAGCCGGCCGACCGTCCGGCGATGGAGACCCACCAGGAGTTGCTGCGCCGGATGCAGGCGCACCTTGAGGGCGGTGCGGGTCTGCGGTCGATGACCTTCAACGAGATTGAGGACAAGGAACTGCGCGCGTACCAGTTCGTCACCCGACTGCCGGTGCTGCTGATCGTGAACATCGGCGAGGCCGATGTCGCGAAGGCGGCGGAGATCGAGGCGGAGTTCACCGCGCGCTACGCGGGTAGCAGCGTCTCGGTCGCCGCGCTCTGCGCGAAGATCGAGGCGGAACTGTCGCAGATGGAGCCGGACGAGGCGGCGGTGTTCCGCGCCGACCTCGGACTGGCGGCGGAGTCGCCGCTCGACCGCGCGATCGTGGCGGCGTACGGCCTGCTCGGCCTGCAGTCGTTCCTCACGGCGGGCGAGGACGAGGTGCGCGCGTGGACCGTCCGCAAGGGCGCCAGCGCCCCCGAGGCGGCGGGCAAGATCCACTCCGACCTCGAACGCGGCTTCATCCGCGCCGAGGTGGCGGGCTGGAATGACTACGTGAGCGCGAAGGGTTCCAACGCCGAACTGAAGAAGGCCGGCAAACTCCGCACTGAGGGCAAGCAGTACATCGTCCAGGACGGCGATGTGCTGAACATCCTCTTCAACGTCTGATCGATGCCTGACACCGGCTCGTTCTGGTGGTGGGCACTCCTCGTCGTTGGCTTGTCGATAGTGCTCCTTCTTGCGGCGGGTGCGTTCGTCTGGTGGCGTTCGCGTCGGCTGCGCCGTGTCGTCCGCGCGCTGAAGGCCCTCGGCTGGCGGCGCGGACTCCGAGGCGCTTGGGGGCTTGCACGCGATCCACGGACGCCGTGGTCGGTGCGACTGCTGCCGGTGCCCTTGTTCCTCTACCTCGCGATGCCGTTCGACCTCGTGCCGGACTTCATTCCGGTGCTCGGCCAACTGGACGATGTGCTGATCGTGGCGGCGGTCGCGTGGCTCGTGCTGCGCCTGACGCCGCCCGAGGTGTTGCGGGAACACCTGGGCGTCGATCTCCAGTCGCTGGAGTAGCCCCGCGTACGCCTCGTATGATCGGGCCGTGCAAGACGCTTCCCCCGGCTCAACCGCGGTCGCCCTCGTCGACGCGATCGAGGCTGCCCTCGCGGGCGGGCCGCCGGTCGCTGTCGCGACGGTGGTGACGGGCGGCGCGGCGAGCTTGGCTGCTGGCGCGAAGCTGCTGGTGCGCGCGGACGGGCGGACGCTCGGCTCGCTGGGAAGCGCCGAGGCGAACGAGGCGCTGCGGGAGATTGCGGTCGCGGCGTTCACGGCGATGCCGCGGATCGTGACCGGCACGTGGTACCTCGCTGACGGTGCCGCCACGGACCGTCCGTCGCAGGCGGTCGAGGGCGCTGCCGAAGTGATGCTCCAACTGTTCGAGGCGCCCGCGCGGTTGGTGATTGTGGGTGCCGGCCATGTTGGCCTGGCGCTCGCGACGATGGCTGAACTACTTGGGTACGAGACGACGGTGCTGGACGACCGCGTCGAGTTCGCGAACCGCGAACGGTTCCCGATGGCGCATCGCATCCTCGTCGAAGAGGTCGGCGCCGCGCTCGACTCGCTCACGCTCGACGCCTCGACGGCTGTCGTATTGGTATCGCGCGGGCACCGGGTGGACGAAGAGGCGCTGCGGCACGCGGTCGGGCGAGGCGCGGGCTACGTGGGGATGATCGGGAGCCGGCGTCGGACACGGACGGTGCTCGACCACCTCGCCGCCGAGGGGTACCCGGCGGCGGCGCTGGAGGCGGTCTCGACGCCGGTGGGCCTCGATATTGGGGCGGAGACTCCGGAGGAGATCGCGGTGTCGATCCTGGCGGAGATGACCATGGTGCGGCGCGGTGGCACGGGCACGCGAATGAGTCAGAATCGGTCAGCGGACAGTCCTACATAACGCGCAGCGCTTATGCTATCGTCCACGCGCCGTCGGTTGAAACCGGATTCGGTGAGGCCGCCGCTCCTAAATGCCAGTTCCCTCTGGGGCATCAGGGCCGAGCAATCGGTCCTGATGCTTTATGGGCCCCTGCGGGTGGGCCCAAGGCATCAGATCCGGCGCGTTTGGGGCGCTCGCCGGTGAGCGTGCGGCCTCTCACGTATTACGTCTGTCCTCGGCTGACGGATCTCAGGCCTTGCGCCGTATGATCGAGGCGAACCCCAATCGAGCGGGAGACCTGTATGTCCCTGGATCTGTACCGCGAACTCCGCGAATCCCTGGCGACCGGGCAGCCGCGCGTCCTGGCGACAGTGGCGGACACCCGCGGCTCCACGCCTCGGAAGGCTGGGGCGCAGATGCTCCTGCGGCCGGACGGGTCGTTCTCCGGGACGATCGGCGGCGGTTGCGGCGAGGCGGAGGTCTGGCAGGAAGCCATGGAGACCATGGCGGACGGGCAGCCTCGGACGGTCGTGGTGGACCTCACCGAGCCGGTGGACGGCGACGACAAGATTTGTGGTGGCGTGATGCGTGTGTTCGTGGAGCGGATCGGGTAGCGCGATGGATCGGCAGGCGGCTTCCAAGCGACTACACGAGGTACGCGCTCAGGCCGGTCGCCTGCGGAGCCGTTCCGGTTACCGAGTTCTAATGGACGGAACAAAGGCAAACTTCTCGTTCGATTCCGAGTCCCAGACTTTCTCAAACGAGTATGTCGGCCTATCGGACGAACAACGAGACGCGCTGGTGGTGGTGCTTCGTCAATTCATTCAGAAGAGCGATCAGGTTTCTATCCGATCTCTCGCCGAGGTGTTCGAGAGCGGGCTATTTCCCACGGAGCGACGAGAGCGGTTCCGGCGATCCCGGGACGCTATCGACCGCGAGCTGGATTCTGACACCTTGATCGTTTCGGACGGCGAGAAGCTTACCTATCGGCGGGTTCTGGATATCTACTTCAACGGCGTAATCGCACACCGCGACCCGAGGAAGGCTCCACTGGCTGACGCGTGGGCGGACGGCATGGGTCATGCGGCCTATCTGGTGGTTCTGGACCTCGGCCTTCAGTACTTAGTCAGTAGTGTCGAGTGGCTCGATCGCTTCTGCGGTTTCGCGCTAGAAGAGATTACTGAGGCAGCCTGACTCCGTGAATCCTTTGCTTCGATGGTTCGCGTACTATCACAGAACGGCTGAGGCCGAGGGCGCACGCGGAACCTCGGTGTTACATTCGCTGAGGCTCCTGACGGAGCGCGGACGGGAAAGGTACTGACCCATGCTGGGAAGCCTCGGCTGGCAGGAACTGCTGATCATCGTGGTGATCCTCGCGCTGCTCTTCGGGGCACAGCGCGTGTCGGGCCTCGGTGGGGCGCTCGGCAAGGGCATCCGCGACTTCCGCGAGGAGGCCAAGGGGCCGGAGAAGGACAAAGACAAGGCGCCGGCCCTCGAGCGGCCCGCCGGGATGTCCGACGCGGAATGGACTGAGTACCAGGAGTTCAAGAAGCAGCAGGCCAAGTCCTAGCCGTTTCCCTGTGTGAACGATCGAAGGGGCGCCGCGAGGCGCCCCTTCTGCGTAGCCCTCGATGCGGGCGCGGGGCGATGCGATGATGCGAGGCATGGCAGAGACGCCGCCCCCACCTCGGATCCGCGCGGTCGTCTTCGACCTGTGGGGGACGCTGATGTCGGAGCGGCGGGACACGTTCCCGGTGCGCGCGCGGCTGCGGTTCGAGCGATGTGCGCCGATCCTCGCGAAGTACGGGATCGAGACGACGCAGGACGAGTTCACGAAGCACCACCAGCGCTCCAACAGCACGCTCGCGCGGCTGCAGGAGTACGGGCGCGACGTGAGCAGCGAGGACCGCGCGCGGCACGTCTTCTACCAGTACCACCCCGGCATCGCGGACCACATCGACGAGGCGGACGCGACGGCGTTCGCTGAGGCGTACGGCGGGGTGATCGAGCACACGCCCCCCGATCTGCTCCCCGGCGCGCGCGAGGCGATCGAGGAGTGCCGCGCGCGGGGGCTGCGCGTCGGTCTGATCTCCAACACCGGGGTGGCGGGCGGACGCCATCTCCGCCGGGTCTTCGAGGCGACCGGGATCATCGACCATTTCGACGCGCTGATGTTCAGCGACGAGCAGCGCCGCGCGAAGCCGCATCCGGAGTTGTTCCAGGCCACCCTCGACAGTCTGGGTGCGACGGCGGCGGAGACGGTGTTCGTAGGCGACACGCCGAGGTACGACGTGGGGCCGCCTCGCCGCTACGGCTGGTGGGTGGTCCAGGTCGGTGAGCGCGCCGATGGCGATCCGCCCGCGCACGTCCGCGTGGCAAACGTCGGTGAGTTGTTCGTGGGCCTCGAAACGCTCGCGCTGGTGACCGCTTCGTGACCTCGCCGCCAGCGGGGTAGAGCGCACGGGCGGACTTGCTATGCTCGCGCCGCCCGTTGCGACAGCCTCAGACGCACGGAACCCAGCGCCCGGAAGCCTCTGTGCACCCGGAGCGAGAGGACGCGCCCCCGATGGAGATCGTGCCCGGTCTGCACCAGTTGAAGACGCCCATGGCAGGCCCCGCGCTGCCGTACATGATGCCGTACGCCTTCACCGGCGGTGACGGTGTCTCCCTGTTCGATGCCGGCTTCGGGACGCCCGAGGCGATCGCGGCGATGACGAAGGAACTCGCGACCCTGGGTTACGAGCCGAAGCACATCAGGCGGCTATTCATCTCGCACGCTCACCCGGACCACATCGGTATGGCGGGGTGGATCAAGGACCAGGCGCCTGACTGCCAGGTGATCATGTTGGAGCGCGAGTGGCAGTGGATCCAGTCGCGCTGGCTCGACGGCGATGCGTGGACGCGGCTGTCCGACGGCTGGCTCGTGAAGCACGGCATCCCACAGGAGGACATCGACGCGGCGCACGAGGCAGGCGCCCTGTCTCCGACCGCGCCCGCGGTGAAGCCGGGTCAGGCAGCGCCGGAGAAGCCGGCTGGTGGTCCTCGTGCTGGTGGTCCGGGTGGGCCTGGCGGCGGGATGCGCTGGATCGAGCCCGATGTGAAGTTGCAGGACGGCGAGGTGGTGGAGTTCGACGGCTGGAAACTGCGCGCCGTCTGGACCCCCGGTCACACGCCTGGCCACATGTGCATGTACGAGCCCAACCACCGGCTGATGTTCACGGGCGACCACGTCTTGCCGTACATCACCCCGAACGTCTCGCTGCACGCCGACCAGGAGGGGAGCAGCCCGCTCTCCGACTTCCGCGCCTCGCTGCAGAAGGTGTCCTCCTTCGACACCCAGTGCGCGCTGCCAGCACACGAGTTCACGATCGCCGATCTCAAGGCCCGCTGCGACGTGCTGCTCCACCACCACGATGAGCGGCTGAACGAGGTGCGTGAGGCGATCGGATCGGGGGAAACCTCAGGTCGGGTGATCAGCCAGAACGTCCACTGGAACACGGGGCCGTTCGACGATTTCAACATCTTCATGAAGCGGTCCGCCCTGGGCGAGACGCTGGCGCACCTCCGCCTGCTGGAGGACGACGGCCGCGTCGAGCGCATTGAGGCTGACGAACGGCTCTTGTGGCGTAAGAAGTAGGGCGCGGGACTCGGCTGTACGAAAGCGCGGAGGATTTCCGCTCCGTGACCGTGCGACACTGAAGGCATGGTCGCTACCGAAGGCCCCACGATTCGTGAGCGCGCCGCGCTGATGCTCGGCCGTGCGGCCGGCACGGCTGCGCGCCGCTTCGGGCGTGGCGGTGGGACGGCGCTTCCGGGGCTCGTCGCGGGGGCGCTGGCGCCGAGCCTGCTCGAGCGGCTCGCGCAGCAGTCCGGCCAGGGCGTGGTCACGGTCACTGGCACCAATGGCAAGACGACCACGACCCACCTGATCGCCTCGATCCTGCGGGCGCACGGCGTCGATCCGCTCACGAACCCCTCCGGCTCCAACCTCGAGCGCGGTCTCGTGGTCGCGTACGTCGAGGCCGCTGAGCCGGGTGGCCGGATCGCCGACGCGGCTTCGCGGGTCGGCGTGTTCGAGGTGGACGAGGCGGTCCTCGCGCGGCTGTTCCCGCGCCTCCGGCCACGGGTCGCGGTGTTCCTCAACCTCTTCCGCGACCAACTCGACCGATACGGCGAGGTGGACTCGGTCGGCGAGGGGTGGGGCGGCATGCTCGCCTCGGCCGATCCGGGATGCACCCTGGTGCTGAACGCGGACGACCCGTCGATCGCGCAACTCGCCGCAGAGACGCGGGCGCAGATCCTGACGTTCGGCATCGACGACCGCGAGGTGCGACTGGCGCAGGCGGACCACGCCTCGGATGCGCGGTTCTGCCGCTGCGGTGGCCGCTTCGCCTACGAGGCGATCTTCATGGGGCACGTCGGCATCTGGGCATGCACCTCCTGCGGTGAGCGTCGTCCCAACCCCCGGGTCTCCGCGCGCCGCATCGAACTGAGTGCCGAAGGCTCGCGCGTCGAGGTGAGCATCGATGGTGCGCTCGTGACCCTCGAGATCCCCATGGCGGGGCTGTACTCCGTCTACAACGCGCTCGCCGCGGCCGCCGCCGCCCATGCCCTCGGCGTCCCGGTGACGACGATCGCGCGTGCCATCGCGGACGCGGGCCCGGCGTTCGGACGGCAGGAGCGCTTTGAGGTGGACGGCCGCTCGGTGCGCGTGCTGCTCGCGAAGAACCCGGCTGGGATGAACGAGCTGCTGCGCGCTCTCGTGGCCGGGTCGCGTGACAGTCAGCCCGTCCACCTCCTCGCGATGCTGAACGACGGCATCCAGGATGGCCAGGATGTCTCCTGGATCTACGACGCCGACATCGAGGTGCTGGCGGGCCGCGATGTCACGGTGACCTGTTCCGGCGACCGCGCGGACGACTTCGCGCTGCGCTGGCACCTCGCGGGCATCGACCCCGCGGCTGTCATCCCCGACACCGAGGCAGCCCTCGACGCCGCGCTCGGACGCACCCCCCGCGGTGCCCGCCTCGATGTGGTCGCGACGTACACCGCGATGATCGACGTGCGCGAAGCCCTCGCGCGTCGCGCTGGCGTGGGTTCGTACTGGGAGGTCGCACGATGACCTCGAAGCCCGCGCGCTCGATCCGCGTCGTGACGCTCTATGACGATGTAATGAACGTCTACGCCGACCGCGGCAACGAGATCGCGCTGCGCGTGCGTGCCGCGGAGCACGGGGTGAATGTCGAGGTGACCTCGGTCAGCCTGGGCGATCCACTGCCCGCGGAGGCCGACCTCGTGCTGATCGGTGGCGGGCAGGACCGCGAGCAGCGCCGCATCGCGGACGAACTTGCGGCGCGCGGGCCGGCACTGCGCGCGTGGGCCGAGGACGACACGGCAATGCTCGCGGTGTGCGGCGGCTTCCAGTTGTTCGGCCGCTGGTACCGCGACGCCTCCGGCACGGAACTCCCCGGTGCGGGTGTCTTTGATGTCACCACCCTTGCGCCGGGCCCGGGCGCGGCGCGCTGCATCGGCGACATCCTCGCCGCCGCGCAGATCGAGGGCGTGCGCGAAGTGGTGGGCTTCGAGAACCACGGCGGGCGCACCTATCTCGGACCCGGAGCCCGGCCGTTCGCGCGCGTCGAGTACGGGCGCGGCAACAATGGTGAGGACGGCACGGAGGGCGCGGTGTTCCGCAACGCGATCGGGACCTACCTCCACGGGTCGCTGCTGCCGAAGAACCCCGCGCTCCTCGACTGGCTGATCGCGGCGGCACTGCGCCATCGCTACGGCGCGGGCACGCCCGAGGCGCATATCGACATGCTGCCCGCGCCCTATGCGGAGCGGGCTCACGCGGCCTCGATGGCGGTCGCCCGACGGCGGTCACCGAAGTTCGAGCCGGTGGTGAAGTGATGGACGAGTCACGTCACGGCCCGTTGAGCTCACGTCGTGCGTTTCTCACGCGGAGCGCCTTCGCGGCCGGCGGCCTGCTGCTGTTCGCGTGCGGCGGGGATGACGAGGCTCCAGCAACCGCGACCGGGACAGCGACCATACCGCCGGCGAAGGCGACCGAGACCCCTCGAGCGAGCGCCACACCGACGGCGAGCGCCACGCCAACCGCCGCCGCTTCGGCGCCTCCAGCCGCGACACCGGCACTCACCGGGCCGACCGGATTCGCATATCCGATCGCTGGCGCCTGTATGCCTGCGGGCGATCAGTTGATGCCGAATGCACCGCGCACATACCGGAACGGTATTCACGAGGGCCTCGACTTCTACCCGGGGCTCGCGTGCGCGCCGATCCAGCGTGGTACGCCGATCCTCGCGGCGAAGGATGGCACCGTGGTGCGCGCCGACCTCGCGTACCAGGACATCACCCTCGCGCTGGTCCAGGAACTGGACGCGCGGACCAAGGCGCAGGGCTTCTCCGACCCGGTCACCCTCGACATCTACCGAGGGCGCCAGGTGTGGGTCGACCACGGCGGCGGGATCGTGACGCGTCATTGCCACATGCAGTTCATCGACCCCGCGATCAAGGTCGGCGTCGCGGTGAAGACCGGTAGTGTCCTGGGTGGCGTCGGCGAGTCGGGTACGCCCGAGTTCATCACGGCGCCGAACACCGAGCTGCACCTGCACTGGGAGTTGCGCGTCGGCGAGTCGTTCCTTGGCAGCGGCCTGCCGCCCGCTACCGTGCGCGCGCTGTATGAGCGGGTGTTCACCCGCTAGGCGCGCTACCGTAGAGCCACTACCACCACCCGAGGAGCGCCTGTGCCCGGCCTCGTCTTCCTGGCCATCGACATCCCGTTCGACCCGCGCATCATCACGATCGGTGGAGTGATCCTGACGTGGCACGGGCTGTTCACGGCGATCGGCATCCTCGGCGGCGTGCAGATCGCACTGTGGTTCGGGCGTCGCCACGGCTATGACGAGGACGACGCGTACACCCTCGCGCTGATCGGTATTCCGAGCGGCATCCTCGGTGCGCGACTCCTGTTCGTCGCGGAGCATTGGTCGTTCTACAGCGATACGCCGCTCCAGATCCTCGCCCTGACCGAGGGCGGGATTTCCGTCTGGGGCGCTGTCCTCGGCGGAGTGGCGGGGCCGCTGCTCTTCGCGTGGTGGAAGCACTACGACATCCCGCTGGGCCTCGACATGGGTGGGCTCGGGCTCATCCTCGGCATGGCGATCGGACGCCTCGGCGACGTCGTGAACGGCGAGCACCTGGCCAAGGCGACGAGCCTGCCGTGGGGCGTCGTCTACACCGACCCCGATTCGCCGGCGTACGCGCACTCGCTATTGGTGGGCGCGCACCATCCCGCGACGACCTACGAGATGCTCGGCGACCTCCTGATCCTCGCCGCGATGCTCTGGCTGAAGGCGGGGCCACTGCGCTGGCGGCACGGGCTGACGTTCACGTTCTTCTTCGCCTCGTATGCCGTGATGCGCTTCTTCGTCTCGTACCTCCGAGTCGACTCGGCGGAGACGTTCATCTTCAGCATCACGTGGCCCCAGATGGTGTCGCTGTTCGGCGCGCTCGCGATGATCCCCGTCGGGTGGTACTTCTGGCGTCGTGGCGAGACGCGCCCAGCCGCCGCCGCCACCCCGGCCGGCCGCGTCCGCGTGCGCCGCAAGTAGACCTCGATGCCCGGCGCGCCGAACGAGGTCGACGTCGTCTTGTACGTGGGCACGGACTGCCACCTCTGCCAGATCGCACGCCACCTGCTGCTCGCGCTGCGCCGCTCGATCCCGTTCCACCTGCGCGAGGTGGAGATCTCGAGCGACCCGGATCTCGAGCGGCGCTTCCTCCTCGAAGTCCCGGTGATCGAGGTGGACGGCGAGCTCGCGGCACAGGCCCCTGTGGAGATCGAGGCGGTGCGCGCGGCCGTCGTGCGCGCTCGGCTGCGGCGGGCCGCCCTCGGCTAGACTGCGCGCTCCGAGGCCGAGGAGACGCTGATGCCGAGTCCGCTCGTCTACTTCCAGATTGCCACCCCGGACACCGAGGCGGCCCGAGCCTTCTACAGCACACTCTTCGATTGGAAATGGGGCGAGCCGGGTGGGCGCAGCCAGTCGGTCGATGCGCAAGGCCCGGGCGACTTCGACCCCAAGGGCTCGATGCTCCAGTTGGCGGAGGGTGCCGCGCCCTTCGTGACGCCGTGGTTCCGGGTGGACGATCTCGTTGCGACGGTGGAGCGCGCGCTGGCGCTGGGTGCCCAGGTGCTCATTCCCATTCGCCAGGGTGCGACCGGTACGCACACATGCCTCGTCCGAGGACCGGACGGTCAGACGCTCGGCATCGTCCAGGCGTAGGTGGTGCTGCGATTCGCGTGATGTAGCCTGTCGAGGCGAAGGTGGGAGTGCCTCGGTGGTCGCAATGCAGATCGAACCAATCGCAGCGCCGTTCGACGCCGTCGTCGAGTTGCCGGGTTCGAAGTCCTACACGAACCGTGCGCTGCTGATCGCGGCGCTCGCACGAGGGCACTCCGAGATCACCCAGGCGCTCGCGTCTGACGACACCCACTACATGCACGCAGCGCTCGAGGCGATGGGTGTACGCATCGAAGACCGGGACGCACACACGTTCCTCGTCACCGGCGTCGACGGGCAGTTCCCCAGTGCGGGTGCGTCGCTGATGGTCGGCAACGCCGGCACCGCCACGCGTTTTCTCACGGCGGCGGTGGCGCTGGGCCACGGCACCTTCACCGTGGATGGGTCCGAGGCGATGCGGAAGCGCCCGATCCACCCGCTGATCGAGGGGCTGCGGCAACTCGGCGTGGACATCGAAAGTCGGGATGGCACCGGCTGCCCGCCGGTCGTCGTGCGCGCGCGGGGCATCCCGGGCGGTCGGGCGGTGATGCGGGGCGACATCTCCAGTCAGTACTTCAGCGCGCTGCTGATGGCCGCGCCGTATGCCGCGAGCGACGTCGAGATCGAGGTGGACGGAGACCTCGTCTCCTCGCCATACGTCACCATGACTCTTTCGACCATGGCCGAGTTCGGCGTACACGCGGAGCGAGACGGCGACCGCCGCTTCCGCGTACGGGCTGGCCAGCGATACGAGGGGCGAACGTATGCCGTGGAGCCGGATGCCTCGGCAGCGTCCTACTTCTTTACCGCTGCGGCAGTGACGGGTGGGCGCGTCGTGGTGCCGCGGCTCGGGAGCCGGTCGGCGCAGGGCGACCTCGGCATTCTCGAAGTGCTCGAGCGGATGGGGTGTCGGGTGCGTATCGGCGAGGACTCGATCGAGGTACAGGGGCCAGCCCAACTGCGGGGGGTGGATGCCGACTTCACGCAGATGGGCGACGTGGCCACCTCGTTGATGGCGATCGCGCCGTTCGCGGACGGCCCGACGACCGTCCGAGGCATCGCGCAGACCCATTACGAGGAGAGCGACCGGCCTGTGGCGGCGGCTACCGAGTTGCAGCGGATGGGCCTGCGGGTCGAGAGCGAATGGGACTCCGTCACCATCTACCCCGGCATACCCCAGCCCGCCGAGATACAGACCTACGGCGACCACCGCATCGCGATGAGTTTCGCGGTCACCGGGCTGCGCGCCCCCGGCATTGCGATCGCGAATCCGGAGTGCGTCTCCAAGACGTTCCCGGAGTACTTCGAAGTGCTCCGCGGGCTGACCAGCCGCCCGCGTTAACGGGCTGATCGAGCGCACCAGGGCCATCCCCGGATTGACAGCGAGAACGAGGCCCGCCTAGCCTCGGTGTCAGTCGCTGGCCTTGGCTGGCGGTTCATCCAGAGCGGGGGAGGGCACCGGCCCTGCGAACCCGCCGCAACCGGCCCCCTTCGCCAGGGAGGACACGGTGCGAATTCCGGCCCGTCAGCACTCGGCTGGCGGGAAGATGAACGGAAGGCGCCGGAACCCATGACACACCCGATACCCGCGCTGGCAGCACCCTCCATGGGCCGCATGGTGATGCGCTAGCCCGAAGGCGCGCGACACCGCGCGGACTTCGGGCTCCTCCCGCACACCGACCAGCACCCGTCCATCGAGGATCCGACACATGTCCTTTGCCAAAGCGCTCCGCTGCCGTGAATGCGGCCGGGAGTATCCCCTCGACCCCATCTTCTCCTGTGAGTTCTGCTTCGGCCCGCTCGAAGTCGCCTATGACCTCGATGGCATCCGGGCAGCGGTGAGCCGCGACTCGATCGCGGCTGGGCCAGCCACGATCTGGCGCTACGCGCCGTTCCTGCCGTGCGACCCGCAGTACAAGGTCGACCTCGGTACCGGTTACACGCCGCTGATCAAGGCCGACCGCCTCGCGAAAGCGATCGGCCTCGACACGCTGTGGATCAAGAACGACACCGTGAACCCCACGTGGTCGTTCAAGGATCGAGTCGTGTCGATCGCCATCGCCCGCGCGCGGGAGTTCGGCTTCACCGCGATCGCCTGCGCCTCCACCGGCAACCTCGCGAACTCGGTCGCGGCACATGCGGCCGGGGCGGGGATGGAGTGCTTCGTCTTCATCCCGGACGACCTGGAGCAGGGCAAGGTCGTCGGCTCCGGCATCTACAACCCCACCGTCGTGAAGGTGCGTGGGTCGTACGACGACGTGAACCGCCTCTGCACCGAACTGTCGATGCAGTACCCGTGGGCGTTCGTGAACATCAACGTGCGCCCGTACTACGCCGAGGGCTCCCGCACGATCGGCTTCGAGATCGCGGAGCAACTCGGCTGGCGCACCCCGGATCACATCGTCGCGCCGATGGCGTCCGGATCGATGTACACGAAGATCTGGAAGGCGCTGCAGGAGTTCAACAAGGCTGGCCTCATCGACGCGCCGAAGACGCGCATGTCCGGGGCGCAGGCTGCGGGCTGCTCGCCGATCACGACGGCCTTCGAGAAGGGCACGCTGAACTTCACGCCGCAGAAGCCGAACACCATCGCGAAGTCGCTCGCTATCGGGAACCCCGCAGACGGCTACTACGCCCTCAAGCAGATGCAGGAGACCAACGGCGGCGCTGAGATGGTCACCGACGACGAGGTCATCGAGGGCATCAAGTTGCTCGCGGAGACCGAGGGCATCTGGGCCGAGACTGCTGGTGGCGTCACCATCGGCTGCCTGAAGAAGATGGTCGCCTCCGGATTCATCAAGCGCGGTGAAGAGACCGTCGCGATCATCTCCGGTGGCGGCCTGAAGACCCTCGAGGCTGTCGTGGGCGCCGTCGAGGAGCCGCTGCACGTGGACCCGCGCATCGCGTCGTTCGAAGAAGCCAACCGGGCACGCAAGGGCGTGCTCGTCGGCGCACAGGCATAAAGGAGGCCCGGCGATGGAGAAGCATGTCCGGCTGACCTTTGGCCCGGAATCTGTGAAGCAACCGCTGGTGTACCAGTTGGGCCACCAGTTCAAAGTAGTGACCAGCATTCGCATGGCGGACGTGGACAAGTCCGTCGGCTGGGTCGTCCTCGGCCTCGAGGGTGACGCTGACGAGATCGAGCGCGCGCTCGCCTGGGCGCGCTCGCAGGGCGTCCGCGTGGACGAGGCGACACTGGGTGACGTGGTGGAGGGCGGCGCGTAGGCGCTGCCCGTACCTCGACCGACAGACCGACAGCACTGACGACAACGAAGGAACCGATGATGGCCGTGACTGTGAAGATCCCCACTCCGCTTCGAGGCCTGACGCTGAATCAGGACACCGCCTCCGTGGAGGCCGCCGACGTCACCGCGTGCGTGGCCGCCCTCGAAGGCCTCTTCCCCGGGATGCGCGAACGTCTGGTGGACGAGGTCGGCGAGATCCGCCGCTTCGTGAACATCTACGTGAACGGTGAGGACGTCCGCTTCCTCTCCGGCACGACGACACCCCTCAAGTCAGGTGACGAGGTCTCGATCGTGCCTGCCGTGGCCGGCGGCGCGTAGCACCTCACGGCACCTCCTGACCGCTGAACGACGATGGCGACGGCCGGGGCGATCCCGGCCGTCTGCGTGTCTGGGCGTTGTGGTCGTCTCTGTCTGCGTACTCTGGTAGCGGACGGACCGGACGACGTGAGGCAGCGATGACGACTGGCCAGCGCCCACGACTTCAGCCCGGAACTGTCACGGGCACCGTCGCAGGGATCCTCGCGGGTCTCGCCTCGACGTATTACCTGGTGGTGATCTGGGGCCCTGAGCCGCCTGACGACCGCAAGGCTGCCACGCTCGTCTCGCTGATGATGCTGGCCGCGACCGCCGAGGTGCTCGTCGGCGCCTGGGCCACCGCCACGCGCCTGCGCATCCTTGCGAGCGCGTCCGCGATGGGGATGCTGCTCACGGCGGTGCTGATCCCGAGCGTGATGAGTTTCCTGTTCGCACCCGCGGCATTCGTCGCCTCGATCGCATCGCTCAAGATCACGTTCGCCGCCGCAGAGGCGGATCGGAGCGCCTGGAACCTGCTGACCTTCGGTGCGTTTGGCGGGGTCGGAGCGGTGATCGTGATCACCGTGGTCACCTACCTGTGAACGTGACACGCCTCGTCCCGTTGGTCGCCGGCTTCGGTTCCGCCGTGATCACGATCCTCTACATCGTGATCATGGCGAGGCAGCGAGACTCGGGCGACACCGTCAGCGTCGCGCTGATCGCCACGACCTTCGCGTCCGCGGCAGCCACCTTCCTCGCGGGCGCATGGGCGAGAGGTCCGAGGGAGCATGTGGCATTGCTGACCTGGGGCGCGACGGTCGCCCTGTTCTGGACGCTCCTGCTCAACACCCTGACCCCGTTGTGGCTCCCGATCGCCGTCATCGGCTGGGTCGCGGCGATCCGGGCGGTCCGTGCCCTGAATCGAGAGTCCGAGGGCAACAGCGGCTGGGTGGTCCTCGGCGGGACGTGGGCCATGTGCGTCGCCGTCCTCGCGCTCGTGATCAGCGGCACCATCGATTCGCATCGGTCGTCTGAGAACGGCTCAGGGCAGGGGATCGCGGCGCCGCGCTAATGCTGCCGGCGGGGGCTCCGAGGCGGTTCAACCATCCCGAGTCCCCTTGGGGGACTTGCCAGCGATGTTGTTGAGTGATTTACTCAGGTATGTGACTTTTGAGGTTCGATGAGATTCAGATCGACTGCGGGGGGGGTCCGACATGCTGCTGAGTACGAAAGGCGACTACGGCGTCCGCGCCATGATCGACCTCGCGAAACACGTGGGCGAGGGCCCCGTGCAGCGCTCCGAGATCGCCCGGCGCCGGCAGATTCCCGAGTCGTACCTCGACCATTTGTTGGCCCAACTGCGACGCGCCGGATTCATCCGGAGCACCCGCGGCCCCCACGGCGGGCACGAACTGGCGAAGCCAGCGGATGACGTCGCGCTCCTCGGCCTCCTGGAGGCCCTCGAAGGGTCGCTGACGCCGCTGGGGTGTCTGGAGCCCGCAGCGGGTGACGAGGCGGCGGAGTCGATCTGCGGGCAGAACTGGGTGTGGCAGGAGATCTACGACGCGATGCGCGCCCGGCTGGACGCGGTCTCGCTCGCGGAACTCGTGGAGCACGAGCGCGAACACGAGCGCCAGGCGGTCATTACCTACAACATCTAGACAACGGTGGGACGCGATGCTGGATCAACTTCCGGCACCGCGCTTCGGCATCGAGGGTGGGCGAACGTGGCTGAACAGACGCGGCAGGATGGTGGGGCGAGCGCGTTGCAGCGTCCGTTAATAGCTGACTCCGTGCTCGACCTCGTCGGGCGGACGCCGCTCGTGCGCCTCACGAAGGTGGTGCCCACCGGTGCCGCCGAGGTGCTCGGCAAGTGGGAGGTCGCCAACCCCGCCGGCAGCGTGAAGGACCGCATCGCGCGCTCGATGGTCGAGGCCGCGGAGCGCGACGGGACGCTGAAGCCCGGCGCGACGCTGATCGAGCCAACCTCCGGCAACACCGGTATCGGCCTCGCGATGGTGTGTGCCACCAAGGGCTACCACCTCGTGCTCACGATGCCCGAGGACTACAGCGTGGAGCGCAGCCGCCTCCTCGAACGGCTGGGTGCGGAACTCGTGCTCACGCCGGCGATCGAGGGGATGACGGGCGCGGTCTACGCCGCCGAGCAGTTGGTGAAGCGCAAGGGCTACGTGATGCTTCAGCAGTTCGACAACCCGGCGAACCCGGAAGCGCACCGCCAGACCACTGGCCCGGAGATCCTTGAAGGGACCGGCGGGCGCCTCGATGCGTTCGTGGCGGGCGTCGGTACGGGGGGTACGATCACCGGTGTGGGTGAGGTGCTGCGCGGCGCGGGCCTCACGGTGCGGATCGTGGCAGTCGAGCCGGCCCGTTCGCCGGTGCTGCAGGGCGGTCGCGCCGGCGTCCACGGTATCCAGGGCATCGGGGCCTCGTTTGTGCCGGGCGTCCTCAACCGCGATATCTACGACGAGGTGCTGAGCGTCCGCGACGAAGACGCGACGGCGATGACGCGCCGCCTCGCTCGCGAGGAGGGGATGCTGCTGGGCATCTCGGCTGGCGCGAATGTGTGGGCGGCGGTGAAGGTGGCGCAGGAACTTGGGCCAGGCAAGCGTGTGGTCACGATGTTGTGCGACACCGGCGAGCGATACCTCAGTGTGGCGATATAGCGTTTCAAGATCGGGCGAGGAGGTCGGGATGGGCGTCTCTGTCTACATCCCCTCGCCGTTTCGACGGCTCACGGCTCAGCGCGAGTACGTGGACGTGGAGGGTGCGACGGTGGGTGAGGTGCTGGACGCGCTGGAGCGTCAGTACCCCGGCTTTGGTGACCTGGTGTACGACCGGAACCGGAAGGTGCCAGCGCACATCAACATCTACTTGAACAACCAGGAGATCCACGACCTGCAGGGCGTGGACACGAAGGTATCGGAAGGCGACCAGGTCGCCGTGATCCCCGCGATGGCGGGTGGCGCAGACGGAGGAGACCGATGAGCGAACAGACGACAACCCGTTCGGACGCGATGACGCCCGACGAGGTGATGCGGTACTCGCGGCACATCATCATGGCGCAGGTCGGCCCGCAGGGTCAGCGGAAACTGCGCGACGCGAAGGTGCTGGTGATCGGCGCGGGCGGCCTCGGCGGTCCGGTGGCGCTCTACCTCGCGCTCGCGGGCGTCGGCACGATCGGCATCGTCGAGTTCGACACCGTCGACCTCTCGAACCTCCAGCGCCAGGTCCTGCACCAGACGCCGGACATCGGCAAGCCGAAGTTGCAGTCCGCCAAGGAGAAGTTGGCGGCACACAACCCGCACGTGAAGGTGATCGGCCACAACATGCCGATCACGTCCGACAACGCGATGGAGATCATCAACCAGTACG
This sequence comes from Dehalococcoides mccartyi, assembly GCA_945865925.1. Taxonomy (GTDB): domain Bacteria; phylum Chloroflexota; class Dehalococcoidia; order UBA2979; family UBA2979; genus SURF-43. Next base: position 175,902 of record CAMBFG010000003.1, read on the forward strand.
ACATCGTCGTGAACGGTGCTGACAACTTCGCCACGCGCTACCTCGTGAACGACGCCTGCTATCTGGCCGGCAAGACGCTGGTGGACGGCGCGATCCTGCTGTTCGATGGCCAGGCGACGGTCTACGAGCCTGGCAAGGGCTGCTATCGCTGCCTCTACCCGGATCCCCCGCCGCCAGGCCTCGTCCCCTCGTGCGCCGAGGCCGGCGTGCTGGGTGCGATCACGGGCATCGTCGGTTCGATCCAGGCGACCGAGGTCTTCAAGCGGATCCTCGGCATCGGGAACCCGCTGACCAACCGGCTGCTGCTGGTGGACGCACTCACCATGGAGTTCCGCACGATGAAGTTGCGGCGCGACCCGACGTGCCCGCTCTGCGGCGACAACCCGACGGTCAAGGAATTGATCGACTACGACCAGTTCTGCGGGACGCCGCCGCTGGTGTTCGAAGGTGCGGCGGCAGCGGCGCACTAGGTACGCCGGACACTCCGTCGCGCGCACGGCCTCGCTGGCCGGCGCGACCTCGAGGGGTGATGGAAGGGATACGTCGATGGCGGTGACCGTGAACGTCACCTCGGTGATCCAGAAGGTCGTCAACGGCCAGCGTGCGTTCGCTTCCGAGGGCGGGACGCTGGGCGCGTTGATCGAGAACATCGAGCGTGACTACCCCGGGTTCGCCGGGCAGATCATGGACGACGGCGGGGAGATCCGCCGCTTCGTGAACGTCTATCTGAACGACGAAGACGTGCGCTACCTCGGTGGTAAGGCCACGCCGCTGAAGGACGGTGACACCGTCTCGTTCCTGCCCGCCCTCGCGGGCGGGCTGTAGGCGTCGAGGGGGCGTGATGCTGTACGCGGGGCTGCTCGATCTGATCGGCAACACGCCGCTCGTTGACATCTCAGCGATGTCGCCGAACCCGCGCGTCTCGATCTACGCGAAGTTGGAGGGGCAGAATCCCACCGGCTCCGGGAAGGACCGGATCGCGAAGTTCATGATCGAGGACGCCCTGAAGTCCGGGCGGCTGAAGCCCGGTCAGACGATCCTCGAACCCACGTCCGGCAATACCGGCATCGCCCTCGCAATGATCGGGAGGCTGAAGGGCCACCCGGTCACGGTAGTGATGCCGGATGCCGTCTCGTCCGAGCGCATCCAGCTGCTCGAGGCGTTCGGCGCCGAGATCATCTATTCGCAAGGCGACCTCGGCACCAACGGTTCCGTACAGAAGGCACGCGAGGTGGCGGCGGAGCACCCGGACTGGTTCATGCCGTTCCAGTACGAAAATCAGGAGAACCCGCGCGCGCACTACGAGACGACGGGGCCCGAGATCATCCGCGACCTGCCGGACCTCGATGCGTTCGTGTCAGGCCTCGGCACCGGCGGGACGCTCACCGGCGTCGGGCGGCGGCTGAAGGAGCACAACGCGGCGATCAAGGTGATCGCGGCGGCGCCGCACCCTGGCGACATGGTGCAGGGGCTGCGGGCACTTGAGGACGGCTACATCCCGCCGGTCTTTGATGACCGCGTGCTGGATGGCCGGATCGTCGTTGACTCGGCGACCTCGTTCCGCACAACGAAGGAACTGACGCAGCGCACTGGGGTGTTCGCCGGGATCTCGAGCGGCGCGGCCGTGCGAGCGGCGCAGCGCACCGCGGAGCGGATGGAGTCGGGCAAGGTGGTCTGTCTGCTCGCGGACGGCGGCTGGAAGTACCTGTCGAGCGGCCTCTGGAGTCGTGACTACGACGACATTCGCGAAGACGTTGAAGAAAAGATGTGGTGGTAATCGCCTGCTTCGGCAGGTGCGGCTAGGGAGACATCGATGGCTGACAAACTGGTAACCGCTGACTGGGTGCAGCAGCACAGGGCTGACGCCGGCGTGCGTCTCGTCGAGGTGGACGTGGACACCGAGGCGTACAAGGACGGCCACATTGAGGGCGCGGTCGCGTGGAACTGGACGACGCAACTCCAGGACCCGGTGCGGCGCACCATCCTCGACAAGACCGCGATGGAAGCGCTGCTCTCGAAGTCCGGGGTGAAGCCGGACACGCACGTGGTGCTCTACGGCGACAACAACAACTGGTTCGCCGCCTACGCGCTCTGGCTGCTGGAGATGTACGGCCACACGAACGCCTCGCTGATGGACGGCGGACGCGTGAAGTGGCTCGGCGACCAGCGCCCGATGACCACGGCGGAGCCCGCCGTCGGGGCGGCTGCCTACACGGCGAAGGCACCGGACCCGGCCACGCGCGCGAAGCGCGACGAGGTCATCAAGGCCCTCGAGGGTGGCACTCAACTCGTCGACGTGCGGTCGCCCGCCGAGTTCTCCGGCGACATCATCGCGCCCCCGGGCATGACGGAGACGGCGCAGCGCGGCGGGCACATCCCGGGTGCGAAGAACATCCCGTGGGCCCGCGCGGTCAACGAGGACGGCACGTTTCGCTCCAAAGAAGAACTGCAGGCGCTCTACGGTGGCCAGGGCCTGAAAGCCGATGAGCCGACGATTGCCTACTGTCGGATCGGTGAGCGATCGAGCCACACGTGGTTCGTGCTGAAGTACCTGCTCGGCTTCAAGAACGTGAAGAACTACGACGGCTCCTGGACCGAGTGGGGCTCCATGGTGGACGTCCCGATCGAGCGTTAACGAGCCTTCGAGGATCGGACGAGACGATGGCCGATCGTGCGGGTGCGCTGCAGCAGGTGCTGTTGCGGCGCATGCTCGCCTCGGGTGATGGGCTGCTGCTGCCGCTGCGCTTCAGCGCAGAGGTGGTGGAGAAATACCGTGCCATCGAGGGAGCGCAGGTGATCCGGACCCGCACGGTCGGCCGCGTCGCGCTGCGCGGCCTGTGGTCGCTCGACATGGGGATCGCGGATGATGCCCCCGGGGGCGCCGAGGTGCAGGTCACGCTCGGCGACCTCGTCCAGCGGCTGCCGGAGCGGGAGCGCGATCACTGGATCGCGCACCTGGTCGCCGAGCCGGTGAGCGAGAATTTCATCCAGATGAAGATGGCGGCCAACGCCTGCATCGACGACGGTGACACGGTCGCGTGGACGTAGGGCCGACCTAGATCGGGAGCCGCTGGTGTCTCGGATCCCCCGCGCCATCATCGATGAGATGGTCGCCCATGCCCGTGAAGACCTGCCGAACGAGGCGTGCGGGATGGTGCATGCAAAGGACGGCATGCCGGTCGCCGTACACCGCGTGAAGAACGATGCCGCCAGCCCCTACCGCTACGAGATGAACCCACCCCAGGTGATGCGTCTGGAGATGGGACGTGACGCCTCGGGGGAGTCGTTGTTCGCGATCTACCACTCGCATGTGGGCTCACCCGCCCGTCCGTCGCCGACCGACGTGCGGACCGCCTTCTTCGGCGCCGAGGTCGGTACCGATCTCCTCTTCCCCGGCTCGATGTATATCCTCGTCTCACTGGCCTCGGAGCCGCCGGACGTGCGTGCGTTCTGGATCCGCCCGGCCGGCGAGGTCGTCGAAGAACCGATCGAGATCACCTAGTGTTCTCCTGGCTGCGGAAGCCCATGGACCCCACGTCACCCGTCGACACTGGCCCGCACCCGCCCGCGATGACGATCGGGAAGACTCGATTCGCCTGGGGTGCGCGCACCTTCGTGATGGGTGTCGTGAACGCGACGCCTGACTCGTTCTCCGGCGACGGCATCGTCGACCCCGCCGCCGCGGCCCGCCTCGCGGAGGCAATGGTCGAGGCTGGCGCGGAGATCATCGACATCGGCGCCGAGTCGACACGGCCGGACTTCCCGCCGGTCGACGCTGACGAGGAGTGGAAGCGCCTCTCCCTCGTCCTTCCCGCGGTCCGTCGCGCTGTGAAGGGTGTCGCGATCACCGTCGACACCAGCAAGGCCTCCGTCGCGAAGCGCGCCATCGAGGCCGGCGCGGATGCCATCAATGACGTGACCGGCTTCCTCGGCGACCCGGAGATGGCAGGCGTCATCGCGCGCGCGGGCGTCCCGGCGATCGCGATGCACAGCCAGCGCGGCCGCGAGTTCGGTGGCGATGTGATCGAGGACATCCGCAACGGCTTGCGCCGCTCGATCGCCATCGCCGAGGCGGCGGGCGTCCCGCGTGACCGGCTGATCCTCGACCCCGGCTTTGGCTTCGGATGGGGGCCTGTCCAGTCCTACAACCTGCTGCGCCGGCTCAGCGAACTGCGCGACCTCGGCTGCCCGTTGCTCATCGGTACCTCGAGGAAGTCCGCGATCGGCTACGTGACCGGGGGTGCGGCGAAGCAGCGGACATGGGGCACGGCGGCCACGGTCGCCCTCGCGGTCGGCCAGGGTGTCGATATCGTCCGCGTCCACGATGTCGCCGAGATGGTGCAGGTCACCCGCGTCGCCGACGCCGTCGTGCGCGGCGTACTGCCCTAGCCGCGATGACCTCGGTGCCGCCCCCCGCGCGCCGCGTCGCACTCGCCCTCGGCTCTAACCTCGGCGACCGGGAAGCCCACCTGCGCGCTGCCGTCGAGGGCCTACGTGCTGGTGGCGTGACGATCAAGGCGGTGTCGTCGATCTACGAGACGCCACCGTGGGGCGTCGTCGAACAGCCCGCCTTCCTCAACGCTGCGCTGGTCGGCGTGACCTCGATGTCCGCGCGCGACCTGCTGCTGCTCGCCAAGCGGATCGAGGCCGCCGCCGGCCGCAACTTCGACGCCGAGCGCTGGACGGCGCGACCGATCGACGTCGATCTCGCGCTGATCGAGGGCGAAACGGTCGCCGATCCGGATCTGGTGGTGCCGCACGTCCTGCTGACGGAGCGTTCGTTCGTCCTCGTGCCGCTGGCGGAGGTCGCCGGTGGCTGGGTACACCCCCACCTCGGCGTGACCATCGCGACGCTGCGTGACGCACGGCCGGCCGAGGAGCGTGCGGAGGTGGTGCCGGTGCGCGGGTCAGAGTGGGTGGCGGACTAGCCCTCGGAGGCGTCCGGGTCGAAGTCGGCGGGCGCGTCCCAGTCGAGCACGGTGAGCGTGAAGCCAGCCCACAGGCCGAGCGCCACCGCGGGCAGCAGCAGCGGCGCGAGCAACATCGAGGTCACGGGACGCCGCGTCAGGCGGCGGAGCCACCAGAGCGCTGCGAGCGCGGCCACGCCCATCAGGCCACGGCCGAGCCAGCGCGACCGCTCGACAGTCATCGGGCGCGTGACAAGGTCGGGGAGCACGTCCATCGGGTTGGGCACTAGTGGGACGCCGTCTCCGCCTCCATCGCCCGACGCATTTCGGGCGGTAGGAGGTTCGGGATGCCCTCGCTGATCGGGTAGTCGACGGCGCAGGCGTCGCAGCGGAGTGCGCCATCGAGGATTTCCGCGCCATCCTCGCGCGTGGCGGTGAGCGTGAGCGTCCCCTTGCAGACGGGGCAGGCGAGGATGTCCATCAGGTCACGTCGCATGGGGCCTCCGACGGCGCTACATGCCAGATCGTACCTCAGCGCCCGCCGCACCTACGATTCGAGGGGTGGCGAGGAGGCGGCGCGTGGCGGTCGAGCGGATAGCCCTGCAGCGCTCCTTTGTGCGGATCACTCCGGACGAGATCGCGGTGAAGCCAGCGCGCGCCACCCTCGTCGGCCCGCTGGTCCAACTCGCGCTCACCGGGATCGCCTCATGGGCGATCGCGACGTATATCGCCTCGCTGCCGCTCTGGGTGCTGATGGTGCTGTTCGTGTTCGTGCTGATCTCGGGGCCCACGGCGGTGCTGGGGCTCGTCTACAACGTGATGGGCTCGGCGTTCGTCATGGAGCGCCAGAAGCGCACCTGCCGCTTCCAGCAGGGCTTCCTCGGCCTGGGCCTCGGCACCCGCGAACTGGTGCCGTTCGACCGGATCGCGCGTATCGAGGTGGGTGGCGACTTCGAGTCGGAACTGGGCTCGGGCGACCTCCAGGACGTGGTCCGCTGGGAGATCCGCCTCGTGAAGGACAACGGGCGCGTCCTCCCCTTCGCCTCGATCATTTCCGCTCGCCCGATGGCGGACGAAGCGCTGGAGCGCGCCAACATCGTTGCCCGCGCCACGGCGGAGATGTGCGGGGCGCCGGTCGCCGAGGCGGCGCTTCCCGAGTGGGCCATCGTGGAGGCCGTTGACGAGGGCTCCGAGGAGCCTCAAGAGCCCGCTTCCGAGGAGTAGGCTGGATAGGTGACTACACCAGCACCCACTCCCCAGGCCGACCCGATCCAGACGATTGCCGGCGCGCGCACGATCGCTGTCGTGGGGGTGTCCTCAGACCCCTACCGGCCCTCGAATGACGTGGCCAGGTACCTGATCGAGGCGGGATACACGGTGTATCTGGTCAACCCGACGGAGACGGAAATCTTTGGGCGCCCGGTATACGGCTCCGTGCGTGACCTCCCAGAGACCGTCGACATCGTGGACGTGTTTCGGCGTTCCGCAGACGTGCCGCCCGTGGTGGAGGACGCCATCGCGGCGGGCGCGCGGTGCGTCTGGCTGCAGTTGGACATCGTGAACGAGGCCGCGGCCTCCCGTGCCGCCGGGGCCGGTCTGAGCGTGGTGATGGACCGCTGCACCAAGATCGAGCACCTGCGCTGGAGGGCCCAGCAGACCCGGTAGCGCTCCGTTTGCCCTCGCGAGCCGCTACCGCTCCGGGTGGTACACTCGATGTCTCACGGGCTTACCGAGGGGACACCAGCACGAACGTGCATGGGCCGCGCGAAAAGTGCGGGATCTTCGGCGTTTTCGCCCCAGGCGAAGACGTGGCTCGCCTCACATTCTTTGGTCTCCACGCACTGCAACACCGCGGACAAGAATCCGCCGGTATTGCGACGACCGATGGCCGCAAGATCAACATCTTCGCGGACATGGGCCTCGTCGCGCAGGTGTTCGACGAGGACACGCTTGCTGGCCTGCCGGGCCACGCGGCCATCGGCCACACGCGCTACTCGACGACCGGGTCGAGCATCCAATGCAACGCGCAGCCGTTCCTGATCAAGGGCGCGCTGGGTGAACTGGCGATCGCGCACAACGGCAACGTCGTGAACGCCGACATCATGCGCAGCGACCTCGAGCAGCGCGGCGTGCGCTTCGAGACGACCACGGACACCGAGGTCCTTGGTGCGCTGCTGGCCGAGGCGCCGGCGAGCCACTGGCAGGACGGCTTCCAGGAGATGATGCGGCGCGCCGTCGGCGCGTACTCGCTCGTGATCCTGTCGAAGGACGCGATCTACGGCGTGCGCGACCCACTGGGGATCCGCCCGCTGTGCATCGGACGGCTGAACGGGACTGGCTGGGTGCTGGCTTCCGAGACCTGCGCCCTGGACCACCTGGGTGCGGACTTTGTCCGCGAGGTCGCGCCGGGCGAGGTCGTGCGGATCGATGCCGATGGGCTGACCTCGACGTTCCCGATCGGGCCGTCCACGCAGCAGGCACTCTGCCTGTTCGAGTTCATCTACTTCGCCCGGCCGGACTCCAAACTCGATGGCCAGTTGCTGCACCCCGTCCGCATGCGGATGGGCGCGCGACTGTCCGAGGAGTATCCGGTGGATGCGGACCTCGTAATCGGTGTGCCGGACTCGGCGACGGCGGCGGCGATCGGCTACGCGGCCGCCTCGGGTATCCCGTACGCCGAGGGCCTGGTGAAGAACCGCTACGTCGGCCGGACGTTCATCCAGCCCGACCAGCGCCTCCGTGAGCGCGGCGTGCAGTTGAAGTACAACCCCCTGCGCGAGGTGATCGAGGGCAAGCGCGTCATCGTCGTGGACGACTCGATCGTGCGCGGGACGACGACGCCGCGTGTGGTGAAGATGCTGCGCGACGCCGGCGCGACCGAGGTGCATATGCGCATCACGTCGCCGCCGATCACGCACCCGTGCTTCTACGGCGTGGACATGGCGACGCGCGGCGAATTAATCGCGGCGAACAAGTCCGAGGACGAAATCCGCGACCACATCGACGCGGATTCCCTCGGCTACCTGTCGCTGGAGGGCACCATTGCCGCCACCGGGCTGCCGAACGGGCGCCATTGCACCGCCTGCTTCTCCGGGCAGTACCCCTCGGAAGTGCCGCTCCAGTTCGACAAGTTCGCCCTGGAGTCCGAGGCGGGGCGCCCCGACCATCAGATTCCCGTGATCACCGCGCGTCCGGCCACCATCCCGCTGACCGCGCGGTAGGCCCAGGCCCTCGCGACCCCGTAGCCCGCGTCTCCACTGCCAGATACGCTTCCAGCAGGCACTCCCCGCCTCGAAGGCCGCGCGATGAGCGACCGCGATCCTCAGCCCCTCACCTACGCCGCTGCTGGCGTCGATGTCGCCGCGCGCGATGCCGCTGCACGCCGCTATGGCGAGGTCGCGCGGACCACGCACGGGCCTGAGGTGTTGCGCCTCGGCGGGGGCTTTGCGGGCCTCTTCCACCTCGGCCAGCGCATGCGCGATCCGGTGCTCGTCGGCGCCACCGACGGCGTCGGTACCAAGGTGCTGCTGCAGGCCGCCCTCGACCGTTACGAGGACGCGGGGCGTGACGTGGTCACGAACAACGTGAACGATCTCATCGCGATCGGTGCCGAGCCGCTGTTCTTCCTCGACTACATCGCCACGAACGCGCTGCCGGCCGAGGCGCGCCTGCGCGTCGTCGAGGGTGTCGCTGCCGCCTGTCGTGAGCAGGGTGTCGCGCTGATCGGCGGCGAGACCGCGGACATGCCGGACATCTACCGTCCGAAGGACTTCGACCTTGCGGGCTTCATCGTCGGCGCTGTCGAGCGCGACGGGATGATCGATGGCTCCACGATCGCGCCCGGCGACGCGCTGGTGGCGTTGCCCTCGACGGGGCTGCACACCAACGGCTACTCGCTCGCGCGGGAGGTCTGGGGCCTCGGCAAGGGCCTCGGCGACAACCACGACCGCGAGGTACTCGCACGTGAAGTCGAGGAGTTGCACGGGACGCTGGGGGACGCGCTCTGCGCGCTCCACCAGCCGTACTGGCCCATGCTGCGCGAGGCGTTTACGGGCGGCTACCTGAAGGGCATCGCCCACATCACCGGCGGCGGGATCCACGGCAACCTGCCGCGCATCCTGGGCGACGGTGTCGCTGGCCACATCGACCGTTCGACGTGGACGGTGCCGCCGCTGTTTGCGCTGATCCAGGGCGAGGGCCACATCACCGATGCCGAGATGTTCCACACGTTCAACATGGGCATTGGCATGATCCTCGTCGTTGCGGAGGCGGACCTCGATGCCGCGCTCACGCTTCCCGGTGCGTGGCGTGTCGGGAACGTCGAGGCGCGCGGCACGGATGGCGCGGTGCGAGGACTGCCGGATCGCTAGCAATCACTGGAGATGAGACCGATGACCCATCGCGCTGTCCTGGCCGTGTACGACAAGCAGGGGATCGCTGACCTCGCACGCGGGCTGCATGCGATGGGCTGGGAACTCGTCTCGACCGGTGGCACCGCACGCGCCGTCCGCGAGGCGGGCATCCCGGTGATCGAGGTTGCGGAGCTGACGGCCAGCCCGGAAATGTTCGGCGGCCGTGTGAAGACGCTGCACCCGAAGGTGCATGGCGGCATCCTCTATCGGCGCGGCCTCGCCGAAGACGAGGCACAGGCCGCCGAGTACGGCATCCCCAACATCGACATGGTCGCGGGCAACCTCTACCCCTTCGTCGAGACCGTCGCAGGCGACCCATCGTTCGAGGACGCGATCGAGCAGATCGATATCGGCGGGCCGGCGATGATCCGTGCCGCCTCCAAGAACCACCAGTGGGTGCTGCCGATCATCGATCCCGCCGACTACGCCTCGATCCTCGAGGCGCTCCAGGCGGCGGGCGGCGACCCGGCGGGCATCGATGGCGCGTACCGGCGCCGCCTGGCAGCGAAGGCGTTCCAGCACGTCGCACACTACGACACGGCAGTCGCCGAGTACCTGCGCACGCCGGACGATGTGTTCCCCGCGCAACTCACGGTCGGCATGACCCGCGTGCAGGAGATGCGCTACGGCGAGAACCCCCACCAGCAGGGCGCCTTCTACACCCTCGACTCCGTGCGCACGCCGATCGAGGGCATCGGTGCGATGCAGCAGCACCATGGGAAGGGGATGTCGTACGTCAACTTCCTGGACGCGGACGCCGCCTTCAACGTGGTGTGTGACTTCGAGGGGCCGGCGGTCGCAATCATCAAGCACACCAACCCCGCCTGCCTCGCAGCCGGTGACGCGCCACTCGCGCGGCTGTACGAGCGAGCGCTGACCGAGGGCGACTTCGTCTCGGCCTACGGGGGCATCGTCGCCGTGAACCGCGTCGTCGACATGGACCTCGCGGTCGCGTTGCGCGACGTCCTGTCGCCCGAGTCCGGCGTGCGGATGTTCTACGAGATCGTGATCGCGCCGGGATACGAGCCGGACGCGCTCGACCACCTCAAGAAGAAGTCGAAGGACATCCGCATCCTCGAAGCCCCGATCGGCGATCCGCATCGCGAGCGCCTCGAGGTGCGTGGGGTGCGCGGCGGGATGCTCGTGGAGACCGCCGACGTGTCGCTCGACACGCGCTTCGATGTGGTGAGCGAGCGCCAACCCTCGAAGCAGGAGATGGCCGACCTGCAGATCGCCTGGCGCGTGTGCAAGCACGTGAAGTCGAACGCCGTTGCGTTCGTGAAGGACGGTGTGCTCATCGGCATGGGCGCGGGCCAACCGAACCGCGTGGGCAGTGCCGAGATCTGTAAGGCCCAGGCCGGCGAGCGTGCCCGCGGCGCGGTCGCTGCCACCGATGCCCTCATCCCCTTCCCCGACACCGTCGAGGTGTGCGCGAGCGCCGGCTGCACCGTGGTCGCCCACACGGGCGGCTCCATCCGTGATGACGAGTCGGTCGCCGCCGCGAACCGCCTCGGCGTGACACTCATCGTGACCGGCGTCAGGCACTTCCGGCACTAGGCCTTAGCCCCGAGTGCCGGTGAGCAGCGTCGGCACTAATCGTCCGTGAGCAGGTCTCGCCACGATGGGCCGTTAGACTCGGCTCATGGCCACCGTTGACCTCGTCATCCCCGTCTATAACGAGGAGCATGTGCTCGCCGGGAGCATCGAGCGTGCCCTGGGGTACCTCGACGGGCACCCGGAGCATCGCTGGCGGCTGGTCGTCGCAGACAACGCCTCGCGTGACCGGACGCTTGAGGTCGCCCGAGGGCTCGAGGCGGCGCACCCGGGGCGGGTGATCGTCCTCCACCTGCCGGTGAAGGGCCGAGGGATTGCCCTCCGGAACGCCTGGCTGACCTCAGACGCCGACGTCCTCGCCTATATGGACGTGGACCTCTCGACCGACCTCGGGCACCTCCAGGCGCTGGTCGACCCGATCGCGGCGGGCCAGGTGGACGTCGCCTACGGTTGCCGCCTCGGGAAGGGCGCGGTCACCAACCGCTCGTTCAAGCGGGAGCTCATCAGCCGCAGTTACGTCTTCATCCTGAACTGGGCCCTCGGCCTGCGGGTGACGGACGCCCAGTGCGGGTTTAAGGCCATCTCCCGGGAGGCCGCGAGGGCGCTCGTGCCGCTGACGCACGATAACAAGTGGTTTTTCGACTCAGAACTGCTGTGGGTGGCCCAGAAAAACCGCTTCCGCCTGCGCGAGGTACCCGTCCGCTGGATCGAGGATCCCGACACCCGCGTGAAGATCGTCCGTACCGCCATTGAGGATCTCCAGGGGATCTGGCGTCTGAGGCGGCATGCCGTCCCGCGAGTGCCCGGACGGGCCTCCCGAGGGGTCTAGCAGCCCAAATCTCGACGCTGGCGCCACCCGGAGATCAGCGGGATCATGGGCCACGGTCGGTGGAGGTCGGGCTCGCGGGCAACGTTCGCGTTGACCGTATCTGGGCGGCCTCGCTACATTCGCGGCGGCCCCGCAGCCTCGGCTGCGCGTGCCTTGTGGCGGTCGCGGCCAATCTGGGCGACGCGGTCGCGGGCTTCGGAGGTCGGCATGCTGGGTGAAGGCGAAGGCCTCGAACTCCTCGGTGTGTTCATCACGTTCATCTTTGGTCTGGGTGTGATGGTGGTCTTGGGGAAGTGGTGGGAGGCGTAGTCACGCCTCAACCCGCCTAACGGTGGGTCCCACAGAGTGGCAGCGGTCCCCGGGGTGCCGGGGGTGGATGGCGAGGCAGGCATGGCGGCGACGGAATCTCCGGAACGCCGGTCGATGGGCGACCGAGTCTACGACGCGATCTTCTCGAACCGCGTCTGGCGCTCGATCTTCCGTTCCGGGTACCCGAATACCCCCCGCAACCAGATGCTGGCGGTTGCCACCAACGTCTTCCTGCACCTGCACCCGACGCGTATCCACCGCACCCACGTCAAGATCACCCACACGTTCTGCCTGGGTGGCCTCTCGTTCTTCCTCTTCCTCGGCCTGACCATCTCGGGCGTCCTGCTGATGTTCTATTACGTGCCCTCGGTTGACCGGGCGTACGAAGACATCCTGGCGCTGGAGACAGACGTCCGCTTCGGCCAGTTGATGCGCAACATGCATCGATGGATGGCACACGGCATGGTGCTGACCGTCCTCATGCACATGATGCGAGTGTTCTACACGGGCGCGTACAAGCCGCCCCGGGAGTTCAACTGGGTCATCGGCGTCGTGCTGCTTGTGCTGACGCTGCTCCTCTCGTTCACCGGCTATCTGCTGCCCTGGGACCAGTTGGCGCTGTGGGCGATCACGGTCGGCACGAATATGGTGGGTTCCGCCCCGCTGCTGGGTGAGCCGAACCGCTTCGTGCTGGTCGGCGGGTTCCAGGTGGGCCAGGCGGCGCTCATCCGCTTCTACACGCTGCACGTCATCGGCTTGCCGCTGATGGCCGCGGTGTTCATGACGGTCCACTTCTGGCGCATCCGCCGCGACGGCGGCCTCGCGCGGCCGCTGTAGTCGGGGAAGGGACGCACTGATGGCTGTTGCCAACACTCAACCCGTCGCCGCCTCGCGTGCTGTCGAGGCACGCAAGCGCCGCCAGCGCGAGGAAGAACTCCTCGTCTGGCCGGACCTCGTCTTCATCGAGTTCATCTCGGCGGTGCTCTTTACCGTCCTGATCGTGGTGCTCTCCGTCCTGGTGGACGCCATCCTGCTCGACCGCGCGAACCCGGCGGTCACCCCGAACCCTTCGAAGGCTCCGTGGTACTTCCTCAACCTGCAGGAACTGCTGCTGCACATGCACCCGGCGCTCGCGGGCGTGATCGTGCCGACGATCGCCCTCATCGCCCTGGGCGCGATCCCGTACTACGACAACACGACCGAGGGCCAGGGCGAGTGGTTCTCGACGGTGCGTGCGAAGTTGAACGCGTACGTGGGCGCAGCCGTCGGTACCGTGGGCACGTTGCTGCTCATCCTCTTTGACGACGCGCAGCACGCGAAGTTGTACGAGAAACTCTTCAACGGTTCTGACACACCCCCGACCGTCACCGTGCAGGTCGAAGAGGGCGGCAAGGTCATCGACAAGATCGTGAAGAACCCGGACTTCAACGAGTTCCCGATCGCCTTCTTGCGCAACGCACGCGCGATCCAGAACGAGATCCCGTGGCCGAAGTCATGGACCAAGGTGCCGCTTGGCGACAAGTTGATCCGGACCGACCTGCTTGGGCTGCCTCGCATCAGCCTGAACATCAACATCCCCGGCCTGCTCGTCGAGCAGATCATTCCGGTGACGATGATGATCGGTCTGCCGATCGTGCTGTCGATCGTGGCATGGAAGACGAAGATCGCGCAGACGAAGCGCGACCACATGATCCTGCAGTTCTCCGGCTTCATCGCCGTGTACGTGACGCTGACGATTGTCGGCACGTATATCCGCGGCGAAGGTCTGGCGCTGGTCCCGTACACGATCTTCGCGGGCGACCACTAGGCCCGAGGATCGGCTGAGAGGCACATCGATGGCGAACGAGACAATCTCGCCCACGGACGCCTGGAAGCAGGCACTCGCCACGCGCAAGACGCAGGTGGCGAACGCTGACGCCGTCCCGGCGGCGGCGGTCACGCCGCTCGACCACGACGTCTCGCGCCGTAACTTCATCCGTCTGTCCTTCTGGGGCGGCCTCGGGACCACCTTGCTGGGCTCGGTCGGGCTGCTGCTGGACTTCCTCTACCCGCGAAACGTGAAGGGCTTCGGCGCCCCCGTCCCGGCTGGGAACGTGAAGGACTTCGCGAAGGGCGCCGAGCCGAAGGCGTTCTCCGAGGGCCAGTTCTGGATCGCCAACCTCGACCCGACCGAGTCACGTGCTGGTGGTTCGGGCGGAGCGGCCGGGCTCATTGCCTTGTGGCGGAAGTGCCCGCACCTCGGCTGCACGGTGCCGTGGCGCCAGACGTTCGACTACGAAGGCGACAAGGGCTGGTTCCGCTGCCCCTGTCACGGTTCCACGTACACGAAGGCGGGCGTGCGGGTCTTCGGCCCCGCGCCGCGCTCGATGGACACGATGGCGATCACCGTGGACGCCTCCGGCAACATCACGGTGGACACCGGCAAGATCACCAAGGGTGGTCCGGACAACCCAACGCGTGCCGTGACGGCGCCGGGGTTGCAGGCATAGCCGAGGGGCTACGCGGCTGAGCAGGTCGAGACGCGGCGACGAAATGGTGAACGAATGAACACGAGCAAGCAGGTCAACGCAATGATCGGGCTGCTGTTCGTCGCCTTCCTGGCGTTCGGCGCCTACATCGCGAACGAGAACAACCGCGCCGAGGCCGCCCGCGAGACTCAGGACGACCTGAAGGCGCACCGCGGTGCCACGATCTTCGTGAACAACTGCCGCACATGTCACGGCCTCGAGGGCAAGGGCACCGAAGAAGGCGGCATCGCGCCGGCGCTGAACCGCGAGTCCTTCCGCATCGTGGGCAAGACTGACACGCAGTACGTCGCCACTCCGGACGGCGAGGCCGCGACGCTCCGTAACTTCCTCTTCAACACGATCGCCTGTGGCCGCACCAACACCGCCATGCCGACCTGGTCCGAGAAGCACGGCGGCCCGCTCTCTGACACCCAGATCAACTACCTCGTCCTGCTGATCACCGAGGGCCGCTGGGACCTGGTGACCGAGATCGGCCACGAGCACGACGCCGCGCTCTCGAAGGCCGACCTGGACGCGCGGGTCGTGAAGGATCCTTCTGTGCTGTCCGTCACCTCGAAGAACTGTGGCCAGTTCAACCCGCTCTCCGCCAAGGAGTTCTACGACCGCACCGCGCTGGTCGCGAAGGCCTCGGGCAGTGCCCCGGCTTCGACGGCGCCGAAGGCTGGCCCCGTGACGGGGCCGGCGGTGCAGGGCGTCGCGGTGGCGGACTTCTTCCAGAAGACGTGTGCCACGTGTCACGGCAACAAGCGCCAGGGCATTGTTGGCCCCGCGCTGACGCCGCAGCGTCTGACCAACACGGACGACTTCTACTTCAACACCATCAAAAACGGCCGTGCCGGGACAGCGATGCCTGCCTGGGGCGCCGCCGGCCTGACGGACGCGGACATCACCGCGCTCGTCACATTCGTCAAGACCGTTCAGCCGTAGGCCTCGCAGCCTGCGTGGCGTCTCCGGCGCGTCGCCGGGGCGCGAATGAGAGTTCGAGGGGGGTCCGATGCCTGCTGTGACCGGGAAGCGCTACAAGTGCCCCGACTGTGGTGCCGAGTTCATCGTCACCAAGGGTTCCAACGACGCGGAACTGCGCTGCGGCGAAAAGCCGCTCGAGCAGTTGTAGGAGGCTGACGATGGCTGTCGCACTTGGCAAGCGTTACAAGGACGAGACCACCGGTGTAGAGGTGCTCTGCATCAAGCCCGGTGACAAGGCGGCGGACGTGAACCTGAACGTCAACGGCCGCGGTATGGAAGAACTCCAGCCGAAGGTCCTCCCCTCCGCCGACTAGCATCCTGATTTGGACATCGCGACGGCCGCCTGCGGGCGGCCGTTGTGCTGGACCGGGTGGGGGCGAGGCGCGTCCGAGGTTTGACGCCGTGTGACGCCCGTCCATACGATGATTGATGCGCGCCGAATGTGGGCGCGCCCGGCGGGACACCCGCGAGGTCTATCGAGTGATTGCGAAGCCCGACCGCGTGTCGGGCTGGGGGTGGTACGAGTGACGGACATTTCAGTCGGCGACTCGGAATCGTTGGAAGCCGCCCTGCGCCGCTTCAACAAGAAGGTTCAGGCAGACGGCATCCTTACGGACGCGCGTCGGCACGAGTACTACGAGAAGCCCTCCGAGCGCCGCAAGAAGAAGGAAGCCGCCCGCCGCCGCAAGTTGCGCAAGGCTGCTGCCCGCACCGGCACGCGTCGCGACTACTAGTCGCAGGCCGGCAGACGCCGGGACGACCGCACGACTCGGACCCCGGCTCAGCCGGGGTTCGTTGTCTCAGGAGTCGCTGCCTCAGGAGGAATGATGGCCACCACCGAATCGATCCGCGAGGCGATGACCACCGCCTGGAAAGCCGGCGACAATGTCCGCCGCGACGCCCTCCGCCTGATGATCGCCAGCATGCACAACATGCGCATCGAACTTGGCCGCGACCTCGAAGAGGCCGACGTCACGCGTGTGCTGCAGAAGGAAGCGAAGCAACGCCGCGACTCGATCACGGAGTACGCGAAGGCGAAGCGTCAGGACCTCGTCGACAAGGAGCAGGCCGAGCTGGACGTGATCGTGCAGTTCCTGCCGCAGCAGATGCCCGATGACGAACTGCGCGCGATCGTGCAGTCCGTGATCGACGAGGCAGGTGCCACCAGCGTGAACGACATCGGCAAGGTGATGCGCCCGCTGATGGCGCGCCTGGCGGGACGTGCGGACGGCACCGCCGCCAACGCGATAGCGCGCGACATCCTGCAGGGCTAGCGGCTACTCGAGGCGACATCCATGGCCGCGCGCGCACTCCGTCCCCTCCCCGCGCAGCCGCACCGGCGACGCGGCTGGTGGTTCGGTGTCATGGTGGCGGGCCTCCTCGCACTGGCGCTCTTCCCGATCTACCCCGGCGTCCGTCCGCTGCGCGCTGGCACCATCGTTGCGCGTCCGATCCCGGCCCCCCGTGACCTCTCCTATGAGTCCGAAGTGCGCACCAACGCTGTGCGTAAGCAGGCCGCCGACGCCATCCCGGAGGTGGTCGTCCTCGACACCACCGTGCGCGACCGCCAACTCGCCGACCTCGAACGGGTGTTGCGTGAGGTAGACAAGGTGCGCCGTGACGCCGCGCTCTCCGCCTCTGCGCGCGAGAGCGCGATCCGACGGATCCCCGGCACGACGATCTCGCAGGACTCAGGGGCTGCACTCTCGCTGTTGCCCATCGAACGCTGGGACGCGCTGACCTCCGAGTTGCGTGCAGCGCTTGGCCGCACCCTCGTCGGTGCGGTGGCCACCTCCGAGGTCGATCAGGCGAGGAACCGCGCCGCCGACTTCTTCTCGCCCTCGCTCTCGGATGCGGAGCGGCAGGCTGCGCGCGAATTGCTCATGCCGCTCATTATCCCGACGCTCAAGGTCGATGTCGCACGCACCGAGGCGCAGCGCAAACAGGCGCGGGACAACACGCCACCCGTAAAGGTCTCTTTCACTCGCGGCGAGCCCGTCGTCGACGGTGGCGATGTGGTCGACGCGGCGGCGATCGAAGCCCTCGACCGACTGGGCGTGAACGACGGCGCGTTGCGCTGGCCGGTCGTCGCTGCGGGGGCGCTGGCCGCCGCGGTTGCGGGTGCGGTCTGCGCGTTCGTCGCACCGGCACTCGGAGCCCTCGATGGCGCGCGCCGCCGTCTGCTGTTCGCACTGTTGCTGGCGGTCGCGGTGTTCGTCGCGAAGTCGGCGACGCCGTTCCTGCTGCCGGATGACCAGCGGCGGTATCTCGCGCTCGCGCTCCCACTTGCCGCCGCGCCGGTCGCGGCGGCGCTGCTCCTGGATGCAGGCGCGGGGCTGCTCTTCGTCGGCCTGCTGGGCGTGCTGGTCGCGTTCGCCGCCGTGGCAGCCCCCGGTGAGAACCTCGGCGAAGCGAGCGCCCTCGAGGTCATCCAGTTCGCGGCCGCCATCACCGCCGGCTCGCTCGCGGCCGTCGGCGTCGTGGCACGCGGTGACCGAGGGCCTCGCCTCGTCCTCGCGGGGCTCGCGGCGGGCGCCGGCACGGCGGCGACCGCCAGCGCGCTCCTGCTGCTCGATGCGGACCGTCGGTTCGACGACCTACCGTGGTTGATCGGTGCCAGTGCCGCAGGCGCCCTCGGGACGGCTGTGCTGGCCAGTCTGGCGTTCGCGATCCTCGGGCGGATGTTCGGCATCGTCACCCGCGTGCAACTGATGGAACTCGGCCAGTTGAGCCACCCGCTGCTGCGCCGCCTCCAGGACGAGGCGCCCGGCACGTTCCAGCACGCGATGCTCGTGGGGAACCTCGCGGAGCGCGCGGCGGACCGCATCGGCGCGGACGCGATCCTCGTGCGTGTGGGGGCGTACTACCACGACGTCGGGAAGCTGTACTCCCCCGCGTTCTTCGTGGAGAACTTCGGCGACGACCCGAGCCCTCACGAGCACATCGATCCGATGCAGTCCAACCGCGTGATCCAGCAGCACGTCACCCAGGGCATCGAGCTCGCGCGCAAGGAACGGCTGCCCGAGGCGATCGTGCGCTTCATCCCCGAGCACCACGGCACGCGCCTCGTTGCCTACTTCTACCGGCGGGCCGCCGAGGTGCGTCCGGACATCTCGCCGGACCTGTTCCGCTACCCCGGTCCGAAGCCGCAGAGCCGGGAGACCGCCCTCGTCATGATTGCGGACGCCTGCGAGGCGACCGTGCGCTCCATGCCGGACCGCTCCGCCGAGCGCATCCGTGAGGCCGTCGAGCGCACGATCCGCGAGCGCATCGAGGAAGGCGAACTGGACGAGTGCCCGATCTCCCTCCGCGACCTTCGGGTCGTCGCGGAGTCCTACGCCGCCACCCTCAACGCCGTCTTCCACCCCCGCGTCGAGTACCCCGAGCCGACCCGCCGCGAACTCGCCGCCCGTGGCTCCGCCCTGCCCGCTACGCCTCGCGCCGACCTCCCGAGGGACGTCATTGTCACTGACCTCCCGATCCCGCCACGTCCCGCGATCTCCGAAGACGACACCCGCTAGCCCCGCTCACGGCGCCGGTTCGTATACTGGTGATGTCTCCCCTTCGATGACTCCGCCCGAGGTGCCGATGCGCGCAGCCGTCCTCGTCTTCCCCGGCACCTGGAGCGACAACGACTGTGTGTGGGCGCTGTCGCAGGTCGGCATCGAGTCGCGCAAGGTCTGGCATCGCGAGACCCACCTCGAACCGGACGAACTCGTGGTGCTGCCCGGTGGCTTCTCCTACGGCGACTACCTGCGCACCGGGGCGATCGCGCGGTTCGCGCCGATCATGGAGTCCGTCCAGCGTCACGCCGAGGCCGGTGGCCTGGTCATCGGCATCTGCAATGGCTTCCAGATCCTGTGCGAGGCGCATCTGCTGCCCGGCGTCCTGATGCGCAACGAGTCGCTGCAGTTCCGCTGCGCGGACACCTATTGCGTCCCCGCCAACACCACCTCGCCGTTCACGCGCGGCCTCGACACCTCGCGCGGGTACCTCTTCCCGATCTCCCACGGCGAAGGCCGATACGTCGCTGATGAGGCGACCCTGAAGATGCTCGACGAAACCGACCGCGTCGCCTTCCGCTATGGCACCGCCGATGGCCGTGTGACGCCCGAGGCGAACCCCAACGGCTCGATGGACAACATCGCCGGCATCCTGAACGAACGGGGCAACGTCCTCGGGATGATGCCGCACCCCGAACGCGCCTGTGAGCCGCTGCTTGGCCACGACGACGGCAACGCGATCTGGCGCTCCGCGCTCGCTTCGGTGGGTGTCCGGGTCTAGACCTCTACCTTGGGCCATCACCTCCTCGTGCTATAAGCAGCACGGGGGAGATGCGCTGCTCACGTGGAGCAGCCATCCAGACTTGGAGTTCGTCATGGCCTCAATCGACGGTGCATCCGGTGACTACCCGGTGCGGTACGCAGTTGACTACACGGAGGGGCGAGACCGCGTCTCTGTCCTCTTCCGGGTCCTGCTCATCATTCCGGCCTTCGTGCTGGCATCCGGTCTCTCAGTCGTGGGAGCGCCCGTGGCCCTCATGCTGTTGTTCCGGCACAAGTACCCGGGCTGGTGGTTCGAATGGAACCGCGAGCTGTCACGCTTCAACGCACGCCTCGGTGCCTACGCGCTGCTGCTCCGCGACGAGTACCCGTCGACCGACGAGGAGCAGTCTGTGCACCTGGCGATCGACGCTCCGGTCGCCGCGCAACTCAACCGCTGGCTCCCGCTGGTGAAGTGGCTACTGGCCTTCCCGCACTACCTCGTGCTTGCCGTCCTGTGGTTCGCGGTGCTCGTGACGACCGCAGTCGCGTGGCTGGCGATCCTGATTACCGGCAAGTACCCGCGAGGCCTCTTCGACTTCTCGGTCGGTGTCGCGCAGTGGACGAACCGCGTGATGGGCTACGCGTTCCTGCTGGTGACGGACCGCTACCCGCCCTTCTCGCTGAAGTAGGGCGTTCCGAGGTTGAGGGGGCCAGCCGAGGTTCGTTCCTCCCCGCTCCCCCCTCACCCCCCTCGCTGCTACGCTCGGTGCATCTCCCCGTGGGTGGCATCGAGGTAGCGCATGCCGGTCGACGACCGCGCCCTGCAGCAGGTAGCGATGAGCCGCGAGGAGTACCGCCGGCTCGTCGAGATGCTCGACCGTGAGCCGACCGAGGTCGAACTCGGGATGACCGGCGCGCTCTGGTCAGAGCACTGCGGCTACAAGCACTCGAGGCCGCTGTTCCACTACTTCCCTACCACGGGCCCCTTCGTCCTCACCAAGGTGGGGGAGGAGAACGCCGGCGCCATCGACCTCGGTGACGGCTGGGTCTGTGTCTTCAAGATGGAATCGCACAACCACCCGAGCGCCCTCGAGCCCTACGAGGGCGCAGCCACCGGCGTTGGCGGCATCCTGCGCGACATCTTCGCCATGGGTATGCGCCCGGTCGCGCTGCTCGACTCGCTCCGCTTCGGCCCGCTCTCTGACCGCAACAACCGGCGGCTCTTCCGAGGCGTGGTCGCGGGCATCGGCGGCTACGGGAACTGCGTTGGCGTCCCCACGGTGGGCGGCGAAGTGCAGATGGACGCGTCCTACAGCGGCAACCCACTCGTGAACGCGATGGCCCTCGGCATCGGGCGGCGCGAACACCTGCTGTCGGCCGCGGCGCGAGGTGTGGGCAACCCCCTCGTCCTCGTCGGCGCGGACACGGGACGCGATGGCATCCACGGCGCCACGTTCGCCTCTGTCGAACTCTCCGAGGGCTCCGACGAGCACCGTCCCGCCGTCCAGGTCGGCAACCCCTTCATGGAGAAACTCCTGATGGAGGCGTGCTGCGAACTCGCCGAGCAGCACGGCGACTGGATCGAGGGCCTGCAGGACCTCGGCGCCGCCGGGCTCACCTCGGCCAGCGTGGAGGCGGCCAACCGCGCGGGTACCGGGATCGACATCGACATCTCGCTCGTGCCGAGGCGCGCGCAGGGGATGAACGCGTACGAAGTGATGCTCTCCGAGTCGCAGGAACGGATGCTCGTCATCCCGAAGATCGAGCACCTCGACGATGTGCTCGCGCTCTTCCGCCGCTGGGAACTGCATGCCGACGTGATCGGGCACGTTACCGGCGACCAGCTGGCCACGATCCGCGACGGCGACACCGTCGTCGCGCGGATGCCCGTCGCGATCTTTGGCGACCCGCCGCAGTATCCGCCCGCCGGTGAGCGTCCCGCGAGCCTCGACCGGTTGCAGGCGATCGACCCCGGTGCCCAACCCGACGTCGCCGACTCCTCGGCGGCGCTGCTGCGGCTGCTCGGATCCGAGAACATCGCGAGCCGCCGCTGGATCTTTCGGCAGTACGACCACATGGTGCAGAACAACACGATCATCCGCCCCGGCGGCGACGCCGCCGTTGTCCGCGTGCGAGGTACCTCGAAGGGTGTCGCCGTCTCCACGGACTGCAACGGCCGTTTCCTCGCCCTCGACCCACGCACCGGCGCCGCGATGGCCGTCGCCGAGGCCGCGCGCAACGTCGTCGCGACCGGCGCGACGCCAGCGGCACTCACCGACTGCCTGAACTTCGGCAACCCGGAGAAGCCAGACGTTGCATACCAACTGGAGGAGGCGATCATCGGCCTCTCCGAGGCGGCACGGGTACTCAACACGCCGGTGATCTCCGGTAACGCCTCGCTCTACAACGAGACGCCCACCGGCGCGATCATCCCCACCCCCGGCATCGGCATGGTGGGTGTGATCGAGGATGTCGCGCGCCACCTCACCATCGCGCCGCGCCCCGGCGACCTCGTGGTGTTGCTGGGCGGCCCCGTAGCGCAGCCCGCGTCGACGCTTGCCGGCTCCGAGTACCAGCACGTCGTCCACGAGACGCTCGGCGGTCGTCCGTCGATCGACCTCGACCTCGAAGCACGGGTGCAGCGCCTCGTCCTCGACGCCCACGCCCGAGGCCTGCTCAGCGCCGCCCATGACCTCGCGGACGGCGGCCTGGCCGTCGCGGTCGCGGAGATGTGCATCGCCGCCGGTCATGGCATCGCGGCGGGTGCCCTCGATGCCGGCGCGCGCCTCGACGCTGCGCTCTTCGGCGAGGCGCCCTCGCGCTTCCTCGTCGCCGTCCGTGACGCTGACGCCGCCGCGGCTGTTGCCACGCTCGCCTCAGCGGTGGGCGTCCCCTCGACCTCACTTGGGCGGATCGAGGGTGACGCGATTGCCCTCGGCCCCATCGCTGTCAGCCTCGCTGTCGCGCGCGGCGAGTGGGAAACCGGCCTCGAACGCGCGTTGGCGGAGGGCTAGTCATGGGCCAGGACGAAGACCGGATCGCGCTGCTACGAAGCCTATACGAGGCATTCAACCGCCGCGACATTGACGCCGTGATCCCGATGCTCGCACGCAACGTCGATTGGCCGAACATGATGGAACGCACCCGCGCCATCGGCCACGACGAGGTGCGCGAGTACTGGACGTACCAGTTCACCCAGATCAACCCGGATGTCCAGCCCGTCACCTTCGAGGTGGACGAGGACCGCGTCCTCGTCGCCGTCCACCAGGTCATCCGCGCCCTGGACGGCAGCATCCGCAGCAACACCCACATCGCCCACGCCTACGCCTTCGACGGCCCGCTCATCACCTCGATGCACGTGTACCCGAACATGGACGACGCCTGGGCCGGCGAGGACTAGGCGAGGCTCGCTGGTGAGCGAGGCCGCGCTAGAGCCGCACCGCGTCAGCCGTTGCTCGTGGGTGAGTAGCTAGTCGAACCGGTCGCGCTCGCAGACTGCGGATCGTCGAACACGAATACGGGGGGTGCGATTCGCACCCCCCGTATTGCTTCGTTGCGGCTAGGACCGCAGCGAGGACTAGTCGCGTCGGGCCATCAGGCGGGCACCGACCACGACACCCATCGCGGCGGCCAGGAGGCCGGCGAGGAGCATCGTCGGGGCGCTACCGCCATCGAGGCCGGCGTTACCGGTCTTCGCGGGGGCGGGAGCGACCGGAGCCGGAGCGGCCTGCAGGCTCGATAGAACCAGCGTGCCGGCACCAGCCGACGGGACCGCCAGCGTCGTCGGGACAACTGTCCCGTTGAAGCTGAAGGCGATCGCCTGGCCCGGAATCGTGCAGGTCACCGGGATCGTCACCGTAGACGTGCCCGTGGCCGACAGGGTGGTCGTCGCACAGACGGTGCCGCCGACACTCGTGGTCAGGACGCCGGTCCCGGCAGGGACCGTCACCGTGAGCGGGTTCGTCGCAGCGAGGCTCGAGAGGACGAGCGAGCCGCTAGCTGTCGTGATCGTCGCCGGGACCGCAAGGGTGCCCGCCACGGCGATGTTGGAGCCACCGGTGAACGTCAACGGCAGCCCGGGGACGCTACAAGCGGCCGCCAGCGTGATGGTGGTCGGGGTGGTCGCAGAGACCGTCCCGGTGCCACACACCGTGCTGCCGCTCATGATCGTGACAGTGCCCGCTGGCGCCATCGGCAGCGTCACCGTGACGGGCGCGGGGTTGAGGTTGGGTACGGTCACGGTGCCGCTGCCGTCAGCGCCAATCGTGGCCACGGTACCCAGCTGCTGCCCGGCCGTGTTGACGAGCGTGATGGTCCCGTTCGCCGCTGAACAAGTTTCGGGCAGGGTGACGGAAGTAGTGGCACCAGCGGCCAGTGTTGCCGTCCCACATGCCTGGCCGTTGACGCGGACCGTGATCGTGCCCGTCCCAGCAGGAAGGGTCACTACCTGCGAGGTGGTACCGGTCAGGTTCGGAAGTGTCAGTGTGCCGCCGCCAGTGGCGGGCACCGTCACCGTCGAAACAATCCCGCCGCCGGGCGTCGTGAAGGAGATCACGGCGTTCGGGGCAGCACAGGTCGCCGGCAAGGAGATGGACGTCGAGGCCGTCGCCGACACCGTTGCGGTGCCACAGGTCTGGCCGTTCACGACCGCGTTCACAGTGCCACTACCGCCCGGCACTGCCGGAATGGTGATCGTGACGGGGTTCGTCGGGTTCAGATTGGCGAGGGTCAGCGTGCCGCTCCCGCTCGCGGGAACCGTCACCGTCGATCCAAGCGAGACGCCGCCGCTGTTGAAGGCGACCGTGGCCCCCGGGACGGCGCAGGTTGCGGGAAGCGTGAGTGTCGCTGTTCCGGTGGCACTGACCGTACCGGCGGTGCCGCAGGCCACGCCGTTCACTGTGGCCTGAATGGCGCCCGGTGGTCCTGAGGGAACGACCACGCTCAGGGTTGGAGTCTGTGCCGATGTCACTGTGACAATCAGGGCGCAGAGCGCGCCTGTCACCAAAGCTAGGGGACGCTTCATTTTGTCCCTCCTGAGGTTGCTTTCACGGATGCACGCTTCCTTTCGGCGTGCAATGCACGCCTGGCTGGTTTGTGAACCGACACTAGGCTCATACCGATTGAGGACTTACAAGCGTCGCGTTTCTGTGCATCAACATTTCATCGCGACGTTTGGGTCGTCCTGGACGGCTGCTCACGCTGCGTCGAGGCGGGGCAGTTTCAACGCACGAAACGACGGCGCGAGGCGAGTCGCGGCCATTACAGAACATTTGTTTGACAAGATACGTACGGTTGTTCTAGTCTGGCTGGGAGTTGCCGCCCTCGGCCGGGTGGCGCAGATCCTCGGGGTAGCCTGAGCGAGGTTGCTTCGGTAGGCTGGAAGGTCGGCGGTGGGTTTCTCCGATGGCCGTCCACGCGATGCGTGGCGGTTGGGGACGTAACCCGTCGTCCGTCGCACAGTCTGTGCGAAGCCGTCTTGATAAGTATCCCGTTTGGGTCGTCGCGCTGCTCCATGATGGCGGCAGTCCCGGCTCCGACACGCCGAGAGGGTCATCCGACGTGAAGGTTGTGTTCCTGGAGACTGTTGAGGGTTCGGGTTCTATGGGCGAGGTGCGAACCGTAGCCCCTGGATACGCCCGAAATTTCCTACTGCCGCGCGGCCTAGCCGCACCGGCAACACCGACTGTCCTCGCCCGTGCCGAAAGGCTGCGGGAGATCGAGGAGAGCCGGCAGCGGTCCCAGGATGAGCGGGCTCGCGAGCTTGTCGGCAAGCTCGAGGGCAAACCGCTCGTCATGGCTGTTCGCGTCGGTGAGCAGGGACGTCTGTACGGTTCTGTCACAAACGTTGACATCGCCCAGAAGGCTGGGGAGATTCTGGGCGAAGAACTGGACAGGCGTCGCATCCTGCTGCCTGAGGTGATTCGGAAGGTGGGGGTCTACACCGTGCCCGTTCGGCTGTCGCGTAGCGTCGTGCCGGATGTGCAGGTGGTCGTGGTGGACGTGGATGCGCCGGAAGGCGTGGACGCGGCCGTTGCGGAGATGCTGAAGCCAGCAATGGAAGAAGCACCCGTCCCGACACAGGCCTTTGCCGTCTCGATGGCGCAAGCCACCGAGGACGAAGCCACCGATGGCGAGTCGGAGCCGGGCACTCCTTCCGTCTGACGCACATGCCTGCAAGCAGGTGCGTCGCGGAAGAACAGCACAGGGCCCGCTCGTCGGGCCCTCGCCGTCTCTGCACTCCCCACTGATCCGAGGCTGGCGTGGTACTTGATGGACGCCCTGCCTCCCTCCGCCCGGACCAGCGTCCGCGGCCGGCCCCCACGGGCCTGCCCCCGCACGACATCGCCGCCGAAGAGGCGGTGATCGCCGCGCTGCTGCTGGACGACGACTCCTACCCTCGCGTCCTCCCGATCGTGCAGCCCGAAGACTTCTTCCGTGAGCAGAATGGCTGGGTCTACGAGGCCTGCCTGGCGCTCGCGGAGCGCAACGAGCCGATCACCATCCCCACCGTCGCGCACGAACTCGACCGCAACGCGCGTCTCGATGCCGCCGGTGGCGAGCAGTACCTCGCCGAGATCGCTGGCAAGTACTTCACTGCCGTGGGTGTCGAGGCGCACGCACGCATCGTGGCCCGGGACGCGCTCTACCGGCGGCTGATCCAGGCGGCGGGGCAGATCGCCCAGATGGCCTACGAGGGCGGCTCGGACGTCCAGCGCGTCCTCAGCCATGCCGAGACCACCCTCCTCAACCTGCGTACCGCGGAGGCCGCTGGCGACTTCCGGCGGCTGCGCGACCTGCTCGACGAGTTCCTCGAGTCGCCCTCTGAGGAAGAGGACGGCGAACTCTCCGGTGCGATCCGTACCGGGTTCATGGATCTGGACGAGCAGTTGTCCGGTGGCTACAAGCGCGGCGACCTCGTGATCCTCGCAGCGCGGCCTGGCATCGGGAAGTCGTCGCTGCTGATGAACTTCGGCCGGAACGCTGCCATCGGACAGCACGGCACGGTCGCGGTCTTCTCGCTCGAAATGAGCGGCGAGCAACTCGCGATGCGCTTGCTCTCCTCCGAGTCCGATGTCGAGATGGCGCGCCTGCGCCTCGGCCGGCACACCGAGGCCGAAGAGCAGCAGGTGATGCGCGCCCACGGCCGCCTTGCGACGGCGGGGATCTACATCGACGACTCCGCCGTGCTGACGGTGCCTGAGATCCGCGCGAAAGCCCGACGCTTGCAGGCGGAGCACGGGCTCGACCTCGTACTCATCGACTACCTCCAGTTGTTGCACGGCGGTCGCGCCGACACCCGTGCCAACGAGGTCTCCCAGATCACGCGGGCGCTGAAGGAGATGGCGCGCGAACTGAATGTGCCCGTCGTCGCTGCCGCGCAGTTGTCCCGTGCCGTGGAGTCCCGCACCCCGCACATCCCGATGCTCTCCGACCTGCGTGAGTCCGGCTCGATCGAGCAGGACGCGGACGTCGTGATGTTCATCTATCGCGAAGACCAGTACGTGAAGCCAGAGGACTGGCAGGCGCAGCATCCGGCTGAGCCCGGGGGGGCGCACCCCACCGGCCTCGCGCAGATCATCGTGGCGAAGCACCGCAACGGCCCCACCGGCACCATCACCACACGCTGGGTCGCCCGCACCGCGAAGTTCGAGGACCTCCTGTTGCGCCCCGAGCCCGGCGGGGGCCGTGGCCGTGGCGGCTTCGACGGGTTCTAGGCCGTCTCGATGACCGCCGCTCGCCAGGATGCCGTGCCGGACGGCGCCTTCGAGGGTTTCCGCACGGGAGCACGGGCGACCGCGATCCCCTCGCAGTTCTTCACCGACGTGCTGCCGGGGATCGAGGACGCGGCGGAACTGCGGGTGACGCTGTACGCGCTGTACGCGATCACGCGCCCGGGCTCGCTGCCGGTGATGCGCGCGAGCGCGGTCGCGGCGGAAGAGCCGCTGGCGCGTGCGTTCGCGCACCACGGCGGAGCGAAGGCCGTGCGCGCTGCCCTCGAAGGTGCCGTCGCGCGGGGCGTGTTGCGCTCGCTGGCCCTCGAGGACGGCGACCTGCTCGTCGCCGTGAACACCGAGGCCGGTCGGCGGCTGCTCGACCGCGTCGCGAGCGGAGCGGAGACGGCGCCGGGCGGCGGTGTGGTCGTGCGCCTCGAACCGGCGGGGACGCCCTCGCGGCCCGCGCAGGTGTACGAGCAGGAGATCGGGCTGCTGACGCCGGCCGTGACGGCGGCGCTGGCAGAGGCAGAGTCGAAGTACCCCGCCGGGTGGATCGCTGATGCGATCCGGCTGGCGGCCGTAAACAACGCGCGCTCCTGGCGGTACGCGGAGGCCATCCTCCGCCGCTGGGAGACGGAAGGACGTGACGATGAAAGCGCTGAGCGATCTGCTGGGCCCTCGGGTTCCGGGCGACCGCCCAACCCCTTCGACGCGCTCATCCATCGAGAGTGACGCGCATCGCGTCGAGGCCGCCCCCGTCTGCATGCACTGCGACGGGGCACGCTTCGTGCGCGTCACTTCCGATCCGGAGGACCCGCGCTTCGGTCAGGCCGTGCCGTGCCGCTGCGTGCGCGAGGAGGACGGCCAGGAGCGTCGCGACCGCCTCACCCGCTACTCACGTCTGGGCGCGCTCCAGCGCCTCACCTTCGCCACGCTGCTCCGTTCCGGGCGCGCGAGCGACCCACGTGCGCAGCGCGCGTACGGCGAGGCCGTCGCGATCGCCGAGCGCTTCGCGAGTCACCCCGAAGGCTGGCTCGTGCTCTCAGGTGCGCACGGCAGTGGCAAGACGCACGTGGCGGCCGCCATCGCCAACGCCGTGATCGAACGCGGCGAGCCCGCCCTCTTCGTCACCGTCGCCGACCTCCTCGACCACCTCCGCTCGTCGTACGCCGACGACGCCGAGGTGGAGTACGACGCGCTCTTCGAGCAGGTGCGCAGCGCCCCGTTGCTCGTGCTCGACGATCTCGATGCATATGCGGAGACGGCCTGGGCGCGTGAGAAGTTCTTCCAGTTGGTCTCGCACCGCTTCAACGCGGTGCTGCCCACCGTGTTCACCGCCGTGCGCCAGCCCGCCGACCTCGATGCGCGGCTGGCGGTGCGCCTGACCGATCCGGCGCTGACGCAGGTGGTGGAACTTGGCGAGAAGGCGCAGCCCGCCTACGTCCAGGTGGGCGCGATGACGCGCGAGCGGCTGGCCGCGTTCGCGTTCGACACGTTCATCCCGGACGGCGTGGGCCTCACCGGCCCCGACCGCAAAAGCCTCGAAGGTGCGTACCGCCGAGCGGTCACCTGGGCGCGTGACCCGAAGGGCTGGTTCGTGCTCCTCGGCAAGAACGGCAGCGGCAAGACCCACCTCTCCGCCGCCATCGCGAACGAGCGCCTCGCGAAGGGCGACCGCGTCGCCTTCGCGAACGTGCCCGATCTACTCGATGAGTTGCGTGCGGCATACGCGCCGGACGCGCGCCGGCGCTACGACGACATCTTCCGCACGCTGGCGGAGATGCCCGTGCTGATCCTCGATGACCTGGGGGCACAGAAGTCGAGCCCGTGGGCGGAGGAGAAGCTGTACCAGCTGCTCAACCACCGCCACCTGGCGCGTGCGCTCACCGTGATCACCTCGAACGTCCACCCGAAGGACATGGAGCCCCGCATCGCCTCTCGTATCGGTGACCGCGATGTCTCCGAGATGTCTGAGATCACGGCGCCGGACTTCCGCCTGATGAACCACGGCGGCAAGAAGTAGCCGAGCCCACGTCACCTACCGGACGAGCCCCTGCCGCACGAGCCACGCCGTGGTGTGCGGCGCGCTGTGGTGCAGCGACTCGGCGGACGGCAGCGAGGCGCGGTCGAACCACTCGAGGTCGGTGAACTCCGGGCGGTGGTCCGCCTCGGCGGCGACGTCATGCGCCGGCCCGGCGTAGACGGCCTCGAAGTGCTCGTTGTCCCAGAACAGTCCGGCGAGGCGCTCGGCGACGGCGCGCACCCCGGTCTCCTCGAACAATTCGCGCGCGGCAGTCTCCTCCAGTATCTCCCCCGGCTCGGAGTGGCCGGAGGGCACTGCCCACAGCCCGCCACCCGCTGTGCCGGGCCGCCGCTGACCGAGGAGTACCCGCTCATCACGTACGGCGAGCAGGCCCGCGGTCGGCCGAGGGTTCTCGTAGTGCCACGCTTCGCAGCGAGTACACCGCCATCCGCCGACGGTCAGCAGCGCGAGCGGCCCCGAGCAGCGTGCGCAGAAGCGGGGGCGTGCTCGCCGCGATCGCCCGCTGACGACCTCGGCTGTCGCAACATCGAGGGCGTCGACGTCGAACCGGTGCGGGTTCACCGATCGCGCGACCAGCCCGCGCAGCAGCGCCTCCGTCGTGGGAAACGCGAGGGCGTCCCACGGCACTTCGTCTGGTGCGCACCAGCGCACATCCACCGTGCCGTCGCCGGGCTCCGGCTCGTCGTCCGTCGTCGCGAGGAATGACAGCAGGACGTGCCCGCGGCCGTCTCTGGTGGGCAGCTGTCGAGGTGCGGCGGCGATGCCGCTCATGCGCACCGCCACCTGTGCCTCTTCGCCCGCCTCGCGCATCGCGGCCTCGGGTGGGGTCTCGCCGAGGCCGATGAACCCGCCTGGTACGACCCACCCGCCGGCACCGCGCTCGACATCGCCCCGCCGCACGAGGAGGACGCGGCCATCGCGGACGATGACGGCTTCCGCCACGGGGAGCGGGTTGCGCCAGCGCGTCGTCCCGCACGCCTCGCACCGCCGGTGGCCGAGGTAGCGCTCGGCGAGGCGGGGTGAGCCGCAGACCGTGCAGTACGGGAGCGTAGAGGGATCGAGGTTGCCCACGGGGTGCGCTAGGAGGCAGCCGGTTTCGGCTGCACGCCTTCCTGCCACTGGGCGCCGTCTGGGCCCCATTCCTTCTTCCACACCGGCACGGTCTCCTTCACTCGGTCGACCGTGCGCAACGCTGCTTCGAACGCGTCCTGCCGGTGCGCGGCGGAGGCCACCACCAGCAGCGAGGTCTCGCCGACCTCCAACATCCCGATGCGGTGGTGGATGGCGACGTCGTACACCTCGCGGTCGGCGAATGCCGAAAGAGTCTCGCGCGCGACGGTGGCGAGTTGGAGCGTCGCCATCTCCTCGTACGCCTCGTACTGCAGCCGCAGCACCGCGTGCCCCTCGTGGTGGTCGCGTACGACGCCCTCGAAGACCACGCACGCGCCCGAGGCCGGCGTCATCACGGCGTCGCGCAGCGCGCGCGGGTCGAGGACCGCCTGGGTGACGAGGATCTTCGGGGTCTCGTTCGCTCCACCGGAGATCGGCGGGATGAGCGCGACGGTGTCGCCGTCCTTCAGGGCCGTCCCGGGCTCCAGGATGTATTCCTCGTTCACCGCGATCGCCACGCCGCTCAGGTACGGCCCGAGTTTCGGGTGGGTCTCACCGAGGCGGGTGCGCAGCGTCTCCACGGTCACGTCGGACGTCGCGAACTCCTCGACGATGACGTCGCTGCCGATGACCTCACGCAGACCGGCAAAGAGGCGGACGGTGACGCGCACGAGAGCCCTCGATTCCACTCCAGTATAGGCGGCGGTATGGGCCGCCTCGGCTAGTCGAGGGTACGGAGCGGGCGCTGGCGCAGCGCGACCAGCGCTGTCGTCGCGAGGATGACACACGCCGCGATCGGGTAGGTGCGCTCGATGCCGATCGCGGCTGCCATGAGGCCGACGAAGAGCCCCGTGACCTGCATCAGCCCGCCGCCGAGCAGCAGCAAGCCGGTGACGCGGCCAAGCACCCGGTTCGGCACCATCGCCTGCACGATCGCGACGCTGACGGTGTTCATCACCATGAAGGTCACACCGGCGAGCCCGTTGAACGCGAACGCGATCGGGATCGCCCGCGAGAACGAGAAGCCGAGCACCGCCGCGCCGAGTCCCGCGCAGGATCCGAGGAAGAGCCACCCTCGGTGCTTCAGGGTTGGCCGCGTCATCAGGAATGTCGTCGAGATCACCGAGCCGAGGCCCCAGAACAGCGCGAGCGTGCCCCATCCGCTCGCACCCATGTGCAGGATGTCCTTCACCCACGCGCCGATGAGCACTCCCATCACGGAGAGTCCCGCCGCCGTGGAGAGCCAGGTGAGCAGCACCGTCCAGCGCACGGCCGGCTCTTCCGCCAGTACCTGCAGACCGCCTCGGAGGTTCGACCACACCGACTCGCGCTGCGCGGTGGGGTCGGCTGCCATGCCCGCTGCCTTCATCGGTAGCGCGCACAGCAGGATCGCGGCGGGCCCGACGGCGGAGATCAGATAGGTGGTGCCGACGCCGAGGTGCTCCAGCGACCAGCCGGAGAACGGCGCGGCGATCAGCAGCGCCGCCGACACGATCATGAAGAAGAACGACAGCGCACTCGCCATCGCCTCTTCCGGCACCACATCGCGCAACATCGAGGTGCGCGTGGGGCCGTCCTGGCCCTGCACCAGGCCGAACGTGGCGAACAGCCCGATCATCAGCGGCAGCAACCGACCTTCACCCTCGTTCACCGCAGGGACGAGGAGGAGTACCCCGATCGCCAGCGTCATCACCAGCGACACGAACTGACTGACGATCAGCACCTGGCGCCTCGGGAAGCGGTCGGCGAACGCGCCGCCGAACAGCACGTAGGCGAGGAACGCGAGCCCGCGGCTCGCCCCCAGCGCGCCGAGGTAGATGACCGCCTTGCCCTCGGGCGCGGCGATCGTGACGTACCAGCCCTGCGTGAAGAAGAGCAGTGGCTGCGTGAGGCCGACCGCCAACTGGGTCCCGAGCAGCAGCCGGTACTCGCGCAGGCGGAGCGCCTGCTGGAGAGGTGAGCCGGTCGTCCCGATGGCGGCCACGGCGCCTCGTCTTTCTGGCATGCTGCGTGCTCGGAGATACGGAGGCTAACGCCTCGGAGGGGTCGAATGTTGCCCGTGGGTCACACTCGAGTGTCTGACGGCCGGCGGAGCGTCCTCGTGCGCCTCGCGACGGAGGCGGCAGAGTTCCTGCTGCCGCAGCGCTGCCTGGTGTGCGGTCGCTTCGGTGGTGCGCTGCACCCGCAATGCGTTGCCCGCCTGCCGGCCGCCGAGGGCGCGCGCTGCCAGCGCTGCTGGCGCCCCGGCGTCGGCGCCTGGTGCGGGCGCTGCGCCGCCAGCGGTCCGGACGCGCCCGCGTTCGATGGCCTGCGGACACCCTTCGAGTTCGGAGGCGATGCTCGCCGGGCGATCCTCGAGGCGAAGTTCCGCGGCGTGACCGCACTCCTCCCCCCGCTCGCCCGCGCCGCCGCCGAGGTGGTCCCAGTGGAGTGGGGCATCGAGGCGGTGGTGCCGATCCCGCTAGCGCGCGGACGCCGCCGGTCGCGCGGGTACAACCAGGCCGAGATCGCCGCTGTCGAGGTCGCGCGGCGCCTCGGCGTCCCTGTCAGGACGATCTGGCTGCGACGCATCCGTGAGACACCGGCGCAGGCCGGACTGGCGGCGGAGGCGCGCGGTCGCAATCTGCGGGGCGCCTTCGAGGCTCGCCGTCCAGATTCGCTGCCCGCCCGTGTCCTGCTCGTCGACGACGTCACGACGACCGGCGCAACATTTGAGGAGGCGGCGCGGGCGCTCCGGCTGGCCGGTGTGAGCCACGTCTACGCCCTCGCGTGTGCGCGGGAGGATTAGCGCGCGTCGAGTGGTCGTGCCTACACTGGAAGTACCCGCGAGGGGCGGGTGAGGCATCCCAGCGTGATTATCACTGTCACCTTGAACCCTGCTATCGACGAGACGGTCGAACTGGACCGTTTTGTCGAAGGCGACACCAACCGCGTTGCGACGATCCGTCGCGACATCGGCGGTAAGGGCATCAATGTCGCGCGCGTGCTGAAGGAACTCGGCTACGAGCCACTCGCCATGGGCTTCGCGCCCGGCGACCTCGGCCGCATGATCGAGGACACCCTCCGCGACGAGAACATCGGCGTGGACTTCACGTTCCTCGATGGAATCACGCGCACCAATATCACGATCCTCGACCGCGAGAAGCACCGTCACACGGTGCTGTCCGCCGCTGGCCCTTACGCGAACCCGGACGACATCGAAGAGATGATCGCGAACATCCGCCGCCGACTGCGGCCGGACACCTGGCTCGTCCTCGCTGGCTCGCTCCCACCTCCCTGTACCGGCGAGGTCTACGGCCGTCTGGTGCTGGAAGCCGAGCGCGCTGGCGCCCTGACGGCGCTGGACGCGGACGGCGTCGTAATTCGCCAGGTGCTCGAATTCGGCGCGCGCCCCACCGTGATCAAGGTGAACCAGCACGAACTTGGCCGTGTCCACGGGGACCCGGTCATCACGGAGGACGAGGTGTTCGAGGCGGCTGAGACGATCCACCACCTCGGGGTCGCGGCCGTCGTGGTGACGCGCGGCACCCTCGGCTCCGTCGCCCTCACCCCGGACGCGGACTACCGCATCAGCGCCCCCGACGTCGAGGTCGTATCCGCCGTCGGCGCGGGAGACGCCTTCCTCGCCGCGATGCTGCTCGGACTGCGCCGCGGGGAAGGCTGGGAGACCGCGTTGCGGGCCGGTGCCGCCGCCAGCGTCGCCTGCTGCCTGATGCCCGGCAGTTCCGAGTGCCGCGCGCACGATGTCCGCCGCCTTGCCGATGAGGTCGTCGTCAAACTCATCGCCCGCCACGCCCCCGTCGCCTAACCCGGTTCCGATGTCCGCCGCCGCGCCGCTCGACCTGGCGATCCTGCTGGGTGGGATGGACGGCGGCCCGCTCGAACAGTCGATGCGCGCCGCCCTCGAAGCCTCCGCTCTCGACACCGCCGAGGCCGCCCGCGACAGCGGTGCGTACGCCCGCGTCTTCCTGCTCGCGGACCGCGCCCCCGTGCTCCCCGTCCCGGCGGGTGTCATCGTCGAGACCGACGCCGAGGCTGGTGTCACGCCCTTCCACTACGGCGCGCGCCTGACCGACTGGGTGCGTCGTCACCACGTCGAACGTCTCGCCACCTGCGGCGCGGGCAGCGCCCCCCTGCTCACCGCTGCTGACTGGCAGGCGCTGGCGGAGGCGCTCAGTGGCACCGTGGAGCCGCGATGCGTCGCGAACAACCGCTTCTCCGCGGACATCTACGCGCTCACACCCGCCTCGGCGCTCGCGCAGCTCGACCCGCCACCCGCGACCGACAACGCCGTCCCGCGTCGCCTCTGGGATCAGCACGGCGTCGAACTGATCGAACTGCCACGCACCGTCGTCACGCAGTTCAACCTCGACACCCCGAATGACCTTGCGGCGCTCGCGCTGTCCGGGCGCGGCGGCCCCCGCCTGCTCGCCGCCCTGCGTGAAAGCGGAGTGCGCCTCGACACGTCGAGGCTCGAACGTGCTGCCGCCTGCTTCACGGAGCGCACCGCCGAGGTGCTGGTGGCGGGCCGGGTCTCCTCCGTCACCTGGAACTACCTCGAACGCGAGTCCGCCTGCCGCGTCCGCGTGCTAGCGGAGGAGCGCGGGATGCAGTCCGCCGGGACAGATGCGGACGGCACCGCGCGCTCGATCCTCGGCGCGCTGATCGCCGAATCCGGCCCGGAGCGCGTCTTCGGCACCCTGCTCCCGGAGTGGTGCGACGCCGCCTTCATCGACATCCGCCCCGCCCTCGTCCACCTCGGCATCCGCCCGAGCCGTGCCGACCGCTTCGCCGCCGACGCCGGCCTCCCTGAGGCGATCGAGGACGGGCGCCTGCGCGCGATCGTGCAGGCGGCGCTGGCCGCGCCCGTCCCGGTCGTCCTGGGCGGCCACTCGCTCGTGGGGGGCGTCCTGCAACTGTTGAACCAGTGGGCGTGGGACGCAAAGGATGCCCGCGAGGGTCGCGCCTAGCGGGTGCGGGCACCTCGGGTGCGCCATCCACGGGATGCCGCTGTCCGCGACGCGCGGTAACCTCGCCGTTCCGCAGACGCCGTCCGAGGTCGGGTTCGAGGAGGATGCGATGGGCGCACTGGAGCAGGTCGATCCGGAGGTTGCCGCCGTCATCCGCCACGAGGAGGGTCGCCAGCACTCGGTGCTGGAGATGATCCCCTCGGAGAACTACGCCAGCGCTGCCGTGATGGAAGCCGTCGGCTCTGTGCTCACGAACAAGTACGCCGAGGGCTACCCCGGGGCGCGCTACTACCACGGCAACCGCTTCGTCGACGACGTCGAGAACCTCGCGCGCGACCGCGCGAAGGCGCTCTTCGGGTATGAGCACGCCAATGTGCAGCCGCACTCCGGCACGCAGGCGAACATGGCCGTCTACCTCGGCCTGCTCAACCCCGGCGACACCGTCATGGGCCTCAAACTTGATGCCGGGGGGCACCTCACGCACGGCTCACCCGTCAACGCGAGCGGGCTCCTCTATAACTTCGTCTCCTACGGCGTCGACCGTGAGACCCACATCGTGGATTACGACGACATGCTCGCCGTCGCGAAGGAACATCGCCCGAAGATCATCGTCGTCGGCGCGACCGCCTACCCGCGCGTCTGGGACTTCCAGCGTGCGCGCGAGATCGCGGACGAGGTCGAGGCCGTGCTGATGGCGGACATGGCCCACCTCGCCGGCCTGATCGTCGGGGGGGCACACCCGAGCCCGGTCGGTATCGCGCCGATCATGACGACGTCGACGCACAAGACGTTGCGCGGCCCGCGCGGCGGCATGGTGCTGGCCGACCGCCGCTACCGCCTCCGCATCGACCGTGGCGTCTTCCCCGGCTCGCAGGGCGGCCCGATGATGCACGCCATCGCCGGCAAGGCCGTGATGCTGAAGGAAGCTGCGACGCCCGAGTTCCGCGCCCACGTGAACCAGATCGTCGCCAACGCGAAGGCGCTCGCCGCGACACTGACTGACGCCGGGATCGTGCTGATCTCCGGAGGCACGGACAACCACCTCGTGCTCGTCGATGTGCGCCCGCTCGGCCTCAACGGCGTGCAGGCCGCAGACGCGCTCGAGGCGGCGGGCATTGTGGTGAACTCGAACCCGATCCCGTTCGACACGCTTCCCCCACGTGAGGGCGGTGGGATCCGCTTCGGTACCCCCGCGATCACCTCGCGCGGGATGGCGGAGGCGGAGATGCGCACGATCGGCCAGTGCATGGCCCGCATCCTCCAGGCGCCCTCGGACGCGGGTGTCCGCGACCAGGTCGCGAAGACCGTGCGAGAACTGACCGCGCGCTTCCCCGCCCCCGGCGTGCCTGTCCAGTAGGGCGGTTGGATACAAGCGGAATCCCAGCCAGATTCGCGCGCAACCCTCACCTGAACGTCACAGAGGCCATCGAATCCGTTATGATTCCGGACGCGCCGGCGTGTGTCCGGCTGACTGCGGCTGAGTGCCGAGGCCGCACAGAGAGGGACAGACATGGACTGGAACGACACCCCGGAGCAGGCAGCCTTCCGTAAGGAAGTCGCCGACTTTATTCAAACGAAGATGCCCACGCGCTATCAGATGGACAAGGACGGCTTCTCGCCGGGCCACGACTACTTCAGCGACCGCAAGAGCCCGGACGCCGACGCGCAGAAGGCCGCCCGTGAGTGGGCTGGCGCGCTGGGCGACAAGGGTTGGATCGCGCCCCAGTGGCCGAAGGAATACGGCGGAGCGAGCCTCTCGCCGTTCGAGCAGTTCATCTACAACATGGAGATGACCAAGGCTGGCGCCGTGGGCGTCGGCGGCTCGGGCGTCGGGATGCTGGGGCCCATGCTCATGGTGCACGGCACCGAGGAGCAGAAGAAGACGCACATCCCGAAGATCCTCTCCGGTGAAGTCGTCTGGGCGCAGGGCTACTCGGAGCCGGGCTCCGGCTCGGACCTCGCCTCGCTGCAGACGCGCGCCGTCCGTGACGGTGACGAGTACGTGGTGAACGGCCAGAAGATCTGGACCTCCGGCGCGCACAACGCCGACTGGCTCTTCGTCCTGGTCCGCACCGACCCGGACGCGCCGAAGCACCGCGGGATCTCCTTCGTGCTTACGCCGAAGGCCGCCCCGGGCATCTCCATCCGCCCGCTGGTCAACATGGCCTGGGAGCACCACTTCAACGAGACGTTCTTCGAAGACGTGCGCATCCCCGTTTCGAGCCGTGTCGGTGAAGAGAACCGCGGCTGGTACGTCGGCATGACCCTGCTGGACTACGAGCGCTCCAACATCACGGGCGCCGTGTCCGCGCGGAAGACGATCGACCGGATGATTTCCTACGCCAAGGGCGAGGGGAAGTCGCAGTCCCGGCTGTCGACGCAGCCGAACATCCGGCTGGACATCGCCGACCGCTACATCGAGAGCGAAGTCCTCTTCAACTTCTCGTTCCGCATCATCTCGATGCAGCACCGCGGCCTGATCCCGAACTACGAGGCCTCCACCTCCAAGCTTTACAACTCGGAGCTGGTGCAGCGTCTCGCGAATACGGGCGTCAAGGCGTTCGGCCTGCACTCGAACATCTGGGACGGCAAGAGCCCGTACGCGGCGTTCCGTGGCGCGTTCACGCACACCTACGTCTCCTCGGTCTCGGCGACGATCGCCGCCGGCACGTCCGAGATCCAGCGCAACATCATCGCCACGCGCGGCCTCGGCCTCCCGCGCGGCTAGCCCGCTCCCCCTCCCATCGAGGGGTCTGCGACACCACGGAAGGCCGCCCGAGAGGGCGGCCTTCCTGCTCCCCCGCGTCGCCCCGAAGGCCTCGATCAGTCGTCCCCTGACGAGATCCCCACAACACCCTCACAACGCCGTCAGTCTCTGGG
This sequence comes from Dehalococcoides mccartyi, assembly GCA_945865925.1. GTDB lineage: Bacteria > Chloroflexota > Dehalococcoidia > UBA2979 > UBA2979 > SURF-43. Next base: position 214,391 of record CAMBFG010000003.1, read on the forward strand.
TCGAGTGAGCCGGTAGCCTGCGGCTCCGTCTCGCGATGACCGGTGGGGAGCGACTCAATGGCAGCGATCGCCCTCGCAGAGGCACCCGCGCGCTACGACGCCGGCATCGGCGGCGCCTCGATCGCCGCGCCCGCAGTCGACGAGCTCCCGGGCGAGCCCGCGATCACCGCCGCATGGCTGCTCGGACGCGTCCCGGCGTCGCTGCTGCCGTGGCCGTTGTTGCGCGCCGGGCGAGCGGGGCGCGGGCCGGGGCCGGACATCCGCGAGGCGGTGGCGCTGTTGCCGTCCGGTGTCCCGGCGGCGGGCGACGTCGAAGTGCATCGCTTCGCGACGGACTTCGCGCAGCACGGGCACGGCGGGGACATGCGCTACGCCTCGCTGCTCCTTCACCTCGTCTGGCGCGACGACCGCGGGGCAGCCGAGCGCGGCGGGCCGGTGCGGCTCGCCGGTGGCGGGCTCGCGCCGACCGTCGCACTGGAACCGGCGCTCGGCAGCGTCGCGCGGCTCGAGGCAGCGATCGCGCGCGGCCCGGCGGGGCTGACCGAGCCCTGCGCGGCGGGCCGCCTCGGAGGCGCGCCGGAGACGGTGGACGCGCTGCGGCTCGAAGGACGGCGGCGGCTCGCGGAGCGGGTGTGGCGGGCGCAACACCTGGCCGCCGAGGTCGGGTGGGAGGCAGCGTGGCGGACGCTGCTCGACCGCGCGCTCGCGGCCTCGGCGGGGCGGCGGGCCGAAGGGGCAACCGCGCGCGTCGTCCTGGCGGACGCCGTCACGCGCGCGCTCGCCGGTGATGACGGTGACCTCGTCCGTGGGCTCGCCGAGGTCGTGCGCGGCGCCGAGGGGCGAGGGCCGGGTGCCGTCGTCGCACCACTGCGGGCGGCGGGGCTGGGCATCGTGCGGGCGCGCGAAATCGGGTGGAACGTCGTCCTCCCGATCGCGGTCGCGCTGGCGGCGGCCTACGGCGACCTCGACCTGGCGCGCGCCGCGCACGCAGCGATCGAAGCGTGGCCCGCGCCGCCGCCCTACGGCCGGACGCGCGCCCTCGCGGCGCTGGTCGCGGTCACGCCGGGTGACGCGCTTACCGCGCAGGGGTTGCTGCGGATGCAGGACCTGTGGTGTACCCGGGGTGGCTGTGGGCGCTGCCCGCTGTCGGCAGGGGCACCCTGACGGTCGAACCCAGCGACGTGGGCGCCTCTGCTGCGATGTGGCACTCGTACCGCCTCGCTTCGCGAGGGTGGCCCACCCCCTGCCCCCTCGGGCGGCGGTGAAGGAGAAGGCGAATACCCCACTCCCCTCAAGGGGGCAAGGGGAGTCAGATCAGCCTGCGGAGGCGTCCCTGAGGAATCTCCTGGCCGGGAACTAGCACTCCCTCGGGGTGAGTGCTAACATCCGGCGCATCGGCTGGTGTGCGCGCTCGGCGGGCTGCGGTAGCCCTCGGTGTGCACCCCCGGAACACCCGAAGTAACGGTGGGGCCGGCATCGGATCGCGGAAGCGCGCTCCGGGGGCCGGGTGGTGAAGGAGTTGGTACGTTGGCGACGAAGGTTGTCCCCGTGACGGACCACATTGTGCTCAAGCCGGTGAAGTCGGAGGAGATGACCGCCTCTGGCCTCGTCATTCCGGACTCCGCCAAGGAGACCCCGCAGCACGGCATCGTGATCGCGGCTGGCCCGGGCAAAGTCAACGAAGCGGGGCACATGGAGACCATGGACCTCGCCGAGGGTGACCGCATCCTGTACCAGAAGTACACCGGCCAGGAAGTCACCGTGGACTCGGAGGACTACATCGTCATCCGCTTCCAGGACGTCCTCGCCAAGCTCGACGAGGGTGCTGCGGCGGCGAAGCCGGCCAAGAAGAAGTAGTACCGCGGACACCAACTGGCGGCCGGTCGCGCACCACGCGCGGCTGTGCCCCTCGCCCTGCGGGGCGGTGACCGGAGGATCCCATGCCTGCGAAGCAACTCCGCTTTGAAGACGACGCGCGACGAGAGTTGCGCCACGGCGTGGACATCCTCGCCAACGCCGTGAAGGCGACCCTCGGGCCGCGCGGGCGCAACGTCGTCCTGGACAAGTCCTACGGGCCGGCCGTCATCACCAAGGACGGTGTGACCGTCGCGCGCGAGATCGACCTGAAGGACCGCTTCCACAACATGGGGGCGCAGCTCGTCAAGCAGGTCGCGATCCGCACCAACGACATCGCCGGCGATGGCACCACCACCGCCACCGTCTTCGCCCAGGCGATCTTCCACGAGGGCCTGCGCAACATCGCCGCCGGCGCCAACCCGATCTACCTTCGCCGGGGCATGGAGCAGGCGCTCCGCGTCGCCGTGGACGAACTGAAGAAGATGGCCGTGCCGGTCGAGGACAAAGAGACCATCGAGGCCGTCGCCTCGATCTCCGCGAACGAGAAGCGCATCGGCATCCTGATCGCGGACGTGATGGAGCAGGTCGGCAAGGACGGCGTCATCACCATCGAGGACGGCCGTGGCATCGACGACGAAGTCGAGATCACGGACGGCCTGCAGGTGGACAACGGCTACGCCTCGCCGTACTTCGTCACCAACCCGGACCGCATGGAAGCGGCGCTGGACGACCCCTACATCCTGATCACCGACTACGCGATCGAGAGCGTGCAGGAGATCCTGCCCGTCCTCGAGAAGGTGCTCCAGGTCTCGAAGAACTTCGTCGTCATCTGCGACAACATCGATGGTGACGCGCTCACCGCGATGATCGTCAACAAGATGCGCGGCACCTTCAACCCGCTCTTCATCAAGGCGCCGTCCTTCGGTGACCGCCGCAAGGCGATCCTCGAGGACCTCGCGATCCTTACGGGCGGCACGCTCATCACGAGCGACATGGGCCGCAAACTGACCGAGGTCCAGCTCGCTGACCTCGGCCACGCCCACCGCATCGTCTCCGACAAGGGCACGACCACCATCGTCGAGGGCGCGGGCTCCGACGAGGCGATCCAGGCGCGCATCCGCCAGATACGCGCACAGATCCAGGACACCCAGTCCGACTTCGAGCGCGAGAAGATGCAGGAGCGGCTGGCGAAACTCGCCGGCGGTGTCGCGGTCATCAAGGCCGGTGGCGCCACCGAGATCGAGGTCCGCGAGAAGAAGTTCCGCCTGGAAGACGCGCTCTCCGCGACCCGTGCGGCCGTCGAAGAAGGCGTCGTACCGGGTGGTGGTGTGGCCTTCATCCGCGTGCAGAAGTCGCTGGACGCGGTCATCGACCGTCTCACCGGTGACGAGCGCACAGGCGCGCGCATCCTGCGCATCGCGCTGGAGTCACCGCTTCGCCAGATCGTGGAGAACGCCGGCGGCGAGCCCTCCGTGATCGTCGAGCGCGTCAAGGAAGCCCCGACCAACACCGGTTACGACGCCGACGGCGACCGCATGGGCGACATGTTCAAACTCGGCATCATCGACCCGGTGAAGGTCTCGCGCGTCGCGCTCGAGAACGCCGTCTCCGTCGCCGCCCTGATGCTGACGACCGAGGCCGCTGTCGCAGAACTCGAAGAAGCCGAGAAGCCGATGCCGGACATGAGCGGCATGGGTGGGATGGGCGGCATGGGGGGCATGGACTTCTAGTCCACGCCTGACTCCACTTCGTATGTGCCCCTCCGACGGGCCGCCGCTTCCCCGGTGGCCCGTCTTGCTGTCCGAGCAGCCGAGGGCTACCCACTCAGCGCAACACGCTCTCCTCGACGGCGACATCGATGATCTCGCCGCGTCCGATCAGGTAGTCCTCCGCAAAGCGGCGCGCGTCTGCCGCTACCGCGCGCGCCGTCGCGGCGTCGCTGGAGACGGCAGCGAAGCCCACCTGCGCGGCGTCGACGCGCTCCTGCAGGCCGACCTCCGCGGCGGTGACGTGGAGACGCGTGCGCAGCCGCTCCACGAGCGGGCGCACGACACCGCGCTTCTCCTTCAGGGAGTGCGACTGCGGGATGTCGATGGTGAGCAGCACGGAGACGGTGACCATCGCGTCTCCAGCACCGAGTGCTTCGGCTACGCCTCGAGGTCGCGGTCGCCCTCGGCCTGCGAGGCGTTCGCGAACGCCTGCTCGGCGGCGCTGGCGAGGGCGCTCGCGTCAGCGGGCAACTCGAGGGCGGCAGCGGCGTCCTGCTCCTCGGCACTCGGCTCGATCTCCAGGTCGGTGTCGGCGACGACCTCGGCGAGCGCGTTGGCGATCGCCTGCTCGTCCAGACCGAGTTGAGCGCCGATCTCGGAGAGCGGCAGGTCGATCTCTTCAGGGAGCGGGGGCAGCTGGCCTGTGCGCTCCAGGCCGAAGTGCTGGAGGAAGCGCTGCGTGGTGCGGAACAGCGTCGGGCGGCCGGGGCCGTTCGCGTAACCGGCGGGCTCGATCAGCCCGCGCGCGCGCAGGGTCTGCACCGCGCCGTCACTGCTGACGCCACGGACGCCATCGATCTGCCCGCGCGTGACCGGCTGCTTGTACGCGATGATCGCGAGGGTCTCCAGTGCCGCCGTCGACAGTCGCCGGCTCAGTTCGAGGCCGAGGAAGCGTTCGACGGGTGCGGCGGCCTCGGGCGCGGAGACCAGCAGCACGCCCTCCGGCCCGCGCTGCAGTCGTACGCCGCGCATGCTGTCGCGCAGCGCGTCACCGAGTTCGTCCAGCGCACGCATCACGCGCTGCGGCGAGACATCGAGGGCGCGCGCGAGGTAGGCCTCGTCCACAGGGTGATCGGCGACGAACAGCAGCGCCTCCAGCAGCAGCGGGAGCTGGGTCAGGTCTTCGAACGCCTCAGGTGCGCCCGGCGCAATCGTCTCGTCCACCGGTGGGTCGGCCAGCACTTCCGGCGTCGGGACCTCGGGGGCGCCGAGGGCGACCGGCTCGTCCGTCGCCGGGTCGGCGTCGAAGGGGCGTGGCGGGGTCATCGCGCGTGGCGGTACGGGCGGCGCGCCGTCTCGTGCTTCAGGCCCCGTCTCGTCCGTCATGTGTCCGTCCCAACCGCAAATCGAGTTCCTGGTACCGCACGTCCACCGCTGGCCGCGCCGCGAGGCGCGCGCCGAGCTCGCCCTGCACGATCTCCACCACCACCCGGTCGACGGCCGCGACGGTGTCGTCGACGCGGGCCTGTGGGCGAAGGTCGGCCCGCACCGTCACCCGGAGGCCGCGCCAGTGCAGGTTCTGCACCCGGACGGCGGCGTCCGCGAGTGTGGCGTCGTCGAGGAGCGCGTCACGCAGCGTGGCGGCCACCTCGTCGACCGCCATCCTCGCACGCCCGCCCGCGAGCCGCACCGGGCGGCGCTCCGCCGTCTCCCGCCCCCATGCGGCGATCAGCACGAGCGCACCTGCTGTCACACAGAGCACCGTGGCGAGCGTCCGGCCGCGGGCGGTGTCGTGGCTCGCCAGCCACTCCGCGGCGCCCCCGACGGCCCGGACCGCCTCGCTGGAGGCGCCCCACACGAGCCCGGTCAGACCGGCCATCAGCGCGACGAAGACGAGCGCGGTGCGGTAGCCGTGGTGCGGCAGCGTCCGAGGTGCGGCACGGGGCGGTCGAACGTCCACGCGAGGGAGAACGACGGCGGGGACATCGACGCTCGCCGCAGGCGGGACGGGCCGGCGGGCGAAGCGGAAATGCGCGTGGGTGGAGTGAGGGTGGCGGGCGGCCATGGCGAGTCCTCGCAGGCACGCCCGAGGCACCGAGGTGACTCGTGGCGGCCGGACTCCCGCCCGATGACCCGGCGCGTGCCCCACGCTGGTGTGCGTGCGGGGAACTCGCCTCGCTCACATCGTACGATCCCCGGCATGATCGTGGACATCCATACCCATCTCTTTCCGCCGCGCTTCATTGCGGAGCGTGTCAGTCTCGCCGCCTCGGACGAGGCGTTCGGGGAGATGTACGCCGACCCGAAGGCGAAGATGGCGACCGCGGAGGACCTGCTCGCCTCGATGGAGCGTGCGCGGGTGGACGTCTCGGTCGCCTGCGGGTTCTGGTGGCGCGACCCGGCGCTGGCCGCCGAGCACGCCGCCTACCTCGTGGACGTCGCACGCGCCTCGAGCGGCCGCATCCTCGCCTTCGTCCCGACACGCGAGGCCATGGAGGGTGCCGCCGGCATCGGCGAGGTGCGCGAACGGACACCGGAGGGCGTCCCCGCCTCGACACTCCCGGTGCTGCTGCACAGCACCGAGGAGACGGGCCACGCCTATGCCGGCAAAGAGGGCGGGCTGACACCGGGTGCCCTCGGGCGGCTGCTGGAGGCGCGGCCAGAGGCGCGCATCATCGCTGCGCACTGGGGCGGCGGTTTCCCGTTTGCGGCGGTGGTACCGGAGGTCCGGTCACGACTCGCCGGGCGGGTGCTGTTCGACAGCGCGGCGTCGGCCTACCTGTACGCGCCAGATATCTTCCGCCTGGTCATCGACATCACCGGCCTCGACAGCGTCGCGTGGGGCTCGGACTTCCCGCTGCGGCCGCAGACCGTCGACCGCGCGTACGTCGAGGCGGCCCTACCGGACGAGGTCGAGCGAGCGGCCGTACTCGGTGGGAACGCCGCGCGCTTCCTCGGGCTGGGGTAGTCGAGGGCTACGGGTAGACGAGGTTGCGGTCGATCAGCGCACGCGCGATCACGACGCGCTGCACCTCGGAGGTGCCTTCCACGATCATCAACTGGCGTGCATCGCGGTAGTGACGCTCCAGCGGGTGGTCCATCATGTAACCCTGACCGCCGAGGATCTGGAGTGCGCTCGAAGCCACGCGGTTGCCGGTCTCGGTGGCGAAGGCCTTGGCGATCGCGAGCATGTGCCCATGCTCCGGGCCGTAGCGGCCCTGGTCGATCATCCATGAGCCCTGGTAGACGAGCTGGCGTGCCGCCTCGATCTCGATCGCCATGTCGGCGAACTTCATCTGGATCGCCTGCAGGTCCGTCAGCGGTCCGCCGAACGCGCGCCGCTCCCGCGCGAAGTTGAGCGCGTAGGTGAGGCAGCCCTCGGCGAGGCCGAGGCCACGCGCGCCGACGACGGGTCGCAGCGACATCAGCGTCGTCAGCGGGCCCTTCATCCCCAGACCTTCGGTGCCACCCACCAGACGGTCCTTGGACACGCGGACGTTGTCGAACGTCAGCACGCCCGTCGGCACACCGCGCACGCCCATCTTGCGGTCGACGGAGGTCACCTCGAAGCCGGGCATCGAGGTGTCGACGAGGAAGGCGTTGAGCGAGCGCGGGTCGGGCGGGTTCGTCTTCGCGAACACGACGACCTGGTCGGCGATCGGGCCGCCGGAGATGAAGCACTTCTGCCCGGTGATCACGTAGTCGTCGCCGTCACGCACCGCGCGCGTCTGCAGGTTCGCGACATCCGATCCCGCGTCCGGTTCGGTCAGGCAGAACGCCGCCTTCTTCTCGCCTCGTGCGACGGGTCCGATGTAGGACGCCTGCTGCTCCGGTGTCCCGAAGAACTTCACCGTGTGCGTGGAGAGCGAGGAGAGCAGCAGCATCAGCCCGGCGGAGCAGTCGTACTTCGACATCTCCTCCACCGCGAGGGTCAGCGCCAGCGTGCCCGCCTCGGCGCCGCCCACCGCCTTCGGCAGCGTGATGCCGAGGAGTTCGGCCTGCTTGAACGCCTGGAAGTAGTCCTCCGGGTAGACGCCCGTCTCGTCCACCTCAGCCGCCCGAGGCGCCACGACCTCCTGCGCGATCCGCCGCGCAGTCTGCTGGATGAGCCGGTGCTCCTCGGTCAGGTCAAAGTCCACGGGCGTCTCCCTCGATGCGGTCAGTGGGCATCGCCCGACAACCTACGGGATCGAGCGTGCGGGTGTCGTGGTCACGGTCGGTGTGGCGGTGAATGAGTCCGGGACGGCCGGTGGCGTGCCCGCGACGCAGTAGAGGGCGAGCGTCAGGATGACGAACGCTCCGAGGAGCAGGTACTTACGGTCCTGCTTGTTGATGCCCACGGCTACCGCCTCGATGTCGCGGGGACGGGTGTGGGGGCGCGCGGGGGAGTGAGGGGGTCGAACGGGCGGTTGCTCGCGGTTTCCCAGGCCTCCCAGGCCTCCTTCGCCTGGTCGTGCGCGTCGCGCAGGCCGAGGCTGCCCAGCAGGTCGAACGGCGGTGACTGCGCGAACGCGGGGTCGCGCCCGGCGTACCAGACGAGGAAGGGCGAGGCGAAGGCGTCGGCATCCTCGATCAGGCGCTGGAGATAGCGGCGCTGCTCCGGTGGTGTCGAAGAGTTGAGGTTGTCGCGGCCCGCTCCCGAGGCGAAACCGGCCGAGAGGAACGCGACGGGTAACTTCGTCTGCTTCGTGATGTCGCTGTAGTAGCCGGGGGGCACTTTCCGCGCGACCTCGTACACGAACGAGGGATACGTCGTGATCCCGAACAGGTCGATCTTGCCGTTGTAGGCCTCGAGCAGTTGCCAGCGAGGCGGGTGTGGCGGCAAGTCGGGGAGGATGCCGAGCAGCTCTTCGTACTGGAAACCGGGGAAGACGATCGTTTCCGGCGACGCGGCCTTCACCGCGTCGTACGCCTCCCGGTATGCCTCGATGAACGCACGGTAGCCGTCCGGGTTCCGCTCGAACGTCGTGTTCACCTCGAGGCCCAGCGCGAGGTACGCGGGCTTCGCCGTGCGCGCGACGAAGACGGCGTCCGCCACGAACGCCTTGCGCAGGTCGCTGTCCGCGAGGGTCTTGCCGGTGTACTTCTGCGGCAGCCCCTGCAGGCGACCTCGTGCCGCCGGGTCGAACGGGTCGATCGCGATTGCGAGGGTGAGGCCGCGTTCGATCGCCGCCTGGCGCGCGCGCAGGGTCTGGTCACGCAGCGCGTCCGAGGGCTTCGCGCCCGGCACGAAGTCGCTCCACGCGACGGCGCGCTGCACGAGGATCACCTCGCCGTAGTTGGAGGCGAGGTCGAAGGTGGCGGTGTACGCCTCGGGCGTGAGGGCAGACGGGGTGTCCGTGAACCCCAGCATGAACGCGCGTGGCGCACCCGCCTCCGGGCGCTCCCGTCGAGGCACCTCGGCGGTGTCGCGCTCCGTGCGGCACCCCACGAGGAGCGCCGCGAGGCATCCGAGGAGCAGGGCAAGGTGCAGCTTCCGGTGCGCTGTGCGATTCATCTGCCCATCGTAGGCGGGCCGCCTCGAAGCCTCACCCGGACCTCGATTCGACCGCGGATGGCGGGGAGCCGAGGCCAGATCAGGGGATTCCCCGAGGCGCAGATGTCGAGGCCGGTCGAGGATCGTCCTGACCAGCACCCTGCTGCGGCGCCGGACGAGGACACACGTGACGACCGACGACCTGCTTCACGCACTCACCCAGGTCACCTCGACCTCGGATGCCCGAGCCCTCGTATCCCGCGCCATGCGCGTGACGGGTGCGCCGAACCACCGGCCGCTGCAACTCACCGAGCTTGTGCAGATGTGCGAAGCCCTCGGTGTCGAGGGTGGCTCGATCCAGCGCCTCGCCGAGAACATCGCGATGGCCGCCCTGCGCGACTAGCCCGGCGACCAGGTCTCGGGCCTCCACGATCACGCTGACACGAAGTTCGATGCCCTCGCGTCGCGAGGGCTGCGTCTTGCTATGCGTCTTCGTCGGCGTAGAGCGTGGCGCGGGCGACGTCACCCCACGAGAAGAGCGCGGCGGCGAATCGGACCGGCTCGCCGCCTTCGTTGAGCGTCGGGAGCGACAGGCCCTCAAGGAAGGCGGCGAGCCGGTCGGGGATACCCCCGTCGGCGTAGAGATCGACGGGGCGGAACACCCCGAACGAGGTCGAAGCCAGCGGCCGACCACCCGGGTGGGCACAGGCGAGCGCGAGCGCGCACTGGTCGATGCTGTGCGGTCGGCGCATCTCGCCAGCCCGCATCCGCACCCACTCGACGACCACCTCGGACAGCGCTTCCATCTCGCGATCGAGAATGGGCGCCACGAGGATCCACTCGTGCTTGCTGAGACCCACACCCTCGCGGATGGAGGCTTCGATGCGCTGTCGGAGGGGAGTGGTCGGTGGGCGTCGCCAGGATCCGAGCATCGCTTACCACCTTCCCACGCCGCCTCGGCGCAGAGGGCCCTACGGGGAAACCCTCACGCCGACTATCGGCACGGAAGGCGGCCTCCTCACCCTTACGAAGGTGTGACCCGCAGATGTCGGCGGGCCTGGCCGACACCCTCCTCCGAAGGCGCCTGCCGAGGGCCGTCGATAGACTCGGTGGATGGACCGTGACCGCTTCCGCCGCCTCGTCCGCCGCGCCATGCTGGCGCTGCCCCCAGAGTTCACCTCGCAGATGGACAACGTGCAGGTGATCGTGCGCCGGGAGCCCTCGGCTGCTGACCTCGCCAGCGGCGAGATCGGACCGGATGGCGACCTCTTTGGCCTTTACACCGGGATCCCGCTGACCGAGCGGCAGTCGTACGGAAACACCCTCCCGGACCGCATTCTGATCTTTCAGGGGCCCCATGAGCGCGCGTTCGCCGCCGGGGACATCGCTGCCGAGGTCCAGCGCACCGTCCACCACGAGGTCGCCCACCACTTTGGCATCACGGACGAGCGGCTGGACGCCCTCGGCCGTTAGGGCCTCGGGGTCCGGGACGGGTGAGCCTGCCGGTCTGCCTCGTTAGACTCGGGCAGCCGAGGGCGAGAGAGGGTGTGTCGTGACCCAGGACGGATCGATCCGCGAACAGTTCATCATCGGTCTGGACGACACCGATGCGGAGGGGTCGCCCGGTACCGGCGACGTCGCGCGCGCGCTCGCGGTTCACGTGGAGGCCGAGGGCTGGGGCACCTCGCTCGGCGTCACGCGCCACGAGCTGATGCGTAACGACAAGATCAAGGACACGGGCCACAACTTCTGTTACGCCCTCGGCATCGACACGGACCGCTCCGTGCTCGACCTCGAGGACGACCTCGTCGCCTACCTGCGCAAGGCAGCCGCGAAGGGGAGCGACCCCGGCCTCGCGATCATGGGACGGCACGCCGACCTGCCGCACGTGCTCGCCTTCGGACGGCGCTGCCAGACTGAGATCATGCGACTCGACTGGGCCTTGACCTTCTCCAACGAGTCGAACGTCGCGCTCCGTGGTCTCGGCCGCGACCGTCGAGGCTCGATCGGTGCGCTCGCGGCGGCGGGCCTGCGTGCCGGTGGTGCCGACGGCCGGTTCATCGACCTGCGCGGCATCCGCGACCTCGAGGGCGTCGTCACCGCCGGCCAGATCCGCGAACGCACCGCCATCGACCTCGTCATCAGCGAGGCCGGCGAACCGATCGACCGCGATGACCGCATCGACACCTTCAACTGGATCCGCCCGCGCCTCGAAGGCGGGAAGTCCGTGCTCCGCTGCTCCCAGTCCCCCGAGGATCGCAAACTGTGGCGCCCCCTCGATCGCAAGTGGGGCGAGGACGTGGACGGCTAGCCTCAGCCCACCTCCCGCAGCATTGCCTCCACCTCTCCCGGCGTTTGCAGCACGATCACCCTCGCCCTATGCGGGATCGAGGCGAGCGCCGCCGCGGTACTGCGCTGCGACCGCCGCCACGCCGTAATGCCCCACAGCAGCATCGAGTCCTTCGAGAAGAACGTCTGGCGGAGCGACTCGCGGTTGCCGTTCCAGAGTGGCGTGCCGCGAAACGCGCGTGGGATCATGCGCGTGGCGAGCCGCCAATAGACGACGTGGAACGGCAGGCGGAGCCAGATCGCGGTGTCCGCCTGCGGCAGGATCAGGTCGCGGACCGCGCCGTAGTTGCCATCACAGACCCAGCCGTTGGGCGAGGCATCGAGGGCCGCCTGCACCTGCGCGCGGAAGTCGTCGTCCGTGCGGTCTTCCCACTTCGGGCGGTAATGGACGATCGCATCGAGTTCGATGAACGGGATGCCGAGGCGTTCGCCAATCGCATGGCCGAGCGTGCTCTTCCCCGACCCGGAGTTGCCGTAGATCGCGATGCGCCGGCCAACCTCGTGTGGCATCGCTAGGCCTCGGCGGCTCGCGCGGCCTGGACGATCAGCGCCCGGAAGTCGTCCGCGACCGCAGGTGCCGAGGCGATCCAGGTGTCGATGGCCCACGCACCCTCGGGCAGCACGGGCGGGTGCAGCGCCTCCGCCATGCCACCGGCCTCGCGCACGATCAGGGAGCCGGCAGCGGCATCCCACCAGTGCGGCCCGCGCTCGTAGTAAGCGTCGAGGCGCCCGCAGGCGACGGCGCACAGGTCGAGGGCAGCGGAGCCCGCGCGCCTGATGTCCCGCACCACATCGATGATCTCGGCAAGCATCACGCCCTGGCGGCGTCGATGCTCCGGCACGTAGTCGAACCCGGTGCCCACGAGCGTGCGGTCGAGGGTGGCGATGTCCGAGGTGTGGATGCGTGCATCGTTCAGCCACGCTCCGCCGCCGAGCCACGCGTGGAAGGTCTCGCCTCGCTGGGGGTCGACGACGACACCGGCGACCGGCTGGCCGTCGACCTCGGCGGCAATCGAGACGGCAAAGGCGGCACGGCGATAGAGGTAGTTCACCGTGCCATCGAGCGGGTCGATGACCCAGCGGACGCCTGAGGTGCCGTCCCGGCTCGCACCCTCCTCACCCAGCAGGCCATCGTCCGGACGGGCGGCGAGCAGCCGCTGGACGATGAGCGCCTCCGAGGCGCGGTCCATCTCCGTCACGGCGTCTGTCGGCGAGGTCTTCGAGTCCACCGAGCGCGTCCCGTGCAGATTCGCCAGCAGGAGCGCGGCCGCCTCCTCCGCCACGGCGACCGCGAGGTCGTGGAGTGCTCGATATTCGGCGGCGGTCGAGGGGGGTGGTGCCATGAAAGATCAGTATGAGGCTGAGGGACATCTCGCTCACGCCCTCGCTACGCTGCACCGGCACGACCTATCGATGACGACTGAGGAGACCTCCATGGCAGCAGCCCCAGACCTGGCCGGCCGGAGCGCGTTCGTGACGGGCGGCAGCCGAGGCATCGGCCGCTCGATCGCCCTCGCACTGGCGAACGCAGGCGCGAACGTCGCCGTGAACTACACCCGCCACCCGGACGAAGCCAACGCGGTGGTCGCCGAGATCCAGAAGCTGGGCCGGAAGGCCGGTGCGTTCCAGGGTGACGTCTCCGACTACGCCTCCTGCGAGGCGATGGTCGCGAAGGCCCTCGGCGAGTTCGGAAACTTCTCCATCCTCGTGAACAACGCCGGGATCGCCTCCCGAGGGAACTCGGTCGTCGACACCGACCCGGAGGAGATGCGCCGGGTCGTCTCCACGCACGCCTTCGGCTCGTTCTACATGAGCCAGTTGCTCATCCCGCAGATGCGAGGCCAGGCGCGCGGCGACATCGTGATGATCTCTTCGGGCGCCGCGACCGGCCTCAACGCCCGAGGCGGCCCCTACAACATGGCGAAGACCGCGCAGGAGGCCATCGCGGCCACCATCGCGAAGGAGGAGCGCGCCAACGGCATCCACTGCAACATCGTCGCGCCCGGCCTCGTGGAGACCGACATGGGCACGCGGCTGATGAAGGCGCGCGGCAACGACATCAAGACGATGGCGCCCACCTCCGCCTTCGGCCGTGTCTGCCAGCCCGAGGACATCGCGGACGCGGTGCTCTTCCTCTGCTCGGACGCCGCCTCGTACATCACGAACCAGCGCATCCCGGTGAACGGCGGCGGCTTCTAAACCGGGTCACGGAGGAATCTGATGGATCTCAAGGAGAGACAGGCTCCACTGAAGGAGCAGTACCGTGCAGACGCCGACGCTGCACGAGTGACCCTGACCGCTACCGCGAGTACCGCAGACGACAGCCCAGCGGCATGTTCGGTCGACCTCGGTCGGTCGATCTATGCGGCTCAGGCTCACAGCGGGGTCGGTGGGGCGGGTACAGCAGCCTGCTCCGGGGATCTGCTGCTCGGAGCGCTTGCCGCATGCGCTCAACTCACGGCGCAGATGGCGGCTACGTCCGCGGGCATACCGTTCAAAGAACTCCGCGTGACGGTCGAGGGCGACCTCGACCTGCGCGGGACGCTCGGGATCTCACGCCACGCCCCCGTCGGCTTCGCCGCCATCCGTGTCCGCTTCGATATCGATGCCCCTGAGGCCACCGAGCACCAACGGCGCAGCCTTCGGCGGACAACTGAGGCGTACTGCGTCGTGATGCAGACGTTGCTCAAGCCACCCGCGATCGATGTGTCGTGGTGAGCCTCCGGTAGCGCCGCCCTACCCCAACTCCGCCAGGCTCGCCCGCAACCCATCGAGGCGGCCCCGGGCGATCGCGAGGCGCTCGTGCTCCTTCGCCACCACGGCGGCGGGGGCGCGGGCGGTGAACTGCTCGTTCGAGAGTTTCGCCTCCTGGCGGTCGACCTCGGCCTCCACTTCGGCGATCTGCTTCGTCAGGCGCTCGCGTTCGACCGCGGCGTCGAAGAGGCCGGCCATCGGGACGACGACTGAGCCCACCGCGAGCACCGAGGTCACCACGCCCTCAGTTGGCGCGTCGGCGGCCGTCTCCACGATGTGCAGTGGTTCCGCCCGTGCGAGTTGGCCGATCGCGGGGAGCAGGCGCTCGAGGTCGAGGAGCGCCGCCCCTTCGGTGTCGTTGAGCGCGCCCGCGACGATGTAGGCCTCGATCCAGCGGCCGGCATCTACGCGCTTCTCCGCGCGGATGTTGCGGATGCCGCGGACGAAGTCCTGCACCGCCGTCATCGTGCGTTCCGCCTCCGGGTCGACGCCTTCGAGGTCGTCGTCGTGCGCGCTGAGCTCGTCCGCGGTCTCGCGCACGAACGGCGTCGGGTACGCGGCGACCATGAGCGCGGGTGCCTCATCCTGGTCGGGGCGCAGTGTGACGAGGCGCTGCCAGATCTCCTCGGTGACGTACGGCATGAACGGGTGCAGCAGGCGCAGCACCTCGTCCGTGACGTGGACGAGGACGGCGATCGCCGTGCGGTCGCCCGCGCGCACGCGGATCTTCGCGAGTTCGATGTACCAGTCCGCGAACTCTTCCCAGAAGAAGTCACGCGTCTGGCGCAGCGCCTCGGCGAGTTCGAACTGGCCCCACAGCCGGTCGACGTTGTCCGTGACGCGCGCGAGGCGGCTGAGGATCCAGCGGTCCTCCACCGTCCCCCACCCGATGGAGTCGAGGCCGTCCGACAGGTCGTTGTCGACGTCCGGGTCGAGTTCGAGGTTGTCGTCGTCCTGCACCATCGAGATCACGAAGCGCGAGGCGTTCCACAGCTTGTTCGCGAAGTTGCGTCCGGCCTCGAGTTTGTCGTCCGCGATGCGCTGGTCGTTGCCGGGCGACGTGCCGGAGATGAGCGCGTAGCGCAGCGCGTCCGTGCCGTACTTTGTGACGGACTCCAGCGGGTCGACGACGTTGCCGCGCGACTTCGACATCTTCGCGCCGTCTGCCGCGCGCACGAGACCGTGGAGGTACACCGTCTCGAACGGGACGAGGCCGTCCATGTTGTAGATCGACAGCATGATCATCCGGGCGACCCAGAAGAAGATGATGTCGTACCCGGTCTCCATCACCTGCGTCGGGTAGAACCGTGCGAGGTCCTCGCTGTCGTCCGGCCAGCCGAGCGTCGAGTGCGGCCACAGGCCCGAGGAGAACCAGGTGTCGAGGGTGTCCGGGTCCTGGCGGATGTCCATGCCCCCGCAGCCCTCGCACTTCGTGGCGTCCTCGATCGACACAGTGAGGTGGTCGCAGTTCGCGCAGTACCAGACGGGGATGCGGTGGCCCCACCAGATCTGACGGGAGATGCACCAGTCGCGGATGTTCTTCATCCAGTGCAGGTAGACGCGCTCGAAGCGCGCCGGGACGAACTCGATGGTGCCGGTTTCGACGGCGGTGATCGCCGGCTTCGCGAGCGTCTTCGCGTCCACCCACCACTGGAGCGAGATCAGCGGCTCCACGATCGTGCCCGAGCGCTGGCAGTGCCCCACCGGCCGCGTGTGCGGCTCCGTCTTCTCGATGCGCCCCGCCGCCTCGAGGTCGGCGACGACCTTCGTGCGTGCGACCAACCGGTCGAGGCCTTCGTAGTCACCGGCGAACTCGTTCAACGTGCCGTCGGGCCGCATCAGCGAGATCGTCTGGAGGTGGTGGCGCTCGCCGATCTCGAAGTCGACTGGGTCGTGGCCCGGCGTCACCTTCAGCGCGCCTGAGCCACCCTCGATGCTCACGGCTTCGTCCGCGATGACCGGGACGATGCGCCCGCCGACCGGCACCTGCACGAATTTCCCGATGAGGTGTTGGTAGCGTGGGTCCTCCGGGTTGACCGCGATGGCCACATCGGCGGGGATCGTCTCGGGGCGCGTGGTGGCGATCGTGATCGAGTCGCCCGTGCGGTCGCCGGCCTCGGTCGCGAGGTCGTACTTCACCCAGTAGAACGATCCCGCCTCGTCCTCGTAGTCGACCTCGATGTCCGAGATCGCCGACTCACAGTCGACGCACCAGTTGATCAGGCGGTCGGCGCGGTAGAGCAGTCCGTCCTCGTGTAGGCGCTTGAACGTCGTGCGCACCGAACGCTCACGCGCGGCGTCGATGGTGAACGCCTCGCGGCTCCAGTCCGCCGAGGCGCCCAGCCGCCGGTGCTGCTCCGTGATCCGCGTGCGCGAGCGGTTCACGAACTCCCACGTGCGTTCGAGGAATTTCTCCCGCCCGATGTCGTGGCGGGAGATCCCCTCCTTCGCCAGTTCGCGCTCGATGATCGCGTTCACGGCGATGGCGGCGTGGTCCACGCCGGGGAGCCAGAGCGTGTCGTCCCCACACATCCGATGCCACCGCGTGAGCGCATCCTCGATCGCGACCGTGAGCGCGTGGCCGAGGTGCAGTTCACCCGTGAGGTTGGGCGGTGGCATGATGATCGTGAACGGCTTCGCCCCTGGCTTAGAGGGCTTGAAGTAGCCGTTCGACTCCCACCACGCGTACAGCCCCTGCTCCACCTCGGACGGCTCGTACGCCGTCGCCATCTGTCGCGGGTCGCTGCTGCCGGGGGCGGTGGAGTTCGTGGTCATCGAGGCCTCACAGGTTCGGCTACTGGAAACAAGAAGCCCCGCACCAGGCGGGGCTCAGCGGCAGCGGACGGGCCCGACGGGGGCCGCGCTGCCGCTACCGTACTACTACGAGTACGCGGTCACATACGCAGTCGGCGCGGTTCATCTTCACCCCTCGATGTTACCGCCCCGACGACGGCCGTGCGAGAGGAGCGTCCGATGCCTGAGTCGCCCCGGCCACCTCGCAAGAAGGCCACCCCGAAGCCACCGGCTGACCCATTCGAGCGCGCCCGGCTCCTCTGCCTCGCGTTTCCCGAGGTCATCGAGCGCCCGAGCCACGGCGAGCCCGCGTTCTTCGTGAAGGGCAAACTCTTCGTTACCTTCTCCGTGGATCACCATCACGACGGCGAGGAGGCGCTCTGGATCAAGGCCGCCCCCGGCGTCCAGGAGATGCTGATCGACGACGATCCCGAGCACTACTACCGCCCGCCGTACGTCGGGCCGAGCGGCTGGGTCGCCGCCCGCATGGACCGCAAGGCGATCCCGTGGGCCGACATCGAGGCCCTCATCCGCGACGCTTGGATGCTCGCCGCTCCGAAGCGCCTTGCCGCCACGCTCCCGCCGCCCGAGGACTAGCGGCCCGCGAGGACTCGCCCGATGTGGTCGATGTGTTCGCGCCGGTGCTCGTGACGGGCAGTCTTGAACACGTGATTCCCGCTGAAACCCAGGGCGGCCAACTCAGGCTGCAATCGGCCGATCGCCGTGTCCACGGCTGAGGCCGCAGCGAGCGACATGGTGGCGAGCACGCGACCGGAGGCAGCGAGGAGGAGTGGCTCTAGCGCCTCGTTCACCCCTTCGTCATCGATGTTCAACCCCGACGCGGTGCCAGCGAGCTTCCAGCGGTCAGCCATCACCGCAGCACGCATGTCCCAGAACGCGAGGTGTCCGAGCGCGGTGCCGACTGTCCAACCGGCCTCGAGTGGGTGGGCGAGGTCAGCGTCTGTCAGGCGGCCGACGAGCGCTCGCAGTTCGCGGAGGCTCGCCGCGTTCTCGGTCAGGGTGTCCGCGAGGTCAGTCATGTTCAGATGATATGACGTGCACGCATGACATCGCGTGTCTCCCGTCGGGCGGGTACCCTGCGGCGGCGCGCACCTCGATGGTCGCGACAGGCGGGGGAGGCTCGGATGCTGCAGGCGCACGGGTTGGGCTATACGGCGATCATCGTGCGCAGCCTGCGTGACTCCATCGACTTCTACCAGCGCCTCGGCCTCACCACGATCTACGTTGAACCCAACCGCGACGACCCCGAGTCGTTCTGCGCGCTGATGTACTGCGGTGGCAACGACTCCTTCATCATGCTCGTCGGCCCGGCCGAAGGCGCCCGTGTCGCCATCGCGGAGGCCCAGCCCGGCGTTGGCTCCATGCAGTACCTCTCCTTGAATGTCTCGCGCGAGACCATGACCAAGATGTGGGACGAGATGTCCCGCGCCGGCGTCGCCGGTTCCGAGGAGATCGTGCGCGGCTACGAGCGGCTGGTCTTCCTCGAAGACCCGAACGGCGTCCTCATCACCCTGACCGCCTGGAGCACCGAGCCCCCTGCCGGGATGCCTCGCGCCCTCGTCCTCGCCCGCGCCGCCGCTCTCCGCGAGCAGGACGGCTCCCAATACGTCGAGGACTCCCACATCCAGCAGGCCATCGCCGCCCTCATCCGCGACTCCCGCCCCGGTACCCCTCGTCCCCCCTCCAACAACTAGCCGGCGGAACAGTCGAGGGTTGCGGGGAATGGGGTCGGACGCCAACGGCGCAGGCATTTCCGACGCACCGGATGCTACCGTGAGCGCATGACCCCGCAGGAGCTTGAGACCCTCGCCGACCTGCGCCGTGCTCGGGATCTGATCGATCGCGAGTACGCGGAACCACTCGACGTCCCAACCATGGCTCGCAGAGCGCTCATGTCACCGGCGCACTTCTCGCGCCGGTTCCGCGCGGCCTACGGCGAGACGCCGTACGCCTATCTGATGACCCGCAGGATCGAGCGTGCGATGGCGCTGCTGCGGGCGGGTGTGAGCGTCACGGACGCGTGCATGGCAGTCGGCTGCACCTCGCTCGGCTCGTTCAGCGCGCGGTTCGCCGAAGTCGTCGGGGAGACGCCGACGGCATACCGCAGCCGCCAGCACGACGCCGTCAACGCCATGCCCTCCTGTGTCGCAAAGACCCTCACGCGTCCGCTCCGCCCCACATCCAGCAGGATCGGAGAAGCGGCCGGGGTGGGCGCTGCATAGAGTCGCGGTATCAACCCTGCGGCAATCTCTAGGGGTCTGCTATGGCAATCGCACTCCAGCACTGCAACATCACCGTCAACGATGTCGACGAGTCGATCGCCTTCTACGGCACCGCGCTCGGCCTCCAGGTCCGCAACGACGTGGCCTCGGGCGGATTCCGTTGGGTCACGCTCGGCAGCGACGCGCAGCCCGGGCTAGACATCGTGCTCTCCGTGCCTCACGCCGGCCGCTCGCAGGCCGACGGTGACGCGCTACAGGAACTCCTCACCAAGGGCGTTCTACCGATGATGGTGTTCCGCTCCGACGATCTCGACGCGACCTTCGAGGCGGTGCGCGCATCCGGCGCCGAGGTCCTCCAGGAGCCCATCGCGCAGCCCTGGGGCATGCGCGACTGTGCCTTCCGCGACCCATCGGGCAACACGGTCCGCATCGCTCAGGCTCCCGCGTCCTGACCACGGTGCGTCACTGGTCGAGAACTTCGAGGATGAGCAGATGAAACACTCAGGCGCGAGCGAAGACCCGTCCGCATCGGCATCGGATCTCATCTCGAACAGGATCGCCGAACTCGGGGACTGGCGAGGCGAAACCCTCAGCCGAATGCGCACGCTCATCAAGAAGGCCGACCCGGACGTCGTCGAAGAGTGGAAGTGGATGGGCACTCCCATCTGGTCGCACGACGGCATCATCTGCACGGGTGAGTCCTACAAGACGATCGTGAAGCTCACCTTCGCGAAGGGCGCATCGCTGGAAGATCCGAAGGGTCTCTTCAACTCCAGTCTCGAGGGAAACGTACGCCGCGCCATTGACATCCACGAAGGCGAGAAGGTCAACGAGGCCGCCTTCAAGGCCCTCGTGCGCGAAGCGATCGCCCTCAATAGTGCTGCTAAGAAACCTTTGAAGAAGGCAAAGTCCTGAGGGATGAGCCCGCCCAGATTTCCCTCCGTCGACGAGTACCTGGCCTCCCTCGCTCCCACGAAGGCGAGGACGCTCGGGTCAGTCATCGCCCTCGTCCTCAGCGAATTCCCGGGGCTAGAGGCGAAGATCGCGTGGAACGTCCCGCAGATCCATCGGGACGGGAAGTACGTCTTCGGCGTCTCATCGCTGACACGCCACCTCGCGCTGGCCCCCTGGAGCGAGGCCGTGATCGACGACTTCCGGGAGCGGTTGGAGGGGGCCGGATACGTCGTCCGGAAGAACCTCTTCCAGATCCCGGATGACTGGGAGATTGATCGAGATCTGGTGAAGGATCTGGTCCAGGCCCGACTCGCCGAGCTGGACGAGGCACGCTGAGCGCGCGCTCAGCCGTTTCTGGCTCCCCCTTGCCCGGGGCGAGGGAGCTAGGGGAGTGCGGCCTTCCTACTTCAGCCCCCGCCCCCGAGGGAGTGGGGCTCGACCTCCGAGGCAGGTCGAGGTTTGCTCCAGCGGCAAATAGGCACCTAGACTTCGTGCATACCCATTTTCCCGCCGATCGGGGCGGCGTCGGCAGCCTTGCCGAGTCAGCCGCCTCCTGACTGTCCAGGGTCAGCGGAGGCTACGTGAACGAATACGAACTCGTGTCGATTATCCATCCGCGTCTCAACGCGGATGAGACGACGGCGGCCATCGCCACCGTCGAGGGCCAGATCGTCTCCAACGGGGGCGAACTGCTCTCCACGGACGTCTGGGGCCGGCGCCGGCTGGCCTACCCGATCAACCACCTTCTGGAAGGCACGTACGTCCTCATGACGTTCCGCCTGGCGCCGGACAAGGCCCCCGTGCTGGAGGCCCTCCTGCGCATCTCCGAGCAGGTGCTCCGGCACTTGCTAGTCCGTGGGATCATCCCCTTCCAGGGCCACGACCGCCGCGATCGGGATCGCGACGACCGCGACCGTGACGACCGCGACGACCGAGGCCGTGATCGCGACGAGCGGGATGACCGCGACGAGCGAGGCGACCGCGATCGGGACGACCGTGACGACCGAGGCCCCATGGCCAGTGCCCCTTCGGACGCCGACCCGGAGATGGCTGAGGCCGAAGCGGCTGTCGCCGCCGAGTAACGAATCTCCCCGGATTCCGGAGCAACCTGTGCTCAATAAATGCATGATCATCGGCCACCTCGGGCGCGATCCCGAGATGCGGTACACCGCCAACGGTGCTGCCGTGACCACCTTCTCTGTGGCGTCCAGCCGTCGGTTCACCACCAACGGCGAACAGCGCGAAGAGACCGAGTGGTTCAACGTGGTCACCTGGGCCCGTCTCGCGGAGACGTGCGCGCAGTACCTGCAGAAGGGTCGACTGGTCTACGTCGAGGGGCGCATGCAGACGCGCTCCTGGGACGATCAGGCGACCGGTGTGAAGAAGTACCGCACGGAACTGATCGCCGAAGAGGTGAAGTTCCTGGGCGGCCGTGACGGTGGTGCTGGTGGTGGTGGCGGGTTCGCACCCGGCATGGCCGTCGGCCCCGACAGCGAAGGCGACATCGACCCGGACGACCTGCCGTTCTAACGGCACCCCCGGCAGTGGAGGATTGACGATGAACGACGACGGCGAAGAGCGACGCGGACGCGGTGGCCGAGGTGGTGGTGGCGGTGGATTCCGTCGCCCCCGCGGCTGCGAGTTCTGTCGTGCCAAGACGGACATCGTCGACTACAAGGACACCAACATGCTGCGCCGGTACATCACCGAGCGCGGCAAGATGGAGCCGCGTCGCAAGGCGTCCACGTGCGCGCGTCACCAGCGCGCCGTGGCGCAGGCCGTGAAGCGAGCCCGCACCATCGCGCTGCTGCCCTACACCTCGGAGCACATCCGTCTCTCCGGGCTGCACCTCGGCCGTCGGTAGGCATCGCTGGGCAGGCGGGGACACCCGCCTGCTGAGGGGAGTGTGACGTGGCGACCACCCGTTCCTCCCGCGCGGCCGACCGCCGCGCACGTCAAGAGATCGAGGGGCGCACCGAGCGCCGCATCTACCTCGTCGTCGCCGTGGTCGGTGCGGCCGTCCTCGCGATCATCGCCGCAGGCATCATCCTCACGGTCGTCCTGCCGCCTCGCTCGACCGTTGTGAAGGTCGGAGACCGCGAGTTCACCGCTCGCGACCTCGCGACGCGGCTGAAGTACGCCGTCTTCGTCGAACAGAACTCGTCAGTCGTCACCGACCCGGCAGGCGGCATCCCCGTGCTCACGCGAGAGGAACTGCTGCGCCAGAAGGCCGGCGAACTCGGTGTCACGGACGTCACCGATGAGGAAATGACGAAGGAACTGCGGAAGCGGGTCGGGGTCGCCGAAGACGCCTCGGAAGACAATTTCCGCACGGCGTACGAAGGCTACCTGAAGCGATTCCCGCTCTCCCGCGACGAGTTCGAGGCCGTCGTACGCGTCAATGTGCTGCGTCAGAAGGCCGCCGACGCCTTCAAGGCGAAGGTCCCCGAGACCGGCACCCAGCTCCATATCCTCGGCGTCACCAGTACGGACCGCGAGCAACTCGAGGCCCTGCGCGCCGCCGTCGCTGGCGGCAAGCCGTTCGAGGCCGAGGCGATCGCGCGTGGGCTTGGGAAGGAGGGGCAGGTCGACTTCTCATGGGTTGACCCTGCCTCGCTGCCTGAAGGACGCGCCTCGCTCCGCACATTGAAGGCAAACGACCTGTCGGAGCTCATCGTGGATGAGCGCGGCGGCATCTTCCTCGCGCAGATCTCCGAGCGCGATGAGAACCGCAAGTACGATGAGGCCATGAAGGCCCAGATCGCCAACCGCCAACTGCTCGAGTGGATCAAGCAGCAGGAGACCGCCCTCGTCGGGCCGTCGTCGCTGTCGGGGAGTGCGAAGTCCTGGGTCGAGCGCCAGGTGAAGGGTGCTCTCGCGGACGCCACGCGGAAGGCGCAGGAAGCACAGCAGGTCAAGAAGTGAGCGAGACCGTCGGCGTCTCCCTCCTCGGTGCGGGCAATATCGGCGCCGGCGTCATCGCCGCGCTCGCGGCGGGCGCTTCCCGATACGCCGATCGCGTCGGCCGTCCGATCGAGGTGCGTCGCGTGATGGTGCGGGACACGGCCCGCGTGCGTGCGGGCCTCTCGCCGCAGCAGATCGTCTCCCGCCTAGAAGACGTCCTCGGCGACCCCGGTACCCAGATCGTCATCGAGATGATGGGCGGGGAGCATCCCGCACGCGAGGCGATCGAGGCCGCCCTGCGCTCCGGTCGCCATGTGGTCACGGCCAACAAGGAAGTCATGGCGAAGGCCGGGGGTGAACTGCTCCAGGTCGCCGCGGACCACGGCGTGCGCCTGCTGTACGAGGCCTCGGTCGGTGGTGGCATCCCCGTGATCGGCCCGCTCTCGCGTGACCTCCTCGCGAACGAGGTCTCCGCGATCACTGCCATCATCAACGGCACCACCAACTACATGCTTACCGCCATGACCCAGCAGGGTGCTGACTACGCGGACGTCCTCGCGGAGGCCCAACGCCTCGGGTACGCCGAACCGGATCCGACCGCAGACGTCGAAGGCATCGACGCTGCGTACAAGATCGCAGTGCTGTGCGGGCTTGCCTTCAACGTGGAGATCCGTCCGGACGAGGTTTCGCGCCAGGGCATCTCCTCGATCACCGCGCGCGACATCGCCTATGCGGAACGACTCGGCTACGTGATCAAACTGCTTGCCGGCGCGCGCCTGATCGGCGGCGCGGTCGCTGCGACCGTGCAGCCCACGCTCGTTGGTGCGAATGAGCCACTCGCGAAGGTCGATGGCGTCCTCAACGCCGTCCAGTTCGAGGGCGACCTCGTCGGGCGGGTGCTGTTCGAGGGCCCCGGCGCGGGCCCCGGTCCGACGGCGTCCTCGATCCTCGCGGACGTGCTCGATGTGGCGCAGGACGTGGTCACCGGGCGTCGCCCGCTGGCCTTCGTGCCGCGCCGCCGGCTGCGCGTCGCGCTCCCCGCGGAGCACGAGGCGCGCTACTACCTGCGGATCTCCGTGCAGGACCAGCCGGGCGTCCTCGCGCGGATCGCCGCCGTCCTCGGCGAGCAGCAGATCTCGATCGCATCGGTCATCCAGTTCGACCGCGCGACGGCGGACGGCACCGCGGAACTCGTCTTCACGACACACCAGGCCTCGGGCGGTGCGCTGGAGGCGGCAGTCGCCGCGATTCGCGCGATGGACGTCGTACGCGAGGTCGGCAACGTGTTGCCGATGGCTGGTTAGGAGCGGTCATGGTCGGGCAGGACACACCAGACGCCGGATCGCCCCCCGTGTTGCCCGCACCGCTGCCCGGCCAGGGGACATGGATCGGCGACGAGATCCAGCGCGCACAGCAGAAGATCGAGTCCCTCACCCGCGAGATCACGATGCTCCAGCACTCCCTGAAGGTGCAGCAGGACGAGACCGCCCGTCTCGTCGACACGCTCCAGGTCGTCGATGGCCGCACACTCCGCCACGAAGCCGGTCAGGAAGCCGCGCGCGAGGTGCGTCAGGAACTCGTTGGCCTCGAAGAGCGGATTGCCAGCGAGTCGGCGCTGCGTCGCGATCTCGCCGCGCAACTCGCGCGCGCGGAGGAGCGTGAGCCAGAGACACAACGCGAACTCCAGCGCGTGCTCTCCCAGATCGCCGCGCAACTCGATGAAGCGACCGGACGCGATGCCGCCGTGCTCGCGCGCCAGCGCTCGATCCTCGAAGAGGCAGCCGAGCGTGAGCGTGATGACCGTGACCAGGCGTCTCGCCTCGAAACGCTCGAGCGCCGTCTCGGTGCGCTCGAGCAACAGGGACGTCACAGCGGCGTTGAGATCGCACGCGTCGTCTCCTCGTTCGCGCCACTCCTCGGCACCCTCGAGTCGGTCGAGGCGCGTGTGCGTACGCTCCAGGCCGACCAGCGCCGCATGGACGATGAAGTCGCCGTGGTGCGCGCGATCCGCGACCGCGAGGAGGCGCTCCTCGAAGTGCTGGAGCAGCAGCGCGTCACGCGAGCCCGCGTGGAAGACCGCCTCAACACGGTCGAGGAGACCGTCGAGGAAATCCGCCGCCGTCAGAGTGCGCTCGCGGAGGAACAGGCCATCCTCGGACGCACGCAGTCCGGGGCCACCGAGGACCGCCGCGCGATCCTCGAACGGATCGAGTCGCAGCGCGATGTCGTGATGGAGCACCTGCGACGCGTCCTGCGCGCGAGCGAGGAGACCGCCCGCCGCCACATCGAGGAAGTCGAACGCGAGATCCGCATCGCGCGCGCCCTCGTCACCCGTCTGGACGAGCAGCACGAGGACGCGGGACGGGAGCAACCGCTGTGACCCCTGCGCCCGCCGCAACCGATCCGAAGCGCTTCATCATGGAGCGCTACCGCGACCGCCTCCCGATCACCGACCAGACGCCGATGGTCACCCTGGGCGAGGGCGGCACTCCGCTCGTGCGCTCCCGCATGCTCGAGGGCGAACTCGGGCTTGAGGCGCTCTACTTCAAACTCGAATACCTGAACCCCACCGGCTCGTTCAAGGACCGTGGCATGGTGATGGTCGTCGCGAAGGCCGTCGAGGCGGGCGCGAAGGCGGTGATCTGCGCCTCCACCGGAAACACCTCGGCTTCGGCGGCCGCGTATGCGGTGCGCCACGGCCTGAAGGCCTACGTGATCGTCCCGGCCGGCAAGATCGCCATGGGCAAACTCGCGCAGGCCGTCGTCCACGGCGCGGAGATCGTGCAGATCGACGGGTCATTCGATGACGCGCTGAACATCGTCCGCGACATCGGCGAGCGCCACAGCGTCGCCATCGTGAACTCGGTGAGCCCCTACCGTATCGAGGGCCAGAAGACCGCCTCGTTCGAGATCGTGGATGACCTCGGTGACGCTCCCGACCTCCTCTGCATCCCAGTCGGCAACGCCGGCAATATCACCGCCTACTGGAAGGGCTTCGAGGAGTACCACCGTTCGGAGCGCTCCACGCTGCTACCGAAGATGTGGGGCTTCCAGGCCGCTGGCGCGGCACCGATCGTCCTCGGTCACAAGGTCGAGCACCCCGAGACCATCGCCACCGCAATCCGCATCGGCAACCCCGCCTCCTGGGATGGTGCCGTGAACGCGCGTGATGCCTCCGGCGGCGAGATCTCCGCCGTCACCGACGAAGAAATCCTCGAGGCCTACCGCCGGCTCGCCGCTGACGAGGGCCTCTTCTGCGAGCCCGCTTCCGCCGCCTCGGTCGCCGGCCTCATGAAGCGCCACCGCGCAGGCGCCGACTTGCGCGGCAAGATCGCCGTCTGCGTCCTGACGGGCCACGGCCTGAAGGATCCCGACACCGCGATGACCGTCGAGGCCACGCTCCACCAGTCCCCCGCGACGGTAGCCGAGGTCGAGCGCGTCCTCGGCTGGTCGTAGCCCCGTCCCTGTCGCCCCTCCCGATCGTCGAGGTGCGCCAGATCGGCGTGACTGACGCCTCGTAAGTCCCGTCCAAACTTGTTGTATCCTCGCTGCCTCGCCCGCTGACCTCCGGAGGATGCTGGATGGCGCCATCGATGCCCCGTGCCGCGGCCGACCGCGATGCGCTCATCACCACCTTGCGCACGATGATCGACAACCTCGGCCTCAACTCAGAGGACGAGGGGCTCGCGGACACCCCGCGCCGGATCGCGGACATGTACCTCGAACTCTTCCAGGGCCTCTGGCAGGATGCCGCGCAAGTCCTGAACGTCACGTTCGACGAGAACCACGACGAGATGGTGATCCTTCGCGACATCCCCTTCTATTCGATGTGTGAGCACCACTTCCTCCCCTTCCACGGGCAGGCGCACGTGGGCTACCTCCCGGACGGCAAGATCGTCGGCCTCTCCAAACTCGCCCGAGCCGTCGAGGTCTTTGCGCACCGCCCGCAGGTGCAGGAGCGGCTCACCAGCCAGATCGCGGACTGCATTGAGGACGTACTGGGCGCGAAAGGCGTGGGCGTCGTGATCAGCGCGGAGCACCTCTGCATGACCGCCCGAGGCGTGCGTAAGCCCGGATCGTCGATGGTCACCTCCGCCATGCGCGGCCGCTTCCGCTCCGACATGTCTACTCGTAGCGAGTTCCTCCGCCTGATCGGGCAGACCTAGCCCCATGACGTCCGGTGAGGCTCCGGCCGCGCTCCCGCTCCCGAGGCGCATCGCGATGCTTTCGCTGCACACCTCGCCACTCGCACCCCTCGGTGGGCGGGAGACCGGCGGGATGAACGTCTACGTCCTCGAAGTCGCGCGTGGCCTCGCGGCGCTCGGTGTCATCGTCGATGTGTTCACGCGCCGCACCGGGGAAGCCGAGCCAGAGGTCGTTGAGTTCGCGCCCGGCGCACGCCTCGTGCAGATCACCGCGGGCCCAGTCGATCGCCTGGAGAAGGAAGACCTCCTCCCGTTCGTCGACGCCTTCGTCGACCGTGTCGAGGTGTTCCGTGCTCGTGAAGACGCGGCCTACGACGCGATCTACTCGCACTACTGGCTCTCCGTGGCCGCCGGCGATCGGCTCGCCTCGATGTGGCGCGTGCCGCACGAGGCGATGTTCCACACGCTCGGCGACGTGAAGCTACGTGCGCGCGCTTCCGAGTCGGAGCGCCCCGAGCGCCTCGAGGCCGAGCGGCGTCTCGTCCATTCCCTCGACCGCATCATCGCGGCCACCGAACACGAGCGGCAGTTGCTGCGCCAGATCTTCCGCGTGGACGCGCACCGCATCGCAGTGATCCCGCTCGGCGTCGACCTCAGCATGTTCACCCCGCGCCCGCAGGCCGAGGCCCGCGCACGCCTCGGCCTCGATCCCGCGCGCCGGTTCGTCCTCGCGGTCGGACGCATCGAGCCGCTGAAAGGCCTCGACATCCTGATCCGCGCGATCGGTGAACTTCAGGTGCGTGTTCCCGTCGACCTCTTGATCATCGGTGGCGACGAGCGTGCCGAGCCCGAGATCGAGCGCCTGCGCGGCATCGCCGCCGAAGTCGGGGCGACTGCCGCGGTGCAGTTCCTCGGTTCGAAGCCCCACGACACCCTCGCTGATTGGTACGCCGCGGCCGATGTCGTCGCCGTGCCATCGTTCTATGAGTCGTTCGGCCTGGTGGCTGTCGAGGCGATGGCATGCGCGACACCGGTCGTCGCCTCGCGTGTCGGTGGGCTCGCCTCCACGGTGGTGGACGGGCGGACCGGCTACCTCGTGCCGTGGCGCTGCCCGGAACCGTTCGCCGAGCGCATCGAACTGCTCCTCCGCAACGAGCCGCTCCGCCTCGCCCTCGGCGCCGCCGGTGCCGAGCGCATGCGCAACTACGACTGGAGCGTCGTCGCGGAGCGCGTGGGCGCGGCCACCGCCACCCTCATCGAGGAGTACCGCCGCGGCCTCGCCTCGTAGGCCCGACGCCCGCCAGATGGTGCGGGCGTAGACTGCGCGCCATGACGATGGCCACCGAGATCGACATGACCGCCGACTTCATCACCGAACTCACCGCGAAGGTGCCGAAGCGTGCCCTCGCGATCTTCGCGCACCCGGACGACGCCGAGTTCACCTGCGGTGGCACGATCGCCCTCCTCGTCAAACTCGGCTGGACCGTCGATGTGCTGGTCACCACCTCGGGCAACAAGGGGACGAAGGATCCGAGTGTCACGCCGCAGTTCCTCGCCGGTGAGCGCGAAGAAGAGCAGCGCCGCGCCAGCGCTATCCTGGGCGCGAACGAGCCGGTCTTCCTCGGCTTCCCGGACGGCTACATCGCCCCGGACAACGAAATGCGCGGGCTGATCGTCCGCCACATCCGCCTCACCCGGCCTGAACTCGTCATCACCTGGGACGGCTTCCGCCCGGGCTTCAACCACCGCGACCACCGCTACACCGGCCAGGCCACCTACGACGCGATCTACCCGGCCGCCGATGACCACCTCTATTACCCGCTCGACAAGGAAGAGGACCTGGAGCCGCACCGCCCCGTCGCCCTGCTCCTCGCCGGTCCCGGGGAGCCGAACTACCACGTGGACATCGAGTCGGTGATGCGCACGAAGGTGCGGGCGATCCTCGCCCACACCTCCCAGATGCGCGGGCGCTCCGAGGCCGAGATGCTGAAGGTCTTCCGCGAGCGCGCCGCCGAGGCCCGCAAGAGCGGCCAGGACGGCCCCGCCCTCCGCGAGTCCTTCGTCAAAGTCCTGCTGCGCCGCTAGCCCCGATGTCACCCGTCCGCATCGAGGCCCTGCGCCCGGACGACCCCGACGGCTTCGCCCAGGCCGTCCGCGTCCTCATGGACGCCTTCGCCCCCATCGGCTGGCCGGACGACCTCGCCGACGCCCGCAACGAGGTCCGCGAGTCGCTCGCGCCCGGGCGAGTCAGCCTGGTCGCGCCGTCCTCGGCTGGGTGGGCGGCCTCCACGAGTACGCGCGCGTCTGGGAACTCCACCCATTGGCGGTCGCACCTGCGGCGCAGCGTCGAGGCGTGGGACGAGCCCTGGTCGCGGCCCTCGAGGAGCGCGTCGCAGCCCTCGGCGGCCTCACCTTGCGCCTCGGCACCGACGACATGCACATGGTGGAGACAGGCGAAGGAAGAACATCATTGGCCGGCGTCGAGTTGTATCCAGATCCGCTCAAGCACCTAAGCGCGATCCGCAATCTTCGAGGCCACCCGTATGAGTTCTACCTGGCGTGTGGGTATGCGATCGTCGGTGTGATGCCAGACGCAAACGGGATCGGGCAGCCGGACATCTTCATGGCGAAGCGGATCGCATCGCGATAGCGCACGGATCTTGGCGAGATTGCGCGGGTTCCACGTCGAATTTGTCTGGCGGGGTTTGACACTGCCTACGGGCGGCCCCAGAATCACAGATCGCGCCTTGAACAGGCGCGCGCGTTTCCCACGCGAGCACGGTCGAATGGCCGCTTTGCAGTGAGGACCGGCGACGGATGACGTCGCGGCAAGGCTCACTGACAGGCCGTCCGGCCGTTCATGTTGCCTTCAAGGCGTTCCCGATCCGGCGATAGCCGTCGGGTAAGAGCGGTGAGGAGAGTCGGCGTGCCGACGATCAATCAGTTGGTCCGTGCCCCACGGACCCCCATCCGCAAGAAGACGAAAGCGCCCGCGTTGCGCTTCCGCTTCAACACGCTGAAGAACCGCATGCGCCGGTCCCCCAAGGGATCGCCGCAGAAGCGCGGCGTGTGTACCCAGGTGCGCACCGTGACGCCGAAGAAGCCGAACTCTGCGCTCCGCAAGGTCGCGCGTGTCCGTCTCTCCAACGGCATCGAGGTCACCGCGTACATCCCGGGCGAGGGCCACTCGCTCCAGGAGCACTCGGTCGTCCTTATCCGCGGTGGCCGCGTGAAGGACCTGCCGGGCGTCCGTTACCACATCGTCCGCGGCGCGCTTGACGCGACGGGCGTGAAGAACCGCAAGCGCGGCCGGTCCAAGTACGGCACCCGCAAGAGCTAACGGAGACTGGTATGCGTCGTAACCGCGCTGAGATTCGACCGGCGATCCCCGACCCCCGCTACGGGTCTCGGGTGGTGACGAAGTTCGTCGCCTCGCTGATGTACAACGGCAAGCGGAGCACCGCCGAGACCGTGCTCTACACCGCCTTCAACAAGATCGAAGAGGTCACGGGTCGCCGTGGCATCGACGTCTTCGACCAGGCGATGCGCAACGTGACCCCGGTCGTCGAGGTGAAGCCTCGCCGCGTCGGTGGTGCCACGTATCAGGTGCCGATCGACATCCGTGGCGAGCGCCGTCAGGCCCTCGCGCTCCGCTGGCTGCGCGACTCCGCGCGTCGGCGGTCGGGTCACTCGATGATGGAGAAATTGGCTGCCGAACTGCTGGACGCGGCGAACAACGCCGGCAACGCAGTCCGCCGCAAGGAGGAGACGCACCGGATGGCAGAGGCCAACCGTGCGTTCGTCCACTACCGCTGGTAGGCCAGCCGGTCAGCGTCCGCAGGAAGATTCAGGAATAGACGATGCCACGTACGGTCCCGATCGAGCGCACTCGCAACATTGGCATCATCGCGCACATCGATGCGGGTAAGACCACCGTGTCCGAGCGCATCCTGTTCTACACCGGCCGGACCTACAAGATCGGCGAGGTCCACGAGGGCACCGCGGTCATGGACTGGATGGAGCAGGAGCGCGAGCGCGGCATCACCATCACCTCCGCCGCGACGACCGCCTCCTGGAACGACCACACGATCAATCTCATCGACACCCCGGGCCACGTCGACTTCACGGTCGAGGTGGAGCGGTCGCTGCGCGTCCTGGACGGCGGCGTGGTCGTCTTCGACGGCGTTGCTGGCGTGGAGCCGCAGTCCGAGACCGTGTGGCGTCAGGCTGACAAGTACGGCGTGCCGCGCATGTGCTTCATCAACAAGATGGACCGCATGGGCGCCAACTTCGAGCGCTGTGTCCAGATGATCAAGGACCGCCTGGGTGCGATCTCCGTGCTCATCCAGATCCCGATGGGCGCCGAGGATCGTTTCAAGGGCATCATTGACCTCGTCAAGATGGAGGCGCTCACCTTCGAAGGTGAGCGTGGCCTGACCGTTACCCGCGGCCCCATCCCGGCCGAGTACGCCGACGCGGCGCGACTCGCGCGCGAAGAGTCCATCGAGCGCACCGCCGAGAACGACGACGCGCTGATGGAGGCCTTCCTCGAAGGCCGTGCCATCTCGAACGACGACTTCGCGCAGGCGGTCCGCCGCGCGACCATCTCCGGCAAGGTCACCCCGGTGCTCTGTGGCTCCGCGCTGAAGGACAAGGGCGTCCAGCCCTTGCTCGACGCGGTCATCGACTACCTGCCCTCGCCACTCGACGTGCCGCCGATCAAGGCGCACGAGGTCAACGACGAAGAGAAAATGCTGGAGCGCAAGCCGGACGACAGCGAGCCGCTGACGGCCATCGCCTTCAAGGTTGTGTCTGACCCGTTCGTCGGCCGCCTCGTCTTCTTCCGCGTCTACGCCGGTGTGGCCGCCTCCGGCGACCAGATCGTGAACACCACCCGCAACAAGCGCGAGCGCTTCGGCCGCATCGTGAAGATGCACGCCAACAGCCGCGAGGACGTCACCGAGGTGCGCGCCGGCGAGATCGCCGCCGCCATCGGCCTCAAGGACACGTTCACCGGCGACACCCTGTCCGACAAGGACCGCTTGGTCCGCCTGGAGTCGATCAACTTCCCGGAGCCGGTCATCTCGGTGGCCGTCGAGCCGAAGACGCGCGACGACCAGCAGAAGATGGGCGAGGCGCTGCAGAAACTGTCCGAGGAAGACCCGACCTTCCGCGTCCGCACGGACGAGGAGACCGGTCAGACCGTCATCCAGGGCATGGGCGAACTCCACCTCGAAGTCCTCGTCGACCGCATGCGTCGCGAGTACAAGGTCGAGGCGAACACCGGCAAGCCCCAGGTGTCCTACCGCGAGACGGTCACGAAGGCCGCGAAGGCCGAGGGCCGCTTCATCCGCCAGAGCGGCGGTCGTGGTCAGTACGGCCACTGCGTCCTGACCATCGCGCCCCGCGAGCCCGGCGCCGGCTTCCTCTTCGAGGACAAGACCGTCGGTGGCTCCATCCCGCGCGAGTACGTGGGTGCGGTGCGTCGAGGCGTCGAAGGCGCGCTGGGCAGCGGCATCCGTGCCGGTTACCCGGTGGTGGATGTCCACGTCACCTGTATCGACGGCTCTTACCACGAGGTGGACTCCTCCGAAATGGCATTCGAGACCGCCGGCTCCATCGGCATGCGCGAGGCGCTGCTGGCCGCTGGTTCGGTGCTCCTGGAGCCCATCATGAAGATGGAAATCACGACGCCTGAGGACTACTTCGGCGACGTGCTCGGTGACGTCGCGGGCCGCCGTGGCATCGTGCAGGGCTCGGAGATGCGCGGCAACGCTCGCGTCATCCGCGCGCTGGTGCCGCTGGCTGAGACCTTCGGCTACACCACGGACCTGCGCTCCATGTCGCAGGGTCGGGCGACCTCCTCCATGGAGTTCGACCACTACGAGAAGGTGCCGCAGGGTATGGCGGACGAAATCGGCAGCAAGCGGAAGGCCGGCGCGGCGTCATAGCAGCGCGGCTGACTGAGGTACGACGGAACGTCGGAGAACTGGGGAGAGACTGATGTCCAAAGGCGTATTCCAGCGGAACAAGCCGCACCTGAACATCGGGACGATTGGTCACGTGGACCACGGCAAGACGTCCTTGACGGCGGCGATCACGAAGGTGCTCGCGCTGAAGGGGTTTGCGGACTACTCGAAGTTCGAAGAGAT
>CAMBFG010000004.1 GCA_945865925.1 Dehalococcoides mccartyi
TGAAGCCCAGTGGCACCGGTGCCGCTGTCGCGACGCACATCTGCGATGTCCACGTGGACACCGACACGGGCAAGGTCACCGTGCTCCGCTACACCGCCGTCCAGGACGTCGGCACCGCCATCCACCCCTCATACGTCGAGGGCCAGATCCAGGGCGGCGCGGCGCAGGGCATCGGCATGGCGCTGAACGAGGGCTACGTCTACCGCGCGGACGGCTCGATGGCGAACGCGAGTTACCTCGACTACCGCATGCCGGTAGCGAACGACCTCCCGCCGATCGAGACGATCCTCGTGGAATTCCCGAACCCCGGTCACCCCTACGGTGTCCGAGGCGTGGGCGAGGTGCCGATCGTCCCGCCGCTGGCTGCGGTCGCGAACGCGATCTATGACGCCATCGGCGTTCGTGTGCGCCACCTCCCGGCCTCGCCCGGGTTCATCCTCGAAGAGCTAGAGCGCCTGAAGAAGTAGGCGCCTGATGTCGGGGAGCCAGTCCAGCCTTCGGGTCGCCTTCGGTGCGCTGTCGCACCGTGACTACCGTCGCTTTGCGATCTCGCTGTTCCTCACGTCGATCGGTGTCCAACTGATCCAGACGGCGATCTTCTGGCAGGTCTACGTGCTCACGGGCAGTGCGCTTCTCCTCGGCTTCACCGGCCTCGCCAGAGCGCTCCCACACGTGATCCTGTCGATGGTGGGCGGGGTCGCCGCCGACCGCCTCGACCGCGTGCGGCTGATCCAGGCGGGCCAGGTCGGTAACGCGGTGCTGGTCGTGGCCCTCGCGTATGTCACGTTCACCGGTGACGTGCAGGTCTGGCACCTGTACGTGGTCACGTTCCTGAACGCGGCGTTCAGCGCGCTCACCCAGCCCGCGCGGACGGCACTCATCCCTGCCCTGATCGAGCCGGGGCGGCTGGTCAACGCGATCGCCTTGAACGCGACCATCGGTCAGTTCGCGCAGATCGCAGGCCCCGCGCTCGCCGGCGTCGCCATCGCGAAGTTCGACCTCGGCCCGGTCTACCTCATCAACGCGGCGCTCTACCTCGCGGCGATGGCCGCCATCACCGGCATCCGCATACCGATGGCTCGCCCCGCGATCATCGAGGGCCCCTGGCAGAGCTTCATGGAGGGCCTGAACTTCGTCCGCACGAAGCCGGTCATCCTCTCGCTCCTGCTCCTCGATGTGGCTGCGACGCTGTTCGGGAGTTATCGAGCGCTGCTGCCGGTGTTCGCCGAGTCGTTGGGCGTCGGTGCGGCGGGCTTCGGGCTGCTGAGCGCAGCTCCCGGTGTCGGTGCGCTGCTCGGCGCGGGCTTCATCCTGTCGCTGGGCGACATGACCTACAAGGGGCTCTACACGGTCTTCGGCGTACTCGCCTACTGCGTGGCGCTGGTCGTCCTGGCGATTTCGCCGTGGTTCATCGTCGCGCTGATCGCGGCCGCGCTGCTGGGCACCACCAACTCCGTGCAGATGATCCCGCGCAACACCGTCATCCTCACGATCTCACCCAACGCCCTCCGAGGCCGCGTGGAGTCGTTCCGCAGCATGCTCGCGGGCGGTGCGCCACCCCTCGGCTACATGCTCAGCGGCGTACTCGCGGCGGTGATGACCCCCGCCCTCGCGCTCGTGGTGGGTGCGGTCGCGTGTACGGCAATGGTGGGCGCGATCGCCGCGTGGAGCCGCGACCTGCGCGAGCCGAGCCTCGGCGCAGCGGTACCCGAAGCCCTCGCCGCGGACGGCTAGCGATGCCCTAGCGATCGCGTAGCGGGACGAGTTCGGTGAGGATGCCCGCGTTCCCCTGCGGACGGAAGAACGCCACCGTCCGGCGACCGTCCGATGTCCTCGGCAGGGCAATCTCGGAAAGCCCCGCTGCGACGAGGCGGTCGGCCTCCACGTGGACATCGGTACAGGCGTAGCAGATGTGGTGCAGGCCCGGCCCGCGCCGTTCGAGGTAGCGTGCCGTACCGCTGGTCGCGCCCGGCGCGGGGACGAGGACCTCGACGCACGTCTCACCCTCACCGACCTTGAAGAAGAAGTTGTACGTCTGCTCGGGCGCGAAGTACGACCCCTCCGGCCATTTCGAGCGTGGCTCATCGATCACGAGGCCCAGTGCGTCGCCGAGGATGGCGTTCGCTTCGTCAATGGAGTTGGCGACCACGCCGACGTGGTCGATCCGGCTGAGCATGACGGCCTCCTCAAGCAGGCTAGACGGCGGTGACCGACACCTCGCGTAGGTTCGGGCTCACATCGAGCGGTGCTCCGGTCAGCGAGGCGATCTCGGCGGCGGTGTAGCCCGGCGCGTGCTCTTCGAGCAGGAATCGGCCGCCCTTCACGGAGATCACCGCGATGTCCGTAACGATGAGCGTCACTCCGCGCGGCGACGTCACCGGCAGGGTGGTGTGCTCGAGCAGCCTCGGCGCCCCCTCACGCGTCGTGTGCTCCATCGCCAGCCAGATCTGCTTCGCGCGTGCGACGAGGTCCATCGCGCCGCCGATGCCGCCGAGGTTGTCAAACGGTGCATCGCTCAGCCGCCAGTTGGCGAACGAGCCGTCCGCCGCCGCCTCGTAGGCGCCGAGCACGGTGACGTCGAGCCGTCCGCTGCGCACGAGCGCGAACGAGTCCGCGTGATGCACGAACGAGGCGCCCGGGACGATGGTGACCTGCTGTCCGCCGGCGTTCACGATGTCCGGATCACCCTCTCCAGCCTCGGCCAGGCGGCTGTACCCGATCACGCCGTTCTCCGAGGTGAACGTGACGTGATCCTTCGGGTCCACGTAGTTCGAAGCGAACGTCGGGATGCCGATACCGAGGTTGGCGATCCAGCCGGGCTGGATTCGCTGGCCGATAACCGCCGCCATCTCCTGACGGGTCAATTTTCGCTTGCCCTCGCCTGGCGGTGTCGAGGGAGGAGACGGCGCCGGCTCAGCGCGCGCGACGCGCAAGACGCCGTGCGGCAGGATCTGCACGAGCCGCTCCACATAGATGCCTGAGGTGTGGATCTGGTCCGGGTCGAGTTCGCCTGCTTCGACGATCGGCTCTTCCACCTCGACGATCACGTGCTGTGCCGCCATCGCGGCGATCGGGTTGTAGTTGCGTCCGGCGTGGCGGAACACGAGGTTGCCCGCGGTGTCGGCCTTCCACGCACGGATCAGCGCGTAATCCGCGAAGATCGCCTCCTCGAGCACGTAGGTCTCGCCGTCGAAGTCGCGGTGCTCTTTACCCTCGGAGAGCAGGGTGCCGACACCAGCCGGCGTGTAGAACGCCGGGACACCCGCGCCACCGGCACGGATGCGCTCGGCGAGGGTGCCCTGCGGGACCAGCTCGGCGATCAGGGTGCCGTCCTTCACCATCTGCTCAGGCTTCGACAGCCGCGAGGGGTGCGTCGATGCGGTGAAGGAGGCAATCACCTTCTTCACGCGCCCGGCCTCCACGAGGTCACCGAGGCCCTTCATCTTCCCATCTGCGGAGGCAGTGCCGACGCCGTTCGAGACGGCGGTGATGCCCTTTGCGCCCTGGTGGTAGAGCGCGGTCAGCAGGTTCCACGGCATCCCTGTCGCGCCGAAGCCCGGGATCAGCAGCGTGATCCCGTCGGGGATGTCGGCAACTGCCTCGTCGAGCGTGGCGCAGATCTTTGGTCGTGGCATGGGACACCTCCGCCCTCGGGCCGCAGCCGAGGAGCGGGCGCACCATAGGCCTCGGCGCCCCGCCCCCGCAATCGCGGGTTGGCACCCGCCGCGGTCACACGAGCAGCGGCGTCCCGAGCGTTTGTGCGCGCGTGCGCAACGTCGCGAGGGTGTCCCGGTGCAGCGGCACCCCGACCTTCGAGCGGTACTCGAAGGCATCGGCCTCTGGGTCGCCCGGAAGGATGACCGGCCTCGATGGGTCGGAGGGACGGGTCTCTGCGAAGTAGCGGATGAGGCGGTCCATGTCGGCCTTGAAGCCCTCGATCGGCCGCATCTTGCCGATGTCGATCGCCATGAACCATGCCATGTTCGAGCCGTAATCGAGGTCGACGCTCGACCCGCCGCCCGCGAGGACGCCGGCAAGGATGTCCACCATCACGGCAAGGCCATATCCCTTGTAGTTCACGCCCTCGCCGTCTGCGCTCTCCCCGATCGGCGTGAGCGCCCACGAGGTATCTCGCGCGCCCGGTGGAGTCTCCAGCGGCTGCCCGTTGCCATCGACTGCCCACCCACGCGGAATCGGCAGACCGAGCGCATGCGCACGACGCACCTTCCCGGACGCGACGGTGCTGGTGGCCATGTCGAGGACGAACGGGCGCTCCTCGCCAGCCGGCGCAGCGAACGCGATCGGGTTCGTGCCAAAGCGAGGGTCAGCGCCGCGTGCCGGGCGCACGCTGCGGTTCGCGTTCGTGACGGCCATGCCGATCATGTCCTGCCCGACCGCCATCAGCGGGTAGTACCCAACCATCCCGATGTGTCGCCCGTCGACAATGCCCGCGTGCCCGATCCCCGTGACGCGCGCCTTCTCGATGGCCGTGCGCATCGCAAGGTGCGCGCCAACGACGCCAAGGCCGCCCTCGTTCGAGACTACGGCGGATCCGAGGGACTCCCGGACGACATGAGGGGTCACGGTCGGATCGATCAGTCCTGTCTCGATCTGCTCCATGTACCGGAGGCCTGTGACCACGCCGTGCGTGTCGACGCCGCGCAGGTCGGACGCCACGAGGATGTCCGCGGTCGTGGCGGCATGATCCTCAGAGACGCGGAGCGCGACGAAGATGCGCGCCATCTGCTCGCGAAGCGCGGTGCCATCGACCCGGACGAACTCGCCAGCCGCGATTTGCTCAACGGTCGGCTCGCTGGTCATCGCTAGAAGCCGCGCGTCTTATTGATCAGGCCCTCGAGCGGCTCGCCCGCGCGGAAGTGCGCGAGGTTCCGGCAGAAGCGATCGAGGTTGCGTGGGATGCGGAACTGGCTCGCTCCCGCCGTGTGCGGTGTCATGATCACGTTGGGTGCCGTCCAGAGCGGGTGGTCGGCAGGCAGCGGCTCGACAGGCGCGACATCGAGGCCAGCGCCGGCGATCTGCTTCGCGTGGATCGCGGCGACCAGCGCATCAGCGTCCACGACCTCGCCGCGCGTGACGTTCACGAGGATCGCGGTCGGCTTCATCAATTCGAAGGCGCGCTTGCCGAACAGTCCGCGCGTATCCGGTGTCAGCGGCAGGCCCGACGTGACCACGTCCGCCGTGCGGAACAACTCTTCCAGGCGGTCGCTGCCCCAGACCTCGGGGACCTCGGCCGTCGGCGGGACAGGGTCACAGTCGACGGCGATGCAGCGCATCCCAAAGGCGGCGGCGCGCCTGGCGATCGCACGGCCGGTGCCGCCGAACCCCACGATGCCCATCGTGCAGCCTTCGAGTTCGAACTCCTCGGCGCGATAGGCGACGCGGTGCTCCCACGACGCGGGGCCGTCCACGACCGCACGTGCGAGACGTCGCGTGAGCGCGAGCAGGTGGGCGAACGTGTGGTCGGCGAGGTGGCTACCCACAAGTCCCTTGTCACCAGAGAGCCAGACATCGCTCGCGACCATCTCCGGAAACAGGTACGCGTCCGCGCCCGACGTGATCGCGTGGACCCAGCGCAGCTTCCGAGCGCGCGCAAACATCGCCGGCGTGATGACGCCGAGGACGACCTCGACATCCTCCATCGCTTCGATCGCCTCCCCGGGCGTATCGGCGATGCGGATGTTCGTGCCGGGACCCGCCGCGTGGTGAATGCGCGCGAGTAGCGGCTCGTCCACCACGGGCATTGTGACGCCGGGAATGATGAGGATGTTCACGCGCGGGACGATAGCATGGGCGCTTCGAGCCTCGACTCGCCGCTAGTCGAGGGCGGCGGCGGGATTCTCTTGCACCATCCGTCGTACTTCATCCGTGGTGAAGCCTGCATCGAGGAACCGCTCGATCCACGACCCGAACCCCACCGGCGGCGCCGGGTTCGCCGCCTGACCGAGGTCAGTCGAGAGCACGACGTGTTCCGGACCGACCGCGCGCACCTCGCTGGCGACCGACGCGAAGTAGTCATCGCCACCCTCGCGGAAGGAGTTCACGGAGCACTGCTCGATGAACGCGCCACGCTCCGTGAGCGCCTGCTGCACCTCGAGCGGGATGTGGAACGAGGTCGCGTGCGACACGATCGAGCGGATCCCGCGCCGCCTCGACTCCGTGACGAGCGCGAGCGTCTCCGCGGGGTCGAGGTGCCCGCTGCACAGCGTCGCACCGTGCTCGGCCATCAGGTC
This sequence comes from Dehalococcoides mccartyi, assembly GCA_945865925.1. Taxonomy (GTDB): domain Bacteria; phylum Chloroflexota; class Dehalococcoidia; order UBA2979; family UBA2979; genus SURF-43. The sequence continues at coordinate 6,252 of CAMBFG010000004.1, forward strand.
AAGCAGTGTGTGGCACACCGGCACGAGCACCCCGCGCTCGTCGAGCACGCGGATGGAGTCCGCTTTCGCGTGCCAGCGTCCGAACGTGTCTCGTGACCACGCGGAGTCGAACGTCGGCCACCACACGACGCGCGTCCCGATGCGCAACGCAGCATCGAGGGCGTCCGGATTCAGTCCGCCGACGGAGTGGTCGAGGGCGATCGCGCCGTAAATCGTGATGCCTTCGACTTCCTGGTCGAGCGCCCAGGCGAGCGGCTGCGTGGGGTACTCGTGGCTCTTCAGCACCAGGGCGGCTAGGCCAGCCTCGCGCGCCGCATACACGAGCGAACGCGCGTCCATCCGCCGCTCCGCGTATGGATCCGGCGAGGCGTGGACGTGGACATCGATGGCGCCCTGCAGCAGCGCCCGGGAGTCGTCGCGCAGTTCAGCCAGTGTCTCAACGCGATAACTCGTCGCCATCGACTGCTCCCGTCACTCGACTAGCCGGCTGGGCGCACTCTACCGCCCCCGTCATGCAACGGCGGGGGCGACTCCTCCTCGCGGGAACCCCGTCCGCTCGGTAGCATCGCCCGCTCACCCCTCGCAGCCGCACGGCAGGATCGACCCATGCCTCCGCACACCCCGCCAGTAGCACCCCGCCACAACCACCTCGGTCAGCCAATCGGCGCAGCGCTCCCCGACTGGACGCCGCGCCCGATCCCCGCCCGCTCACCGATGGCCGGGCGCTTCTGTCGTGTCGAACCCCTCGATGTCGCCATGCACGCGGACGACCTGATCGCCGCCTACGCGCTGGATACCGAGGGGCGCAACTGGACGTACCTGCCGTACGGGCCGTTCGAGTCGCCGGAGGCGCACCGAGCGTGGCTCGCGAACGCGGCCCAGGAGGACCACTCACGTTTCTTCGCCATCATCGATCTCACGACCGGCAAGGCCGTCGGTGTCGCTGCGTTCATCGCCATGCAGCCGGAGATCGGATCCATCGAGGTCGGCCACCTCGCGTATTCGCCGCTCCTGCAGCGCACACCGGCCGCGACCGAGGCGATGTACCTCATGATGCGACGGGCGTTCGAGGGCTACGGCTACCGGCGGTACGAATGGAAGTGCGACAGCCTGAACTCGCCGTCCTGGAACGCCGCCGAACGCCTCGGCTTCACGTTCGAGGGCATCCACCGGCAGGCCCGCGTCCTGAAGGGCCGCACCCGGGACAACGCCTGGCTGTCGATCACCGATGCCGAGTGGCCCGCCGTACGCACGGCGCTTCAGGCCTGGCTCGACCCCGCCAACTTCGACGAGGCGGGCCACCAGCGCCACCGTCTCGAGGTGTTCCGCGCGAAGTGAAATGCGCCGTTAGGCGTCGCTGCGCGGGAACGGCGTGGCCTGACCCGGCCCTACCTGCACCTCGAATGCGTTGAGCGACATCGAGGTCAACACGTAGAACCCGATGACCGCCGTGATCTCCACGACGCCCTGCTCACCCCAGGTGGCAACGGCACGGTCGTAGAGCGGCTTCGGGAGGAGGTGGCTGACGAGTAGCGCCATGGAGACGTCGTACATCAGCAGTTGGTCAGGGGAAGCCTTGACCGGTCGCTCACCCTTCAGAATCGTGTCCATGACGTCCTGCGGGATGCCGTACTCGACCGCCCGAGGCGCATGCGCTGCCCACTCCACGTTCGCCTCGTACACCTTGCCGGTGATCGAGATCGCGAGTTCGACCAGCCCTCGGTCGAGCGAGGTGCGATTCCAGAGCATGCCGGCGAGGCTGTAGAGGCGGTGGAACAACTCCGCGTTCAGGATCCACGGGTCGAATGGGCCGCCCATCATCCCGTCCGCGCGCACCTTCCGGGTCTTCAGGAAGACCTCGTACTGCTCACGCTGTTCCGGCGTCAGTTGGTCCGGTGTGTACTTCGTCTGTCGCGACATCGATGCCTCCTCGAATCCTTCGAATGTGTGAGCGCGCGCCTCGGATCAGCCGGAGACGAGCATCGCCCCGTCCACGGGCAACGCCACGCCGCTGATGAATCTGGCTTCGTCGGAATGCAGGAAGAGTGCGGCATAGGCGACGTCCCAGCCCGAACCCATCTTCTTGCCCAGCGGCACCTGGCGGTTCCGCTCCGCAATCACGACCTCGCGCGCCACGCCCTCCGCGACGCGCGGCTCGATGGCCATCGGCGTCTCCATCAGGCCGGGGAGGATCGTGTTTACGCGGATCATGTCGCCGGCGTGTTCGGCAGCGAGGTACTCCGTGAGACCGATCACGGCGACCTTCGTCGTCTTGTAGCCGACGCGCGGGTACTTGTGGTGCGCCGCCGCCGAGGAGATGTTCACGATCGAGCCGCCACCGTGCTCCTGCATGACCGGGATGGCCCACTTGCAGGCGAGCCACATCCCGCGCAGGTTGACCTCGAACACTCGGTCCCACGCCTCGACACTCATCTTCACGGCCGACTCGTCGCCCAGCGACAGCCCACCGCCGATGTTGTTGTGCAGCAGATCGAGGCGCCCGAACGCCTTCACGCACGCGACGACGGCCGCCTGCACGTCCGCTTCCTGGCGTACGTCCGCCGCGAACGACTCGGCCTGGCCACCCTCGCGTCGGATCTCCGCGCACGTCGCTGCGGCACGATCACCGTCGAGGTCCACCACGAACACTCGAGCGCCTTCACGCGCTAACAGCAGCGCGGTCGCGCGTCCGTTGCCGATCGTGTCGCCGGGCGTCTGACCACCACCCATCACGAGCGCCACTTTGCCCTCGACACGTCCAGGCATTCGATGTCCCCCACTCCGCAGCACTCTCGCCACACGTCGAGGCGGCATCGTAACGGCGATGTCGCGCCCCGTGAGTGCCTCCAACGCTCCGCATGTGGCACGCTGGTTAGATGACTGAGAGGTGCCCGATGAGACTGCCGAGGAAACCGCTGGCGATCCTGTTGCTCTGCGCCACCGTGCTGCTCGCCGCCGCCTGCGACGACGGAGCGCCGGCTCCGGCAGCCACCACGACTGTCACCCCCCGGGCCACCACCGAGGCGGCCCCCACCTCGATCGTCACTCCGCCGAGACGGGCGGGGATCCCGAGCGAGGTGGACTCGCTGATCAACCTCGTACTCGCGGGCGACACCGCCGCCCTTGACCGCGCCGTCATCCTCACCAGCCTTCCCTGTGGCCCGCAGCAGGGCCCGGGCTCGCCGCCTGCTTGCCCGCCGGGTCAGCCCGTTGGCACACGCGTCGACGTCTTTCCAGTGGCAACGTGCGAGGGCGAACTGCGCCCAGCCTCGTCCGTGCGCGCGACCCTCGACCAGGTCATGCAGGCGAAGCCGGTGCTCATTGGCGTCTATCGCGCTCCCAGGCCGTATCTGCCACCAGTACAAGCCGATCAGGTGATCGTGTTCAGCCGGACACCGACCGAAGGCGTGACCGGGCCGCTGGGCGCCGGCCTCGTGGTCGTGGGTGGCAGACTCGCTGGCATCTGGTTCGGCTGCGGCGCGAAGCCGACCGAGATCGTGCCACCGGGTACCGAGCCGCTGTTCCTGCCGGGCGGCTAGCGAACGCGCTCGCCTCGGCTGGACCAGCCGGCGCTGACGGCCGCGAGCGCCGTCGTCAGTGGCACTGCCGCGACGATGCCGATGCTCCCGACGACGGTGCGGACCACCTCGGTCGCGAGCGCGTCGAAGGAGATGAGGATCCCCGCTGGCTGCTGCTGCGCCGACAGGATGAGGATCAGCGGCAACGCGGTACCCGCGTAGGCAAGCAGCAGCGTGTTCGTGGTCGCCGAGATGTGATCGCGCCCGACGTTCATCCCGCGCCGAAACAGTTCTTGCGTCGACAGGCTCGGATTCGCCTCGTGCAGCTCGCCGACGGCCGAGGCCTGCGTCGTCGTCACGTCATCGAGGACGCCCACCGCGCCGAGGATCATGCTGCCGAGCAGGAGCCCACGCGGGTCGATCACGCCGTTCCCCAGCAGGATCTGGAGTGTGCTCGCATCGTCTGTCGCGATTCCGGTCAGGTGTGCGAACTGCACCGACCACACGGCCAGCAGCCCTGTCAGTGCGAGGCACGCGACCGTCGCCCCAAGTGCCACCGCCGTCTTGCGCTCCACGCCATGCCCGAGGGTCAACGTCGTCGCGATAATCACGAGGGCACCGGCGATGCAGACGAGTAGCGGATCCCACCCGGACATGATCGCCGGCACAATGAACCGCGCGATCACGAGCACGCTCGACCCGAGGCCCACCAGCGACAGCGCGCCTCGCCAACCGCCCACGGCAACCACGAGCAGTGCGAACGCGAATGTGAGCGCCCACACCGGGACGCGGCGACTGCGATCCTTGATCTGGGTGATCACCCCTCGCTCGCCCTCGACCTGTCCGAGCAGCACCGTGTCGCCGTTCTCTACGACGAAGGCGTCCGCACCGCCGTCCTGGTACGCACGCTCGATGGTGAAGCGCTCACCGTCGACTTCGACGACCACGCGCTGCTGACGGATCACCCCCGACGGCGAGGTCACGTCGTCTCCCGGCGTGACCTCGATGACGCGCGCCTCGCGGATCGTTTCGTGGATGACGGGGAGACCTCGGCGTTCCCACACGCCGGAGGCCGGCAGCACCACGGTCACCACCAGGAGCAACACGGCGATACCGAGGTAGGCAAGGGCTGTATTACGTGCCTGCGGAATCACCGGCGCCCTCCTCGTTCTCCGCCGAGCGTACCCGCCCCACTCCGCAGGCGTTGCGCGTCAATATGAGACTGCGTATCATCGAGACGCCGTCTCAGGTAGAGCCAGGAAAGAGCCCGCATGCCTCGAATCATCCGTGTACTCAGCCTCATGATCATCGTCCCGGCTCTCCTGCTCGCTGCTTGCGGCGAGGACACACCTGACGACGGGCGCCTGCGAGTCGTTGCGACCATCGCGCCCGTGGGCGCCCTCGCCCACGCCGTCGCGGGCGACACCATCCGCCTGAACGTGTTGGTAAAGGCCGGCGTCGACCCGCACGAGTACGAAGTCAACGCCGCGGACTCCCGCACCATCGCCAACGCACAGGTCATCTTGCGCAATGACCTGGGCGTGGACGCCTTCCTCGACAAGGCGCTCAAGAACAACAAGGGCACCCTGGTGACGCTGACAGACGGGCTCACCCTCCGTGAGGCGCCCGAAGAGGACGAGGGCAAAGACCCGCACGTCTGGCACGACCCGCGCAATGACATCGCGATGGTGGACGCGATCCTCAAGGCACTCTCTGCGGCTGCCCCCGAGCATGCCGCCACCTTCGAGGCCAATGCCCGCCAGTACCAGGACCGTCTGCGCGCCGTGGACATCGAGGTGAAGGCGATCATCGACACGATCCCCGCCGCCAACCGCAAGATGGTCACGGACCATGACGCGTTCGGGTACTTCACCGCGCGCTACGGACTCACGGTCATCGGTACGGTGATCCCTGGCACCTCCACCAGCGCCGAGCCATCCGCTGCGGAGATCGCCGCACTCGTGCAGGCGATCCGACGTGAGGGTGTCCGTGCGATCTTCGCGGAATCGTCGGTCGACCCGAAGGTCGCGAAGCGAGTGGCGGAGGAGACGAACATCCGCATCGTGGACGACCTCTACGGCGACTCCCTCGGCGCTCCGGGTTCGGGCGCGGAGACCGTGGACGGGATGCTGTTGTCGAACGCGCGAAAGATTGCGGAGGCGCTTCGCTAGGCGGGCTACCGCCCGCGGCGGCGTTCCCGGTCGGCATAGGAGCGGACCGCGCGCAAGAAGTCGATGCGGCGGAACTCCGGCCAGAACACATCGCAGAAGTAATACTCGCTGTATGCGCTCTGCCACAGCAGAAAGCCGCTCAGGCGCAGCTCGCCCGAGGTACGGATGATCAGGTCGGGGTCCGGGATGTCCGGAGCGTAGAGGTAGCGGCTGATCTCGTCCGGCTCGATGCCACTCGCAATGCCCTCAAGGGAATCGCCGTTGCGGACGCGGTCGGCGATCATCCGGCGCACGGCGTCCGTGATCTCCTCACGCCCCCCATAGCCGATGGCCACGAGCAACTCGTACGGCCCATCGTTGGCGGTAGCCTCCTCGGCCCGCGCGATGGCATCCTGCGTGCTCTGTGGGAGCAACTCGCGGCGCCCCACCATCCGCACGCGCCGCCGTCGAGGGCTCTCCGAGGAGTCGTCGCTAAACGCCGCGACCTTCTCCTCGATCAGGGCGAAGATCGCCTTCAGTTCGTCGGGGCCGCGCTTGAAATTGTCGGTCGAGAGCGCCCAGAGCGTGACCGCGGGGATCTCGAGGTCGTCGCACCAGCCGACGAGTTCCTCGACCTTGTCCGCACCTCGACGATGCCCGTCCGTGACGACCGCCATCCCGGCCTTCTTCGCGAAGCGCCGGTTGCCGTCCAGGATCACACCGACGTGCTGTGGGATCGGCCCGTGGCGGACGCCGCGGTCCAGTTCGCGTTCATAAATACGGTAGACCAGATCGAGGACGGGAGCCGCAGGGCGTCTGAGGAACGCAAGCGCAGTAGCAGCAACGTCGCTAGGGCTTGGCATGCCTTCAGCATATCGCGAACGAGGAGAGCGAGGGCGTCGCGCGCCTGATACTGATACTGTTTCTGTGCCGCTCCGCCCCACCGGAGGTCCCATGCGCGCTCGAATGATCCGAGACGGCCTCAGCGGTCTGATCGCGGTTGCCCTGGCACTGGGGATCGCCGAACTCATTGCGGCCCTGACCGGCGCCGTCGCCCCGATCATCGCCATGGGCGGCCTGCTGATCGACAACGCCCCGGGCTGGATCACCCACCTGGTGATCGATGCCCTCGGGACGAAGGACAAGCCCGCGCTCATCCTCTTCGTCACGGTCGCCACCCTGGCCGCTGGCGCGGGAATCGGCATCGTGGGGCGATCGAGTGACCGGCGTGCGCAGATCGGCTTCATCGCCCTCGGCGTCGTGGGTGCCATCGTCGCCACAATCGACACCCCAGCCTCTACGACCCAGGGCTCCCTCGTCGCCGCCTTCGGCCCCATCATCGGCGCGACCCTCGGCTGGCAGGCCTACCGATTGCTCCGTCTCGCCGCGACGCCCGAGGCGGCCGCGTCTGTCGAGGCTGCGAACGTCTCCGAGGCCACCCGAGCACAGTCGATGACACGTCGCGTGCCCGGACGCCGCGCCTTCCTCGGCTTCGCCACGGTCACGGCGGGGGCGTCAGCTGCAGCGTTCGTCGGAGGCCGGAAGATCGCGGGCTCATCGGTGGACGTCGATGCGCAGCGCGAGGCCCTCTCGCTCAACGCCGGCGACCAGAGCGCGAAGGGCGCGCTCGATCTCGATGGACTCTCGCCGCTGATCACGCCGAACAAGGACTTCTACCGCATCGACACGTCGCTCGTGACACCGCGTATCGACCTCGCGAAGTGGCGACTGAAGGTCAGCGGCATGGTCGAGCGTCCGTTCGAGATGACGTTCGACGAACTCCTCGGCATGCCGTCGCGCGAAGAGGTCATCACGCTCACCTGTGTCTCTAACGAGGTGGGCGACGACCTCGTGGGCAACGCGCGCTGGCTGGGCGTCTCGCTAGCGGACGTCCTCAAGAAGGCCGGCGTGAGGCCAGGCGCGACGCAGATCGTCGGGCGATCCGTGGATGACTTCACCGTTGGCTTCCCCACCGAGGTCGCCCTCGACGGCCGGCCGGCGCTCATCGCCTATGGCATGAACGGCGAGGCACTCCCGGGGCCGCACGGCTTCCCGGCACGCCTCGTGGTGCCGGGCCTGTACGGCTACGTCTCCGCCACGAAGTGGCTGACCGAGATCGAACTCACTACCTGGGAAGCGTTCGACGCCTACTGGGTCCCGCGAGGGTGGTCGAAGACGGGGCCGATCAAGACGCAGTCCCGCATCGATGTCCCGCGCGACGGGCGCACCGTCAAGCCCGGCCGCGTGGCCATCGCCGGCGTCGCGTGGGCCGGCGACCGCGGCATCAAACAGGTGGAGGTGCGCGCGTACGCTCGCGACACCCCGCCCGATGCCGCCACCTGGATGACCGGCACCCTCAGCGAGGCGCTCTCCGGCAACGCATGGCGGCAGTGGGTCGTCGAATGGCAGGGCGCGCAACCCGGTGACTACGTCGTCGAGGTGCGTGCGACCGACGGCAAGGGTGAGACGCAGACGAACAAGCGCCAGCGCTCCGACCCTGACGGTGCGACCGGGTGGCACCAGATCGACATCCGCGTGAAGGCCTGACCGACTGTCGCGCGGGCCGCAACGATCGGCTGCGGACGACCTGACAGAAGTTGTCCGCGCGCCAAATACATCGCCGACCGGTGCTGCGCGTCGCTACAATACTGCCCAATTCTTACGGCTCCGCGCGCATTCCACGCAGACAAGCGAGTTTCGACGTGCTCATGACCTCCGCCCCCGAGGCCGGCACGCCGCTGCCCCCCGGACGCGCTGGTTCCAACCGCATTCTGCAGTACGTCCTGCACTACCGCTGGCGATACGGCGGCGGCATGGTCGCGCTCATCCTCGCGACCATCGCCTCGCTGCTGCCCCCCGTGGTGATCCAGCGCGCCGTCGACGACCTGCGTGACGGCATCGCAATGGATTCGCTTGCCCAGTACGCCGGGCTGATCGCGATCCTCGCGGTCGTGGAGGGGACACTCCGCTACTACTCCCGCATGGTGGTCTCGGGGACATCTCGGATGATCGAGTACCGGCTGAGGGACGACCTGGCGCGCCACCTCATGGCGCTCGACCACAACTACTACGTCCACGCCCGCACCGGCGACCTGATGTCCCGTGCGACCAACGACCTGCAAGCCGTGCGTGACGTCCTCGGGCCCTCGCTCGTGGACATGAGCCGCATCCTCGTCGTCGGCGTCGCCGGCATCCTGTTCATGCTCTTCATCGATGTACGCCTGACCCTGATCGCGCTCGTCTACCTGCCTGTCGTGATCGGCCTCATGAGCTTCTTCGAGACGAACGTCGAGCACCGCTTCATGGAGGTGCAAGAGCAACTCTCCCACCTCACCGATCGGTCGCAGGAGAACATCGCCGGGATCCGCGCCGTGAAGGCGTATGCCCAGGAAGACGCGGAGATCGCGTCCTTTGCCCAGGCCAACGAGGAGATGCGCGGCCGCGCGATGCGCCTCGCGCTCTACCACTCCGGGCTGTTCCCCATTATGGGTGTACTGACGGGCGCTGGGACGCTGCTCGTCCTCTGGGTGGGGGGCCACGATGTCGTCGCCGGCCGGATGTCGATGGGCGAGTTCGTCGCCTTCAACTTCATCCTGGCTGTCCTCGCGAACCAGCTCATGGCCGTCGGCTGGGTCGTCGCGATGGCGCAACTCGGCACTGTCGCGATCCGCCGGGTGAACGAGGTGCTGCGCACCGTGCCCTCGGTCCTCGACGGCACCGGCACGCCGCCGCCCCTCCCCGTCCGTGGCGAAGTCGAGTTCACCAACGTCAGCGTCGCTTTCGAAGGGCGCGAGGTGCTGCATGACGTCAACCTGCGCATCCCTGCTGGCGCCACCGTCGCGCTCGTGGGCGGCACAGGCGCGGGCAAGACCACGCTCGCGGGCCTCCTCGTGCGGCTCTCCGACCCCACCGGGGGCAGCGTCTGCCTCGACGGAGTCGATGTGCGCGAGTGGCCGCTCCCCCTGCTGCGCGACTCCGTCGCGTTCGTCCCGCAGGAGGCGTTCCTCTTCTCCGACTCCATCCGCGAGAACATCTCCTACGGCCGTCCCGAGGCGGGCGATGCCGAGTACGACTTGGCGACTCGCATCTCGCGGCTCTCCAACGACCTGAAGGACCTCACAGACGGCCTCGAAACCACCATCGGAGAGCGCGGTGTCACGCTTTCGGGCGGGCAGAAGCAGCGTGCGGCGCTCGCACGGGCGCTGATGAAGCAGGCGCCGGTCCTCGTCCTCGACGACGCCCTCTCACACGTCGACACCCAGACAGAGGAACAGATCCTCGAAGGGTTGAACGATGTGATGGCGGGGCGCACCACGATCCTTATCGCGCACCGCACCTCCACGCTGCGTTCCGCCGATCTCCTCGCCATCATCGAGGGTGGGACGATCGTCGAGCGCGGCTCACACGACGAGCTGTTGGCGGCAGACGGCGTCTACGCACGCATCTACCGCGAGCAACTCGATGCCGAGCGACGCGCGCAGGAGCAGGCGGATATCGACCTCGGTGGAGGCGGCGCATGAGCTTCTACGACGACGAATCCGCCATCGGAAAAGTCTACGACCGCCGCCTGACCGGGCGGCTGGGGCGCTACGTCCGCCCCTACGCGATGCCGCTCGCAGTCGCGGGCGTTCTCATGCTCGCGGTCGCCGTGCTGGAACTCGTCCCGATCCTCATTGTCCGCTACGCGATCGACCAGCAGATCGACAAGGGCTTGACCGACCGCCTGCCGCTCCTCACGTTCTGGTACGTCGCCGCGCTGCTTGCCTCGTTCGTCATCCGGTATCTCCAGGGGTACTTGATGGCATGGGTCGGACAGCGCGTCGTCGTCGACATGCGGATGGAACTCTTCCGCCACGTCCAGCGCATGTCGATCTCGTTCTTCGACCGCAACCCGGTCGGCCGGCTGGTCGTGCGCCTCACCGGTGATGTCCAGCAGATCGAGGCGGTAATCTCGCAGGGGCTCGTCCAGATCTTCACGAACCTGCTGATGGTGAGCGCGATCATCGTCGCGATGTTCGTCCTCGACTGGCGGTTGGCCACGATCATGACGGTGTTCGTGATACCGCTGATCTGGCTCGTCAAGATCTTTGCCGCCGCCCAACGCGATGCATTCCGCGACCAGCGCATCTGGATCGCCCGCATCAACGCCTACCTGAATGAGATGATCAGTGGCGTCGCCATCGTCCAACTGTTCAATCGCCAACGCCGCAACCAGGAGAACTTCGACGAGCGCAATCGAGGCAACCTCGACGCGAACTTGCGTGTCCTCTTCTGGTACGCCGTCTTTGAGCCGACGGTAGTGCTCTTCGGCGCCCTCACCACCGGCGCGATCCTCTGGTACGGCGGCGCACGCGTCGCCGACGACGTGCTCTCCCTCGGGACGCTGGTCGCCTTCATCGCCTTCATGCAGCGCTTCTTCTGGCCGATCCGCGAACTCGCCGAGCGCTTCACGATGCTCCAGGGCGCCATGGCCTCCGCCGAGCGCATCTTCGGCATCCTCGATCAGCCCGAGGAGGTCGTCGACTCACCCGATGCGCAGCCGCTCGCCGAGGTGAAGGGTGCCATCCGCTTCGACCACGTGTGGTTTGCCTACCAGGGGGAGCACTGGATCCTGCGTGGCCTCGACTTTTCGATCGCACCCGGCGAGAAGGTCGCGATCGTCGGTGCGACCGGCGCGGGCAAGTCGACGATGATGTCGCTGCTGTCGAGGTTCTACGACGTGCAGCAGGGCGACATCCTCGTCGACGGCGTCTCCGTACGCGCGTTGCCGCAGCGCTGGCTTCGCCGCCACGTCGGCATCATGCTGCAAGACCCCTGGATCTACACAGACAGCGTCACGGAGAACATCCGCCTGCGCGACACCTCGATCTCGCTCGAGCAGGTGCGTGCAGCCGCGCAGGCCGTCGGTGCCGACAAGTTCATCGAGGCACTCCCCGGCCAATACCAGACCATGCTCGCAGAGCGCGGCGCCAACCTCTCCACAGGCCAGAAGCAACTGATCGCCCTCGCGCGCGTCGCCGCCTTCAACCCGGAGATCGTCCTCGTCATGGACGAGGCCACCGCCAGCATCGACCCCGAAACAGAGGGCACGATCCAGCGCGGACTCGCGGAAGTCATGGTGGGCCGCACTGCGATCATCATTGCGCACCGCCTGAATACCATCCGCGCGGTCGACCGCATCCTCGTCCTCCACCACGGAGAACTCGCTGAAGACGGCACCCACGAGGAGCTCATCGCCAGGGGTGGTGTCTATGCCCGGCTGCACGAACTTCAGTTCAAAGAACAGCCTGCCCGCCAGTAGCGCCCCGTACACCTTGACGCGCTCCTCGGCAGGCGTACCGTTGTCTCCTCAGCAGCGGCCGAGGCGCCCGTCCACCGGGCAGAGAGCAGCATCCGATGACCACCGCAGTCGCCCTCCCGTTGCGCACCCTGGTCACCCGCGCCTGGCTCGCCGTCATCGGCGTCACGGTCCTCGCGGCCCTCGTCCTCTCGGCAGTCCTCGGACAGCCGACCACCACCACCATCAACGCAACCACCGATGTGCCAGCCGTTCCGGCGGCAGCGACGACCGATGAGCCGTGGGTCCCCGGCGTGATGACTTTCAGCGGTGAGCGCACTCCCACTCAGCGCCTCCCCATCCTCTTCGACGAACTCGACCCGGAGTGCCTCTGCATCGGGTTCTACTAGCCAGCACTCGATCAGCGCGAAGGCCCCGTTGATGCGGGGCCTTCTTCGTGGAGGTGCACCACTCGATGCCCACACTCCCCACCGCGGTCCTTGTCCACGGTGCCTTTCACGGCCCGTGGTGCTGGGATCGCGTCGTCCCATTGTTGGACGCCCGGGGCATCCGCACGATCGCGGCGGACCGAGGCGTCGGGTCGCCGCGGCGCGTCTCCTCAGATGACCGTGTCGACGACCGCATCACACGCGCCGCGATCGAGGAGGCGGGCGGGCCAGTCGTTCTCGTCGGACATTCACAGGGTGGCCGCGCGATCACCTGGGCGGGCGTCGACAACTCCGCCGTGCGCCACCTGATTTACCTCACGGCCGTCGTCCCCGGCACTGTGGCGACCGTCGTACCGCCGAGTTCCGCCGCCGCGTTCGTGCGGACCGACTGGGGGATCACCCTCGACCTGCCCGCCGCCACGGCAGCGTTCTACAACGACTGCTCACCGGCGGATATCGCGCACGCGACGGCTCGGCTGGACGGGCAGGCGGACACCATCGACCGATCGACGCCGTACGAGCGGTATGGCTGGCAGCAGGTGCCGTCGACATTCGTCGTCTGCACCCTCGATCGGGCGATCACACCAGAGAATCAGCGGGCCTGCGCGGCGGCGATCGACCCGCCCTGCGAAGTCATCGAGTTCGAGTCGGGCCATTCCCCGTTTTACTCGATGCCGGATCGCCTCGCCGACCTCATCGAAGCCACCGCAAGTCGCTACGCCGAGTAGGTGCCGCAGCCGAGGCCTCGGGCAGCAGTTGAGGCCCAGTCACCACGATCGCAGGACGAAGGGGACCTAGCGCCTGGGGGCGGGACCAATCGTGACACCCGGCGACCAGTGCGACAGGCCTCGAATGCGCAGGTCCTCAGACGGCGGCCCGTTCTCAATCGCCTCAAGCGTCACAGCAGCGATCCGCCGTCCGAGTTCGAACGAGTCGACATCAATCGCCGCAGCGTGCTCCGACTGCGCGACAGCACCGAAGCGAGAGTCCGCGAAACTGACGACCGAGACATCTTCAGGCACTCGCTTGCCGAGCGCCCGGACTGACGCGATCACCTCGCCTACCTCGCTATAGCCGGCCAGGATCACCGTCGGCGGCTCCTCCGAGGCAAGTTCAGACGTCACGATCTCGCGCAGTGTTTGGCCACTTTCGCGTGACGTACGCCGGCGCAGGCGCATCCCCACGGCCTCGGCGGCCTGGTCGATGTAGTTACGCCGGAGATTCGGTGGCACCCAGAGAACTCCATGCGCGATGACGGTGATCTGCGTATGGCCCATCCCCGCGAGCGCGGACATTGCCTCAGCAATACCAGCGGAGGTGTCTGCCGATACGACGGTCAGCCCCGGCTCTCCTGGCTCCCAGCGGATCCCCACGGCGGGGACGCCCGCTCGCGCAAACGGCGCGAGGTGGGCGGAAAGGTCGCCGCGTGGCCAGATCAGCACCAGAGCATCGACCCGCTGGCCGTAGAAATGGCGGAACAGCGAGGTGTACTGCGCCTTGTCGCCGCGTGCGCTCGTCACTGCCAGCGAGTACCGCGCCTCGTGCGCAGCCGCCCCCATGCCATCGATCAGGTCGAGGGAGACGGGGCTGTTCAGGCGGTGAAAGAGAACCCCCAGCGTCATCGTCCGCGCCATACGCAGTCCGCGCGCCGCCTCGTTCGGCCGGTAGCCGAGCGACTCGACCGCCTCCTGCACGCGACGTTCGAGGTCGCCGCGGACGCGGCGCGCGCCGGTCAGTGCACGTGACGCGGTGCTGACGGAGACACCAGCCTCGTTCGCGACATCGAGGAGGGTGACGGGACGGGGTCGGTCAGTGGCCATGACAAAACGATATCGCACGAGCGGCGCAGGATCACGGTGCGACACCCGCTCCGCGCCCCGTCACACGTTCCGAGTAGCACCGGACTCTCGTAGTGCCTCGATTTCAGGCCAGGCAAATCCGGCATCCAGCAGGACCGCCTCGGTGTGCTGCCCCAGTTCTGGCCCGCCGCCCTGGACTCGTGAGGGCGTTCCGCTCATCCGGACAGCCGGCCCGGGCACTCGCATCCGACCGAGGTTGGGCGTTTCGATCTCCTGGAGGTAGCCATTCGCCCAGAATTGGGGGTGCTCCGCCAGCCCGGCGTAGTCCAGCACGGGAGCGTTCGGGACATCGGCCGCCGTGATGCGCTCCAGCCAGTACGTCGAGGGCTGCGTGCGGAACTGCCCCTCGAAGGCTTCCACCAGCGCCAACTTGTTCGCCTCACGGTCGAATGGGCCTCGGAACCGATCGTCCTCCCGCAGGTCGGGCCGTTCGAGGGCGTCGCACAGGCGCTCCCAGAACGCCTGCGTGTTCGCCGCGATCGCGACATACCGACCGTCGGCGCACTCGTAGTGAGTGTATGTCGCTGCGCGCCGCTCCTCGAAGCCCCGCTGTTCACCGGTGCGGAGAAAACGCGTGATCGGCATCGCCTGTACCGCCGTCATCGCGCTGATGAGCGATACGTCCACGTGCTGGCCGATGCCATCGCGGCCCCGCACCACGAGGGCGCACGCGACGCCGTACGCGAGCAGCATCGCGCCGATCTGATCAGCGAACCCGCCGATGAGTGCATGCGGGACCTGTCCCGGCCCCCCGCCCTGCTCCACCATCACTCCGGATAGTGCCTGCCCCACGTGGTCGTATCCCGGCCGCTCCGCCCACGGCCCGCTCCGTCCCCACGAGGACCCCGAGGCCAGAATGATGTCCGGGCGCATGGCTCGCAGCGCCTCGTAGCCGAGGCCCCAGCGCTCCATGATCCCAGGCCGGAAATTCTCGACGACCACGTCGAAGTGCGGCACGAGGCGTTTCACTGCCTCACGCGCTGCCTCGATCCGCAGGTCGAGGGTGATCGACTGCTTACCGCGGTTGTGCGCCTCGAAGTATGCGGAGAAGCCATCGGGGCCCAATCCGTTAGCACGGCCTGGCTCGCCGCCGGGCTCCTCCACCTTCACGACCTCGGCACCCATGTCGGAGAGCAGCACCGTTGCGTACGGGCCCTGCTGATACCGCGTGAAATCGAGCACACGGATCCCCGTCAGCGCACCATGCCCCGTCGCGTCATCCGTCATCGCGTCACCCTCCGAGCGAGGGCGAGTGTACCGCCTTCGTCCGCGCGCTCTTCGCCCGTCCCAGCGGATACAATCCGCCGCTATGGACACCCTTCGAAACCGCGTTGCGATCGCCGGAGTCGGCGAGACCGAGTACTCGCGCGCCTCTGGGCGCAGCGAGGCTCGCCTCTCCCTCGAGGCGATCCTGCACGCGCTCGATGATGCGGGGCTCAAGCCACAGGACGTCGATGGCCTCATGCGCTGGTCCGTCGACACGACCAGCGAGGCCGAGATCGCCTCGAACCTCGGCGTGAAGGACCTCGCCTGGTTCGGTGAGGTGAACCAGGCCGGCAATGTGGGAGCCGCGCTCGTCGCCCACGCCTCAGCGGCGATCGCGACCGGCCTCGCGCAATGCATCGTGATCTATCGAGGCGTGAACGGTCGCTCCGGACGCCGGTACGGACGTGGCGAGGTCACCGGCCGTCGAGGACAGGGTGCTGCTGCTTTTACAGAGCCGTTCGGCCTCCTGACGCCCCAGCACCAACTCGCGATGGTCGCACGACGCCGCATGCACGAGTTCGGCACGACCAGCCGCCAGTTCGGCTGGGTCGCCGTGAGCGAACGCGAACACGCCAACCGCAACCCTCGCGCGACGTTCTACGAGACACCCCTCACCATCGACGACCACCAGAATGGTCGCTTCATCGTCGATCCGTTTCGCCTGAACGACTGCTGCCTGGAGACGGACGGCGGTGGCGCGCTCGTCCTCGTCAGCACCGAGCGTGCACGTGACCTGAAGAAGCCGCCCGCCCTCGTCCGCGCCGCCGCGCAGGCTGGCCCCGGCGACCGAGGCTTCGTCGACACGGCCGCCGTCAGCCTCGGCCCTCGGCTGTGGTCGCAGGCCGGCGTCGCGCCCGATGAGATCGATGTCGCCCAGATCTACGACCACTTCGCGCCCTACGTGATCTTCGCCCTGGAGGACTACGGCTTCGTCGCGCGCGGCGAAGGCGGCCCCTTCGTCGAAGCCGGCGGCATCCGCTGGGATGGCGGCATGCTGCCCGTGAACACCTCCGGCGGCCACCTCAGCGAGGCATACCTGCAGGGCATGAACCAGCTGATCGAGTGCGTCCGTCAGGTCCGAGGCGAGTCCACCTCACAGGTCGCGGACGCGCACCTCTCGTTCTGCGACACCGGCATCGGTACAGGCGCGGTGATCCTGGAGCGAGACGTATGAGCGCCCGGCCCGGCTTCCCGCTCCCCGTCCCCTCCGAGGATTCCGCCCCGTTCTGGGAGTTCCTCCAGCAGGGCGAACTGCGGCTCCAGCGCTGCCTCGACTGCGCCACGCTCGCGCACCCGCCTCGACTGATGTGTGCCAGGTGTGGCTCGTTCGAGCGCGACTGGGCACCCGTGAGCGGTCGCGGCACGGTCTACTCGTACGTCGTCACGCGTCAGGCCGTACACCCCTCGTTCGAGGGCCACACCCCCTACGCGACCGTCATCGTCGAACTCGCCGAGGGCCCGCACCTCACGAGCAACCTCGTCGATGTCGCCGTGGACGACATCGAAATCGGGATGCCCGTGGAAGTCGTGCTAGTTGCCGTGAGCGACGAAGTGACGTTGCCGCTCTTCCGTCGGGCCTGAGCCCGGGCCCGCGAGGGCTAGTGCGGTGGCGCCACCGACAGGCGCCCCTCGACGTGATGCTTCGCGATGAGGCTGGCCACGAAGCCCGAGGCCTTCGCCTCCTCCACGAACGTGCGCAGGAACGCCGCGCCAGCCGCGTTGGACTTCGCCGTACCGACTGCCTGCTGCACGACTGAAAAGTGACCGTCCAAGACACGCGCGCCCGGAAGGCGCTTGACGTCCTCGATCAGCCCGGGACGTAAGGCGGCGATCGCCTCCAGGCCGTCATCGACGAATCGCGTGAAGACCGCTTCTGCACTGTCGAGGCGCACGAGGGTCGCGTGCTTGATGTTGCGATCGAGCCAGAGGCCATACGCGCTGCGCGGCGTCACCGCGATACGCACGCCCGGCTGATCGACCTCGTCGACGGTCTGGAGTGGCGAACCGGCGGGCACGAGGTAGGTCGCCTCGATCTCGGCATAGGCCGCGGTGAACTCGATCTTCTCGGCGCGTTGCGGCTCCGCGCCGATCAGTCCGATGTCCCAGACGTTCGTACCCACAGCATCGCCGAGTTCACCCGGCGATTTGAACGGCACGAGTTTCAGCGGGACGCCGAGACACGCAGCGATGGCCCTCGCCATGTCGGGCGAGACACCGTCCGGATCGCCGTCCGGCGTGCGGCCGGTGACCAACAAGAAGTTCCCCATATTGACGCCCGCCCGCAGCACCCCGGTGGGCGCGAGTTGGGCTTTCGCCTCGTCGGACAGCGGGAGGTTCGCGAAATGGTTCGTCATCCCCGGAGTGTACGGCGCGGCGTCGAGGCCAAGTCCAAGGACCTACGGGATGCGCTTCGCGATCACGACGTCACGGTCGAGGTATTCCCCAAACCCGCTGCTGTCGTACACGATGCGCCCGCCGCAGGTGAACATCGTCAGCCACTCCTCGCCCTTCGGGCGGTTGGAGGGCCAGAGGATCTCCGCCATCGGCATCTTGTCCACGTCGTAGCGCACGTTGCTGAAGACGCGATACCGGAAGTTCCGGCCATCGCTCATCACGACGGTGATCTCGTCGCCGTTCTTCGCGTTCGCGAGCTGGTAGAACGGGCCCTGGAAATGGTTCCAGGTCTCGTGGGCAGAGAAGATGGCGTTGCCACCGGCACCGGGCTTGTCGAAGTCCGGGTAGAAGCCGACCGCGTACTCACCGTCGCGCGGGGATTCCATCTCGTTGTTGATGACGTGGTCGACCTCGACGTAGTGGTCGACACCGAGGTTCGTCGCGACGACGCGCGCGATGCCGACGCTGTTCGCTGGCGGCGCGCTGGCGCGGGCCGGCGGCGGCGGGAAGTACGCCTTGCCTGAGGCGGCGGCAATCGCTGGTGTCGCGGCGTTCGGTGTACCGACGGTCGTCGGGATGGGCTTCGGGGTCTCGGTTGCGATCGGGGTGGCAGAGGGCGTCAACGACGCCGCAGCGACGGTCGAGGTGGACTCCGCCGTCGGTGTCGCTTCGGGACTGTCGTCGCCCGAGCAGGCCACGACTGCCCCGAAGATGAAGATGACGCTGCCGAGGGCGCTTGTGCGCACGCGAAGCGTCACTCGCTTCGATCGATCGGTCATCGTCACGTCAGTCCCCCTGGTGCCCGGCCCCCGCATCGCAGTGTACGACGCACGAACGTGGGCTTCGAGGCACTCCGAAGATTTGAGCCCGCACGGGCTCGGCGCCCTACGGCCGATATGGGTTTGGCGACGGTCCGAGCTGCGAACGAAGGATCATTTGCGCCTCCTCCATGAATTCACAGAGAAGCGGTCGCGTGTCGCGAGGGTCGATGATGTCCTGCCCGGTCGCTTCGGCGGTCCGGAACGGCGAGGCCACCGAGTTCAGCCGCGCCTCGATCTCCATCCGCTTCGCCTCCGGATCCGGCGCCGACTCGATCTCACGGCGGTAGGCGGCCGAGGCCCCACCCTCGATGTGCATCGAGCCCCAGCGGGCTGACGGCCAGGCGTAGCGACGGAACATCCCACTCGGGCGGTGCTGGCACTGCCCCGCCACGCCGTACAACTGCCCGGTCACCACCGTCGCCCACGGCATCCGGCTCTCGCACGTCGCGATCACGAGGCGCGCCCCCGCCCGCTCGATCCCGCGCTTCTCCGACTCGATGCCCACCATGAAGCCGGGCTCGTCCGCGAGCGAGATCAGCGGGAGGTGGAACGTGTCGCACAACTGGATGAAACGGATCACCTTGTCGCCCGCGGTCACATCGGTGGCCCCGCCAAACGCGATGTTGTTCGCCATGATGCCGACCGGGTAGCCGTTCAGCCTCGCGAGACCCGTGATCCGTGCGCGCCCGTAGGTCGGCGCAATTTCGAAGAACGAGTCGCGGTCGACGACCGCGTCGATCACGCGATGCCCGTCGTACCCTCGCTTTCGGTCGCGCGGGATGATCGAGAGCAGCGACTCCTCGCGGCGGTCGACCGGATCCTGCGGTTCGGCGCGCGGCGCCATTTCCCAGACATTCGAGGGCAGGTAGGAGAGGAAGCGCCGGATCATCTCGAACGCCTCGGCCTCGCTGTTGGCGAGGTTGTCGATGACCCCGCTCACACGCGTGTGCATCTCCCAGCCGCCCAGCGTCTCTTTGTCCACGTCGTAGCCGAGGGCCGCCTTCACCACAGGCGGTCCGCCGGGGAACAACTGACTCGTGTCCTTCACCATCAGGTTGAAGTGGGACATGCAGGCGTTCACCGCCGGCAGCCCGGCCACCGATCCGAGGACGGCGGACACCATCGGCACCGCTCGCAGGAGCAGCACGTCGGTCGCCGAGCCGGCGTTGCCATCTGGCAGATAGGTGCGCCCCATCTCGTCGAACGTCCGCACGCTACCGCCGGCCGCGTCCAGCAGTCGTACGTACGGCACGCGCCACTCGAGGGCACGGCGGTTCGCCGAAGGCTCCGTGCCCATCCCGCCGGAGCCACCGCCGGACCCACCTCGGACCGTGAAGTCACCACCCGTCACCACGACCTTGCGGCCATCGAGGGTGCAGAAGCCATCAACTGCGGCACGCGGCGTGAGGCTGGCGAGCGCACCGTCCTCGTAGGTGGCGTTACCCATCAGCCCCATGAACTGGCGGAAGGAGCCAGGGTCGGCGAGGGCGTCGATGCGCTCGCGGACGGTCAGTTTCCCGTTGGCGTGCTGCCGCGCCACACCCTCCGGCCCGCCCATCTGCGCGGCCATCGCACGACGCCGTTCGAGTTCGTCCACCTCTGGCTGCCAGGTCATCTGCGGTCTCCCTTGCCTGCCTCAGTGATCGAGGCGAGCCGATGGTACGCCGGGCCTCGCAGGCTCGCCAAAGCCTCGCGCAGCCCGCGAGTGAGTGCTTCCCGCCCCCTCCGTCAGTGTTCTTCCCGAGGCGGCTGTCGCCGTCCGAGGGCACCCTCAGGAGGCATCGAAGGACACCCCATGCCCGGCCGCCGTCCGATCCTCGCCTCACTCCTCGCGACCACGCTCGTCGTTGGCAGCGTCGGTGGCGTCGCCGCGCAGATGCCGCCCTACACCGCCTACGGCATGGGCTTACAGCCGACCGACACCGTCACCGCGACCATCGAGGGCATCGAGTGCGGGAGCGCCAGGGTCAGCGTCGCCGGCAACTGGAAGATCAGCATCCCCACTGAAGCTCCCTGCCATCCAACGGACGGCGCGACGATCCACTTCGCCGTGAACGGCAAGGAGCATGCTGCAACCCTCGGCTGGTCCGGTGGTGGAGCACCGCTCAACCCGCGCGTCGGCGTTGCCCTGAGCGCTACGACCGTGACGCCCTCGGCGACCGCAACACTGAAGGCGACTGCAACAGCCTCGAAGGCTCCCACGACGAAGGCAACTCCCAGGCCGACACCGAAGCCGCCGGCCAAGAAGTCGCCGACGCGCCCGGCATTCCGGTAGCAGCCTCTCCACGTAGCCTCGGGTACTCTGCCTCCGCGTCAGTCGACGCGGGACAGGGGCACAACATGCAGTACGGCACGGGACTTCCACTGAGCGGTGGGGCATACGACCCTGTGATGCTGCGTGACTTCGCCCAGGTTCTGGACGGCGCAGGGTTCGATGTCCTCACGTCCGGTGGCCACCTGCTCAGCGCAGAGCCGGGACGGTTCCCGGCTAACCCGATACCGACGTACTCCGGTTCGTTCTACGAGCCATTCGTCGTCTACACCTACCTCGCAGCTGTGACGACGCGGCTGCGCTTCCGCCCCAGCATCCTCATCCTTCCGCTCTTTCCGACGGCGGTCATCGCGAAGCAGGCGGCGGCGCTGGCGTTGCTCAGCGGCGGTCGCTTCGAACTCGGCGCGGGCATCTCCTGGAACACGGTCGAGTACACCGCACTGAACGCGGACTTCCACACGCGCGGCCGACGCTTCGACGAGCAGATCGAAGTGCTCCGGCTGCTCTGGACCGGCCAGCCCGTCACCTTCGAGGGGCGCTGGCACCACTTCGACGCGATCGGCCTGGGGATCACGCCGCCCCACATCCCGATCTGGATTGGCGCGGGGCCGGACGAGCGCCAGTTGCGCCGGATCGCCCGCGTCGCCGACGGCTGGCTTCCCATGGGCGACCCAAGCCCGGTGCTCCCCCGCCTGCACGAGTTGCTGCGCGAAGCCGGTCGCGACCCCGCGACCTTCGGCTTGACCGGCCGCGTGACGCTGTCCGACGAAGGGGTGGCGGCATGGGTGGAGCAGGCGCGCCGGCTGGCCTCGATCGGTGTCACCGAGATCACGCTCGGCACACCGCCGGCGCTCGACCGCGCCGCCAGCCTGGCTCGGTTGATCGAGGGCAGGCGCGTGCTCGGAGAAGCACTCGGTTAACCGCTTACGAGGCGATATGCCTGCGCACTGACCCCTCAAGGGTCTCCGCAACAAGCGTGTCGAGGTGCGTGAGGTCGCCATCGAGGGCGCGCGCGAGGACGGCGTTGAACCCCGTCCGGATTCGGCCTGCCTCGGTGTCCACCACGAGCGTCCGAGCACCCGCAGCGCGGAGCCGTGATGCAGCGTCGAGGGCCTCGGCGCGTGGGTCACCACCGGCGGCCGCAACGTTCGGACGGCCGTCCGACACGAGGACCAGCGACAGCGCCCCACCCGGCCGCGACGCGTGCTCACGCGCCAACACCTCGTGCGCAAGGCGCAGCGCGGCTGTGAGGGGAGTGCGGCCGCCTGTCGGTAGATTACGGAGGCGGCGCGCAGCCTGCTCCACGCTGTTGGTCGGCGGCAGCACGAGGGTCGCGCTGGCACCTCGGAACGTGATGAGCCCCACGCGGTCGCGCTGCTGGTACGCATCGAGCAGCAGCGAAAGCGCCACGCCCTTCACGGCGCGCATCCGCTCATGGGCGCCCATCGATCCACTCGCGTCCACTACAAATAGCACGAGGCTCCCCGCGCGCATCTCCCGCATGCGCTCCACGAGGTCGACCGGCCGCACGATCACCGCCGGCTCGCCGGCACCCGTCCGTCGTATACGTTGGTGCGGCGCCGCCGCGCGCAGGGTCGCGGCGAGCGCGATCCGCCCGAGGCTCCTCGGCGGCGTCGCGGGCTGCACCGTGCCGGCGGGGCGTCCCTGACTGGCCGTACCAGGATCGATCGTCGCGCGGCGGCCAAGCGTGGTGGCGCGGGCGCGCGGCGCGAAGGGGATCGGTGCCGATCGAGCAGGGGCTGCGGCCTCGCTTGGGGGTAGCGGCGGCGATTCCTGCGCAATGGCCTCGGAACCATCGTCCCCGCCATCGAAGTCACGCGGCCCATCGGAGGGCTCGTTGGACCGTGTGTCACCCTCCGACGGTTCGAGAGGGGCGAGGTCGTCGAGGATTTCGGGGAGCCGTCCATCGTCGGGGTCGTCGAACAGCTGCCGACGCTGACGATGCGGCAACGCGAGTTCCGCCGCGCGACGGACATCTTCGGTCGAAACGGTGTCGCGCCCCTCGTACGCCGCAAGCGCCGTCGCAGCGCGGTGCATGGCGATGTCGGCTCGGACACCCTCGACACCAGCGGCATGGCAGATGCGCGCGATCAGGTCGAGCGTGGCATCGTCGAGGTGCACGTTCGGTAGCCGCTCGCGTGCGACGGCGATGCGCGCGCGCTCGGCTTGCTCCGATTCCGACCATTGCTCGACGAACACCTGCGGGTCACGTTCGAAGGCGATGCGACGACGCACCACCTCGACACGCTCGGCGGCGTCCGCGGGGCCTGTGACCTCCACTGCGAGGGCAAAGCGATCGAGGAGTTGCGGGCGGAGATCGCCCTCCTCGGGGTTCATCGTGCCCACGAGCAGGAAGCGCGCTGGGTGGCTCACGGAGATCCCCTCGCGCTCCACGTAGTTGCGCCCCATCGCCGCGGCGTCCAGCAGCATGTCCACGATGTGGTCCGCGAGCAGGTTCACCTCATCGACGTACAGCACGCCCCGATTGGCAGCGGCCAACAGCCCCGGCTCGAACACACGCTCACCCTCGCGGATCGCGCGCTCGAGGTGGATCGATCCGGCCACGCGATCGTCGGTCGCCCCCACCGGCAACTCGACCAGCGGTGTCGCCCGACGCAGCACATCGAGGGCTTCCCCACGCGCGAGTCGTCCGGCACATCCGTCGCACAGCGCATCCCCGTTCGGGTCGCAGCGGTATGCGCAATTGCTTGCCTCGATCTCCGGAAGCAAAGCCGCCAGCGCGCGCACCGCCGTGGACTTCGCCGTCCCGCGCTCGCCTCGGATCAGCACGCCGCCGAGGTCGGGCGCGACCGCGTTCAGCACGAGGGCGAGGCGCATGCGCTCCTGCCCCACGATCGCGGTGAACGGGAAGACTGGCCGCGCGCTCACGATGTTGCCTTCGGCAGCAGCGGTGCTTCCGCTCGCGCCTCGATGTCCGTCTCTGTGTCGAGGTAGAGGGCTTCGAGGGCGCCCCGCAGGTCACCAGGCTCCGCCCAGAGCCCGCGGTCGGCCGCCTCGATCAGCCGAGACGCGATGTCCTTCAGCGCCCACGGGTTGCTACGACGGAAGAACGCCTGCATCGCGGGATCGAGGGCGTACCGTTCCGCGACCTGCGCGTACATCCAGTCCTCCACCACGCCCGCCGTGGCGTCGTACCCGAAGAGGTAGTCGACCGTCGCCGCCAGTTCGAGTGCACCCTTGTACCCGTGACGCTGGATCGACTCCAACCATCGAGGGTTCACGACGCGCGAACGGAACACCCGATGCGACTCCTCCTGCAGGTCGCGCACCCTCGGACGGCGCGGGTCCTGGGAATCGCCGAAGTAGCGCCTCGGTTGGCGGCCAGTGAGCGAACGGATGGTCGCGATCATGCCACCGTGGAATTGGAAGTAGTCGTCGGAGTCGTAGATGTCGTGCTCACGGTTGTCCTGGTTCTTGACCGCGACCTCGACACCCATGAGCGCCTCGCGGAAGTCCTCGCGCGCGTCCACACCATAGACCGCGCGGGTGTACGCGTAGCCGCCCCAGTTGAGGTACGTCTCCGCGACATCGGCGTCGCCACTCCACTGCCCGTCGTCCATCAACTGCAGGATGCCCGCGCCATACGTCCCCGGCGGGCTCCCAAAGATCCGATACCCCGCGCGCGCCCACGCCTCGCCAGCCTCGACCCCGCGGGACACGAGGGCGTCGCGCTCCTGCATCCGCAGGTGGCGGACGGGATTCTGCTCCGGCGGCTCATCGAGGGCTGAGACCAGGTCGACGGCCTCGTCGATCATCGCGACAGCGTGCGGGAACGCGTCGCGGAAGAAGCCAGAGATGCGACACACCACATCGACACGCGGACGGCCGAGTTCCGCGACAGGGATCACCTCGATCCCCAGCACGCGACGGCTCTCCGGCTGCCAGCGCGGTCGCACGCCCAGCAACGCGAGCACCTGCGCGATGTCGTCTCCCGAGGTGCGCATGGCACTGGTGCCCCAGATGGAGATGCCGATGCGCTGCGGCGCGCGTCCCTCGTCGCGCTGGTGCCGCTCGACGACCCCGTCCGCGAGCTGTTGCCCTACCAGCCACGCCGTCGGGCTCGGCAGCGAACGCGGGTCGACCGTGTAGAAGTTGCGCCCCGTCGGCAGCACGTGCGCCATCCCGCGTGTCGGCGCACCGCTTGGCCCCGGCGGCACGTACCGGCCGTCGAGCGCGTCGAGGATGTGAGTCAGTTCCTCAGGCGTCCGCCGCAGCGCCGGCACCAGCCGCCCACACGCATATGTCAGTGCTTCGCGAACGCCGTCGAGGTCTCCGACGGCGCCAAGGTGCCGCGCAAGCGCACCCTCGATCGCACCGGTGGCGAAGGCATCGGCTTCCAGCATTGTCAGCAGCGCATACGCGATCGCGTCCACCGCCTCGATGGCATCTGCGGCAGCGACGAGCGGTCTGCCCGCCCCTGCCACGAGGGCATCCGGCGCAGCGAACGGCGCGCCGGGTGCCTCGGAAAGCGCGCGAAGGTCGAGGCCGAACACGGCGGCAACGGCCTCGCGCAGGCTGGGGACGTCGCCGTTCGGGAGCCGGAGGAGCAGCGCCAGCGTGTCGACGAGCGGGACGCCCTCAGGAGCCTGGCCGAGGATGTGCAACCCGTCGCGGATCGGTGCGCCGCTCAGTTCGTGCGTGTACGAGTGGATCGCCTCGACCAGATGACGAAAGTCGGAGCCGGTCAGGTCAGAGAGCGAATACGGCACGCCGTCCTCGTGGGTCGTTGGGTCCCACTCGTGCGTGTGGCTGGTGTCGGCGCGAAGCAGTGCGTCCAGTTCGCTGTCGAGGTTCGCCTCGCGGATCAGCGCCCAGATCTGCTGCTGCAATAGCGGCAACTTCGCCGGGTCAGTGCGTTCGAGCAGGTAGTACTCGTCGACGAGGCGTGCCAGCTGTTCGAGTTCGCCGTACGTGCCGGCGGTGGTCATCGGCGGCGGGAGGTGGTCGACGATGGTCGCGTGCGTCCGTCGCTTCGCCGCTGCACCCTCGCCGGGGTCGTCCACGATGAACGGGTAAATCAGCGGGAGGTCGCCTAGGAACAGGTCGGGGTAGCAGTCGGCGGCCACCCCAACGCCTTTGCCCGGCAACCACTCGAGTGATCCGTGCTTCCCCATGTGTACGACGGCGTCCGTGCCGAACCCGCCGGAGGCCTGCGGTTCCGCGAGCCAGCGATAGAGCGCGTGGTACGGGTACGGCGGCGCGAGGTCGGGCCGGTGCATCGCCGCCGTCGCGTCCATCCCGTACCCCCGGGGCGGCTGCACGGCCACGAACACGTTCCCGAACCGCAACCCCGCGAGGGCCAACGAGCCGTCCTGCGCCACGTAGTAGCGCCCCGGCGCAGCACCCCACTGTGCCTCCATCTCGTTTCGACGGCGTGCGGGCAGTTCCGCCTCCCACGCGCGGTAGGTCGAGGCGGGCACACGCGCCGCAGGCGACGACAGTTGCGCCTCGGTCAGCACCTCACGGTCATACGAGCCGCGGTCGATCAGTTCGAGGAGGAGCGCGTCGCCGTCGGCGGGCAGCGGGCCGACTTCGTAGCCCACATCGCGCATCGCTTCGAGTAGTCGCAGCAGCGATGCGGGGGAGTCGAGGCCGACCGCGTTCGCGATCCGCGACGCCTTCGCGTTGTGGTTCGTGAGTACGACCGCGATACGCTTCTCCGCGTTCGACACGTGTCGCAGCCGCGCGAACCGTGATGCGATCCCCACGATGCGTGCCACGCGGTCGGCGAGCGGTGCGCTCTGTACGACATCACCGAGGGCCACGCCCTCCTCCGACAGCGGCAGCGCCTCCTTGAACGACAGCGGCACGGTGATGATGCGCCCGTCCAGTTCCGGAATGGCCACGTTCATCGCGACATCGAGGGGGCTCAGGCCCGCCTCGGAGGCCTCCCACCGTTCGACCGAGGTGCTGGCGTTCATCGCCTGCAACTGCGGCACGTCCAACATGCGCAGAAGGTCGGAGGCCCACTCCTCCTCGGCACGCTCGTCGGGCGACGAACTGCCCATTGCGAAACTCGTCGTGTTCACTACCACATCGACGGTCGCGTGACCTTCAGCATCAGCGAAGTAGGCGACGGCTGGCGGGAAGGCCTCACCCTCGGCGGCGGGCTCTTTCAGCGAGTAGAGGTACACCGCGAGCATGTTGAGGCCGGCCGCCTCACCTGCCTCGATCAGTGCGTCAATCGCCGAGGTGTTCCCGGTCAGCAGGAACGCGCGGTAGAACAGTACCCCCACCGTCGGCTGCCCCGGCACCGCCCGCGCGCGCCAGGCTTCAAGGGTCGTCGCGCCGAGCGCCGGGTGGTACACGCCATGCCTCGGCTGCTCCACCGGCGGCTCGTATCCGAAGCCCGTCGTCAGCAAGTGGTCGCTGAGGAACCTCAGCATCTGGCGGAAGTTCTCGAGGCCGCCCAACTGCAAGTATGCCTTGGCCTCGTGCGCGATCGGTACGCCGGCGTTGCTCACCGCGGTCAGGTCGGGGTCGAGGTCGTCCGTGCCGGGCAGCGCTACGAGCCACTGCCCTTGTTGCTCCACGGTACGCACGAGGTAGTCGAAGCCCGGGAACGAGGCCTTCCCGCCATGCAACTTCAGCAGCACGACCTCGGCCTCGGGCACGACCGCGTCGATGAACGCCGCCGCGTCCGTTTCCGACTGCAAATGGCCGATGTTGTACGCGCGCACTGGCGGGAAGTCGTCGCCGAGCGTGCTTGCGATGCGCGAGAGCGCGAGCACGTCCGTGTCCGCGTGCGTGAGGATCACGAAGCCGCGCGGCTCGACCGCGACCGGCGTCAGCACCACCGCGGTGGCGTCCGGCGTGTGCACCTCGCTGTCCCAGCGGAACGCCGAGAATGCGAGCGGGGCCAGTTCCGGCGGCGGAGGCAAGTAGCGCTCGACTGCGACCTGGCGGTCGATGTAGTCGTAAAGCGCGAGCACCTCGCGCTCCGTGTTGATCGAATGGAAGAACGTCGAGCGACCCTCAAACAGCAGCATCACGACGTTGGCGAGTGGGCACGGTCCGAGGCACCCACCCATGTTCAGATGGACGCGGTTGCGGAGTTTCCGGCGCTCCCATTCGTTGTGGAAGAGTTCGTCATGGCCCTCAGGGTGCCCGCCCTCGGGTTTCCCGCAGCAGCAGCCGTAAGCGCAGACGAACAGTTGCCCCAGCTGCCGGCCGACGTTGACGAATTTCCCGTCCGCACGCGTGACCACGTTCCGCACGCGAGGCGTCCGACCGCCCACCCACTCGACGTCCGCCACGGAAGCGGCCTACTGCGCTTCGGCGGCGTTGAGGCGAGCCTTCGCACCCCTGCCAGCGAGGCGCTCGCGCAGCCGAGGCCACGCCGTGAAGATTGCCGCAAATGCCACCCAGAAGACCAGTGCCCCCGCGATTGAGTAGCGTTGGAACTCAGCGATCAGGTCCGCAGGCACGACGCTTTCTTCGATCACATCGGGGAGTAGCAATACCGAGCCCAGTGCGACCGCCACCACGATCGCGAGACCTGCCGCAACACCCAACCACACCGGACGCCCTCGACGGGCGAGCAGCACGACGACCAGCGCCGCCACGAGAACAGCGATCAGGGTCACGCCACCGAGGCCGAAGAACAGACGTGTACGTTCGTTGATCGTGTCAGGATTACCGACGCCCGGCGGGTTCGCCGGGTACTTCAGCGCCGGCACGCCTGCGAATACCCAGAACCCTGCGGCGCCCGCCAGCAGCCGAGCGCGCGTGGTGATGTCGAACTCCAGCAGGCGCGCCGCCAGCAGCAGCGCTGCCGCCGTCATCACTCCCCAGGTCAGCCCGAGGCTGCCCCACCCAAACCAGAGCCCGATCTTCTGCGTGGGCCGGCTCACGACCTCTTCGGCGTGGCCAACGTCCTCCTGGTGATCCGCGTGCGAGGCTTCTTCGATGGCGACCGCGCGATCGATGATCGGCTCGGTAGCCACCGCGTGGAACCCCGCCGTGACCAACCCCGCCAGCAATCCGGCGATCGCCGCCGCAGAGAGCAGCGAGCCACGCAGCGGCTTGTGAAGCGCCGCAGGTGAGGTGTTACTGGCCGTCATACGCCTTCTGCAGCCCCGCGACGTCGATCTTCTTCATGCCGAGCATGGCCTGGACCACCCGGCCAGCCTTTTCCTGATCCGGATCGCCCATTAGCCGACCGAGGGCTTCGGGGATCACCTGCCATGAAAGGCCGAACTGATCCTTCACCCAACCGCACTGCTCCTCACCGCCACCGGCGGAAAGGCGCGTCCAGTAATAATCGACTTCCTCCTGCGTCTCGACGGAGATGAAGAAGGAGATAGCGGGAGTGAAGGAGAACTGTGGCCCCGCGTTCAACGCGTGGAACCGCTGCCCGAGCAGTTCGAACGTCGCTGACATCACCGGCGCGTCCGGCCCGCCCATGCGGCTGACGTTCTCCACCTTCGAGCCCTTGAAGATCGAGATGTAGAAGGTCATTGCCTCCTCGACCTTGCCGTCGAACCACAGGAATGGAGTAATCGTCTGCATGTCGGTCCTTCACAGGCAGTGGCACCTCAACCGTCGAAGGCCACTAGGGCTGGCTAGTGGCAGGGGAATCCGGCGGCGTGGCGCGCGTCGTGGACGAACTCATGGATGAAGTTCGTGTCGAACGCGGTCTGGCCCTGCACGACGCTGAACAGGTGTCCCTGGTCAACGGAGAGCACGAGGTATGCGAGGAACGCAGCGACGAGCGCGGCGATTACCCCGAGGTCTGAACGGTCGAGCGTACGGATCATGGCAGCCTCCCCAGTGCCTCACCGTTGAGTTCGAGGATGGCCCGCATCAGGGAGTCCTGACGCCGCACCACCCGTTTCCTCGCGGGCGAGAAGCGTGGCACCTCGATCGGCGACCTGGCTCCCGGCGAGCAACCTCGCGCGGATCACAGTTGCGGGACAGCGCCGGGGTCTCACCGGACTTCGCGATCGGGGTGCGATCGGGGCTGACTCTACCCCTCGCCAATGCCCCCCGCAAACGAGGCCGCCTACCAGATGTCGATGAGGCGCTTCCGGCCGGTGCGCGGCGCCGGCTTGCTGATACCCGAGAGCGTCTGCGACAGCAGTCGTCGGGTATCCGCCGGATCGATCGTGTTGTCGACGCCGAAGCCAACGGCCTGCTGGATCGCCTTGCCTCGCTGGTAGGCCCGGTCGACCAGCTCCTGGTAGCGCTCCTTGCGGTCCGCCGGGTCGGCGATCGACTCCAGTTCGGCGCGGAACCCGAGTTTCACCATGCCCTCCAGGCCCATCCCACCGAACTCGCCCGTCGGCCAGGAGACATTGAGCGCTGCAGAGCGATAGGAGCCGGCGGCCATCGCGATCGCGCCGAGGCCGTACGCCTTCCGCAGCACGACGAACAGCAGCGGCACGGTGATGTTGGAGCCAACCACGAACATGCGGGCGGCGTGGCGGACGAGGGCCGTCTTCTCGATCTCTGGGCCCACCATGATCCCCGGCGTGTCGCAGAGCGACAGGATCGGGATGTCGAAGGCGTCGCACAACTGCATGAACCGCGCGGCCTTGTCGGACGCGTCCGAGTCGATAGCGCCGGAGATGTAGTTCGGGTTGTTGGCGATCACGCCGACGGGGCGGCCCTCGATGCGGATCAGCGAGGTGATCATCGCGAGGCCGAAGTCACGACGAAGCTCGAGGACGGTGCCGGCGTCCGCGAGGGTCTCGATGATGTTGCGGACTTCGTAGACGCGGAGGCGGTTCTCTGGAATGTGGCGGCGCATCATGCGCTGGTCGTGCTCTTGCCACGTCTTCGTGTTGCCCTGGAAGTAAGAGACGTACTTCTTCGCGGCGGCGACCGCCTCGGCTTCGTCCCGGACGGCGATGTCGACGACACCGTTCGCCTTCTGGATCGACATCGGCCCGACGTCCTCCGGACGGAACACGCCGAGGCCGCCGCCCTCAATCATCGCCGGCCCGCCCATACCGATGCTCGAGTTGGCCGTGGCGATGATCACGTCGCAGCAGCCGAGCAGCGCAGCGTTCCCCGCGAACGAGAAGCCGGAGTTCACCCCCACCAACGGGACGAGGCCGGACAGCCGTCCGAGCGAGCGCCACGAGTCGGTCTGGCCGGTAGTAATGGAGATCGGCGGCAGCGCCTCGCGCGCACCGGGCTCGCGCTTCGGTGCCTGCTCGCGCTCGCTCCGAGGCGTCCCACCACCGCCCTGCGCTCGGCCGCCGCCGCCCTCGGTGAACAGGACAACGGGGAGCATCCAGTTCTTGGCGACCTCGAGGAGGCGGTCGGTCTTGCGGTGGTTCTGCCCGCCCTGCGTCCCGGCCAGCACGGTGTAGTCGTACGCGAGCACCGCACAGCGCGACGCCTCCGCGCCGAAGTCGGCAGCATTGATCGTGCCGGTACCCGTGACCATGCCGTCTGCGGGGTAGCGGCGCATCACCTCCTCGGTCGGGCGTGGGATGCCGACGGGGAGGACGAGGCCGCCGTACTCGACAAACGACCCCGGGTCGATCAGGTCATCGATGTTCTCGCGAGCGCTGCGGCCGCCCGCCTCATGCCGGTTGGCGATCGCCTCCGGCCGCGCCGCGTCCGTCGTGTAGAACTGCCGCTCGAGGACCTCCGCCAGGTCCGGACGGATCTCGTCGAGGTCGAAGTCCTCGGCCGCCTCGACATCGCCGCTCGCGACCTCGGACGCCTCGATGAACAGCACCGGCTGTCCGTCGTAGATCGTGTCGCCCTTCGTGACGGAGATCGCGCGCACGACCCCGGCGGTCGGCGCGGAGACCACGTGCTCCATCTTCATCGCTTCCATCACCGCCAACTGCTGGCCGGCTCGGACGGTGTCACCCACCTTCACGTCCACGCTCACGACCGTGCCTTGCAGCAGCGAGTTCACCGCGACCGTGCCGTCTGGCCCCGCCGCCACCCCACCACTCGAAGTCTCCACAACCGCGGCGACGCTCGGCCCCGCCCCACGCCGCGTCTGCGCCGCGTGCGCCAACACCGCCAACGGGTCGACCGCGTCCACTCGCGCCCCCGCCAGCCGAGGCCCACCAGCAGCGGCCTCGGGGGTCGACGCGGAGGGGACTGCAGCAGCAGCCACGGGCACGCCCTCGAAGAAATGGCGAGGCTGCTCGCCGGCCGCCTGCACGATGTCCGCCGTGTAATCCTCGATGAACCGCGTGGCGTAGTTCGCCGCCACGAACTGCGGGTGCGCGAGGATCCCCTGCAGGAACGGAATGTTCGTCGCGAGCCCCTCGATGCGAAACTCCGACAGCGCACGCCGCGTCTTCGCCGCCGCCTCCACGAAGTCACCGCCGGTACGGACGATCACCTTCGCCAGCAGCGAGTCGAACCGCGGGCTTGTCAGGTATCCCACGTACCCGAACGTGTCTGTGCGGAGCCCGGGGCCCGAGGGCACCTCGAACGCCGTGAGCGTGCCACCCGAGGGGCGCGGCGACCCGTCCGGCGCCATCGTCTCCATGTTCACGCGCACCTGGATCGCGTACCCGCGCGGCGCCGGCACTCGCTCCTGCGTCAGTCCGAGGTCGGCGAGCGAGGCTCCCGCCGCGATCTTCAACTGCGTCTGCACAAGGTCGATGCCCGTCACCTCTTCGGTGACGGTGTGCTCCACCTGCAGCCGTGGGTTCGCCTCGATGAACGCGAAGTACGAGTCGTCGCTCAGTGCCGTCGCATCCACGAGGAACTCGATGGTGCCCAGGCTCTCGTACTTCGCCGCGCGTGCGAGGCGGACCGCCGCCTCAGTGATCCGGTCGCGCAGGCCGGAAGGCAACCCCGGGCTCGGCGCGATCTCCACCAACTTCTGGTGCCGCCGCTGGATCGAGCAGTCGCGCTCGCCGAGGTGGATCACGGCGCCCGTGCGGTCGCCCACCACCTGCACCTCGATGTGTCGCGCACGCTCCACGAGCCGTTCGATATAGACCGCGCCGTTGCCGAAGGACGCCTTCGCCTCCGACTGCGCGCGCTTCACCGCGTCCTCGATCTCGCTCGCGTCGCGCACCACGCGCATCCCGCGTCCGCCGCCACCCGCGACTGCCTTCACGATCACCGGCGCGCCAGCGAGGGACGCCATGAAGGCCCGTGCCGCCTCGGCATCCACCTCGGCCAGTGTCCCCGGCAGTACCGGCACGCCCTCGGCCTCCGCGAGCGCGCGTGCCCGGATCTTGTCGCCGAACAGTGCGAGGGCTTCCACGCTCGGCCCGACGAAGGTGAGCCCGCTCTCCGCGCAGCGCTTCGCGAAACCGGCGTTCTCGCTCAGGAAGCCGTACCCCGGATGCACCGCGTTGCACCCATTCGCGACCGCCGCCGCGACCACCTGCTCAATGTCGAGGTAGGCCAACACACCGGAGCCGGTCAGCGCGTGCGCCTCGTCCGCCGCGCGCACGTGCAGCGCACGGCCTTCGTCCTCCGAGTAGATCGCCACCGTGCGGATGCCGAGACCCGCCGCCGCCCGGATCACCCGGATCGCGATCTCGCCGCGGTTGGCCACCAACAACTTCGTCACCGGCATCCGACACCCCTCACCAGCCCGCCGAACCGCAGGCGGGCGCTAGTGAATCACACCCTCAGCCATCAGCCGGAAAACCTCGTCCTCGGACAGCCCCAGCAGCCCTCGATACACCGCCTCGTTGTGCTCCCCCATCCGAGGCGCCAGCCGCAGCGGGGGTGACTCCCCATCCAACCGTCCCGGCTGCCGGTGCGTGGTGAACACCGGCCCACCGTCCCGTGAAACACCCTCGAAGTGCCTCGTGGAGAGGTGCGGATCGCGGCTCACCATGTCTTCGAGGTCTTCGACGACCCCTGCCATGACCCCCCGCGCCTGGAGGAGATGCGTCAGTTCCCAGGCGTCGAGGCCGGCTGTCCACGCTCCTACCTCGGCATCCAGGGCGTCCTCGTTCGCCTGCCGCGCCGCCAGCGTCGCGAACCGGCCGTCCGAGGCCAGGTCGGGCCGCCCCATCGCCGCGCAAAGGGCTTGCCACTCCTCCTCGGTGCGGACAGCGATGACGCACCACCGGTCATCCCCCATACACGGGTACGCCCCGTGCGGCGCCGCGTCCGCGGCCCGGTTCCCCCGAGGCGCCTCGATGTACCCATTCGCGGTGTAGTCGAGCATCGCCGGACCCAGCAGCGCGACGGTCGCCTCCATCTGAGCGAGGTCGATGAACTGGCCTTCACCCGTGCGATCTCGATGGATGAGTGCCGCCATCAGCGCACTCACCGCGAAGTACGGCGTCGAGAAATCGGAGTACAGCGGTGCCATCCCGACTGGCGGACGGCCGGGGAAGCCCATGTTGGTGCGCATCCCTCCGTAGCCGATGACTCCGTTCCCGTACGAGCCATAACGGATGTACGGCCCGGTCGTCCCCATCACCGGCATCGTCAGCATGATGATGTCCGGCTTCACCGCCCGCAGGTCCTCGTACCCCAGCCCCCACCGGTCCATCCGGTCGCCCGTGAAGTTGTTCGCGACGATGTCCGAGTGCCGCACGATCTCCTTCGCCAGTTCGATCCCGCGAGGCGTCCCGAGGTTCAGCAGCACCGACTGCTTGTTCGTGTTGCAGTCGTTGAACACGCCGTTCGAGTCCACCGTCTGCTCTGCCGTCGGATGCACTCCTGTCAAGCGAATCGTGTCGAGGCGCGCATGCGACTCGATCTTGATCACCTCGGCCCCGAAGTCCGCGAGCATCCGCGTCGTCGCCGGCCCCGCGATCAGCCACGAGAAGTCCGCGACTCGCACCCCTTCGAGGGGTAACGGTCGCTCGTCCCCGCTCATACGACGCCCTCGGCAACCAGTGCAGCGAGTTCGCCCTCGCTCATCCCCAGCAGTCCGAGGTACACCTCGCGGTTGTGCTCGCCGACACCGGGCGCGCACCGTTCGAGGGCTGCCGGGGTCGTGCTGTACTGGTACGGCGCAGCGGGCACCTCGATCTCTCGCCCCAGCGAGGGGTGCGCGAGCGATCGCCAGAAACCGCGCGACCGCAGTTGCGGATCCTCGTGAAGATCGTTGATGTCATTCACCGGCATCACGAGGATCCGCCGCCGCTGTCCCTCATGGAACAACTGCTCGCGGGGGTAGCGCGCCGCGATGGCCTGGACCGCTGCCTCGACCTCGGCGGTGTGGGAGGCACGGAAGGCAGCGTCCTCGTACGCCCCATCGAGGACGGGCGTATCGATGCCTTCGTCGCGGACCCACTCGACGAACGGGAACCAGCCGGGGCCGACGCCCACCGGGATGACGAACGAGACCCACAGGCCGTCGGCGCAGGTGAACAGGTTGCGCAGCGCCGGCGGTGCGGAGAATCCCACGCGCTTCGGGACGCGGCCGTGCCACGTGTAGAAGTTCGCGGTCGCGGTCTGCACCGTCGCCATCGCCATCGCGTCCTGCACGGAGACCTCGACGTGTCGCCCACGCCGATCCGGACCGCGCGCTCGCCCCGCAACGGCGACAAGCGTCGTCGCCACCAACGCCGCCGAGGCGATGTGGTAGGCCTGCTCTGCGCCCGGCGCGATCGGCGGATCCTCCGGGAACCCGTTGAGGTACATCAGCCCGCTCATCGCGACGCTGACGAGGTCGTTCGCGCGGTACTGCGCCATCGGCCCCTCGCTGCCAAACGGCGTGAGGCTCGCATAGACAAGTGCCGGGTTCACCTCGGCGAGCGCGACAGAGCCGAGGCCGAGTGCGTCCATCACACCCGGCGCTTCCGTCTCCAGCCAGATGTCGGCGAACACCGCGAGGCGCCTCAGTACCTCGACGCCGCGCGGCGTGTGCGCATCGAGCGTGATCCCACGCTTCCCGGCGTTGAAGTGAAGGTGGTGCAGGCTCTCCGGGTGATCGGGGTCATCGAGGAACGGCGGCCGCCGCCGGATGCCATCACCACCCGGTGGCTCGACGCGGATCACATCCGCCCCGAGTTCCGCGAGCATCCGCCCCGCGAACACCCCGGACTCCCCGGCGAGATCGATGACGCGCAGCCCCTCGAGCGGCCCGCTCACCCTCGACCCCCCACGAGCAATCGATGCCTCACTGCGCACCCTTCCCGGCGGCGTATCGTAGTGGCATGACGAACGACCACACCGACGATGCCATCTACCGCACTGTCCTTGAGGAGTCGCCGGAGGCCGTCGTCTTCGCCGATCGCGACGGCATCATCCGGTTCTGGAACCGAGGCGCGACCGAACTCTTCGGCCACACCGCCGAGGAGACCATCGGCCAGCGGATGGACATGATCATCCCGGAGAACCTGCGAGCCCGGCACTGGGAGGGCTACGAGCGCGTCATGGTGCAGGGTGAGCCCTCGCGATATGGCCGGCGCGACATGCTGAAGGTGCCCGCGCTCCGCAAGGACGGCACTCGCGTCTCCGTCGAGTTCACCCTGCTGCCGATCGAGCACCCCACCTACGGCCCGATCGCCGTCGCCGTCATTCGCGACGCCTCCGAGGCTTTCACGGAACTCCGCGACCTCCGCAAGCGCCTCGCGGAAGCCGAGGCCCGCGCGGGGACGCTGCCACCCGCCACCTCGTAGCGATTAGGCGAGGTAGCCCAACTCCTTCGCCCTCGCCGTCAGTTCCTCGCGGAACTTCGGATGGGCGAGGCCGATGATCCCCTTCGCGCGCTCGCGCGTGGACTTCCCCTTCAGGCACACCGCGCCGTACTCCGACACTAACCAATGCACCTCGGTGCGCGGCGTGGTGACGACAGCGCCCGGACGCAGCGTCGGCACCACGCGCGACACGCTCCCGCTCTTCGCCGTCGAGTAGAACGCGATGATCGACTTCCCGTCGCGAGACTCGAAGGCACCGCGTGCGTAGTCGTGCTGCCCACCCGTACCGCTGTATTGCGTCGTCCCCATCGACTCTGAGCAGCACTGCCCCGTCAGGTCAACCTCGATCGTCGAGTTCACCGAGATCAGCGTGTCGTTCTTCGCGATGTTCGACGGGTGGTTCGTGTAGGACACCGGGTGCGCCTCGATGTACGGGTTGTCATCCAGAAACTCGTACATCCGTCGCGTGCCGGCCGCGAACGTGTAGATCGCCTTGCCCGGGTGGAACGTCTTCTTCGTCCCGTTCGCCACGCCCGACTCGACGAGGTCCACCATCGATTCCACGAACATCTCCGTGTGGATGCCGAGGTCGCGGTGCCCCATCAGGTTCTTCGCGACGGCGTTCGGCACGCCGCCAATCCCGAGTTGGATCGTGGCCCCGTTCGGGATCATTTCCGCGATGATCCGCCCCATCTCGGTGTCC
Source organism: Dehalococcoides mccartyi (assembly GCA_945865925.1). Taxonomy (GTDB): domain Bacteria; phylum Chloroflexota; class Dehalococcoidia; order UBA2979; family UBA2979; genus SURF-43. Next base: position 43,548 of record CAMBFG010000004.1, read on the forward strand.
TCCACCTTTTCCGGTGGGATCGGCAGTTCCGCGAGCGGCACGTGGTTCTCGACCACCGCCGAGACCTCAGACAGATGCACCCATGAGTTCCCGTGGACGCGCGGCATGTTGTTGTTCACCTCGGCGATCACCACGTTCGCCCGCGCGATCGCCGCCTTGTTCGTGTCCACGTTGACGCCGAGGCTCATGTATCCGTGCCGGTCCATCCGCGACACCGTCACCATCGCCACCCCGACATCGAGGTACTCCTCGATCAGTCGAGGGATCTGGTGGAAGAACGCCGGTACCAGATGCGCCTGGCCCGCCTCGATCATCCCGCGGTCGACGCCGCTCGCGAACAGCGACTCCCAGTGGATGCGGTCGCGCAGGTCCGGCTGCAGCGTGCTGCGCGCACTCGCACCGAGGGGCAGCAGCGCCGTCATCCGCACATCAGTCAGCCCGCCCGCACGCGCGCGGTCGGCCACCGCCTGCAGCATCGCGGGCGGCTCACCGATCGCACTCCCCTGCACGATCAGAGAGTGGTCCGGGATCAGTTCCGCCGCCTGCGAGGGCGTCCGCAACTTCCGCTGGTACTCCGCCTGCCAGTCCATCGCACACCTCCGCGCGCCCGTATGCTCGAGGCACGGCGCGGCGCTGTTATATCACCAGCATCGAGGCATGCGATCGGCGCACGTGGCCGTCGGGGCTCAGCACGGCAGCACAGCGTTAGACGCCAGCGACCTCCGCGGGCGTCTGTGTGTCTGCGGCGTCGGCATCCGCGAACTGCTCCCGGTACAGCGAGGCGTACAGCCCGCCCTGTGCCAGCAGGGCGTCGTGCCGCCCGCGCTCGACAATCTGCCCGCGGTCGAATACCAGGATCTCGTCCGCCGCCACCACCGTGGACAGGCGGTGCGCGATCACGATCGTGGTGCGCCCACGCGCCAGCATCGCCGTCGCCTCGCGGATCTCACGCTCCAACCGAGAGTCGAGGGATGACGTCGCCTCGTCGAGGATCAGGATCGGCGGGTCCTTCAAGATCGCCCGCGCAATCGCCACTCGCTGCTTCTCACCGCCACTGAGGCGATAGCCGCGCTCGCCGACCTTCGTCTCCAGGCCCTCGGGCAGTCGCGCGACCAGCGCGCCGAGGCCCGCCGCCACAGCCGCCGCCTGGCACTCCTCGTCGCTCGCCGTGAGGCGCCCGTAGCGGATGTTGTCCATGAGCGAGGTGTGGAACAGGTAGGTCTCTTGCATCACCGTCCCGATCGTCGCGCTGATCGAGTCGAGCGTGACGTCGCGCAAGTCGTACCCATCGAGGGTGATCCGGCCCTCTGTCGGGTCGTAGTACCGCTGGAGCAGGTAGGTCACGGTGGTCTTCCCGGCCCCAGACGGCCCGACCAGCGCCACCATCCGCCCCGCCGGGATCTCGAACGTCACCCCTTCGAGCGCCGCCGCCGGCTCGCGATACGCGAACCGCACGCCCTCGAACGCCACTGCGCCGCGCGGCTGCGTCAGGCGCACCGAGTCCGCCCGGTCCTCGACCTCCACCGGCAGGTCGAGATACTCGAAGATCCGTTCGACCACGGCGAGCGACGAGAGCAGCGTGGTGTTCAGGCGAGCGATGCCCGCGAATGGCCCGAAGACGCGCGTCGCAAGCATCGCGAACGTGACGACCGTCCCCACCGACAGGTCGCCGCCCACTACCGCGCGCCCACCCCACCAGTAGATCGCGCCCGGGATCAGCGCCCCAAACAGCGAGGTACCCATGTTGAACCAGCGGCCCGCCATCATCCGGCGGATCGAGAGCGTCCGCAGCGCGTCGTTCGACTGGGCGAACCGCGCCGCCTCGTGCGCCTGCCGCCCGAAGGTTTTCGTGAGCATCGCGCCCGACACCGAGAGCGTCTCTTCGAGGTGGCTCGACATCCGCGCGGACTCTTCGTGCCATTCGCCCATCAGCGCGCGCATGTGTCGGCCCACGCGCAGCGTCGGATATACCCAGAACGGCAGCACCACGAGCGTCGCCAGCGCCAGCCGCCAGTTCAGCGAGAACATCATCCCGAACGCGATGATGAGCGTGAACGAGTTGCCGAGGAACTCGGTGAACGTCCCCGTCACTGCCTGCTGTACCGCGTTCACATCAGTCGAGAGCCGCGACAGGATCTCGCCCGTCCGCGTTGCGGTGTAGAACCGCACCGACAGCCGCAACAGGTGGTCGTGCAGTCGCATCCGCAGGCGGTGCATCACCCCCTGCCCAATCGCCTGGTTCACGAACGACTGCACCACCCCCAGGAGCGAAGACCCTACCACCGCGCCGAGGTACACCACTAGCAGTCGGTCGAGACTCGCGAGGTTTCCCCCGCCGGCCATCCGGTCCACCATCCGCCCCAGCACTCGCACCCCGACCAGGTCGAGCGCCGTCGTCGTCAACAGCAGCAGGACCAAGGCGCCCATCGCCCACGCATACGGCCGGAACATCCCCGCGGTGCGACGCAGCAGCATCGAGCGGTCGCCCTCGGGACGCCCTGCCGGCACCCGCCGTCCGCCACCACCACCGCCGCCGCCGCCCATTGCCATCGCGCTACCTCACTGTTTCGACACATCGAGCGTACACGCAGCGACAACCGGCTCTGGCGCGCCAAGACCAACTCGATCGTCTCGGGGATGCAGGAGATGCGCGGGCACTATGCGCCCTTGAGTGACCTCGCCGCCGCGCCACCAGCCGTGCGCCCGAAGACGGCGCCGGCCATTAGCCCCGTACCGCCCGGATAGTTGTGGTAGAACAGCCCGCCAACGAGTTCCCCGGCCGCGTAGAGCCCCGGGATCGGGCGATCCTCCGTGTCGAGGACCTGCGCGGACTTCGCCTCGATCCGCAGGCCTCCGAAGGTGAACGTGATCCCGCACGTCACCGCGAATGCCACGTACGGCGGCTGGTCGAGCGGCAGCGCCCAGTTCGACTTCGGCGGATCGATCCCCACCGTGCCCAGCCCGTCGAGGCGTGACGGGTCGTACGTGCCCTCGCGAGTGGCGGCGTTGTACGCCTCGATCGTGCGGACGAAGCCGCCCACGTCCACACCCATATCCGCGGCGAGTTCGTGGAGCGTCATCGCCTCGGACTTCGTGACTTCCTTGATGCGGTACTCGTCGCGCAGTCGCGCCACGGTCTGCTGGTCGAAGATCTGGAAGGCGACGCTGTGTGGCTGCTTCAGGATCTCGCGGCCGTACTTCGCGTAGGTGTAGTTCCGCAGGTCAGCGCCCTCGTCCACGAAGCGCTCGCCGTAGGCGTTCACGATCAGACCCAGCGGGTACGAGTGCTTCTGGTACAGGTCGCCGATGCGGCGGTTGCCGGTCGGCGGTGCGTTGAGGTCCCATGCGACAGCGTGCGCAGACGACCAGTGGCCGTACGACTGCGCCCCGATGTCCAGCGCCGCCTTGATCGCGTCACCCGTGTTGTGACGCGTCCCTCGCACCTTCGCCATCTCCCACCCGGCACCGAGGTAGCGCGTCCGCATCTCGACGTTCGCCTCGAACCCCCCGGCCGCCAGGACCACCGCCCCCGCCTCGATCGTCTCGTGGCCTTCGACGGTCTTCACGCGGACGCCCGTGACGCGGCCGGTGTTGTCCGTCACCAACCCGTGCGCCTTCGCCCCGTACCGCACCGCAATCCCGCGACGCTCCATCGAGGTGAACAGCGAGTCGGAGAGCCCTGCGCCACCGCCGACGGCTTCCGTGATCATGCCGCCCCAGAAGCGGAGTTTGCCGTCCACTTCGTACGCCTGGCGGCTGTACATCAGCACCCAGCGCATCCCGCCGTACTCGCGCATCCACTGCGCCGTCGGGTACGCGTTCTCGATCAGGTGGTCGACGAGCGTCGAATCGGCGTGGCCCTCGGTCACTCGGTAGAGGTCGTCCCGCATCGCTGAGGCCGGGTACGAGCCGACCTCGATCCGGTCGACCTCAGCATCGCTCAGGTCGGGGATGAGGCCACGGATATCGTCCAGGCCGTTGTAGGGGAAACGAAAGCCGCCGCCGGTGAAAAAGGTGTTGCCCCCGCGCTCGCCCTCGTCCGCCTTCTCCAGCACGAGTACATCCGCGCCCGCCTCGCGCGCCGACAGCGCCGCACAGATCGCCGCGTTCCCGGCACCCACCACGATTACGTCCGGCACGTCGGCCTCCTGCTGCTGCTGACAACGATCTCCGGCATTGGAACCTGCGAGGCCTCCCACGGCAAGCGCGCAGACAAACCTCCGCAGCGCCTTACCGCATTCGCAACGCCGCCGCGATCGCCGTCGCCTCGGCGGCCAACGCATCGAGCCGTCCCGCGAGCACCTCGGTCTCGGTCGCCCCGGGCCCGCCGAACTCGACGGGATCGACCACGGCAGACCGCGGCAGGTACGAGGGCGCGCCACCATCCAGCCGAGGCGCCATCCCCCAGTGCAGGTGCGGCCCTGTCGACGTCCCCGTGCTCCCGACCACTCCAAGCATCGCGCCCGCCGCGACGACTTGGCCCTCGAGCACCAGCGGCGCGTCCCGCAGGTGCCCGTACAACGTCACATACCCCGCCTCCACGTGGTCAAGGATGACCGCGTTCCCGAAGATGTCCTTGAACGCGTCCCAGGGCGTGCCTCGACGGGCATCGATGAACACGTCACGCACAACGCCGGACGCCGGCGCGCAGACCGACACGCCTTCCGCTGCGCCGATATCGACCCCGGAGTGCCCCTCAACGTGCGCCTCCATGTCGCGCGCACCAAACACCGAAGTAATAGGCCCGTCGCACGGCCAGCCCTGCACGACGCCGCCAGCGATGTGGGTGCGATGAAAGAGGACAGGCATCACGCACCTCCTGGACACTGGCATAGACGAGCAGGCAGCGAACCCGAATGCCGGACTGGCGCCCCCGGCTAGGTCCCCGTGAACTTCGGCGGGCGCTTCTCAAGGAAGGACGCGCGGGACTCGGCTGCGTCGTTCGTGGCTTTGCGGCCGTAGCCGAGGTGGACGATCTCGTTGCGGAGGGCATCGTCCAGGCGGAGGTTCATGTTCTGCTGGACAACCCGCTTCGCCGCGCGGGTGGCGATCGGGGGCCACTGCATGATCGAACGCGCGAGGTCGCATGCTTCGTCGAGCAGGCGCGCGTGCGGGACGAGGCGGTCAAGCAGGCCGATGCGGTAGGCCTCGTCCGCACCAACCTCGCGGCTCGTCAGGATCAGGTCCATCGCACGGCTGTGGCCGATGATCCGAGGCAGGAACCACGACATCCCGGAGTCAGGCGAGAGGTTCCGCTCCAGGAACACCGTCTTGAACCGCGCGTGCTCCGAGCCGACGCGCAGGTCGCAGGCGAGGGCCAGGCTCATCCCTGCGCCCACACAGACACCGTTCATCGCCGCGATGATGGGCTTGTCGAGGCCGTGGAACGCGCGGGCTTGATCGCCGATCCAGTGGAACTCGTCCAGCAAGTCTTCCTGCGTCTGCGCTGCGGTGACGCGCGGGAGCGGCCGTCCGTCCGGGCCTTGAGGTGGCTGAAGGTCTGCGCCGGAGCAGAAGCCTCGACCAGCGCCCGTGATCACCACCGTCCGCACGTCGTCGTCGTGCCGGATCTCATCGAGCACGGCGAGGGTGTCGAGGTGGAGCCCTCGGCTCAACGCGTTGAGCCGCTCTGGCCGGTTGAGCGTGACGAGGCCGATATGGTCTTGCTTGTCGAACAACAGGTTCTCGTATGGCACGGCACCCCTCCGGTCGCCACGTCGCCGATCAGACGCGGAGCGTACAACCGCGGGCAAGCGCACGACGCCACAGCCCGGCCCACAGACTCAGAGCGACGCCAACCATCGATTCACTGTGCCACGGCTCGCCAGGCGAAGTTGCGTACGACTCCCATCCGAGGCCGCGAAGAGGGCCGCGTAGCGGTGCTTCTGGCGCCCATAGGTCCGCCACGCGTACGCGATCATCGAGTCGCCTGAGAAGACCCGGCGCCACGGCTCCACATTGCTGTGCCAGAGCCGTTCGCGCGTCAGGACGCGCCAGAGCGTGCGGCGCGTGACAGAGACCATGACCTGCCATCGAGGCAGGTCGAGCCACACGAGGGTGTCGCAACGCGACAGGACCAGCTGGTCCTCCGGTGACGGGCCAAGGTTGCCGTCAAACGTCCACCCACCGTCACGCGTGGCGGCGTCGAAGGCGAGGTACTGCTCGTCCCGTGGGACTTGCTCCCAGTCTGCCCGCCAGATCAGCGCGTCCGTCTCGATGTACCGCAGGCCGAGTCGGCCCGCGATCGCCCGCGCAACGTACGTCTTCCCGGCACCGCTCGTGCCGACGACGCAGATCCGCTGACCGAGGTCGGAGCGCGCCATCGTTTACGCCTCGATCGGGCGCGGACGGAGGATGAGGACGGCGACAAAGGCGGCGATCACGCTGCACGCGACACCGGTCGCAAGCGCGTGGGCGCCGACCGGGACGAGTGCTCCGTAGACGATGTTGTAGGTGGACGCGATCAGCATCTGCGAGAAGCCCAGCAGCGCGGACGCCAGCCCTGCGATCTGGGGGAACGGCACCAGCGCCCCCGCCATCGCTGCCGGACGCGTCAGCCCCAACCCAACCGCCGTCGCGAACATCGGTACGAGAACTGACCACACCCCACCGGCATCGAGCGCCAGCACCCACAACAGCATCACCACACTCGCCGCCGCCGAGAACCCCGTCCCCAGCAGCACCACCCGATGCGACGGCAGCCGGCTCACGAGCCGGCTCGAAATCGTCGCACCCAACATGATCCCGAGGGCTACGAGGCCGAATGATAGCCCGAACCACTGTGCACTCAGCCCGAACTCCTCCTGCAACACGAAGGACGAGGACGAGATGAACACCAGCTGCCCGCCGAACATCAATCCCATGACGGCCGCGTACGCGAGGTATGTCCGGCTGGAGAAGATCGTCCGGTAGTCGCGGATCAACCCATCGAGCCCGCTCGTCCCCGGGGCGCGCCTCGGACGCGTCTCCGGTAGACCGAAACCGTACGCGAGCGCCAGCAGCACCCCGATAGTCGCGAGCGTGACGAACACCGAGTGCCACCCGAAGGCGTCGTGCAGGAATCCGCCGAAGATCGGCGCGATCGCTGGCGCCAGCGGCAACGCAATCGCCATGTAGGACAGCACCCGTGCCGCTCGCTGCCGTCCATAAACGTCAAGGACGATCGCCTGCGCGATCGCCGGTCCCGCGCCGCCGCCCAGTCCCTGCACGACGCGCCCGGCGAGCAACACCTCCACGGACTGCGCGGAGAGCGCCAGTAGCGACCCCGCGACGAAGAGCACGAGCCCGGCAAGTAGCGCTGGCCGCCGCCCGATGCGATCCGAGGCAGGCCCGTACACGAGTTGCGACCCCGCGAACGAGATGATGAACAGCGTCACCGCGAGTTGCAGTGTGGACTCGCTCGCCCCGAACTCCTCGGCCATCGTTGGCAGCGAGGGGAGGAACATGTCCACCGTCATCGGCGCGATCGCACTCAGCGCGACCAGCAGCGCAGCCGCTGGCAGTGCTTCCGCTCGTCGGCGCTGGGCTGCAGAGAGGACATCCTGGATGGCCATGCGCCTCATGGTAGGTGGCAGGATTCGCAAGGTCAGCGCGGTGAATTCGATTCGGGCAATCGATTCTGTGGGACTGAACATCCTTCTACTCATGTCCTCTTGAAAGTTGCGCGTGTTGCAGGAAGGTGCGATATCGTTGTTACGTTCCGCGAGGGATGGACGAGGGCGACCGACGCCAGCGCCACCCTCGACGGTGGAGAGTGAACGAGGATCCCGACCCATGGCCGATAGCATCCGCACCGCCCGTACCGCGCTCACCAGCGAGCGCACGGCCATCGAGCGGCGCATCACCGACCTCCGTGCCCGTGTCGCCGAGATCGATGAAGTCCTGCAGTCCCTGACCCACCTCGAATCCCGCCTGCCCACAGGCCCCGAGGCGGCACTGAAGAACTCCCGCGCCCAGACCGCCGGTGGCGAAGGCCGCCTCCCGCGCGGCGCCCTCCGCACGGCCATCATCGAGACCCTGCGCTCTCACACGACGGGCCTGCACATCAGCCGCATTCTTGAGGTGCTCGCCCGCTCCGGGCGCGCCCCCCGCTCGACCAACCCTCGAGGCAGTGTCCAGACCACGCTCTACGCCATGCGCCGCGAAGGCCTGGTGGAGAACAAGGGCAAGAACTCCTGGGTGCTCCTCACTCGAGCCCGCGCGACTCGCAAGAAGAAGTAGCCCGCCCACCTGCCCGCTCGGAAGGCCGCCGCAAGGCGGCCTTTCTCATCCCACTCCGGCTCTGGCTGCCCACGACCACCGCGTCAGGCCCAGGGGTGGCAATAGCTCGTGCGCGCCCGCACGAGCGCCGCAAGCCGCCCGTGTACGCTCCGGCCCCACGCGCGGGGACAGCGCGAGGAAGGTGGCGGCCCGTGCCTGACGGAGCGCTATCCGGGATCCGGGTGCTGGAGTTCTCGCAGATCGTCGCCGCCCCCGTGTGCGGTGTGAACCTCTCCGACTTCGGGGCGGACGTCGTCAAAGTCGAACCACTCGGCGGCGAGCAGACGAGGCGGACCGCCGCCATCGTGCCCAACGAGGGCAAGGGCTTCCAGGCCTTGAACCGAGGCAAGCGGTCGCTCGTCGTCGACCTCCACGACCCGCGAGGGCAGGACCTCATCCGCCGCCTCATCCCCCAGACCGATGTGGTCCTCATCAACTACCGCCTCGGCGTCGCCGAACGCCTCGGCCTCGGATATGACGCGCTCAAGGCACTCCGCCCTGACCTCATCTACTGGCAGAACACCGGCTTCGGCGAGCATGGTGTCGAGGCCAAGCGCGCCGGCTCCGACATCGTCGCCCAGGCGTACTCCGGCCTCATGGTCACGGACGCCAAAGTCGACGACGACGGTGCGCCCGACCTGATCTCCATCCCGATCGCGGACATCGTCTCGGGCTTCGCGGCGGCCATGGGTGTCGGCATGGCCCTCTTCCACCGGGCGAGGACGGGTGAGGGCCAGTACCTCAGCACCTCGCTGCTTCGCACCGCGCTCTTCATCCAGGCCGGCGCCGTCATGCGCGAACCCGTCAGCGACGCCATCCTCCGCAACCCACTCCTCGAGGCCGCTGAAGCCGCCCTCGCTGCGGGCGAGCCCTACGACGCCATGCTGGACGTCCGCAAGGCCCGCCAGACCGCGCGTGCCGCCTTCCGCCTCTACTACGGCGGCTACCGAGCCCGCGAGGGCGCTGTCGTCCTCGGCGCGCTCACAAAGCCAAACCGCGACGGCATGCGCAAGGTCCTCGGTTTCCCTGAGGAAGACAGCGACAGCCCGGACTACGACGCCCTGCTCCCCGAAAACGTCGAGCGCGCCCTCGACTGGAAGCGCCGCTTCCGCAAGCGCTTCCTCGAGCGCACCGCCGACGACTGGGTGCGCGACTTCGACGCGGCCGGGGTGCCGGTCTCTGCCGTGCGCATGCCCGAGGTGATGGCGGACGACGTCCAGGTCGTCGCCGAGGACATGATGTGGGAGGTGGACCACACGGTGACCGGCCCGCAGCGTGTCGTCGGCCCCGCAGTCCTCATGTCGAAGACCCCCACCACCGTCCAGCGCGCCGCGCCCGCCCTCGGCGAGCATTCTGCCGAGGTGCTCGTCGAAGCCGGTTTCTCCGCCGCTGAGATCGCCACCCTCTGCGAGGCGGGGACCATCCTCCAGCGCTAATCCCTTCGCGCTAGGCTGTGATCGAGACCGAAAGCGAGGCCTCGCGATGCGACTCGGACGGCGCGCGTTCATCGGACTCGCCGGCGCCTCCGTCGCCGGAGCAGCCGGTGTCGCTTTCGGCCGCGACCGCTTCTTCGGTGGCGACCAACTCCCACCCGCCACCGGCCCCCGCATCGTCTCCACCCCGTTCGCCGGCAACACCGCCGTCCGCCCGGACTGGGATGCGCTCTTCACCGAGGCCAAGCGCGAGGGCACCCTGTTCATCCTCGTCCGCGGGCAGGCCGGCTACCGCCGCGCCACCAACGAGTTCCAGACCACATTCCCCGGCATCGACGTGCAGGTCTTCACGGAGGCCAGCGCCACCACGTGGCTCGAACGCGTCCGCTCCGAGCGCAAGGGCGGCCGCTACACCCTCGACCTCGCGTTCGTGCAGGCCGAACCCGCGATCACCCAGGGCCTGAAAGATGGCTTCTGGGCTCCCGTCCGCCCCCTCCTCTTCCGCTCCGACGTCACCGACGACACCGCCTGGCGTGACGGCTTCGCGAGTCGCTTCATCGATGCCAAAGCACAGTTCTCCTTCGCGTGGGAGTACCAGGTGCAGCACGCGTACGCCGTCGACACCCGCATCGTGAAGGACGGCGAGATCAGCAGCGTGCGCGACCTCCTGGACCCGAAGTGGCGCGGCAAGGTCATCACCTCCGACCCGCGGATCGGCAGCGGACTCTTCTCCGTCGCCAGCGTCGCGAAGACCTACAGCAACGACGTCGTGAAGACGCTGCTCGTGGACCAGCAGCCGAAGGTCGTCGGCGGCGGCAACCTGCTCATCGACGCCCTCGCGGACGGCACCTACCCGATCGCCCAGGGCATCCGTCCGAAGTCCCTCCAGCCCTACCGCGACCGAGGCGTGAACCACATCAAGTTCCTCGACCTCCCCGATGCCGACCACGTCCCGGGCACTGCCCTCTTCGCCTTCAACAACACTCCACACCCGGCCGCCGCCCGCCTCTTCCTGAACTGGGCGCTCACGAGGCAGGGCCAAACCCTCCTTGCCCAGAACCTCCTCACGAACAGCGCCCGCACGGACGTCGCCACCTACGAGAACGAGGGCGTCGGCACCCCCAACAAGCCCTACTACGAGCCTGACCGCGAATCGAACTACGGCCACACCGCCGCCACCCTGCAGTACGTGCGGAGCCTCCTCGGGACGTAGACCTCGATGCCCGGCACAAACCAAGACGGCCGCCCTTTCGGGCGGCCGTCTGAGTGCTCGCGAATCGCGAGGGCGGAAGGCTATGCACCTTCCTTCGGCTGGAGCTTCGGTGCCGGGTTCGGAATGCCCGAGAGCAACTGCTCCGGGACAGCCTTCGCCAACTCCTCGACGGTCCAGTTCCGTGGCTGGTGGATGCTGCGGATGACCTTGCGCTGGCTGTAGCGCGAGGCCTGCCAGCCGGACGTCCCGATCACGTGGCCGCTGATCGCCCCGCCCGCCTCAGTGCAGAGCCACGTCACCGTCGGAGCGTTGTTCTCCGGGTCACGAGGCGTCGCGCCCTCGGGTGCCGCCGCCGGGTTGTTCTGCGTGCCACCGGCCCGCAGGATGCCCGCCGCCGCACGGATCTGCTGCGCCGCCGCCGGCACAGACTGCGTCATGCGCGTGTTGCCGCCCGGGTAGATCGCGTTCACCGCGATGCCGTGCGGGCCGAGTTCGCGGGACAGCGCCCGAGCGAACCCAACCATGCCTTCCTTCGCCGCGGAGTAGTTCGCCTGGCCCGTAGAGCCGAGGCCTGACCCCGAGGAGAAGAGCAGGATGCGTCCGTAGTGCTGCTTGATCATCGGCTCGACCGAGGTGCGGACGCAGTTGAATGCGCCGCGCAGGTGGACCGCCAGGACGGCGTCCCACTCCTCCTCTGCCATGTTGAAGATCATGCGGTCGCGCAGGATGCCCGCCACGTGGCACATGATGTCCATGCGCCCGAATTCCTTCAGGGTGGCGTTCACCAGGTCCTGCGTGTCGGCGAACTTCGAAATGTCGCCGTAGTGTGCGATGGCCTGACCGCCCATCGCACGGATTTCCTTCACCACACTGTCGGCCGGACCGGCGTCGTTGCCGGACCCGTCCAGGTTGCCGCCGAAGTCGGCGACCACCACCTTCGCGCCCTCTTCGGCCATCTGCAGCGCGACGCCGCGGCCAATACCGCGACCCGCACCCGTGATGACCGCGACGCGGCCTTCGAGTCGGTTACCCATCTGAGTACTCCTCGTCCTCGCGCTATCGCAGCGGGCTGACGACGCCGTTGGCCAGCGTCCGCGGCATCTGCTCGTCGAGTTCGTCCATCGTGAAGCGGCGGTTGTACGTCAGGATCTGACGCTCGATGCTCGGGTAGGAGTAGAGGTACACCTCGCCGCCCCGCACACCGAACAGGTGACCGTTCACGTCCGCCGACTGCTCGGAGAGCAGGTAGGACACCAGCGCTGCCGCGCTTTCCGGATCATCCGGGTGGCCGCTGCCTTCCCACTTCTGTAGCGGGATCGGCGCGGCGATGCCGGCCATCTCCTCCGCAGACACCACGCCCGCAGGCGGACGCAGTTCCTCAGACGACCCGCCAGACATCCGCGTGCGCGCCAGCGGCGAGATCGTGTTGCACGTGATGCCGTACCGGCCGAGGTCACGCGCGACCGTCCGCGCGAGCCCGATCTGCCCCTCGCTCGCCGCCGCGTAGTTCGAAGCCCCCACGGAGCCCAGGCCCGCGTCCGAGGCGAACATCACGATGCGACCGTAGCGGTTCTGCCGCATCGCGATCGAGGCGAGTTTGATCACGTTGAACGCGGCCTTGGCGTTGCCGATGACGACGGACTCGAAGTCCTCCTCCGTCATCCGCCAGATCGGCGTGTCACGTCGGATGCCCGCCGCGCACACCAGGCCGTCCAGTTTGCCGAAGCCGTCCAGCGCAGCCCGGATCGTCGTCTCCGCGCCGGCCATGGTGGCCACGTCCGCCGACACGGCGACGGCTTTGCCCCCACGGGCGGTAATTTCTTTCGCTACGGCCTCGGCGATGCCAGGGTTGCCCCCACTACCGTCGAGTTCGACGCCGCTGTCCGCGGCGATCACCGTCGCGCCCTCCGCTGCCGCGGCCAACGCAGCCGCGCGGCCAATGCCACGCCCAGCCCCGGTGACGACGACGACGGCTCCATCAAGAGCGCCCATCGCATACCCCCTTCACGTCATTCGTGATTCCAACGGCGGATGCTACACCTGCCGTTCAAGCACGCATGAGGCGGGTATCCCGAGGCAAGGGCTTTAGGGCCTAGCAAGGGTGGCAATCGTCACGCTAGCGGCAGCGGCTCCCCGTCCGGTAACCCCACGTCGAAGACGTTGAGCGTCATCGAGACGAGCCCGTAGTACCCGACGATCCCGACCAAATCCACAACCCCACGCTCTCCGCCGAGCGTCGCGAGCGCCGCCTGGTACGTGCCGTCCGAGACCCGGTTCGTCGCGAAGTACTCCGTCACGAACGCGTACACCGCCCGCTCCGCGTCATCCCGCAGCACCGGCACGGTGCCGGTGCGGACCGCCTCGACGGTCTCCCGAGGTAGCCCCGCCTCGATCGCCATCCGGGCGTGGGCGAAGAACTCGTACTGCGCTTTCCAGTGCTTCCCGGTCAGGATGATCGCGAACTCGGAGAGGTGCTTTGGTAGGCTGCTGCTGAACCGGCAGAACTCCCCCACCTTCTGTGCGCGGTCCGCGAGCACGGGCGACCGTAGCCAAGCGTCGAACGGCCCGCGCAGCCCTCCGCGCGGCCCGCTCACGATGGCATCCGCTACTTCCTTCTGCTCGGGCGTCAGGTTCGCGAGGTCGAGGGGGACGAGGCGTGCCATAGATGTGCTCTCCTTTGGTGACCACGGCTCATACCGAACCGTGGAAACGAACGACTGGAAGATACAACCGGGGCGGCTGGTAGCGTCACCAATTCCCGCCGGAAATGAGTGCCCCCGTTGCGTACCATGTGTATTGATGACGAAATGTGGTGGCCACCAGTGAAGGCAACCGCAGAGGTGGTTGCAATGCCCATCGAGTCGCAAGGGAATCTAGTGAGTGGGTCGAGTCGTTGGACCTGGCAGAAGCCTCTTCGAGCGGCCCGCCGCGTTCTAGGAGCTGCGTCGACAGCCGCAGCGAGCCGTGTACTTGGAGCCGCGGTCGGGGGTGCCGTTGGTGGTATGCCTGGAGTGGCCCTAGGCGGCGCCGCAGGATCCTTGGCAGCGAGCACGCTGCAGCGTGTCGGCAAGGAGATCGATGCGAGACTCCTTAGTCCGCGTGAGCAGCAGCGAGTAGGAGAGGTCTTTCGCCTCGCGGTCGAGCAGATTCGGCAGAGACTGGAACGAGGCGACCAGTTGCGTTCCGACGGTTTCTTCAAGGCCGATCCAGCCGGTCGACGTCCAGCCGCTGAGGAATTACTTGAGGGCATCCTGCTCGTTACCCAACGTGAATATCAAGAGCGCAAGCTGCCATATCTGGCGAACCTGTTCGCGAACCTCGCGTTCGACACAAACATTCCACCCACGTACGCGGTCATGCTGGTCAAGATTGCAGAGGACCTCACCTTCCGAGAGCTCATCTTACTAGAATTGTTCTCACGCCCGCATCGGATTGCACTACGGTCGGGAGACTACCGAGGATCTCCCAGCCTGCAGCATGGTCTAATCGAATTGATGTACGAGAGTCTTTACTTGCACCACCGCGGGTACGTTGCAATGCCCGGTGACACCATGCTCGGGCCATCCGACTTAAACCCAGAGAAGATGCAGACTCAGGGGGCCGGTCTGGTCCTTCGCGAGCTGATGGGATTGTCGGCACTCTGGGAACGCGACGCAGACGAGGTCAGCGAGGTGGGACGCTTACTGTCCCGAGACACGTAGAGTGCGCTTTGATGTGCGAGTGTTTCCGTCGGGAGATGCACTATGACGATGAACTACGCGGCCGACTTCCCGTCCGTGAAGGACCAGGTGAGCCCGGAGGAATGGGCAACGCGCGTCGAGCTCGCTGCCTGTTACCGGCTCGTGGACCGCTACGGCATGACGGACATGATCTACAACCACATCACCTCGAAGGTGCCGGGCACTGAGCACTTCCTCGTGAACCTCTACGGGCTCCTCTACAAGGAGATCACCGCCTCGAGCCTCGTCAAGATCGACCTGGACGGGGAGGTCATCTGGAAGCCGGACACGGACTACACCTACAACCGCTCCGGCTATGTGATCCATGGCGCGATCCACGGTGCGAGGCCGGACGTCGGCGCGATCATCCACACCCACACCCGCGCGGGCATGGCGATCAGCGCCCAGAAGCGCGGCCTGCTCCCGCTCACGCAGACCTCGATGCGGTTCGCGGGCCACATGGGCTACCACGACTACGAAGGCCCCGCGATCAACAAGGCGGAGCAGGAACGGCTCGTCAACGACCTCGGCCACCACAATGCGATGATCCTGAAGAACCACGGGCTACTCACCTGCGGCCCCACGGTGCCCGAGGCGTTCAACCTCATGTACCAGTTAGAGATGTCCTGCCGCGCGCAGGTGGACGCGCTCTCCGCACAGGTCATCGAGCCGGATGACGATGTGGTCGCACACACCGCGAACCAGTACCAGCCCGGCGTCCGCCGCCCGTACGGTGTCCTCGAATGGCCCGCCATGCTCCGTCGCCTGAAGTACGAGACGGACGGCTTCCCGCCCTACGACTCGTAGCCGAGCTACACCGGCGGCCGGTCCACAATCACACCACGAGCAGCGAGGTCGTCAATCTCCGCCTCGCTGTACCCCGCAGAGCGGAGCGCCTCCGCGTTGTGGCCGCCGAGGGCGGGCGCGCCCGTCCACGCCTCGTAACCTCGTGAGCCATCGATGGTGAGGGGGAGGCCGTCGCTCCGGTACTGGCCTGCGTCCGGCGTCTTGAGCGTCGAGAAGTAGCCGCGCGCTTCGAGGTGAGGGTCGGACAGCCACTCGGGTGCGGAGTGGACCGGCGCTGCGGCCACTCCGACCGACTGCAGCCGCCGCGCGAGCGACTTCTTCTCCTCGCCCGCCGTCCATTCCTCGATCAGTTCGTCGAGCGCTGCCCGACGTGCGATGCGGCCGTCCGCCGTCGCGTAGCGACCATCGACTTCCCACCCACGCCCGGCCAGGCGCGCGAGGGCGGCCCACTGCGCGTCAGTGGTGCAGCCGATGGCGATCCAGTCGTCCTCGCCCAGGCAGCGATAGACGCCATACGGCGCGGCGTTCCACGCACCGTTCCCCAGCCGCTCCGGCTCACGGTTCGAGAGTTGTGCGGCGACCATCTCCTCCGCGAGGAACGCCGCCATCGCCTCCGACTGTGACAGGTCGAGCAGCGCGCCCTTACCGGTGCGCTCGCGCTGCCACAGTGCCGTCAGCACCGCCGACAGCCCGCACACCCCGGAAGCCGCGTCCGTAATCGCCATCGCCGTCACGCGCGGCTCGTCCTTGCCGTACCCCATCAGTGCCGTTAGCCCCGAGATCGGCTCGATACTCGGCCCGAGCCCCACGTAGTCGCGGTATGGCCCGCGCGAACCGAACGAGGGCATCGTGAGGAAGATCAGGCGCGGGTTCCGCGCGCTCAACGCCTCGTAATCCAGTCCGAGCGAGGGCATTGCGCGGGCGCTGAAGTTCTCCACGACCACATCGGCGTTCGCGACGAGCCGCAGGATGGCGCGCTTACCCTCGGGCGACTTGAGGTTGATCGCCAGGCTGCGCTTGTTGCGCATCAGCTTGTTGTTCAACCCCTGGCGGTTGTACGGCTTCTCTCCCGGGTCGCCACCCGGGTAGTACCCACCCACACCCCGAGGCACGACCGCCGGCCCGCGCCCGTCCGGCGCCTCGATGCGCAGCACGTCGGCGCCGAGGTCCGCAAGGAACCGCGTCGCGAGCGGGCCCGACCAGATCCGCGTGAAGTCCAACACGCGGATGCCTTCGAGCGGGCGCTGCTTCGGCGCGGAGCCACCCAGCGCCTCCATATCGTGCCAGCCAACGCCCTCCGTCGATTCGAGGATCGGGCGCGGCGGCCGCTCTGGCGCACGCCGGTCGCCAGCGAACTGGAACGCCGAGCCGGGCAGCACCACGTCCGCCGTGTCCGGCGCGTCGACGCCTGGCTCGGTATCGATCCCGCGCCAGAAGCGACGCGACTCGAGTTGAGGGTCAGCACGCATCTCTGCGAACGACTGGACGTACCCGATCGGCACGCGCCACTTCTCCTGGCCCTCGCGAAAGACCTCACGCGCGGGTAACTTCTGGAAGAAGGCCTCGCTCAGTGCCTCCACCTCATCGCGGTGCGCCATGCGGCCCGCGTTCAGCGCGAGCTCAGCGTTCCCTTCGAGTTCCACGCCACCTACCCAGAGGGCATAGGACGGCCAGAACTGCTGTAGGACGTTGACGGCGACCCAGCCATCGCGCGCGCGCAGCATGGTCGTCGGACAGAGGTTCTCCCAGCGGTTGCCGTGCCTCGACCGCACGAGGCCATCGGCAAGCCACATGAGGTCCGTGAACTGGTGCAGCGTCGCGAGCGTCTCGTAAATCGACAGATCAATCGTCGCGCACTCGTTCGTCCGCAACGCCGCGGCCAGCGCGACGCTGTAGGCGAGCGTGCCCGCCTGCACGTAGGGGTACGGCCCCGGCATCGTCAGCGGCGCGCGTCCCGGGTCACCGGAGAGGTGCGTGTACCCCCCGATCGCGAGCAGCGTCCCCGCAGTCGCCTCGTCATCGCGGTATGGCCCGGTGCGCCCGAACGGCGTGATCGCCGCGCGCGCTCGTGTCCGCTCACCACCGAGGGTGTCGAACGCGATCACCTCGAGGTCGCGCGGCCGCAGGTCGCTCAGCACGACGTCCGCTTCGCGCGCGAGCCGGATGAGGGCATCCCGTCCCTCGGGCGTCGCCCAGTCAACCACCACGCGGGTCTTTCCCCCGTGCAGCGCGATCTCAGCCGCCCGAGTCCCCGCACCCCGCGACGAGGACACGCGGATCACCTCCGCGCCCCACCGCGCGAACCATTTGCCTGCCCAGGCCGCAGCCTGGTCGGCGTCGCTGATCTCCAGTACGCGCACGGGGACCCCTCCTCCAGCGCGCTCGGGCCTAACGGCGGGCCGCCGGCGCGACTATAGCCGTGCCGCAGAGGATCAGTGACCGTGCGACCTCACCCGCCGCGCGACGAGAGATTCCCACCCTCCTCCCCGGCCCTCACCCCACCTAGACCTTCGATTTCTCGTTGACAGATCCGGCCGGGTCTGCCACCGTCCCGCCCAGCGATCGAGCGGGACCGAACGAGGTGAGTCATACCCTGGGTAAACGTCAACGGCAGCGACACCCACTACGTCGAGGCGGGCTCGGGTCAACCGCTCGTCTTCCTGCATGGCAACTCGTCCTGTGGCCAGGCATGGTTCCAGCAGTTCGCCGCCTTCAGCGACCGCTTCCGCTGCATCGCCTACGACAGCGTGAACCACGGCCACTCCGCGAACTCCCCGCGCGACGCTGACGAGCCCGACCGTGCCGATGAACTCGAGGGCTTCCTCGCCGCCCTCGGCATCCAGCGCCCGATCCTGGCGGGGAACTCGATGGGCGGGAACACCGCCCTGCGCTGGGCGGCGCGCCACCCCGGTGACGCCGTCGCGCTCATCATCTCGGGCGCCGGCGTCCGTGCTGCGGCAGAGTCGATGCCCGCCACGCCGAAACCGCTCGACCCGGAGCGCCTCTACATCCCGTTCGGCGACTCCTTCACCCCGCAGTTCGAGGCGCAGCAGCCGGATATGCACGCGCGCTACTACCGCATCCGCTCGACTGCGACACGCATCGAGGCGCTCCGCCACCCCCGCAAGGCGAGCGCGAAGACGGTCGCAGAGCGGGCGGGCATGGTGGATGCCGTCAAGAAGATCACCTCGCCGCTGCAGATCATCACCGGCGACCTCGACACCGCACTCGAAGCGGCGAAGGGGCTGCACGCCGTGCGGCCGGACGTTGGCTACGTGCAGATGCCCGGCGCACCGCACAACGCGTACTGGGAAATGGCGAAGGAGTGGAACGCGGTAGCGGCCGCGTTCCTCGACTCCGTGATGGCGGCGGTCCCCGCGCGGTAATTTCGCGGTCACATTCGACGAGGCCCGGCATACCGAGGGGGAAGTGCCGGGCCTCTCCGTTCCCGGCCTCTCACCTCGCGCGGCTGCTATCGTCGAAAGCGGATGTGGAGGGCTGATGCCCGGCTATCGCTTCGTCACTGACTGGGACTTCGAAGCCCCGATCGAGGAGGTCTTCGAGACCGTGGGTGATTCGCTCCGTTGGCCCGAATGGTGGCGCGGCATCCGAGCCGTCACCGAACTCACCGACCACGAGCCGCAGGGCATCGGCAACCGCCGCCGTTACGTGTTCCGCTCGTTCCTGCCGTACGACCTCGTCTTCGTCATGCAGGTCACGGGGGTGGATCAGCCCGTCGCGCTGACCGGGCACGCCACCGGCGAACTCGAGGGCGATGGACGCTGGTTCTTTACTCCCACCGCGACCGGCACCCACGTCCGCTACGAATGGGACGTCCGCACCACGCAATGGTGGATGAACCTCCTCGCGCCGATCGCGCGGCCGGTGTTCACCTGGAACCACGGCATCGTGATGCGCTGGGGCGAAGAGGGCCTTCGACGTCGCCTCGGCCTCCCCGCTCGCCCGAAGTAGCGAACCTCACCGGCGTCGAGCGACGGGCGACGCGGTACCAGTCGCCCTCGCGGTACAGTTCCTGCTCAGACGGACAACGGGACGAGGGCGAGCGATGAGTGTGCTGTTCACGCCGGTGCGACTGCGCGACCTGGAGATGCGGAATCGCATCTGGGTCTCGCCCATGTGCGAATACTCCTGCGAAGACCAGGACGGCCTCGCCAACGACTGGCACCTCGTCCACCTCGGCTCCCGCGCCGTCGGCGGCGCTGGCCTCGTGATGACCGAGGCCGCCGCCGTCACCGAAGACGGGCGCATCAGCCCTTATGACCTCGGCATCTGGTCGGACGCACACGCGGACGCGCTGGTGCCGACCGTCCGGTTCATCGAGGCCAACGGCGCAGCGTCGGCGATCCAGTTGGCGCACGCCGGGCGTAAAGCCTCGACCAACCGCCCCTGCGCCGGTGGCAAGCCCGTCGACAGTTCCGAGGGCGGCTGGGAACCCTCTGGCCCCAGCCCGCTGCCGTATGCGCCGGGCTATGCCGAGCCTCACGCGTACTCCACCGCCGAAGTGCGGGCCGTCATCGACGCGTTCGCGGCAGCAACCGTCCGCTCGGCGCGCGCCGGCTTCAAGGCCGTCGAGATCCACGCGGCGCACGGCTATCTCCTCCACCAATTCCTCTCCCCGTTCTCCAACCAGCGCACCGACGAGTTCGGCGGCGACTTCGACGGCCGCACGCGCCTCGCCCTCGAGGTCGCCCGCGCCGTCCGCGAGTCGTTCCCGCGCGAACTCCCCGTGCTCGTCCGCATCTCCGCCAGCGAATACGTCGAGGGTGGCTGGGGCCTCGATGACTCAGTGGAACTCTCCTGCCGCCTGAAGGCCGCGGGCGTCGACCTGATCGACTGCTCGTCCGGTGGAAACCTGCCGCAGCAGCAGTTGCGGGTCTACCCCGGCTACCAGGTGCCCTTCGCCCGTAGCATTCGCGAGCGGGCCGGTGTCGCGACCGGTGCTGTCGGCCTCATCACCGCCCCCGAGCAGGCCGAGGCGATCGTCGCGAGCGGCGAGGCCGATGTTGTGCTGCTCGGTCGCGAACTGCTGCGCGACCCGTACTGGCCGCTGCACGCTGCCCGTGACCTCCGCGCCGACATCGAATGGCCCGCCCAGTACCGCCGCGCGAAGTTGTAGCGGTCATCGGACCCGGACACGAAGAAGCCCCGCTCGCGCGGGGCTTCTCGTCGAGGTCGTGCGTCGAGGGCTAGGCCAGCAGTTCAGCCGCCTTCAGGTTGTTCTCACGCAGCACGTCGACCGCGTAGGTGATCTTCCCGGTCTTCGTCGCGGCGTCACCGTGGACGAGGTACAGGCACGCCTCCGCCATGTGCTCGATCGGCGTCTCGCGCTCCTTCGTCGCCTCGGACACCAACTTGTGATGCACCGTCCCCGGCGTGGCCACGAGGCCCGGCGAGATCACGTTGACGGCCACGCCGTCGCGGTAGACCTCGGAGGCGAGGCCGGTCGTGTAGCGCTCGAGGGCGGCCTTGCACATGCCGTACACGGTGCCACCCGCACCCTCGCGACCTTCACTCGACTTCGGGTGGAGCGCCGCGTGCGATGAGATGTTCAGGATCCAGCCCGAGTGACGCTCGCGCATGCTCGGCAGCACCATCTGCGACAGGTGCAGCGGTGCGTAGACCTGCACTTCCTGCATCAACTTGAACCGACGCTCCGGGAAGTCCACGATCGGGATGAAGAACGTCACCGCTGCGTTGTTCACCAGAATGTCGACGGGGCCGAACGCCTTCGTGGTCTCCTCGATGAGACGGACGCGATCAGCATTCACGGCGAGGTCGCACTTGACCGCGAGGGCTTCGCCACCGGCGTCCTTGATGCGCTTGACGACACCGTTGATGCTGCCCTCCAGCATGTGGTCGCCCTCGTTCTCCGTGCGCGCGGAGACCACGACCTTCGCGCCCTCCTGGGCGTAGCGGTAGGCGATCGCAGCGCCGATGCCGCGGGATGCGCCGGTGATCACGGCGACTTTGCCGGCCAGCAGGCCGTTCTTGTTCACGGTTGCCATGTCTGAACCCCCTCTGTCCGGGTGTCCACCCGGCACAGCGAGGGTTCTATCACTCTACCGAGGCGCGTGCGAGCCCTACCGGAACCGCAGGATCGAGAACAGATTGCTGCGGTCGTCCGTCCACAGGATCGGCTTCTTCTCGTTCCACTGCCCCGTCGCCGCCGCGATCTGCGTCCGGTCAAGGAATGCCCGGTCGCCCAGCAGCACCCAGTCCGTCTGGAAGTACCCCTCGAAGGAGTCCGGATACCCCTGCACCCAGGCGACTTCGAGGCCCTTCTTTGCGCCGACGCCTCGCAGCACGGGGCGCAGGTCCACGTGCCGGTTGGAGATATTCGCGGCGATCACGCCACCCGGCGCCATGTGCCGCTGGTAGATGTCGAACGCCTGCTCGGTCAGCAGGTGCACGGGCACCGAGTCACTGGAGAACGCGTCGAGGAGCAGCACGTCGAACTGCTTCGACCCCGCCTCGAGTTGCTGCTCCAACACGAGCCGCCCGTCCCCGATGTAGACCTCCACGTTCGCACCACGCGCACGCGCGTCCGCGAGGTAGGTAAACGGCGATTCGGCAAGATCGAGCACCATCGGATTGATCTCATAGATGTCGACCGTGTCGCCCTGCTGCCCGTACGCCGCGAGCATCCCCGCGCCCAGACCCAGGACGCCGATGCGCATCGGGCGGTCGAGCGTCGCGCGCCGCTCGTTGATCGCGAGGCCCGCGCCGCTCAGCCGGCCGTAGTAGCCGGTCCGCGCCGCGCGCCGCTCCGGCGAGACGAACTGGAAGCCGTGAAGGATGCGTCCGTGCTCCATGACTCGCTGCTGCAACTGCGGATCGCCGATGAACGCCTGGTAAATGCGCACCGAACCATAGAAATTGCGTCCCATCACCTCGATACCGCGGTAGCGCGACTCCACCTGCCGCCACAGCGCGAACGACAGCACCAACACGCCCACGATCGACGCGACCCCGACCGCCGCGCGCAGCCCCGGGACCGACGGCACCAGATCGAGGGACGTACGCCGGCCCACCTTCCGCCGCCGCCATTCGTCCAGCCCGCGCGCAATCACCGCGAGCGCCCCCGCACCAATCAGGGCGACGTGGTATTCCCAGTAACCGTCGAACACCCTCGGCGCGATCAATGCGACGAAGACGCCACCGAGGGCGCCACCCGTGGAGATCAACAGGTAATACGCGGTGAGGTGACGGGCGGCCGGACGGACTCGTGTGAGTTCGCCGTGCAACGCCATACAGCCGAAGAAAAGCAGGAACGAATAGATCGCGATCTGCACGGCGATCGCGATGATCACGTTGTCGAGCACCCACCATCCCATGCCGAGCGCGATCGCGAGGCCGATCCCGTAGGTCTGCGGCTCATACCAGCGGTCACCGCTGAAGCAGAGGATGAACGTGAACAGGTAGATCGACAGCGGCAACACCCAGAGCAGCGGCATCGCCGCGACGTCCTGTGTGATCTGCGTCGTCACCGCGAGCAGCAGCACGACAGCGCACGCGGGCAATGCGGCCCACAGCGCGACGTTCGCGATGCCCACCGGCTGCGCGCCGGCATCGGGCGTGTCGGTCGCCTCGATCGGTGCGGGGGCCGTCGTGCGCGAGCGCCACGCGAGGTACCCGCAGAGCGCGGCAAAGATGGCGTAGCCGACGGACCACGTCCACGCCTGGCCAGTCAGCCCCACGAACCGCTCGACGACCAGGGGGTACGCGAGCAGACCGATCAGCGAGCCGGCGTTCGAGAGTGCATAGAGGACGTACGGGTTCCGGCCGGGATGCTCCCGCGCGAACCACTGCTGCACCAGCGGGCCGGTCGTCGACAGCAGCAGGTACGGCGCGCCGACGGTCACCGCGAGCAGCGCCACAATGCGAAGCGTGGGGTCGACATCGGAGTCCGGTTGCCAGGTCTTGTCCGGGATGATCGGGAGCACGGCCAGCGCGGTGATCAGCAGGATGAGGTGGACCCCGCCCTGCCGCTTCGGCGAAAGCCGCGACGACACGAGGTGCGCGTAGGCATACCCACCCAGGAGGGCGATCTGAAAGAACAACTGCGTCGCGGTCCACACGGCGGAGCCGCCGCCGAACCAGGGCAGGATGAACTTCGCGATGATCGGCTGGACCTGGAAGACGAGAAATGCACTCAGGAAGATCGTCACCGCGTACGGCGCGACCGCTGCCCGGCCGCTGCCCAACTTCAGACGCGCCATGGATATCCCTCGCTCCGATCCCCCGCCGAAGACTAGCAGGGTGCGAGGGCGCTGAGGGAGGCCGAGGACTCGGCCTTATCCGTGGCGCTTCGAGCGGTCGTTCTGGCCCAGGATCACCTTGCGGAGGCGCACCGACTTCGGCGTCACCTCCAGGCACTCCTCGTCGCGGATGAACTCCAGCGACTGCTCCAGCGACAGGTTTATGTGCGGGACCAGTTTCTCCGTGAAGTCGGAGTTGGAGGAGCGCATGTTCGTCAGTTTCTTCTCGCGCGTGACATTCACGTCCATGTCATCCGCGCGCGCGTTCTCGCCCACGATCATGCCCTCGTATACGTCCGTCCCCGGCGGGATGAACATCGCGCCACGCTCCTGCAGCGACTGCAGCGCGTACGCCGTCGTCGGGCCGGAGCGGTCGGCGACCATGCTGCCCGAGGGGCGCGTGCGCACCTCGCCGTGCCATGGCTCGTAGCCTGCGAACAGGTGGTTGAGCAGTCCCGACCCGCGCGTCTCCGTCAGGAACTCCGTGTGGAACCCGATCAGTCCGCGTGCCGGCACGATCGAGATCACCCGCACCCGACCTGACCCGTGGTTCACCAACTGCTCGATGCGGCCCTTGCGCAGCGCCATCAACTGCGTGACCACGCCGAGGTACTCCTCGGGCACGTCCACGGTCAGGCGCTCCATCGGCTCGTGCAGTTTGCCGTCGATCGTCTTCGTCACGACCTCGGGCTTACCCACCGTCAGTTCGAAGCCCTCGCGGCGCATCGTCTCGATCAGCACAGCCAACTGCAGTTCGCCGCGGCCCTGCACGATCCAGGAGTCCGGGCGGTCGCCCGGCAGCACACGGATCGAGACGTTGCCAAGGATCTCCGCATCCAGGCGGGCCTTGATCATGCGAGCGGTCACCTTCGTGCCCTCGCGTCCCGCGAGCGGCGAGGTGTTCGCGCCGATGGTCATCGACAGCGTCGGCTCGTCCACACGGAAGACGGGCAACGGGCGGGGGTCGGCCGGGTCCGTCAGCGTTTCGCCGATGGTGACGTCCGCGAGTCCGGCGACAGCGATCACTTCGCCGGCGCTGGCCTCCTCCGCGGTCACCCGCTCGAGGCCTTCGGTCACGGTGAGTTCGGCGATCTTCACGTTCACGATCGTGCCGTCCACCTTGCACCACGCCACCATCTGCCCGCGCCGGATCGTCCCCTGCCGGATCCGGCACAGCGCCAGGCGTCCGAGGTACGGCGAGGCGTCGAGGTTGGTGACGAGCGCCTGGAGCGGGTGGCCCTCCTCGTAGGAAGGGGCGGGGATGTGGTCGCGCAGCACTGCGAACAACGGCTCGAGGTCTGTCCCCGGCTCGTCGAGGTTCAGCGTGGCCGTCCCGGCACGCGCCGAGCAGTACACGATCGGAAAGTCGATCTGGTCCTCGGTCGCGTCGAGGTCGAGGAAGAGTTCGTAGACCTCGTCCACGACTTCCTTGATGCGCGCGTCCGCCCGGTCGATCTTGTTGATCACGATGACGATCGGCAGCCGTCGAGCGAGCGCCTTGGCGAGGACGAAGCGCGTCTGCGGCAGCGGCCCCTCGGAGGCGTCCACGAGGAGCAGCGCGCCGTCCACCATCTGCAGCCCGCGCTCGACCTCGCCGCCGAAGTCGGCGTGGCCGGGGGTGTCGATGATGTTGATCTTGATCCCGCCGTGCCGAACGGCGGTGTTCTTCGCGAGGATCGTGATCCCCTTCTCGCGCTCGAGGTCGGTCGAGTCCATGACCCGGTCGACGAGCTCCTGGTGCGCGTCGAAGGTGCCGGACTGCCGAAGCATCTTGTCCACGAGTGTGGTCTTGCCGTGGTCGACGTGGGCGATGATCGCCACGTTCCGCAAATCATCACGCTTAGGCATCGCACGCTCCGGCATCGAGGTCGTCGGCAGGGGGAAGGGGTTTCCACGCTACGGGCGCGAGGGCTGGGGGGCAATGCGAGGCCGATATGCGCTCGCGTACCCTCATTCAGCCACGAAGGAGCCTCGAATGCCCGTCCCCACCCACGAACCCCTCGATGTCATCGAGGCCCTGCACTCCACTCCCTCCCGCCGTTACCTCAAGGCCGACCCGATTCCAGACGACATCCTCCGCGCGATCCTCGACGCCGCCATTCGAGGCCCTACTCCGGGGAACGCCCAGAACTGGGGCTGGGTCGTCGTCACGGACGCCGAGGTGAAGCGCCAGATCGCGGAGTGGTACCGCGAGGGCTGGCAGCGCGCCTACGGCTCCCGTCGCGACGCGATCATGGCCTCCGGCCCGGACGCGGGCGGCCTCGGCCGGCGGAACTTCCTCTCGGCGGAGCACCTCGCGATGCACCTCGAAGAAGCGCCGGTGTGGGTGATCCCGGTGCTGCCCGGGGCGGCGAAGTCGCAGAACCCGCGTGCCGGCTCAGCGGTTTACGGGGCTGTGCAGCAGTTGATCCTCGCCGCCCGCGCCTTCGGCATCGGCGCGACGCTGACCTCGCTCTACGCCGGGCACGAGGACGATGTGAAGCGCCTCCTCGGCATCCCGGAAGACGCGCTCACCATGGCACTCATCCCCCTCGGCTACCCCGCACAGGGCCGCTGGGCCGAACCAAAGCGCCGAGGCATCGACGAGGTCGTCCACTGGGAACGCTGGGGCACGCAGCGCCCGTAACCCAGTCGTAGGATGAATGTGATGTTCACCTCGAACTGCGCCCCGATCCTGCTCGGCCTGGCTGCCGCTTTCGCCCTCGTAGCGTGCGACACCAACCAGGCACCCGCGCCCACGGTCTCGGCCTCCCCGTCCCAGTCTCCCGCCGCCTCCCCCACATCGACGGCGACGGAGGTGGCACGAGCCACCGCGAGCCCATCAGCAACTGCTAGCGCGAGCGCATCGCCCTCGGCGTCACCCGCAGCCACCTCGACTGCCCCGGGCGCTGTTGCTCCGCCGCCCCGCCCCACCTCGACAGCGCCGCTCGCGGTGCCGAGCGGCGCGGCAGAGATCGAGCGCGGCACGCGGGCCAGAAGCGAGGTGGCACTCACCATCGACTGCGGCTGGCGGTCGGAAGCGACCGCGGAGATCCTCCGCATCCTCGAAGAAGAGGATGTGGTCACCACCTGGTTCATGATGGGCATCTGGGCCGAGGCCCATCCCGAACTGACGAGGCGCGTCGCCGCGAAGCACGAACTCGCCACTCACTCCTGGGATCACCCCGACTATCGAGACCTGACGGACGCCCAGATCGCCGCCGACCTGAAGCGCACAGATGACTACCTCAGAACCTTCTCGGGACGCGGCAGCGCCCCCATCTGGCGAGCGCCCTCCGCCGCGCGTGACCAGCGCGTCCTGGACGCCGCCGCCCGCGCCGGATTCCCGCTCCACATCTTCTGGACCATCGGGCAGACCTCGGCGGGCACCGCCAGCGGTGACTCCCTCGACTGGACGGAGGCGCCCGCCGCCGCCGTCCGCGCGAACCTGCTGCGCGCCATCGGCCTTGGCGGCGGCGCCATCCTCGTCGCCCACTGCGACGCCGAGTCGACCCGGGACGTCCTCCGCGAGGTGATCCGGGAGTACCGGAGGGCCGGGCTGCAGTTCGTCACCGTCTCCCAGTTGCTCCGCCCCTAGGCATCTCTCCTCTGGCGCCGGCGCCGAAGATGCGGACGCTTCGGTGCTCCGCCCAGCGGCAGGCTGACCCCTCTACCCTCCACCGCATGACCGACACCGTCCCCGCGCGCGCCATCGAGTGGGTGACCGCCGTCGTCCCCGGCACCCGAGACGTGCGCGTCCTCGAGCAGTTCGCCGGTGCGACGACGTCCTCCCTCCACGCCATCGAGGTCGACCGCGCGGACGCGCCGCCGCTGTCGCTCGTGCTGCGGCGGTACACGGATCCGGCTGTGCGCGCCGAAGAGCCGCAGTACCCACGCACGGAGGCTGCCGCGCTGCAGGCCCTCGACGGGGCCACCGGGGTCGTGGCGCCTCGGCTCATCGCCTTCGACGAGACCGGCGAGACGTGCGATGTCCCGGCCGTACTGATGAGCCGCCTCGACGGCCGGCCCGATCTCGCACCGGTCGACGTGGGTCGGTGGGTGAGCGGGCTGGCGCAGACGCTGGCCGCGATCCACCGTCTCGACGGTGCGGACATCGAAGGTGTCTACGAGCGCTGGCATGACCCTCAGACGGTGCAGCCACCACCGTGGTCGCAGCGGCCGGGGACATGGGCACGACTGATCGAGGCGTCACGCGACCGTGAGCCCGCAGGTGAGATCGTGCTCCTGCACCGCGACTATCACCCAGGAAATGTGCTGTGGCGTGGCGGCGTGGTCACGGGCGTTGTCGACTGGCCAAACGTATGCCGGGGTGTCGCAGGCCTCGATGTCGGCCACTGCCGCCGCGACATCGTGATGACCCACGGGATCGAGGTAGCCGAGACATTCCTCAGCGCCTTCGCGGAAGCCTCGGGACGCGCGCCGGACGCGCTCTGCGACGCACTCGCGTTGCTGGATATCAGCCAGGTGACCAACGTGACGCCGTACCACGCCTACGGCCGCACGGACCTCACTGTCGAATTGACGCGCGCGCGCCTCGACAAGTACGCGGCATTGGTCGCAAGCCGGCTGTAGGCCCGCCGCTCCTAGCGGGAGCCGGCGGCGATCGCGTCGTCGATAAGCGCCTGCAGGCGAACCTCGCTCAACGGACCCTCGATGCGGCCCACGAACGAGCCGTCCTTCGCGAAGACGAGGGTCGTCGGGATGACCGCGACGTTGTGGGCGCGAGAAAACGTCCCGTCGTCGATAGCGTGTGGGTAGTCCAGCCCCTCAGCCTCCGCGAACGCTCGCGCCAGCCTCGGCTCATCCAGGCTGACGACGCCGTAGTACGTGACCCCCGAGGCCGACTCCGCCATTCGACGCAGGACAGGCGCCTCTGCGCGGCACGGCCCGCACCACGACGCCCATACGTTCACCACCACCACGCGATCGGAGAACACCGCCTGCGTGATCCGGCTCCCATCCAGGGCGGGCAGGTCGAACGGCCGCGCCGCCTCCGCGACCGGCGCCTCAATGCGCCCCCGCATCACGAGCAGGGCACCCACGAGCAGCGGCGCCAGCAACAGCAGCGTGCCCCCGAGAGCGAACGCGAAGAGCCGGGACATCGGCATACCGGAGGTGGGAGTGGCCTCCGGCAACGTGCCGTTATCGGATGCGTCGAGGGGTGCGTCCAGCGGTGCGTCCATGGTGCCTCCACTGGCATCAGAGGCGCAGGCTACTCGTTCCCAGCGGGGCCGGGGGGCGTGCCCGGTGGGAAGCTCGAGCCGGGTCCCGTGCCCGTGGAAGGCGTCGGGGTCGGGACGGGCGTCGTCGGCCCGGGGGTCGGCGACGGCCCGGGTGTCGAGGTGCCACCAGCCGCACAGACAAGGATCACGGGTGTCTCAGCGAGTACCCCGGACCCCACCTGCGAGGTCCACTGATCGTTCACGAAGGAAGGCGCTCCCGCGATGTACGCGATGAGCGCGCCGCTCCGGCTCACCAACACCGACCGCACACCGCACCCACGACCCTCCGCGACGCTCAGTAGCGTCTCGATGCGCCCGCCCGTCCACAGCACGAGGGAGAAGCCCCCGGACGCGGAGACGGTGCCGGTGATCGTGCCGCCCGAGGGGACAGGCGCCGGAGTCGGCACGACGGTGGGCACCGCCGTCGGTACCGCGGTTGGCGCCGCTGTCGGCACCGGAGTCGGCGCGGCGGTGCCGGGGACGAGGTAGATCCCGGCCGCCCAACCGGTCTGGCCGCTGGCGCTGATCCGCTCCCAGCGCAGGCCATCCACGTCCTGCGACTCACCGAGGGCGAAGACCTGCGAGCCCTCCGCAAGACAGGCGACCTGTACTCCGCTCAGGCCGGGCGTCGCCCGCATCCGCAGGCAGTCGCCGTCCGCACGGACGATGTGCGGCCCGCTGGCGGCATCCACGAAGGCCGGCCACACCGCGAGCAGCAGCACCGCCAGCGCAGCGAGTGTGAGCCACGTCCGAGCGCGCCACCGTCGGGCGTGCGGGACGGCGAGGGCGGATGTGTGTTCACGGTCCATCCATCGAGGATACGCGTCGCTCTCGGGCGGCACGAGCGCGGTACGCTCGCGGTGAAATCGCGATCCTGTGAGTCGCGCTGTCAGGAGGACACGATGGCGGATGGGGCGCATGCCGATCTAACGCTGGCGATCGACGCGGCGTTCCCTGCGGCGCGTGCCGCCCTCGAGCGCCTCGTGCGCATCCCTTCGGTCGGTGCGGAGGGCGCGGACACGCCGGCGATGCGCGCGGCAGCCGAGGCCGCCGCCGGCATGCTCACAGACGTGGGCCTGGAGGGCGTCCGCCTGCTGGAGGTGCCGGATGCCGCGCCTGCCGTCTACGCGGAACGCTCGGGGCCACCGGGTGCGCCCGTGGTGCTCCTCTACGCCCACTACGACGTCCAGCCCGTCGGCGACCTCACCCTCTGGACCGCGACCCCCTTCGACCCCGCCGAGCGTGAGGGCCGCCTCTACGGTCGCGGGGCATCCGATGACAAGGCCGGCATCGCGATGCACCTCGCGGCGTTGCGTGCGCTCCTCGCCTGCGGGCCGTTGCCCGTGACCGTGCATGTGTTCCTGGAAGGCGAAGAGGAGCAGGGGTCACCGCACCTCGGGGCGTTCCTCGAACGGCACGGGGCGCTGCTGCAGGCGGACGTCATCGTGGTCGCGGACTCCGAGCACTGGCGGCTCGGGGAGCCCGCCCTCACCACCTCCCTGCGCGGCATCGTCGACTGCGAGGTCGAAGTGCGGACGGCGCGCGCGGCGGTCCACAGCGGCCAGTTCGGCGGCGCCATCCCGGACGCCATCTCCGCGCTCGCACGCCTCCTCGCGACCCTCCACGATGACGCGGGCCGTGTCGCCATCGCCGGGCTCGTGCATGCGGGCACCGCGCCGGTGGACGAGGACGAGGCGCACCTGCGCGAGGCGGCCGGGATGCTGCCCGGCACCCGGTTCATCGGCGACGGGCCGCTGAGCGCGCGCCTGTGGCTCCAGCCGGCCGTCTCCGTCCTCGCCCTCGATGCCCCGCGCATCAGCGAGGCGGTCAACGCGCTGGTGCCCGTGGCGCGCGCGAAGGTCAGCGTGCGCCTCGCGCCGGGGCAGGATCCCGCTGTCGCGATGAACGCGCTGGTCGCGCACCTCGAGTCGCACGCGCCGTGGGGGGCGCAGGTGACCGTCACCCGAGGCTCGATGTCATCACCGTTCCGCCTCGACACGTCGAATGTGGCGTTTGAGGCGTTCCGCACCGGCCTGCGCGAAGCGTGGGGCGTCGAGCCCGTCGAGATCGGCGTGGGTGGTTCGATCCCCCTCGTGGCCGCGCTCGCAGCCGCGCAGCCGGGTGCCGCGATCCTACTGACCGGCGTCGGCGAGCCGCTCAGTCGCATCCACGGCCCGGACGAGAGCCAGGATCTCCAGGAGTTACGACGAGGTGCGCTCGCGGAAGCGATCGCGCTGCGGCTGCTCGGCGGAGGCTAGCCCGCTAGACGACTGCGGCGACCTCGGCAGGCTGCTCTTCGGCACGCGTCGGCTGCTTGGCGAGCGAGACGAGCACGATCGCGACAACCGCGAGGGCGGCGACGATGAAGAACGCGCCGTCGTAGTTGCCGACGCGGTCGAAGTAGAACGACGTGAGGAACGGCGAACTCGCCCCGATGATCAGCGCGAACGGCAGCCCCGCGCTCCGCACCGAGCCGAGGTGGCGCCGCCCGAAGTAGGACGCCCAGACGACCTCCTGCAGCGGGATCAGTCCGCCCCAGCCGAGGCCCAGCATGAAGAACCCGACCACCACTGCCAGGTCGGCGTGATTGCGCACCGCAAACACGATCACCACCAGCGAGATCGCATTGATCGTGAAACCGATCAGCGACAACCGTTGGGCGCTCGCGAAGTCGATCAGCCAACCCCACACCGGCTTCGAGAGCAACGAGGGTACCGAGGTCAACAGGATCATCCCGGCGCCGACCTTGCGGCTGTAGCCGGCGTCCTCCATGAACGGCACGGTCTGCACCAGCATCACGCCGATGGACAGCGCGCCGAACCCGAAGCCGAAGACAATGAGGTAGAACGAGCGCGTCCGGAGCGCCTGCTGCCGCGTGAACGACCGCGCGAAGTCCGCCGCTGCCGCACGCCCGCCGCCTGCGGCGATCTGCTCGCGACTCTTGCCATCCGGGTGCAGCCCGAAGTCCTCGGGCGCACGACGCATCGCGAAGGAGAGCGGGAAGATCACCGCCAGTACGCCGACAGCAAGGACGTGCCACGCCATCCGCCAACCGACCGCGTCCACCAGCGTCGCTGAGAGCGGGGTGAGGGCCACACCGGCGTATGAGACGCCCATCGCGGCGAACGAGGCGACCCGGCCGCGCTTCTCCACGAACCACTTCGAGAGTGTGACGTTGACGACCAGGTTGCCGATCATCGCCGCGCCAGCAGTGACCACCAGACCGTTCAACACCCACCACTGCCACAATTCGTTCACATAGCCACACATGAACGTCGAGCCCGCGAGGACGAATGCGCCGCCGCGCATCAGTCGAGCGCCGCCGTGACGGTCCACGTACCCGCCGATGAAGAACCCGGTGAACGCCATGATGAACTGGCCGATGCTCCGCGCCAGCACAAACTCGGAGCGCGACCAGTCCAGTTCCTCCGTCATCGGACGCGTGAACGAACCGATCATGTAGTTCTGGGAACCCACCGAGATGAACTGGGCGATGAACGCGACGGCAACGAGCCAGTAGCCGTAGTAGTTGTTGTTGGCCTTCTTCGCCCACCGTCTGCCGTCCGAGTCCGGACGGCTGAGCCAGACCAGCCCGCCCGCGAGGGCCGCGAGGGCAAAGCCATAGACGCCGACTCGATAGAGCCAATTGACGAACTCGGTCACCAATGGCCTCCAGCCTGTTGAGGGGTCCGCGGCCAGCGCTCGCGGCCCCTAGGCGCGCGGGCAGCATACGCCCGGTATACACGAAGGCGCCCGCTGCCCGCGCTCCTCGACGGCGCCCAGACGCCTCGGTAGGATTGGGCTGCGCACGCCATCCCCCAGAGCGTGGCCGGGCGTGTGCCGGAGGAGGCGACCCAGTGACGTTCGTGATCACCGAGACCTGCATCGGCACCCAGGATCAGGCCTGCGTCTCCGTCTGCCCCGTGGACTGCATCCACTTCGACGCCGGCACCGACGCCATGCTCTTCATCAACCCCGTCGACTGCATCGACTGCGGCGCCTGCCAGCCGGCCTGCCCCGTCGACGCCATTTTCCCGGAGGCGGACGTCCCCGCCGACCAGAGCAAGTTCATCGAGATCAACTCACTCTGGTACGCCGACAAGGCGGCCGCCCGCGGTCGCGTCGGCGACAAGCCAATCGCCGCCACGGTCGCCAAGAAAGAGCCCGCGGTCGCCACTGCCGAGGCCGAGCCGGTCGTCGCGGGGTACATCCCGCCCGAGTTGCGCCCCCACGGTGATGGCTTCAAGTGGGGCGAAAACGGCGTGGAAGGCAAGTGCGCCGTGTGCGGCACCTACGTCATCAAGGGCGGCGTGAAGTTCCGCGAGAAGTCGGTGCTCTGCCCGGAAGACGCCGCCCGCCAGGCTGCTATCTCCAACCCCTACGGAGCGAACGCCGGCCGCCGCTAGCCCCTGATCGAGACCGTCGCGATTCCCTTGCAGGCCCGCCACCCGGCGGGCCTCGCTGTGCCCCCAGCGAGCGTGAAACGGGCCAGATACAACCTTGACGTGAACGGCAGAGTGAGGCAGAGTAAGCGACTAGGCATCCGAGGACGGGCACCTCTCACGGCAGCACTGGGGCAGCATTACATGGCGATCGAAGCTCGAGCGGTAGATTCAGCGATCCCCGCCGCGCCTGTGGCGGAAGGCGGCATCGCGCCGGTCGGCGGGCGGTTCAACACCTTCCGCTCGCTCCGTCACCGGAACTACCGGCTGATCTGGATCGGCACCCTCTTCTCCTCCTCCGGGCAGTGGATCCAGCAAGCCGCCCTCGGCTGGCTCACCTATGACCTCACCGGGTCGGCTGCGCTCCTCGGCGCGGTGAACGGCGCTCGTTCGCTCCCGCTGCTCTTCCTCGGGCCAGTGGGTGGCGTCGCGGCGGACCGCTTCGACAAAAAGCGGCTGATGCTGACCACGCAGGCCTTCATGGTCGTGATCTCACTCGTCTTCGCGACGCTCATCGTCACTGGCCTCCTGGAGGTCTGGCACATCTTCGCGTTCACCCTGCTCTCCGGCGTCGGCTGGGCGTTCAACATGCCCGTCCGCCAGTCGATCGTGCCCAACCTCGTGCCGCGCGAGGACATGATGAACGCGATGGCGCTGAACTCTGCCGCGTTCAATGTGACGCGCATCGGCGGCCCTGCTATCGCCGGCCTGATGATCGCGAAAATCGGCCCGGGTGAGAACTTCTTCATCCAGGCTGCGATGTATATCGGCGTCTCCATCACCGTGATGCAGTTGTCCCTGCCGCAGTTCAAGACCGTCACCAACCGCTCGATCCGCGGGGGCGTCACCGAGGGCGCGAAGTACGTCTGGCACCACCCGACGCTCCGTACCCAGATGACGCTCGCGCTGGTGCCCGTCGTCATCGCGTTGCCGTACGTCTCACTCCTTCCAGTGGTCGCACGCGACAACCTGGACAAGGGGCCGGGTGGCTTCGGGATGATGATGTCCGCGCCGGGGATTGGTGCGGTGGCGTCCACGCTGCTGCTGGCGACGATGAAGGACATCGAGCGCAAGGGGCTGCTGCTGCTCGGCGCGGTGTTCGCCTTCGGGATCGCGCTGATCGCGTTTGCGGCTTCCGTCTCGATCTTTGAGAACTACGTGCTGGCCCTGGCGCTGCTGGTCGTGGTTGGCGCCTGCCAGATGGTGTTCATGACCACGAATCAGACCGTGCTGCAGTTGACGACCCCGGACGAGTATCGAGGTCGCGTGATGGGCCTGTTCATGCTGAACCAGGGCCTGCTCCCGCTCGGCAGCCTGTTCGGCGGCGTGATCGCGGAGTTCACGAACGCTCAGACGGCGCTCTTTGTGATGGGCGGTTCCGTGATGCTCCTCGCCGTGGCTTTTGCCCTCTTCGCGAAGTCGGTGCGCACCCTCTAACCCACCGCCCGCTGTCCGCCCCCCTCAGCCGCCCGCGCTCCCCTCAAGCGCGGGCGGCCTCGTTTTTGGCCGTCCTCGCCGAGGCCTAGCGTCCGAGGCCTGCGAGGCCCAGCAAGAACCCGCGAGCCGCCTCGTTCGCGTTGTCATCGAGCAGGCCGTGTTCGCCACCGGCCACGACGATCAGGCGCGACGAGACGCCCACGCCTCGAAGCGCCGCATCGAGGAGGCGTGACTGCTCCGGTGGGATGACACGGTCGGCGCTGCCGTGGAGCAGCAGGAACGGTGGTGCGCCCGCCTTCGCGTACGTCAGCGGACTGGCGCCCCACGCACGGTCGCCGCACAGCAGGAACGAGCACCCGAGCGCCTGGAACTGCTCGGACACCTCGCAGCCCGTGCATTCACCGGCGAGCCGTCCGATGTCGCTCGGCCCCGCGTACGCCACCACACCCGCGACCACGCTGGACTGCTCACGGTTGCCGCCCACGTCACCCTCAAGCGTTGCATCATCCGAGGTGAGCGCCACCAGCGAGGCCAGGTGCCCACCAGCCGAGAACCCGACGAGGTACACGCGTGCCGGATCAAACCCGTACTCGCTCGCATGCGCCCGGAGCCAGCGGATCGAGCCCTTCACGTCGTGCAGTTGCGCGGGGTGCGTCGAGAGGCCGGTGAGCCGGTAGTTCACGGACGCGATGGCGAAGCCTCGGTCGCGCAGGTCGAGCACTACAGGCGGCACCGGCACCTTGTCCCCCGCGACCCATGAGCCGCCATGCAGCCACACGACGACCGGCGCAGGCGCCCCTCGGGACGGGAGATAGAGGTCGAGGGTGCGAACCCCGTCCGCGTACACGAGGTCGCGGTGCGAGGCGTTGAGCGCGACGCGCGGGATCACCGTGGCCTTCGCCGTCGCAGGCCCGCTCGCCGGCTCGGGCGACCCGGGCGGACTCGATCCACCGCAGGCACTCGCCAGTACCGTCAGCACGAGGGCGATTGGCCAGATGAGGTGACGAGGGGTCATCGGACCAGCGTATCGCGACGGGGTGTGTGGCCTGTGTGCCTAAGGCCCCAGCAACCAGTCGAGCGGGCCCATCTCGTAACCCTGCCTGCGGAGGCCATCGATCACCGCCGGGAGCGCGGGGCCGTCCTGCGCCGCCGCACCGACGTGGAAGATGTAGATGGCACCCGGAGAGGCGAGGCGCAGGCAGCGCTCTTCGATCCCGCCACGAGACAGTCCGTTCCAACCGAGCGAGTCCACCGTCCACATCGCGACGATGTCGTAGCCGCTGCCATACACGTCCGCGCTCACGGAGCCGTCCATATCGCCATACGGCGGCCGGAAGTACGGCTTCGTCGTCGCGTTCGCGATGCGCTGCACCGCGGCCTCCGTCAGGTCAAGTTCGCGGACACGCGCCTCGGCGGACTTCGGCCCACGGCCGGTCGAGAAGCCAGTAAACGAGTCGTGCGTCTGGGTGTGATTGATGAAGTGGTGGCCCTCGGCCGCCATCCGGCGCAGGAGGTCGGGGTTCGCCTCCGCCCACTGGCCGGTCATCCCGAACGACGCACGCACGTGGGCCGTCAGCAACGTGTCGAGGATCGACTCGGCATACCCGCGGTCGGCCCCCGCATCGAAGGTGAGCGCCACCCGCATCTCCGTGGTCTGCACGCGGTCGACCACACGCGCTCGCGATCCCACGACCCGAGGCACGATGGGGCTGGGCGCGCTTTGCGTGACGATGGGCGGGTCAGGCATCGAGGGGCTGGCCGCGCGCGCCTGCTCCCTCGCCTCCACTGCCTGAGGCGTCGAGTCGACGGCGACCGTCACTGACCCCGGCGACCCGGCAGCAGCCGCCGACGTGGTAATCGCACCGATGTACGCGGTCGGCGGCGGCGTCTCGCGCGGGGTCGGTGACGCCTCCGGCGGCACGTAACTACCACACCCCACCACGAGGGCGCCCGCCAGCACGAGGGTCAGCGCGGCGACGCGCCGCTGCGCGCTCACCTCGGGTTCTCCGTGAGGAATCGCGCGATGCCGAGGACGACGCCGCGCGCCATCGTCTCGCGCGCCGTGTCGTCCGCCAGCAACTGGGCGTCCTCCCAGTTGCTGATGAACAGCAACTCCACCAACGCGCCCGGCATCCCCGTCGCGCGGCTCGCGATCGCGTCCTGCCCCGGCGCGAAGCCGAGGGTGCTCGGGTCACCACCTCGGCGCAGCGTCTCGTCGCGGGAGGTCACCCGCGGTGGGCCAAGCAAGAAGAGCGGGAAGCACTGCCCCTGGAAGGCGCGCAGGCAGGCGTCGTCCAGCGCGCCTCGGTCACGGACGCTGTAGCCCGTGCGGCGCATCTCGGAGATCACCGTGGACTGGATCGTCTGCGCCAGCACGCTGCTCTCGGCGGAGAACGGCCGCTGCGAGTTGTAGTAGGTCTCAATCCCGTTCGCCGAGGGATCGTTCAGTCCATTCGAGTGCAGCGAGACGAATAGCGCTGCGCCGGCGGCGTTCGCGATGTCGATGCGCGCCTGCAGGTCACGTCGCTGCGCACTGAACCCCTGCGGTTGCCCGGGGCCATCGATGTCCCCGATGGCACGGCCGCTGTCCACTCGGGTCATCAGCACGCGATAGCCAGACTGCGTCAGCAGGCGCTGCACGCGCTGTGCCATTTCGAGGTTGGAGTCTTTCTCCACGATCCCGTTCGCGGCCGCGCCGATCTCGTCGCCGCCGTGGCCAGCGTCGACGAGGATCAGTGCGCCGTTCCCGGGCGGGATCGCGATCTGTGAAAGGTCGAGGGGCGCGGCTGCCGTCACCGCGTTCGTGTTGAGCGTAGACGGCACCGTCACCGCGAGGACGCTCGGCGCAGCAGTCGCTGCCGCTGAGGCGATGAGCGAGGCGGGTTCGGTCGGGTTTGTGGGCGAAGCCGTCGGCGCGGATGCAGCCGCGATTGTTGACACTTCTGCGGGCGTCGAGGTGCGCGGTGCCGGGTCGCCTGCACAGGCCACCATCAGCATCCCCGCGATCAGCAGGGGCCAAACACCACGGTGGGACAATCCGCCTCCGCCTCGCCCGCTGGTTCCCCTCTGCGATCCGAAGCGCAAGCAGCATAGCCGAGCATGCGCCCCCCATTCTGTGCATCGATTCTGTGTGCAGGCGGCCGCCGCGTTACTTATGCTGCCGCCAACCCCTCTTTGCTGGTCCCCGCGCCGGGTATCGAGGCGCATCAGGGCGATGTCCAACCGCAGACCGACCCTCCGCCGGCCGGCCCTCGCCCTCGTGATCGCCCTCGCGGCGGTCACGATGTTGGCGTGCGGCAGCGACGGGCGTCCGACGATCAGCCTGCGGTCGACCGCCACTCCGGCGACCACATTGACCTCCCCGGCGATGAGCGTCCCCGCGGATGACCCCGTGATGAGCGCCGCCGCCTTCGTCTCTGTCGCCTCACCCGGCCGCCCACTGCCCTCGTTCTGGGCTGGCGGGCCGGCGATGCGCGAGGCCGCGACCTTCGCACCGGCGAACGCTGCACTCGCTGCCCTCGTCATGGACGAGGCTTCGGGCCTGGTCCTCTACGAGAAGGATGCTCACCGACAGTTGTCGCCCGCCAGCCTGACGAAGATCGCCACCGCGATCCTTGCCGCCGAACATGGCGACCTCGACCGCATGGTCACCGTCGATGTCGACAGCCGCACGATGCGCGGCAGCACGGTGATGGGACTCATCCCCGGCGACCGCTTTACGATGCGCGACCTGTTGCACGGCCTGATGATGCCGTCCGGCAACGACGCCGCGCTCGCCATCGGCCGTGCCGTCTCCGGCTCCG
Source organism: Dehalococcoides mccartyi (assembly GCA_945865925.1). Taxonomy (GTDB): domain Bacteria; phylum Chloroflexota; class Dehalococcoidia; order UBA2979; family UBA2979; genus SURF-43. The sequence goes on from CAMBFG010000004.1 coordinate 82,162, forward strand.
ATGAGGCCTTCGTGCGGGAGATGAACCAGCTCTCGCGCCGCCTCGGCCTGACGGACACGAACTGGGCGAACCCCCACGGCCTCAACGGCACAGACCACCGCACGAGCGCCTACGACCTGGCGATCCTGTCGCGGTACTACATGTCGTTCCCCGACCTGCGGGATGTCGTCGCAAAGGGCGCCTACTCCGCACGAGGCGATCGAGCGGTACCGATGGGGACGCTGAACCCGCTCTTCGGCTACCCGGGAGTCGATGGCCTGAAGACGGGCTACACGCGGCTCGCGGGCAACACCATCGTCACCTCGCGCGTGAAGGACGGCCACCGCATCTTCGTGGTGATCCTGAACGACAGCGCCCGCAGCACGGACGCCTGGGCACTCTCCCAGTGGGCGTTCACATCCTTCCGCTGGCCGGACGTGGCTGCCGCCGAACGCTAGCTCTCCACGGAGACGGGCGTGGGTTGCGCCCGACGGAACGAAGCGTAGACGGGCAGCGTGACCAGGAACGGCACCAGGTAGTAGACGAGACGGAAGAGCAACGCCCCGAGTACGGCGTCCTCGATCGGTACCCCCTGCAAGGCCAGCACGGCCGCCAGCGACCCGTCCTGTACTCCCATCCCCCCGGGCACCAGCGAGGCGAATCCCACCACCACGGCAATCGAGAAGCCACCCAGCAGGACGCCCAGCGCGACCGGAGCACCGACCGCGTCCAGGCAGAGCCACAGAACACCCAGTGCGGCCACCCAATCCAGCGCTAGAAACAGACACGGCCACCACGCTGCGCGAGGGTCGTAACGCAGTGCATGCGCCATTCGCCCGAGTGTGCGGTCGAAATCCTCGAAGGAGTCGCTGAACGCGCTCCCCCAGCGATCGGGAAGCAGACGGACCACCACTCGGCCAACCACGTGGATCAACGCCACACGGAGCCGGGCGCTGAACATCGCTGTTGTCGAGAGTCCGAAAAAGATCACCACCAACACCCCACCAGCCATCAGGGTGCGCCGCCACGCCTCGTCCGTCGCGGGATCACGGACGAGATGAAGGAGGCCGAGAGCCAGCAGAACGAACATCGCCAAGTTGTTCAGGTACGAATGCACCAATGACATCGCCAGCGTGTCACCGGTCGCGATCCCGTATCGCTTCGAGAGTATGGCGCGGAGCGAGTAGCCCGCGACACCACCAAACGAGATCAAATGACTCACCGCCACGGAGACGAAGGCGATCCACATCATCGGCCAGCGCGGCACCGCCACACCGACCACGCGCCCGAGGGACACGAGGCTCGCACTGATGCACGCGTAGGAGAACGCCGTGAGCAGCAGCGCCGGGATCACCAGTAACCAGTCCGTGTGTCCCAACAGCCCACCCAACCCTCGGATGGTGGAAGCCGCAGCGACGCAGCCCAGAAGAGCTACTGCGACCAGCAGCCCGATCAGCGTGTGCGAACGGCGACGACGAGTGGCCTGCATCACCGATCCGCCGTCAATCGAGTCAGCGCGAACGAGACACGCGCGAGGGCAATCGAACCCCCGCTGTAGATCAGAAAGCGATCCTCCCACTCCGGCTCGAACTTCTCCTTGTAGGCACGGAGACCGCGGTAGGAAAACAGCCGGTTCAGCCGCTCGAACAACTCGTGTACAGCACGCTCTTCGATCGTGGAGTCGGGATCCTCGCCCACCCCCGCGAACGGGGCGAGGCCTTCGCTGAACCAGCGGAAACCGCGTCCATGCAGATCCAGCATCATCGCCGTGAACAGGAAGTCCATGGTGCCGTTGACCGCATCCGGCTGCTGACGCATCAGGTCCACCGTCGCTTCGCCCGGACGGTAAGACGGCACCACGTTCGCGAAGGCCCTCGCGACGCCAGCACGATCGCGCACCACGTAGACGGGCGACAACCGAATGTAGTCGCGCGACCACTGGCCCAGGGTGAACCCTCGCTCACGGCGACCGGGGATGGTCAGCCAGCCGTCTGAGATTGCCGCGAGTTCGTCGAGTAGATGCGAGCTAAGCGGCGCCTCCACGCGCTCCAGAACGCAGCCATCGCGCTCGAACCGGCGACGCAAGTAGCGGAACCACTTCTGCGTGGATGTCTCTGCTACAAACCGGTCGAGGTCGACCAAGGCTTCCTCACCCACTTTCAGGACCTGCAGTCAGCGCGCGCGATAGGTCGGCAACATCGCCGGAGTGACCTGATGGAAGGCCGGCAACCACCCGTTGTCCTCACACAGTTCAAGGAACAAATCGAGGGCGGCCTCCATCCCATCGGGTTCTCCGATCGGATTGCCAAGGGCGACTGCACAACCGGCGGCGACGCTGTACGCGACCACGCCACGCCTAGAACGGTCGAAGACGTAGGCCTTATCCGGCCAGCACTTGAAGAAGTCGAGCGACGAACCACCGTATTCCTCTAGCAGTGCACGCACCTCGGCGCGCTCGTGAGGCAGCGTGCGGTGTCGGTAGCGGATCGGTAGCGCGATGGTGAACGCGATCAGCGAGGCTCCCGCGAACGTGGCAGCGTCCAGCGAGTGCAGGAACCAACGTGCGTATCTCGTGCCGGCCTGAAGGTCCGGGTTCCCGACCAGCAGCATCTGGCGCAACGTCCGCCGAGCCGCCTCGGTGAGCGTGAAGTCGAAGCCGAAGTCGCGCTGGTCGAGGTAGGCAAAACCCAGCATGCCGTAAGCAAACGCGAGCACTGCGACACCGACGGCGAGCGCTACGCCTTGCACCACGCTCCATAGCTCACTGCGCACGGTGAACTGAGAACGGCTCACGACGAGGAGTATGAGGAGCAGTGCGGGGCCGAGCGCCAGCGGGCCGGTACCCGCCTTCAGGAAATGGGCGACCAGCGCAACGATTGCCGCCGTGACGGCTAACCACCAGGCCACCCGACGCCTCCGAGCAAGGTGATAAGCGAGGTACACGAGCAACATCCCGAAGACCGCCGAGAGCGGCCGCCCCCAGTGGTGCAGGCCAAACGGCAACGCGTCGCCAAGCACGCTCGGACGGCCGGGAAGGCGCATCACCGTCGGAACGCCCAGGGCCAGAAGTCCGTTCAGAAGGGAAAAGAACGCCGCGGAGCGAGCCGTCCAGGGTGCCAGCCGGAGCATCAGGCGGTTGACCGCGGCGGGTCGAGGCAGGTGGAGGGCAGTATTGCGGTTCATCAGACCTCGGGCGGAGGAGCGCCACGGCTGATCCTACCCCCGCACCGCCTGGCGCTCGACCACGCACGTGGGGGAGTTGCCACCGGGAATAACATACGTTACGAGTCGGAAGCCCGACGGGGCGCCGAACAACAGATGGAGGACTCGATGGCTGACAAGACGTGCCTGGTGTGCGCCAAGGTGATCGCTGAAGGCAAAGAGATGAAGTGGAACCACGAGGGCAAGTGGCTCGTGTTCGACGACATGGGCTGCCGCAACCGCTTCATCGGGAACCCGAAGAAGTACCTCGAAACCCCCGTCACCACCTAGGCGATCTTCCCCTGCCACCGCCGCGTCTCCGCCCCGTTTGAGGTGCTGAGCGCGGCGTGGTAGGTTCGGGCCGATTCACCACACGGTGAGCCGCTGGGGGGGCCGCGAGGCTGAGATCCGCAAGGACCACCCCTGGAACCTGACCTCGGTTATGCGAGCGTAGGGAAGCGGAACGAACGATGACGGAGCCCACCGGGCTCGCGTGCCCCATCGGACGTCGCCACACCTTCACCCCCTCGCGCACGAGGTCGGGCCGCTGCGGCCACCCACGTATGCGAGAGGGGAGAACCCGTGATCCTCGACATCGAGGTCTTGCCGCGCCCGGCTGGGACGCCTGAGAGCCAGTACGCCCACGTGGAGGCGGCCATCGCCGTCATCCAGGCGTCCGGGCTCGCATACGAAGTCCACGCACTCGGCACGACCGTCGAGGGTGACCCGGCGGCCGTCTGGGATCTCGCGCGCCGCATCCATGAGGCGACACTCGTCGCAGGCGCCGAGCATGTCGTCACCATCGCCAAACTCTACGAGAGCCGCGCTGCGAACCCTTCGACCGTCGCCTCGCTCACGTCGAAGTTCCGCTAGCCCCGCATGTCACGCGCGCTGCTGCTCCTCCGTCGCGCCGCCCGCGACTACGCGCCCGCGGCGCTGCTGCTGGTCGCGCTTGTCGTGGTGTGGGAAGTCGTCGTGCGCGCCCTCGATGTGGCCCCGTACCTCGTCCCGGCGCCCAGCCGGATCGCGCGGGCGTTCATGGAGGTGCGCGGCACGCTCCCCGGCCACCTCCGCACGACCACGAGCGAGGCGGCTGTGGGCCTCGCGCTGTCGGCTATCCTCGGCGCTGCGTGTGCGGCCCTGCTCGCGTGGTCCACGCCGTTGCGGCGGGCGGTATACCCACTGCTGGTGATCTCGCAGAACGTGCCGCTGGTCGTGATCGCACCGCTGGTCGTCGTGTGGTTCGGCTTCGGCATGCTGCCGAAGGTGCTCGTCGTCACGCTGATGGGCTTCTTCCCAATCGTCGTCGCGACCACGGACGGCCTCCTCCGTGCCGACCGCGAACTCATCGAGCTGGCGCGTTCCTACGGCGCCGGCCGGTGGCAGGTGCTCCGCGGCGTCCTCGTACCGTCCGCCGTGCCCTCGTTCTTCGCCGGGCTACAGATCAGCGCGGCCTACGCCGTGCTCGGCGCGGTGATCGCGGAGTGGGTGGGGGCCAGCAGTGGCCTCGGGTTGTTCATCACGCGGTCGCAGACGGCGTTCCGCGTCGACCGAGTGTTCGTAGCGGTGGCGGTCATCGCCGCACTCAGCATCGCCTCGTTCGCCGCCGTCCACCTGGCGGCGCGACTCGCGATGCCCTGGCAGCACTTCGTCCGAGGCGGCGTACAAGAGGAGGTCTGAGATGGGCCAAAAGCACCTGGTACGGCTGGGGACGGTGGCACTCGTGGCTGCGGTCGCGATGGGCCTGATGGCGTGCAGCGTGAGGCAGAAGGCGCCGCAAGGCGGTCTGACTCCGGTCACGCTCATGCTCAATTGGACGCCGAACACCCACCACGCCGGCATCTACGCTGCGTTCCAGAACGGCTGGTACGCCGAAGAGGGCATCGACCTCAAGATCGTGGAACCGGCAGCAGCCGGCGCCGACCAGGTCGTGGCCTCCGGTGGGGCGGACTTCGGCATTTCGCAGGCCGAGTCCGTCCTCCCCGCTCGCGCCGCGGGCGCGCCCGTCGTCTCGATCGCCACGCTCCTGACGCACAACGACTCATCGTTCTTCGCGCTCACCTCCACCGGCATCAAGCGACCGAAGGACTTCGAGGGCAAGACGTACGGCGGCTACGGCGGTCCGTTGGAGCGTGAACTGCTCAGCACACTCATGAAGTGCGACGGCGGGGACCCGACCAAGGTGAAGTCGGTCGAGGTCGGCAACATCGACTACCTGCCCGGCATGGAGCAGAAGCGCTTCGACTTCGTCTGGGTGTTCGAGGGCTGGGACGTCCTCCGTGCGCGCGAGGTGGAGCGCAAGGACGTCACCTCCGTGAAGTTCGGCGACTACGGCCAGTGCGTCCCGGACTGGTACACGCCGGTAGTGATTGCGAGCGAGAAGACCCTGAAGGAGCGCCCCGACCTCGTGCGGAAGTTCCTCAGGGCCACCGCCCGAGGCTACGACCTCGCGATCGCCAACCCCGATCAGGCAGCGGCACTCCTGCTGAAGTCCGCGCCCGAACTCGACAAAACCCTCGTCGCTGCCAGTGCGAGGTACACCGCGTCGAAGTACGCAGACAGAGGCACGGCATGGGGCACCCAGCAAGGGAAGGTGTGGAGTGACTTCGCCGCGTTCCTGAGGAAGTCAGGTCTGCTGGAGAAGGATGTCCCCGCCAACACGGCCTTCACCAACGACTTCCTCCCGAAGCGATAGTCCGAGGCCGTCAGTGAGCAGCATGCCGGACGGACGTGCCATCGAGGTGCGCGGGCTCTCGCTCACCTACGCAGGCCGTCCGCCAGTGGTCGCACTCGATGGTGTCGACCTCGTGGTCGCGCCGGGGGAGTTCGCGGTGCTGCTGGGGCCGTCCGGGTGTGGCAAGAGCACGCTGCTCCGCGCACTCGCTGGCCTCGTCCGCCCCACGGCGGGCGAGGCGCTGGCGAGTAGCGTGGCCTATATGCCCCAGCGGGACCTCTTGCTCCCGTGGCGGCGCGTCCTCGGCAATGCCACGTTCGCCGCCGAACTCGCGGGCGTCCCACCGGCCGAGGCGCGTGGGCGGGCGCGGGCGCTGCTCGGGCGCTTCGGGCTCGAAGGGTTCGAACGGGCCTGGCCGGCGCAGTTGTCGGGGGGGATGCGGCAACGGCTGGCGCTTCTGCGCACCTTCCTCGCGCCGCGCGACACACTGCTGCTCGATGAACCGTTTGGCGCTCTAGACGCGATCACTCGCCGCGAAATGCAGGGCTGGCTGCAAGGTGTACTGGCCGAGGAATCGCGCACTGTGCTGCTCGTCACACATGACATCGAGGAGGCGCTGACGCTCGCCGACACGGTCTATGTGATGTCCCCGCGCCCCGGCCGGATCGTGGACCGCGTCGAGGTGAGTCTGACACGACCGCGCGACGCCACCACGCTCACCTCGCCTGAGTTCACGGCGCTGAAAGCGCACCTGCTACGGGCACTCGAGGGACCAACCCGGAATAGGTGACGCGGCTCCGCTACCGGGCGATGATGCCCGCATGCCGAAGGATCGCCCCTCGCTCCGAGGTCGCCTGCTCGTCGCGACACCGCTCCTCACCGACCCGAACTTCGCGGGCACGGTGGTGTTGCTCTGCCGCCACGACGCGGAGGGTGCCTTCGGCGTGATCCTCAACCGCCCCCTCGAAACCGCCGCCATCGAGATCGTCCCGGAGTGGTCGGAGCGCTGCGCCGCGCCGCCGGTATTATTCGACGGCGGGCCAGTCCGGCGCACCAGCGCCCTCGCGCTCGGCCTCGATCTCGAGGCTGCGGCCACGGGGGGCCGGCGGTCGGGTTGGACGCCGGTGCAGGGGCCGGTCGGGCTCATCGACATGCGCGCGGAGCCGCCAGCGCTCCCGCCGAGCATCGAGTGCGTGCGCATCTTTGCCGGCTCGTCCGGGTGGGACGCGCAGCAACTCGACCGCGAGATCCGCGAGGATGCATGGTTTGTGGTGCAGAGCCGTGCGGCAGACGTGTTCACCACGGAGCCGCACACCCTCTGGCGGGAGGTGCTGCGCCGCCATCCTCGCTACTCGCTTTATGCCTTCTCCGGCACGGACACCACGCAGAACTAGCGCAGGGCTACGGCAACCCGAGGTCGTGCGCGAGCGCATTTCGATGCACGTCCAGCGGCGCGTGCGCGACGCCTGCGGCCTGCGCGTCCACCCCACGCTCGACCGGCCCGTCCCCATCTGCCGAGCGCAGCCCGCCCGTGGCACTGCCTCCGGCGCACCAGAGGCGCTGCTCCGCCGCGACCACCACGAGGTGCGCCTGACGCGTTCGTCCCGCCGCCAGCAGTCCTGCCGCCACCTCGACCGCCGTGGCGACGTCGGCCGCCCGCGCCCGCGAGGCGCCCCCATCGTCGACGCGGCTCGCCGGCCGTGCGGCGCGAAGTCCCGCCAGCCGTTGCGCCGTAACCGGCGTGAGCCACGCCTCGCGGGCGCGCTCACCGATCAGCCAGCCGCGCCCCTCGTCGCCGAGGCGAGCCGAGCGTGGGAGTCGCACGTCCTCCAGGAAGATCTTGTCGAACGCGGGCCGGCCGAGGACATCGAGGATCGTCTGTGAGGTCACGCCCGCATCGCGCGGGAGCAGGAACGCCGTCAGCCCTCGATCGCCGGGGGCGTCGATGTCGGTCTTCGCCAGGACGAGCAGGTGGCCGGCATCCGCACCACCGACGATGTACTTCTTCTGGCCGTTGAGCACCCAGACGTCACCCTCGCGGACCGCGTTCAACCTCGTTGCGGCGAGGTCGCTACCAGCGTCTGGTTCTGCGAATGCGATCGCGGCGCGCTCACCGCCCGCCCGCAGGCGCTCCGCTAGCCCGTCCGCGGCACCCGCGCCCTCGACGTCGTCGAGGAGCGCCGCGACGGTCAGCGAGGCGGGGCCGGGGGTGTCGCGCGCCATCCATCGAGTGTAGGCACCGGTCGCCCGCGGCTTCCGGAAGCGCATACACTCGGAGCACGTGGCCCCCGGGGAAGTCGGTGCAAGACCGACGCTGTCCCGCAACTGTGACCCTCATCAAGGGAAGTCAGAGCACCGCCCCACGCGTACTTGTCGACCTGCGAGGACAGGCGACGGCAGGAGTGGGGCGCCCCTCGGTGTCTCGCTGCGGCCCTCGACACCTCGCGCCACCGGAGGTGCCACCATGAAGCCACGCACGCTGGTCCCGATCCTCCTCGCGCTCGTCGCTGGCCTCGCCATTGCTTGCGGCGACTCCGTGCCAGCCGCCTCGACACCCGAGGCGACCGCCGCGGCGAGTGCCCCGACTCCACCCGCGACGTTCCCGATCACGGCGAGCGACCAGGAGGGGAAGCCCCTCACGCTGGCGAAGCAACCGCGCGCAATCATCTCGTTCTCACCCGGCGTCACAGAGATCCTCTTCGCCATCGGCGCGGGGCCACAGGTCATCGCCGCTGACCAGTTCTCCGACTACCCAGCGGAAGCGAAGGCGCTGAAGCAACGGGTGAAATACACCAGCCCGGACGTCGAGAGCGCCCTGTCGCTGAACCCCGACCTCGTCATCATGTCTCGCGCCCAGCGCACCTCCGTCGAGCGGTTCCGCAGCGCTGGCCTGCCTGTCTTTTACACACCCGAGGCGGACTCCCTCGACGCGATCATGGAGGACGTACGGATGTGGGGGCACCTGACCGGCCACGCGGCGGAGGCTGACCAGGTGGCGAATGGCATGCGTGCGCGTATCGAGGCCGTCAAGGTGAAGGTGGCACCAGTCGCCGAGGGCCCGCGCGCGTTCTACGAACTGAGCGACTCGCTCTTCTCGGCGGGCGACAAGACCTTCATTGGCTCCATCCTCACACTCCTCAAGGCGAAGAACGTTGCGAGCGGCGCGGCGACCGACTTCCCGCAGTTGACGGCGGAGGCCGTGATCTCCCGCGACCCGCAGGTCATCTTCCTCGCGGACGCTTCGAGCGCGGGGCAGAGCCTGGAGACGCTGCGGAAGCGGCCCGGGTGGACCTCGATCAGCGCGGTCAAGGATGGGAAGGTCTACCCGGTTGACCCGAACACCGGCAATCGCCCGGGGCCGCGGATCGTGCTGGCGCTGGAGGAGATCGGTCGGCTGCTCTACCCCGAGCGCTTCCGGTAAACGCTGACACCTCAGCCAGTCACCTCGGTTGACGATCCCACCGAGCACTAACACCGAAGAAGCCCGATCGTGACGCGGGAATGGCGCATCCAGCGCAATCTCAGGCTGGTGATAACCGCGACGGATGCGCGCAAGCGAAGAAACTGGCACCATCGCGGAGGCCCGCATTGCTGACTGGCAGAAGGAGTTCGACCTGTGCTCTCTGCGCGCGCTGCGATCGTCTTCGCCCTCGCAGGCACTATCCCTGGCGTCGCGCTGTTCCTGTCCGGCGCCCATTTCGGGACCGTGCCGGACACCGCGCTCTACGGACTCTCCATTGTCTCCTCCGCCTTCCTGCTCGCCTGGGCTGCCGAGGCGTCAGAGACGGAGATCGCGCAGGGGCTCGCCGTCGCGTTTATCGCGCTGATCGCGGTACTCCCGGAGTACGCCGTCAGCATGTCGTTCGCGTGGAAGGCAGGGCAGGACCTCGCTTACGCACCATTCGCCGTTGCGAATATGACCGGTGCGAATCGCTTGCTCATTGGCGCTGCGTGGCCGCTGATTTTCTTCCTCTTCTGGCTGAAAAATCGAGGACGGGCCATCCGGCTAGAGCGTTCCTACAGCGTGGACGTCATCGCGCTTGCGATGGCGACGCTCTGGTCGTTCACGCTCATGGCGCGCGGGTCAATCACACTGATAGACACCGTGATCTTCGCAGCGATCTTCATTGCCTACGTCGGCATCATCATGCGCGCACCTTCCGAGGAGCCTGAACTACTCGGCCCCGCGAAGATCATCGGCGGCATGCGCCGCGGCCCCCGCCGAGGTGCGATCGCGGCGCTCTTCCTGGTGTCGGCGGTCGCGATCCTCGCGTGCGCGGAGCCCTTTGCGGAAGGGCTGATCCACAGTGGCACCTCGCTGGGGATCGATAAGTTCACCCTCGTGCAGTGGCTCGCACCGTTCGCCTCGGAGGCGCCAGAGTTCCTGGTCGCGGGCATCCTCGCGTGGCGCGGCCGCGCCGGCGTGGCGATGGGCGCGCTGCTCTCGTCCAAGGTGAACCAGTGGACGTTGCTCATCGGTGGACTACCGCTGGTGTACGCGATTTCCGCCGGTGGCCTCGACCCATTGCCCCTCGACACCCGCGAAGTCGAGGAGTTGTACCTGACCGCAGCGCAGTCGGCATTCGCCGTAGCCGTCCTCGTGAGCCTGAGTTTCGCCGGCCGCGAGGCGATCCTGCTGCTGGCGGTGTTCGCGGTGCAGTTCATCCTCTCAGCCGTCGAGCTGCCACTGCCATTCGAGATCAGGGGCGAGTCAACGCTCACGTCCTCTGATGTGCGCCGCATCGCCGGCACGATCTACCTCGTGATGGCCGTCTACACCTTCGTGAAGGAACGCCATGAACTCGCTCGCCTCTGGCGCAGCGCCCGGAAGACCGCACGCGATCCGGGCGCCGTCCACGAGGAAGACGCCGACCTGCACGCTCACGTGGCCTAGGGACTCGAAGGCTAGGCGCGCACCACCAGCACGGGGAGCGTCGCGTCCTGCAGCACCTGCTGGGTGACGGAGCCGAGGACACCGCGCCACCCACCCGCGCGCTTGCTCGCGATGATCACGAGGTCGGCCTGGCGCTGCTGGGCTTCCTTGAGCAGACGGTTCGGCACGTCCTCACCGCGGTCGAGGACGACCACCGCCTGCCCCATACCAGCGGTGGCAGCCTGCGCCATCGCGGCGTGCGAGCGTTCCGTCAGGATCGCCATCGCTTCACGCGTCGAGGGGGCCTGTATATCGGCGGCGTCAATTAGCGGGTTCAACACCTGGACGAGATCGACCTGCCCACCAGCGCCGGCCAGCACCTGCGCCTGCCGCAGCGCCGCTTGCGCGCCGTCCGAGCCGTCCCATGCCACAAGGATTCGCATACACCACCTCCAGCGCTCGGATCGTAGCGGAAGCCACTCGCTACGGCGTGCGGCGCGTGCGCGGGTCCAGCGACGCGCGCACGCCATCGCCTACTACCTGGAATGCGAGGAACAACACCGCCAGCAGCCCGACCGGGAACGCCAGCGCTGTCCACTGCACGCGCGCGAACTCGAAGTGTTCCGCGATCAGGAAGCCCACGCTCGGCGTCGGCGGCGCCGCCCCGATCCCGATGAACGACAACGCCGCCTCCGCGAACACGACGCGAGGCACGAGGAACGTTGCTTCGACGACCACAGGGCCGAGGGCGTTCGGCAGCCAGTGACGCCACGCCACTCTCGCTGGCGACGCCCCGAGGGCCTCGCGGCCACGCTGTACTCAGTCACCCGGATCGCCAGCAACTGGCCGCGCACCAGACGCGCCATCGTCGGCCACGCCGTGATCGAAATCGCGAAGAACAGCAGCAGCAGCGGCGCCTCGGGCGGCACGTTGCGGCCTCGGAGCAGACCATCGAGCGCTGCGCGCAGCAGGATCACGAGCAACAGGTCAGGGAACGCGAACGCGAACGCGAGGTCCGTCAGCCGCATCAGCACCCCGTCCAGCCGTCGAGGCCCCGCGACCGCCAGCGTCCCGATCCCCACGCCGAGCGCCGTCACTACCACCACCGAGACCGCGGCAGCCGCGAGGGAGATGCGCAGTCCGATCACCATCCGGCTAAAGATGTCCCGCGCCAGTTGGTCGGTACCCAGGACATGTGCGCGGCTGGGCGCCTCGAACTTCCCCGTCTCACGCGGCGCGAGCGGGTTGAGCGTCGTCGTCGAGGCGGGCGCAGCCTCGAGGAACTGTCGTGCGGAGTCGTAGGGTGCGACCGCCTCGACGAACACCGCCACGAGGGCAAGCGCAGCGATCAGCGCAAGCGCCGCCATCGAGGCACGATCACGTCGGAGCCTCGCCCGCGCGCTCACGCGAGCCGCACTCGAGGGTCGACCGGGTACACGAGGTCGACGGCAAGGTTCGCGGCGAGGACCACGACGGCGTAGAACAGCGTGACGCCCATGATCACGCCGTAGTCGCGCTGCGCGATCGACGTCACGAAGAGCGACCCCACGCCCGGCAGACCAAAAATAGACTCGACGATGATCGACCCGACGATCAGGTTCGCGAACACCGGCCCAGCCAGCGTCAGCACAGGCACGAGCGCGTTCCTCAGCCCGTGCCGCCACACCACCGCGCGCTCATCCAACCCCTTCGAGCGCACCATGCGCACGTAGTCGGCGCCCAGCACCTCGATCAACGCGGCGACGAATCTGCGCGTGCACCGATAGTACCCGCCGAGGATTCTCCCGGCGACGGTGGCATAACATCGCTATGCTCGATTCGAGGTTTCGTGAACGCTCCAGCGCCCCAGCCGCTCGCCTTTGGCACGCTCCCCGGGCGCGCGCATATCGAAGCGCCCGCTGGCGGCGCGCGGGTGCTGCTCATCTCCACCTACGAACTCGGCCACCAGCCGCTTGGACTCGCCTCGGCTGCCGCCGCCCTGCGCGCCGCCGGCCACGACGTGCGTACCCTCGACGTTGCTGTGGAGCCGCTCGCGGCTGCCGCCATCCGCGACGTCGACCTCGTCGCGATCTCGGTGCCGATGCACACGGCGGCCCGCATCGGCCTCCAGGTCGCCGAGGCAATCCGGCAGGCGAACATCGGCGCGCGTCTCGTCTGCTTCGGGCTATACGCCTCACCGCTCGCCGAACACCTCGGCCACCACGCCATCGAAGTCATCGGTGGGGAGTACGAGACCGGTCTGGTCGAGGTGGCCGCGCAGGTCGCAGAGCACCGGACCGGTGCCGTCACCGGCGCGGGCGGCGCGCCCTCGCTGCTCCGTCAGCAATACCCCGTCCCCGACCGTCGAGGGCTACCAGCTCTCGACGAGTATGCCCGCGTACGCCGTGCCGACGGCGAGCACCTGGCGGGGTACGTGGAGGCAACGCGCGGCTGCGCACACACCTGCAAGCACTGCCCGATTACCCCGGTCTACGGTGGCGCGCTCCGCCTCGTGCAGCGGGACACTGTCTACGCTGACATCGCCCAGCAGGTCGAGGCGGGCGCGCAGCACATCACCTTCGGCGACCCGGACTTCCTGAACGCCGTCCCGCATAGCCTCGCAATCCTGGAGGAGGCGCACCGCCGCTGGCCGGCGCTCACCTTCGACGTCACCGTGAAGGTGGAACACCTCGTGGAGCACGCCTACGTGCTCTCACGTCTGCGCTCCTTCGGCGTGATCTGGATCACGAGCGCCTTCGAGTCCTGCAACAACGCCATCCTCGAACGCCTCGACAAAGGCCACACTGTCGAGGAGATGCGACAGGCACTCCGCCTCACCAGCGCGGCGGGCCTCCCCGTGCGCCCGACGTGGGTCGCGTTCACCCCGTGGACCACCCTCGATGACGTGATCGAGATGCTCGACTTCATCGCGGAACAACGCCTGCACCGTGCCACGCAGCCCGTCCAGTACGGCCTGCGATTGCTCCTGCCGCCTGGTTCCCCGCTGAACGACGTGCTGGCCGCTGAGGGCCGCCTGGGCCCCTTCGAAAACGCGTTGCTCACCTACACCTGGACCGCCCTCGATCCGCGTGTGGACGCCCTCCAGGCCGGGTTGGCCTCGATGGCTGAAGCCGCCGCTGAGGCCAACGAGGATGCCGCGGTGACCTTCGAGCGGGCGCGCACTGCTGCGTACGCGGTCGCGGGTCGGCCAGGCCCTGCGGTCCGCGACGCGGGGCCAGACGTGCCCGGGCTCACTGAGTCGTGGTTCTGCTGCGCGGAGCCCACAGCGAGCCAACTGGCGGCGCTGAGCCTGGTCTAGGCCTCGGCCAGCGGTGCCGAGCCTCCGCTTAGACCATCGCGCGACGGCGCTGTACCTCGACGGCAGCCGGCACGGCAGCGGCCGCGAGGCGAGCGTCCGCGAACGCACCAGGGAGCCGCCCCAGCGAGACGCCACCCGTCCGCGCCCTCGATGGATCGAGGGCGCGGGGATCTCCCCAATCTGAGCGACGGCGCGGCGCAGCCGCTCGAGGGCTTCTTGCCCGACGGGCTGGCCGTGGTGCTCGCGGCGAACGGTGTCACCTCGGCGGCATGGCGGGAGCCACTTCGGGAGGGCACGCCGCGACGCGGGACGTCGGGGCGCGTCAGGGTGATGGGTGCCGTCGGGGAGTTCCGTCACGCACGCGATGATAGGGAGCAGGCGCGGCCTCGGCGCGTGGGTGCGACCGAGCGATCCTCCGGTACGCTTGGAAGGCCTCTCACTCACCACGAACGGAATCTCCGGTGAACGCCGACGACGAACTCGCCTTCCTCCGCGCCTTCGAGCAGACCGCCGTGACGAAGCCGCAGATCGTTGCTGACAACGTCCTCACGGGCATCTTTCTGACGGACATCCGCTACCGCACCGCGCTCACCGCCCTGCTGCTCCAGGAGGCCGTCGAGGCGGGACGACGCCTCGCGCTGGTCTGCGCGGCGCTCGCGGGGCGCACCATCCCGCCAGCGCGTGCCCTCGCACGTCCCCTCCCCAACCTGGACGAGTGGCAGGCGTTCGCTGAGGCAGTCGGCGGATTCGAGGAGTCCGCGCAGATCCTCGACTGGCTGCACGTGGACACGTCCGCGTTGCTGAGCGCGGAGGAGATGATCGCGTTCGGCGGGCTGTCGCGGCTCAACTCGGCGGTGCGGGTGCTACAGGACGGTCCGCCCGAGGTCTCCACCGAGCGCGACGAAGCGGGCACCGCGATCCTGGTGCTGCGCGCCTACACACGGACGGGTGAGCGCGCCGAAGTGCGGCTGCCCCTGGTGGACGACCAGATCATCGCGCTGGGTGACATGGCCGGTGACTTCGTCGCGTGGACGCGCGACTTCCTGGGCGCGTACCTGGATGCGCGTTCGGGCCGCTAGCCTGCCAGACCCGCGAGCAGGATGCCCGCCGCCACCGACACGTTGAGCGAGGTCACCACGGTGCCCTTCGGCGGCACCGCGCACACCTCGTCGCAGGATTCGAGCACGAGGCGCCGCAGGCCGGCCTCCTCGTTCCCCAGCACGATGAGCCACGGGCGGTCGTGGGGCATATCCCCCAGCGACTTCGTCGCGTGCTCGGATGTGCCGAGCACCCAGACGCCGGCGGCCTTCGCGGCATCGAGGGCGCGGCGCAGGTTGGTCTCGATCGCGTGGGGAACGGCCTCGACACCACCGGAGGCGACGTCGTAGACCACGGCGGTCAGCGGAGCGGCGCGGTCGGTCGTCGTGATCACGCCGCGTACGCCGAAGAACGCTGCCGTGCGGAAGATGGCACCGACGTTGTGTGGGTCCTGCACACCGTCCAGGGCGACCCAGCGGTCGCCCGCCTGCGCATTCTCGAACAGGCTCGCCAGTGGCGAAGGTTTGCGAGGGCGTACTTCCGCCTCGGCGCCGGCGCGGCCACCGGCGCGCTCGCGCTCGACGGCGCGGGCGGGAGTAGCTTCCAGGTCGTGGACACGGATCCCTCGCGCACGGGCGTGCTCGGAGACGTCACGCCACGCCTTCGAGCCGGCCTCACCGGGGAGACGGATATCGAGGACATCAGCGGGACGAGCCTCGAGCATGGCGAGGACGCTGTGCGGGTTCCGCAGCGTGAGGTTGCCTGCGGGTGCAGCAGCCTCGTCACCGCGGGCCGGTGGGCGTCCGGGCCGGTTCGGACGCGTCGAGCGGCCCGCGGGCGGCCGAGACGGGCGCGAGGGGCGGTCAGGACGATCGGAGCGGCGGTTCACCCTCGCACGGTACGGCGCGCAGCGGACGGCGTCGCGCTGGACGAGGTCATGAGTGGTTCACACCTTCCTCAGCAGGAAATGCGACGATCACCCGGCCTGTGAGGCGTCATGGAAATCTTCGGCCACCTGGAGCGCTTCCTCTCGAAGGATCTCTACCCGTACCGCGTACCGCTGACCGTTACTACCACCGCATTCCTCGTGAGCGCCACCGTCTTCACGTGGCGCCTCGGATGGGTCGCCCGCGTGGGCGCCCTCGCCAGCCGGCGACCCGCGCCCGCTGCCTTCGCCGTCCTCGCGACACTGGGTATCGTCGTGCCCGTCGCGAACTACCTCGTGGCGCCGCTGTGGACGCGGGTCGAGGTGATGGAGGCCAGCCCGCTCGATGTCGCGACGTACGCGAAAGAGCAGGAAGGGCGGCCTCGCCAGCCGGTCGAGGCGATCCCTCCACCGACTGAGGCGAAGCCCGGCGTGGCACCAACGCCCTCGACGGTCGTGGGCAGCACCTTCTAGCCGCGCGTCGTGAGCCGAGGCGAGTGGAAGGGCGCGGACTACTTCCACTTCGCGCGGGGGAGTGCCCTAGTGGTGGAGGTCGCATCCGGGCAGTTCGTGCTGCGCGTGGAGGGCATCTCCGTGCGGAACGGCCCGGACCTCTTCGTGATGCTGTCCCCCAGCGCGACGGGCTATCAGGACGGCGCACTCAAACTCGGACGGTTGAAGGCGACTGATGGCGCGTTCAACTACGACATCCCGATGGGGACCGACATCGCGAAGTTCCAGAGTGTCGTCATCTGGTGCGAGCGGTTCACCACGCTCTTCGGCACCGCCGCGTTCACGAAGTCGTAGCAAGATTCACAGGAACGCCGGAGTAAACTAGGTAACTTACCTTCATCTGCAAGCAGGCCCCGTGCTCCGAGCCCTCCACCTCCGCACCGCGTTCCGCACGGCCCTCGTGGCCGTCGTTGCGCTTGCCCTGATCACCATCGCCACGCTGACGAACGATGTCGCCGATGCCGCGTCGGGTAGCGCTGGCGGTGCGCGTACCCAGACCTCCGAAGCGGTAGCGACCACCTGCCTCGGCACGCCTGCCGCCGACGCGTTCATCGAGGGCTGCGGCCTCTACCTCGACGGCTCCCGTGGCTGACCTGGGATCGCCCGTCCATCGCCCTCGACGGCGCGCTGTCGCCCGCGCGCCTCGTATTCGTCGGACTGCCGAAGCAGAGCGAGGCCTCGCCTACGCAGGCCGTGTCGGTCTGGCAGCGCGACGACAGAGGCATTTGGCATGCGTGGGGGACTGGTATCGCGACCTCTACGCCACGCCTCGAACGGTTCGAGGCCGGCGGCACGTACATGGTCGTGAGCAGCACGCCGGTCGCGTGGAGTCTGCCCCCGGTCATCGTGGTCGCACCCTCGATCTTCGCCACCGGACAGGTGCTGTCATACTACGGGTTCCCGGGCGTCCCGACGATGGGGATCCTGGGCGAGTTCGACGCCAAAAAGGTGATGCGACAGGCGACCGCCCAGGCCGCCGTGTACGACGCGCTCAACGGCCAACAGACGGTGACGCCGGCACTGCACTTGATCACGACGGTGGCGCAGGCGGACTCCGGCTGGGATGGAACCTACCTCGGGCGGCTCGCCTTCGAGACGGTGGAGACCTACGCGACCGTCGCGGCAGCGTGGGGCGGCCTACTGATCATCGACTTCCAGATCGGGTGGTCCGACCCGCTGACTGAGGTGCGTGCGTACGAGCCGGTGCTGCGCGTGCCGAACGTCCACGTCGCCCTCGACCCCGAGTTCGCGACGCGGCGCAAGGGTGAGCCACCTGGCGACGCGATCGGTAGCGTAACCGGCGACGAGGTGAACGCAGTGCAGCGCTATCTCAGCGACCTCGCCCGGACGCACGGGCTCCCGCCGAAGGCGCTCGTGATCCATCAGTTCCGTGACGACATGATCCTGCAGCCCGAGCGGATCACACCGATGCTCGGCGTTGACCTCGTCATCGACATGAATGGGTGGGGCGGCCCCGAGGCGAAACTCGGCGGGTACGAGCGCTACACGCTCGCCTCGTATGCACCGCTCTCGGCCATCAAGCTGTTCTACCGCTGGGACCAGCCGCTGATGACGCCTGGCACGCTGCAGCGGCTCGCGAAGCCACCGCGCCTGATCATCTACCAGTAGCCAGACTCAGCCCGGTACCGCCTGCTCTTGTGCCGCCCCCGAAGCGATAAGCGCCTGGGCAACGTCCGAGGCATATCCGCACTCTTCGAGGATCGCGCGCGTGTGCTGACCCGCCAGGGGCGCAGCACCCGCGGCAGTGCTCTCCGCGTCCGAGAAGAACAGCGACGAATCGACCGCGCGCACGCGGCCATCGAGCGCGTCGTCGACCTCGGCGATCATCCCGCGCTCCGCGAAGTACGGGTGCGCAGCCGCCTCGTGCATCGTCATCGCGAGGCCGTATGGAGCGCCGGCAGCGCCGAGACGGCTTGCGGCATCGGCGGCGTCGAGTGCGGCGACCCAGGTGCCGACGAGTTCGTTCGCGGCCGGTGGGCCTGCGGGCATCGGCGTGCCCACGTGCCCGAGCGCAGCGGCGAGGCGTGACCAGTTGTGCGCTTCACCGATGTTGATGGTGATGTGGCGTCCGTCGCGCGTGCGGTGGACAGGGTGCCGGAACGACTGCCACGCCTCGATGGGCGCGCCGTTGAGGGCAGGGCCGGCGACCTCGCTGAGCGTGTGCAGTTGCGCGTCCATCAGCGTGGTGTCGATCCATTGGCCTCGACCGGTGCGCTCGCGGTCGTAGAGAGCCGCGAGAATGCCGGAGAAGGCTGTCGAACCGGTGACGAGATCGGCGATGGTGATGCCCGGGGCGAACGGCTCCTGCGAGCGCTGTGCTTGCTGCTGCACCCAGAGCCATCCCGCCTCGGCATGCGCCGTCGCACCGTAGGCACGTCGATGGCTGAACGAGCCGCTCTGTCCGAAGCCAGAGATCGAGGCGTAGACGACCCTCGGGTTGTCCGCTGAGACCTCGGGATAGCCGAGGCCCAGGCGGGCCATGACGCCGGGCGAGAAGTTCTCCACGACGACATCCGCCCCCGCGATCAACCGCCGTGCGACCTCGATGCCGTCCGGGTGCTTGAGATCGAGGGCGATCGAGCGCTTGCCGAGGTTGTTCTGGACGCTGCCGTTCGCGCGCACGGGCTTCCCGCCCGCCTCGAACGGCGCGTCGACCTTCACGACGTCCGCGCCCATGTCCGCGAGCATGCGCGTGCAGTACGGCCCCGCGACGACGCGCGTGAAGTCGACCACGCGCACACCTTCGAGGATCTTCCGTGCCATCACCCACCCCGATCTGTCACACCCTCGGATACACAGACGCCGCCTCGCGGCGGCGTCTGGTCGCTGCTTGTGGCGAAGTCTAGCGGCGCGAGATCGCGTCCACGTCCGCCATCTCTTCCGCGGAGAGTTTCCAGGAGGCGGCAGCGGCGTTGGCCGCGACCTGCTCCGGCTTCGTGGCGCCCGCGATCACGGAGCCGACGTACGGCTTCGAGGCGAGCCATGAGAAGGCAAGTTCGAGCAGCGTGTGCCCGTGCGCCTGCGCGTACTCCTCGAGCTTCTCCACTGCGTCGAAGTTCGAGTCGGTGAGGGAGCGCTGCGCCGCCGGGCCGGCGGAGAGACGCGTGCCCTCCGGCGGGGCCTCACCACGACGGTACTTGCCCGTGAGCAGGCCGCTGGCGAGCGGGAAGAACGGCAGGATGCCGAGGCCGAACGCCTCGGAAGCCGGGACCACCTCGCGCTCGATGGAGCGGTTGAGCAGGGAGTACTCGTTCTGCGCTGAGATGAACGCGGTCAGGTGCTCGCGCTGCGCGATGTGGTCAGCGTGGGCGATCTGCCAGCCGGCGAAGTTCGAGTTGCCCAGGTAGCGCACCTTGCCGACACGGACGAGGTCGTCCAGCGCGCGCATGGTCTCTTCCATCGGCGTCTTCGCGTCCGGCCGGTGGATCTGGTACAGGTCGAAGTAGTCGACGCCCATGCGCTTCAGCGAGGCGTCCACGGCCGACATGATGTACTTACGCGAACCACCCGAGGTGTGCGGGCCCTCGCCCATCGGGCTCGCGAACTTGGTGGCGACGATCGCCTGGTCGCGCTTACTGCTCTTCTGCAGCGCCTTGCCCAGGAACTCCTCGGACTTGCCCTGCCCGCCGTACACGTCGGCGGTGTCGAACAGGTTGATGCCGTGGTCGAGGCAGGCGTCCACCACGTTCGCGGTCGCGCCAGCATCCATGCGCCCGCCGAAGTTGTTCGTCCCGAGTCCCACGACTGAGACCTGGAGGCCGGACCGGCCGAGGTTGCGATATTCCATCTTCATTCCCCTTTGTACGATGTGGGTTGAGCCGGGGCAGTATAAGCCTGCGCGTCGGAGCGTTTTCAGCCCGTATCCTGCGGCGATGAGCACCCGCCCCCCGACACTCTTCCTCACCGATCCGACGTCCGAGGCGCACGCCGCCGAGCAGCACCCGGAACGCCCCGCCCGCCTGCGCGCCATCCTCGACCACCTGGACGCGACCGGCCTGCGTGCCCGCATGACCGAGATCGCGCCTCGCGCGGCGACGGACGCGGAACTGCTGCGCGTCCACCCCGCGGGGCACCTCGCGCGGGTGGCGGAGACCTCAGCACGCGCGGGCTGGTTCGACGCCGACACCTACACCACGCCAGCCTCCGAGGGCGTCGCACGGCGCGCGGCCGGTGCCGTGGTGCAGGCGGTCGAGGCGGTCCTCGGTGGGACGGCGCACAACGCGTTCGTCGCGACGCGGCCGCCCGGACACCACGCCGAGGCGGAGATCGCGATGGGGTTCTGTCTCTACAACTCCGTGGCGGTGGGTGCGGCGGCGGCGCTGGCCTCCGGCGTGGAGCGGGTGGCGATCCTCGACTGGGACGTCCACCACGGCAACGGCACGCAGGCGATCTTCGAGGCGGAGCCGCGCGTCCTTTACGCCTCGACGCACGAGTACCCGTACTACCCCGGCACCGGGCACTACTCCGAGACGGGCAGTGGCGAGGCGCGCGGCACGACGGTGAACGTCCCGCTGCCGCGTGGCGCAGGCGACGAGGCGATCACGCGCGCATTCCGCGAGGTGATCCTGCCCGCGATGGAGGCGTTCGCGCCTGACCTCGTGCTGGTGTCTTGCGGCTGGGACGCCCACCGCCGCGACGCGCTCGCGGGCCTCGAGGTGTCGACGGACGGCTACACCCAGGTAGCGCGCGAGGTGATCGAGGCGGCGGAGTGGCTCTGTGGCGGGCGCGTGGTCGTGGC
This sequence comes from Dehalococcoides mccartyi, assembly GCA_945865925.1. GTDB lineage: Bacteria > Chloroflexota > Dehalococcoidia > UBA2979 > UBA2979 > SURF-43. Next base: position 103,422 of record CAMBFG010000004.1, read on the forward strand.
CCTCGAGGGCGGCTACGACGAACACGCGCTGGCGTGGTGCGCGGGGTCGCTCGTGTCGCTGCTGCTGGGTGAGGAGCCCGAGGCCGATCCGGATCCGGGTTACGCCAGCACCGAGCCGGACGTGACGTTCGTCCTCGATGCCGTGCGGAAGGCGATCGGGCTACCTGAGGAGTAGCGGCCTAGCCGTCGCTCTTTTTGGCGCTGTTCTTCGCGCGCTTCACGCCCTCGGCGGCGCGCTTGCGAGCGGCCTGTTCCTTGGCCGTGCCGCTGGTGTGCTGGAGGCGCGCCTTGAAGAACGAATCCTGGGCGTCGACGGACTGGTTCATGATCTTGGTACCGGTGTCGCGCTTGATCTCCGCCTGGATCGTCTGGCGGAACTCGTACTGCTCGATCTCCTCGACGGACGGCGCGTCGTAGCCGGGACGGCTGACGCGGACCTCCGGGTGCTCCATGCCGTAGACGGCACCAGTGAGCGGCTGCGAGACCTTGTGGCCCAGGTGCCAGTAGCCACCGTCGTCCGGAAGACGGCGCGCGAAGCCCTCGCGGAAGATGAACGCGGACCACTGCTTGCTGACGGTGCGCTTGGCGTCCTCGTCGCATTGAGGGCACGGCTGAGGCTTCGACGCGTCCTTCGCAGGTCGCAGCAGTTCGAAGACCCCGTTACACGGTTCGCAGTAGTACTCGTAGAGCGGCATCGCGTTCCCCCTCGGTGCCCCAACGGTGCGAGAACCTCAGGGTAACACCGAGGGCCCGCCCAGATTTGCGCACCACACTCCCGTTTCGCGCTCAGACGGTCGATGATGATCAAAGTGGGTTGGAGGTGCTGAGTGTCGTATTATGTCTCTGGCGGTCGCTACGCCGACACCTCCTTCCGCGTGCTGCTCGACCCCGCCCCCACTCTCGGCCCGTTCGCGACGTACGAGGAGGCGCTGGAGGCGTGGCGCGAACGAGCGCGGGCGACCATCGACTACGCCTCCGTGCGCTACCAGATCGTCTGGCGAGACGATGCCGGGGCCCCGCCGGCACCGGCCGCCCACGCCTCAGACGCCGTCGCCTGACCTCGACCGCCTCGTGCTCGCGAGGGGCGCGCGTAGGGCGCGGAATCGGTAGGATGCGGCGCGAAGGGGTGGACGAATGCAGAAACCGCACGCCGGCAAAACCGACTACGAGAACGCCTTCCGCGGCTTCCACTTCCCGATGTCGCGCGCCGCGATCGTGAACGCCGGCCGCGATAAGGGTGGCCTCGACCGCGAGGTCGCGATCGTCTTCAACGCGCTGCCGAATCGGAAATACACAAGCCTGGATGACCTCAAGGAGGCGATCCGGACCGTCTACCGCGCCAGCGGCGTGGTGGACACGGACATGCCGATCTAGCCCTCGCGGAGTCCCTACGACGACGATGGGCCCGCAGTGCGGGCCCATTCTGTGCCCGAGACCGCGCGACCTACTTGATGCTGACGAGTTCGACCTCAAAGGTGAGCGCCTTGCCCGCGAGGGCGTGGTTAGCGTCGATGGTCACGCCAGCGGCATCCACCTTCGTCACGACGGCGGCCTGCCCGCTCACCTGGACGCGGTCGCCAACCTTCAGGCCGGCGGGCGCCTGGGCCGTCGGAACCGTAACGACGAGGTCTTCGCGGCGCTCCCCGTAGGCCTTCGCGGCTTCCATGCGCACCTTGTTCTTGGCGCCGACCTTCAGACCCATGACTGCGTCGTCGAATCCGGAAATGACCTGCCCGCTGCCGACGGTGAACGAGAGCGGCTCGCGCCCCTTCGAGGAGTCGAAGACGCTGCCATCGTCGAGCGTCCCGGTGTAGTGGACGGCGACCGTGTCGCCCTTCTTGACCACGCGGTCCCCCGTATTCGCCGCCGCAGCAGCCCCGGTGGCCGTCGCGGTCGCTGCGGGGGCTGGTGTGTCTTCCCCACAGCCAGCGGCCGCCAGTGCGAACACGAGGGCGACCGCGCCTGTCAGCAGGTGGGTCAGCAAGGGCCTTGGTCGATGGGGTAGTCGCATCGAGAAACGGTAGCACCGAGTCTGGGTGAGGCGCCTTCGGGCAGGCGACGTCGCGTGTGGGCGGCCGCGGCGTAGGCTCTGTGGGTGAGCCCAACGCCCAAGCGCGACCCGATGAACCTCGTCTGGATCGACCTCGAAATGACGGGGCTCGACCCGGAGCGCAACGTGATCATCGAGATCGCCTCGCTGGTGACCGATCGCGACCTCAACATCCTCGCGGAGGGGCCATGCCTCGCGATCGCGCGGACCGAGGACGAACTGGCGACGATGGACGCGTGGAACGTCCACACGCACACCGCCTCCGGCCTCATCGCGCGCATCCAGAACGAGGGCGTCACCGTCGCCGAGGCGGAGCGTCAGACACTGCTGTTCCTCCGGCGCTGGCTGCCGAAGGGTGCCTCGCCACTCGCGGGGAACTCGATCGCCCAGGACCGCCGCTTCCTGCGCCGCGAGATGCCGAAGATCGAGGACTTCCTGCACTACCGAAATGTGGATGTCTCCACCGTGAAGGAACTCGTCAGGCGTTGGTATCCGGCGCTCGCTCCGGCGGAGAAGAAGCAAGCGCACCAGGCCCTCGAGGACATCCGCGAGAGCGTGAACGAAATGCTGTACTACCGCACCCAGATCTTCCGCCCGGTGGACGAGGTCACCCCGCCTGCCCCCGCTGTCACCCCGACGGACGAGGCTGCCTCCGGCTCCTGAGCCGCCCCTGTGCCCCTGTCGCCGCCAACCGATGATCTCCGTGCTCGACAGGAGCCATCGATGGCCGACGCGAATCGTGCCCCGGTACACGCTTGGCGCACGAGCCGCCCGACGGGCGAGCCGTGGGCGACGCCATCCGTCGCGACCGTGATGTCACGCCCCCTCGTCACCATCGAGGCGAGTGCGACGGTCCGTCGTGCGCGCGAGGTGATGCGCGGACGTAGCGTCCACCACCTGCTGCTCGTCGACCGCGGCGTCATCGTCGCGATCGTCTCGGACCGAGACCTCGACCACGCGATCTCACCATGGGCGGACGGGCCCGCCTCGACACGCCGGGACGACGAGACGCTTGCTCGCCCGGTGTACTCGTGCGCGACGTATGGGATGCGGACGATCCAGCACAACGCCCCGATCGAGGAGGCGGCGGCCGTGCTTCTCGAAGAAGGCATCTCCGCGCTGCCGGTCGTGGGCGCGGACGGCGGGATCGCGGGCATCGTGACCGCGCGCGATCTGCTGCGGGAACTGCTCGCCTGCCACATCGACGTCTAGGGCCCTCGGCGGCTGGTGGCAGGGCTTTCCCACCTCCGGTAGGCTCCGCACGCCCGAAAGCCGGGCGAGGAGCAATCGATGCCAGAGCCGACCAGCGAGGCACACGGGGCACTGCATGGGGTGCGTGTCCTCGAGTTCTCGCAGATCGTCGCGGGGCCGTTTGCGGGTGTGGTGCTGTCCGACCTCGGCGCGGACGTGGTGAAGGTGGAACCGCCCGAGGGCGAGGGGTACCGCTCGTCTGGTGCCGTGGTCCCGGGCGAGAGCAAGCGGTTCCAGTCACTGAACCGGGGCAAGCGCTCGCTCATCATCGACCTCCAGCAGGAGGAGGGGCGCGCCCTTGTGCGCCGCATCGTGCCCGCCTTCGATGTGGTGCTGGTGAATTATCGCCCGGGCATCCCGGAGCGCTGGGGGCTGGACTACGACACGCTGAAGGCGATCAACCCCGGCCTCATCTACGTCTCGATCACCGGCTTCGGTGACATGGGTCCGATGGCCGGCCTCGGCGCGACCGACCTTGTGGCAGGCGCCTACGGCGGGCTGGTCGCCGGCAATGAACGGATGTCAGAGGACGGCGGCCCGATGCAGCCGACGCCGGCGATCGCCGACTACACGACCGGCATGGCGTGCGCCCTCGGCGTCGCGGCGGCACTCCTGCACCGACGCGAAACAGGCGAGGGCCAGCGGGTCGACACGTCGCTGCTGCGATCCGCACTCACGATCCAGGACGTGTACGTGATGCGTCAGGACGTGACGGATGTGATCCAGCGGGAACCGATGCTCGCCGAGATCAACCGCCTTCGTCGCGAGGGCGCGTCCTACAGCGATCTCCTCGAGGCCCGTCGTGCTTATCGCACCGCGGGTACCGGTGGCCCTCGGCTGTACTACGCCGGCTACTCAACGTCAGACGGCACGGTCGTCCTCGGCTGTCTCACGAAGCCGACGCGTTCGGGCGCCCGTCGAGTGCTGGAGATGACCGAAGTCGACCACACCGATGACGTCGCCTTCGACCCCCGTGACCCGGCGATGCCTGCCCAGGTCGCGGCGTGGAAGGAGATCATCGCGGAGCGCGTGAGGCGGCACCCAACCTCGTACTGGATGGAGCGGTTCATCGCGGCGGGCGTCCCCGCCGCACCCGTGCAGTTCCCGGAGGAACTGTCGGATGACCCGCAGATCATCGCGCAGGGGATGATGGTGGAGTTCGATCATCCGGTGACCGGGCCACAGCGGGTGGTCGGCCCCGTGCTCACGATGAGCGTCACACCGACACGCGCGCAGCGCCCTTCGCCGGCCCTCGGCGTGGACTCCGAAGACGTCCTGCGTGAGTCCGGTGTCGATGACGCAGAAATCGAGCGCCTGCGCAGCCTCGGTGTGACCGGGACGCCCACGAGGGGTTAGCAGGCTTACGAGGCGGAGTAGCCGCCGTCCACCGGCAACACGATGCCGGTGACGAAGTCCGAGGCGTGCGAGGCGAGGAAGACCCCCGCGCCCGCGAGCTCCTCTGGCTCTCCGAAGCGACCGGCCGGCGTGCGCGCGACGATGCGGTCGTGCATCGCGCCGCTGGTAGCGACACCCGCGGTCATCTCGGTCGTGATCCAACCGGGGAGGATCGCGTTCACCTGGATACCGTCCGGCGCCCACGCCGCCGCGAGTGACTTCGTCAGCTGGACGACGCCGCCCTTGCTCGCGGCGTACGGGATGGCGCGGTTGCTCCCAAAGAGCGAGTACATGGAGCCGATATTGATCACCTTGCCCCGGCCGCTGGCCTTGAGGTGATGGTGGGCCGCGCGGCAACACTGGAACATCGCCCGCAGGTTGGTATCCACGATGCGGTCCCACACCTCGTCAGTGATCGTCTCCGGACGCCCACCGCCCGCGACACCCGCGTTGTTCACCAGGATGTCGAGGCCGCCGAACGCCTGCACCGTCGCTGTCATAGCCGCCTCGATGCTCGCCAGGTCGAGGACATCGCACACGACGCTCTCGGCGCGGATGCCGAGGGCGCGCAGTTCCGCGACGACTGCGGCGTTCTTCGCCTCATCGCGCGCCGCGACCATCACCTCGGCGCCCGCCCCCGCGAGGCCGAGGGCGATGCCGCGCCCGATTCCGCCGTTACCGCCGGTCACGAGCGCAGCCGTCCCGGTGAGGTCGAAGAGCGGGCTGGCGGGCATCGGGCAGCCTTTCGAGGGCAGGCGAGGCGCCGAGGCTAGCACGCGGCCTCCCGACCATCGGGCTTGCCTCGGGCGGTGGCGCCGGTGTATCCAGTCGCTGGATACAGGCTGTACGTGTCGCCTCGATGGTTGGGAGGGCGCGATGACTCAGGAGCCGGCGGAGGGCGCATCGTCGCTGAAGGGCGGCGGCGGGAGCCGCGAGTACATGTCCGAGTTCGCGCGGGGCCGCATCGATCTGAACTGCGAGTCGTGCGGCTTCAACATGCGCCGTAACGGCGACTTCGGCACTGAGGCTGACGGCGCGTACACCGAGCGCTACTGCGCGATCTGCTACGCCGGCGGCGCGTTCCGTCACACCGCCTCGACCGTGGATGAGTTCCTCGCACTCTCGATCGAGGAATTCGCGGTCGCGCGGAAGTCCGGCTCTGGAAAACTCCGCCTCACGATGAAGAAGGAACTGCCTCGGCTGGCGCGCTGGAAGAAGTAGCGCTCGCCTAGCGGTGGTGCTCGTCACGCTGCTGCTTGAAGGCGTCCCACCCCTGCTGCCGCAGCGTGTCGAGGCGTCCCGCGGCGACTGCGTCGCGCCCGGTCGCGCTTGAGAGTTCCTTCAGCACCGGGTCGTCCTGCCACCGCATGCCATCGATGAACCCTGAGAGTTCGTGGATGCGGTTCACCAGCAACTTGTTCAGCGCCATCGTGGTCTGGGGCAGGCTCGCGAGCCGCGTCGCGAAGGCCCGCGTCGCCTCGTCCAGCTGGTCGACGGGCACGACGCGGTTGACGAAGCCCATGCGCAGCGCCGCCTCCGTGTCGAACAGGTCGCCGGTCATCATCAGTTCCTTCGCGTGCTTCAGCCCGACGAGGAACGGTGTGACGAGCATCGGCGGCGGGAAGCCGTGGCGGATCTGGATTTCGCCGAACTTCGCGTCATCAGCGGCGATCGTGAAGTCGCACATCCCGGCGATCTCGATGCCCTGGCCCACAGCGTGGCCGCGCACCGAGGCGATGACCGGCTTCGGCATGCGCCAGATGCGCAGCACCGTGTCGAGTTGGTTGACCGGCTCGAGGTCCTCGGGGCGCTTCGAGCCCTGGAGATCACCGCCGGCACAGAAGGTGCGACCGGCTCCGCGAACGATGATGACACGCGCCGCCTCGTCGCCCTCGGCACGCTCGACGGCCTTCGCGAAGTGGTAGGTGAGTGACCAGTCGACCGCGTTCAGGACGAGTGGGCGGTTGAAGGTGATGGTCGCGATGCCGTCGGCGACTTCGTACAGCACATCATTCGCGGACGGCGCGGGGACCTCGAAGCCCTCCGGGGTGTAGCGCTTCTGCGGGTCGCGCTGGTCAGCGGGCACGGCGATCAGGGTGGCGTCAGGCATCGTTCCTCCGGGGTCGCAGCCAGCCGAGGTCTGCGCGAACCCGGATGATACCCCGCCCAATGGACGTGACGCCCGTGGTAGGCCTGCCGCTACTGGGCGCGGAGCTCGAAACTCTTGTCGTTGACGACGACCTTGTAGGCGACGCCCGGCGTCAGGGCTCCGATCGAGACGCTGTGCGTCGTGGTGCCATAGATCGCGGTGCAAGGCGTCGGTGCGGTCGGCATCGAGTTGAACACGCTCACGATGACCTGGGTGTCCTTGATCTCGACAGTCGCCCCGGCGTACTTCGCACAGCCACCCGGCAGGCCCGAGATGACGACGAGCGAGTACTGCGCCGGGATCGACTTCGTCGCGATGACATCGACCTTCTCGATTGGGGCGAGTTGGAGAGTGCGACCGGGCTCGGTGACCGGGCTGCCACTGATCGGCGCGGTCGTGGAGGTCGGCAGGGGCGTGGGTGTGGTCGAGGGCGGCGCCGGGAGCGTTGGTGCGACCACAGGCGTCGTCGGGGCCGGTGCGCCGGCCGAAGGCGGACTCGAGCCCGGCCGGCCGTCCACGATGCCAGTCGACGTACCCGTGGGCTCGGGGAGCGCGGGCGCCGATGCGGACGGCGCAGGCGTTGTGGTGCCGGAGATACCCGACGAGCCAACCGTCTCATCGCAGGCGACGGCGAGCGTCGCCGTCAGCGCGAGGGCGGCGAGGAAAGCGAGCGGGCGGAATCTGCGTGTGTCCATGGGGAGTGAGACGCCGGGAGGCCTCGATGGGTTCCCGCTAGCCCTCGGCAGCCGCACCGGGCGGCGGCGGAGAGGCGTCCCACGTGTACATGACCGATGTTTCATGGCTCGAAGGCGGCCCGACCGAGCGGTAGGTGGCGTTCCCCGCCTCGTTGTCTGGGTCGGTGAGCACCCATAACTCGTCGAAGCCGAGGGCCCGCGTCCGTTCGAGGAACGCCGTCACGAGCGCCCGCCCCATCCCCAACCGCCGGTATGCCTCGATCACGTCGAGGGAGTACAGCAGCATCTCGATGCGGCCGTCCGGAAGCGGGAGCGTGTGGCCGTAGGCGACGCCGACTGGCGCGCCCTCGACCAGCGCGACCACGAAGTGGACACGGGGGTCGGTGAGCCAGCCGTCCTCGAGGCCGCGTGGCTCGTCGTCGAGCACATCGTGCATGGCGCGGGCGGCGAGGGCTTCGTCGCCGACGGCGAGCCAGCGCACCTCGAAGGTGGGCGGCGGCGTGCTCGTCATCGCGCGGTATAGCCCCCATCGACGGCGAGCGTGGTGCCGGTGATGAACGAGGCGTCATCGCTGGCGAGAAAGGCGGCAGCGGCGGCCACCTCCTCCGGCCGCCCGAGGCGCGCCATCGGGTGCAGCGATTCGAGGTAGGCGCGACCTTCATCGACGCTCGTGGTGGCCGCAATCATCGGGGTGTCGATGTAGCCGGGGCAGATCGCGTTCACGCGCACGCCTCGGCGGGCGTAGGCGAGGGCGAACTGCTTCGTCAGGCCAACGACGCCGTGCTTCGCGGCGATGTAGCCCGATGCCGGCGGCGGTGCATCGAGGGCCGGCGCGCGCGTCCCGACGAGCCCAACGAGGCCAGCGACCGAGGCCGTGTTCACGATCGCGCCTCCGCCACGCTGCGCCATCGCGGGGGCGGCGTGGACCAGGCCGTAGTAGACCCCGGTGAGGTTGACCTCGACCGTGCGGTCCCAGCCACCGTTCGCGATGCCCGCGTTGTTCATCAGGATGTCGAGGCTCCCGAGCGCGGCGATCGTGCGCTCGACGGCTGCCTGGACGGAGGCCTCGTCCGTCACGTCCAGATGGATGGCCTCGGCGTGGCCGCCTGCCTCGGCGATGCGGGCCGCGGTATGGCGTGCCGCCTCCTCGTCGATGTCCGCGCACATGACCGCGGCGCCATCGCGCGCGAGGCGGAGCGACATCGCCACGCCAATCCCGGAACCGGCGCCGGTCACCAGCGCGTGCTTCCCCTGCAGGTCAGCCATCTCGCCCTCCCCCACCCGTCGTAACGCCTCGAAGCCCACGAGCACGCGTGACAGTATCCTGCCGGGATGGCCGAGATGATGAATCGCGTCGCTGTACTTGCCGGGACGGTGCTACTGGTGGCAGGGCTGTTCACGTGGATGGTCGGCTCCGGGCGGGAGCGTCCGATGTCGCTGCGCTGGACCGTAGGCCCTGTCGCGGTAGGCGTGCTCCTGATCGGCGTGGGGCTCCTCGGATGGGCCGTGGCCGCGTGAGCGCCCGTCGCATCCAGGACTACCGGCTGTACGAGGCGATCCAGCGGCAGCCAGCGGAACTCACGCGCCTGCTCACGGCGAGCGAACCGATCGACCTCGCGGCGGACGCACTGAACGCGGCTCGGCGGGTGTTCTGCATCGGCATCGGCACCTCCTGGCACGCTGCGACCGTCGCGGCCGACCTCCTCGCCCGCGCGGGCATCGATGCGCGGGCGTGGTCCAGCGCTGACTTCGTGCAGTACACCCCGGCGTTCACGCGCGACGACGCCGCGATCGTGTTCGCCCATACCGGCACGAAGCAATACTCGCGGGCGGCCATCGAGGTGCTGGGGAGAAAGCGCTCCTCGGTCATCCTCGTGACCAGCACGGAGTCGGCGGTCGAAGCGGGGTCGCTCCCGATCGGAACGACAGTGCTGCGGACGGTGCCCCGCGAGCAGAGTGCGATGTTCACCGTCTCTCACACTGCCGCGATGTTCCTCACCGCACGCATCGCCGACACCATCTCACGCACCTGCGTCGGCGACCTCGAGGCCGTCCCGTACGCCGTCGAGGCAGCGCTGGGGCTGGAGGGCGACGTGGAGGCGCTTGCGCACCAGTGGCACGCGAAGCGCACGCTGATCGCCCTCGGCGCTGGACCGCACGAGGTCTCCGCGCACGAGGCCGCGATCAAGATCGCGGAGGCCGCACGCCGGCCCGTCCGCGGGTACGCCGTCGAACAGTTCCTGCACGGCCCGCAGGTCCAGGTGCGCGAGAGTGACGCCGTCCTGGTCTTCACGGGCGCCGGCGGTGGCCTCGAACGCACGCGTGAGGCAGTGACCTTCGTGCGCACGCTGGGGTGCGAGGTGGCGTGGGTGGCGCCGGTGGAGGCGCCCGAGGGGGCGATGCACCTGCGCGTCCCGGATGTGGGCGAGGCGCTCGCGCCGATCGTGGAGATCGTGCCGGCGCAGCTGCTGGCGGGACACCTCGCGGCGATCGAGGGCGTGGACGGCGACAACTTCCGGCGGGACGACCCCGCGTTCGGGGCGGCACGCGCCGCGATCGACCTCTAACCGTGGTCGGCTACTCGGGTACACCGCTCCCGCAGAAACTCGGGATCAAGGCGGGATATCGGCTGATCCTCCTCGGGGCACCCGAGGGCTTCGACGCGACCCTCGGCGAGTTGCCGGAGAACGTGACGGTGCGCACGGCGGCGCGGGGGACAGCGGATGTCATCGTGCTGTTCACGACGCAGCGAGCACTGCTCGAAGCACGCATCGACACGCTGGGCGCCTCGATCTTTCCGGACGGCGCGGTCTGGGTGGCGTGGCCGAAGAAGGCCTCGAACGTACCGACCGACATGACCGAGGACGTGGTGCGCGAGGTCTGCCTGCCGCGCGGGCTGGTGGACAACAAGGTGTGCGCCATCGACGAGACGTGGTCGGGACTGCGCGTCGTGCATCGCGTGGAGCGCCGGAAGCGCTAGCCCGCCCGGGCTCTCGTCTGGCCTGTGGTGCCTCGCACCGGTACGCTCGACGCATACCGCCTGTATGACGCGTGTATGCGCGTGTATGCGGCGGCCCAGGGGAATGTGGAGGGTGCGATGGCCATCGACGGAACGTGGAACCTGAAGTTGCAGACACCGATGGGCGAGCGTCCGGTGGTGCTGCGGTTGGCGGCTGCCGGCGCAACGTTGACGGGTGCGATGGTCGGACAGGCAGGCGAGACGCCGCTCCTGAATGGCAGCGTGGACGGCGAGAAGGCCGCATGGAGCGTCATGTTCTCCGGCGCGATGGGCGAAATGAAGCTCGACTTCGAGGGCACCCTCGACGGCGACGCGCTCGGCGGGACGGTGCAGTTCGGGGGATTCGGGACGGGCACGTTCGACGGCACGAGGGGCTAGCCCAGGGCGCTCGATCAACCTCGACTGGCTCCGGGCAAACAGAAGGGGCTCCCGCGTGGGAGCCCCTTCGTTGTGTCGTCCGCTGCGGGCTAGCCGCGGGGCAAGCCCAGGCCGCGCGTCGCGATGACGTTGCGCTGGATCTCGGAAGTACCGCCAGCGATCGTCGAGGAGACGCTGGAGAGGTACATCGTCGCCCAACGGCCACCCATCGGGGTGTGGCTGCTCTTCTGGTCGCGGAGGCCACCGTAGAGGCCGAGCAACTTCGTCGAGGTGCGCGCGATGCGCTGGTTGAACTCCGTGGAGAACACCTTCGTCATCGAGGCCTCGTAGTTGGGGATGAGCCCTCGAGCCTGCATCGAGATGACACGCTGCGACAGCGTCTTCGCCACGGTCGCCTCGATGTAGCGGTCCACGAACTCGAGGCGCGGGGCGTCCACCTGGCCCAGGCGGGTCTTGCCGGACTTCGAGTCACGCTCCTTCAGGAGATAGTCCTTCAGCGTGTCGAGCATCTTGCGCTGGCCCACGGCCGAGCCGATCGAGGAGCGCTCGAAGTCGAGGTGCGTCGCTCCGACGTACCAGCCACGGTTGATCTCGCCGACGGCGTTCTTGACCGGGATGCGCACGTCCTCGAAGAACGTCTCGTTGAAGCCTCGCGCGTCGCTCATCTGCACGAGCGGGCGCACTTCGATGCCGGGGACGTTCATCGGCGACAGGAGGTAGGTGATGCCGCGGTGCTTCGGGGCCTCGGGGTCGGTCCGCACGAGCATGAAGATCATGTTCGCGAGGTGCGCGCCGGAGGTCCAGATCTTCTGGCCGTTGACGACGAAGTCGTCACCATCGCGGATGGCACGCGTCTGGAGCGACGCGAGGTCAGAGCCGGAGCCCGGCTCCGAGTAGCCCTGGCACCAGCGCGACTCGCCTCGGACCATCGGGGGGAGGAACTCCGCCTTCTGCTCCGCGGTGCCGTGGACCATGATCGTGGAGCCGACGTCGGGGACGCGCAGTACCGGCGCGCCCCGCTCGGCGACAGTCTCGTTCAGGATGAACTGCTCCATGGGGGAGAGGTTCGCCCCGCCGTATTCCTTCGGCCACGCGGGCGCGATCCAGCCCTTGCCGACCAGTGCCATGCGCCACTGCTTGAGCGCGTCACCGTGGTCGCCGCCGGCTTCCGCCCGCGTGCGCGGGTCGTCCTCGTCGCTCACCTCGAGCGCAGCCGGGAAGTTCTTCGAGAAGAACGACTCGACTTCCGTCCGGAAGACCGCCTGCTCCGGGCTGTCCGCAAAGTCCATGAATCCTGCTCCATCTCATTTCCGGCGCCTGCCGGAGCCCATGTGTCTTAGCGCTGAGGATTCTACTGCGCCTTTGCCAGTCCACCTTGTGAAATCTGGCGCGAACCACCACACACGAAGAAGGGGCCCTCGCGGGCCCCTTCCGGTCGTCCGAGGCCGCGGGCTAGCCGCGAGGCAGGCCCAGGCCGCGCGTCGCGATGACGTTGCGCTGGATCTCGGAGGTGCCGCCGGCGATCGTCGCGGAGACACTCGAGAGGTACATCGTGGCCCAGCGGCCCTTCATCGGCGAGTAGTCGCTGTTGCGGTCGCGGAGGCCGCCGTAGAGGCCGAGCAACTTCGTCGACGTGCGGGCGATGCGCTGGCTGAACTCGGTCGCGAAGACCTTGGTCATCGAGGCCTCGTAGTTGGGGATGAGCCCTCGGGCCTGCATCGAGATGACGCGCTGCGACAGCGTCTTCGCCACGGTCGCCTCGATGTAGCGGTCGGCGAACTCAAGGCGCGGGGCGTCCACCTGGCCGAGGCGGGTCTTACCCGACTTCGAGTCGCGCTCCTTGATCAGGTAGTCCTTCAGCGTGTCGAGCATCTTGCGCTGACCGACGGCCGAGCCGATCGAGGAGCGCTCAAAGTCGAGGTGCGTCGCACCGACGTACCAGCCACGGTTGATCTCGCCGACGGCGTTCTTGACCGGGACACGGACGTCTTCGAAGAACGTCTCGTTGAAGCCTCGGGCGTCGCTCATCTGCACGAGCGGGCGCACTTCGATGCCGGGGACGTTCATCGGGGAGAGCAAGTACGTGATGCCTCGGTGCTTCGGGGCTTCCGGGTCAGTGCGTACGAGCATGAAGATCATGTTCGCGAGGTGGGCGCCGGAGGTCCAGATCTTCTGGCCGTTGATGACGAAGTCGTCGCCGTCACGGATGGCGCGCGTCTGCAATGACGCGAGGTCAGAGCCGGAACCCGGCTCCGAGTAACCCTGGCACCAGCGCGACTCGCCTCGGACCATCGGGGGGAGGAACTCCGCCTTCTGCTCCGCGGTGCCGTGGACCATGATCGTGGAACCGACGTCCGGGACACCGACGCGCGGGGCGTTCCGCTCCGCGATCGTCTCGTTCAGGATGAACTGCTCCATCGGCGAGAGGTCGGCTCCGCCATATTCCTTGGGCCACGCGGGCGCGATCCAACCCTTGTCGACGAGCGCCGCGCGCCACAGCTTCATCGCGGTGGCCTTATCGGTCGCGGGGCCACCCATTGCCTCTTCTGAGAACGGATCCTCGTCGGCGCGCATCGCGAGCGCAGCGGGGAAGTTCTTCGCGAAGAAGTCTTCAACCTGCCCGCGGAAGACGGCCTGATCCGGGCTATCTGCAAAGTCCATAACTCGATCCTCCATGTACTCGGCTCTTGTACGAGGCGAATCGTATCGGGTTGCCGATTCACTTTCCAGCTCACGTGAAGGTTGCATCGATAACGATGTGCATCGCGATCGATCGTCAGATTCGTATGCGCATGTCATCACAAACAACAGCGCCCGAACGGGCGCTGTTGTCGTCATCCAACCGATCGAGGATTACTCGGCTGGCTCGTCCTTGCGAGGCGCAGGCGGGGCCGCCTGGTGCAGACCGGAACGCATGCCACCAGTAAATGCCATGGCCGCCGAGCCGGTCGCCCACAACAGGACGACGGCACTGATGGCGAACGGGATCGCGGGCGGGACGGTCATCGATGGCTCCTCGCGGTTAGTGCTTCGAGGCGAATGCATCGAGGGTGCGCAGTACCTCGACCGGCTGCTCCAGCAGCAGTTCGTGGCCCGCGTCCTCGATCATCGTCAGTGTCGCGCCTCGGATGCCCTGCGTGAAGTCCTCGGCGTAGGACGGGGGCACCACACGGTCGTGCGCACCCCAGAGCAGGAGCGTGGGCGAGGTGACGCGGTGGATGCGTTTGCTCAGCCCTCGATTGGGGATCGGCCAGAGGTACTTGGCAGCCGTCGCGAGGGTCTTCGCACGCTCGAGGTAGGTCTCGACCAGTTGCGCACCTGTCTCGGACTTCGTCCCTGCCTGCACCATGCGCATCAGGCCAGCCTCGCCGGAGTTCTGTGCCGCCTCGCCAGTGGGGTCGGCGAAGAAGGCGGCCGTCAGTTCGCGCGGCGTACAGGCGAAGAAGTCGAACGTCGGACGGTCGGTGTGGAAGAAGCCCATCGGCGCCGCGAGCACGAGCCAGGGGAAGCGCTTCGGCTGCGTCGCCGCCACCTCGGCGGCGACCATGCCGCCCAGGGAGTGCCCGAACACCGGCACACGGTCGAGCCCGAGCGCGTCCAGCAGGTCGAGGTAGGCGTAGACGAGGTCCTGCACGGTATCGAGTTCGGTCTGGCTCGCGTCACCAAACCCCGGCGTGCGTGGGGCGATCACGCGGTACTGCCTCGCGAGACTGTCGAGGAACGGCGTCCAGTGGAGGCCAGAGATGCCGTGCAGAAACAGCAATGGCGGGCCACTGCCGTCCTCGACCGTCTCGATGGCGTAGCGACCACCGGCGACAGGTACCTGCGTCATCTTCATCGCGTGGCCGCCTTCGGCGTCGGGACGTCCGAGTAGTCGGTATACATCGGCTGCTGCTCCACGCGGTGCTGGAGGGGCTTCGGCCACCAGCGTGTCTTCCCACTCGCTGTGGATGTGGCGCAACTTCGGCACCACGTCCTGCGCGGTGCGGCGGATGTTCTCCATCGCCAGGTCATGCGGCATCGAGCCGATCTGGTTGAGCAGCATCAGGTGGCCGACGTTGAGGTCCTTCGCGACGAACTCGAGTTGCTCCACGACCTGGTCGGCGGTGCCGGCGACGACGTTGCCGTTGGTCAGGAGGTCCTGCCAGGTCGTCCTCGGCGGGATCTCGCCGAAGCGGCCGGTCTGCGCGAGCAAGCCCGCCTTGATGGTGTCCAGTGTGCGGTAGCCGGGGGCGTCGCCCCAGCCGGGGTAGATGTGCAGCATCTTGTTGAAGAAGTACTCCGCATGTGGTGCGTATTTGTCCTCGAGTTCAGCCATCGACTCGCCGACGATCACCAACTGGAGGAAGCCGGCCTGGTACGGGTTGCGCTCGTACCCGAGTTCGTCGGCCTTGTTCCAGAAGCCGTCCAGCACCTGCTTGCCGCGTTTGAAGCCGCTGTATGACAGATACGCGTAGTTGTAGTCGCGACGAAGACACCACTCCCACGTCTCGATCGAGCCGGCACCGGGCACCCAGATCGGGGGAGGCTGCTGGATCGGCCTCGGCCAGATGTTCACGTAGCGCAGTTGGAAGAAGCGCCCGTCCCACGTGAACATCTCGGGCTCGGTCCATGCCTTCACGATCAGGTCGGCAGCCTCGGCGTACTTGTCGCGCAACTGCGCCGGGTTACTGCCGTAGGCGTAGTTCGTGTCCATCGAGGTGCCCGTGGGCATGCCGGAGACGATGCGACCGCCGCTGATACAGTCGAGCATCGCGATCTCCTCGGCGACACGCGTCGGCGGGTCGTAGAGGGCGATCGAGTTCCCCATCACGATGATCGCGACGTCCTTCGTCCGCCGCGCGAGGCTCGCCGCCATGATGTTCGGGCTCGGCATGTAGCCGTAAGCGTTCTGGTGGTGTTCGTTCACGCAGATGCCGTCGAAACCGAGACTCGCCGCGTATTCGAGTTCGTCGAGCGTGTCGTTGTACATGACGTGCGCTTTTGCCGGGTCGAAGAGGTGGGACGGCACGTCCACCCATACGCTGCGGTACTTCTCCGAGAAGTCCGAGGGCAGATCGCGGTACGGGTGCAGGTGGAACATCTCGAGTTTCATCGCGAACCTCTCCCGAGCCGCCTCGGCCGTCCGTGCCTACTTCAGCGCCGCCCGCAGCCGCTCGGCGGCGACCCCGACGGTCTTGAGGCCATACGGGAACAGATGCGCCGCCGTGAAGAACGTGTGGATCTGCCCGGGGTGGCGCGTAACGGTCACGGGGACACCGGCGGCCTGAAGCGCGGCGGCATACGCCTCACCCTCGTCACGCAGGGGGTCGAACTCCGCGACGTGGATGTCGGCGGGGGGCAGGCCGGCGTGGCTCGGCGCGAACAGCGGTGAGATCGACGGGTGGGCGCGGTCGACGCCCTCCGGCGCGTAGTGGCCGTAGAACCAATCCATGAGCGGCTTCGACAGGATGTAGCCCTCGGCGTTCTCGGTGTAGGAGGGCGTCTCCATCCGGTGATCGGTCACGGGCACGACGAGCAGTTGGTGGCGGAAGGTCGGGCCGCCTCGGTCACGGGACAGCAGCGTGACGACGGCGGCGAGGTTCGCCCCGGCGCTCCAGCCGCCGATCGCCATCCGCGTCTGGTCGGCGCCGTAGCGTGGCGCGTTCTGCCAAGCCCACACCGCGACGGCGTACGCGTCATCGACTGCAGCGGGGTACGGGTGCTCCGGGGCGAGGCGGTAGTCCACGCTGATCACGATGGCGCCCGTAGCGACGCACAGCCGCCGCGCCGTCGGGTCGTCGCCATCGACGCTACCGATGACCCAGCCGCCCCCGTGATACCAGACGAGGACCGGCAGGTTGGGCTCATTCGAGGGGTAGTAGAGGCGCACGGGGATCGGCCCCTCCGGGCCGGAGACCTCCATGTCCTCGACGCGCGCAACCTCCGGCCCCGGCGGTGCGGGGATGCGCGCGGCGCGGATGACCGCGGGCGGGAGCGTGTGCGTCGGCGGCGCGCCCATGGCTGCGACCTGGTCGAGGAAGGCGCGCGCGGCCGGATCGAGCGGCATCGAGTTCCCCTCCGCAGCCGTCCCGAGCGACCTCGGGAGGTGGGCGGGTTCTACCACATACAGGCTGTCGGTTTCCATGTGAGGATGTCGAACGGTGCCATGTACCTCGGTGGGCTGAGGCGCCGTCGGCGTACGCTGGACGGCATGACCACCCTTGCGCCGACCGATGTGCTGGAGCGCTTCCACCCCGCTGTGCGGGGGTGGTTCGCGGAGCGGTTCGGGGCGCCCACGGACGCGCAGGTCGAGGGCTGGCCGAGCATTTTCGAGCGGCGTGATGTGCTGCTGGCGGCGCCGACCGGGTCCGGCAAGACGCTGGCGGCGTTCCTCGTGGGGCTGGACTCGCTCGTGCGGGAGGCCGCGGCGGGGACGTTGGATGACCGCACGCGGATCATCTACGTCTCGCCGCTGAAGGCGCTCGGCAACGACATCGAGCGGAACCTGGACGAGCCGCTGGCGGGGATCCGCGCGGCGGCCGCCGCGATGGGGCTCGACCTCGATGCGGTGCGGACGGGGGTGCGCTCCGGCGACACGCCGCAGTCGCAGCGCCAGGCGATGGTGCGGAAGCCACCGCACATCGTGATCACCACGCCGGAGTCGCTCTACCTCCTGCTCACCTCGGAACGAGGCCGCGCGACGCTGCGCGGTGTCCGCACCGTGATCGTGGACGAGATCCACGCGCTCGCGCGCGACCGGCGCGGCACCCACCTCACACTGAGCCTCGAACGGCTGGACCACGTGGTGACCTCGGCGGGCGGGGCACGGCCACAGCGGATCGGGCTGTCCGCGACGCAGCGGCCGATCGAGGCGATGGGCGCCTTCCTCGTGGGCGCGGGGCGGCCGGTCGAGATCATCGACCGCGGGCATCAACGCGACATCGAACTGCACATCGATGTGCCGAAGACGGACCTCGAGGCCGTGGCACCGAAGGAGCAGTGGGGCGAGATCTACGACCGGCTCGCGGAACTCGTGCTGGAGCACAAGACCACGCTGATCTTCGTGAACACACGGCGGATGTCCGAACGCGTGGCGCACAACCTCGTCGAACGCCTCGGCGAGGACGCGGTGGCCTCGCACCACGGGTCGATGTCGAAGGAACGCCGGCTGAAGGTGGAGCAGCGGTTGAAGGCGGGTGACCTGAAGGCGCTCGTCGCGACCGCGTCGCTCGAACTGGGTATCGACATCGGCAGCATCGACCTCGTGTGCCAGGTGGGGTCGCCGAGGAGCATCGCGACGTTCCTCCAACGCGTCGGGCGGTCGGGCCACGCGCTCGGCCTGCGCCCGCACGGGCGGCTGTTCCCCGCGTCGCGTGACGAACTCGTCGAGTGCGCCGCGCTCGTGCGTGCGGTGCGCATGGGACGCCTCGACCGCATCGTGCAGCCGAAGGCGCCGCTCGACGTGATGGCGCAGCAGATCGTCGCGGAAGTCGCCGCCGAGGAGTGGGCCGAGGACGGGCTGTACGACCTCGTGCGACGCGCGACGCCGTACGCCGACCTGACACGCGAGTCGTTCGACGAGATCGTGGAGATGCTCGCGACCGGCATCGGCACGCACGCGGGACGCACCCCGGGGCTGCTGCACCGCGACCGCATCCAGGGGATGCTGCGCCCGAAGCGCGCGGCGCGCCTCACCGCCATCACCAACGGCGGCACGATCCCGGAGACCGGCGACTACCGCGTGATCGCGGAGCCCGAGGGCATCCAGGTCGGCACCGTCAACGAGGACTGGGCGATCGAGTCGATGGGCGGAGACGTCTTCCTGCTCGGTTCGACCTCGTGGCGGATCAGCCGCGTCGGACAGTCCACGGTGTTCGTGACGGACGCGCACGGTGCCGCCGCCAACGTCCCCTTCTGGCTCGGCGAGGCGCCCGGCCGCACCGTCGAACTCTCCGAGGAAGTCGGGCGGCTGCGGCGCGATGTCGCGGAACGCCTCGATGGCGACCCGGAGACGCTGCGGGCGTGGCTGGCGATCGAGTGCGCGCTGCCGGCGATCGGCGCGGACCAGATGGCCGACTACCTGCGCGCGACACGCGACGGCCTCGGCCTCGTGCCGTCGGACACGGACGTGGTCTTCGAGCGGTTCTTCGACGACGGCGGCGGGATGCAGCTGGTGGTCCACGCGCCGTTCGGGCAGCGGATCAACCGTGCGTGGGGCCTCGCGCTGCGGAAGCGGTTCTGCGTCGCGTTCGACTTCGAACTGCAGGCGGCGGCGAGCGACGATGCGATCCTGCTCTCGGCAGGCCCGCAGCACTCGTGGCCAATGGAGGAGGCGTTCACCTGGGTGCAGCCGGAGAACGTGGAGGAGGCCGTCCACTCCTCGGTGTTCTACATCCCGCTGTTCCCCACGCGCTGGCGGTGGAACGTCACGCGCGCCCTCGCGGTCCCGCGCTCACGAGGCGGGCGCCCGGTGCCGCCGTTCATCCAGCGGATGAAGGCGGACGACCTGATGGCGGCGGTGTTCCCGGAGCAGGTCGGCTGCCAGGAGAACATGACCGAGCCGCTCCACCTCCCTGACCACCCGCTGATGCACCAGACGATGCGCGACTGCCTCTTCGAGGCGATGGACGTCGAGGGCCTGACGCACGTCCTCGAACGGGTGCGCGCGGGCGAGATCCGCTACCACGCACGCGAGACCGTCGAGCCGTCCGTTATGGCGCACGAGATCATCAACGGCCGCCCGTACACCTTCCTCGACGACGCGCCACTCGAGGAGCGCCGCACTCGCGCCGTCAGCTTGCGTCGCGGGCTGCCGACGAACGAGCGCGACCTCGGCGCGCTCGACCCGGAAGCGATCGAACGCGTGGCGGACGAGGCGTGGCCGGACCCGCGCAACGCCGAGGAGGCGCACGACGCGCTGCTCAACCTCGTCGCCGTCGCGGAGACCGTCGTCGAGGACTGGACGGACTGGCTCGCGGAACTCGCAGCGCAGAAGCGTGCGGCAGCCCTCGACACCGCGCGTGGGCGGATCTGGTTCGCCGCCGAACACCTCGAGGCCGTGCGGCTGCTGTACCCCGAGGCGGAGTCGTTCGTGCTCGACATCCCAGCG
Source organism: Dehalococcoides mccartyi (assembly GCA_945865925.1). GTDB lineage: Bacteria > Chloroflexota > Dehalococcoidia > UBA2979 > UBA2979 > SURF-43. The sequence continues at coordinate 123,450 of CAMBFG010000004.1, forward strand.
GCGGCGCTGCTGCCGGTCGAGCATCGCGAGGGCGTGCGGATGCTGCTGCTGCGCGGGCACGCCGAGGCGATCGGCGTCGCGACGGCCTCGATATTCGCGACGCGGTCGGCGCTGGCCGAGCAGGACGTGATCCACGGGCTGACGATGGTGGAGGCGCAGGGCTTCGTGCTGCGCGGCCACTACACGCCGGGCGTGCGCGAGGACGAGTGGTGCGACCGCCGCCTGCTCGCGCGTATCCACCGCTACACCCTCGACCGGCTGCGGCGGGAGATCGACCCGGTGTCGAAGCAGGACTACATGCGCTTCCTGCTGCGCTGGCAGCACCTCGACCCGCGCACGCTCGTGGAGGGGCGCGGCGGGCTGCGCGCGCTGATCACGCGTCTCCAGGGCTTCGAGGCCCCGGCGAGCACGTGGGAGGGCGAACTGCTGCGCGCGCGGATGAAGGAGTACCACGCCTCCTGGCTGGACGAACTCTGCCTCGCGGGTGAGGTGACATGGGCGCGGCTCACGCCTCGCAAGGCGAACCCGGACGGCCCGCACCTCCTCGGCACCGCGGCGACGAGGGCGACGCCGGTGACGCTCGCGCTGCGGCCCGACATGCCGGCACTCCTCGCGGCCACACGCCACTACGCGCCCACCGAGGCCCCCGACCCCGCAGGCGGCGCGGCCGGCGAGGTGATCGCGCTGCTCCGCGACAAGGGTGCGCTGTTCTTCAACGAGATCGTGACGGGCACGCGTCGCCTCGTGACGGACGTCGAGGACGGCATGCGCTCGCTGATCGCGGCGGGCCTGCTCGCCTCGGACGGCTTCCAGGGGCTACGCGAGATCGCCGGTGGCCGGCGGCGCAACGGCCGAGGCGATGGGAGACGCGGCGGGAACTACCTGCGCGGCGGCCTCTTCGCGGGTGGCGGCCCCCCGGGCCGCTGGGCCGTCGTCCAGGCACCGGAGGTCGACCCCACCGACGAGGACGCCCTCGCCGAGCAGATCGCGCGCGTGCTCCTCGACCGCTACGGGGTGCTCTTCCGCGACGTGACCTCGCGCGAGCCGATGACGATCCCGTGGCGCCTGGTGATGAAGGCACTCCGTCGCCTCGAAGCGCGCGGGGTGGTGCGCGGCGGTCGCTTCGTGATGGGCGTCGCCGGTGAGCAGTTCGCCCACCCCGAGGCGATCCCCCTGCTCCGCGCGATCCGCAACGAACCCCTCGACGGCATCCCCGTCACCGTCGCCTCGACGGACCCGGCGAACCTCACGGGCCTGCTCTTCGGCAACCGCGTCCCCGCCCAGCGCGGCCGTGCCGTCACATTCATCGATGGGTTGCCGGCGGAGATCGCGGCGCCGGTGGGAGTGCCTAGGTAAGTACATGCTTAGGGCATATGGGACATCCTCCCACTCCGTGCACCCCCAGTTCAGCGTTAGAAATCGTCCGGGTTGTACCGCGCTCGCAGAGTCCGCCCGTCACTGAGCAACGCCGTGATGTACGGATCATGCCCCAGAAGTAGAAACTCTTTCCCATTTTCGGGGACACGGAAAGCGATCCAACCTGATCGCACCTGCGCTCCCTCGAATCCAAGCGGCGTTCGGAGGTAGTCGAGATTCTGTTCCGCCCATGTAGCACCGGAGGCCCCTCCTTGTTGGAGGAACTTTGAGCCGTCGGCACCAACTGTGATCTCAGACGTCGGAACAACTGATTGTCCGGTCGTCTCAAGTTGGAACTTAACGACTGATAGGGGCGGATTCCCAACAACCGAGACCCGGAAATACAGTGCCCCGCCTCCGTAGTAGTCATCCACTGTGAGCATCGCGGCCGGCGGCTCTGGATCGCGATAGACGATCTTCTCGACGATCTGCTCCGGCGGTGCACCTTGCGACCACTTCCAGACACCAACGACCCCAACGATCGCGATGATGTACGGGAGGTAACTCCAGCCCAGTACAAGGAGCACCGCTTCCATCTGGTACCCGTCTCCGTACTCATCCACGAAGTAGTCGTGAAGTCCGGAGGAGGCAAGGTTGACCATGAACGCGACGACCACACCGCCCAAGATGAACTTGAGCACCTTCGTCGTGATGGGCTGCTTAGGTTCCACGCCCGAGCCAATCCGAGGCGGCTCATTCGCTAACCGCCTAGACACCCTTGTACTACTACTCCCCCGGCGGCGTTGCCGCGGCGACGATGCCCATGAGGTTGCCTGAGGGGTCCTTGAACTGGGCCATGGTGACGGCGCCGGGGATGACGGTGACGGGCATGACCTGGGTGCCGCCGTTGGCGAGCGCGCGGTCGAGGTATTTCTGCGGGTCGTCGACTTCGATGTAGACGATGACGTCTGGGCCGTCCTCGGAGGCGTCGATGGCGCCGGCGATGCCGCGCTCGCCGGACTTGCTCGCGCCGGGGTCGACCATGCCGTAGTCGAAGGGGTTGTCGGTGTCGACGTTCCAGTCGAAGGTGCGCGCGTAGAACTGCTGGAGTTTCTGCTTGTCCTGGCCAGGGCCGGCCATGATTTCGAAGTGGACGATGGGGTTCATGCGGCGCTCCCTGACTGACTGGGTGCTGAGTGTACCCAACGAGTCCGCCCGCGGCGTACCGTGCGCGACGTACCGAGCGCGGCATACCGCGCGGAGCACGAGGGGATGGCGAGACGATGGACCTGCAACTCACGGGTAAGCGCGCGGTGGTGACCGGCGGTAGCAAGGGGATCGGGAAGGCGATTGCGCTGACCCTCGCGCGCGAGGGGTGCGATGTCGCGCTCGTGTCGCGGACGCAGGCCGACCTCGACGCCGCGGCGACGGAGATCGCGAGCGCGACCGGGCGGACGGTCATCGGGATCGCGTGCGACACGGGAGTGGACGAGTCGGTGCGCGGGATGATGCGGCTCGTCGTGTCGCGCCTCGGGGGCGTCGACATCCTGGTGAACGCGGCGGCGAAGCCGGGCGGACAGCAACCACCACCGAAACTCGCGGACATCACCGACGACGCCTTCAACGAGGACATGAACGTGAAGGTGATGGGCTACCTCCGCTGCGCGCGCGAGGCGGCGCCGCACATGACCGCGAACGGTTGGGGCCGGATCATCAACATCTCCGGGCTCGCCGCGCGGCAGACCGGCTCGCTCATCGGGTCGATGCGCAACGTGGCGGTCGCGGCGCTGACGAAGAACCTCGCGGAGGAACTCGGGCCGCTGGGGATCAATGTGACCGTCGTCCATCCCGGCCTGACACGCACCGAGGCGACGGCGGGCGTCGTGGCGCGCCGCGCGGCGTCGCAGGGCGTCACCACCGACGAGGTGGAGCGCCAGATGGCCGAGGGCAACACCGTGCGGAAGTTGATCGACGCGAGCGACATCGCGGCGGTGGTCACGTTCCTCGCGTCTCCGCTGTCGATCGCGCTCAACGGCGACACGATCGCGGCCGGCGGCGGCGCGCTGCGCTCGATCCACTACTAGCGCTCAGCCTCAGCAACCACGGCACGAGAGCGAGGTTCGCGATGCCCTCGAAGGTCATGTGGCCGAAGACCGAAGCACAGGAGCGGCTGATCGAGGTCGCGCGTGGCATCGCGGTGGTCGCAGCCGAACACGCGCAGCGTCACGACCTCGAAGGCTCGTTCCCGGTCGAGGCATTCGAGGCGATGCGCACGTCGGGCTACCTCGCCTCGCCGATCCCGATGGCGGAAGGCGGGGGTGGGCACGGGCTGAGCGACCTCGTGCTCGCGCAACTGACGCTGGCGAAGGGCGACGGGTCGACGGCGCTCTCGGCGGGCATGCATCTGATGACCGTGGGCAACGAGGGCACGGCGCACAACTGGCCGGATGCCGCCCGCGCGCGCGTCTTTGCCGAGGTCGTGCGCGACGGCGCGCTGGTGAACGCGATCAACAGCGAGCCGGCGATGGGGTCACCTCGCGGCGGCGGGCGGCCAGCGACCTCGATCACGCCGGACGGGCCGGGACGGTGGCGGCTCAACGGACGCAAGGACTTCGCGACGCTGGCGCCGGTGCTGGCCTACGCCACATCGCTGGTCGCGGTCGAGGATGGCTCCGGCGACGTTGCGACGATCCTCGTGCGGCTGAAGCAGCCGGGCGTGAGTGTCGAGGAGACGTGGGACGTCATCGGCATGCGCAGCACCGGGTCGCACGACATCCTCTACGACAACATCCCGCTGACGGACGACGACATCATGCGTCGCTGGAACCCGGCGACCCTCGGCAACGCGCCCCGCGCCGACGGCAACGAGGGCTGGTTCGGGATGCTGGTCGGCGCGGCGAACCTCGGCGTGGCGGAGGCGGCACGCGACTTCACGGTGCACTTCGCACAGACGCGCCAGCCGACGGGGTACCCCGCGCCGATCGGCAAGATCCCACATGTGCGCGAGCAGATCGCGCGCATGGAGGCGGCGCTGCTCGCGGCGCGCATCGTGCTGCTGACGACCGCCGAGCACCTCGAACTCCCGCGTGAGGAGCGTTCGGCGGCCGGCCCGCTGATGCAGGTCGCCAAGCGCCTCGCCACCGAGACCGCGATCGAGGTGACCGACCTGGCGATGCGCGTGGTCGGCGGCGCGGGCCTCGAACGCGCCCACCCGCTCGAGCGGTACTTCCGCGATGTGCGCACCGGCCTCGTGAACCCACCGATCGAGGCGCGGGCGCTGGAACAGATCGCGGTCACTGTGCTCGACCGCGACCCGTTCCCGCGCCGCTAGCGCCGTACTACGCGGGCGCCTCGACGGCCTCGTCCGGCGTGACGACTCGATGCTTCCAGTAGAGGGCGACCGCGGGGACGAGGACGAGCGCGGCCACCGCAATCGAGATCCGTACCCCTGCCGCCGCAGCCAGCAAGCCAAACAGCGGCCCGCCAGCGATCTGTCCGAGGGCGTTCGACTGCCCCATCGTCGAGAGCACCGTCGCGCGCGTGGCGGACGGGAGCCCTCGGTTGACCCAGGCGGTGGCGAACGGCTCCTCGATCGCTCGTGCCCAGAAGGTGATCCACGCGCCGACGAGCGCGATCGCGAAGGCCGGCGCGCCCGCGAACAGGATCATCGTGGCGATGATCACGACGTTCGAGCCGATGAGCCCGACGGCGACGCTGCTGGAACTGTTGAAGTCCGTCCTCGACTGGGCGATGCGGAGCGCGGCGATCGACCCGAGTTGCGCGACGAGTTGGACGAGGCCGAAGAAGAGCGCCTCCGGCATCACGTCCGGCAGGCCGTCGAACGAGTTGATGAGGTGGAAGCCCCAGAGCCGGTCGAACGACTCGGATGACGCGCCCATCAGTAATGTCGTCAGCAGCGCCGTCACCACAACGGGACGTGCGCGCGCGGCGCGCAGGCCCGCTGAGGCCTGCTCGAACGGCGTGCGCCAGTTCGCGCGGCCCTCGCGAGGGGCGGGCGCGAAGCCGCGTTCGGTCATCACGAACATGAGGTAGACGCCGGCAGCGGCGTACAGCACACCACCGGTGAGCAGCGTGCCCGCCGCCCACCACCAGCCAATGCCGACGCCGACGAACCCGCCGAGGAGTGCGCCGACCTGGCGACGCCTCGCGAAGGCGGGGTAGAGCGGCCCCGCCGCGTCGTCGCCCACCTCGTCGGCGAGCCACGCCTCGCGTGCGCCGCTGATGAAGGTGAAGCCGACGCCCCAGACGAACTGGCCGCCAGCGATCGCAAGGAACGTGGGCGCCGCCCCCATCACGAGGAAACCGACGCCAACGAGCACGTACCCCACGACGACTGAGAGCCGTCGCGAGATCAGGTCGGCAACGACACCTGTGGGGATCTCGAAGAGGAACGCCGCCAACTCGAGCACCGTCCCCGCGAGGACGAGTTCGAGCGGCGACAGTCCGGCGACGCGGACGGCGTAGTAGGCGTAGAGCACGAGCCCCGCGGCATTCGCGAAGCCGCTGAGGCCCGCCAGCCGCAGGTAGAGCCGAGCAGGATCACTCGGACGGCCGGGCAGCAGCGTCGGCCGTCGCAACCAATGGGATGAAGGCATGCAGACTCCGGGGTCAGACGCCCCGTGCTGACGCGGCGAGCGGTTGGGTGGTGCTCGTTACGCGGCGCGCGAGGCAGGCAGGGTGGACGTCCGGGTCAGCGATGCAGTCATGGCGTCCTCCTGAGCCCTCGGGCATGCGATGTGGCCGCATCCTGCGGCCTGCGCGGAGGCGCGTCAACCTGGGCCGGACGAGCGACCACCGAGCGGCATCCAGATTCAATATGACACGTGAGAAGTGAAACAGACGTAGAAAATACATCCTGCCGACGTTCGAACTCCAACGGGCTGAAACAACGAGACGTCAGGCTCCGCGCCAAGCGGAAACAGATGTGGCCCGGATGTCCCCCTCGAGTGTCCCAGCGCGCTCGATGTCACCCCCACTCTCGTACTCCGCGACCACCAGGCACCCGGTAGCGGGTGCGCGGGCGTCGCATGTGCGACGTCAGGGAGGAGCCGTTGATGGCCCACCGAGTGGATGCGAGTGGCAGCGCGGCGTTACCGCGCTCGCCCGATCCGCCGCCGGCCGACGCCTGGAAGCGAGCACACCATTTGATGGTGATCGGTCAGGTCGCCGAGGCGATCCCGCTGATGGAGCGGGTCGTGGCGGAGTACCCGTCCTGGTCCGGCGCCCGGGCGAGCCTGGGTGTGGCCTACACACGGATGGGACGTATCCATGAGGCACAGGATCTGATCGATACGGCCCTGGCCGAGGCGCCCGAGGACTTCTCCTGCCGGGTGGCGAAGGCGGAGTACTTCGCACGCCTCGGGTTCTACGACAAGTCAGTGCCGCATCTGGACATCGCCCTGGAGGTCGCCCCAGGCGACGCCGAGTACCGGGCGGCGTTCGAGATGCGCCGGTTCTGTGTCGACAAGAGCAAGGGGCTGTTCTACCGGGAGACCGCGCTCCCCTGGCCACGCGGATGGCGTCCGTGGGCACGGCGCAACCACACAGCTGAGCCCGCCTCTGTGGCGGTGCTGGAAAAGGACCTGCGATGACTACGGCACTCTTCCTGATGCCGCTCCTGTTCACCATCCTGACCGCGCTCTCGCGGGTCGTCGCTGTGCGTGGCGCGACCGTCGAGGGCAAGGTGCAACGGGAGTTCAGCCTCTCCTTCGGAGAGCGGCTGCGCTACCACCAGTTCTCGATCTACTCGCTCGGAACACTGCTGGTCCTGGGGGCGCTCTCCGGACTGATCCACCTCACCCTCGAACTCATCGCGATGACGGCGATGTACGTGGTGGTGAGCCGCCCGATCCGCTACCGGCTGACGAGCGCGGGCATCGCGGTGAACCGCGTCGTGTTCCGCCCGTGGTCCGAGTTCAGTGGCTACGAGGCGCGTCGTGGCAGCCTCCGGCTGGTCGGTGCGCCAGGTGCTGGCCGCTTCGATATCCGTGTGGCCATCGCGCGCTACGCGCCCGTGACAGCCGTGGTGTCGCGGTACCTGCCGGCCGTGACGACGACCTCTGCGGGGACGCCGCGCAAGTCGCTGTACTCGGCACTGATGCTGGTGCCAGTGTTCGCCGTCGTGGTGATGCTCGGCGTGGGCGCTCACACCGCCTTCGCGGACGGCCCGGACGACGAGCCGGCCATCGATGTGGCGGGCACCAAGGTCGGCACGCCGGAGGACCTGGCGGGCATCGGTACTGGTGGTGGCAGCCTGGCTGTCCTGGACAAGGGCGGGGTCCTGGACCCGGACGCGACGGCGAAGATGTTCGCGGACGCGCAGACGAAGGAGCCGTTCGCCTACAACCTGGCGGCGTACGTCAACCAGAACCGCATCGCGATCAACTTCGTGTGGGTGCTGGTCTGTGGCTACCTCGTCATGTTCATGCAGGCCGGCTTCGCGATGGTCGAAACCGGATTCTGCCGTGCCAAGAGTGCGATGCAGGTCATGATGACGAACTTCATGGTCTACGGCGTCGGCATGCTGGCGTACTGGGCCATCGGCTTCGCGATCCAGTTCGGCGGTGTCGGCCTGACCGGCCCGACGAACCTCGGCGCGGGACTGCTCGCGCTGAACAAGGAAGCCGGCATCACGATCGGCGACACGAAGTGGGGCCTGTTCGGCTACAAGGGCTTCTTCCTGGGGCCGGACGTCCTGGACGTCGGTGTCGCGGTGCTGTTCCTCTTCCAGATGGTGTTCATGGACACGGCAGCCACGATCCTGACGGGCGCCGTCGCTGAGCGCTGGCGCTGGGTGTCGTTCCTCATCTGGGGTGTCTTCATCGGTGGGTTCATCTACCCGATGTTCGGCAACTGGGCGTGGGGCGGCGGCTGGCTCTTCCAGCTGAAGGATTCCGCCATCGGCAGGCCATACGTGGACTTCGCTGGTAGTGGCGTGGTGCACTCGGTCGGCGGGTGGTCCGCGTTTGCCGCGGCGTGGGTGCTGGGGCCGCGGCTGGGCAAGTACAACAAGGACGGCAGCGTCAACGCGATGCCGGGCCACAACATCAACATGGCAGCGATCGGGACGTTCATCCTGGCGTTCGGGTGGTTCGGGTTCAACCCGGGCTCCACGCTGGGCGCGTCCGGCAGCGGCAACCTGCGCATCGGTGAAATCGCGGTGGTGACCATGCTGGCGGGCGCCGCCGGCTCCGTGACCGCGATGGCGTTCGCACGCATGACGCTGGGCAAGTACGACCCTGGCTACATGATCAACGGCATCCTGGCCGGCCTGGTGGCTATCACCGCGCCGTCCGGGTATGTCAGCCCGATCCTGGCTGTCCTCATCGGCGGCATGGCGGGTGTGCTCACCTGCTGGGCGATGGGCTTCATCGAGCGGGTCGTGAAGGTAGATGACCCGGTGGGCGCCATTGCGGTCCACGGGGTGAGCGGCATCTTCGGCGTGATCTGCGTCGGATTGTTTGCTGATGGGACGGCGCCAGACTTCCTCGTCGTGGGGTACCCGATCAAGGGACTCTTCTTCGGGGACGGAGCGCAGTTGGTGGCGCAACTCGTAGGCGCCGCGACGGCCATCATCTGGTCGTTCGGCACCTCGTTCATCCTGTTCACCGTCCTGAAGGCGATGGGGCTCTTCCGGATCTCGCCCGAGGACGAGATGACCGGCATCGACATTCCAGAGATGGGTACACACGCGTACCCACCGCAGGAAATCCCGGGCTACGGCACGGCGATGACGGGCGAGTTCGTCCCGGCTCGGTAGCCACCGAGGCCGGTCGGAATCTGGAGGGGCGGGGCTTCGGTCTCGCCCCTCTCGCGTCTCGGGGAGTTCGCTGGGTCATGCAATGAACTCGTTACCCGCATGAGACTCGGCCGTCACGTCCACGAAACACGCCCTCCGTAGCCTTCGGAATGTCGAGCACCTCACCCAAGGGGCCGGCAGACGGGAACCTCAGATGGCAGCAGGCATCGTCTTCTTCGGGCTCTTCGCTGTGAGCACGGCCGTCCACTACTTCCGGAGCCAGCGCTCGGCGTCGTAGCCTCCCGCCCGACGGGGTCGCGTCCCAGACTCCGCGACTGCTCGAACCCGCTCGAGTCTCCTTCGGCCCGGGCTAGCGTCCCGGAGCATCCGTGGAATCCTCTGCTGAACTCCTGATCAGCCTGGCGCTGATTCTGCTGGCGGCACGGATCACCTCCTCGATTGCCACCTCCCTCGGCTTGCCCAGCGTCTTCGGCGTGCTGGTCGCTGGCGTCCTGCTCGGCCCCAGCGTGACCGGCCTGGTCCACCTCTCCCCTGCCCTCGAGGGCATGTCCAGCATTGGCGTCGTCCTCCTGCTGTTCGTCGCGGGGATCGAGACCGACCTCGTGGAAATGCGCCGAGTCGGTACCGCCGCCACCCTGGCTGCCGTGGGCGGCGTGGCCTTGCCAATGGCGGGGGCCGCAGGCCTCGCTATCGCCTTCGGGTACGACACCTCCGAGGCCGTGTTCATCGGCACGATCATGACTGCCACGAGCGTGACCGTCTCCGCGCATGTGCTGAAAGAGGCCGGGTTCCTCCAGAGCCGGATCGGGAGTGCCATCCTCGGCGCTGCGGTGATCGACGACATCATCGGTGTCGTTGTCCTGACTGTGGTCGTGAGCATCGAAGGTGGCGGGGGGATCTTCGACCTCGTCCGGCTGGCGATGTTCATACCCATCGCGCTCCTGGCCGGGCATTTCATTACGAGAGTTGCTGCGGTCCGTCTGGTGCTGATGGAGACGCGCGAGCACAAGTTCCTCGAAGTGCTGGCGCTGGTGCTCGCATTCGCGTGGGCAGCACAGGAGATCGGCGGGCTCGCAGCGATCTCGGGGGCGTACCTGGCGGGGGTGCTCTTCGGCCGGACGATCCTGCAGGAAGACCTGGCCGACTTCGGCAACCTCATCGGCTATGCGCTCTTCGCGCCGATCTTTTTCGTCACGACCGGCATGTCCGCAGACCTCGGGGGCCTCGGGGCGGTCCCACTCTTCGCGACACTGCTGCTGGTCGTCGCGGTCGTCACGAAGGTCATCGGCTGCTATGGGGGCGCACGGCTGGGCCGCTTCAGCCACTCGGAGTCGATGGCCGTCGGTACAGGGATGATCGCGCGCGGCGAGGTCGCCCTTGTGATTGCGGTGATCGGCCACCAGTCGGGGGTAATCGGCGACGACACGTACACCGCCAGCATCGTGGTGACGCTGTTGACGACCCTCGCAGCCCCGCTGTTGCTCCGCGTGACGCTGCCGAGGCAGGCGCCTCCCCCGGAGACCGACGCTGAGTCCGAGCACCGCCTCGAACTCGCTACGCAGATCGATCAACTCGAGGGCTAGCGCCCGTCACGGCATCGTCGCCGGATCTAGCCGCGAGGCAGGCCGAGGCCGCGCGTCGCGATGATGTTGCGCTGGATCTCGGACGTGCCGGCGGCGATCGTCACGGAGACGGTGCGCATGTAGAGGTCGCAGAACTCGCCGCCCATCGCGGCCTGGGGGTTGCCGGGCTTCAGCGCACCGGCGAGGCCGAGCATGTTGAGGCCACGTCGCGCGCTCCGCTGCTGCAACTCGGAGCCGAACATCTTGGACATGCTCGACTCCTGGTTGGGCACCAGGCCGGCGGACTGCATCCAGGTCACGCGGTAGCCGAGGAGGCGCGCCACCTCCACCTCGATGGCGGTGTCGGCGACGGCCGTCCGGTGGGTGCCTGCGAGCGACTTCGCGTTGGTCTGGGCGTACTTGAGCAGGCGCTCGAACGGGCCGACGGCGGCCGCCATGCGCTGGATGCCGCTGCGCTCGAAGTCAAGGGCAGTCGCGGCGACATACCAACCTCGGTTGTGCTCGCCGATCACGTTCACGGCCGGTACGCGCACGTCCTCGAAGAAGGTCTCATTGAAGCCGGCCGCGCCGTGCATCTGGACGATCGGGCGGATCGAGATGCCCGGCGTATTCATCGGGATCATGAGGTAGGTGATACCTCGATGCTTGGGGGCGTCGGGATCGCTGCGCGTGAGGACGTGGATCCAGTCGGCGTTCTGCGCGCCGCTCGTCCAGATCTTCTGGCCATTCAACACGTAGTCGTCGCCGTCGCGGACCGCGCGCGTCTGCAGCGAGGCGAGGTCGGAGCCAGCGCCGGGCTCGGAGTAGCCCTGGCACCAGACTTCGCGTGCCTCGGCAATGGCGGTGAGGTGCTGCTGCTTCTGCTCCTCGGTGCCGTGGATCATGAGGACGGGCCCGACGCGGTCAGCACCCTGCCCACCGGTGGGCGCGCTGGCGAACGCGGACTCTTCGGCGAAGATCATCTGCTCCCACGGCGTCGCGGCGCCGCCGCCGTACGCCTTCGGCCACGCCATCGTCAGCCAGCCGTTCGAGGCGAGCGCCTTCGAGTAGGCGCGTGCGCGGTCCGGGCGCTCTTCCTCGCCGCCACCGGCACCGTCGCCCCATTCGCGCTGGATGAACTCGCGCACCGCCGCACGGAACTTCCGCTGTTCGTCGCCCCAGGCAAAGTCCATCGATGTCCCCTTGAGTCGTCGGGTACGTGTCGTCCGCCGCGCGATTCTACCCCTCGGGGTCGAGGGCAGGCGGGACGCCCGACCTAGTCGATGCGCGCGCGGCGCAGGCGGAGGCTGTTCGTCATCACGCTCACGCTGGAGAATGCCATCGCGGCGGCGGCGACGATCGGGTTGAGGAAGCCGCGCGCACCGAACACGGGTCGCAGCACCGATGGCACCGTGGCACCATCGAGGGCGACCTCGAAGAGCAGGTAGCCCGCGCCGGCGGCGACCGGGATCAGCACGACGTTGTACCCGAAGGCCCAGACGAGGTTCTGGCGCATCACCCGCATCGTCGCGCGGCTGACCTCGATGGCCCGGGCGACGGCGCCGAGGTCGGCGCGCATCAGCGTCACCGCAGCGGTCTCGATCGCGACGTCCGTACCGCCACCGATGGCGATGCCGACATCGGCGGCGGCGAGGGCGGGAGCGTCGTTGATGCCGTCGCCGACCATCGCGACGACGCGGCCTTCGGCCTGCAACGCGCGGATGACCTCGGCCTTGCCCTCGGGGCGTACGTCGGCTTCGACACGGTCGATGCCGGCTTCGGCAGCCACGGCGCGCGCCGTCGCGAGGCCGTCGCCGGTGAGCATCACCACCGTGGCGCCCGCATCTCGCAGGCGCGCGATCGCCTCGCGGGCGTTGGGACGGAGGCGGTCGGCGACGGCGATCACGCCAGCCGGCCGGCCATCGACGGCGACGCGGATCGCGGTCGCGCCACCACGCGTCGCCTGCTCCACGAGGAAGTCGAGGCGCATCCCGCCCCGGGTCGTGCCATCGATACCGGACGCCCGCAGCAGTTCCGCGTTCCCGACCAGCACCGCGTGGGTGATGCCGTCGAGGGCCACGCCCGCCTCGATGCCAAGGCCAGGGGCGGCACGGAACGTCGCGGGCCACTCGATGGGGAGCCCTCGACGTTCAGCCTCGGCGACGACGGCGCCCGCGTAGGGGTGCTCGCTGCCGCGTTCGGCGGAGGCGACGAGGTGCAGCAGGGTGGCCTCGTCAACGGGAGCGTCGGGTACGAGGTCGATGGCGGTGACGGACGGGCGTCCCTCGGTGATCGTGCCGGTCTTGTCGAAGACAACGGTGTCGATGCGCCGCGCGTCCTCGAGTGCCTGGGCGTCGCGGATGAGGACGCCCGCGCGCGCGGCACGGCCGAGGCCCACCATCACAGCGGTCGGCGTCGCGAGGCCGAGGGCGCACGGGCAGGCGATGATCAGCACGGTCACCGCGTTCAGGATGCCGAGCGTCACGCGCGGCTCCGGCCCGAGCGCCCACCAGCCGAGGAACGTCGCCGCGGCGATCACGAACACCACGGGGACGAACACCGCCGCCACCCGATCCGCCAACGCCTGCACGGGTGCCTTCGAGGTCTGCGCCTCCTCCACCAGCCGCACGATGCGCGCGAGTGCGGAGTCGGCACCGACGGCGGTCGCGCGGACGCGCAACAGGCCGGTCGTGTTCATCGTTGCGCCGAAGACGGGGTCACCGGGGCCCTTGGCAACCGGGAGCGACTCACCGGTGAGCATCGACTCATCGACAGCGGACGCGCCCTCGACGACCTCACCGTCCACGGGCAGTTGTTCGCTCGGGCGGACGACGACGATGTCGCCGGGCTGCACGGCGCGCGCGGGGATTTCGAACTCCTGGCCACCCTCGAGCACGCGCGCGGTCTGCGGGCGCAGGGCGAGGAGGGCGCGGATCGCCTCGGAGGTCTGGCCCTTCGCGCGGGCCTCCAGCCAGCGGCCGAGCAGCACGAAGCCCACGATCGCCGCCGCGGTGTCGTAGTAGACGGAGACCTCGATGCCGCCCCTCGCGACGACCGATGGCGCAAAGGTGACGACGACGGAGTACGCGAACGCGGTGAGGGTGCCTACCGCGATGAGTGTGTTCATGTCGCTCGAACCGTGACGGCCAACCTTCCAGGCGGCGCGGAGGATCGGCCACGCCGCCCATGTCACCACGGGCAACGCGAACGTCAACTGCACCCGATTCGCGAGGCTGAACGAGATGTCGTGGATCCAGTGCCAGCCGAACCAGGTCACGCCATAGGTGTGGATGATCATCCACGTCATCAGCCCCGCTGCGATGACGAGTGCGAACCCGGCCCGCCGCGCGAGGTCGCGCGACTCATGTTCCCGTTCCGCCTCCAGCGAGTGGCGCGCCGCGTCGTCGTCCTCACCGGCGTCGGGCAGACGGAGGTCGTAGCCCGCGCGGTCAACAGCCGCCCGCAACGCCTCGAGGTCTACGCCCGCAGGCACCTCGACGGTGGCCTGTTCGGTCGCGAGGTTCACGGCAGCGCTCGCGACACCCTCGACACTCGTCAGGGCGCGCTCGACGCGGCGTACGCAAGAGGCACAGGTCATCCCGCGCACGCCGAAGCGGAGGCGCTCCGGAGCCGGAGCAGGCGGTGGTGCGGTGGTCATCGGAGCCTACTTGTTCGCGAGGCGGTACAACTCGACGAGTTCGCCGAGCACCTCGTCTGTCTCACCACGCTGGACGGCGTCGAGGACGCAGTGATGGAGGTGGCCTTCGAGCATCTGCGCCTCCATCTTTTCGATGGCCCGGCGGACGGCGAAGGTCTGCTTCATCACGTCCACGCAGTACTGCTCCTCCTCGATCATCTTGCGGACACCCTGCAGGTGGCCGTCGATGTAGTTGAGGCGTTTGAGGACATCCGCACGTGTGCCTGCATCCATCGAGGTCTCCTCGGTCTGCCTAGCGGGCGATCGCCATCGCGGCTTCCATCGGCTGGCCCCACGGCATCGTGACCGTCTGCACATCGATGACCTGGTAGCCATCAATGGCACGCAGGCGGGCGGCGGCATCCGGCGCGACGAGCACCTGGTGGTTACAGCACGCATGTGGCGCCTGCTCGGTGCGACTGCGGTCGTAGTGAAAGACCTCGGTGGTCGAGCCACAGGGGCACGAGTAGACGACATCCGCACCTGCTGGTGACGCCTGTGGCCGGTAGGTCGGGACGAACGCCGGCTTCGCGCCTGCCATCGGTAGCATCGTGACGTTCGAGGGCATCGAAGCCATCGGCACCGCCATGCCGCCACCGCTCGGTGCGTCCTCGGGCCCGCCCAGCGGGTACCCCTCGTCGGCGAGCGCGACCGCGAGGGCGTCGAGCGCCGCGCCAGAAGGCACGTCGAGGCGGAACGAGCGCGCGTCGGGGTCGCCAGCGATAAAGCGAACGCCTTCGATGCCCGTGGCGGCGGTCTTGATCGTGGCGATGCAGTGATCGCAGGTGATGTCAGGGGCGTACAGGGTCATTTGCGGCATGAGGGGGCTCCTTTGGAAGCGACTATACCCCTACCCGGGGGGTATGGGTCAAGTAGCACCTCATAGACCTCGACGGCAGGTGGACAATCCCTCCGTGAACCGCACCGCACCGGGGCCCGAGCCCGGGCGGGAGCAAGGGACAGCACGATGGCGATCGAGGCGCAGCCCGATCCAGCCGCCTCGCCGGTGCCTCCGGCGAAGCAACGCCCGAACGCCTTCGAGTCTCTGCGGAACCGCGACTTCAGGCTCCTCACCCTCAGCACGATCTCCATCGGCTTCGGCCAGTGGGGGCAGCAGATCGCGCTCGGCTGGCTGGTCTTCGTCCTGACGAACTCAGCAGTGCAGCTCGCGAATGTCGCCTTCATCGGCGGTGTGCTCTCGCTGTTCCTGACGCCGATCGGCGGGATCGTCGCGGACCGCTACCCGAGGCGCACAGTGATCGTGTGCGCAACGCTCGCCGACACGTTGCAAGCCACTGCGATCGCCATCCTCGTGCTGAGCGGAAACGTCGAGGTCTGGCACGTCTACCTGTTCAGCCTGCTCACCTCGCTGACGACGGCAATGAACCAACCCGCGCGCCAGGCGTTTGTGGCCGACCTCATGACGCCCGCCACCCTGCCGAACGCGATCGCGATGAACTCGATCGCACAGAACATCTCGCGCATCCTCGGCCCGTCGCTCGCCGGCGTGCTCACCGCGGCGTCCCTTGGAGCGCCGTTCGTCTTCGTCGCGGCAATGCGAGGCCTCGCCTGCATCAACACTCTGATGATGCGCCCGCCACAGCGCCCGATCGAGGACCGCCCGACGCGCAACCCCCTGCGCGAGATCATCGAGGGCTTCAAGTACGTCCTCGCCGATCCGAAGACCCGCGTCCTGCTCGTCGTCAACATGCTGCCGTCATTGCTCGTCTACCCGTACATCTCGTTCATGCCGCTGTTCGCGCGGGTCGAACTGGGGCACGGCTCCGGGACGTACGGAATGCTGGTGTCGGGCATCGGCGTCGGCTCGATCTTCGGGTTGTTGGGCCTCGCGTTCCTCGGGGACCGGCTACGGCGACGCGGGACGGTCACGCTCAGCGGGCTGATCATCTACCTGATGCTGGTGATGGCATTCACGCAGACGCGCGAACTCTGGCAGTCGCTGGCGGTGCTGATCACGGCAGGCGTGATCCATGGGTTCTGCCTGGCGCTCAACAACACGCTGTTCCAGACCTCGCTGCGCCCGGACATGCGAGGGCGGGGGATGGCCGCCTGGCAGATGGGCTCGGGCTTCAACCCGTTCGGCACGCTGGTGATGGGCCACCTGATCAGCGAGTTCGGCGTCCGCTCGACCGAACTCGGCTTCTTCTCCACCTGCCTGACGATCTTCGTCCTCATCCTCATCTTCAACCGTGCGATCCGGCGCGCCTGACATCGGGGGTGTCGGGTAACATCGAGGACGCACGCAGCACCAACGGACCGGGCGGTATCCCCATGACCATGCAGAACTTCGCACACGGCGTCTGGCATCCAAGCGGTGGCGACGGCCTGCTCCCCACGATCGTCGCGTTTCACGGACACGGGGCACACGGGCAGGACCTAATGGGCCTCGCCCCGTTCCTCGGCGGCGGGCGGTCGCTGCTGCTGTTCCCGGAGGCGCAGTACCTGCTGCAGCCCGGCGCGCTCTCCTACACCTGGTTCGCCTCGAGCGGTGACCTCCGTCGCACGCCCGAGGAATTCGAGCGCGTGATCGGCCTCGTGGGCGAGTTCATCGACGAAGCACTGGTGAGGTACGGCGGCGACCCGGAGCGCGTCGCGCTTCTCGGCTTCTCGCAGGGCGGCAGCATCGCCTACCGCCTGGGGCTCGGCGAGCCGGCCCGCTGGCGCGGCGTGGCCGCACTATCGACCTGGCTCCCCGAGGAAGCCGAGGCGGCGGGGCATGCAGCAGACTCTGCCGCGATCGCCGCGCTGCCGATACTGATCCAGCACGGCACACAGGATCCGCAGGTCGCCCTCGACCGCGCACGCGACTCCAAAACTCGCGTGGAGGCGCTGGGCGGACACCCGGACTACCGCGAGTACCCCATGGCGCACCAGATCGGGAACGAGAGTCTGCGCGACCTCGCGCAGTGGACGCAGCAGGTGCTGGGCGTCACGCCCGAGGTGTAGCCGCAGCATCGAAGCAGGCTGGCCGCCGATCCGGTAGCATCCGGCGCGCCTCGACACTCTGGATCGAGACAGGGCCTCGACAACTGCGAGGACTCGAAGGGAACCCCGATGACCACGTCCGCCTCACCGTTTGCGAACTACCTCGACGACATGCGCGCGTGCGCGGAGGCGATCAACCTGACGCCTCGCGAGTTCGTGCAGCCGACGGACCATCACGCCACGATCAATGGCATCGACTTCCACTACGTCGACTGGGGCAACCCACACCTGCCACCGCTGGTACTGCTGCACGGCGGCAGCCTGACGGCGCACACATGGGACATGGCCGCGCTGCTCCTCCGCGAGCGCTACCACGTGATCGCCCCCGACCAGCGAGGTCACGGCGACACTGGCTGGACGCCGGAGTCCCAGGCCAACGAGGACAATGGCGACCTCATGCTCAAGGACACCGAGGCGTTCATTGAGCATCTCGGCTTCCCCACGGTCGTGCTGTGCGGGATGTCGATGGGCGGCATGAACTCGATCCGCTACGCCGCACGGCACGCCAACCGCCTGTCGCGGCTGATCATTGTGGACATCGCGCCGGTCACGATGCAGGAGGGCCTGATCGAGATGGAAGCGTTCCGCCGCGAGACGGAGACGATGAACCATTTCGAGGACTTCTTGGACCGCGCGATCAAGTTCAACCCGCAGCGCAAGCCCGCGCACCTGAAGTACAGCCTGATGCACTCGCTCAAGCCGATCACCGAAGGCTGGACATGGAAGCAGGCCCACCGCGAGCGCCCCGCCGCCGCGCCCGCTGACGAGGCCGCCGCGAAGGCCGCCGGCCAGAAGCGCAGCGAGGCGCTCTGGGCGGACGTGCGCGCGATCACGACCCCGACGCTGCTGATGCGCGGTGGGATCTCGAAGATCCTCTCGCCGGAGGCCGCTGCCGAGACCATCAAGTCGATGAAGGACGCCGAACTCGTGGTGATCGAGGGCGCGGGCCACTCGGTACAGGGCGACCAGCCAGCGGCGTTCGCGCGCGAGGCGATGGCGTGGCTGGACCGCCGCGCCTAGCCCTCGGCTAGAACCCCTCGGGCATGTGCGGTGCGTACGCCGTCGCGAAGATCGCGTCGGCGCGGCGCACCGCGTCCGGATCACCCGAAAGCATCCCGGCGCGCTCGATGCGTGTCGCGGAGCGGAACCCCGTCAGCAGTGACGCCAGCGCGTTGATCGAGAGGTCGAGGTCGGCCGTCGCGCCTGCAGCCTCGACGACGCGCGTCTGGTCCCCGTCGGTCTCGAAGCGCCACGTCGTGTCGTTCCATGGCGCTAGGTTGTCGTGGACGCGCAGCGTCAGCGCGCCAGCCTCGCTATAGGGGCGGGCCTCGAGGGCGCGCGGGACGTCAACGATGCGCACCCACATCGCGTCGCCAGTGAAGCGCCGCAACTCTCGCGGTTCGAGGAGCAGGTCCTGGATCGGGTCGTCCGGGTCCATCATCTGGAATTTTGCGCGCAGCACGAGGTCGTGCGCACGGACATACTGCCAGAGCGCTCGCCGCGCATCGAGGTCGAGCGCGAAGAACCCACGGATCTCCATCTGCTGATCGGGCTCCGGCTCACCCGGTACGAAGATCTCCTTCGTCGTGTACGCGATCGAACCGCGGGCGTGCCCGGCGGCATCCTCGGCGACGGCGACGTGATACCCGCGCCACTGCCCCTCCCACCACAGGTGCGTCCAGCGGGCGGCATCGCGGATGGGGACGAGGTTCCGCGGACGCACCCATTCGTCGTAGACGCGCTCGACAATCGCTCGCTCCGCCTCGGATGTCTGGTCGATCAGCCGAACGTCACCGTCCCAGGTGAACGGCTCACGCAGTCCGATGTATCTCGGGTCAGCGTTGTAGTGGACGGCCTCGGAGCCCCGGCCGTAGCCGAAGCGCTGGTAGATCGCACCCATCGAAGCCCACAGCATGACGATCGGCTCGTTGCGCTCGCGATGGACCTCCATCGCCCTCGTCATCAGCATGCGCAGATGGCCACGGCGACGGAACTGTGGGTATGTGCCGACGGCAGTGACGCCCGGAATCGACGTCGGTCGACCGTTGAGGCGCACCTGCCACGGGATCCATCCGTAGCTCGTCGCGACTTTGCCATCGACGTACACACCGAGGCGGACGGCCGAAGCCAGCGGTACCGGCTGCGTCGAGTACGCCCGCACGTCCTCCTGTGGCAAAGCGAAGACGTAGTGCGGCACCGCGTCGAACGCCGCGGCCTCTGCCTCGCTGGGGGCACGAACCTCGATGTGGCGGTCGGCCACTACGTCTGCCTCATCGCTTGCGCGACGGCGACGCCGGGTTCGCTCCATACGATGTTCTTGGCGCGCAACTCCGCCGCCTGCTCCTCGGTGTAGCCGAGTTCGGCGAGAAGCGAGTCCGTCTGCTCGCCGCACATCGGGCCGGCGTGGAGCCGGACGGGTGTCCGCCGCAGGCGCACGACGGGGCCGTGGCGCTGATACCGACCGAGGCCGAGGTGCTCCACGGTCGAGGTGTATTCGTTCACTTTCATCTGCTCGTCCCGATGGAAGAACTCCGCCGGCACGGGGCCGTCCGCACGCACGCAGCCGATGCCCGCGACCGTCAGCAGTTTCTCCCACTCGTCGGCCGTGTCCGTGCGGAACAACTCACCAAGAAGGTGAGTGAGGGCCTCGGCGTTGGCTTCACGCGCCTCCCGCGTATTGAAGCGCGGGTCGACAGCGAGTTCGGGGCTGCCGATGCGACGGCAGAAGCGCACCCACTCCTTCTCCAGCATCATGCCGAGGAAGACCCAGCCCTCTTTGCACTCGTAGAGCCGATAAAGCGGGCCGGTGCCGTGCAGGCCTTCGTCGATGGCGGGACGCGGCTCGCGGTCCTCGTACCAGAAGAAATCGTCCGAGTTGGCGTAGGCGTTCGCTCCCATCATGTCGATGAAGATCTCCTGGCCTTTGCCCGTCCGCTGCTTCGCCCACAGCCCGAGCATCGCCGTCGTCGCCACCACCGCCGAGGTGTTGGGGTCGGGGTTGACCTCGTTCGCCTTGAACAAGCGTCGGGCGCCCTCGCGAAGCACCTTCAGGTCGTCGGAGATCGGCGGCATGCCGCCCGCCTGGTACTGCGCGCCACCGAGCGCTGCCCCGGGGATCGGGTGCGTCGCCGGGCGGTGTGAGCCCGGGCCATCCGGCCCGTAGCCGTTCACGTTCACGTAAACAATGTCCGGCTTCACCGCCTTGGCGTGCTCGTAGGAGATGCCGAGGCGTTCCGGCACACCGGGCCGGAAGTTATGCACGATGATGTCGGCCTTCGCGATCAGCGCGTGGACGACCGCCTGCCCCTGCGGGTCTTTCAGGTCGACGGAGATGCTCTCTTTGCCGGCGTTCGTCTTCAGCGCGCCCAGCGATCCGTTTCCCATCCATCGCCACGGGTCGCCACCCACCTGCTCGATCTTGATCACGCGCGCGCCGAGGTCGGCGAGGTGCGAGCAGCCGAGTGGCGCCGCGATGATCGTCGAGAAGTCGAGGACCGTCACACCTTCGAGGGCGGCGGTGGGCTGCTGCTCGCCGACCTTCGACTGCCACGTCGCGCGCTTCGGCTCGCTCAGGACGGACATCGTGTGCTGGCCGACGGCCGGGATCTCGCCTCGGACGGCGCCGGGCGTCTCAGTCAGGCGGGCGACGAGGCCGATCTCGCGCATCGGCGGGCGCTCGTGCTTCGCCTCCCCGTAGAAACCGAGGACGGCCTCCATCACGGACGTCGCCGACTTCAGTCGTGACCCTCGGGGGTCTTTCACCTCGACGACATGGCCGTTCGCGAGGACATCCGGGTCATCGAGCGCCTCGGTGGTGGTGTGGTACGGGTGGGCGACGACACCACCGTTAGCGATGAAGATCTCCATCCACTCATCGATGGTCTTGGTGCGCATGTGGGCGAGCATCCGGTCGCGGAACGCCTCGCGCACCTCTTCCTTCCATGTGGCTGGCGACCCCACGTGGTCATCGTCTGCGTAGATGTCCACCAGGTCCGCCGCGGCGACGTAGTTGTCGAACAGGTGCTGGAGCAGGTTGCCCATCTGGATCCACTTGCCGTCCTTCGTGGCGGCGGGGTGGTAGTTGATCGTCGGCATCGTGGGCGGTGGCGGCGCGGGCCACTTCTCTGGCTCGCGCTCACGCAGCGAGGCCATCAGCAGCCCGCCCATGTCGTATGACATCAACCCCTGCAGCAGGCTCGTCTCCAGATACTGCCCGTAGCCGAGGCGTTCGCGAGCGACGAGGCCGGCGATGATCCCCGTGATCGCTGCCTGCGACGACGCGTGCGAGGCGACCTGCACCGCGGCGAACTGCGGCCCCGGCCTCGGCGCGACGCCAGAGAACGACATCATCCGTCCGACCTTCGCGGCGACGACGCCTTCGTAACCGGGGTAGCCGACGTAGGGCCCGTACGGGCCGAAGCCGGAGATGTTGCAGTAGACGATGCCCGGGTTGCGGTATGCCAGCACGTCGTAGTCGCAACCGAGGTCCACCGCCGCCTGACCTCGGAACGAGGTGACGACGACGTCCGCGGTCTCGACGAGGCGGGCGAGGCGCTCGCGCTCGACCTCGCGCTTCAGGTCGAGTTCGACCGAGCGCTTACCGCGTAGCCACATCGGCGCAGAGGGCATGAAGCGGAAGGGGTCGCCGCCGGGACGTTCGACCTTGATGACGTCCGCGCCGAAGTCGGCGAGCACCATGGTGGCGATGCCGCCTACCGAGCCGTTCGTCAGATCGATCACACGAATGTTGTCGAGCGGTCCGGGCATGGCGGTCTCCTCGGTGCCGCCGTCTGCGGCGCGCCGCAGTGTAGCCGAGCCCGCCCCGCCCGGCATCGAGGCCTGCCCGTCAGGCTCCGAAGACGATCATCCGGCCGTCGCAGTCGGCAATCGCGAACTCAACCATGTCGTAGAACGTCTCGCCCAGCGGACGGACTGCCGGGACACCTCGCCGTTCGCACAGGTCGTGGAGGTCTGCGACGTCCTGGGGCTCCGCCATCCAGACGTACAGGTCGATGGCCTCGGAAGCGCCCGGGAAGTCGCGGTTCGGGCGGACGGCCTCGGTGGTGGTGGCGAGCATGACCGCGACATCGCCTCGCTGAATGATGGCGAACACCACGGGGCCGGTGTGCTCGTGTTCATCGTCGACGTCGTCGTCCTGGCCTGGCCCGTGACCGCGCATCGAGGTCGCCACCTCGAATCCGAGCACCCGCTCGTACCACTCGATCGTGCGCTCCACGTCGATGACGAGGAACGTTGTCGCGGCATTCAGGAACGGTTCAGCCATCGGAGTCCTCCAACTACATCTAACGGATCGCCGTCACCATCTCCTCGCCGGGCAGCGTCCCCGCCGCCTCGCCGAGGGCGCGCGTCAGCACCTCGAACCGCCCCGCCACCGCATCGATGTCGCCCGATGCCACGAGGCGTCGTGCGACTGCCCGTGCGAGGTCGCCGGCGTGCTGTGTCGCGCGCACGTCGCGGAAGCCAGCAGCCCGCAGCGCCTCGACGAGCCACGGCGTCGTCCAGCGTCGCAGCTCCACGACCATCGAGGCGAGGGCCAGCGGCGCGAGGCGTTCGAGCAATGGCACACCCAGCGGTGAGCCGCCCCGCAGCAACGTCTCGCCGTACGCCCTCGGCTCCTCCGCACTCGCGATCAGGGCGTCGCGATGGACCTCAGCAGCCGCGCCGTCCGAGGGCAGGAGCAGGAGGTAGCGGCGCTCCCGCGCGGGCGTCTGTGAGCGGCGCGCGTAGACATACAGGAGCCCGTCGACGGCCTCGGTCAGCGCTACGGTCTCGATCTCTGGCGCGGGCAGTCGCCAGACCTGGTAGGACGCGCGGAGCACGCCGCCCGGGCGCAACACGCGCGCAATCTCTTCGAATACCGCATCCGGCCTCGGCGTCTCCTCCAGCGAGGCCGCTGCGGTGACGAGGTCGACCGCGCCGTCCGCGAATGGCAGCGCGTCCGCCGACGCCGTGACGAACGAGGCGTTCCCAACGCCGTGCCGCGACGCGTTGGCCATGCACACCTCGGTGCGGCGGGAGGCGGGGTCGACGCCAACGAGGCGCGCACGTGGCATCGCCTGCGCCAGCGGGATCGAGGGCCAGCCGTCACCGGGGCCGATGTCGATGACAGTACCGGCGTCGGGCAGTGCCGCGGCGTAGTCCGCGATGCGGGCCGCCGCCGCCCAGTGGTCCTCGCGTCGCGGGTCATATGGCACATCGACGGCGGGGAGGTTACCGCTCGTCCACAGACGCGTGCGCTGGTAGACGGCGCGTGCCGCGTCGCTCGCCTCGGGTGGTGCGAGGGCGCGCCAGCGCCGTTCGAGGTCGGTCAGGTCGTCGAGGAGTGCCATCGAAGGGTGATAGCAGAGGGGCGACCCCCGCGCGATCTACGCGGTGGCCGCCCCTCGATGTATCGGATTGCGCCCTACGGGTCGATGCGCGCGGACGCCGAGCCCGTGACGACTTCCTTGCCGTCCTGGTTCACCGTGCTGAGCTTCAGGTCGACGAAGTGCTGGCCGCCCTCGGAACGGAGCGCCTCCACCTCGGCCTTCGCGGTCAGGGTGTCGCCGGGGAAGACCTGTGAGACGAAACGGACGCCGTACTTCGTGAGCCGGCCGTCGCCCACGTAGTTCGTCAGCATCGTGCCCGTCAGCCCCATCGAGAGCATCCCGTGGGCGAAGATCGAGGGGTACCCCCCGACCTGCGTCGTGAACACCTCGTCCGTGTGGAGGGGGTTGTAGTCGCCGGAGGCGCCGGCGTACTGCACGATCTGTGTGCGGCTGAGTTCGCGCACGACGACCGCCTCGTGCTGGTCTCCGAGTTTCAACTGGCTCGCCTTGAGTGCCATCGAGGTCCTCCTAACCCTGCGCGACCGGGCGTTCGGTTTGCACACCGACCGACCGTGCCGTGATCACGAGGTTGTCGTTCTGGTCGTAGTACTCCGTGATCGACTCGGAGAACTTCAGTTTGCCGGCGCGGCGGCCCTCGGCCTCCCACGTCTTGCCCGGCTTGTTCACCGAGTGCAGGACGTCACCCGGCTTCAGGTGCCGGTGGTACTCGTAGTGCTGCTCGGCATGCAGTCCAGAACCCCCACCGGCGCTGCGCGGGGCCACCTGGGCCGGCGGCTCGGCGTTGCTGCCGCTTGCCGCCTTGCCGGAACCGAACCAGCGCTCACCGATCTTCGGGCGCAGCCCGTAGTCCGGCTCGAACTGTGCCGATGACTGCACGAAGGTCGGCGGGGCGATCATGCCGCCCGGCTCGGTCTGCTTTGCTGCCTCGTCGCTGTAGTAGATCGGGTTGATGTCGCCCACGGCACGGGCGAACAACATGATGTGTCCGGCTTCCACCGGGAATCGGTCGACCATGTAAGGCCTCCTCCTCGAATGCAGTCGTCACCACCGAGGTAGACGCTGCCACTGCTGGACGGGCGGCATCGTACCGTCCCGTGCAGGACGACTGTGTTCTGCCGTGCGCAAGTGCGAGGTTCGGGGCTAGAACAGCCCGCCGGTGCGAATCCAGCGCTCGACGCCGTAGAGCACGAGCAGCCCGGCGCCGATCGCCAGCCACTTCCAGTAGTACTTGCCGGGGTCTTCGAGGAGGTTCACCGGCTCAGGCTATCCCGTCCCCAGCGCCTCGGCGACCACACGCGCGATCGGCAGGCTCGCCGTCAGGCCGGGCGACTCGATGCCGCCGAGGTGGACGTAGCCACGGTCGTGCCAGATCAGGAAATCGACGAGCCCCTGCCCCGGCTGCTGGATCTTCGGGCGGTAGCCCACCTGCCCGGGCGCGATCTGGTCGTCGCGCAGCCCGGGCAGAAAGCGTCGCCCCGCCTCGAGAAACCGTGCGCGCCACTCCGGCTCATCGGCCTGCCGGTAGTCCAGCGCCGCGCCGTCCGGCAGCCACTCCGTCGAGGGACCGAGGTGTGCGCCGCCGTCCGTGTCCACGGTCAGATGGAGCCCTAGCCCGCCCGCCTGGTGCTCCGGCAGCGGGTACACCGGCCGCGAGATCATCCGCGCCGCTGCCGAGTCCACGATGTCGTAGTACCGCCCGCTATTCGCGCGCTGGCGCAGCACCGGCACCTGGATGCCCTCGTGTACGCCACCATCGAGGGGGTAGCCCAGCGCCGAGGCCAGGTCCGGCGCGCCGTGACCGGCGCTGTTCACGAGGGCCGCACATGTCACGCTGCTGCGCTGGCCGTCCGCGTCCCGCAAGTCGAGGCGGAACCCTCCCGCGGTCCGCGCTGCTCCCACGATCGTGTGCCGGTAGACCACGAGCGCGCCTCGGTCGCGGGCGGCGCCCTCGTATGAGCGCGCGAGCGCGGCCACGTCCACCACGCCGGTCGAGGGCGACCAGATCGCCTCCACGCTGGGGACGTGCGGCTCCAGCACGCGCGCCTGCTCGCCCGTGAGCCGCTCGATGCCGCGTACGCCGTTCGCGGTCGCCTGCCGCCACACGTCGTCGAGGCCGCCACGTTCATCCTCGGACAACGCGACGATCAGTTTGCCGCAACGCAGCACGGGGACGTGGTGGGCGTCCGCCCACTCGTAGATAAGCGGGTTCCCCTCCCAGCACAGCGTGTGCTTGAGCGATCCCGTCTCGTAGTAGATCGAGGCGTGGACAACGCCCGAGTTGTGTGACGACGTCTCGCGCGCGTAGCCCTCGCGCCGCTCGATCACGAGGACGGAGCGCGTCCGCGCCAGCCGCTCCGCGATCGCGAGGCCGACCGCGCCCGCCCCGACGACCACCACTTCGGCATCGTGGGGGACGTCGCCGGTCACACCCGCGTCCGGGTGCCGTCGGCGGTGATCACTTCGTTGCTCGCCACGACGCCTTCGAGGTGCGCGCCGGGGGCGACGAGGACGTCGCGCAGTGTGCAACCACGCACGACCGCGCCCGCGCCGACCACCACATTGAGGCCCAGCGTGGAGCCCTCGACCGTCGCGTCCGGCGCGACGAGCGCCGGAACACCCTGCCCGCCGAGGAGCGCGCGCTGGGTCGCAAGCAGGCTGGCGAGGGTGCCCGTGTCGAGCCAGTCGCCTCGATACTCCGCGCCGCCCATCGGGAAGCCCTCGGCGTGCATCGTCGCGAGGGTGCCGCTCAGTTCGATTTCGCCACGGACGCTGACCGCCGGGTTCGCGCGCAACCGCTCGACGGCGCGCGGCGAGACCATCCAGATCCCGACGAGCGCCAGGTTCGAGCGGGGCGCGGCTGGTTTCTCCTCGAGATGGAGGACGCGCTCGCCCTCTAACACCACGATCCCCATCTCCTTCGGACGGTCAGTCTCGTGCAGCACGTACCAGGCGTCCGTACCCGAGGCGAGGAACGCGCGCACCTGCGCCCCCAAGCTCCCCGGCGCGCCCTCGTCACCACGCAGCACGGTGTCGACGGCTGCTACCACCACGTAGCGGCCATCGAGGTGGGCACCAGCGGCCAGCAGCGCGTCGCCGGAGCCCCGGGGCTCCGCCTGCACGGCAACGTGGACGGTCATCCCCGGAGGTGCCGCTTCGCGGGCGGCGCGGCCGGTGCGGTCGTCCTGGCCGCCTACAACGACGACCACTTCGCGGATCCCGGCGCCGAACAGCAGGTCGAGCGAGTAGGCGATGAGCGGGCGGTTCAGAAGCGGGATGAGCGACTTCGGCATCCCGTCCGACAACGGACGCAGCCGGGTGGCCCTGCCGCCCGTGAGGATGACGCCGAGCGGCGGTGTATCGAGGTCGGGCACAGGATCCCCTTCGGCTCCTCAGCCGATTGCCGAGTGCATCGGTAATACCGGAGACACCCAACTGCCACAACCCCCGTCCGGCGTAGGATCGACCTCGATGTCGCCCAACCGCCTCGCGCTACCCCCGCGCGCCGTCTCCCCGACCGTGCGCCCGACCGTCCGGCCAGACGTGGTCATCGAGGACAACACCGAGGTCGTCCTGGAGCCGCTCTGGCGCCTCGTCCTCCTGGACGACAACGACCATTCGTACGACTACGTCATCGAGATGCTGGGGGCGGTCTTCGGCTACGGGGTGGAGAAGGCGTTCGCCCTCGCGCGCATCGTGGATACGCAAGGGCGCGTCACGCTGATGACCGCCGAGCACGACGCCTGCATGGCGAAGCAGTCGCAGATTCACGCCTACGGCGCGGATCCTCGGATCGCGGGCTCGAAGGGCTCGATGTCTGCGATCGTCGAGCGGATCGACACCGTCGGCTGAGGTACGAAGTAAGAGGAGTCCGGCATGGTGGTACCGCTCACGGCGAAGGCGTTCATCACCGCGCTCAAGGCTCGCCAGTCGGCCATCGAACTCAAGAAGTACGAACGCTTCTTCCCCCTCGCCAGGCGCGGCGACGACGAGTTCCTCGGCGTGCGCATGGGCGAGGTCTTTGCGCTCGCCAAGGCATCGATGGAGATGCCCCTCGCTGAGGTGGAGCGCTTGCTGGAGAGCAACCTGCATGAGGCGAGGGTCGGAGCAGTCAGCGTGCTCGACTTTCAGGCGCGAGCGAAGAAAACGACCGACTCACGTCGGAAAGAACTGTTCGACCTCTACATCCGCCGGCACGACCGCATCAACACCTGGGACCTCGTCGACCGCAGCGCCATCTACGTGGTGGGTGGGTACCTCTCGGAGCGCCCGCGGACGATTCTCCGGAAGCTCGCCCGGTCGAAGCAGATGCCAGAACGGCGGACCGCCATAGTCAGCACGATGTACTTCGCGATGCGGGGGGACGTCGGTGACACGTTCGCCATCGCGAATCTGCTACTCAAGGATCAGGACGAACTCATCCAAAAGGCGACCGGCTGGGCGCTCCGCACCGCAGGTGGCAACGAGTTGCTGGGGTTCCTCGACGAACACGCTGCGACGATGCCGAGGCCAACCCTGCGCGCGGCCATCGAGAAACTCGAACCGCGCCAGCGGGCCCACTACATGGGGCTTCACGAGGGCTAGCGTCCTGCTACCTCCATCCGCCAGATTCCCGCGTGCCAACTTCTAGGAACGATCGCCTCAGCGGATCCAACTCGTGTATTGTTCGCAGCGCGACGGGGGTGCAGAGGAGGGGTCCTATGCACCTGGAGTCAGTCAGTCTCAGCGTCCTTGGCGTGGTACTCGGGATGGCCGCCCACTTCGTGACGGGCGCCGTCTGGTACACGTTCCTGTTTTCAAAGCAGTGGATGGCCGCCCTCGGAAAGTCGATGGGCGACCCGGCGGGTATCCCGCTGCCGATCTGCCTCGGCATCAACGCCGCCGGCAGCCTCGTCACCACAGCGATCGTGGCGCTGCTCTACATCTGGGGCGGCGGCGACGGGCCGCTGGATGGGCTCGTGTGCGGCCTGATCGTCGGCGCGGGCGTCGTCGCGATCGAGGGACTCAACCGCCCGACGTACGAGGGGTCGCCGTGGTCGCTCTACCTGATCAACGCTGGCTATGCGGTGATCGGGTACGGCCTGGCTGGTCTGGTCTACGGCTTCATCGCGTAGCGCGGCCCGTCGAGGGCACCCGTACACGCGAGTCCGCGTCGCCTGCACGCGCAGGCGGCGTAGACTCGCGGCGTGCCTGACGACGACATCTCCGGCCCGCCGCTGAACCTCGCCCGCTGGTGCCTGGAGGCGCGTGCCTCAGGCCCGCAGGGTGACCGGCCCGCGTTCACCTTCGTCCACGGCGATGGGCGCCAGGAGCGCTGGACCGCCGCCGAGGCGTGGGCACGCATCGAACGCACCGCGCGTGGCCTGCTCGACCTCGGGCTCCGGCAGGGCGAACGCGTGCTCATCCGGCTGCCACACGCGCCCGCCTATGCTTTCGCCTTCTTCGGCGCGAACCTCGCCGGCCTCGTCCCGATCCCCGCCTCGCCCGCCCTCACCGCCGATGAGGCCGCGTTCCTCGCGCAGGACGCCGAGGCTGCGGCGCTGATCGCCGGAGACGGCATGGCGATCGAGGGCTTCCGCGGCCGGGTGCTCTCCGAACGCGACCTCGAAGCCCTCGATGGCACGGCGACACTACCGATGACCCACGCCGAGGATCCGGCGTTCCTGATCTACACCTCGGGCACCACGAGCAAGCCGAAGGGCGTCCTCCACGCGCAACGGACGGTGCAGGGCCGCGCGATGATGCGCGAGGGCTGGCAGGGGTTCACGCCAGACGACGTCACGCTGCACGCGGGCACGCTCAACTGGTCGTACACCCTCGGCGTGGGACTCATGGACGCGTGGGCGGCGGGATCGCACGCCATCCTCGCGGCTGGCGTCGAGACGACGCAGTGGCCCGCACTCATCGAGCGGTTGGGCATCACGGTCTTCGTCGCGGTGCCCACCGTGTACCGGCAGATGCTGAAGTACGCGCGGCCCGAGGACCACGACCTCTCGCGCCTGCGCCACGTCCTCGTCTCCGGGGAAGCCCTCGCACCCACGCTCTACGACGAGTGGACGACTCGTACGGGTACCGAGATGTACGAGGCGCTCGGCATGACCGAACTCAGCACGTACATCTCCGCTGGCCCGGTCACCCCGGTCCGTCGAGGGTCACCCGGCCGCCCCCAGCCCGGACGGCGGATCGCCATCCTCGACCCCGCCAGCGCGGAACCTCGGCTGCTTCCACCGGGCGAGGTTGGCCTGCTCGCCTCGCACCGGAGCGACCCGGGTCTGATGCTGCGCTACTGGCATCGCCCGGACGAAGAGGCCGTGGTCTTCCGTAGCGAGTGGTTCACCGGCGGCGACCTCGCAGCCCTCGACGCCGACGGCTACGTCTGGTTCCACGGCCGCGCTGACGACACCATCAAGTCGTTCGGCTACCGCCTCTCCCCCAACGAGATCGAGGCCGCCATCGAGGCGTGCCCGGGCGTCCTCGAAGTCGCTGTCGTGGGCCGTCGTATTGACGAGCAGAAAACGATCGTGACGGCGTGCGTCGTGCCACAGGCCGGGATGACCCTCGATATCGCGACACTCGAGGCACACGCGGCGCAGCACCTCGCGGAGTACAAGCGCCCGCACGAGTTCGTGCTGCGCACGGAGCCGCTGCCACGCACGCGCAACGGGAAACTCGTGCGCCGCGTTGTGCTCGAGGAGTTGGCGGGCGGCTAAAAGCCGCGCGGCCCTCGTTAAGCCTTCGCCAACAACGCCTTCGCCTTGCCACCTGGCGCCGACACCAGCATCTCGACGAGGGTACGCATGATGTTTGGCTCGAGGCCCTCGGTGTGGCCCTTGTCGAGGCGCACGACATCCGCGATCACACGGCCATCGCGCGCGTTCGGGTAGACATACACCTGCGCGGTCCCCGGACGAGCCGCGAGGCCCCACGCCGCGGTCGAGTTGCCCTCGCGCAGTTTGTCGTAGATCTGGCCGGGCTCGGTGTCGACCACGTCCGCGAGGCGCTGCTTGGGGCCTGCGCCATACTTCTCCGCCCACGGTGAGGCTTCAGGCAGCGCGACCATCTCGTTCTCGCCGACCGCGAAGATGAACGACATCTCGACGTCAGGCGTGATCGCCTGGCCGGGACGCGGGGAACCCTCCGGCATGACCGGTCGGGCGCGGCCCGCGAAGAACGACTCGGGCAGTTCGATCGGGCCGATGCGACCGCCGGACAGGCTCAGCCAGCCGTCGACACGCTGCTGGAAGAAGTCCTGCTGAAGTAGCCGGTTCGAGGTCATCCCACCCTGCGAGTGCCCGACCAGCCAGAACGCGCGGATGTTGGCCGGCCCGTACTTCTCGAACACGAAGTTCACGATGTTCTTCAGGTGCTCGTCGTCTGCCTCGGCGACCCAGCGCCGCATCGGCTCTTTCGTCGCTGCCGAGGGTGTGGCGATGACGAGGCGGTGCGACTCCTTAAAGTCGACCGCCGGGAAGTACGCCCGCTGCCACGCACCGACGGAGCCGCCCCCGTGGATGTTGAGGATGAACGTGACCGGCTCACCCGGCCGGAGGTCGTCCGGGTCATCGAGGTAGAACTTCCGACCGGTGGCCTCGTCGACGGCTGCAGTGCTGCTCATGACTGACTCCTCCTCAGCGACCCCGGTCGTTCTCCTCGTTAGGCCTTCGCCAGCAAGGCCTTCGCCTTGCCGCCCGGCGCCGACACCAGCATCTCGATCAGTGTGCGCATGACGTTGGGCTCCAGGCCCTCGGTGTGGCCCTTGTCGAGCCGCAGCACGTCCGCGATCACGCGACCGCCACGCGCGTTGGGATAGACGTACACCTGCGCCGTGCCCGGCCTCGCTTCGAGGCCCCACGAGGCGTTCGACTTCCCCTCGCGCATCCGGTCGTAGATCTGACCCGCCTCGGTGTCCACGACATCGGCGAGGCGCTGCTTCGGGCCCGCGCCGTACTTCTCCGCCCAGGGCGAGGTCTCCGGCAGCGTCACGATCTCGTGCTCGCCGATCGCGAAGATGAACGAGAGGTCGGTGTCGGGAAGCGGTGGTGGCGCAGGGCGCTCGGACGGTGGCGGGACGGTGCCGCGGACGGGAAGGAAGAAGGCGTCCGGCCGCTCGTGGCCACCCAGACGCCCGCCGGAGAGGCTTAACCATCCGTCCACGCGGTCACGGAAGAACGCGTCTTGCAGCAGGCGCGCCGAGGTCTGCCCGCCCTGGGAGTGTCCGACCAGCCAGAACGACCGGATGTTCCCGACGCCGTACTTCTCGAACACGTAGTGCACGATGTGCTTCAGATGCTCATCATCCGCCTCGGCGACCCAACGCCTCGAAGGCTCTTTCGTCGCGGCGGACGGTGTCGCGATGACAAGGCGATGCTGCTCCTTGAAGTCGTGCGCCGGGAAGTAGGCATGCTGCCACTGGCCGACGGAGCCTCCGCCGTGCAGATTGAGGAGGAACGTCACCGGCTCACCCGGTCGGAGGTCGTCCGGGTCATCGAGGTAGAACTTCCGCCCGGTGGCTTCGTCGACGGCTGCGATGCTGCTCATAGCTGACTCCTTGCGGGCGCTAGCGCCAGACGAACTTCGGTTTTCGGTTCTCCAGGAACGAGGCGCGGCCCTCCGCCACGTCGGCGCTCCCACGCAATGAGGCCTGCGCGGCCCACTCGAATTCGATCTGGCGCTGCAGGTCACCGAGCCACGAGTTCCGCACTTCGCGCTTCTGCCACATCATCGAGAGCGGTGCGCCGTCGACGAGTCCGCGTGCGACCTCCATCGCGCGCGCGAGCGCGTCCGCCACAAGTTCGTTGCCGAGGCCGAGGCTGGCCGCCTCTGGCGCCAGCACGTCGCGCGAGGTGTACAGCAGTTCGAGCGCCTTCGCATGTCCCACCAGCCGAGGCAGCCAGTAGGTGATCCCGCAGTCTGGCGAGAGCGCGCGGCGTCCGAAGACGGTGACGAACCGCGCGTCCGGCCCGAGGTAGCGAAGGTCGAACGAGAGGGCAAGGGCGTACCCCGCGCCGGCACATACGCCGTTGATCGCCGCGATCGTGGGTTTGTCGATCCGCTGCATCGCGAGGCCTATCGCGCTGATGCCCATCGAGTCGGTCGGTGTCGCCTCGGGTGCGGCGTCCGGGTCGGCGGGGTTGCGGCTGACGAGGTCGGCGCCGGCGGAGAAGCCGCGCCCCTCGTGCGAGGCGACCACCACGCGTACGTCGTCGTCCACCTGGAGGCGCTTGCCGAGTTCGACGATCTGCCAGAACGTCCGCGTGCGCATCGCGTTCAGCAGGTCCGGGCGGTTGATCCGCCAGTGGGCGATCCCGTCCGCCACCTCCACGATCAGGTCATCGAGGTCGTCGTACCGCATCGTCGCCTCCGCTCGCGCGCCCCGTTCTAACACCACGGCCGAGGCCTCACAACCGCGCCCGCTGTTAGAGTGGCGCTTCCGGAGGATGGATGGGCGTCTTCGAATACCCGATCCTCGCGCTGGCGGCATTCGCTGCGGGCGCGATCAACGCCGTCGCCGGTGGCGGGTCGCTCGTGTCGTTCCCTGCGCTCGTCGCCGCGGGCTACACCTCGAAAGTCGCGAACGTGACGAACACCGTCGCGCTGTGGCCGGGGTACGTCGGCGGCTCGATCGGCTACGCGGCCCAACTGAGCGACCAGCGGCGGCGCATCCTCGTCCTCACGGTGCCGAGCATCCTCGGCGCGATCGCCGGCTCGGCGATCCTCCTGACCACGTCCGAGGCATCCTTCGACCGCATCGTCCCCTTCCTGATCCTGTTCGCCGCCGGCCTCATGGCGGGGCAGCCTCGGCTCTCCGCGTGGGTCGCGAGCCACCGCCCCGAGGGCATCGAGGGCAAGACACCGATCGAGTTGATGGCGGCCACGTTCGTGCTCGCGATCTACGGCGCGTACTTCGGCGCGGGCCTCGGCATCCTCACGCTCGCGGTCCTCGGGATCTTGTTGCCGGACGACCTGCACCGCTCGAATGCGTTAAAGGGCCTGCTGTCCGCGATCATGAACGCCGCGGCCGTCGTCTACTTCGCCATCTGGGGGCCGGTCGAGTGGCTCCCCGCCGCCGTGATGGCCGTGGCGGCGCTCGGCGGCGGCTACCTCGGCGTGGGCGTCGCACGGAAGATCTCCGCACCGCGGCTGCGCATGGGCGTCATTGCGTACGCCCTCGTGGTCGCCGCCGTTCTGTTCGTTCGCTAACCGAGGGAGTCGTCGAACCATGCCCAACCCCCGCGCCCGCCTCGTGCTGACCGAGGCCGAACAGGCCGAACTGCTGAACGAAGCACGCGTCCTGCAGGTCGCCAGCATCAACCACGACGGGACACCCCACCTCGTGCCGATGTGGTTCGTGCTGGACGACGAGGGCGTGATCGCGTTCACGACCTACGCAGTGGCACAAAAGACACGGAACCTCGAGCGCGACCCGCGTATCACCGTGCTCGCGGAGGCCGGCACCACCTACAACGAACTGCGGGGCGTCTCGATCGACGCACGCGCCGAGGTGATCCGCGACCCTCAGGTGACGGCGCGAATCAGCGCCATCGAAGGCGCGCGGTACGCCGGCCGTCCTCGCCCCGAGCGCCCCTCGACACCACCCACCGAGCTGCCCGCGGCGGCCTATAAGCGAGTCACCGTGCGCGTCCACCCGATCCGTGTGCGCTCGTGGGACCACCGGAAACTGGGCTCGTGACCTCGACCGGCACTCCGCGCCTCGATGTGGCGCCGGGCACGGATGTCGCCGAGCCCGTGCAGCAGGAGGTCACCGGCACCGAGATGGTGCGGCGAGCCACCGTGGTCATCCACAACGACGACGTGAACGGCATGGACGACGTCGTGCATGCGCTGCTCGCCTCGGTGCCAGAACTGTCGGTCGAGCGAGCGGTCGAGGTGATGCTGACGGCGCACCACCACGGACAGGCGGACGTCATCACCTGCCCGCTCGAGCGCGCGGAGATGTACCGCGACCGCCTCGCCGCGCACCACCTCACGGCCACCATCCGCCGCGAGTAACGCCTGCCGAGGGTCAGACCAGCCGCTTGCCCATGAAGACGCTGAGCGGGTGCGTCCACGCCTCGCCGAAGCGCGGGATCACCTCGAAGCCGGCGCGCGTGTACAGCGCGATCGCCTCCGGCTGGCGGTCGCCCGTCTCCAGGATCATCCGCGCGACGCCGAGGGCTCGCGCTTCGGCTTCGAGCGCATCGAGGACCACGCGCGCCACGCCGTGCCCGCGTCCTTCCGGCACCACGTACATCCGCTTCACCTCGGCAGCGTCTTCGAGGCCCGGCTCGGACAGCCGGCGAAGCGCGCCGCAGCCGAGGACGCGCCCGCCCTCCTCCGCGAGGAGGAACGTGCCGCGGCTGGGTGCCACGTCGGCAGGGTCGAGCGGATTCGGCGGACTGTCGTCCTCGTAGCGGGCAGCGACCTCGGCAGCCACCGCTCGTTGCAGGGCGACGGCCTCGGGCGCATCGACGGCGACTCGTCGCGTGGTGATGGGAGCGAGGTGCTTCTGCATGCAGACGCTGAGCGGGGAGTCGACGTACTGGCCAAAGCGGCCGATGCGGTTAAACCCGACGCGGTGGTAGAGCGCCAGCGCCTCCACCTGCCGGTCGCCCGTCTCCAACAGCAACCGTCTCAGCCCGAGCGCCCGGGCCTCTGCCTCCAGGCGGTCGAGGATCAGCGCCCCGATGCGTCGCCCGCGCGCCTCGGGGATCACATACATGCGCTTGACCTCGCCCGCATCATCGAGGCCCGGTCCGAGTAGCCGCCGGACAGCGCCGCAGCCGAGGGCGTGCGCACCTTCCCACGCGATCACGAACGCACCGCGCCCCGGCATCACCTCGTCCAGGTCGAGATCAAAGTGCGTCGCGCCTTCCTCGGGATAGCGCGCGAGGATCTGGGCGTTCAGCGCAGTGATCAGGCCCAACGCCACATCGGACGCCAGATCGGCGCGGGCGACCATGATGTCGGGCATGCCTCGATTGTAGGGACGAGGAGATGCGCCGCTCGCGCTATCGAGTCCGCAACGGCGAGAGACCGAGCGCCCGCCGTCGTGTGTTCGCGGCGCGGAACACGAACTCCTCCTCCGCGACGAACCGGCCGAGGGCTGCCGTGCTGACACCGAGGTGCGCCGCCGCGTCGGCGAGCGACCAGCCGTGCGCCTCCAGCAGGTCGAAGACCACGGCGATCGCGGCGGCGTAGCGCGGCTCCCGCCGGATCGCGGGGCCACTTCCCACCCGCACCAACAGCACGAGGGCGGCTGGCGGTTCCCACGTGTCCCGGTCGAGCGGCTCCCGCACCTCGACCGCGACGGCGAGGCGCAGGCGGCGCACCGCCTTCGCGCGGTTCTCGTGCTGGGAACGGGACTCGTCCGCCTCGGCGGACACGCCAGTGGCCAGGTGGCGCAGGCGGACCGCGGAACTCGTCTTGTTTCGCTTCTGCCCGCCCGGCCCGGACGCCTTGAACGTGTCCATGGTGCATGCGGAGGCCAGCGCGGCGTCGTCCAGCGCGAGTGTGCGGTCGCGGAGCGAGGGCTGCGGCATGCCTCGAAGGTAGCCCGCCCACCTCGAACGTGGGGTGCGGGCGGGCTATCCTCGGCGTCCGGCGGGGCTGCCGTCCGGATCACGACGGAGCGAGCGATGGCCACCAAGATCCGTGCGCAGTTGATCGGTGCCACCGGCTACGGCGGCCTCGGCATCCTCGAATTGCTCATCGGCCACCCCAACTTCGAGATCGCCGCCCTCGTGGCGCGTGACGACGCCGGTAAGCGCATCGACGAGGTCTACCCGCACCTAACGGGCCGCTGCGACCTGCCCGTGCAGGGGCCAGATGCCATCCAGGTGGGCGCCGACTGCGACGTCGTGATCTTCGCCACGCCCGACCGCGTCTCGCAGCCGTATGCCGCCGACCTCGTCGCGCACGGCGTGCGCTTCATCGACTACTCGGGCGACTTCCGCTTCGCGAACACCGAGGACTACGCGCGCTACGCCGACCGCCACCCCTCGATCAGCGACACCTCGCACCAGACGCCCGACCTCCTCGGCAAGGCCGTCTATGGCGTGACCGAACTGAACACGAAGGGCGTCGAGGGCGCATCGATCGTGGGTAACCCCGGCTGCTTCGCGGTCGGGATCGTGCTCGGCATGGCACCGCTGTACCGCGAAGGCCTCGTCGAGGACGGCGTGGTGATCGTGGACGGCTTGACGGGGTCTTCGGGCGCGGGGAAGAAGCCGGCGCCACTGCAGCACTTCAGCCACCTGAACGACAATGTGATCCCCTACCGGGTCCTCAACCACCAGCACACCGTAGAAGCCGAGTTCACCCTCGGTCGGCTGGGGAAGGCGAAGGGGGCCACGGTCGACTTCATCCCGCACCTGCTGGGGACGACGCGCGGCATCCTGAACACGATGCACACCACCCTCACGAAGTCGATCTCCCGCGCGTCGCTGCTGGAGCAGTACCGCGCCGCCTTCGAGGGGCACCCGTTCGTCCGCGTGCTGGACACCCCGCCGACGCTCAAAGGCACACTCGGCTCGAACTACATCGACATCTCGGTCTTCACGTCACCTGACAATCGTCGAGCGGTTGTGATGACGTCGATCGACAACCTGATGAAGGGCCAGAGTGGCTCAGCGATGCAGAACCTGAACGTTATGTTCGGTTTGCCGCAGATCGCTGGCCTCGATCGCGGGCCGCTCTACCCGTAGACGCGCCGATTCACAGAAATGTCGCGGCGCGAATCCAGAAACCCCTCCTGCTCCCGAACGAGGGCTGAGTAGCCCTCGTTCTCCATCTGTCAGGCACCAGTCTGACAGGCCGGGTACGGCTGGAGCCGCCACCCCGGAGTACCCGGAAAGCCGGTGCCGGCCGTTCCCCCGCCTTGGCCGGCACCGCTTTCGGGGCCATCAAATCTGCGCGGGACGGTCACCGTGAAGCGGGCGCGGACGATTCGCGCCACTTGAGGGGCGTTATCGTGGGTATTCGGATGACGGCACTCTGGGGAACAGGCACGCTGCCTCTGCCCATGCCGTTCAGCGGTGCGAAGGCGGGCGCGTTGGACCGTACTGCAGCGCGCGACGTCGTCGCCCCGGCAGACCCGGTCGACCTGACACGCCTCGTCGAACGCGCGAAGAGTGGCGACGCTCAGGCCTTCGGCGCCCTCTATGACCGCTTCCAGCCCGAAATCCTCCGCTACCTCACCCACCGCACCCGCGACCCCGAAGCCGCCGAGGATCTCACCCAGCAGGTCTTTCTGAAGGCATGGCAGGCGATCCCCCGCTTCGAGCAGCGCGGCGTGCCCTTCAAGGCCTGGCTGTACCGCATGGCGCACAACCAGATGGTTGACCACTTCCGCACTCACAAACCCACGACTGAACTCGGCGACTTCGACCTCCCGGATGAGGCCGACCAGGAGTCCGCCCTGCTCACCGGCGAGATGAACGAGGCGCTCCAGCGCGCCCTCGCCCGACTGTCCGAGGACCACCGCCAGGTGCTGACGCTCCGCTTCCTGATGGAGAAGTCCGCCCGCGAAATCGGCGAGGTGATGGGCCGCAAAGAGGTCACCGTGCGCGGCCTCCAGATGCGCGCACTGCAGGCGCTCCGCCGCGAGATCGATGAGATGGGAGGGCTGCCATGACGACACCGCTCTCCATCGACGAGATCCTCGATCGCTGCATCGACGACATTCGAGGCGGCCACGCCACCGTCGACGAGTGCCTGACGCGCTACTCGGAACACCGCGCCGAACTGGAGCCCCTGCTCCGCACCGTCGCCTCACTGAGCACGCTCCCTCGCAGTGAAGCCGTCGCGCCAGCTTCCGAGCGCCGCGTCGCTTTCATGGACGCGTTGCACGCCACGCCGCAGGAACGCCCGCGGCGGTTGCGCGTGCCCTCGCTCACCGGCGTCTTCGGCGCTGGGGCGTTCCGCATCGTCGGGCCCGCCTTCGCGATGGCGGCACTCGCGGTCGCACTCGTCCTTGGCGGCGGCGCCACCCCGGCTGCCGCCTCCACGCTCACCATCTTTGACGGCGACGTCGAACGTCTCGATGGCGCTGAGTGGAAGCCCATGCACGACGGCGACGCACTCGAGGCTGGCGTGCGCATGCGCACGGCGGCCGGCGGGTACGCGATGATTACCTTCCCGGATGGCTCGACCATCGCCCTCGACCCCGCGACCGAGCTCACGATCGAGACACTGGCCGTTGCCCCTCGACGCATCGAAGTGCGCCAGCAGTCCGGCCGGATGTGGCACGACATCGTCCACGACGAAACCGAGGGCTCACGCTTCGTCGTACTGACGCCGGACACGCGCGTGGAAGTGCTGGG
This sequence comes from Dehalococcoides mccartyi, assembly GCA_945865925.1. GTDB lineage: Bacteria > Chloroflexota > Dehalococcoidia > UBA2979 > UBA2979 > SURF-43. The sequence goes on from CAMBFG010000004.1 coordinate 162,518, forward strand.
CACGGTCTTCCAGACCGTCGTAGACGCTGCCACCGGGCAGACTGACGTCGCCACCGTGGACGGTGAAGTGCGCGTGGTCACCAGCGAGCAGGCCGTCCCGGTCGGTCGCGGCGAGACGGTGCGCACTCACAAGTCGACCATCGAAGAAGTCGCCATCGCCCCGCTGGTGGACAGCGCTCTCATCATCCGTGGCCCGCTCGCGGCAGCCGTGATGGCCTCGGACGGTCGCGGGACCGGTGTGCGCGTGGACGGTGTGACCTTCCGCCAGTTGCGTGGCATCACCACCGCCAGCACAGACGGCGTCCAGCGCTTCGACCTCCAGGGCATCGATGCCGGCACGTACACCCTGATCCTGCAGCGCTACGGCGATGGCGCGGGTTCGATCGTGCTCGGCACGCCGGGCGGTCAGCAGCAGTTCACCGTGGACGCCGACGCGAAGACGGCGCGGCTGCCGCTGCGCCTCGAAGTGAAGGCGGGCCTGCCCGTCCTCGTCGCGGGCTTGCTCCAGACGGCGGGCGACGTCCCGGCGACCGCGCCGACTGCACGCGTCGCCGAGAGCGACCGCACGAAGGCTGCCGTTGAACTCGCCGCCCAGGCGCGCCAACGCGAGGAGGCGACCACCGTCGCCGCACGCGCGACCGCCACCAAGACGCCGACTCCGAAGGCGACCGTGAAGGCCACCGAGCAAAAGACCCCCACGCCGAAGGCGACCGAGCGCGCCGCGGATCGCACGGCCACAGCAACCCGGACCGCAGCCCCGACTCGGACCCCCACACCCACTGCGACGCCCTCGTTCGACCCTGCTCTCGTCGCCTACGCGCAGCGCCTGCGAAACGCGATCGCTTCCGGCAAGGCCGAGGAGATCCGACCAGCACTGACGGAAGCCCTCGCTGGTGACAACGCTGCGCTGAAGCGCGGACGCGTCACGATCATCGCCGGCGCGCTCGACAATGAGACCAACGCCCAGCGCGTCGCGAACCTGTTCGTCGGCGGCCAGAATGCAGCACTCCGGGACAGCCTGCGGGCGGCACTCTCCGCGAACGGGGGCGACGGTCGAGGTCGCTTCGACGCCGCGATCGTGGTCGCCGACGCTCGTCGCATCAAGCAGACGACCACGCTCACCAGGACACCGACGCCTGCGCCGTCCCCCACCGGGACGGCACTTCCTATCACCACGGTGACGGTGACGGTGACGCCGACGCCTGCCCCGACCTCCACCGCCACGCCGTCGTCGACACCTACCGCCACGCCGTCCCCGACACCCACGGCCACACCATCGCCGACACCCACCGCCACACCGTCGCCGACACCCACCGCCACGCCATCGCCGACACCCACTGCGACCCCAACACTGCCGATCTCGATCCCAACGACGTTCCCGACCGTCAGTCCGATCGCCACGCCGACTCGCTAGTCAACCGCTGACCTCGACGAACACGCGGCGCCCCGTCACCTGACGGCGATGCCCTCTGCGATCAGACGCGCGTGCATACGTTGCATCAGTACGTGCCGGAGCGCAGCCGCGTCCGCGAAGGACTGAGCGCGCACTCGCACGACCACCTCGATGTTGGCGTCCGCGAATCGGGTGAGGCGCACCACCGGCTCGCTGCCCGGCGCGGCGCCCGGCTCCTCGTCGCGCACGCGTCGGGCTTCGGCGGTCAGGAGTTCCACCACGCGTGCGAGGTCTGCGGTGTATGGGAGCCCAAGTTCCACGCGCGCGTCCATGGTGGGGTCGCCCGCCGAGTAGTTCGTCACAACCGAGCCTGCGAGCAAACTATTCGGCACGATCACGATGTTGTTGTCGCCGTTGCGTAGCCGCGTCGCGCGCCAGCCGATGTCCTCCACGCGCCCGGACGGCCCCCCCGCGACCTCGATCTGGTCGCCCACACGCACCGAGGCGTCCGACAGCATGTACGACGAGGCGAACAGGTTGGCGAGCAGTGGCTGCAGCGCCAGTGCGACCGCGAGGCCGCCGATGCCGAGGCCAGCGAGCAGCGGGCTGATCTGAATCCCCAGGGTGTCGAGGACGATCATCGCGCCCGCCAGGACGATGACGACGCCGGCCGCACGTCGCAACAACGGCGCCGAGCGCGAGTCCAACCGCCCTCCGGCCACACTCGAACGGCCCGTGTACCAGGTCAGCAGTCTCGACACGATGCGCTGCGTCGCGAACGTCACGACCGCGACGGTTGCGGCCACCCAGACCTGGTCCACCCTCGGGCGGTGCGGTCCGAGGTAGGAGAGCGTGCGCAGGGCGAAGAAGAGCGCCTGCGCGAAGACGAGGAGGACGACCGGGCCTCGCAGCGCCCCGGCGAGCGCCTCGTCCAGGTCGCGGTGGGAGGCGCGGGTGACGCGATGGACGCCCCAGCGCAGAGCCATCGTCAGCAGGCGGCCGGCAGCGGCGGCGAGCAGCACGAGGCCCAGCGCGATCGCCGTCTCGCCCCATTCGGCACGCGTCAGCCCGAATCGGAATCCATCCACCGTCGCATCCTATCCCACACTTGTTTCACATCTGGAACCGAATGAGATGCCATACTGCGGATGTTCAAGGAGAACACCCGTGTTTCAGTCGATCTCTCACACCTTCGGCCTGATGAAGACCTCATGGCGCGTGCTCATGCAGGATCGGGAACTGATGCTCTTCCCCGTCCTGTCCGGCATCGTCGTCATCGCCGTCGCCGGCTTCTTCGCGGCCCTCGGATACAGCCTCGGCACCTTCGACCGCGTCGCCGCCTCCAGCAACGAGGCGAGCACGGCAGCCACGGTGAATGGCGCAGACATGGCGCTCTTTGTCGCGCTCTCGTTCGTGATGACCGCCGTCGCGGTGTTCTTCAACGCGGCCCTGATCTCGGCGGCGCTGGAGCGGCTCAACGGCGGCGACCCGACGGTGCGCTCGGGCCTCAACGCCGCCGTCCGCAGCCTGCCCGCCATCCTCGGCTGGGCGGCGATCTCCGCGACGGTCGGCCTGCTCCTGCAACTCGCCCGGAGCCAGGCCCGCGAGGGCGCACTGGCCATCGTCACGAGGATCGCGATCGCGATCGTCGGTGGCATCTGGGCCTACATGACCTTCTTCGTCGTACCGATCATGGTCGCGGAACGCCTCGGCCCGATCGCCGCGATCAAGCGCTCGAAGGCGCTGTTCCGTCAGACCTGGGGCAACCAGGCCGTCGCCGGTTTCGGCTTCGGTCTGATCTACCTCGGCGCGATCGTGGTGACGGCGGTGGTCGCGGTGCCGCTGTTCATGGTCTACCCGCTCCTCGGCATCATCGCGGGCGCGGCCGTCTTCTCGGTTACGTTCGGCACCGTGGCGGCGATGGAGGGCGTCTTCAAGGCAGCGCTCTACGGCTTCGCCGCCGGCAAGCCCTCGGAGGCCTTCGACAACGCCACACTGCGTTCCGCCTACCGCGCCATGTAATACCCGATGCCCTCGGCGGGCCTCCAGATCAGTGCTGCGCATCCGCGCCGAGGCGTTCCCCGGCGCGGATGTGTATGTCCAGACGGTTTTCGGCAGGCGGGATCGGGCACGAGTACGCCGCGTTGTATGCGCAGTACGGGTGGTACGCGTAGTTGAAGTCCAGCAGCAGCCGTCCGCCTTCGAGTTCCGGCAGGTCGAGGTAGCGCCCGGCGCCATAGGTCTCAGACCCCGCGCCAGCGTCGACGAACGGCAGGAACAGGGCGCCGGTGTGCGGATCTCGGAACACCGTGAGCGCCTGCTCCTTCCCGTCTACGACGAACCCGATGCGTGCCCACCGTTCGTACTCCCGCGCCTCCCCGTCCGACGTCGCCAGCTCGACGACCTCGAGGTCTTCGTACGGCTGCGGCGTCACCTCGAAGACGAGCGACGGCGCCTCCGGGTAGTACGCGAGGCCGGTGAAGGTGCGGCGGTGCGCGGGCGTGAGCGGGGACTCGGGCTCGTCGCGGAAGAACGCGTCTTTCGCCGCACGATACTCCTGCAGCTCGCTCGGCTCGTCCGTCATCGCAAGGGCTCCTCTGAGTCGCGCAGCGCGGCCACGAGGACGCGGGCCACGCCTGCCTGTTGGATCGCCTCGGCGATCGCCTGCGCCGCTCCAGGGTGCGAGTCCGCCTGGTTCACCACCACCGCGAACGGACGCCCTTCGAGGTGCTTCCGCCCACCTCCCTCGTGCGCCAGCACCCGCGCGATGAGCGAGGCGTCGCACACGGCATCGGCGGGCAGGCCAGACACCAGCGCGCGCACGCACTCCGGACGATGGACGTGCGCCTCGTCCAGTGGCTGGCCGAGGACGCTCGCGCCGACGACGGCGACGACGTGCGTCGCGCACGCCGGGATCACCGGCTCGTGGTCGCCCGGCGCTTTGAACGGTCGCGCGCGACTGCCATCCGCCTCTACCAGCACCGCGTCCACGCCACCGAGGCCAACCAGCTCCGCGATGGCCTCGGGGACGAGCGGCGCGAGGCGGCCCGCCGGCTGCGGTTCCACGCCCGCAACGACGAGCGTGCCGGCACCCGGTGCCCGCACCACGCGCGCTGCTACCTCGGCTGGCGGCGCTTCGATGAGCGGCGGCATCGGCCAGCCGTGGGGCGCAGGGGTGAAGCGCGTGGTGCCGGTCACGATGGCACGACCACCAAGCGCCGCCACCTCTCGCGCGAGCGCGTAGACCAGCGAGGTCTTCCCGCCACCACCGACGACCGCGACGACCGGCACGCCTCGGAACTCGTCGAGCGCCAGTGCGTGCCAGAGCGGCGCGCGAGCAGGGGCTTCGGCGTTCCGTATCATCGGGCGTGCAACATCGAGGCCGACTGTGAGGTCATGCGGGCGATCGTAGGCCGCAGGGACGGGGGACGGGATGATCGAGGCGGACGTCACCGCCATTGTCCTCTGCGGTGGGCGCTCCTCACGCATGGGGCGCGACAAAGCCTCGATCGAGTTCGAGGGGGCGCCGCTGCTCCAACGCACGGTCTCCGCTGCAGCCGCGGTGGCGTCGGAGATTGTCCTGGTACGCGCACCCGGGCAGACGCTGCCGCCCGTCAACGCCTCATGTCCTGTCGTGACGGTCGAGGACGCCGTCGCGGGCGAGGGGCCGCTATACGGCATGGCGACCGGCCTCGCTGCCGCACACGGCGCGCGCTGCCTGCTGCTCGGAGTGGACATGCCGTACCTGCAGCCGTCGTTGCTCCGCCTACTCCTCGAGGCCCTGCGCACCGGGAATGGCGCACGCTGGGTCGTCCCGATCGCGGAGAAACGCCCCCAGCCACTCTGCTCCGCGATGGCACTCGACGCGCTCTCGGTATTGCGGGCGCACCTCGAGGGCGGCGACCGGGCACCGATGGCCGTCGCGGCCGACCTCGGTCTGCTGCGCCTGGGCGAGGAGCTGTGGCGCGCCGCGGATCCGAGTGGGCTGTCGTTCGTGGACGTCGACACGCCGGAGGCGCTGGAGGCGGCACGAGCGCTGTCTGACAAAACGGGCCCGTAGTCACCGCGAAACACGCAGGGGCAGGTGCCTGCGCTACCGTGCGCGACGCGGCGTCAGCGGCTCGCGAGGAGGCGAGGCGCTCTTCCCACGCCGCAGGCGGAGGTCTTCGTGCGGCGGCGCCTTCGCGTCTGGCTTGGGGCGTCCCTCGTGGGCGTTGTCCTCGGTGCGGCGGTGCTGGCACCGGCGCGGTCGGACGGTAACCTCCTGCCCAACGGTGGCTTCGAACTGGGCACCCAGAAGTGGGCTGCGCCGATCGGTGCCACGCTCGCCGTGAACGCCTCGGTCCCACCGATCGAGGGCGCCAGCGCGGCACTCCTGACCTCGACCACCGCCGGCACGATGTCGCTCGCGAGTCAGTACTGGGAGACGGCGGCCACTCCGGCGTGGACCTACGCGCTCAGTGCCTTCCTCCGCGACAACGAGGCGTCGACCTCCGGCGCGCAGGTGAAGCTCGCGATCCTCGGTGCCGGCGACGTCGTGATCGCTGAGCAGGCGACGTTCCTCGGTGGTTCCGACAGCGCCTCGTTCCGTGCGCTGTCGGCGACCGTTGCTGCGCCCGCCGGTGCGCTCTGGGTGCGCGTGACCTTCACGGCGCAGGCCTCGGCGGGTGGGGCACACCTCTCGATCGACGGCGTGAGCGTGACCGGCACCCCACCGCCACCACCGCCGCCACCACCGCCGGCGACCCCGACGGCCCCAGCGGCCCCGCCCGTCATCGATGCCCCTTTCGAGGCGCCGCCAGCTTCGACACCTGTCACCGTCGCGACCCCACGCGCGACCACAACCCGTACGCCGACACCTATCCCGACCCCGACGGCAACTCCTGTCCCGCCGCCCGGCTTCGTTTTGCGCAACGCGGACTTCGCGCAGGGGACGACGGGCTGGAGCGTCACGCGAGGGCGCATGAGCGCCGCCTCGATGCTCGATGGGCAAGGGCAGTCGCTGGTGTTGACCGCCGAGGACTCCTCGACGGTCTGGGTGCAACAGACGGTCGCCGTCACGCCCCGCGGCTGGTTCGCCGCCAGCGCGCTCCTCGAGCCATTCGATGGGATCGAGGCCGCGTGGTTGCGCATCGCGTGGTACGCGAGCGCGGATGGCAGCGGCGCACAACTCAGCACGGAGGATTCGCCCGCGGTGACCTCGGCCACGCCGACCGCGATGGTGCGCAGTGCCTACGAGGTCGTCTCGACCGGGCCGGTGCAGGCGCCAGCAGAAGCGCACAGCGCGCGCGTGCGCATCCTCCTGCGTGCTACCACCGAACGTGGTGCCGCTGTCGCCATCGACGACGTGACGTTCGCCGCGAGCGAGCCAGCGGAGGCAGCACCACCCTCTCCGGCGGCGCGTGTGCAGTCGACACCTAGTGCCACACCGATCGCGAGCCCGACGCCGCCACCGCGCACGGCGAGCGCACCCACCCCCGAGCCCGCGGACGACGCACCCACCGTCGCGAGCGATGGTGTCCCACGCACCACCTCGAACGCCACGACGGCGGCGCAGCGCCGGCTTCGGATCACCGAGATCGTGAGTGACACCGGAGAGTCGGGAGCGGACGGCGACTTTGAGTGGATCGAGGTGATGAACACAGGCGGCGAGGCGGCAAGCCTCGCGGGGATCTCGCTACGCGACCGGCGTACCGGGAACGTGCTACCGCCGTACACGCTCGACCCGGGCACCGTGGTCGTGATCGCTGCGCCGGGCGCGAACATTCCGGACGGCGTCCCGTTGATCCGCCTGCGTCGCGCGATCGGCAACGGGCTGGGCAACACGGGCGACCGCGTCGCCCTCGTCGCGGCGGATGGCCGCGAGATCGACGCCGTCGCCTACGGCGAGGGTGCCGAGGAGGGCGATGAGCCGCTGCCAGCGCCCGGTCCCGGCCAGTCCCTCGAACGGCTCTTCTCGCCGGCAGGACTCCTGCTGGAAGCGCGGGTCACCGACTCTCCCACGCCAGGTGTCGCACCCGAGGCGAAGTCCGAGTCCTCGCGCGCCTCACGAGGCGGCACCGCCGCCGGGGTCCCCTCGGCCCTCACGGCGGCCGAAGGCCTCGCTCCTTCGTGGCTCGCGCTCATCGGGCTGGCGGGTGGCCTGCTGCTGGGCGCGGGAGCGGTACGAGCGGCCTCGGTCGCGCGGGGACGGGATATCGAGGCCTAGCGAGTGCGCGCTGTTACGATCGGTGTGGAGGCCAGCGCATGCCGCACACCATCCTGCTCGCCGAGCCGCGCGGCTTCTGCGCCGGTGTCGTCCGCGCCATCGACGTCCTCAACCAGGTCCTCGATGCCGAGGCGGGCCCCGTCTATGCCTTCCACGAGATTGTGCACAACAAGTACGTCGTCGACGGCTTCCGCGAGCGCGGCGCGATCTTCGTCGAGTCCGTCGAGGAGGTTCCGGTCGGGTCGCGCATCGTCTTCTCCGCACACGGCGTCGCCCCCGCCGTCATCGCCTCCGCCCGCGAGCGAGGGCTGCGCGTCATCGACGCGACGTGTCCGCTCGTTACCAAGGTGCATCTGGAGGCGAAGAAGGCGGCGAAGGACGGCTTCGAGATCCTCCTCGTCGGTCACGAGGGGCACGACGAGGTCGAGGGCACAAAGGGCGAAGCACCTGATCGCACGCGTGTCGTCGACAGTCGCCGCGACGTGCAGGCGCTCGGCGAGCCGGGTCGCCCGGTCTTCGTCGTGACGCAGACGACGCTGTCCGTCGACGACACGGCCGACACCATTGCGGCCGTGCGCGAGCGCTTCCCCAACGCGCAGATCCGCAACGACATCTGTTACGCGACGACGAACCGCCAGGCAGCGGTGAAGGTCCTTGCCGAGCGGGCCGGACTCGTGATCGTCGTCGGCTCAGCGAACTCATCGAACTCCGTCCGGCTGTGTGAGGTGGCACGTGCGATGGGAACGCCGGCCTACCGCGTTGACGGCATCTCCGAGATCGACCCCGCCTGGTATGAGGGCGTCGAGGTCGTCGGCCTGACGGCCGGGGCGTCCGTGCCGGACGACCTGCTCCAGCCGATCATCGAAGACTTGCGAGCACGCGGCGTGACCCGCATCGAGCCGGTGGTAGTCGCGGAAGAAACGGTGGAGTTTCGCCTGCCGGAGGAACTCGAAGTCCGCTAGCGGATCACGTACCCCACGCCTCGGATGGTCGTCACCACGTCGGGCGCCCCGGCCTTCGCGAGTTTCGAGCGCAGGCGTGAGATGTGCGCCTCCACGAAGTTCCGCGAACCAAACGTCTCGTACCCCCAGATTGCGAGTGAGAGTGCGTCCGGGCTGATCACTTCACTGCGCCGGTCGAGGAGCACGCGGAGTACCGAGAACTCCTTGGGCGTGAGGTCCACGATCACACTCCCGACGAATGCCTCATGCGAGCGCATGCGCAGCAGGAGGCCACCCGGCCCTGCCAGCTCTTCGCTGACGCGCGCGCTTGACCCGCGCACTCGGCGGAGTAGCGCTCGAGTGCGTCGCCCGAGTTCTTGTACCTCGACGGGCTTCAGCACGTAGTCGTCCGCGCCGAGGTCGAAGCCGGCGACGCGCTCTGCGAGGCTGTTGGCACCGGTCATCATCATGACCGGGATGTCGCTGCGTTCCCGCAACTGACGGAGCGCCTCGAACCCTGACAGCCCCGAAGACCCAACATCGAGGATCATGAGATCGAATGCAGACTCCTCGAGGATCTCGAGTGCCGCCTCCGCCGACGCAAGTTCGGTGACGTCTGCGCCATCCGCATTCAACACGTCGCGGATGATCTTGCGCACGAGCGGATCGGCATCAACGACTAGGAGGTGGGTGCCGCGCAATTCCCCATCGCGGAGTAACCCGCCCTCACCCGGTACGGAACGTGGCGGGGGGATGGCAGAAGTCCGAGCACAGGGGCCTGCGTGGAACAGACCGTCCGAAGCTGAGTCGGGGGGCCTAGGTTGAGCGGGCTCGGGACGCCGAGACGTCAAGGCGAACAACCAAATTCCAAGCACCCACAAACCACCCGGGTGCATAGAGGCAGGATATCGACCTGGATCGACTCCGGTGTTCGAGAAGTGTGAAGAGGTTGTGAGGGCATCGTCAGACTCGTCAGTCTCACAACGGAGTGCTCAGACGCCGATCACACCATTGGCCAGGGCACACACCGCCACGGATACATCTCCGGCAATACCGGATCGGCCAGCAGCGCCTCGCACCGTGCCACCAACGCGCGGCGTTCCGGATCGCTGAGCGGCGCCAACAGTGCGGCCGCCTCTGAGGCCTCCGACGCCACCGCATCGCGCGCGCAGGCAATCGATTCGCACCACTTCTCGGGGATGCGCGTGCCCGCATAGTCCCAGATCACCGTGCGCAACTTCTGGTCCTCGTGGAAGCAGAGGCCGTTGTCGATGCCCCACAGCCGGCCTTCGGGGTCGAGCAGCACGTGGCCGCCCTTCCGGTCCGCGTTGTTGGCGAGCAGGTCGAAGACCGCCATCCGCACCAGCGCTTCGTCGTGTGCATCGCCCTCGCGCAGTTCGAAGTAGTGCTGCGATGGGTCATGCTCGATGAATAGCTGCAGCGACCCGGCACCTCGAGGGCCGTCCGGCCGCAGCACCGTCGGCGGCACGATCGGCCAGCCGAGCAGTCGTGCGAAGTCGTACGCCGCCACCTCGCGCCGGTCGAGTCCACCAGGAAAGTCCCACAGCGGGTTCTCGCCGTCGCGCGGCTTGTACACCGCGAGGCCTTCACCGTGCTCGGGGTGAGAGAGCCGGGCGAGGTAGACGTCGTTCGAGGAGTAGGGAATGAACCGCAGTTCGCCGAACGTCGCCTCGCGCAGGGCGTCCTCCACCCACAGGTCGTCCGGCCGCCACGCATTGCTCAGCGTCGCCATCGAGGCCTGCCTTACGCCTGCACGACTTCGCGCGCCCGCACACCCAGCCCCAGCCGCATCGCCTCCGCGTGCATGATCATCATCGCAACGGCAGGCAATGCGTCGTCGACCGCCACGCGGGCCGCGTCGATCGTGGCGTCGTCAAGGCCAGCCGCACGCAGGGCCGCGGGGTCGGCCTCCAGTGGCTCGGCTAGGAATCGCGCGCCGGAGCGAGCGTAGAAGTAGAGCCCGCGCCCGCGCCGCCGGAACGGCGGGTACGCCGCCAGGTGCTGCAGTTCCTCCCACGCTACCTCGAGGTAACGCGGCCAGACGGCGACCGCGCGGTAGAGGTCCGGCGGCGTGTCGAGGTTCATCGCAGCGGCGACCTCGGGCAGCAGACCTGCCTCAGGCGATGCGAGCCGCAGATCGAGCACGAGGTGGCTGCGTTCGCGCTCGGTCACCTCGCGTGGGTCGGCCTTGCCGTAGCCACCGACGCGGTCGCGCCCGAACGCCTCGGCAAGCGCGGCGAGCAGTAGCAGCAGTTGCGGCTGCCCGTAGTGGAAGACATCGATGGCCTCGAGAATGGAGGCGACATCGCTCTCGACCACGCCCGCCTCGCGAAGTGCCTCGGGCGTGAGCACGGGCTCGTACGACGCCTCGACCTCGGCCAGCGCCATGTCAGCGAGGTAGAGCGCGGACCCGAGGAACCCCGCTGCGTCCACGGACGAGGCAACGCGCGGCCACACGACCTCGAGGTAGCCCGGGGCGACCTCCGCCAGCCGCGCGATGGGCGACGGCACGATCGGAGCGCGCAGCGCGAGGCGCACGTCCTCCACGACCTGCGTTGCTCGCGCTGTCATCGATGCCTCGCGGTGAGCCGTCGGCGGATCTGCGCGAGCAGACTCGGCGGGCGCTGCCGTTCGCGGATCAGCCGTGTCGCCTCGGTGGTACCGAGGACGAGCGGGGCGCGCCAGTCGCGCACGCTCGGCGCGCGGTCCTGTCCCTTCGGGGCCTTCGCTGGCGCAACGAAGCGCTCCAACGGCTGCCATGCACCGCCCTCGCGCGTCCACGCTTCGAGGCCTGCTGCTCGTACGAGGACGACACCGGCCGCAACGTCCCACAGTTTCAATCCCCAGAACGGCACGGAGGTGAAGATGCCGGCGGCGACGTACGCGCACTCCAGCGCGGCGCTGCCCGTCACCCGGTGATCCCACTCGCGTGTCCCGCCGGGCGAACCGCCCGGTGCTGCCGCCAGCCGTCGTTTCACCACCGTCGTCCGCGCGCCCACCTCGACGCCATCGAGCGCAAGCGTGCCACCGAGGTGGGCGTGGTAGACCCCCGCGCGCAGGGCAGGCGTGCTCGCGCACCAGATCGCACCGGCGACCGGACGTCCGTAGTGGAGGACACCGATCGAGACGGCGAACAGCGGAAAGCCGTTGACGAAGTTCGCCGTGCCGTCGACAGGGTCGATCACCCACAACCACTCGGCGTCAGCGGCGGGGAGCGTGTCGACTTCCTCGCCCACGATCGCGTGGCCCGGGAACTGCGCGCCGACACGTCCGCGGATGATCGCCTCGACCGCGCGGTCGACCTCGGACACCGGGTCGCCGGTGTCCTCTTTGCCCTTGCGGTCGGCCTTGTACGCGACATCGATGGTGCGTCCGAGCGCCGCCTGTGCCTCCGCGCCCGCCGCCCGCGCGAGTTCGACCGCGAGCGCCTCCACCTCGACGAGCAGGGCTTCCGCAGGCAGCGCGGGCAACCCGGTCGTCGAGGGCGCGCCCGCAGTCATCGCCTAGACCTTCGTACCGAAGTCGGTGCCGATGGTGAGCAGCCGCCCGCGCTGCTGAGTGACCATCGTGCCGCGCGTCGCGAACGCCGAGACTACATCGGCCGGAGCGCCGATCAGGGACGGTCGGTTGAGCCGTTGCCAATCCGCGAGCGAGCGGAACGCGAACCAGGTCGTCACTTCCTCCGAGGATCCCATCAAGTCATGTCCGAGCCCCACCGCGCGACCGCCTTGCGACTCCAGCCAGGGCCAGATCACCTCGGTGCTGATCCGGCGGAACTCCACTCGGTCCGCACGAGGCACGGAGAGCGTCCGCTCCGAGATCACCGAGCCGCGCCCAAACGTCGGCGGCGCGTCGACGACGGGCTGGCCCGCCTGGCGCGCGACTGGTCGAGGCCGCGAGACCGCGTCATCGACCTCGAAGAGGTGCGCAATACTGCTGCCGATGACCTCCCCGCGCTTGCCGTAGATCTGGAAGAACGGCTCGATCTCGGCGCGCATGGCAGCGTCCTGGTAGTAGGCGCCCGGCCCCTGCCGCGTCGCCGCCCAGTGCGTCATGTCGGTGTAGGTGGTGTGGGTAACGACGACGTCGCTCGGGCCGCCGAAGGCCCATGTGCCGTAGCCGACCATCTGAGCGCCGAAGTGCAGGAAGGCGGGCCATAGCCCCTCGCGGCTCTGGCGCTCGAACTCCACCCGGTCGGCGGGGGCCACCACGAACTCGCGCTGCACCAGAATGCTCATGCCGCCTCCACTCGCCGTGCCCAGAGATCGAGGATAACCGGGCGCACGCCCGCTACGCTTGGGCCACGAGGAGCGGCGCATGAGCAGTGGCAATGGGAATGGCTGGAACGAATCGACCGAGGGCGACCTCGACCCCGACCTCACCGAGGAGGCGGGCTACCTGTGGTACCCACGTGAGCGCTCCTGGCTGCGCCCGACGTTGCAGGTGCTCGGCGCCCTCGTACTCATCGCCTTCCTCGGCGGCGCGATCATCAGCGTCATCGGGCGCTAGCATGCGCGGCGCGCCTGCCCGCAAGCGCGTATCGAGGAGCCATCGATGACCACACCCCAGAAGCCACTGCCGCAGGCGACGCCGGAGACGCAGGAGTACTGGGACGGCCTCCAGCGCGGGGAATTGCGCGTGCAGCGCTGCCGTGCCTGCAACCGCCACTACTTCTACCCGCGGCCGTTCTGTCCGCATCCCGGTTGCCACTCGCGCGATGTCGAGTGGACCACCGCGTCCGGCAAGGGAAAGTTGCACTCGTACGTGATCGCACACCGCGCACACCCGGCGTTCGCCTCGCCGTACGTGATCGCCGTCGTCACCCTCGATGAGGGGCCGAAGATGATGACCAATATCCTCATCGAAGACCCCACCCCGCAGACGCTGCCGGCTGGCGCGCCCGTCGAGATCGTCTACGAGACCGTGAACGAGAAGGTCACCCTCCCCAAGTTCCGCCTCGTCTAGCCCATCCGCCGCACCCTTCTCACTCAACCGATCGAGGAGTACCTCATGCCTGACTCCCGCAGCCTGCGCCGCAAAGTCGCCATCGTCGGCGCCGCCGAGACGGACACCGTCGGCCACCTCCCCAACCATTCGACGCTGCAACTGCACGCGGAGTCGGCCTTCAACGCCCTCGCCGACTGCGGCCTCACGCTTGACGACGTCGACGGCATCGCGACGGCGGGTGTCTCCCCGGCCCAGCTGACCGAGTACCTTGGCATCATGCCGAGATACGTCGACGGCACCTCGGTCGGTGGCTGCTCGTTCCTCATCCACGTCAGCCACGCCGTCGCCGCGATCGCCGCGGGCTACGCGGACGTCGTGCTCGTCACGCACGGCGAGTCGGGACGGTCACGCATCGGTGTCGGCGGAGGGGCGGGTGGCGCGAGCACGATCGGCGGCCAGTTCGAAGCCCCATTTGGCGTCTTCGGCCCGCCCTCGATGTTCTCCGTGCCGATCGTCCAGTACATGCAGCGCTATGGCCTGACCGAGGAGCAACTCGCCGCTGTCTCCGTCTCCACGCGCCAGTGGGCCTCGCTCAACCCGCGCGCGCTGATGCGCGACCCGATCACGGTCGAGGACGTGCTGAACTCGCGCGTCATCGCGTGGCCGCTGCACCTGCTCAACTGCTGCCTCGTCACGGACGGCGGGGGCGCGCTCGTCCTCGTCTCCGAGGAGCGCGCACGTGACTTCCCGAAGCCGCCTGTCTGGGTCCTCGGCCGCGGCGAGTCCGTGCAGCACACGAACATCAGCCAGATGTGGGACTACACCGAGTGGACCGCCGCCGCGAAGATCACCGGCCCCGAGGCCTTCCGCATGGCCGGCCTCGACCACTCCGCCATCGACCACCTGATGCTCTACGACGCCTTCTCCCACACCCCGATCTACGCTCTCGAAGCCCTCGGCTTCACCAGCGCCGGCGAGGCGGGCCCGTGGTTCGCGGAGATGCGAGGCGCCCCCGGCGGCGCGCTGCCCGTCAACACCAACGGTGGCGGCCTCTCCTATACCCACACGGGCATGTACGGCATGTTCGCCATCCAGGAAGCCGTCCGCCAACTCCGCAAAGAGGCGACCGGGCGCCAGATCAACGACATCGAGACCAGCCTTGTCCACGCCCCTGGCGGCTGGTTCTCGGCGACAGCGACGCTGATCCTCGGGAACCAGTAGGGCTCGCCTGACGATTGATCGACTATGGGCCGTTTGATATGCCACCGTGATGCATAGCGACGAAAGGGGCATGCAGGACGCTGTAACGTCGATACACGGGTCGTATCGCCCGTGGAGTCCCCATGTACCTTCGGAACCACTGGACGCGCACTCTCGTCGTCGTGCTCGTGTTCGCCATCGCCTACGCTGCTCCCCGCCTCGCCACCCCTGCTGCAGCGGACACACCGCTGCCTGGTGCGATCTCGTTTGACGGCGCCGGTGCCGTGCTCATCAACGAGGACGAGCCGACGGCGGCTGAGTTCCTGATCGAGAGCTTCGCCGGTGGCAGCGCGGGTATCCGCTGGCCATCCAGCGTTATCCCGGTGCCGTTCTGCACGATCGAGGCGAACAGGCCAACCTCAGTGACGGCGACGCAGTTTCACGAGGTGGTCCGTCTGGCCGCTGAGATGTGGAACAATATCGACGCCGCCATCGGCATTCGCTACGCAGGCGCCTGCGCGACGGCCCAGGTGAGTATGGGCAATCGGGTGAACGAGATCGGATGGGATGACGACCGCAATGCCGTCTCCGGCTCCGCGGCCGCCGTGATGCAGGGTGCGTGGCTAACCGGCTCCGGCACCCTCGGCTTCCTCGAAACCGACATTGTGATCGACAACAACTTCAACGTGCCGGAGGTCTGCCTCCGCACCATCGTCGCCCATGAGATGGGTCACGCGATCGGCTTCGGCCACTCTGACGTGTCGAGCGACCTGATGGCGGTCTCACTCACACCGAATGACCTCGCGACCTGCCGCCCTAGCGCCTCCGGGTCCGAAATGGCGTGGCTCATTGGGCTTTACGGCAGCAACCGCAAACCACTGCTCACAAAGCCCGCCGACCGCAGCGTCCCGGCCGGCGTTCTCGTCTCGCTGACTGCTTCAGCCACCGACCCCGAGGGCGACGCCTTGGCCTTCGAGTGGAAGCAGGTCGCTGGCCCGGTGATCACCCTCGTCCCCAACGGCATCACGGCCTCATTCATTGCGCCCGCCTCAGGCACCGTCAGCGTCGAGGTGTCCGCCCTCGACCGTTTCCTGCACCGTGCCACCGCCACGGTGACGCTGACTGTCGCCTCGGCCAGCGGTTTCCTCAACTCACCCGCGCCCTCCGGTGTCACCCTCGTGCGATGGGGCGGTGGTACCGTCACCGTCGCGTTCGCGACGCCGGGCGTGCAGGTGCGATCGCTCTGGGTGCTGCAGGGCAACTCGGTGACTGGTTACGTCGCAGGAGCGCCGGACTTCGTGAACCAGCCGTTCCTGGCGCTGTTCCCCGACGGCTCGATTCCGGAAGGCACGCTGCTGGCGGTCGTCACCGGCAACTGATCGGGCTTGCGGCATCGAGGTTCCACGTCTCCTCCCTTACGATCTCCGCGCAGCGCCGGAGATCCCCATGCCCCTCTTCCACTTCTCCGAAGAGCCCGACATCGAGGTGTTCGAGCCGCGGCTGATGGCTGCGCGGCCGGATATCACCGCGCCGCTCGTGTGGGGGATCGAGGAGGCACACCAGGCGATGTACCTCTTTCCGAGGGACTGCCCGCGCATCCTCTTCTGGCCGCTGCCGACAACGACTGCCGAGGACCTCGAGCGGTATTGGGGTGAGCGCGAGGGCGTGAGCGCCGTCGCCTGCATCGAGTGGGACTGGCTCGAGCGGATGCACACGACCTCCGTCACCCGCTACCACCTGCCGGTCGACACCTTCGAGGACCTGCACGATGCGGGGATGTGGGTCAGCCGCCAGGCCGTCCGCCCGAGCCTCGTGGAGCCCGTGGGCGACCTCGTCGGGGCGTTACGAGCGGACGGGGTGGAACTACGGCTGATGCGCCGCCTGACGCCGCTCCGAGGCATCTGGGACACCTCGCTGCACGCCTCGGGGATCCGCCTGCGGAACGCTCAGGACTGGGGTGCCGCCGGCTCGCCTCCGTCCCCTCGGCTGCGCGAGGTGATGGAACGGGGTATGGAGCAGAGCGTGGAGCCCACGCCGCCAACCTCGATGGGTCGCGCCTAACCACCTCGTTATGTTCGTTCGCGCACGAGCGAAATTCGACACTCGTAATAAGATCGCGTGGGCTGACTTCGACCGACCCACACGGATGGGCACGGGAGGCTGCCACGAGAAGGGACACCAGATGGACTGGGCAGACGACAACGAACAGGCCGCCTTCCGCTCGCGCGTGCGCGGCGTGATCACGGCCAGCCTCCCGAAGCGCTACGGCAGCGGTGACGGCGAAGAAGAAGGTTCCTGGGAGCGCGACCGCCGCTCGCCGGTAGCCGAGCACAAGCAGGCCGCCGCCGACTGGACGAAGGCGCTAGCCGAGCAGGGCTGGGTCGCCCCGCACTGGCCGAAGGAATACGGCGGAGCCGGGCTCTCCCCGATGGAGCAGTTCATCTTCAAGCAGGAGATGGCCGCCTCTGGTGCGCCGTCCGTCGGTGGTCAGGGCGTTTCCCAGTTGGGGCCGACCCTCATCATCCACGGCACCCCGGAGCAGAAGGCCGAGCACCTGCCGAAGATCCTCTCCGGCGAGGTCGACTGGCGGCAGGGGTACTCGGAGCCGGGCGCTGGCTCGGACCTCGCATCGCTGCAGACGCGTGCCGTCCGCGATGGTGACGAGTACGTGATCAACGGCCAGAAGATCTGGACGTCGCTCGCGCACTACGCCGACTGGCTCTACGCTCTGGTCCGCACGGACCCGGACGCGCCGAAGCACCGAGGCATCTCGTTCCTGCTCATGGACAAGACGACGCCGGGCCTCTCGATCCGCCCGCTGATCGACATGAGCAGCCGCCACCACTTCAACGAGACGTTCTTCGAGGATGTCCGTGTCCCCGTCCGCAACCGCGTGGGCGAGGAGAACCGTGGCTGGTACGTGGGCATGACGCTGCTCGACTTCGAGCGGTCGAACATCACCGGCGCCGTGAACGGCAAGCGCACGCTGGACCGCCTCACCGCCTTCCTGCAGACGGCTGAGGGCAAGGCGAAGTCCCCGGGCGCGAAGGCCAATCGCCTCGCCGTCGCCGACCGTTACATCGAGGTCGACGTCATGTTCAACTTCTCGTTCCGCATCATCTCGATGCAGAACCGCGGGATGGTCCCGAACTACGAGGCCTCCGTGTCGAAGCTGTTCAACTCGGAGATGAACCAGAAGATCGCCCTCACCGGCACGCGGGTGTTCGGCCTCTACGCCAACATCTACGACGGCAAGGACGAGCGCGCCCCGCTCGGTGCTTCCATGAGCACCAACTACCTGCGGTCCGTCTCCTCGACGATCGCCGCCGGCACCTCGGAGATCCAGCGCAACATCATCGCCACGCGAGGCCTCGGCCTCCCGCGCGGCTAGCCGCCTCGGCGCCCTCACATCGAGGTCGCCGCGTGACACACAGTGAGGCCCCCGGCGATGCCGGGGGCCTCACTGTTCGGTTCAGCCTCGATCTGTCAGGCGCCGAACCGCGCCCGATGCCGCGCCAGCAGCGCAGGATCTGGGCGGAGCGGTCCACCAAAGATCAGCGAAGCGCCATCGAACTCGCCCAGCCACGGTCCAAGCGTGGGGAGGTGAAGCACGCTCGGTGACACCCGCACTCGCAGGTCGTCACTCACGGTCATCAGCCCCACATCGAATGCGCGGTCGTGCAACGCATTGAGACAGAGGCCGTTCCGAGTGTTCAAACGCTGAGCCACATCCTCTGCCCACGGCACGATGTGGCTCCCGACGAGCAGCGACGTTTCCTCGATCCCGGTCACATAGCATTTCGACCCGTACCCGTTGAGCACCATTCGACGGAACAGCCGTTGATTCACGCGCACCTTCACGAGCGCTTCGCGCTCGCGGCCCTCAAGGTCGGGGACTTCGATCTCCGGCTCAACGTCGATTGGCCGTGTTTCCATTGCCGCGACGACGGTCTCTGCTTCAAAGAGCACGTCTTCGGGAGCGGCCTCGAACTCGTGCCATAAGCGGCGGGCATCGTCGCTGATACCCGCGAGGCCCCGAATACCGCGCTCCTGTAGCAACGGATCCAGACTCGCGAAGTTGGAGAGCCGCATCGCGACGGCGCTCGGTGTCCGCTCGATCATCGAGGCAAGCGCGATGACCTCGGGATTCAGCCGGTGGAAGCGCCCAAAGGGCAGCAGCCGGTACAGCCTGAGCGCGGCAAGATTCTGGTCACGGGTCCAATTCGGTGAGACGGCCATGCGCCGCCAGGATAGCCGCCCGAGATGCCCTCGCTACGCCGCCGCAGGCGACAGGCAGGTCGTGTGGCCGCAGGCGCAGTCCTGCTGGCCCATCGAGCAGGAGCAGGCGGGGGTGCACTCGGACTTGCCGAGGATGCCGAAACGGCGGAGGGCGGCGGCAACGGCGCCAGCGATCACGGCGACGAAGAACAGGCGACGGAGCAGACGCATCATCGGGGGAATCCTCTCGACGGGCGCCCTCGGCGGAGGGGGCGTGGGTTCCACTATGGCAGCGTCACGGACGCCTCGCCACCCGGCGAGGCGCGGCCGCCGGTCGAGGTGCCTCGAGGGCGCTATCGTCCCTGGCAGGCACTCAGCATGCAGCGGGGCTCGCGGGCGGGGAGATTCTGATGGCGGAGACGGTCGGCTTCATCGGGCTCGGGATCATGGGACTGCCGATGGCGCGCAACCTGCTGCGCGCCGGGTTCCCGGTGGTCGCGTGGAACCGCACCGCCTCGAAGGTGGCACTCGCCGAGGGCGCCCAGGCGGCTGCCTCGCCAGCGGATGTCGCGGCGCGCGCGGACATCGTCATCGTCTGCGTGACGGCGAGCGCTGACGTCGAAGCGGTGATCGAGGGCAGAGCGGGCGTCCTCGAGGGCCTGCGAGCGAACGCCATCCTCATCGACATGAGCACGATCTCGCCCGACGTGACGAGGCGGCTCGCGACGCGCATCCGCGAACGCGGCGGGGACTACCTCGACGCCCCGGTGTCGGGTGGCGAACAGGGCGCGATCAACGGCACGCTCTCAATCATGGTGGGCGGAGAGGCCTCGACCCTGGAGCGCGCACGGCCGGTGTTCGAGGCGATGGGGCGGCGCATTACCCTCTGCGGGCCGGTGGGCGCGGGCCAGACGGTAAAGCTCTGCAATCAGATCGCGGTCTGCCTGAACAACCTCGCGATGGTGGAAGCCCTCGTCTTCTGCCAGCAGAGCGGCGTCGACCCGGCCGTGATGATCGAGGCGATCAGCGCGGGTGCCGCGGGGTCGTGGCAGATCAGCAACCTCGCCGCCAAGATCGTCGCGCGCGACTTTGCCCCCGGCTTCAAGGTCTCGCTCCAGCAGAAGGACCTCCGCCTGGCCCTCGAAGCCGCCGAGGCTGTCCACGCACCACTCGCAGGCGTTTCGCTGGTGCACCAACTGCTCGGCGTCGTCGAGGGACGGCACGGCGGCGACGTTGGCACACAGGCGCTCGTGCGCGCGCTCGAGTCCCTCACGGGCGTCGAGGTGGGTGGCGCGCGGTGACTGTGTACGTCGGGCTCTTGCGCGCGGTGAACGTCGGCGGCACGGGCAAACTGCCGATGGCTGACCTGAAGGCGATGTGCGAAGCCGCCGGCTTCACAAACGTCGAGACCTACATCGCGAGCGGAAACGTGGTCTTCGACGCCCGGGGTGCCGAGGGCATCGTGAAGACACGTCTGGAGTCTCGGCTGCAGACGTATGCCGGCAAGGCCGTCGATGTCTTTGTCCGTACTGCTTCGGAGATGGCGGCCGTCCTGGCCGCCAACCCGTTCCCAGATACACCGGCGAACCTGACGATGGCGGTATTCCTGGACACATCACCGCCGGCCGACACGCTCACCTCGGTCACCGGTCAGGCGGACGAGGAAGTCCAGCTGGGCAAGCGCGAGATCTACATCCGCTACCCGAACGGACAGGCGGCCACCAAACTCAACGTCCGCGCCGCCGCCGCGGGCACCGCGCGCAACATGAACACCGTCGCCAAACTCGCTGCGATGGCCGCCGCGCGCTGAGCCGTCTGCGGACGCCGAGGTCGAGCGGGGCGCGCTACACTGCGCCGCGTCCCATACCGCCTGTATGCACGGCGTTGTGCGACCGCTACCGACCGAACGCGAGGGGGTTCCGACGTGAAGGCTGCCGTTCTCAACGCTCCGAAGACACCGCTGACCATCGAAGACCTGACCATCGACGAGCCGATCGCCGGGGAAGCCCTCGTCCGTGTGGTCGCCGCTGGCGTGTGCCACTCCGACCTCCATTTCATTGAGGGCACCTACCCCGGCCGCCTGCCGATGGTGCTGGGACACGAGGTCGCTGGCGTCGTCGAGCAGGTGGGGCCCGGCGTCACGCACGTGCAGGCTGGGGACCGCGTGATCATGGGCTTCGTGCAGCCGTGCGGGCACTGCAAGTACTGCGACGGCGGTCACCCGAACCTCTGCCAGACCAAGACCACGGCGCGCGCCGCCGACCGCCCGATCCTGAAGCGCGGCGACCAGGCCGTGAGCGGCATGGCTGGCACCGCCGGCTTCGCGCAGTACTCAGTCACACCCGCCACCGGCCTCATGAAGGTGCCAGACGGCATCGGCCTCGACGTCGCGGCGCTCGTCGGCTGCTCCGTGATGACGGGGTACGGCGCGGTGGTGAACACGGCGAAGGTCGAGCCGGGATCGACGGTCGCGGTGATCGGCGCGGGCGGCGTCGGGCTCAACATCATCCAGTCGGCACGCCTCGCGGGCGCGTCGCGCATCATCGCTGTCGACATGGTCGAGGCGAAGTTGGCAGTCGCGAAGCAGTTCGGTGCGACGGACGTCGTGAACGCGGGCGACACCGACCCGGTGAAGAAGGTCCAGGAGCTCACGGGGGGTGGCGCCGACTACACCTTCGAGGCGATCGGGCTCAAGGTGACCGCCGAGCAGGCCTACGCCATGGCCGGCCGCGGTGGCACGGCGGTCATCGTCGGCATGGTCCCACCGACAGACCAGATCTCGATCTCCGGGCTGATCTGGGTGCAGGAGAAGACGCTGAAGGGCTCGTACTACGGTTCTGCGCGCTTCAACGTGGACATGCCCCGCATCTTCAGCCTCTACCAGCAGGGCAAACTCAACATCGAGGGCCTCGTCACCAAGCGCTTCCCCCTCGAAGGCATCAACGAGGCGTTCGACCTGCTCCGGAGCGGTGCCGTCTCCCGCTCGATCCTGGAGATCGGGTCGGAGTAGACCTCGACGAGTGCGCAGATTCGAGAAAGGGCCTGACGAGATTCCGGCCCTTTCTTGGTCGGCATGAGTATTACTGAGATCATACCTCGGTAATACTACGGTATGATTCGAATATGACTGAACGCATCGCCATCAGCCTCGACACTCCCCTCCTGCGCGCGATCGAGCGCGAGCGGAAGCGCCTACGCCTCAGCCGCAGCGAGTTCATGCGCTTCACCACGCAGGCCTACTTCGACGCCATCGAGCGCAAGCGCCGCGACGACGAGTACGAACGTGCCTACCGCGAGATGCCCGAGACGCGTGAGGAACTGGATGCGCTAAACGCGGTCGCGGCACACACAGCCAGCCTGATCGCCGACAAGTGGTAGGTCGCGACTCCGAGGCGCTGCGACGGGGCGAGGTGTGGTGGGCGAATCTTCCTCCGCCCATGGGGGAACGCCCGGTCGTGTTGGTCGGCCGCCGTGCGTCCTACCGCCGACGAACCGCCGTGATCGCCATTCTCGTGACTCGTCGCGTTCGCAACCTCGATACCGAAGTTGCGCTCGGTCCATCAGAAGGGCTCGAGCCCTGCGTTGCGAACGCCGACACGATTCTTACGTTCGAACGGACGTTGCTGGTCGATCGAGCGGGGGCGCTCGACGACGACAAGATGCGAGAACTCGACGAAGCGCTCCGCTACGCGCTCGATCTCAACTAACGATCACGCCCTACTGGTAGACGATGTACCGAGGCGGACTCTCGAGGGCCATCAGCTCCGAGGCCGTGAACACCGGCGTGTCCCAGTGGAAGAACAGCTTGAAGCCGGCGTACTCCGAGTACGCCGCGCGCGCGTAGCGGTTGTAACCGCCGAGTTTCTCCGGCTTGCCACCGAAGCCGTCCATATCCACCACCACATCGACGTCCGGCGACGCCTCGAGGGCGTCCAAGTCCACGAGCATCTTCGGGGTGAACTGGTGGAGCACGAGGATCTTCGGCGGCAGGTCGTGGGCGACGGCGATCCGCGCGAGGTACGCCTGCACCGGCCGGATCTGCGTCACGTCCAACGTGCCGATGACGCTTCCCGGCGCGCGGCGGTAGCGCTGTGTCGCGAACTCCGGGTCGAGCGCCACGTGGACGAACGGCTCGCGCAGGAACGCTTCGAGGCGTTCGACGCCCGACAGCGGATCGGTCCAGCCGACTTGCAGGTCGAGGAACAGCAGGATGCCGGCGGCACGCGCAGCCTCGACGTGCTCACGCACGGTCTCGATCGGTGTGCGGAGTAGGTACGAACCGTCGCTCTGGGGCTGGGGCTGGGCTACGTCCACGATGAGGTGGAGTGCCGGGATCGCGTAGCGCGGCATCGAGTACCCGCTCGCCATCGGGACGTCGTACTGCGCGGCGAGTTGCTGAGCGCGGGCGACGGCGCCTGCCGTGTCGTGGCAGCCAAGTTCGCCCATGAAGCAGATCCCGGGGTGTCCGTACAAGCTCACGACCGGGCCCTGGGCGAAGTAGGAGGGCGTCCGGAGCGGGAGGCTGCGCCGCGTCACCTCGAGGGAGGTGACCGGGAGATTCATGGGGGTGGCGTTGTCGGTGATGAAGGAGGGCGGGGCCGGCGCGCCGAGGGCGCTCGTCGTTCCGGGGAGAGCAGCAACGACGAGGACTAGGAGGGCCGAGGCGAGGAGCAGGCCGAAGCCGATGTTCCGCCGCATCTCGGGGGTTCCCCATTCGCGCCAACCCCGCCGCGCAGGGCCAGCGTATGGCAAACACGAACGTGAGTAAACACCTCAACAGATATCGGAGAATCCACAGCCGAGCGGGTTACGAACATATGTTTCATGTGAAACATCGAGTTTCCCGGGGAGTAGGCGGCGTCGGGGACGGGCGCGCTCATCGGCGCATCGCGACATCGATCAGCACGCTCTTGATCGCCTCGGCGATCCCCACGGCCATGACGTGACGTGCGGTGTCGTCCTTGAGCAGCGCGGCGTCGTCCTCGTTCGTGATGTAGAGCAACTCGATCAGCACACCCGGCATCTGCGTCGCGCGCGTCTGAATCGAGGACTGCGAGCCGTAGCCGAGGGCGTCCCAGTCACCGCCGCGCTCGTCCATCTCCTGGCGCGTCAGTTCCCGCTCCCCTCCCAGGACGAGGAACGGCGTGACGCGTCCCGCGCTGTCCGCCATCCCCGTATCCGCCCGGACCAGGCCTTGATCGACGTCGTACCCGCTCGTCTGGAGCCTCGCCACCACGCTGGTGCGGATGGCCTCGGCGAGCGCAAGACTGCGGTCTGAGAACTCGCGGCCTGGCGTGTACATCACTTCGATGCCGCGGGCGCTCGGATCCTGGAAGCCGTTCGAGTGGATCGAGATGAACAGGTCAGCCTTCGCCTCGTTAGCGATTGCGATGCGCGAGTCGATGTCGGCGAAGATGGCGCTGTAGTCCCAGAGCACGCGCCCGTCATGGGTAGCCCGACCGTCATCCGTCCTCGTGTAGACGACGTCGATGTCAGCCTGCTCCAGTAACGCGCCCACCCGTTTTGCCATATCCAGGTTGGAGTCGCGCTCGATCAGGCCGTAGCCGGTCGCGCCCCACTCGTCGCCGCCGTGCCCCGGATCGAGGACAACACGCAGCCTCGGCGGGCCCTCATTGAAGAAACCACGCGAGTCGAACGAGAGCAGGCCGGACTGGACCACTCCCAACAGCAGGAGCGGGATCGCGAGCACGGAGAAGAGCGTCTTCCGGCTCACGGAAGCCCGCACCGCGGATTCAGCCCGGCCATGCCATCGGTCGCTTTCGAAGAACATGGGTCGAGCGTAGGTGCGGGGTACCGCAGTACCCGTCGAGATTCGTGACCGATCCGTATCAGATTCGCGACATGTCGGAACGAAGACGGCCCCGCGCATGCGGGGCCGTCTCGATCCTGGACAGGCCGAAGGCTAGTCGAGGGTGGTCATGCCCTTGCGCTTGGCGTTCACGAGGATCGCCATGTTGCCGTTCCCCCGGTTCTCGTACATCAACTGGTGCGGCTTGCCGACCTCGTTGAACTCGAACACCTCGCCGAGGCAGGGGTCGACTTCCTTGTTCGCGACCATGTCGTTCAGGGCGGCGCACTGTGCCACGCTGGCGAAATGCGAGCCCTGGAGGCGCTTCTGGCGCATCCACAGGTAGCGAAGGTCAACGTCCGCGTTGTAGCCACTGGTGCCGGCACAGATCACGATCATGCCACCGTTCTCCGCCATGAAGACGGAGGTCGGCACGGTCGACTCACCGGGGTGCTCGAAGACAATCTTCGGACCTCGGCGCTCGCCGAGGACTTCCCAGAACTTGGCGCCGAACGCACGGGCGCCCTTCATCCAGTCACCGAAGGCTGCCGCGTCATCCAGGTCAGGCAGGCGCCCCCAGTGCGTGAACGCCGGGTCCTTGCGGTTGATGACGCCCTTGGCGCCCAACTGCAGGCAGTACTCGACACGACTGTCTTCGGAGACCACGGCGATCGGGACGCCGCCCTTGGCCTTCGTGATCTGGATCGCCATCGTGCCGAGGCCACCGGTACCGCCCCAGATCAGGACCGGGTCGCCGGGTTGCACGGTGTTCGGCTCCCAGCCCATCAGCATGCGGTAGGCGGTGGCGCCCACGAGCATGTAGGCGCTGGCGGCCTCCCAGTTGAGGTGCTTCGGCTTCGGGAAGCACTGGTAATGGTCGACCACCGTGAACTGGGCGAAGGAGCCGTAGTTGCTCTCGTAGCCCCAGATCTTGTTGGTGGAGGACATGATCGGCTCGGTGCCGGCCTTGATGTCGGCCGCGTCCTCATCCCATTGCCCGCAGGAGAGGACGACCTCGTCCCCCACCTTCACGTTGCGGACCTCGGAACCGGTCGCCCAGACCACGCCAGAGGCGTCCGAGCCGCCGATGTGGAAGTCCTCGGGCTCGCCCTTGCGCTGGCGGGCACCAATCACGTCCACGGGGAAACCGAGGCCCGCCCAGACGTTGTTGTAGTTCACGCCCGCGGCCATCACCCAGACCAGCACCTGCTTGGGGCCGACCTTCGGGACGTCCACGACCTCCACCTCGAAGGCCTGCTCGGGCTTTCCGAAGCGCGAAGCGCGAATGAGCGAGGCGTGCATTTGCTTCGGCACGTACCCCAGCGGGGGCGTCTCGCCGACGGCGTACAGATCTTTTTCAACAGGCATGGGTGCTCCCTCCGCACGGTGCCCGCCCCAGGAGGCCGGGCCCGGGCGTGATGCTAGCACCCACTTCGGGGAGAGGCAGGCGGGGGCAGCCGCCGAGGGCGCACGAACCCCGACTACGCCGTCAGGCCCTCGATGACCTCCACCATCAGCCGTTCGAGGCGTTCGGCGGCATCCTTCTCCTCGATACGGCGGCCATCCTCGCGGCGGATATAGAAGGCGTCCACCACCTCGGGCCCGATGGTGTCCACCTTTGCGAGGTGGATGTCGATCCGCTGTTCATGCAGCGCCTTCGTGATGCCGTACAGGAGGCCACGACGGTCGGCTGTGGATATCTCCAGGACGGTGAACTCTCGGGATGCCGTGTTGTTCACATTCACGACGGTCGGTACGTCCGCGAGCGGGTGCGCCGGATACGACCGCCGCACCTCCGCCAGCCGCTCTTCGATGTCGAACGTGCCCTCGATCGCGGCCGGGACGGCAGTGAGGATGCGTCCCCACCGGCGGTCGTCGATGCCGATGCCGAGGGCGTCCGACACGTGCCACACCTGGATCGCTGTCCCGCTCGAGTGCGTGTGCGCCACGCCACCGAGGACGCTCGCGTTGTGCCCGGCGAGTGCGCCCGTGACGGATTGGATGATCCCCGTGCGGTCCGGCGTGACGATGGTGAGCCGGTCGATCTCGCCGAGACGGTCGTGCCGGGCCGCGGTGCCGCCGGCAGCCTCTTCGATCAGCGCGATGTGGTCGCCGATGGTCTCTGGCGGGACCGAGATCAGGTAGTCCACGTCCAGCCCCGCGAGGTGCGCGCCGACGACTTCCGCCGGGAAGCGCGGCGCCAGCGCTTCCACGATCGCCTCGGGGCGCGGGATCGAGGCGTCGGGCGCGTCGGTGGCCAGTACGGCCATTACGCGCACATACAGCGAGCGCATCAACTGCGCCTTCCACTGTGACCAGACGTTGGGGCCTGACGCGCACGCATCCGCAATCGACAACAGGTAGATCAAGCGGAGCGTGTTCGCGTCGCCAGCACGACGTGCGGTGTCCTCGATGACCTCAGGGTCGGCGATGTTGCGGCGGGTTGCCACGTTCGGGAGGAGGAGGTGTTCACGGACAGCGGTGACGAGGCGAGCCTCCTCGTCTGGCGGGAGGCCAGCCCTCGATGCCACGCGCTCGGCGATGACAGCGCCGGCCAACGAGTGGTCGCCGGTATGCCCCTTGCCGATGTCGTGCAGCAGCGCGGCCAGCAACAGTTCGTCCGGCCGCCCGAGTTCTCTCGCCACATTCGGGGTGTCGCACTCGAATTCGTCCTCAGTCATGAGACGCCGGGCTTCCGCGACGGTACGCGCGGCGTGGACATCCACCGGGTGGATGTGGAACTGCGCGACGTGGGGGCGGGCACGCAGGACCTCCCATTCCGGCACCAGTTCATCCAGCCACGGTGCCAGCGGCAGCGGATCGAGGCTCATGTCTGATCGGATCCCCCGAAGCGCCGCGCGCATGCTCGCGAGCGGGGTGTCCTGCGTTGCGCTCGATTTGCCGGAGGCACTCCCCCGCCCGAGGCTCACCCCCAGGAACTTCCGCGCGCCGCCGCTGTCCGCCAGCCGGCGTCCAGCCTCGGCGTCCGCGTCTCGCATCGCGACGTACACGCCCTGGGCCCAGTCGAAGCCGTCCTGGCCCAACCACTCACCGATGCGTGCGTGCAGCTCCGGCGGATACAGATCGGTGGGTCGGTCAGCGTGAGCATGGACCGCTGAGCGCGTCGCGAACAGCCGCTCCTGCGCATCGAGCAGCACCACGGGAAGCGGCGGGAGCGGACGGTCAGCGGCGAGCGCCTCGGCTGCGTCCAGCCAGTGGACGGTCTGGATGTCGCGCAGGCCGCCGCGACCGTTCTTCAGGTCTGCGCAGAGCAGTTGCCACGGCTCCTTCGCGGCGACTTCGCGATGGCGCTCATGGAGCGCGGTGCGCGCCCAGCCTCGCTGCTGCTTGGCGGTCTTCCGAAGGACACCGCGGAACTCTTCGTACAGCGAGGTGCTGCCGGTGACGAGGCGCGCGTCCAGCAGGGCGGTGAACGTCTCGATACTTGCCTGCATCGCCTCAGCGACCTGGGCAACCGTCCGCACGGAGTGGCCCACCTTCAGGCCGGCGTCCCAGAGGGGATAGAGGGTGCGGACGGCTTCCTCGCCGCCGCGCGGGATGAGGATCATCACATCCACATCGCTGTGCCGTTGCTGCTCGGAGCGTCCGTAGCCGCCTGCAGCGACGACGGCGTGCGCCACGTCCTGCCCCGTCAGTTCAGTGAGGGCACCGTCCAGGAGGGCTGCGAGGCGAGCGGCGGCCACGCGGCCGGCCTGGCGGGCGGGGAGCGGTGTGATGTCCGCTCGTGCCGCCAAGAACGCCGCGAGCGCAGGCCCCGCCGGCGTCTGGGTTGGGGGCGCGTCCACCATCGATCGCTCCGGTCGCTCCACGCTGAGGAATACGTCACGGGCGGGCCCCTCGGATCGGCTCGTTGGCCGTCCGGGGTGACCCGCCCGTGCGAAGGGCACCGGCCGCTAGACGGCTTCGCGCCCGCGCTCACCCGTCCGGATTCGCACCACGTCCTCCACCGGGACGACGAGGATCTTCCCGTCGCCGATAGAGCCGCTGCGGGCCGTGGTCTCGATGGTGGAGATCACCGTCGGGGCCAGCGTGTCGTCCACGAGGACCTCGATGCGGACCTTCGGCACCATGTCGACTTCGTACTCACTGCCGCGGTACGTCTCAGTGTGGCCGGCCTGACGGCCGAACCCCTGAGCGCTGACGGCGGTGAGCCCGGTGACCCCGGCCGCCTTCAGGGCGTCTCGGACCTCGTCCAACTTGAACGGGGCGATATAAGCAATCACAAGTTTCATCGATGTGTACTCCCTGTACTGGCCTGTTTGCGTTCTGGCTTAGTCGGCCATCACGTAGGCCTGCTCCTCGTGGAGCGACAGGTCGAGGCCTTCGCGTTCCTGTGTCTCCGTCGCCCGGATACCCATCACCATGTCCAGCACCTTCGCGATGATGAACGTGACGACGAATGAGTAGGTGAAGGCGATGACCACCGAGATGGCCTGACGCCCGAACTGGTCCATGCCGCCCGTGGCGAGTTCGTTGATCTCGGAGTCCGCAAGGATGCCGAGTAGCAGTGCACCAATAATACCGCCGACCAGGTGGACGGCGATGACGTCCAGCGAGTCGTCGAACTTGAACATCGACTTCAACTTCAGGGCGAGGAAGCAGATGATGCCGGCCGCGAGGCCGATGATCACTGCGCCCAACAGGTTCACGAAGCCGGCCGCCGGGGTGATGGCGACCAGACCGGCCACGCCACCCGAGACGAATCCGAGCGTCGTGGGCTTGCCGTTGGACATCACCTCGGCCAGCATCCACGCGGTCGCGGCCACAGCCGCCGCCACATGCGTGGTCATGAACGCCTGGCCCGCGAGGCCGCCCGCGCCCAGCGCGGAACCGGAGTTGAACCCGAACCAGCCGAACCACAGCATGCCCGCGCCAAGGATCGTCAGCGGCAGCGAGTGCGGCCGGATGACCTGCTTGCCCCAGCCGACACGCGGCCCCAGCACCAGCACCAGCGCGAGCGCCGCGGCGCCTGCGTTGATGTGGACGACCAGGCCACCGGCGAAATCCACAGCCTTCACCTGGGTCGCGATGAAGCCACCGCCCCAGACCCAGTGGGCCATGGGCGAGTAGACGACGATCGACCAGATGACGATGAACACCACCCAGGCGGTGAACTTCATGCGCTCCGCCACCGCACCGGCGATCAGGGCCGGCGTGATGATGGCGAACATCAACTGGAACATCAGGAAGACGGTGTCAGGAATGGGGTAGGCGCTGAAGATTTCATTCCCCAGCCCAACGTCCATCAGCCCCGCCAGGTTGAGGTCCCCGATAAATTTCCCGGTCCCCGAGAACGCGAGCGATGCTCCCACCGCGATCCATACGATCGTGATGAGGCCCATCGCCACAAAGTTCATCATCAGCATGGCCAGCATGTTCTTGGCGCGGACCATGCCGCCGTAGAAGAACGCCAGACCCGGCGTCATGAAGAGGACCAATGCCGAACTGGTCAGCAACCAGGCCGTATCCCCCGAGGTGATCTCCATCATCCGTCCTTTCGGCGAGCCCGGAGCCCACGCAGCATCCGTTGTGACTCGACCGGAGCATGCATCCCGCCGATATCTGGGACGTATCCGGTGTGTTACGGCTGTGTTTCTTCCCGGCGGGCCTCCCCTGGAACCTGAATCTAGCCTTCCCGTGCCACCTCGATTTCGCCGGTTCGAGGGCAGGCGCGTACAATCCCGGCACCCCAGTCCGTACCGCCGGTGACCAGCGACGGAGCGCCGCCATCCCTGCCGCACGCGCTCCTCGGACACCCCGCGCCCGCCGCCCAGAGGCTGCCCTCGCACGCCCGGTCATCAAGTGGGCCGGTGGCAAGCAGCAACTGGCGGCCGAACTCGTCGCACGCGCTCCGAGGGCTATCGAGACCTATTACGAGCCGTTCATCGGCGGCGGTGCGATGTTCTTTGCGCTGCTAGCAGACTCAGCCCTCGCCCCGAAGCGCGCCGTCCTCAACGACCTCAACCGCGATCTCATCACGGTGTACGAGGTCGTCCGAGACGACGTGGACGCCCTCGTGGCGCGTCTGGAGGCGCTCCAGGGGCCTTACCTCGCCGCCGGTGCAGACGAGCGCAGCACGCAGTTCTACGCCGAGCGGGGGCGCCAGCCGGAAGGCGCGGTGGACCTCGCGGCGCGGTTCATCTTCTTGAACAAGACCTGCTTCAACGGTCTGTACCGGGTGAACCGCCAGGGCATCTTCAACGTCCCCCACGGCAAGTACCGCACGCCGCGCATCCTGGACGAGCCCAACCTGCGAGCCGCCTCGGCGGCGCTGGCGGGGGTACGTCTCACGCACGTGGACTTCGAGTCCGCCCTCGCGGCGCCGAAGCAGGGCGACTTCGTCTACCTCGACCCGCCGTTCGAGCCGCTCTCCGCCACCTCGTCGTTCACGGGGTACACGGAGGGCTCGTTCAGCCGCACGGAGCAGCGCCGGCTGAAGTTGGCCGCCGACGACCTGACGGACCGAGGCGTCCACGTAATGCTCTCGAACTCGGCACAGGACTACATCCGCGGCCTCTACTCCGCCGACCGCGGCCCCTTCGCCGAAGGCCGCTACCGCATCGACAGCACCCCGGCGCGACGCGCGATCAACTCACGCGGCGACAAGCGCGGCCCCGTCGACGAGTTGGTGGTGCTGAACTACGCCCCGGAGGTCGAGCGGCGCGAGTTGCCCTCGAACTAGTCGGCCCGATCCCTGCCGGTTAGACCGGCACCAGGGGCGGGCGGGCCGGCGGTGGACTGGTGCCCCGCCCGCCGTCAACAGGTGGGGGCGCGCCATGACGCACCGCCAGCACGAGTTGGTCGAGCGTAAACGGCTTGCCGATGAACCCGACCGCACCGACGGCCGTGGCGTAAGCGCTCGCATCTTTCGCGGCAGTCATGACCAGGAGCGGGACACGCACATCCCGCTCGGCGAGCGCCTCCGCGAACTGCCAGCCGTTGACCACTGGCATCCACATGTCGAGGACCGCGAGGTCAAACGTGGCACCGCTGTCGATCGCCTCCAGCGCGACGGCGCCGTTTGAGGCGAGCGTGACCTCGTACCCCTCTTCTTCGAGTACCTGCCCGACCAGGTCGAGGATCGCGGGCTCGTCTTCGACGATGAGGATGTGCTGGGGCATGGGACGGATCACGCTGCTTCCGCCCGGACGACGGGCAACTGCACGATGAGCGTGCTGCCCTGTCCGTCGCTCTCCGCCCAGATATGTCCGCGATGTTCTTCGACGATGCGCTTGCACAGGAAGAGTCCGATGCCCATCCCGCTGAAACGCCTGCTGACCTCGCTCCCGCGATAGAAGCGTTCGAAGATGTGCTCCAGATCCGACGCTGGGATACCGATCCCCTGATCGCTCACGCGGATTTCGACCTCGTCAGCCAGACTGCGCAGTCCCACAACGATCTCGCCACCTGATGGACTGAATTTGAGGGCGTTGGTCACGAGGTTCTGCAGCACCTGCCGCATCCGCTCGGCGTCCACGGCGGCGACGGCGGCTGTACCGTCCACGCGCACTGTGTGCTGGGACAGATCCAGCCCTTCTACCACGTCCTGCGCCAGCGCCACGAGGTCCGTCGGGAGGCACTCACCGATAAAGCTATGCGATTCGAGGCGCGAAGCGTCGAGAATCGTGTCGGTCATGCGCCACATGCGCTGTGTTTCCCGCACGAGACGATCGGCTTCCTCGAGGTTCGCGTCCACAGCCTCCGGCCGGCTGTGCAGGTGGCGCTGCAGCAATTGCGCCTGCGCCATGACGATCGTCAGCGGTGTGCGCAGGTCATGTGCGGCCGCCGAGAGGAACTCGTCCTTCAGCCGAGCGAGGTTCGCGAGTTCGAGCGCCTGTTCCTCGGTCTGCTTCTCCAGCCGCCTCCGGTCGCTGATGTCCCGGATGTTGCACTGGATGACGTGGTGCCCGCCGACCTCGTACACGTTGCTGACGAACTCCACCTCAGTCACCACGCCGGCTTCAGTCTCCAGGGGCAGGCGGTCGTAGCGGACGTAGCCCGCCTGTCGCAACTCCCTGAACTTGTCCTGGTTCGCTGCGATATCCGAGAGGAGGCCGACATCCCAGAGGCGCTTCCCCAGGAGTTCTTCGCGTGAGCGTCCGAGGATGTTCTCGATGAACGGGTTGGCATCGGTGATCTGCCCCGTGTCGGCGTTGAGGATGAGGATGCCGTCCTGCGCGGTTTCGAAGAGCCGCCGGTACTTCAGTTCAGAGGTCTCCAGCGTGCCAAACACTCGCTGACGTTCGGTGATGTCCTCGATCGCGAGCAGGATGCGTTCGCTCCGGTCATCGGAGCGGACGATCCGGCGGGCGTTGAGGAGCATGATCCTGCGGCCAATCGCCGGGAAATTATGCTCGACTTTGAAGTCGTCGAAGTAGTGATTCTCGGGGAGGACGGCTTCCAACAGGAGCCGCAGGTCCGGAATGTCCCACTGTCCTCTGCCCAGTTCGTAGATGAGCCGGTGCTCGGTCTCTTCCGCGACGGTCTGGAAGACTCGGTAGAAGGAGCGGTTCGCCGAGATCACGCGGAGGTCACCGCTGAGCACCAGCACCGGCTCGCGGAGTGTCGCCATGATGTCCTGGACGTAGTCCAGCGTTTCGACAGCCTGCCGCACGCGCCCGCGACCTGGCGTCACGTCCTCGCCGGCTCGCTCTGTAGCGTCTTTCGCGACGGGCGTGGCGAAGTCCTCAACGGTGATTCGCGTCGCTTCGTCCCCGATGGGGACGCCGGCCTCGGGCGCGTCGCGGGGCAGTCGGTGCTGCTTTCCGGGAGGTAGGCGCACCTCCGGTCGATCCCCTTCGAGCAACGTGTCCTGGTGACTGCCGGTCATCGCGGCCTCAATTTCGCCTGTTCTGGGCCGCACGAGCATCTACACCGTAGGAGTCCCGAACTCGACCTGCGGAGCGCGGCATCGCAATTCCGGATCAGTTCAGAGGTTGTTCGGCGGGGCTGACTCAGGGGGCGGACTCGCGCCCCGCCCTATTCCGCGTCGGGTTCCGCATCCACGAACGCCTTCCGGACCGGTAGCGCGAAGAACAGCCGTAGCCAGACCTCGAGGTCTTCGAGGCCGACGGCCTTGCCGGAGGAGAGCAGGAAGGCGCGCATGTTCGCGCTAAAGCCGGGGCCGTGGAAGACGACGATGCCGGGGATCGGCCAGGCGCGGATGTCCTCGATGGTGCTGGGGATCTTCTCTTCGGCGGAGCCAGCGCTGCGCTGGTACTTCGCTTCGATGCCCAGCGAGCGGCGCTGCGACGGGTCGCTCACGACGACGTCGATACGGCGTCGGGCGCCCCAGATACGGCGCCCGACGTAGACCTCGGTCTCGACCTGGAGTCCGAGACTGCGTGCAATATCGGCGCACGCGGAGGTCAGGCCCTGCCAAGTGCCGGGGGCGAACATGTCGCTCTGCTCCGGATCGCCGGGCTTCGCACGCGCCATTACACGACCGGCAGTTCGAGCGGCCCGACACCGAGGGCAGCCGCAGCCTCGACGGTCTGCTTCCAGGTCTCGTCGTCCAGCGGGACGCCGTCGCGGAGGCGCTGCGCCATCGTGCGGCGCTCCGGCTCGCCGGGCAGCAGCACCTCGGAGACGCCGGGCTGGTAGGGCGGTTCTTTCACATGCGCACCGAGGCCCGCCATCAGGCTGGTGAAGGCGGCCAGCGGCGTGAAGTGAGCCACATCGATGGCCATGATGAAGACGCCGTTCGTGCCGCGCGTCCCCTCGACGGCGGTGCCGGCGCCCGAAAGGACCCCGCCCAGCGTCTCGACGGCCAGGTTGAGGCCGAAGCCCTTGTAGCCGCTGAACGCGCCGCCGACGGGTAGCAGCGTGCCCAGCTTCTCGTTGTCACCCGTGCCGTAGAAGTCGCGCGGCTGCGTCGAGGGCTTCCCGTCGCCGTCGAGGATCCACGCCTCAGGCACCTCGGCGCCCTTGTTCACGGCGACGCGGAGTTTGCCTTCGGCGACGACCGAGGTGGCCATGTCGAGGACGAATGGCGCCTCAGGCGTCTCGCCGGGGAAGGCGAACATCAGCGGGTTGGTGCCGGTACGTCGATGCCCGCCGCCGAAGGCAGCGACGAGGCGTGCGCCCGGGGTGTTCACCCCACCCATCGCCGCCATCCCGGCGCGAACGATCTGCTCGCCGTACGCGCCGACTCGACCGGCGTGCATCGTGTTGATGCAGGTGACGAGGGCTACGCCGGTCTCGCGCGCCTTGGCGATCGCCATCTCGGTCGCCCTCGTCGCCACCACCTGGCCGAGGTTCCAGCCGCCATCGAGCACGGCCATCGAGGGTGCGTCTTCGATCACGCGGGTGGGCGCGCCGGGATGCGCGACGCCGTTGCGGATCTGCAGCAGGTAGCCGCTCGTGCGGATCACGCCGTGCGAGTCATGCCCCTTGAGGTTCGCCTCAACGAGGTGCTCCGCGACGATGCGCGCCTCGCCCTCGGGACTTCCGGCCGCGCGGTAGACGCGGGTGAGGTAGTCCGTGAGCAGCGGCGCGGGGATCGTGATCGTCATCGCAGACCTCCGTCCTGCCTCGCGGCTTACGCCTCGGGCAGGGTGGCGACGGTGCCGGTGTCGCCTCGGGCGGCGGCGAGGTCGGCGCCAGCCTTCGCGCGCATGAACCCAGCGTCCGAGCCGAGGGTGACCATCTGGAAACCGGCCTTCAACCACTTCGTGGTGAACTCCAGCGAGCCGGTGTGCATCCCGGGCGCGACGCCGTGCTTCTTGCAGGCCGCCATGATCTCCATGCACACCTGCTGGTGGCCCTCGTCGCGGTTGTCGCCCGTCGGCTTCATGCCGAGGGCGTACGCGAGATCCGAGGGGCCCACGTACGCACAGTCGACGCCTGGCACCGAGAGGATGTCGTCGAGGTTGTCGATGCCCTCGCGCGTCTCGATCATCACGATCAGCGCGGTCTCGTCGTTGGCGTGGTCCTG
This sequence comes from Dehalococcoides mccartyi, assembly GCA_945865925.1. Taxonomy (GTDB): domain Bacteria; phylum Chloroflexota; class Dehalococcoidia; order UBA2979; family UBA2979; genus SURF-43. The sequence goes on from CAMBFG010000004.1 coordinate 198,212, forward strand.
GTAGTCGGCACCGGCGTACAGCGTCGCGCGCGCGGGGCCAGAGGAGCGCCCACCCATCGGCGGATACTTCGCGGCCCAGACGGCGCGCTCCGCCTCGGCGCGGTTGTTGATCAGCGGGACGACGACGCCATACGCCCCGGCATCGAGCACCTTGCCGATGATCGAGGGATCATTCCACGGCACGCGTACGAACGGCATCGTGTCGGTCGTGGAGATGGCCCGCATCATGTCGACCGCGTCCCCGTAGTCGATGATGCCGTGCTGCATGTCCACGCACAGCCAGTCGAAGCCCGCGTGACTGAGCGACTCCGTCGCGTGTGCCGAGGGGATCGAGAGCCATGCGCCAATCGTGGACTTGCCCGCGCGCCAGGCTCGGAGGGTGGTGTTCGGTCGCATGCGGAGCCGCCTTTCGTGCGGAGTGTCGAGGGTCGTCCAGGCTAGCGAAGCGGGCGCTTCGGCTTGACCTCGGCGCGGTTCGGGATGGTGGCGAACTCAGACGGCCACTTCCCCTGCATGAACGCGACGACCGTGTGGCCGACGCGTTCCTTGATCTGCTGGTTCGAGGCTTCCGAGTAGAACGCTGAGTGCGGTGTCAGCGCGACGTTGTCGAAGGCGAGCAGCGGCGAGTCCGTGCCCACCGGCTCCACCTCGAAGACATCCATCCCCGCGCCCGCGATGCGTCCCTCGCGCAACGCCTCGACGAGTGCCGCTTCCTCGACGATTAGCCCGCGCGCGGTGTTCACGAGGATGGCGGTGGGCTTCATCGCCGCAAAGGCGGCACGGTTGAACAGGTGGTGCGTCTCCGGCGTCAGCGGCGCATGCACCGTGATGTGGTCAGCCCGCGCCAGCAGTTCCTCGAACGTCGCGGCTCGCTCCACGCCGGCCTCGGCGAACACGGAAGCATCGAGGTACGGGTCGTAGGCGAGGACGTGCATGCCGAAGGCGCGCGCCCGCTGTGCGACCTGCCGCCCGATGGCGCCCAGCGCGACGATGCCGAGCGTCTGCCCGGTGATCGGCGGCACGACGGGCAGGCCGGGGCCTCGGTACTGGCCGGTGCGCATCGCGCGGTCGTGGGGGAGCAATTTCCGCGCGACGGCGAGGAGCAGCATCATCGCGTGGTTGGCGACCTCCGGCTGGCAGAAGTCGGGGTAGTGCGCCACCACGACACCGTGCTCGGTGGCGGCCGGCACATCGAGCGAGTCGAGCCCGACGCCGTAGCGGATGATCAGTTCGAGGTCCGGCAACTGGTCGAGGACAGCACTCGTGATCTGCGCACCACCGACGAGGACGGCCTGCGCGTCCTGTAGCAACGCCACGCGCTCGTCCGTCGAGGCGGCCCGCTGGACGACGACGCGGCCGCCGGCAGGCTCGATGATGGCGCGCTCCACCTCGAACCAGGCATGGTCATTGGATTCGGTCTGGATGGCGGTAAACGGGCGTTTGTCGGGCATGCGCGGGAGTATACCGGGGCGCCATCCGCCACCCGATCGAGGCCGCTCGAGCGCCGTTTCGAGGCGGATCACACGGGGTGCGCGGTGTACGATCGATGCTGTGATCGCGCCATGAGGAGGCCCCGATGAACGATATTCTGCACGCTCGGTTGACTGAGCATCTGGACCCGGACCACGAGTGTTCCCCACACAACGGGGGCTGTGACATGCCGCACTACATGATGAACTTCACCCTCCCGCACTACGTCGCGCAGTGGCCCGAAGCCTCCGACGCGCGCACACGGCTGGAAGACCTCCGCGAGTTGCGCGACCTCGAGGGCGAGTAGCCGAGGCCAGCCCCGGGAGACCTCGAATGTCCCACGCCTGGTACGACCTGCTGGAGTCGCCCGTCGGCATGCTGTTCGTCGGCGGGTCGCCGGCAGGCATCCACCGAGTCGAGTTCCTCGATGACCCGAGCCACGAGGGACGGCACGGCGTCCGGCTGTCGGTGGACGCCGACCTCCCAGCCCGCCGTGACGCCGAGGGCGCCGCAGCCGCCATCGAGCAGTTGCGGGAGTACTTCGCCAGCGCGCGCACGACGTTCGACCTGACGCTCGCGCCGCGCGGTACCGAGTTCCAGCGCCAGGTGTGGCTGGCGCTGCGGCCGATCCCCTACGGCGTGACCACCTCGTACGGCGCCATCGCGGCCTCGATCGGTCGCCCAACGGCGTCGCGGGCCGTGGGGGCCGCGAACGGGCAGAACCCGATCGCCATCGTGGTGCCGTGTCATCGCGTCATCGGTTCCACGGGCGCCCTCACAGGCTACGGCGGCGGCATGGACCGCAAGCGCTGGCTCCTGCGGCACGAGGTGGCGCAGACCGCACAGCAGGCACGCGTCGCCTGAGGCGACTGGCGGGGGAGCGATCTACGAACGAGCGCGCACTGTTCACGGCCGACCGCTGGTTCCGCACCCTCGGGGTGGGGGCCGTCATGGCGCTCGGCGCCACCGGCATCCTGCTGTTCGCCGAGGGAAACGCGTGGCGGGTGATCTTTGTGGTCGCCCACCTGGCGGCGCTGCTGGCGCTGGTGCCGCTGGGTGTCGTGCTGGTGCTGCGCGCGTACCGCCAGTCCGGTGGGCTGACCTCGATGGTCGCGCGCTACCCGGTGGTCGCCGTCCTGCTCGTCTGCCTCGCGGTGACGATTGTGGCGTCGCTGCTGAACTTCGATGGCAACCGCGAGGCGCGTCGTGTCGCGAACCTCGGCAGTGTCGCGCTCATCCTCGTGCTGGTCGTGCGTTACCTCCGCTGGGCGCGCACGCCGCGAGGCGACTAGCGACCTACGAAGCCCACCGCAGGAACGCCTCGGTGTCGGTGTCCTCCAGCACGCGGAGCGCGAGTGGCGGGTACGGGTAGAGTTCGCTCGCCTTCATCCGGCGTCCCACTTCGACGATGACCTCGAGGTGTTGCCGACGCAGTTCGCCCGGCGACCGCAGGCCGATGGCGCGGGTGACAACCATCAGGTCTTCCTGCACGGCACGGGCGTAGTTCGCCACGCGCGGCGCCTTCTCGAGTGGCACGAGCCCGCGCTGGCGCCACTTGCTCTGCGTCGCGACGCCGCTCGGGCAGGTGTTCTCGTGGCAGCGCAGCGCCTGGATACACCCGAGGGCGAAGAGGAACCCGCGCGCGACGTTCACGAGGTCTGCCCCGAGCGCGAGCGATTGCGCCGCGTCCGCGCCGGTGATCGTGCGGCCGGCCGCGATGATCGTGATCCGGTCGCGCACGCCGTGACGTCGGTACGCGTCGTCCACCTCGATGATGGCATCGCGGAGCGGCAGCGCCATGTGGTCAGAGAGCGAGAGCGGCGCGGCACCCGTACCGCCCTCGGCACCGTCGACGGAGATGTAGTCCGGCCCGCGGCCGGAACGCGCGAGTTCGGCGGCGAGTTCGTCGACAAACCCGGCCGCGCCGATGGCGATCTTCACGCCGACCGGCACCGGCACCAGCGCGCGCATCTGCTCCACGAAGGCGATCAGGCCGGCGATGTCGTGAAACTCCGTGAAGCGGTTGGGTGACTGCGAGGCGTGACCCGCCGGGATCCCTCGGATGGCGGCGATCTCCTCGGTCACCTTCGCGGCGGGCAGGATGCCACCCTTGCCGGGCTTCGCACCCTGGCTCAGTTTCACCTCGAAGGCACGCACCTGCGGATGGCGACCCCACTCCTCGATCTTCGCCCAGTCGATCGCGCCGTCCGGCATGCGGACGCCGTACTTCGCGGGCCCGATCTGGAAGACGATGTCACCGCCGCCGGAGAGGTGATGCGGAGACAGCCCGCCCTCACCCGTGTTGATGTAGGCGTGCGCCTCGGCGGCCCCCTCAGCGAGGGCCTGCACAGCGGCGGCCGAAAGGGCCCCGAACGACATCGGCGCGATGTTCACGCGTGAGCGCACGACGAACGGCCGAGGCCGCGTCGGTCCGATGACGACCGGATACGGGTCCTCGGGTGCTTCCTCGTTCAGGGTGGGGAACGGCGAGGGCAGGAAGTGGAAACTGCCGGGCGCGGACGGGTCGTGCTGGGTGCCAAAGCCCACGGCGCTGTTGACGCCCTTCGCGTTCTGATACACCCACGCACGCTGCGACCGGTTAAACGGACGCTCTTCGAGGTCGTTGGTCACGATGTACTGGCGCAGTTCCGGCCCGATGCGCTCCACGAGATAGCGCAGGCGCCCGACCAGTGGGTAGACGCGCCGGATCGCGTGATGACGCTGGGTCATGTCCTGCACCGTGAGGACAACCAGCAATCCAGTGACACCGGCCGCGATCACCCAGACCAGCATGACGCCCCCAAGCCGCCCTCCTGTTCCCCTCGGAGGACTCGCTTGCCCGAGACTATCGACGGCGTGCTCACCGAAGGTGATCGGGGTATTCCCTGACCGCGTCAGTCAGTCGCTGCTGAGTACCGATACGTGGCCTCAGAATCCAAGAGCCCTAACGCCATCCGTCCACGATCGGGAGCAGGTCGGCCAGCGTCTCGATGGTGGCGTCGGGCGTCACACCCTCGTAGGCGGGGACGCCGAGGTTCGGGCGATGGACACCGCGCATCCCCGCGCGCTGGGCACCGAAGACATCATCGAACAGCCGGTCGCCCACGTAGGCTGCCTCAGCTGCTTCGACTCCGAGCGTGTCGAGGGCATGACGGAACGCTTCGGGATGCGGCTTCATGTGCATCATCTCGCTCGTGTAGCAGCGCGTGTCGATGTAGGGCGTGAGGCCGTCCCGCTCCAGGAAGCGCTCGTGATACGCCTGCGGCCAGTGGGTGTTCGACAGCAGGCCCACGCGCAGCCCTCGCTCCTTGAGCGCAGCCAGCGTCGGCCGTGCGTCCTCGAAATGGCGGATGTGCGGTGTCCACGTGTCGAGGTAGTGCGTACCCGTCTCGGCAATGATCGCCTCCGCGACGTCGATGCCGAGTTCACGCGTGGCCTCGCGGACGATGTCTGACAGGCCGTAAGCAAGCGCGTCGCCCGTTGTGCGCTCCCACATCCGTTCGTCGACACTCACGAGGCGTTCGAGGATCGCCTCGGCGCTGCGCCCGGAGTGCTTCGCGAGGTGGCCCGCCGCAAGCCTCCACATGTCAATCAGTTCGATGTTGGCGTACTCGGAGAGGGTGCCGCCCCAGTCGAAGATGACGGCACGCAGCGGAGGCCGGTCGCTCACGCCTCGCCCTCCGCAGGGACGCGCTCGATGGCGACCTCTGTAATGCGCCGCTCGTCTGCGGTCCTCACGGTGAAGCGGTAGCCGAGGTAGTCCACGTATTCGCCGACAGCGGGGAAGCGCCGCAAGAGCGCGAGGACAAGGCCCGCGACGGTGTTCGCCTCGATCTCCTCGAAGTCGAGGTCGAGGTCGCTTTCGAGGTCGGCGAGCAGCATGGCACCGTCGACAACGTTGCGACCCTCGGCGGTCACCGGGGTCTCCTCCGCCTCGAAGCCGGACTCGGAGCGGAGTTCGCCCAGGACCTCCTCCATGATGTCCTCGATCGTCACGAGGCCGGAGGTCGCCCCGAACTCGTCCACGAGCATCACCATGTAGGACGCGCTCGCCTGCATCACATCGAGGACGCGGGCGATCGAGGCGTGCTCGGACTCGAACGGGACGGTGCGCATGAGGTCGCGCGCGCGCCGGCCGGAGGCACCGCGCACCTGAGCGGCGTTCAGGTCAGACACGTGCAGGTAGCCGACGACGCGGTCGGGCGAGCCATCGAACACCGGGAGCCGCAGGAATCCAGCCTCCGCGAGCGCCTGAGCGACCTCGGACGCGGGCGCGGCGGCGTCCACGGCGACCATGTCCACGCGCGGCACCATGATCTCCTGCACCTGGCGGTGCTGCAGCGTCAGCGCTCCCAGCAGGTGCTCCGACGCCTCCTCCTCCAGTGACCCGGACTCCGCACCGAGGCGGATCGCGGTGCGGAGCTCAGCAGCAGTGAGCGCGGCGTCAGCATCCTCGATCCCACCACCGAAGAGACGGAGCGCACCGCGCGCGACCAGATCGAGTAGCGATGACGCCGGGCGGGTCACGATGACCCAGATGGTCATCGGCCAAACGAAGATGCGGCTAATCGTGAAGGCGTGCGACAGCGCGAGCGTCTTTGGGCCCGCCTCCCCGAAGACGACCAGTCCGAGGGCCACCACTAGCGTGGCGATGATGATGGCGCGACCGTCGTCCGTGATCAGTTGCGTCATCAGCGCTGTACCGACGGACGCCGTTGCCGTGTTGGCAATGTTCTGCCCGAGCAGGATCGCGGAGAGCAGCCGCCGAGGGCGTTCGACCAGTGCCTGGACACGTGCAGCACCCGGGACACGCTCGGACACCATGTGTGCGAGGCGCATGCGCTGGAGCGAGAGGAAGGCGGTTTCGGCGGAGGCAAAGAACGCGGAGAGCGCGACCAGCACCACCAACAGGATGACGTAGGTCACTTCTGACTCCGACCACCGTGAGCCCACGGCGGCTACCCGTAGCGTAGCAGAGGCCCTCGGCAGGCTCCGGCGGCGTCAGGCAGGCTTCGAGGCGCGCAGCGAGTACGTCAGCGGTACGCGGTCACGGCCCTCGGGCAGGACGTACGTCCTCGGGTCGTCGCCGGGCACCATCCACGGCAGCGCCTGCCACGGCACCTCGCGGTGCTCGTGGACGAAGTCGAGGTGCAGGCCGGCCTGCAGCAGCGCGTCGATGGTTTCGCCGAGGCCGTGGTTCCATTCGTAGGAGACGGGCGCCTCAATGAGCAGCGGCCCGTCCGTGTACGTCTGCGCGTCATCCGCCACGAACCCGGGCTCGACGGTCTCGAAGTACGGGTATTTCACGACCAGCGCGCCGGCCGACTTGTCGTCCAGCGACCACAACATCGGGTGGCACTCGACGATGTAGAACACGCCACCGGGCGCGACGCACGCGGCGACCGAGCGCGCCCAGGCCCTGATATCCGGTAGCCAGTTCAGCGCCCCGATGCCCGTGTACACAACGTCGAACGTCTCCCCGCCGAGTGCCTGGGGGGCGTCGTACACGTTCGCCTCGACGAAGCGGGAACCCTTGATACCCGCGCGCGCGGCGAGGTCGCGCGCGGCCTCGATCGCAGCGCCGGAAAGGTCGAGGCCCGTCACGGTCGCGCCAAGGCGTGCCCAGTTCAGCGTGTCCATACCGAAATGGCACTGGAGATGTAACAGTCGCTTACCTCGCACGTCGCCCATCTCCTCGCGCTCGATGCGCGTGAGGTGCTTCGTACCTGCGAGGAAGCCGGGCAGGTCGTAGCCCTGCGAGGCGACGTGGATCGGTACGCGCTCGTCCCAGTTGGCGCGATTGCCCTCGAAGTAGCGGTCGTATTCAGGCCCCGGTCGGGTCATTCGCGCATCAAGACGTGAGGCCGCGCTGGCGCAAGAAGTCGAGCAGGATCGCACGGAACTCGTCCGGCGCCAGGCGGTACACGCCGTGCCCGGCCTCCGGAAGGATCTCGAGGCGGGCCCCCGGGATCAGCCGCGAGAGGATCACCGAACCACCCACTCCCGCGACGGCGTCCTTGCCGCCCGCCACGACGAGTGTCGGCATGTCGATCTTCGAGAGGTACGGCGTCATCGGGTGCTCGCGCAGGCCGGCGACGGCGCGCGACTGCGCCACGTAGGAATCGAGGTGCTCCGGCTTCACCTGCGGCGTCGCGGCCGGCGCAGCACCGACGGTGGCGTGGCCTGCGAACGCGGGCTCCATCGTCTTGCCCGCGAGCGCTGCCGGGCCGAGGCGCGCGACCTCGCCGCGCATGTACCAGTTGTCGCTCGCCTTCGGGTTGCTCTCGCTGGAGGAGGAGTCGAGGACGATCGCGGCGCACATTTCGGGGTAGTCGAGCGCGAAGCGCTGCACGACGACACCACCCCATGAGACGCCCATCACGACGGCCTGGGTGACATCGAGTTTCTTCAGCAGCCGCGCAAGGTCGCCTGCGTACGCCGGGAGCGAGTACTTGGCGGACGCTCCAGAGCGGCCCAGACCTCGATTGTCCCACGAGATGGTGCGGAAATGCTGCGCGTACCAGTCCATGTCATCGCGCTCGAAGCCCTGACCGTTGCTGCCGAGGCCGTGGCAGAAGACGAAGGTGAGGGGGCCGGAGCCGCGCACCTCGTAGTGGATGCTGGCGTCGCCGAGGTCCATCAATGGCATGGGATCGTCCCTTCCGCACGCGCTCAGATGCAGCGTGCGCCGGGTGGGTTCTACGCCTCGCCGTGCGCCCCTGCAACCGCGCACTCCCGCTCCACCAGCGCCAGATACGCCTCGCGCAGCCGAGCCACGACCGGTGGCTCCGAGGCCGGCGCGCGCCACGCGACGGCGACCGGTGAAGCGGGTGGGGCACCCTCGACGCTCGCGACGGAAGTCGGCCCCGCGATGCTGTTCGTCAACAGCACCGCGTCCGCGCGCACGAGGTCACCCAGCGCGATCCGGCGCTCTGCAACCGGGACATCGAGGGCCCGCGCAACCTCGATTACTGCGGCGCGGGTAATGCCCGCGATTGGGCCGGCCTCGATCGGTGGCGTCACGAGGACGCCATCGAGCAGCACGAACAGGTTGGCGGCCGCAGCCTCGGCGACATCGCCCGCGTGGTTGAGCAGCAGCGCGTCGTCGGCACCAGCCAGCCGCGCCTCGCGCCTCGCGAGGAGGTAGGCGAGGAAGTTCGCCGTCTTCGCGTCGCTCAGCGGGCGGTGCTCGTCCAGCCGCACCGAGACCACGCGCAGCCGAGGCGCGCTCGGTGCAGCCGCCGGCAACGCGTCGGCGGTGAGCGTCATCAGCGGCGCGTGGGCCGCCTCGAGGTTCGGCGCGCGGCCTGACCCCGCGCTCACCACGAGCCGCAGCGAGGCGTCCCTCAGGCCGTTCGCCGCAAGTGTGGCATCGATGGCGGCACGAGCGGCCTCGAACGGCGGGGGCTCGACGCCCATCCCACGCAAGCCGCGCGCGAGGCGGTCGAGGTGCGCTTGCAAGCGGAACACGCGGCCGTGGCGCGCGAGCATCGTCTCGAACATGGCAGCGCCGTAGCGCGTGGCGAAGTCGTCCAGCGGCACTGTCGCCTGGTCGCGTGGGACGAGGCGGTCGCCCACCCACGCCATCGAGGGCGGCGCAGGCTGCCCAGGCGTCGCGGTCACGGGCGGACGGGGGCCTCGGTAGGCGCGTACTCGACAGCAGCCGCCTCATCCGGGAGCGCGACGCCGAGGGCACGGGCCATACCTCGGGCTTTCGCGAGTGTCTCGTCGTACTCGGCGTCCGGGTCAGAGTCGTACACGATGGCGCCGCCGACGTGGAGGTGTGCGACGCCGTCCGCGAGCGTGATCGTGCGGATCGCGATGTTCAGGTCGATCCGTCCGTGCGCGGAGATGTAGCCGATGCTGCCGCAGTAGACGCCGCGCACCGTCGGTTCGAGTTCATCGATGATCTCGAGCGCACGCACCTTTGGCGCACCACTGATCGAGCCACCCGGGAACGTCGCCCGCAGCGTCGCCTCGAGGCCCACGCCGGGGGCGCACTCGGCCTCCACGGTGGAGACGAGGTGGTGGACCTGGCGGTAGGACTCGAGCGCGGCGAACGACGGCACCCGGACACTGCCCGGCACGGCGATCCGTCCGAGATCGTTGCGCTCGAGGTCCACGATCATCACGTGCTCCGCGAGGTCCTTCGTGCTCGCACGCAGTTCCGAGGCCATGCGTGCGTCCTCGGCGGGTGTCGCGCCGCGCGGGCGCGTGCCCTTGATCGGGCGCGTCTCGATACGCGAGCCGTCGACGCGGAGGAAGCGCTCCGGAGAAGACGACAGCACCTCGACACCACCGAACGCGCCCCGCACGTCGAGGTACGCGGCGAACGGCGCGGGGCTGACGGAGCGTAGGCGGCGGTAGAGGTCCAAGCCGTCGTAGTCGGTGATCGCGGAGAAGCGCTGCGTCAGGTTGACCTGGTAGATATCCCCGGCCGCGATGTACGCGCGCGCGCGCTCCACGGCAGCGAGGTAGGCCTGCCTCGTCATGTTGGAGCGCAGCAGCCCGGCGGAGCCCCGGCGCGGTACATCTGTCTCACGGCCAGCGGCGGCTTCGAGACGGCAGCGCAGGGCAGCGACAGCCTCGGGACGACCAACGAGCCAGCCGCGCTCCGTGACACCGTCCCAGACGAGTGCGGCGTCGTACCAACCGAACGCGAGCACGGGCGCGCCGGTGTCGTCGCGTGTCGTCGCGGGCACACGTTCGACCTCACGCCCCAACTCAAAGCCGAGATAGCCGATCGCGCCACCCGCGAACGGCAGGCCCTCCGGCGCATGCGCGGGCAGCGTCGCAGGCTGCTCGGCCTCGACCAGGCGAGCGAAGGCGTGCAGCGCACCGCCGGTGAGACGTCGAGGGCCGCCCGCGCACTCGAGCAGCACGCCATCCTCGTAAGCAGTGAGGGTCCAGCGCGGGTCCGAGGCGACGACCGACCAGCGGCCAAGGTTGCCCTCGACCAGCGCGGAGTCGAGCCACGCGAGGCCGGGCCGGCCTCGAAGGCGCGCCGCAGCGGCAGCGGCGTCACACGCGAGCCACGGCTCGACGGCGACCGGCGCAGTCACGAGGCCGCCTCCGCGGCTGGATCCGCGTAAACACGGAAGCCGTAGTCGTTGTACTGAAAGTCGGGTGAGAGCGAGGAGCGCGCGGCGACACGCGAGACCTTCACGTGGTGCCGCCACGAGCCACCTCGAGAGGCGCGACGCGCGGTTTCTTCGAGGTAATGCGGATCGTCGACCGTGTCGCCCTCGAACGAGTCGTAAGCCTTGGGGGAGTACCAGTCGCTGCACCATTCATGGACGTTGTCGCCCATGTGGTAGAGCCCGTAGCCGTTCGGCGGCGTGGTACCGACGACGTGCGGCCGGTCGTTTCCGGCCGAGCCGAGACCGTGGATACCTTCGGTCCACGGCTCGTCGCCCCAGGGGTAGCGGGTGCCGCCTCCACCTCGGGCGGCCCACTCGCGCTCGGCCTCCGTCGGAAGGCGGCAGGGGCGGCCGAGGAGCGCGGAGAGCCACGCGCAGTACTCGACGGCCTCGACCCAGGAGATGCCGACGACCGGACATTCCGGCGTGCTGAATCGAGGGTCGTCCCAGAACTTCGGCGGATCGTGTCCAGTGGCGTCCAGGTAGTGGGCGTACTCGGCGTTTGTCACTGGAATCAGTGCGGCCTCGATGGGGTGGACGCGGACATGGCGGAGTGGCTGCTCATCCGCACGTTCGCGGGACCCGAGGATGAATTCGCCGCCGGGTACGGGCACGAAGATGGTCGCGGTGGGCCCCTCGATGAGAAGGCGCAGAATCCGCGGGTCGAGCGCGGGGGCCGCAGGAACGGTCATACAGTGATGCTATCCCGAGTGCGAGGCTGAAGTAGGCCTATTCTGTCACGGCTGTGAAATTGCGCACATGCGCGCAAACGGGCATGATCAGGCTTCACAGCGCGGCCAAGGCGGGGGTGGACGTGCCGATCGAGATCCCTGACGTTGTCATCGACCGATTGCCGCTGTACTACCGGCTGCTTTCGCGTCTCGACGCGGAAGGGCGCACCGTCGTCTCGTCCCAGGAACTGGGCGAGGAACTCGGCGTCACTCCGGCGCAGATCCGCAAAGACCTCTCCTACTTCGGACGGTTCGGAAAGCAGGGCCGCGGGTACTCCGTGAGCAGGCTGCTGGAAGAACTCAAGGCGATCCTCGGCCTGGACCGTCGGTGGAAAGTCGTCGTAGTCGGCGTCGGCCGGCTCGGTCGAGCCATCGCCTCCTACCCGGGGTTCGAGGGACAGGGGTTCGACATCATCGCGATGTACGACGCATCCACCGCGCTCGTCGGCACCGAGATCGAGGGCCAGCGCGTGCGCGACGTCGCCACGCTGGAGACCGATCTGAAGAAGACCGCGGTGGACATCGGCATCGTCGCAGTGCCGGGGGAGTTTGCGCAGGACGTCGTGGACACGCTGGTCGACGCCGGGGTACATGCGATCCTGAACTACACCCCGAGCCGGATCCAGACGCCACCCGGCGTCGAGGTGCGTCATATCAACCCGGTGCTCTTCCTGCAGAGCATGACCTACCACCTGAAGCAGGGCCGCGGCGGCTAGCCCAGCGGCCCTCCTGCTCGTCCGCCGCTACCGCGACGAACTTTCGATCAGCGCTTCTTCTTCGGTCGGCAGCGAACGCTCGATCACATCGATGTAGTCGAGGGCCATGCCGGCGCCCTTCGCGACGCAGCGCAGTGGGTCTTCCGCGATGTGTACGGGCACACCCGTCTCTTGCAGGATCAGGTCGTCGATGCCGCGCAGCAGCGCGCCGCCGCCGGTGAGCACGATCCCGCGGTCGATGACGTCCGACGCCAGTTCCGGTGGGGTGCGTTCGAGCACGCGCCGCACGGTCTGGACGATCGTGGCGAGGTGCTCCTGGATGGCGGCGGTGACCTCGGAGGAGCGGAGCGAGACGGTGCGCGGCAGGCCGGTGATCTGGTCGCGGCCGCGCACGCCCGCGACCAGTTCCACGTCCATCGGGACGGCGCAGCCGATCTGGATCTTCACTTCCTCCGCCGTGCGCTCACCAATCGCGAGGTTGTACCGGCGCTTGATGTACTGCGCGATCGCATCGTCAAGCCGGTCGCCCGCGACACGCACGGACTCAGCCGCGACGATACCGAACAGCGAGATGACGGCTGCCTCTGTCCGGCCGCCACCAATGTCGACGACCATGTGCCCTCGAGGTGACCCCACCGGGATCTCCGCGCCGATCGCGGCAGCGAGCGGCTCCGGGATGAGGTGGGCAGGACGGCGCGCGCCAGCCGCTTCAGCAGCGTCGCGGACCGCACGCTGCTCGACGGAGTTCACGCCAGCGGGGACGCAGATCATCACCTCGGGCCGCACGATGTTGAAGCGGCCCATGACGCGCTGGATGAAGAAGCGCAGCATGGCCTCCGTGATCAGGTAGTCCGCGATCACGCCATCGCGCATCGGACGGATGACCTGGATCGAGCCGGGGTGGCGGCCGACCATCGCGCGCGCCTCTTCGCCGACAGCGACGACGGTGTTGTCACGCTCGGCGATAGCGACGACGGCGGGCTCGTCGAGGACAACGCCCTTGCCATGCTCGAAGACGATGACGTTGGCGGTGCCCAGGTCGATGCCGATCCGCTTGGTAAACATCCGGTGGCAGGCCAATCGGCGCCGTGCGGCGGCTGGTTGTGGATAACTCGAACGCCGGTCTGGCGGAGGCGGAGCGTAGCGCCCACCGGGACGCCACTCAATTGCGGGCAAGGACGGGGGCGCGATGGGCGCACCGGCAGTGCCGCCTCGGGCTCGGACCTAGAATGCGCAGGCCAGCCGCTCTCTCGCGGTACCCATGGCGACTGCCCACCCGAAGGAGCCGTGATGACCACGCCACCTCGATCGAGATTCGCCGAACTGAAGGTCAAGGCGGACGAGTTCCTCAAGGCCCACTCGCTCGGAGTCCTTGCCACGGGCAAGCGAGACGGCTCGCCCCAGCAGTCGATCCTGGCATACCGCTTCGACGGCTCCGAGATCACCATCAACACCGGCGACGTCGCCGCGAAGGTGAAAAACATCCGCAAGAACCCACGCGTCTCCCTCGCCGTGGTCGAGGGGCCAACCTGCGTGGTCGTCTACGGGGAGGCCCGGCTGCTCCAGGGCGCCGAAGCGGAGGCGTACGTCGGTGGGCCGGTCGAGAGCGGCCGCCAGGGTGGCACGCCCACGCTCATCGTCTTCCGCCCGGAGACCTACCGCTGGGCGCGCCTCGAGGGGTAGTCGCAACCTGAGAGGGCCGGACGAGGCGGCTACCCCGCCTGCCTCGTGATATCGGCCCCCAGCGCCCTCAGGCGGGGCTCCAGGTCGGCGTAGCCCCGGTCGAGGTGTCCGACATCCCCCACGACGGTCTCGCCCGCTGCCGCGAGTCCTGCGACCACGACAGCGGCACCCGCGCGGATATCGAGGGCACGGACGGGCGCGCCGGTCAGCGGGACGCCGCCGTGGATGGTCGCGATGCCGTTCGCGCCGACCTCGATCTGTGCGCCGAGCAGGTGGAGCTGCTGGATGTAGTCGAAGCGGCGCTCGTACACGCGCTCGTGGACGGTGGAGGTGCCGGAGGCGCGGAGCAGTGCGGCAGTCATCGGCGCCTGGAGGTCAGTGGGGAAGCCGGGATAGGGGACAGCCTGGACCTGCGTCACGCGGAGCGGGCCGAGGCAGCGCGCACGGATGCCGCCAGCCGCGCCAGTCCCCTCTTCCACCTCCATGCCGATCTCGCGCAACTTGGCGGTCAGCGAGTCCATGTGCTCCGGGCGCGCGTTCGTCACGCGCACATCGCCGCCCGTGGCGGTGCCGGCGAGGAGGTACGTCCCCGCCTCGAGCCGGTCGGGGATGATCGCGAAGTCGGTGCCGCCGAGGCGGTCGACGCCGTCCACCTCGATGGTGGCAGTGCCGTGTCCGGAGATGCGTGCGCCCATTCCGACGAGCATCGAGGCCACCATCTCGACCTCGGGCTCGGCGGCAGCGTTGATGATGGTCGTGCGGCCCGCAGCGCGAACGGCCGCGAACAGCACGTTCACGGTGCCGAGGACGCTGGGGTAGTCGAAGAAAATACGAGCGCCCGTCAGCCGCTTCGCGCGCACCACATGCTCGCGGCCGTGTTCCTCGACCGTGGCACCGAGGGCCTTGAAGCCGGTGAAGTGGACATCCAGCGGACGGCTGCCGATGACGTCGCCGCCGGGACTGACGCATGTGGCCTCGCCGGTGCGCGCGAGGAGCGCCCCCACGACGAGGAAGGACGCGCGCAGTTTCGCGACGAGTTCCGGCAGGGCGACGGTGGTGGTGAACTCCGAGGCGCGCAGGGTGACCGTCTCACCCTCGACCGTGACCGCTGCACCGAGGGCGCGGAGGACTGCGGCCATCTCCTCGATGTCGGCGATGCGCGGGACGTTGCGCAGGGTGACGGTGTCGGGCGTCAGCAGCGCCGCAGCGAGCGCGTACAGGGCGGCGTTCTTGGAGCCGGAGACGGTGACCTCCCCGTGCAGGGGACGGCCTCCGCGGATGACGTACCGGTCGCGGTCGGCGGGCATGCGACTCCTCGAGGCGGGGTGGCCTCAACGACAGGATACGCGGGGGAAGGGAAGCAGTCGCGGTCGAACGCTAGCGCTGCCCGCTCGGGACGCCCGTCCCGCGACGGCGGCGGACGATGTTGATGCGGGTGATCGAGCGCTGAAGCGCCGACTGGGCGCGCAGGACGTCGAGGCCACCCTGCAAGACGCCAGGGTCACGGCCGGTCAGGCGGGCTTCGGCACGGGCGCGGGCGGCCTCGGCACGGTCGAGGTCGATCTGGGCGACGTGTTCGGCAGCGTCCGCGAGGACGGAGACCTGGTCGTGCACGATCTGGAGGAAGCCGCCGTGGATGGCGATCGCCTCCACACCGCTCGGGGAGGTGGCGATCATCTCGCCGGTACCCAGGGCCGTCATGAGGGCGGCGTGGCTGGGGAGCAGGGTGATCTGGCCTTCGAGCGCCGGCACGACCAACTTCGTCACATCGCCTCGTTCGAGGACGGTGCGCTGCGCGGTGACGATGGAGAGTGTGAGCGGCATCGGGTCTCCCTCAGCGGACAGAAGCGCGAGGGCTAGCCCTCGACCGCCGCCATCTGCTTCGCCTTCTCCACGGCCATGTCGATGGTGCCGACCATGTAGAAGGCCTGCTCCGGCAGGTCGTCGTGCATGCCGGCGAGGATTTCCTTGAAGCCACGCACGGTCTCCGCGATGGAGACGTACTGCCCCGGGGTGCCGGTGAACTGCTCCGCCACGAACATGGGCTGCGAGAAGAAGCGCTGGATGCGGCGGGCACGCGCGACGACGCGCTTGTCCTCGTCCGACAATTCTTCGACACCCAGGATGGCGATGATGTCTTGGAGGTCCTTGTAGCGCTGGAGCGTCCGCACCACGCCTCGGGCGGTGTCGTAGTGCTCCTGACCCACGACCAGCGGGTCGAGGATGCGGGAGTTCGAGGTCAGCGGGTTGATGGCGGGGAACAGACCCTGTTCCACGAGCCCTCGGTCCAGGGTGACGGTGGCGTCCAGGTGGCCGAAGGTCGTCGCCACACCGGGGTCGGTGTAGTCGTCAGCCGGCACGTAGATGGCCTGGAAGGAGGTGATGGACCCCTTCTTCGTGGAGGTGATCCGCTCTTCGAGTGCGCCGATCTCGGTGGCCAGCGTCGGCTGGTAACCGACGGCGGACGGCATGCGGCCAAGGAGGGCTGACACTTCCATGCCAGCCAGGGTGTAGCGGTAGATGTTGTCCAGGAAGAGCAGCACGTCGCGGCCCTCGGCGTCGCGGAAGTACTCGGCCATGGTCAGGCCGGTCAGGGCGACGCGGAGGCGGACTCCCGGGGGCTCGTTCATCTGGCCGTAGACGAGGGCGGTCTTGTCCAGCACGCCGGACTCACGCATCTCGTGCCAGAGGTCGTTGCCCTCGCGCGAGCGCTCGCCGACGCCGGCAAAGACGGACAGACCGCCGTGCTCGGCAGCGAGGTTTCGGATCAACTCGGTGTTCGTGACGGTCTTGCCGGTACCGGCGCCGCCGAACAGGCCGACCTTGCCACCTCGGGGTAGCGGTGCGACGAGGTCGATGACCTTGATGCCCGTCTCCAGCATGTTCGCGGAGGTTTCCTGGTCAGCGTAGGACGGGGCGGGGCGGTGGATCGGCCAGCGCTCGATGTCCGCGGGGATCGGCTCACCCGGGTCGAGGGGCTCACCGATGACGTTGAAGATACGGCCGAGGGTCTTCGGGCCGACCGGCACGGAGATCGCGCGGCCGGTGTCTTCCACCTTCGCGCCGCGCGCGAGGCCGTCAGTCGAGTCCAGCGTCAGGGCGCGCACCCAGTTGTTGCCCAGGTGCTGCTGCACTTCGGCGACCAGGACCTTGCCGTTGAGGTCGATGTTCACAGCGTTGTAGAGCTCCGGCAGGGCACCCTGCGGGAACTCGATGTCCACAACGGTCCCGATGACCTGACGGATCGTTCCGGTTGCCATGACAGCCTCCTGCGTGGGGCCCTGCGGCCCCTACTTCGCTTCCAACGCGGCCACGCCGCCGACGATGTCCAGCAGTTCGCCCGTGATCGATTCTTGACGGGCTTTGTTGTAGACGAGTGTGAGTGCGCCCACCATGTCATTCGCGGCATCTGTCGCCTGGTGCATCGCGACCATGCGCGCAGACTGTTCCGAGGCGCGGGCCTCAAGGATCGCCGCGTAGACCTGCATCTCCACGTAGCGCGGGAGCAGCGTCTCCAGCAGGCGCTCCGGCGACGGCTCGAAGATGAAGTCGACGCTCTTCGCCGCAGCGGCGCCGGGCACAGCCTCGGGCGGGATGATCGGCAGGATCTGGCGGGTCGTCGGCCGCTGCACGCCTGCGTTCACGAAGCGCTGGTAGCCAAGGAAGACCTGGTCGACAGCACCCGACAGGAAGTCGTCCATCACGATCTTGGCGATCGGGCGGATGGTCTCGAAGTCGGGGAAGTCGCCGAGTTCGGTGAACTCCGCAGCGAGCGGCATGCCGGAGCGCGCGAAGAAGTCGCGGCCCTTGCGGCCGACCGGGATGACGGTGATCGCGGCGACGCTCGGCTGGTGGCGGAGCAGAAGGGTGGCGCCGGCGCGGTTCATGTTCGCGTTCAGGCCACCCGCCAGACCTCGGTCGGAGGTGATGTGGATGTAGGACATGCGCTGCACGGCGCGCTGCTCGAGCAGGGGGTGAAGCGCCTCGCCATCGCCAGCACCGGTGACACTCGCGAGTTGCGCGAGAACGGCGGTCATCCGCTCGGCGTAAGGCCGGGACGCGAGGGCGCGATCCTGCGCACGCCGCATCTTCGATGCAGCGACGAGTTCCATCGCACGGGTGACCTTCGCGGTACTCCGGACCGACTTAATGCGGTCGCGGATCGCGCGGACAGAACCGCCGCCGGGCATGCGCTACGCCTTCCCTCGGGCCTTAGTACGCGACCGTCGCCTTGAAGTCGGTGATGGCGGCCTTGAGCCGGTCTTCCGAGTCCGAGGTGAGGTCACCAGTGGTCGTGATCGTGCTGAGCAGGTCGGACTGGCCAGCACCCATGTAGTCGTGGAACGCCTTCTCGAAGTCCTGCACCTTCTCGACCGCCACCTCGTCGAGGTAGCCGTTGACGCCGGCGTAGAGGATCGAGACCTGCTGGCCGAGGCTCAGCGGCTGGTACTGCGGCTGCTTGAGCAGTTCGGTCAGTCGGGCGCCTCGGAGCAACTGACGACGCGTTGAGGCGTCGAGGTCGTCCGTGCCGAACTGGGCGAAGGCCTGCAACTCGCGGTACTGCGAAAGGTCGAGGCGCAGCGTACCGGCGACCTTCTTCATCGCCTTCGTCTGCGCCTTACCACCCACGCGCGACACCGAGATGCCGGGGTTGGTGGCCGGGCGGATACCCGCGTTGAAGAGATCCAGTTCCAGGAAGATCTGGCCGTCCGTGATCGAGATGACGTTCGTCGGGATGTAGGCGGACACGTCGCCAGCCTGCGTCTCGATGAACGGGAGTGCCGTCACCGAACCGCCGCCGAGTTCCTTGGTGACGCGCGCGGCGCGCTCCAGGAGGCGGGAGTGCAGGTAGAAGACGTCGCCGGGGTACGCCTCGCGGCCCGGGGGGCGGCGGAGCAGCAGGGAGACCTCGCGGTAGGCCCAGGCGTGCTTCGTCAGGTCGTCGTAGATGATGAGGACGTCGCGGCCCTTGGCCATGAAGTACTCAGACATGGCGGCACCCGCGTAGGGGGCCAGGTACTGGAGGGCGGCGGACTCGGAAGCCGAGGCAGAGACGACGATGGTGTGCTCCATCGCGCCGAACTGCTCCAGGGCACCCACGGTCTGGGCGACCTTCGCTTCCTTCTGGCCGATGGCCACGTAGATGCAGATCACGCCGGTGCCGCGCTGGTTGATGATCGCGTCCACCGCGATAGCGGTCTTGCCAATCGAGCGGTCGCCGATGATTAGTTCGCGCTGGCCCCGACCGATCGGGATCATCGCGTCGACGGCCTTCACGCCGGTCTGGAGCGGCTGGTTCACCTCGACGCGGGAGACCACGTCCGGGGCGATGCGCTCGACGGGGTAGCGCTCGGTCGAGTTGATCGGGCCCTTCGCGTCGATGGGGTCGCCGAGGGCGTTAACCACGCGGCCGATGAGCGCCTCACCGACGGGGACGGAAGCGACCAGGCCGGTCGTGCGGACCTCGTCGCCTTCCTTCACCTTCTGGTAGTCGCCCATGATGATGGCGCCGACGGTTTCTTCTTCGAGGTTCAGCGCGAGGCCGCGCAACGGCTTGCCCTCTTTGTCGAGGGTGCCAGTGAACTCGATGAGTTCCGAGGAGACACAAGAGCCCAGGCCGTGGATGCGGGCGATACCGTCGCCTGCCTCAATCACGGTGCCGACGTTGGCGGAGGTCGCGCCTACGTCGAAGTGCTCGATCTGCTCCTTGAGGATGGAGGCGATCTCTTCAGGTCGAACGGCCATCGCGCTCTTCCAATCTCTCCGCCCATCAGGGCGGTTGTTCTGTCACTGCACCGGCCTGCGCCGGTCATCCGTGCCCCCGATTAGAGGGCGGCACGCTCCAGTGAGGAGCGCAGGTTGCGCAGGCGAGTGCGGGTGGAACCGTCCACCAACTGGTCGCCTACGCGCACGGTCATGCCACCGAGGATCGAGGGATCCACGCGGGTTTCGATCTCCACCGTACGCCCCGTCTGCTGTTGCAGACGGTCCTTCACGGCGGCCTCGCGCTGCGCGTCCAGTTCCACCGCAGTCGTGACCACGGCGCGCAGGACGCTGCGCTCTTCGTCCAGCAGTTCACGGAAGTACGAAGCGATCGAGCGGCCCAGAGACAGGCGGCCCTTCTGTCGCAGCAGCCGGAACAGGTTCAACTGCTTCGCGGTTGCACCAAGGACCACGCGGCGGACGATGGCGACAAACGCGTCGTCCGTCATGCCGTCCGCCTGTAGCGAGTCGACGAAGCGGGACTCCGAGGTCAACGAGGAGAGCCCGTCGACAGCCTCGAGCCACGAATCGGCGTCACCATCCGCGCGCGCGATCTCGATGAGCGCGAGCGCGTAGCGGCGGCCGGCCGTGTCGCGAGTGCTGGCGGTTGCGGGCACGCTACTGGTCCCGTCCGAAGGAACTGGTGGCCAACGTCTCGTCGATCAGGCGCTGGTGCGCGTTGCGGTCCAGTGACTGGCCCACGACACGCTCGGCGGCGCGGACGGTGAGGTCCGCGAACTCCGCACGCAACGACTGGATCGCCTGCTGACGCTCGCGTTCGATCTCGGCGCGCGCACGCTCCACGATCGAATCCGCCTCGCGACGTGCCTGCGATTCGAGTTCGGCGCTGAGCCGGGCGGCGGTCTCCTGCGCACGGGCGATGGCCTCTCGGCCTTCGGCGCGTGCGAGTTCCAGCGCGCGGCGGGACTCTTCCTGGCTGCTCTCGGCAGCGTGGGCCGCCGCCTGAGATGCGTGCAGGCCCTCCTCGATCTTCCGCTTCCGCTCGTCCATCACTTTCATGATGGGCTTGAAGAGGAACATCCGAAGGATGAGGAGAAGGATGCCGAAGTTGACCAGCTGGGCGATGAGGCCCGGCAGGCTAATACCCAGCGCGGCGATACCGCCGGCTTCCTCCGCCGCCGACGCGACCACCGGCATGACGCCGGCCATCGAGCCGAATGCGAGCGCGACGAGGCGCGGCCGCGTGAGCAGCCGGGCGATGCCGGGGCGCTGCCTCTGCGTGTTCACTGGTCCACTCCTCGTCAGGATGTCGTCCGCTGAAGCCGGACGAACCTTCGCAGGCTCGCCCGACCTCGGACAGTCATCCGTGATGCAGTCTCCCGAGGGGCGCCGTCTAGAAGACGAAGCCGATCAGGATGGCGACGACCAGGCAGTAGATGCCGATGGCCTCCGCGAACGCGACGGCGAGGATCATGTTGGTCTGGATGGCGCCAGCAGCCTCCGGGTTACGACCCAGAGCCTCCATGGCCTTGCCGCCCAACATGCCGATGCCCAGTGCCGGGCCGAGTGCGCCGAGGCCCATGGCGAGCGCTGCCGCCATGAACTTCATTGCGGTGACGGTGGACTCGTTGTCCGCCGCACCCACTACCTGCTGCGCGCCGGCAACGCCGGACGCCAGCACGAAGAGGGCGCCGGTGATGGCCGTAGCGACCAACGAGCGACGTGCGATCTTCATCTACTTCAACCCTCCCCTGGGTGTCCCCGGATCCGCCGGGGGCCTCACGGATGACTCACGCCCCCGGTCGGGGCAACGTGCTGGTTAGTGGTGCGCCGGTTCCATGGCATGGCCATCGGCGGCACCGTGTTCCTCGTGCTCTCCGCCATCGTGGTGCGAGACCGCGGTGACAGCGAACACGAGCGTCAACATCGCGAAGACGAAGCCCTGGATCAGGCCCACGAAGAGTTCCAGCCCGTAGAACGCGTCCACGAGGACGAACGGCACGAGGAACGACATCATGAGCAGGAGGACTTCGCCTGCAAAGATATTGCCAAAGAGACGGAAGGTGAACGACACCACCCGGGACAACTCGGAGACGAACTCCAGGATGCCGACGAACACATCGATCAACCCCATCGGGCCCTTCTTCAGGAGGGCGCCGAAGGCGAAGAACTTCTTGAGGTAACCCGGGCCGAGCGATTGCAGGCCCCACATCTCCACGAAGACGAAGGAGAAGAGGGCGATCGCCAGCGGCGCGTTGATGTCCGTGTTCACGGAGCGGAAGTAGGGCGCCAGCGCGCCCGAGAACGAGCCGTCAGTCGACCGATCAACCTCGTGCGGCTCTTCAGCCGTCGCAACGACAGCGGCACCAGCACTCGATGTGACATCAGCAACGAACGGGGCAGACGGGGCGCTCAGGTCTGTCGTGTGGCCACCGGCAGGCGTGGCCGGCGTCTCGCCAGCAGGGGCGGCACCATGACTGGCGTCATACCCCTCCGGCAGCAAGGGGTGGTCGCCGTCTTTGATCTTGCGCTGCTCGAGGCCGTTGATTTTCAGCGGGATGTAGGCGATCGGACCAGCCTGCTGGAAGACGACCTGTGTCTCGCCGTGATTCGGCTCAGGCTTGCCGATGACGTTGTTCATCGGCAGGAGGCCAAAGTAGTTGTAACAGACGACCGTGAAGAAAATCGTGCCGACCAGCGGGAAGAAGCGCCGGCCGTTCACCTCGCCAGCGACCTGGACGACGATGCCGTAGAAGGCTGCGACCATGCCCTCGACGAATCCGGAGAAGCCGCTCGGGACTTCCTTGATGCCTCGGCCAGCGATGATCGCGGCGAGGGAGATGAGGGCGACGGCGACCCAGCCGGTGATCATCGTGTTGGTGATCGCGATGCCACCGACAGTGGTGATTTTTTCGGGGGCGACAACAATGACGGGAGAGACGCCGCCGACGAAGAGTACGCCAACCATGATGAGCGCAATGACGCTCGCCGCGATCAGCAGCTTCTTCACCCACGCCTCTTTCGTTCGATCCGGGTCATCACTGCCCTCAGCCGGCGGACTGCGTCCGCAAGTCCGATGGCGAGGCCCGCGCCCAGCAACAACAACGTCCACACCGGGTCTGTGTCGAACTTCGCATCGAGCCAGCGCCCGAGCAAGGTCCCGCCCACAATCCAGATAGCGAGTGAGAACCCGATACCCAGGAGGCCAAACGCCGGTGAAGTCAGCACAGTGGCCCATCCCCTCAAGACGGGCCGCGCGGACAGTAGCATTCGCCCTAGTGGCGATCAACCGAGTTTGCGCGCCTTCGCACGACTGATCGCTGTCCTACGCGGGCCCTCCGAGATCGTCCAGATCGAGGCCTGAGACGAAGTCGCGGAACGCAGAGAGTTTCTCCAGTTCCTCGGTCGAAACGGGGGGCGGCTGGTCGGCTGCGGACTCGTTGTCGGCGACTTCCTCGCCGTCCTCGTCCAGCAAGATCCCAGCGCGCTCCAGCACTTCGTCCACGGCGTAGATCGGGACGCTCGCACGCACCGCGATGGCGATGGCGTCCGAGGGCCGCGAATCGATTTCCAGCAGTTGGCCATCCTTCTGGACCTGGATCGTCGCGTAGAAAGTGTCGTCTTTGAGGTTGTTCACGATCACGGCCTGGACCGAGCCGCCGAGTTCCTGCACCAGGCTCAGCATGAGGTCGTGGCTCTGGGGACGGGGGACCGAGACGTCCTGGAGACGGAACGCGATGGCGTCCGCGACGTCCGCTCCCACCCAGATCGTGAGGTAGCGCTCGGCTTCCTTCTCACGCAGGACGACGACTCGACGGTAGTGCCGGAGTCCAACACGGATCGAGTCGATGATCAGTTCTCGCACCGCGCGCCTCGCCTTCGCCATCGAGTGTACCGCGCCCCGCCGCAGTCACTCCGCGGGTGGCAGATTCGAGGCCAGCGGGTCACCCGGCAGGTCGCCGTACAGGGCGCGCTCGATCGCGGGGTCGAGAGGTGCGCCACGCTCAACGTAGGCGAGGGCGCGACGGCGCAGCGTCGGGCGGTCCATCAGGATGCGGTGCGAGCAGCCTCGACAGCGGAGGCCGATGTCCCCGCCGAGCCGGACGATCTCCCATTCGTGACTCCCACACGGGTGCTGCTTGCGCAAGCGCAGCACGTCACCCATGCGCAGGTCGAGGAGGTCGAGGGCGGCCACGGGTGTCGCTAGCGCGCGCGGGCGGCGTTGATCTGGTCGCGCAGCCTCGTCGCCGCCTCTCGCGAGGCGTCCGCCCAACCGCTTCGGGCACCACCAGTGCCGGCGTACAGGACACCGCGCGAGGCGTTCACCATGATCCCGGCACCGTGGGCGTCCACCCCGGCGCGCACGGCGGCCTCAAGGTCGCCGTCTTGCGCGCCGACGCCCGGCATCAGGAACAGCAGGTCGGGGCAAATCTCGCGGATACGAGCCGCCTCAGCGGGGTACGTCGCGCCGACGACGAGTCCCACGTTGCCTCGGGTGTTCCATTCGTTCGCGAGATAGGCGATGCGCTCGTACAGCGGGTGGCCCTCGACCTGCAGGTCTTGCACGTCGGCGGCGCCGGGGTTCGAGGTGCGGCACAGCAGGAACGAATGGCGGTCGGCGTAGCGCAGGAACGGCTCCACCCCATCGCGCCCGAGGTACGGGTTGAGTGTCACAGCGTCCGCGCCCATCGCGTCGAACACCGCGCGGGCGTAGGCCTCCGAGGTGTTGCCGATGTCGCCTCGCTTGGCGTCCAGCAACACCGGGACGTCGCGCGGGATGGCGGCGACGATCTCGTGCAGCATGTCGATGCCCTCGCCGAGGTAGGGCTCAAAGAACGCGACGTTCGGCTTGTAGCAGGCGACGATGTCGCTGGTGGCTTCCACGATCCCCATGAGGAAGTCGCGGATCGAGACACCGTCTGGGATCTTCGCGGGGTCAGGGTCGAGGCCGACGCAGAGCAGCGAGTGGTTGCGCTGTGCAGCGGCTTCGAAGCGGGTACGGAAGGTGGTCTGCGTCTCGACCTGCGGCACGGCAAGGCTCCTTCGTCAGGCGACCGGTCGAAGTACGCGCAGGGGAGGGAGCGCGGCACCGTCTTTGCGCAACCGCTCGATAGTTGCCTCAAAGGAGTCGGCGTCGCCGGTAGCGTAACAGAGGACTTCCTGCGCCGGGCTGGACGGCACGACCTGACCCGCCTCCGCCATCACCGTCAGCACGCGCCGCGCCACCGGCTCTGCCGCGTCCAGTATCTCGACGCTCGCGGGGAGCAGTGAGGCGAGCGTGGGGCGCAGAAACCCATAGTGGGTGCAGCCGAGGGCGACCTCGTCGACACCGCGCGCGACCGGCTCGCGCAGCGCGTCTGCGAGCATCGTGCGAACGCGCTCGCTGGAGGTCTCACCAGCCTCCACGAGGTCGGCGAGGCCGGGCATTGCGATGGTCGTGACGGTGGCGTCCCCGCTGTGCTTCTCGGTCAGCCTCGCGAGGCGCGCGCCACTGACGGTGCCTGAGGTGGCGAGGACGGCGATGGTGCGGCTGCGGCTGCGCTCCACGGCCGGCTTCACCGGGGGCTCCATCCCGACGACGGGGATAGTGAACTCCGCGCGCAACCGTTCGAGGGCGGCCGACGAGGCAGTATTGCAGGCGACCACGATGACGGTGGCGCCACCCTCGATCAGCGTGCGGGCGAGCACGACGGCGCGGTCGGCGACTTCCTCGGCGGTGCGGTTGCCATAGGGAAAGAAGGCCGTATCGGCGAGGTAGGAGATGGGAAGTGAGGGGGCAAGGCGGTGTAGCGCCTCGGCGACCGTGAGGCCGCCCACCCCGGAGTCGAAGATCCCGGCCCTGACCTGCATGCACCCTCCGCGGCACCCCCGCGAATACGGTCAGGCTACGACCGCTCCGAGCGCGCGGCAACCAGCCCCGCAGCCCGTAGGATTCGAGGATGCCCATCCGCCACGTCGATGTCGCCCTCGCGCCGGGGTTCGCCGAGCCCGCAGGGCGCACCTGCCTCGTGATCGACGTGCTGCGTGCGACCTCGGCGATGGCGGTCCTGCTCGGCCGCGGCACGCGAGCGATCTACCCGGCAGCGACGGTCGAGGATGGCCTGGTGCTGCGCACCCAACTCGCGGCCGAGGGCATCCAGGCCGCGCTGTGCGGGGAACGGGACGCCTTGCCGCCAGCCGGCTTCGACTTCGGCAACTCGCCGGGCGCGTTCATGGCCCTCGACCGCGTGCCCGAGATCGCGGTGGTCGCCACGACGAACGGGACGCCAGCCCTCCTCGCCTGCCTCGAAGCCCCGCTCGCGATGACGGCGGCACCGCTGCAGGTGAGCGCTGTCGTGCGCGCGACGATCGCGGCGGACCGTGACGTCCTCGTCGTGTGCTCTGGACTGCGACGCGAAGCCGCTGAGGACGACACCCTGGCCGCCGGGCTGTTCGTGGAGCGGTTGGTACGCGCTGGGGCGTCCGCCGGGCCGGAGGCGCTCTTCGCCCTCGAACGGTTCGAGGCCGCACGGGACGACTTCGGGGCGGCGCTCGCGCGATCCGAGCACGGGCAGCGGCTGGTCGATCTCGGGTTTGCGGACGATGTAGCGCTCTGCGGGACGCTCGACCGGTACGACGTCGTGGGGGCGCTGACCGTCGAGGCCGGTCGACCGGTGCTGCGAGCGCGCTAGATCGGCATGTCGGGCGGGCGGTCGGGGCGCTCTTCGCCAGGGGCAGCTTTGCCTCGGGCGATGCGCTTCGCGGACTCGATGCGGAGCGCGAAGTCCTTCGCTTCCGGGAGCGGGATCGCGCCAGCCAGCCGCTCGCGCAACTCGTCGGTCGCGGGCGTGGCGACCTCCCACGCGGTGAGTGAGACATCGAGGTCGGTGAGCGCCTGCGCGGTGGGCTGGTGGCGACCGTAGCGCAGGCGGTCGAAGACGCCGGCCACCGCCGGGAACGGGGCGGCCATCAGGTGCTCGGCGCGGTCGGCGAACTCCATCGCGGTCTCGCCTGACAGGCGGGAGAAGCCACGGTCGTCGCCATCGACTTCCACACGGTGCCAGAGCATGTAGGCGGGGTGGCGTCGCTCCCACCCGTCCGGCCCTCGACGCCGCCCGCGCGGCAGGAGGTCGCGCAGGAACGAGCCGAGGCCTCCTGAGGAGGACGCGTCACCGCGCACCTCCAGGACCGGACCTTCACCCTGTGATCGGCGTGCCATGAGCGCCCGGGCGATCTTGTAGAGCGCCCAGGCGATCAACAACGCTGCGAGGAACTTCGCGCCGTTCGCGATCCAGTCCGGGAAGCCGCCATTGCCGCGCTCTTGCTGCTCGCGCAACTGGTCGAAGTTCGCACCCACCCGCGCGAGGTTGTCGAAGATGCCAGTGACGCCACGAGGAAGGAGCAGGCGGAGCAGGAAGTCCATCACCAGATAGATGGGGGTGATGATGATGATCAACACGATCTCGATCACCCGAAGCGCGAAGCCCCCCACCGCTCCCAGCAGCACCTCCACGTGGAGGAGCACGGACAGGCCAAGGAGCGCCGCCATCGCGAGCAGCATCCCGATGGTGCCACCGACCGCGACGAGCCACGGCCCGGGGCGCATGGGGCCATCGGTCGGGGCGGTCGCGCGCACGTGGTTCGCCACCGCGAGGGCGAGCACGCCACCGACGAACTGCACGATCACCCAGGGCGCGAGGCCGTGTACGTTGCCGAGCGCAGCGCCGATCATCGCAATGAGCGCGAACGCGAAGCCGCCACCGTAGGACCTCGTCATGCGCTCAACGGTGACCATCTGGCGGCCGGCCATCACGAAGCGGAACCAGATGATGCTCAGGCCGATCATCGTGACTGAGATCGCCGCGCCGTGCGGCCCAACCAGATCGGGGCTCTCCACGAACCGCTGGATGCTCAGCCGCCCGGAGAAGTACGTCTCCGGCTCCACGATGAACCCCGCCACGCTCGAGGTGTCCCACAGGCGGAGGTCACCCGCGATCGCGAGGTGCGCCAGGACGTTCAGCCCCAGCACCGTCGCGAACAGCAGGACGAGCGCGCCGACGGCGCCGTCCATGCCCATCCGCGTCATCCCTCGGATCAGGTAGAAGCCGCCGAATGCCGTCAGCGCGACCAGTGGCCACGCGGGGCCGTGCGTCGCGCGCTGGGCCACGTCGATCGCGGCCAACGCACGATCGACGGTGGCGACATCGAAGAGGTCATTCGTGTTGCGCTCGGCTTTGACGCGCTCGGCCAGGGAGGTGAGGAAGGTCCGTTCGGCCAGCGTGGTGATGACGCGCAGCAGCATGAACCAGGTGACGGACTCGACCGCGACGTAGAGCGCATCGAGCAGGTCGGTCCGCCAGGCCCGCCGGCGGCCGGCCATCGCGTGCATCGCGTCGCCCGCCATCGAGGCGCTCACGGGGCGACTCCCCCCGGCCGTTCCATCCAGCCCGCAGCGACGGCCTCGGCCTCGAGCGCCTCGGCGGTGGCGGCAACCTCGACGACCGGGATGGGCGCCGGGTCCACGTCCCACATGCGTGTGCTGGTCTTCACGATGTGGATGCGGTGGCCGCGTGCCCTCAGTCGGCGCAGCGTGTCCACGATGTCGGCGGGCAGCACCGCCGCCACCAGGACGATGGTGGCCCCCGCTGGGATCGAGTGGCGCGGGTCTTCGAGCGCCTCGGACATCTCACCAGTCGTGAACGAGGTGACCATCGCGAGGGCTTCGAGGACGCGGTTCAACTGGTCGGGCCGCCGGCCAGCGCCGATGTGGATGGTGCGGTCGGCGTCCGGGAACGATCCATTCGCGACCAGGCCGATCGACGCACCGGCGTCGGACGCCCACCGCGCGATCGAGGCCGCGACGGAGACACCACGCTCCAGTAGCACCGGGTCGGAGCCCTGCCACGAGTGGTCGAACGTGGGGATGTTGAGCGCGATCACCATCGCCTGCGTGCGGCTCGGCTCGTACAACTTCGACTGCGTACGCCCGAGGCGTGCCGTCGCGTGCCAGTCGATGCGCTTCATCGGGTCACCGGGCAGGTAGTCGCGCACACCGACCACGCGGCTCGGGTCCTCGTAGATGCGGGAGCCACCTCGGTGGTCGCCGAAGGGGCGCGCACTGTCGAAGCCGAGGTCGCCGAGGGGGTAGGTATGCGGGTAGACCGTGATGCCATCGACGGGACGCCCAACCTCCTCCTCTCGCTCGAAGAAGCCGAACAGGTCGCCAGAGCGCAGGCGAGTGGGGCCCACGCGGAAGTAGCCACGGCGTACGGCGCGCAGTTCGAGCGGCCAGTCGAGGCGATCGTGCATGCCGAGGGCGGCGCCGCGCTGGAGCATCTGCGTGCCGGGCGTGCCGCCCGCGTGAGTGCGGACACCGGTCACCGGCATGCCACGCGGGAGCGACTCGCGCACCTCGATCCAGGGGACGGGGAGCGGCTTGCGGTTCTCCAGTGTGATGGTCATGGCGGTGCGCTCGCCGACGAACAGGCGATGCTCCGTGAGATGCCGTGCGTACACGACACGTTCGAGGCAGAGCCGCTTCCACAGCCGAGCGAGCGCGCCCGTGCCGAACAGCAGCGCCCCGATGATCACGAGGGCGGCGGAGCCCGACGAAAACCCGATCAGCCCAAGGACGGCCGAGGCCGGCAGCCACGACTCCGTGATGATCGACTTCATGGCGGGAGACCTACGCCGGGTCGGCCACGGGGACGGGGGTGTCGCGCAGGATCTCGTCCAGCACATCGTCCGCCGTGCGGCCTCGAAGGCGCGTGTTGCTGGAGAGCAGCAGTCGATGTGCCAGTACCGGCTGCGCGAGGATCTTGACGTCATCCGGGCGCACGTAGTCGCGGCCGTCGATGGCGGCGCGGGCACGGGCGGCACGGAACAGCGCCAGCGAGGCGCGCGGGCTCGCGCCGAGCTCGAACGCGCCGTGCGCGCGTGTCGCCCGCACGATGGCTACGGCGTACTCCGCCACGTCGTCGTTCACGTGGATGTGGGGGAGCGCCTCACCGAGCGCGACGAGGTCGGTGCCGGAGACCACCGGCCGCACATCCGACAGCGGCGAACGACCCTCGAAGCGGCGGAGGATGGCGACCTCGTTCTCCTCGGTCGGGTAACCGACCTTCAAGCGGACGAGGAAGCGGTCGAGTTGGGCCTCGGGCAGCGGGAATGTGCCCTCGAGTTCGATCGGGTTCTGCGTGGCCAGCACGACGAACGGCGAGGGAAGGATGCGCGACTCGCCATCGATGGTGACGGTGCGCTCCTCCATCGCTTCGAGGAGGGCGGACTGGGTGCGCGGAGTCGCGCGGTTGATCTCGTCCGCAAGGACCACGTTGGCTTCGATCGGGCCGGGGCGGAACTCAAACCGCCCGCTGCCCTGCGAGTAGTAGTTGAGGCCGAGGACGTCGGCGGGCATCAGGTCGGGGGTGAACTGGATGCGGCGGAACGTCCCGCCGATCGAAGCGGCGAAGGAGCGCGCCATGAGAGTCTTGCCGGTGCCGGGGACATCCTCCAGCAGCACATGCCCACCCGCGAGGAGCGCGATGAGGACGAGGTCCACCGCCTGCTCCGCGCCCACCACCACCTGGCCCACGCTTGCGCGGAGGCGCTCGGCGGCCTGCTGAATCGTCGCGGCGGCGGTAGCGCCGTCTCGCGTTGCGGTCATCGAAGCCTCCTCGGGGCTGGTGGTGCCCGGCACGATAGCAGAGGCGTGCCCGGCGGATAGCCGTCCCCCCGCGACCGGTACAATGAGCGCATGAGCGACGACGAGACCCGAGCCGCAGCACTGGCGCGCGAATGGCGTGAGGTCCGAGGCGTACTCCTCGGCCTCGCGGAGCAGTTGCCGGAGACGCGCCTGGGGAAAGCCACGGAGCGCGCCGGGTGGACTGTCCGCCACGAACTCGCGCACCTCGCCGTCCTCGACCGCGACATTACGCATGTCTTCGAGCGCGCGGCCGCAACTGCCACCGAGGCCTTCGACGAGGCGCGGGACGCCATCGTGCTGCGCCGGATGCGCGGCCAAGCGATGTTCGCCGCGCAGGAACTCCGGCTCACCCCGCTCCGCGCCCACCTCGCCGAGGCGGGGGAGCGAGCCGCCACCGCCATCGAGGCACAGGCAGGACTGCTCGGGCGTCCCGTCCGGCTGGCCGGCCGCGAGGCCGCGACGGTCGCGGAGCACCTCGACCACGCGCTCGCGCGAGCGCGGGAGAGCGTGGCGGCGCTGCGCGAAGCGATCAAGTAGGGCGTGCTGGCCTCTGATAACCTCTGCCCTCTCGGTAGCAGGAGCGGAGCGCGCCCCGTGACGTCCGACAACCCGACCAACCTGACGTTCGACCGTCTCGCGATCGCGCGCGTCACCGTGCCCAAGCAAAAGCCCGCCGACCGCGTCAAGAACTTCGACGAGACCTACCTCTCGTTAAACCTCGACGTCGCGATCGTCGAGGCAATGCGCTGCATCGACTGCCCCTCCGCGCCGTGCATGGAGGCGTGCCCCGTCCACAATGACATCCCCGCCGCACTCAAGCGGCTGGAGGATGGCGACATCCTGGGCGCAGCCGCGAAGTTCCGCGAGACTTCGACGTTGCCGGAGATGTGCGGTCGCCTCTGCCCGCAGGAGTCGCTGTGTGAGGGCGCGTGCGTTGTCGGGTTCGCGATCCGGCCGGACGGCACCTCGCAGCCCCCGGTGGCGATCGGGCGGCTTGAGTCCTTCATCACGGACAACCAGCGGAAGATGACCGGCGGCTTCCCCGTGCAGATGCGTCTGCCCTCGACCGGCTGCCAGGTCGCGATCGTTGGCAGCGGGCCGGCCGGCCTGACCGTCGCCGAGGAACTGCAGATCCGCGGCCACAACTGCACCGTCTACGACCTGTGGCCCGAGGCCGGCGGTGTGCTCCGCTACGGCATCCCCTCGTTCAAGATGAGCAAGGAGATCCTCGAGGAGAAACTCCAGTCGCTCCGCGACATGGGGATCTCGTTCGTCCAGAACACTCGCATCGGCAAGGACGTCAGCCTCGAGGAACTGCACGACCGCGACGGCTTCGATGTGGTCTTCGTTGGCACGGGCGCGGGCGTCGGCAACGCGCTCCGCGTCCCCGGTGAGGAACTCGCGAACGTCTACCAGGCAACCGACTTCCTCGTGCGCGGCAACCTGTCGCCGGAAGAACTGCCCGAGGACAAGCGCGAGCGCCCCTACGTCGGGCAGCACGTCGTGGTCGTCGGTGGCGGGGACACCTCGATGGACTGCGTGCGCACGGCGATCCGGCTCGGCGCCGCCCACGTGACCTGCGTCTACCGCCGCACCGAGGCCGAGATGCTGGGCCGCGCCGAGGAGCGCACCCACGCCCGCGAGGAGGGCGTCGTCTTCTCCTACCTCACGACCCCGACGAAGTTCATGGGCAACGACCGAGGCGAAGCCGCCGCGGTCGAACTGATCAAGATGGAACTGTCAGAACCGGACGAATCCGGCCGCCGTCGCCCCGTGACGATCCTCGGCTCCGAGTACACGATCCCCGCGGACGCCATCGTCATCGCCATCGGCTACAACGCTGACCAGGAGTTCGCCGACGACGCCCCGATCGAGACCGACCGCTGGGGCCTCGTGAAGGTGGACACGCGCACCGGCCAGACGAACATCCCGTACATCTTCGCCGGCGGTGACGTGGTGAACGGCGCCGACCTCGTCGTCACCGCCATCCGCGACGGCAAGCGCGCCGCGACCTGGGTCCACCAGTACCTCAGCGGGTTACGCGCGAAGAAGTAGTCCCTACCTCGTCGCGGCGGCCTGCTGGATGGCGTGCGCCGTCCAGTAGTGGTGCGTCTTCGCCACCACCGTGATCACCGACTTCACTTCGTCCTTCAGGGTGAACGAGGGGGAGGCGGGGACCAGCAGACGCTCCTCGTCGAACTTCGCTTCGACGTTTTCGAGGATGATCGTGGCACACATCCACGCGGCCATCGCGCGCGAGCGGCAGGTGATCGTGAGCCAGCCGGGGTCGGCGTCGTCCGCCTCAGAGTAGAGGCCGCTGGTCATCCAGATCCCGCGGCGGATCTCGTCGACGGCGTCGAAGCCCTCGGTCGCGGGGACGTCGGGTGCGGCGGCTTCGAGGACTGAGTCTGAGCCGCGGTGCGGGGGGCCACCGTAGAGGGCGAGTTCGCAGAAGCCTTCCCACATCGAGCGCCAGTCCGGGCGGCCGTCCGGCTGGTACACGAAGTCGGCGGACGACATCGTGGCGGCCTGAGGCGGAGCGGGGGCTAGCACCTCGATCGGGGGGTCCGAGGGCGACGGCTCGGCGCCCATGCGCGCCGCCAGCAGCGACTCCGGCCGCGCGAAGACGAACTCGACTGGCTCTTCCAGGAAGGTCGCGAAGGAAGTCGCGAGTTCGCGGCAGTCCTGGATGCGCTCGAACGGCACGGTGTTTTCGACGACGATGAGCATGCGTGACACGGGCGGCCTCCGAGGGCGCTGACGGGCGTCCGAGCCCGCCTCCCTACAATGGCCGTTCCTGCGACTCCTCGCAAGACGATCCAGCGGATACGGACTCGATGCCGATCTACGCCTACCGCTGCCCCGCCTGCCAGGCCGACTTCGAGGTCTCGCGTCGCCTCGCGGACCGCACCGCGCCCGCCTTCTGCCCGGCGGACGGCGCCGAGGGCAAGCGGCTGCTCACGGTACCGAACGTGGGCGGCCTCGCTGCCGACCCGGCTGCAGGGCCGAGGATGCCCCAGCCCGGCGACGTCCGCGCCAACAAGTGGAACCACTTTGGACATAGTCATTCAGGTGGCGGTTCGCACTCGCACGGGGCACCGCCGTCACCACCAGCCGCGCCGCCCTCGACCTGACCGGGGCGCCATCGGGTCATGCGGCCACGCGCGGTATCCTCCGGCCGTAGGCCTCGAAGTGTCGAGGCTGGCGAGGGGGCGGGGATGCGCGCGGAAGTCCTGAGCATCGGCACCGAGATCATGTTCGGTGAGATCACCGACACGAACGCCGCATTCATTGCGGGCCAACTGCCGCAGTACGGCGTCGACCTGCTCTACGTCTCGCAGACGGGCGATAACCCGACGCGCATGCGCGAACTGTTCGACCGCGCGTGGAGCCGCTCCGACTACATCTTCGTCACAGGCGGCCTCGGTCCCACGGAGGACGACATCACGCGCGAGATGATCGGGGAGATGCTCGGCGAGACGCTCGCCATCGACCCGGAGCAGGAGCGCGTCCTGCGCGCGCGCATGGAGGCCAATGGCCGCCGCATGCCCGAGCGCAACATCAAGCAGGCGATGCTCATCCCCTCCGCACGCGCCCTCCCCAACCCTCGAGGTACCGCACCCGGCTGGTGGGTAGAGCGTGACCGCAAGGTGATCATCGTCATGCCCGGCCCGCCCGCGGAGATGAACCGCATGTGGGAACACGAGGTGGCACCAGAACTCGAGCGGCGCGCCGACTCGATCCTCGTGAGCCGCACGCTGAAGACGACCGGCCTCGGCGAGAGCGCCGTGGACGAGATGCTGTCGCCGCTGCTGAAGGGCACCAACCCCAGCATCGGCATCTACCACCGCGGCGACGGTGTCCACGCACGCATCGCCGCGAAGGCGACCACCCGCGCCGAGGCGCAGCGGCTCATCGATCCCGTCGAGGCGCAGGCACGCGAGATCCTCGGTCGCAACATCTGGGGTATCGACGACGAGTCGCTGCCGGCAGCCGTCGGGAACATGCTGCGCGAGCAGGGCCTCACGATCGCGCTGATGGAGAGCGCCACCGGCGGAGCCATCGCCAGCGCGATCACCGACATCGATGGCTCGTCCGACTACTTCAAGGGATCGCTCGTCACCTACGCGACCGAGGCGAAGCACGCCAACGGCGTTCCGGTCGAGGTGACCACCACCCACGGTGTGATCTCGCGCGAGACCGCCGAAGCGATGGCGAGCGCCGCACGCACGCGCCTCGGCGCCTCGCTGGGCCTTGGCATCACCGGCATCGCCGGCGGCAGCGAAGTCGAGGGCCAGCCCCCCGGCACGATGCACATCGCGCTGACCGATGGCGAGCACACGGAGTACAGCCTGACCCGCTACTACCAGGGCCGCGACGCCGCGAAGAAGCGCGCCGTCCTCAATGCCCTCACCCTCGTCCGCAACTTCCTCATGGCCCGCGCCTCTGAGGGCAAGTAGGCACAGGCGAGTAGACCGGAGCCACCGTTGGATCTCGTACTTCGCGAGGGCTGGCACCGCCCGTCCGGCGATATGCCGCTCTGGCGCTACCTCGATGTCACTCGGCTGGCGCTACTGCTCTCCGACAAGGAAATCTACTTCAGCCGCCTCGCCTTTCTCGCAGGCCTCGATCCGCGTGCGGCCGTTGAGGTCACGGACACGACGTACATCTCGAACTGGCACCAGGCGCCCACGGAGTCGATGGCGCGATGGGACGCCTACGCGGCGCGCGGCGCGTACGTCGCGCTGAAGACTCCCCTCGACCGCATCCAGTACGCCCTCAAAGACGTCGACACCGAGGTCACCGCCGGGAAGGTCGTCTACCGCGACTTCACGCTCTCCGGCGCACCGGTTGACCGCACCGACCTCGATGGCGCCCTGCTGTACAGCCGCCCCGCGCTCGCCCACGAGCAGGAGGTACGCCTGTACGTGACGCAGCCGCCGAAGCAGAAGCGCGCGGGCCTCGGCGTCCGCGTGGACGTCTCGGACCTACTGGACGAGATCATCATCTCCCCGCGCGCCGACCTCGCCACCCTCCGCGCCGTGCGCGCCCTCGGCACCACGTATGCGTCGAGGGTGCCCGTGCGGCCGAGCGCCCTCCTCGACCCCGCGAGGTAGTAGGTGCAGCAAGAGGCCGCGCTTGGAGCGCGGCCTCTTGTCTTGTCCCACGACCGCGTCGTAGCCGAGGCTAGACCTCGCCGACCGACGGGATGCTCTTCAACTCCTGGATGATCTCGCGGATCTGCGCCTCTTCGTCGGGGTTCTTGGGGTCGCCCGCCGCGAATGAGATCTGCGTGTTGATGCCCGCGTACTTTTCGCGCATCTTGGCCGGCAACTCGTCCCACGTACCGATCACGCAGAACTCTTCCATCATGTCGTCGGTGATGACCCCGACCATGTCGTCCCACTTGCCCTCGACCGAGAGCCGGTGCAACTGCGCCGCCTCGTCGTCCCAGCCGTGTGTCGACATCACCCGCCCGTACGAACGTGTGGAGGCGTAGAACGAGATCTGGCGCCGCGACCGCTCCTTCGCCGCCGCAACCTCCTGCTCGTTCCGCCCGGTCACGATGAAGCCGCCGCCGCGGATCTGCAGGTCCTTCGGCTGCTTCCCAGCGCGACGCGCGCCCTCGTGTACTGCCGGGATCAACACTTCCTTGATGTACTTGAACGTGCTGAAGCCGTGGATCGCGATGCCGTCGCACACCTCGCCTGCGAGCCGCGCGTTGAACGGGTTCACCGCCGCGATCACGATCGGGATCTTCGGGTGCTCGATCGGGCCCGGGTTGAAGAACGGGCTCGTCAACTTGTACTGGTAGTTCTCGCTCTCGAAGTTCGGCTTCGTGCCGTTCTGCCACGAGTCCCACACGGCGCGCACCATGTTCACGTAGTCACGCATGTGCGGGCCCGGTGCCACCCACGGCACGCTGAACCGGCGCTCGTTGTGGCCCTTCACCTGCGTCCCGAGGCCGAGCACGAACCGCCCGTCCGAGAACTTCTGCATGTCCCACGCCATATTCGCTGTGACGTACGGCGAACGCGGGAATGCGATCGCGAGCGAGCTGAAGTGCATCCGCTCGGTGTGCTCCATGCCGATCAGCAGCGGGAGGAACGGGTCGTGCTGCGTCTCGCCGGTGCTGGCGATGTCGTATCCGAGGCCCTCGAGTTGTCGCGCTCGCTCCCCGGCGGTCTTGAGGTCATTCGTCAGCCCTGCCCCTACGTCCATCGACCCAATCCTCTCCCCGGCCGCAGGGGTCCCCCGATTGAGGGCTTCGTCCCGCGCGCTCGCCCCCGCTGTGAGCGGAGTCCGCCGCGGATGGTACCCGCGGAAGCCGGAGATAGGAAACGGGGTAACTATGGCGGGTGAAATACTCACGCGATTCAGTATGTCGTGCGGTAGAATCCCCCCGGAACCCGTGTGACAGGAGACCTATTGGCAAACGATGCCCGCCCAAAGCGGTCCGCGTCTCCCGATCAGGCCGACCGCCTCTCGGGCACCCTCGACCGCCTCGTGTTCTATTTCCGCAAGTGGTACGTCCAGCAGTGGAACGCCGACGTCCCCGCCGGGGGCTCCCTCATCGGACGCTACATGCTTGAGCGCCTCGCTACCTCCACCGAACCCTGGCGAATGAGCGACCTTGCCAGAGTCCTGGACACGAGTGGCCGCATGGTCACCTCGCTCGTCGACGCCTACGAGGCCGAAGGCATCGTGCGACGTCGCGTCCACCCCACCGACCGCCGGGCGTTCCTGGTCGAGCTCGTCATCGCCCCAGCGGCAGCCCGTCTCCCGCTCCGCGAGTACCACCTCGGCGCCGCCACCCTCTTCAACGGTGTCAGCGCTGCCGATCGCGAAGTATTCCTGCGCGTGGCGGAACATCTCATCACGCAGTCTCGGCAGGCGCTCCTCCCGTCAGAGGACACCGAAGTGCCCACCGAACGTCGCGGGCGGAAAGTCGGCACGCAGCCGGAATGAACTCACCGATGTACTCCTCGGGCCCACGCGGGCCGATCATGAGCCCCATCCCTCTCCGTATCGCCGACAACAACCTCTGGCCCTTCCGGCTCGCCACCGGCGGCGTGCTGCTGGTCGACGCGGGGTGGGAGCCGGACGGGGATGTCGAGGCGTGGGGGAGCATTGAGGCGCAGGCTGCGGGCCTCGGATTCTCCGCACACGACGTGCGAGTCGTGGTGGTGACGCACGAGCACATCGACCACGCGGGGCTGGCGGCGCGGTGGGCACGCGAGGGCGCGCGGATCGTGGCGAGGCGCGCGGGGATGGCGGCGCTGGCGGCGGGCCTCGAGGGGTTGCGGGCGCAGCGGCACACGCGGGCGGCGGAACTCGCGAGGCAGGGCGCGCCTGCCGAGGTGGTGGCGGGACTGCTGGGGACGCGGACGGCGCAGCAGCGCTGGGAGCCGTGTCCTCTGGACGCCATCGACGCGGCCGAGGACAGCGGGTCGTGGGTGTTGGCGGACGGCCGCTCGTTACGCCTCGTGGCTGCGCCGGGGCACACGCCGGGGAACCTGGTTGCCGTCATTGAGGGTCCAGACGGCCTCGACCTGTGCTCTGGCGACACGCTGCTGCCGACGACGATCCCGACGCCGGGGCTGCACTTCCCGGGGGCCCTCGATGGCGACCCAACTCGATGGCCGTCGCTGCCGCCGTTCCTGCGCTCGGTGGCGGCGCTGCGAGCGCTGCCGGTGGCACGCATTCTCCCCGGACACGGCGAGGTGGTGGACGAGCCAACGAGGCTGTTCGCGCAGTTCGAGGCGCATCACGCGCGCCGCGGCGCACGCGTGCGGGGAGCCCTTGCCGCTGCGGGTACGGCGACGGCGTTCGAGGTGACGCGTGCGGTGTTCCCCCGGCTGCCGGACTCCCGCATCGGCCAGGCGATGACGGAGACGATCGGGCACCTCGATCTCCTCGCGGAGCAGGGCGCAGCGCATGCCGAAAGGGGCGACGACGGCGCGCGCATCGTGTGGCGGTGGGGCCTCGAGTAGTCGATACACAGAGAATCGTGCGTGTGCGCACGTGAGCGGTGTTTGCGCTCACTCTCACGAAATGCGGACTCAGTAGTGTGGTCTTCACGCAGAGACGTGCGAAGCGGACTCCACACCGCCTCGAACGTCGGGAAGCACAGAGACGGAGGTCGCGATGAGCAAGACCATCGACTGGCGCATCCTGGGGAAGACGCGGCACACTTCGGTCTAATGGAGGGTCACGCCATTGAAGTACCAACTGGCCGGTGACGAAGGCCGCCGGCAACTCCACTAATACCTGTCACAACCTCAGCACCCGGACCACAACGGTCCACTGGCGCGGTCAATCGCGCACTTCGCGCCTGCGCATGGCGCATCCAGCCGACTTCTCGTCGCGCAGAAACCCCGCCAGACGGCGGGGTTTCTGTTTGGATGAGCGCGAGACGACTCGTCGGCGTATTGGCGACTAGTCGGCGGCGAGATGGCGGTAGAGCGTCGGCAGGCGGCGCGGGAGCGACTCGATGTCGTCCACGACCTCGTAGCCGATGTCGTCGCACATCTGCTTGAGGTAGTCGTGGCCTTCCTTGTCGACGGTGATGAGGAACGGCGTGATGCCCACCCGCTTCGCCTCGACCAGCGCCTGCTTCGTGTCGTGGACGGCGTATTCCTTCTCCGTCCGGTCACGGCCGTAGCCGTGGTCCTGTGGGCGGCCGTCCGAGACGAGGATGAGGATCTTCACCTTGGCGTCGTACTCATCGAGCTTGTGGATCGTGTGCCGCAGCGCCGGGCCCATGCGGGTCGAACGGATCGGCTCGATCTTGGAGATCCGACGCTCCACGCGTTCGGACATCTGCTCGTCCAGGTCCTTAATCACGTGGAACTCCACGTTGTCGCGACCGTAGCCGGAGAATCCGTAGATACCGTACGAGTCACCGATCGCCTCGAGTGCCTCGACGATCAGCACCGTCGACTCCTTCTCGAGGTCGATGATGCGCTTCGGCGGTTCGACGAGGGCCTTCGCGCGACGCGCGGCAAGCCACTGGAAGTAGCGGCGTGGGTCGCCATCGAAGTTGTCGTCGTCATCGTCGTCTTTGCCGGAGTGCTTGACCTTCTGCTTCTCGATCTCCTCGTCCGTGGACGCGGACATGTCGAGGAGGAACGCGACGGCGACGTCGCGCTCGATCTTGTTGCGGCGGTTGTAGATGCGCGCCGAGGGGCCCGCGCCCGCCTTCTTGTCGACGTGGAACTCGATCGCCAAGTCAGTGTCGAGCTCGTCGCCGTCTTCGAGGCGCTTGATCTTCTTGAACGACTCCGGCCGCATCATCTCGAACTGCTTGCGCGTCTCCATGACGAGGCCGTGGTGCTTGCGCAGCGTCTCCTCGTAGAAGTCGCGATCGCCCTCGGCGGAGACGCGCTCGCCGACGCGGGTCCAGCGCGGGCGGTAGTCGCCAGCGCGGAAGTCCCACTCGTCGTAATAGAACCAGGTGACCTCGACGGGCAGTTCGCCCTCGTCCGGCCCTTCGCCCTTGCCGCCGTCGGCCGAGGCGTCGCCGTCCTTCTTCTCGCCCTTCTTGTCCCCGGCCGGCGTCCCCGCCTCCTTCTGGAGGTTGTCGAGGAACATGCCGAGGCTCTGGTCGAGGTCGCCCTCAGCCCACTCGGAGATCGAGAGTTCGACGGAGTTCTGAAGCAGTTCCATCAACTGCTCCTTGGTGAGCGAGCCACCAGCGTCCGCGCCACCCTCCTGCTGCAACTTCAACTTCGCCATCAACTGGACGAGTTCCGGCTTGAAGTCACCGCGGAAGTCCGGCTGCGGCGGGTTCTCGAACGCCATCTCCTGCTGGTTCCCCGGCATGTCCGGGCCACCCTCGCCACCGCCAGGCATCGAGGGGAGGACGTCCATCATTTCCTGCGAGGCGCCTTCGAAATCGAACTTGCCGTCCGGGTTCGGCATGCGCACATTCGGGATCGACGTCGCGATGTCGTAGAGCGCGCCCGCCACCTCAGCGCTGTCCTGCACGGTCGCACCGGCCTGTTCGACCATGCGCAGTGCGGCGATGCCGTCCGTCATGTACTCGCGCAGCATGATCGGCCAGCGGATCGCCTCAGCCTGACCGAGGGAGGCGCGCAGCAGGTTCTCCACGAAGGCCTGGCGCAGCGCCATCTCTTCGACCTTCGGGCGACGGCCGATCTCGTGGTCCTGCAGGCGCTTCAGCCAGCGCCGGATGCCGCCGTACTCGCGCGAGACGAGGGCGTCGACGCGTGTGTCCTCGACGACGGTGAACAGGCCGGCGATCAGGTTGCGATCGTCAAAGCAGTTGAAGAGGCGCTGGACGGCCGTGACCGCCTCGGCCTTCGGGGCGGCAATGCCCTGCTCCTGACGGCGGAGCGCGGCGGCTACCTCTCGTCGAGGGCCGGTCGAGGCGACGTGCGCGCCGGGCATGTCCCACGCGTAGTCGAATGAACCGAACTCCATGCGGCCGGTCTGGTGCGTCGTGAACACCTTGTAGACCTGGAAGTTCGCCTCTTGCTCCGGGAACGTGGCGACGTACGGCGGCAGGTAGATCGAGGAGCCCTCGGTAGAGGCGGCGGACTCCGTCACCCAGCCGATGCCGCGCTCGACAAGGTCTTCCGCCGAGTGCACCGAGACAGGCTCTCCGGAGAGCGCCTTCGCGTACATGCGCAGCATCGAGTTGATCGAGGAGAGTTCGACGCGCGAGGAGAGCGCGCGCATGCGCTCCTCGGCCCGCGTGGACTCCAGACGGAAGTAAGCCTCCGCCCCCTCGGGGTTGTGTTCGACCGCGAGGATCTCGAGGCCTTCCTGTTCCCACAGCGAGCGCTGGTCGGGGTTGAGGCGCGTCGCGACGAACGGCGCG
Source organism: Dehalococcoides mccartyi (assembly GCA_945865925.1). Lineage (GTDB taxonomy): Bacteria > Chloroflexota > Dehalococcoidia > UBA2979 > UBA2979 > SURF-43. The sequence goes on from CAMBFG010000004.1 coordinate 239,203, forward strand.
CTCTTCAGGTATTCCATCGCCGCCGTGGGGCTGCCGGTCGCGATCTTCGAGGCGAACGCGATGTACGCGCCGTGCTCCTCGGTCGCCATGCCACCGAGGGCTTCCGCGGCGTCCGAGAACAGCGGGAAGCCCTGACGCCCCACCTCGGTCGTCACGCGTCCGGCCAGGTCGAGGAAGGCGGCGCGCTGCGGTGCCTCGATCCGCTCGATGAGTTTGGGGCCGCGCTCGAAGTAGAGCCGCGTGTCAGCCCAGGAGGCGCGCGTGACGGCGCGCGCGAAGCGCAGGAACGGCTCACGGTCGTGGCCGCTGAGGCTGGCGAAGATCTGCCCCGAGCCCTCGAGCGCTGTCGTCGCGAGTTCGTAGGAGCGCTCCGTCAGTTGGTCGATGACGTCCACGAGCCGGCCGACCGAAGGCAATGAGAGCGAGCGGAACAGCGAGGGACTGATCTGGAAATACAGTTGCGCGAGCGCGATCGACTTCCAGTTGCCGCGGCAGAGCCGGTCGCCCTGCTGCGCCCACTCCTCAAGGTCTTCTGGCTGTAGGACGGCGAGCGCCTCCGGCGTCGACTTGAGGAACTGCGCCGCGATCAGCGAAGAGCGCGACGAGAGCTCGGTCGCCTGGGCAGCCCAGCGCGCGATGCCCTCAGTCCCGAGGCGTTCGACGATGTCCGCGCTGGCGCGGAAGTACTCGGCGGCGGCCTCCCAGGCGCGGAGGCTGGAGTTGGCGAGTTCGATGCCGGCCTTCGCCCACGCCTCGAGTTCCTCGTCGGAGAGGTGCGCAGACATCGCGCGGGCGCCGGTGGCGAAGTCATCCGGCAGTGCGGCGCCAAAGCCGCGCAAGTCGGCCGCGTAACGGGCAGTCAGGTCGTCGGCGATGCTCATCGCATCCCCCGTGCTCAAGGCACCGGCGGCATGCGGGCCGCCAGCACCGGTGGGCTAGTCGTCGAAGATGGAGGCGACGACTTCCTCGATGGAGCGCTGGACCTCGCGGTCGTCTGTCAGGGCCCAGACGATCGAGACCTGGCACGCACGACGGCGCGAGATGCCGCCGTGGATCAACTTGCCCGCGTAGACCAGGAGACGGGTCGAGACGCCTTCGCCCAGACCGTGCTCCTTCAGGTTACGCACCTTCTCGGCGAGTTTGGCGAGTTCCATCGCGGTGGCGGCGTCCACGAGCGACTCGCGCTCGATGATGATCGCTTCCTGGTCGCGCGGCGGGTAGTCGAACTCGATCGCGATGAAACGCTGACGCGTGGAGTGCTTCAGGTCTTTGATCGCGGACTGGTAGCCCGGGTTGTAGGACATGACCAGCAGGAAGCCGTCAGCGGCCTCCAGTAGCTCGCCACGCTTCTCCACCGGGAGCAGGCGGCGGTAGTCCGTCAGCGGGTGGATGAGGACGGTGGTGTCCTTGCGTGCCTCGACCACTTCGTCGAGGTAGCAGATGGCGCCGTTCTTCACGGCACGCGTCACCGGACCGTCGATCCAGCGCGTCTCGTCACCTTCGAGGAGGTAACGGCCGACGAGGTCAGAGGCGGTGAGGTCTTCGTGACAGGCGACCGTGATCAGCGGGACGCCTTCCTCGTGACCACCGTGGCCGCCCTTGTTGTGGAGTCGCCAGGACATGTATTCGACGAAGCGCGTCTTGCCAGCACCGGTCGGGCCCTTGAGGAGCACCGGAACGCTGTCGGCATACGCGGTCTCGAACAGTTCAACCTCGTCCCGGATGGGGAGGTAGAACGGCTCCTCGGTGAGTCGGAAGTCCTCGACCGCGATCTGCTTGAATCCGGGGGCATTCGTCGTCAACGCCGTCATCCTGACCCGCCACCGAGGCGATCGCCTCGGCGAGAACGTACATCGTGCCGGTAGCCGGAGGCAGCGTCTAGCGGCGGGCCGGTTTCTTGGCTGCTGGCTTCTTCGCAGCGGGCTTCTTGGCGACTGGCTTCTTCGCCACAGCCTTCTTCACCGCGACCTTCCTCACGACCGGCTTCTTCGGCCGGCGAAGGTCGAGGCGTGCCTGCAGGCTGCGCCAGGCCCGATCCATCTTCTGGGTCAGTTGGTCCTCGGGCCCCGAGTTATCCACAACGACCTGGCCGTACGCCGCTCGTTCTTTCGAGGTCATCTGCGCGTTGATCCGCGCCAGGGCGGCCTCACGCGTGAGCCCGTTTCGCGACTGGAGCCGCTCGATGGCGGACTCGGGGGTGGTGGTGACTACCCAGACCTGGTCGCAGAGATCCTGCCACCCGGCCTCGATCAGAACAGCCGCCTCGACCACGATGACTGAGTCTTTATCGTGCTCGCGAATCTGGGCGATCTCTTCGCGGATGAGGCGGCGGATTTCCGGCCAGAGGATGGCATTGAGGCGCTCGAGCTCCTGAGGGGCGCCGAAGACCTTGCCGCCGAGGACTCGGCGGTCGATGAGGCCGTCCTTGCCGACGGTGTCATGCCCGAAGGCGTTGACCACCTTCTCGAATCCGGGCGTGCCCGGTTCGTAGGAACGATGCCCCACGCGATCGGCGTCAATGATGACGGCGCCGTTCTTGCGGAGTTGCTCAGCGGCTGTCGATTTCCCGGAGGCGATGCCGCCGGTCAGGCCAATCACGATCATTTGAGGTGCTCCCACCACTGGCTGGCCCACAGGCGGTGCCCGGTCCGGCCGCCGCCCGTCCGCCTCCAGTGACGCCGTTTGGGGAGATGTCGCCCCACCTGGGCGCCGCGATTGTATTTCCGACCACTAAGCCCCGCAAGGAATCTGCCGGAATCCGTTACCTCAGATTCCAAAACCCCCTGAAAAGCAGGTGGGCGGCAGGCC